>NZ_BMVU01000001.1 GCF_014650875.1 Streptomyces minutiscleroticus
CGGAGCGGGCCGGGCGCCCGGCCCGCTCCGCGCATCGGGGACGGCCGGCCGCACACCCGGCTCAGCCGGGAGTGTTCACCATCGACGCCGCCGCGTACGTGAGGTAGTTCCACAGGGTCTGCTCGTGCTCCTCGGAGAGGCCGAGCTCGTCGACGGCGGCCCGCATGTGCCGCAGCCACGCGTCGTGCGCGGCCCGGTCGACCGTGAACGGGGCGTGGCGCATGCGCAGCCGCGGGTGGCCGCGGTTCTCGCTGTAGGTGGTCGGGCCGCCCCAGTACTGCATCAGGAACAGTGCGAAGCGCTCCTCGGCCGGTCCGAGGTCCTCCTCGGGATACATGGGCCGCAGCAGCGGGTCCTCCGCGACGCCCTGGTAGAAACGGCGAACGAGCCGGCGGAAGGTCTCCTCGCCGCCGACCTGTTCGTAGAAGGTCTGCTCCTGAAGCGTGCCGCGCCGTATCTCTTTCACCCGTCCATGGTCTCAGACGCGGCGGCCGAGGACCGGAGGCTTAGGACCCTCGCGGGGGACCGGAGGACGCCCTTCGTCCCGCCGGAGCGCCCCTCGTCCCGCCGCCTTCCGGGGAGCCGTTCGGTCCCGCTCCCCCCGCGGGCCGCGGGCGGACGCGTCGGCCTCACCCGCCGCGGACGCGTCGGTCCCGGCTGATGCGGATTCGGTGGCTCCGGACGCTCGCGTCCCCGGCCCGCGCGCAGGACAGTGGAGGCATGGGCGCGTACGCCGTCGGCCACGACACCGGCGACCTGGACCACCTCGCCGCCTCGGCGCGGGCGGCGATGGTGCGCGAGATCGAGGCCGGCGGCGCCCTGGACGGCGACCCGTCCTGGCGGGAGGCGTTCGCGACGGTCCCGCGCCACCTCTTCGTGCCGTCCTACTACGTCGGCGTCCGCGGCGGGTACGCGCGCCTGAGGAGCGACGACCCCGATCCGCGCGGACGCGAGCGCTGGCTCGAAGGGGCCTACGCGGACACGCCGCTCGCCACGTGGGTGCGCGACGGGGAACTGGTCTCGTCCAGCAGCCAGCCGTCGCTGATGGCGCGAATGCTCGTGGACCTGCAGATCGGGGACGGCGACACCGTGCTGGAGATCGGCGCGGGCACGGGGTACAACGCCGCCCTGCTCGCGCACCGCCTCGGCGACGCCCTGGTGACCACGGTCGACCTGGACCCGGAGATCACCGAGGCGGCCCGGCGGCATCTGGCGGCGGTCGGCCGCCGCCCGGCCGTCGTGACCGGCGACGGAGCGCAGGGCTGCCCCGAGCGCGCCCCCTTCGACCGGATCATCGTGACGTGCGCGGTGGACTCCGTACCGCCCGCGTGGCTCGCCCAGTCCCGGCCCGGCGCCCACATCCTCGCCCCGCTCGCGAACGGCCTGATCGACCTGCGCGTACGCGACGAGGAGCACGCCGAGGGGCGGTTCCTGCACACGCCCGCCTACTTCGTGCCGCTGCGCGGCGGCGGCGCACGGCCGAGGACCGGGCACCCTCCTGAGCGCCCCGACCACGAGACGCTGCCGCGCTGGGCGGTGCGGCACGAACTGTTCCGCTTCCTGCTCTCGCTGACCGCGGGACACCTGGAGCCGCGGGAGGCGCTGGCCCTGTGGGAGCGCGAGGGGCAGCCGGTGCGCGAGCGCTACGGGATCACCGTCGAGGACGGGCGCCGGTGGGCCTGGCTGGACGATCCCCGGGGCCCGCACGCCTGGCCCCTGCCCTGACCGGGGCGCCGGCGGACCCGGCGCCCCCGCGTCTCATCCCCTCATCCCCGCCGGATCGTGATGGTCGTCCAGGCGCCCACGTGCACCCGGTCGCCGTCCTGCAGCGGTACGGGGACGAAGGGCTGGATGGGCTCCTCGGCGCCGTTCACCGTGGTGCCGTTGGTGGAGTTCTGGTCGACGACCGCCCAGCCGCCGTCCGGCTGCTGGACCAGGACGGCGTGCTGGTGCGAGACGCCCGGGTCCTCCGGCGGCACCGACAGGTCGATGTCGGGGGTGTCGCCGGTGGAGTGCCGGCGGCGGCCGATGCTGACCTGGTTGCCGGTGAGCGGGCGCCGCTGCTCCGGCGAGTACGCGGGCAGGTTCAGACCCGCGGCCTCGGGGCCGGAGCGCTGCATCATCGCCATGAAGTAGTCGCGGTCGGGCCCGATCGTGACGCTCCAGGACTGGGACTGGGACTGGGACTGCGGGAAGCCGGGCGGCTGCTGGGTCCCGCCGGGGTGCGCGGACCCGCCCGCCCCCGGTGCGCCCGCTCCCGGGGCGCCGCCGGGCGCACCGCCGGACGGCGGCGAGATCACCCAGTCGTCGTCCCCGCCGAAGGACGGGCCGGACGGCTGCTGCGGGGCGGGGTAGCCGTAGCCACCGCCCGCGCCGGGCTGTCCCGGCCGATGGAACGCCTGCGCCGCACCGGACGTACCGGGACCGGCACCGGGTCCACCACCCGCACCGGGTCCACCACCGGGCCCGCCGTTCGTCCCGGGTCCGCCAGGACCAGCGGCCCCACCGGGCCCGCCGGGCCCACCAGGTCCGCCGGGCGCCCCGAACACCCCGGGCGCGGACCCGGGTCCGCCGGGCGGCACTCCGGGACCCCCGGACGTGGGCGCGGGACCACCGGGCACCGGCCCGGGGCCGGGACCTCCCGAGGTGGGCGCGGGCGCCCCGGGCGTGGGGCCGGGCGGCGGCGGGACCGGACGCGACGAGGTGCCGGGGAAGCCGGCCGGCCCGTCGCCGAAGGGCGAGGGCGGGATCGGCTCGGCGGGCCGGTTGACCTGCGACGGCCGCGAGCTCTGGTACTCGTACGAGTCGGGACCGGGGCCGGGGCGGCCGGGCGGCGACGGGAACCGCGGCGCCTGGCCCTGGCCCGACGCCGGCGGACGCGTCGCCGCGGGGGTGTAGGAGGTCGCCGTGTTCGTGAGGAAGTTCCAGCGGCACTCCTCGCAGAACGGCGCCGCGCCCTCGCGCGGGGTGTGGCACTGCGGGCACAGCTGCGGCTCGGACGCCTGGTCGGGCACTGCGGACAGGTGCGGGCGGCCGCCCTGGCCGGGGGGCGGGGGCGAGCCGGCCGGCGGATAGCCGTACCCGGCGGCCGGGGGCGGCGGCGGAGGCGGTGGCACGGCACCCGCCATACGGTGACCGCAGACCTCGCACCAGTCGTCGGAACCCGACTGGTGTCCGTTCGGGCAGGTCGGCATGTCGGCGCTTCCCCCTCTCCCGCCCGGTCCGCGGGGACCGGGTTTCTCCGCCCCCGCGGACGGGGCCGGGCTCGTTCTCCGGCTCCAGGGAGGAGCCGGACTCGGCTACTTCTTCACACGGACAGTTTTCGTGGACCGGGTCTCGAGGGTCATCTCGTCGGCCTCTTCGACCTTCGCCTTCAGTCGCACAGTACCTGCCGCCGCGTCGACCACGTCCACCACCTTCGCGAGCAGTTTCGCCGTATCGGCGTTCCCGGATGCGCCGGCGAGCTGGACGGCGCGGCCGAGCTTGGCCGTGGCGCCGTCGACATCTCCCGCTTTGCGTGCTTCCAGCCCCTGTTGGATGGCCTGTGCCAGTTCGGCCTGGCCCGTGTAGTGCGCGACCTGCGGATTGATCGACGTGGAGGCGGCCAGGTCGTCCGTCCACACCGCCCGTACGAGTCCCTGGGCGCCCAGGGACTGCGCACCGCCGTCGCCCTGGGGGACGACGAGCGAGACCTGGGCGGCGAGCATCTCCTGGCCGAGTCCGGCCGGGGGGACCTCGACGCAGACGTGGTAGTCGCGGGACTCGTCGCCCCAGGAGCCGGTCGGGTAGTCGCCCGTGCGCGGACCCGCCTCCGTACGGCGGTCCGTCAGCTCCTCCACGGTCGGAGCCACCTGCTTGACGAACCGCACGGACGCGCCGAGCGGGGTCCACAGCCGCAGCGCGACGTCGGCGACCTCCTTGCCCATGGCCGCCTCCATCATCCGCGTGAAGTCGGCGGCGAGCCCGGCCGGGTCGGCGACGATGTCCGCGGAGCCGAGCAGCGCGGAGGCGACCCCGGTGACCTCCTTGACCTCCCAGTCCGTGCCGACGCCGCGCGCGTCGCAGGTGAAGCGGCCCGCGCAGGCGTCGAGGGTGGCCTTGAGCGCCTCGGGCGACTCGTGCTCGTTGCGGCCGTCGGTGAGCAGGATGCCGTGCCGGATCGTGACGTCCGCCGAGGACAGCAGCCGGTCGGCGAGGCGCAGCCAGGTGCCGATCGCGGTGCCGCCGCCCGCGCCGAGCTTGCGCAGCGCCTGCTTGGCCTGGCCGCGGGTGGTCGCGTCGGCCACCGCGAGCCGCCCGCCCCCCGGATAGACCTCCTTGGCCACATGCGTGCCGCCGATCACCGCGAAGTGCACGCCGTCGCGCAGGGCGTCGACCGCCGCGGCCGTGGCGTCGCGGGCGCCGCGCATCTTGGTCGGCGGGTAGTCCATCGAGCCCGAGCAGTCCACCATGATCGCGACGGCCGCGTCCGGCCCCCGCCCCGTGCCGTACAGGTGCGGGGCGGTCACCGCGCCGCCGACGGTGCCGCCCCCGGTCGCCGTCACCGTGACGATGGCGTCGACCTCGCTGCCGCCCTCCGGCAGGTACGCGTTCTGGTACACGTCCACCGAGAACCGCGGAACACCGGACTTCGAGAAATTGGCCATGACGTCTGAGCTCCCCCTCACCACTCCCGCGCGTACGCGGGCGATGTCGGCCGGCGGACCGGTCCCCTCCGGTCCCGGACCGCTCCCGAACGGTCCGCGGAACCGCTCCCGTCCGGTCCCTCAGGCCGATCCTGCCCCTTGCGGCGGTGCGGGGAACGGCAGCACGGCCACTGTTACGTTGTCGTGGCCCCCGCCGTCCAGGGCGTGGCCGACGAGCACCCGGGCGGCGTGCAGCGGGCGCTCGGCGGCGTCGAGGGGCACGGCCGCGGCCATCTCCTCGGCGGCCTCGGCGTAGTTCCACAGCCCGTCGGTGCAGACCACGACGGCGCCCGGCCGGTCCGGCTTGAAGGCGGCGGTGTGCGGCTCCAGTTCGTAGGCGTCGGCGCCGAGCCAGCCGGTGATGGCGTGGGCGCGGTCGTCGGCGTACGCCTCCGCCTCGTTCATCAGGCCCGCGGCGACCATCTGCGCGGCCCAGGAGTCGTCCTCGGTGAGCCGGGCCGGGGGCGCGGAGCGGTCGACCGGCACCCAGTAGGCGCGGCTGTCGCCGATCCAGCCGACGACCAGCAGCGCCGGGGTGACGACCGCGCCGACGATCGTGCAGGCCGGCGCGTTCTGGTGGGGCGCGTGCTCGTCGTCCTGGCCGGGCCCGTCGGCCAGCGCGGTCACGGCGTGGGCGGCCGCCACGATCGCGTCGTGCATCGCCTGCTGGGGGTGGGTGCCCAGGGGCAGGGCGGCGAGCAGCGCCTCGTTGGCCGTGGCGGCGGCGGCCAGCGACGCCTCGTCGGGGCGCGTCGCCGAGGACACGCCGTCGCAGACGACCGCGACGACCGCCGGGGAGCCGTCCGGGAGCGCGGTGGAGGAGACGGCGAACGCGTCCTCGTTGCGGTGGTGGCGCAGGCCCCGGTCGCTGACCGCGGCGACCGCGCCCAGCTCCTGCTCCATGTGGTCCCGCTCGCGGGGCTGCGCGTGCCCGCAGTTCTCGCAGTAGCCGTCGGTGTCGACCCGGCCCGCGCGGCAGGCCACGCACAGCTTCGTGCCCGCGGGCGGCGTCGGGGGCTCCGCCGTGCGCGGGTCGGCGGGCGGCTGCTCCGGGCGGGGCGGCACGACCACCGGGGGAGCGGCGGGCGGCTGCGGCGCGGCCAGCGGGTAGTCGTCGGGCTCGGCGGACCCGGCGGACCCGGTGGGCTCGGCGGACCCGGTGGGTCCCACGGGCTCCACGGACTCCGCGGACCCGGCGGGGCGGTCGAACCGCACGCCGTCCTGCGGGAGCCCGAAGCCGTCGGGTCCGGCGCCGGGGGCCCCGGCCGGTACGGGCGCGGACGGGGCGCCGCCCTGCGTCCCGGGCACGGCGGCCGGCCCGTCCGACCGCGCGGTCTGCGGGGACGGCTGCGGCGCCCACCCGTTGACGGCGTTCGTCGGCGGGTCGGCCGGCGGCGGGGGGACCGCCGACAGGTCGTACCCGCAGGCGCCGCAGAAACGGTCACCCGTCTCCAGCGGCTCCTCGCAGCTCGGGCACTTCGAAAGAGCCGTCGACCGGTGCATCTGCGCCATCAATTACACCCACGTCCGGGGGCGGTAGCGGTTGGCCCGCTCCACCAGTTCGATCCTCTCCTCGCCCCGCTGGGCGAGCCGGGCCAGTGTGCGGTACGAACGCTCCAGCCCGAAACGCAGGCCGCGCTCGTCCAGTTCACTGCCGAGCAGTACGGTCCGCGTCCGCGGGGCGGTTCCGGCGGCACCGGTGCCGGGCGGAGCGGAACCCTGGCCACCGGAGAGTACCCAGTCCAGGGCGCAGCCGAGGACCTCGGCCGACAACTGCTCGCGCCTGACCGCGTCCAGGCCGTAGGCGTCCAGGTCCCGCACCTGCCGGGCCGCCGCGGTCAGGTCGTCCAGGAAGGCCGCGCCGGCCTCCTCCGCGCGCCGCCGCAGCCGCGCCCGTACGGCCGCCACCCGGGCCGCCGTGTAGTGGATGGACGCCTCCGGCACGGACTCCAGTGTGCGCACGGCGCCCCGCCGGTCGCCCGACGCCAGCAGCACGCGGGCGAGGCCGAAGGCGGCGCTCACGTACCCGGGGTCGGTGGACCACACGAGGCGGTAGTACTCGGCGGCGTTGTCCAGCTGGCCCAGCACCTCGGCGCACAGGCCGAGGGCCAGCTTGGGCGCGGTCTCGCCGGGGAAGGCGTCGTAGAGCGCGTCGAAGGACAGCGCGGCGACCTCGTGGTCGCCGGTGGCGAGCGCCGCCACGCCCCGGTACCAGACCACCCGCCAGTCGTCGGGGAGGTCCGCCTCCAGGGCGTCCAGCGCCTGCCCCGCGCCGGTGAGGTCGCTCATCTCCAGGCGGGCGCGCAGCTCGCGCAGCCGCAGCTCCGTGGAGCGGGTGGGCGCCGCCTGCAGCGCGGTGAGCAGTTCGGCGGGCGCGGACGCCATCAGACCGGCCAGGAAACCGGCGTTGGGGTCGCCGGGGTCGACCCGCGGCACGGGCAGCGCGAGCGCGGCGGCGGCCGTGTCCAGCCGTCTGACCAGGTCCGCGGAGGTCCCGGCGGGCGGCAGGACGGGGGCGGTACCGGCTGCGGAGGACGGGGGGACGGGGGCGGGGGCGCCGCCGCCGTAGGGCACCGTCCCGCCGGTCCCGGCCGCGGCGGGACCGGGTCCGGCACCGGCGCGTCCCCGCCCGGCCGCCGCGGAACCGGCGCCCGCCGCGCCGCCTTCCACGGCGGGACCGGCGGCGGCCCCGGCACCCGCGCCGGCCGGGGCGCCGCGCCGCCGCCGCACCGGCACCGGACGCGCCCCGAGCCGCGACACGTCCCCGTCCAGCGCGCCGAACAACTCCGTGTCCGTCACCCTCAGTTCGGGCCCGAACAGCGTGGACAGGGCCGGGCGGGCGCGGCCCGTCTGCACCGACACCACCTCGCGCAGCACGCCCGTCAGCTGCTCGGCCATCTCCTGCGCGGAGGCGAACCGGCGGGCCGGGTCGGGGTCGGTGGCGCGCACCAGCAGCCGGTAGAACGACTCGTAGGTGCGGAAGACCTCGATGTGGTCGGGGTCGGGCAGGGAGTCGGCGAAGACGTTGGTGTAGCCCTGGAAGTCGAAGGTGAGGACGGCCAGCGTGCGCGCCACCGTGTAGAGGTCCGAGGCGACCGACGGGCCCACCTCGGCGACCTCCGGCGCCTGGTAGCCGATCGTGCCGTAGACGGCCGACTCGTCGTCGTCCATCCGGCGCACCGCGCCCATGTCGATCAGCTTGAGCTGGTCCTCGGTCTGGATGGCGTTGTCGACCTTGAAGTCGCAGTACAGCAGGTTGCGGCTGTGCAGGTGGCCGAGCGCCTCCAGGGCCTCGATGCCGTACGCGCAGGCCTGCTCGACCGGCAGCGGGTCGCGTCTGCCCTCCGGCGTGCGGCGGCCGTTGGCGATCTCCTTGAGGGACTTGCCGCCGACGTACTCCATGACGATGTAGCCGTCGAGCGAGCCGGTGCGCTGGTCGAGGTGCTCGACGAAGTTGTAGATGCGCACGATGTTGGCGTGCTCGATCTCGGCGAGGAAGCGGCGCTCGGAGATCGCGGCGTCCATGGCGTCCTGGTCGCCGGTGTCCAGCAGGCCCTTGAGGACCACCCAGCGGTCGGCCACCGCCCGGTCCACGGCGAGGTAGATCCAGCCGAGCCCGCCGTGCGCGAGGCAGCCCGCGACCTCGTACTGGCCGTGCACGATGTCGCCCGGGTGCAGCTTGGGCACGAACGAGTACGGGTGGCCGCACTTGGTGCAGAAGCCCTCCGTGCGGCCCGGCCGGTCGCCGCGCGGACGCCCCACCGGCGCCCCGCAGTCCGAGCGCGAGCAGAACCGCTTGCGCTCGGGCACCTCGGGGTTCTCCAGGACCATCGCGCGCGGGTCGGGCCGCGGCACGCCCGGCACCTGGACCAGGCCCGCGCCGAGCCGGCTGCGGCCGGAGGCGCCGGCCGACGGGCCGGAGCTGCGCACCGACACCGAGCGGCCGGTCGACCGCCCCGACAGGGAGCGCGACAGCCGCCCCGACACCGAGCGGCGGGACTGCGAGGACCGGGACGACGAGCGGGCCGAGGACCGCGCGGACGCCCCCGAGCCGGAACCGCCGCGCGCGCCGGAGCCGCGCGAGCCCCGGCCGCCGGTGACGCCGGTCGGCGCGCCGCCCACCGTGCCGCTCCCCGGCCCCGGGCCGGACGCGGCGGCCCCGGGGGCCGCCGCGACGACCGGCGCGAGGCCGCACGTGTCGCAGTACAGCCCGCCGCCCATGTCCTCGTACGACCCCGGGCAGCCGGGCCGCTGGCACGGCCGTGGCTCGCTCACACCGCCTCACCCCTCCCGCTCGTCCGAGGGCCCCGCGGGCTCCCGCCGCGTCTGCGGCCCGCGCTGTTCGGGGACGCCCGGCGCCAGCAGCTCGGCGGCCGCCCGCTGGTAGCGCAGCACCGCCTGCTCCGCGACCCGCAGGTCGCAGGGGGCGCTCCACAGCATCCGGCGCGCCGCGTCGTACCGCTCCACGAGCAGCGGGTCCTCGGCGAGACCGTGCCGGGCGACCTTCGCCTTGTACGCGTCGAGGCGTCCGCGCAGCTCCGCGCGGACCGCGAGCGGCGCGGTGACCGCGGTCAGCGACTCGCGGGCGCGCAGCAGCTCGTCCTCGGCCCGCTCCTCCAGCGACTCCAGGAGCGGCGAGAGCCGGTGCCACTGCCCCTGCCTGCGGTACTCGGCGGCCGCCGCCAGCTGCTCCTGCAGCACGGTCGGCGGGCCGCTGACCGCGGGCACCTCGGAGGCGGCGATCTTGGCCAGGACCTCGCCGCGCGCGGAGCGCGCCTCCGCGAGCGTGCGGTCCGCGCGCGAGAGCACGTCCCGCAGCCTCACCAGCCGCGCCTCGGCGTCCTGGCGGACGGTGAGCACCGCGTCGATCTCGCGGCGCACCTCCTCCAGAGCGCGCGCCTCACGGTCGTAGCGCGTGGTGTCGGGGCGGCCGCCGCCCGGCGCCGAACTGCCCCGCGCGGGCTGCCAGAACGCCAGCGGATCGGAGATCACCTGTTCCCGCAGGTCCGTCAGCGTACGGGTGATCCGCTCCAGGTCGTCGCCGGCCGGGTGCTCACCGGGCCGCACGCCCACGGAGTGCGCGAGGCGGCGGGTGCGCTGCAGCTCGGCGGAGAGCAGGTCGATGCGGGCGGGCAGCGCCGACCACACCGCGTCGGCGGCGACGACCATGTCGAGCGAGCTCGCGTACAGCCCGTTCATCTCGTCGACCAGGGCGGCGAGCGTGAAGCGCCGGCTGAGCACGTTCGGACCGCCGGGCGCCGCCGCGGCGCCGCCGGCCAGCGTGACGCTCTCGCCGCGCAGCAGCTCGGTCAGCTCGGCCAGGTCCTCGCGGCTCGACCAGCGCCTGCGGGAGCGGATCTCGCGCGCGGAGCGCAACGCGTCCGTGTACGCGTCGAAGTACGTCCACAGCAGCGTGATCGACGCCTCCGTGGCCGTCCAGCGCTCCTGCGTGACGCCGGTGAGCCGGGCGCCCTCGAGGAGTCTGCGGCCCGCGTGGTCCTGCAGGGCGAGCAGCGAGGTCTCGACGGCCTCGTGCTCGGCGCCGAGCCGCGCCAGCGCACGGTCCACCTCGTCCCGGTCCATCACCGGCCCGGAGGGTCCCGCGACGCCCATCGATCACCTCTCGCTCTCGGTCGTCGCCCGCGGCGCGCGGGGGCGCGTCACGGGCGGCTCTCCAGTCGTGTCGGGTCGTTGTCAGGTCGTATCAGATCGGCCGGACGCCGCCGGCTAGCGGTAGCTCACCGACGGCGGCCCCGGCGACTCGCCGAGGGTCCCGGCCAGCCACTTGTCGTACGACTGCTCCCAGCCGTCCCTGCGGTAGTCCTCCAGAACCTGGTTGACGCGGCGGACCAGGTCGTCGTCGGGACCCTTCTTCATCGCCACCCCGTAGTACTCGGTGGTGAAGGGCTTCCCCTTGAGGGCGACCGACGGGTCCTGGGCGGCCTGGCTCGCGGCGAGCGCGCTGTCGGTCACCACGGCGTCCACCTCGCCGAGCTGGAGGCGTACCAGGCAGTCGAGCTGGTTGGGCACGGTGCGGATCTCGGTGGACGCGGCCAGCTCGCCCGCCTCCCTGTCCGCCTCCAGGGTGGCCAGCGCCGTGGAGTCCTGCGCCGCGCAGATCCGCTTGCCCTCCAGCATCTTCTCGTCGTAGTCCTCGATGTCCGACTTCCTGGGCGCGAGGAGCTGCTGCCCCGTCTCGAAGTACGGGGCGGAGAAGGCGACCTCCCGCAGCCGCTCGCAGCTGATCGACATGGTGCGGACCACCATGTCGACCCTGCCCTCCTTGATCGCGGGAATGCGCTCGTTGGTCGGGACGGCGCGGAACCGCACGGCGTCGGGGTCCCCCAGGATCTCCTGGGCGATCCGGTGGGCGAGGTCGATGTCGAAGCCCTCCAGTTCGGCGTCGTCCCGGTCGCTGTTGGGGTCGCGGTAGCCCCAGCGGTAGCTGTTCTGGTCGACGCCGATGACGAGCCGGCGGTCCTTCCGGTTCTTGATCGCCTCGATGGTCGGGCCGTCCGCGCCGGACGGCGGCGGGCTCTGCTCCTCCGGGTCCTCGCAGGCCTCGGCCCGCGACGGCACCGCGTGGCCGAGGCCCCCGGCACCGGTGCCCGCGCCGCCCCCGTGCGTCTGCGAGAGCGGCAGCAGCAGGGCGAAGACCGCCGTCAGGGCGCAGACGACCGCCATCGCGCCCACGCCGCCCCAGCCCCTGAGACCGGCGCGCACCCGTCGTACCCGCATCGTCACGCCCCCTCTCACCGGTACTCCGACAGCCTGCGGCCGATGCCCAGCACGGCGCCCCCCGCTCCCAGCACCGTGAGGGCCGCGGCGCCCGCGGGGAGACCGGTCATCGCGTCCCTGCCGTCCCCGGCCGCCTGCCTGAACTGCGCCTCTTCATGGCTGATCGCGTCCCCGAGCAACCTGTCGACGTTGTCGAAGCACTCGCCGGTCGGCTTCTCGCTCCTGGCGCCGATGACCCGGTCCAGCGCCTCCTGGTAGTCGCCCGCGTCGTCGGCCGCGCGGGCCTCGCCGTGGCGCTCGCGCCACTCCTTCATGCCGGCGACGGCGGCCGCGACGGGCTCCCGGCCGGCCCGGTCGTCGGCCAGCTCCTCCGCCACGGTCAGCCCCTTGCCGAGCGCGGCCATCTCCGTCCGGTACGCGTAGTCGTAGGCGTCGACGGTCCCGGAGGCGGTCCTCCTCGTCTCCGCGCCGCGGCTGACCAGCGTCAGGTTCTCGTTGCCGCGCGCCTTGAGGGAGGCGATCCGGGCGTCGTGCAGCACGTCCAGGGAGCGCACCCCGTGGTCGTAGGAGTCGTTCAGCCCGGCCCGGGCGACGCTGTGGCCGACGACGAGCCAGAGCAGCACCACCGCGGAGGCGGCCGAGGCGGCGACCAGGCCGTGGTTCAGGACCCGGTTGGTGCGCAGGTAGGTGCGGCGCTGCGCCCACGCCAGGGCGCCCAGGGCGAGGACGCCGAGGCCGATCGCGGCCCAGGGGTAGGGCGTGGCGTCGGCGTAGTCGGAGCGCAGCCGGCGGCTCTCGCGCAGGTACAGCCGCTCGGCGTCGGGGAGCATCTGCTCCTGCATCTTCTCGTTCGCGTACCGCAGGTAGGCGCCGCCCAGCGGGAAGCCCTGGCGGTTGTTGGCGCGGGCGCGCTCGACGAGCCCCTTGTACTCCGGGAGCAGCCTGTCGATCCGGGCGATCAGGTCCGCGGAGGGGGAGCCGGGCTCGGAGTTCGCGGCGGCCGTCACCAGCTTCTCCGCGGCCGTGCGGATGTCCTTCTCGTAGCGCTCGCGGGACTCGGCCGGCTCCTGACCGCCCGCCAGGAAGCCGCTGGCGGCGGCGGTGTTGGCGTCGGCGAGGGAGCGGTAGACGGCCGCCGCGTCGTCGCTCAGCGGCTGGCTGCTGGTCAGCACGGCGTCGGCGGCGTCCGCGCGCGTCGTCGTCTGCCAGGCCGTCACCGCGCCGAACGCGACGACGAGCGCGGCGAGGACGGCGCCGATGACGCGCAGCCGCCCGGGCTCGGTCGTCGCCGCGGCGCGCAGCCGGTCGACACCCTCCGCCCAGGCCGTGCGGCGCGGCGGCTCCGGCGCGCGCTCCGGCGGCCGGGCCGGCGCGGCGGGCGGACCGGCCGGGCGCGCCGACGGGGGAGCGGCCTGCGGCGGTACGGCCGGCAGCGACGGCGCGCCGGGCGCCGGCGGTGCCTGGCCGCCGTTCGGCGGGTACGTCACGTGACCTCCCCCAGGGTCATCCGTCGATCCCCGTCCACCCGGCGTGCCCACGCACGGGAGCAGGTGTACGGCCGCAAGTATCTCCGCCGGCGCGGGCCGTCGCACAGGCCTTGGCCGGATCTTGCGCGGATCATGGCGCGACGGGAGGCTCCCGCGGCACCCCTCGCCCATGAATACGCCGGGCGGATCGGTTCTGGTTCCCCCTGCCGCACACCGGCCCGCTCCTGGCGCGAAGTGCCCGGACGCCGATCGGGCCGTCCCCACGCCTCCCCGTGCTCAGCCGTCCCAGTGGGCCCGTGCGCGCGCCTGCGCCCCGGCCGTCGCGCGCACGTGGTCCAGGCCCAGCAGCGCGGCGCCCAGGACCGGGGGCGCGGTGACCGTCCGGGCCACCGCCTTCGGCGCGCGCAGGGCCAGCGCCTCGCGGACGGCGGCGTCCAGCAGCGGGTGCCGGGCGGCCAGGACGCCGCCGCCCAGGAGCACGGGGGTCTCCTCCTCCAGCAGGTCCAGGCGGCGCAGCGCGACCGCCGCCATCAGCGCCACCTCCTGCGCGAGCCGTTCGACCAGGGAGCGGGCCACCGGGTCGCCGCCGTCCGCCGTGGCGAACAGCACCGGGGCCAGCTCGTGCCGCCGTTCGGCCGCGACGTGCCCCAGATGCAGGGCCTCGATCAGCGCGTACATGGAGCCGAGGCCGAAGTGCGCGGGCAGGGTGCGGGCCAGGGCGGTCGGGCCGCCCCGGCCGTCCTCGGCGCGCGCCGCGTGCCACAGCGCCTCCTCCGTCAGGCTCCAGCCGCCGCCCCAGTCGCCGGAGATGCGGCCGACGGCCGGGAAGCGCGCGGTGCGGCCGTCGGGCCGCAGCCCGGCGCAGTTGATGCCGGCCCCGCACACCACCGCCACGCCGCGCGGCTCGTCGGCCCCGGCGCGCAGCACCGCGAAGGTGTCGTTGCGCACCACGACGTCCGCGGACCAGCCGCGGGCGAGCAGGGCGGCCGCCAGCCGCTCCTCCTCCACGGGGAGGTCGGCGTTGGCCAGGCAGGCCGAGACGTGGGTCACGGTCCCGGCGCCGGCCCCGGCGAGGGCCGGCCGCACGGCGTCCGCGAGCACGTCCACGGCGGCCGCGACGCCGGTCACGTGCGGCTGGAACCCGCCTCCGCGGGCCGTGGCCAGCACCTCGCCCCCGGCCGACACGACCGCCACGTCGGTCTTGCTGTTGCCCGCGTCGACGGCGAGGACGGTCGTCGTGCTCACGCCCACGCCAGGTGCTCCGTGTTGTGCGCGACCAGCAGGTCGGCCAGCCGCTCGGCGTACGCGTACTGGCCGACCAGCGGGTGCGCCAGCAGGGCGCGCAGCACGCGGTCGCGGCCGCCGCGCAGCGCGGCGTCCAGCGCCAGGTCCTCGTACGCGCTCACGGCGGCCGTCAGCCCCGCGAACAGCGGGTCGAGGGCCGGCACCGGCAGCGGTGCGACCCCCCGCCTCCCGACGGCCGCCTGCACCTCCACGACGGCGTCGTCCGGCAGGAACGGCAGCGTGCCGTCGTTGCGGGTGTTCACCACCTGGTACGGGCTGCCGCCCCCGCCCAGCAGCGCGGCGGCGAGGTCCACCGCGGCCTCCGAGTAGTACGCGCCGCCGCGCCCGGCCAGCAGCCCCGGTTTCTCGTCGAGCGCCGGGTCGGCGTACAGCTCCAGCAGCTCGGCCTCCAGGGCGGCGACCTCGGAGGCACGGGAGGGCCTGGTGCGCTGCTCCCGTACGACCTCGTCGTGGGCGTAGTAGTAGCGCAGGTAGTAGGAGGGGACGGCGCCGAGGCGGTCGAACAGGGCGCGCGGCAGGCGCAGGTCGGCGGCGACGGCGTCGCCGTGCTCGGCGAGCAGCCGGGGCAGCACGTCCTCGCCCTCGGGTCCGCCGAGGCGCACGGCGGTCTCCCAGGTGAGGTGGTTCAGGCCCACGTGGTCCAGGTGGACGTCGGCCGGGGCGACGCCGAGCAGGCCCGCGAACCTCCGCTGCAGGCCGATCGCCACGTTGCACAGCCCGACCGCCCGGTGGCCGGCTCGCAGCAGGGCCCGTGTGACGATTCCCACGGGGTTGGTGAAGTCGATGATCCAGGCGTCCGGCGCGGCGCGGCGCACCCGCTCGGCGATGTCCAGCACCACCGGGACGGTGCGCAGCGCCTTGGCGAGGCCGCCCGCGCCGGTGGTCTCCTGCCCGACGCAGCCGCACTCCAGCGGCCAGGTCTCGTCCTGGTGCCGGGCGGCCTGCCCGCCGACGCGCAGCTGCAGCAGGACGGCGTCGGCGCCGTCGGCGCCCGCGTCGAGGTCGGCGGTCGTCACGACCCGCCCGGGGTGCCCCTGCCGGGCCAGGATGCGCCGGGCCAGCCCGCCGACGAGCTCCAGCCGGTCGGCGGCCGGGTCGACCAGGACCAGCTCGTCCACGGGCAGGGTGTCGCGCAGCCGGGCGAACCCGTCGACGAGCTCGGGTGTGTAGGTCGACCCTCCGCCGACCACGACGAGTCTCATGCCCTGGCCCTTCCCCTCCGGCGCCACGCGACTCCCGCGCCCCGGCCGTCCCGCGGCGCCGGGGGCCCCGCACCGCGGGCCCCGCCGCCGCGCACGCTAGGCGGCCCGGCGAAGGAGCGTCAACGGTGCCCCGGTCAGCGGCGCCGGTTCGGCGCGGCGCGGGCCGCGTCCGGTGCCGGACGCGGCGACGGCGGCACCAGGGCACTCCCTGGCGCCGCCGTCGCCGTGAGCGGCCTCGTCACTTCGTGACGCTCGGCGGGGTCAGCGGGGACGCCGCCACGGACTGGGGGGACGTCGTGGAGGCGTAGGCCGAGGGGGCCGCCATGCCGGCCGTGGGGTCGGGGGCCGACTCGTCCTCCTGCTGGGCGGGGAGGCCGCCGACGATGCGGATGCCCGCCGCGTCGAAGGCCCGCTTGATGCGCCAGCGCAGCTCGCGCTCCACGGACAGGGACTGGCCCGGCATCGTCTTGGCCGAGACGCGCACCACCATCGAGTCGAGCAGGAGGCTGTCCAGGCCCAGCACCTCGACCGGGCCCCACAGCCGCTCGTTCCAGGGCTCGTCCTTGCTCATGGCCTCGCCGACCTCGCCCAGGACGGCCTTCACCCGGTCCAGGTCCTCGGACGGGCGGACCGTGACGTCCACGCCGGCGGTGGCCCAGCCCTGGGAGAGGTTGCCGATGCGCTTCACCTCGCCGTTGCGGACGTACCAGATCTCGCCGTCCGCGCCGCGCAGCTTGGTGACGCGCAGGCCGACCTCGACCACCTCGCCGGAGGCGACCCCCGCGTCGATCGTGTCGCCGACGCCGTACTGGTCCTCCAGGATCATGAAGACGCCGGAGAGGAAGTCGGTGACGAGGTTGCGCGCGCCGAAGCCGATCGCGACGCCCGCGACACCGGCCGAGGCCAGCAGCGGGGCGAGGTTGATCTCGAAGGTGGACAGCACCATCAGCGCCGCCGTGCCGAGGATCAGGAACGACGCCACCGACCGCAGCACCGAGCCGATGGCCTGCGAGCGCTGGCGGCGGCGCTCCACGTTGACCAGCAGCCCGCCCAGCGCGGTGCCGTCCACGGCCTGCGCGGTGCGGTTCATGCGGTCTATGAGCTTGGTGATCGCCCGCCGGATGGCGATTCTCAGGGCGACCGCGATCACGATGATCAGCAGGACCCGCAGGCCGATACCGAGCCAGGTGGCCCAGTTCTCCTCGACCCAGCCGGCGATGTTGCTCGCGCTCTCCTGGGCGTCCTGGAACGTGGGCGCCGTCGGGTCCCCACTGGGGTCGGCGGCCGGCAGGACGGACAAGAACACAGCAGGTACCTCCAGGCGTAGCGGTCTGCCCGCGGCTCGGGCACACCGGGAACACCGGTCGGGCGGACTAACCACACTAACGGGGCATCGTGTGTGGATCGTTGCGATGTTCGAGGGAGAGACTGTGCTCACCCGGGGATGAAGCAGGTGTGGTCGAAAACACTCCCAGCCCGTTACGGGGACATGGTGGCGCCGTCACCAGGCATGAGGGGAGACTGGCTGCAGATCGTCCCGGCGCGAGCCACGCGCCGCCGGCGTACAAGGAGGCATCCGTGCCGCATGTCCTGGTCCTCAACGCGTCGTACGAGCCACTCGGCGTCGTACCGCTCCGCCGCGCGCTCGTCCTGGTCCTCGAGAACAAGGCCGTCTGCCTCGAGGAGTCCGGCGCCCATCTGCACAGCGCCACCGTCACTGTCCCCGCACCCAGCGTGGTCCGGCTCAAGAGGTTCGTACGGGTCCCCTACCGGGGGCCCGTTCCGCTCACCCGTCGGGCGCTGTTCGCGCGCGACGGCGGCCGGTGCATGTACTGCGGTGGCGTCGCAACCAGCGTCGACCACGTCATTCCGCGCTCCCGCGGTGGTCAGCACGTCTGGGACAACGTGGTGGCGTCCTGCCGCCGCTGCAACCACGTCAAGGCCGACCGTCATCTCGTCGAGATCGGCTGGCGCCTGCGCCACAAACCAGCCCCGCCCACGGGACTGGCCTGGCGCATCATCGGCACCGGCCACAGGGACCCGCGCTGGCTGCCCTACCTGCAGCCGTACGGCGCGGACGACGCGCTGGCCCGGATCGACGGCATATCGGCCTGACGGTCCGGGCCTTCGTCTTGCCCGGTCACGGACTCCGTGCCCCCCGGGAGGTCCCCCGTGCCCCCGGAGGGCCGGACCCGGGCCGCGGCGCGCCGCGGCGTGCCCGCGCACCGGTGTGCGCGGAATCACCCGGTGCGGGAAGAGCCGCCCCGCGCGGCCACCGCGCCACGGGCGGCCTCAGGTGAAGCGCAGCTCCGCGGGGTGCAGCGAGCGGCGCAGCAGCGGCAGCGAGGTGGCCGCCGCCAGCAGACCGCCGGCCAGGACGGCCGCCGGGACGAGCAGCGGCAGCGGCGACACGCCCCCGGCGCCGTGGAGAGCGCCGTAGCCCACGTACACCGCCGTGCCGCCGGCGGTCGCCGGCAGCAGCGCCGGGACCAGCGGCAGCGCCGTCTCCAGGAGGAGCGCCCGGACGAGGACCCCGCGCGGGACGCCCGCCGCGTGCTGCGCGGCCAGGCCCCGGCGCCGCGTGGCCAGCGACTCGGCGGTCCCCACCGCGACACCGGCCACGCCGATCAGCAGCGCCACCAGGACGGCGGCGCCCGCGAGGTCGATGCCGGTGGTGTAGAAGTCCAGGTCCGCGGCGTAGTGGCGGCCGTCGCGGTGCAGTTCCTCCAGCAGCACCTCCCGGACACCGACGAAGCCGACGCCCACCACCGTCACCAGCAGCACGGCGGCGTGGGTGCGCGCGGCGGCCCACGGGTCGGCCCGCAGCCGTGCGGCCGCGATGAGGACCGCCGGGCCGCCGGTGCGCCGGCCGAGCCACCGGCCCGTGGCGCGGGCCGTGGCACCGGCCGTCCCCACCGCGCCCACGCCGGTCAGCGCCACCGCGCCGAACACCGCGAGCACCGGGGACAGGGACGACGACGGCGCTCCGGGTCCCCGGACGAGCTGCAGCAGGCCCGCCGCGCCCAGCGGCAGCACGGGCAGCACCAGGGCGAGCGCGCGGCCGCGGCCCCGGACCCCCCGCTCCCGCCGCACCCAGCCCAGCGGCGAGGCGACGACCCGGCGCAGCGCCACCGCGCCCACCAGCGAGGCCAGGACCGGAACACAGAGCGCCACGGCGGCGAACCCGGCCCACAGCACGAGCGGCGGCCGGTGCCAGAACCGCAGCAGGAGCAGCGCGCCGAAGACGGCGGTGACCGCCGTCCCGGCCATGCAGGCCAGGCCGGTCTCCAGGGCGGCGATCCGCCGCACCCGGCCGGGCGCGGCCCCGGCCAGGCGCAGCCCGGCCAGCCGCCGGTCGCGGTGCACGGCCCCGATGCGGGCGCACTGCCCGAGGAAGCCGAGCACCGGCACCAGCAGCAGCACCAGCACGAGGACCACGCCGGAGCGCTCCCCGGGGTGGTTCAGCAGGCCGGCGGCGTACGGAACGCGCACCTGGCCGCGCACGGAGGCGACCGCGACCGCAGCGAGGGCGAAGGCCGTGGCGAGGGCCGCGCCCAGCGCGGTGAGCAGCGCCCGCCACCCCTCCCGGCGGTCGGAGCCGCGTGTCAGCAGCCAGGCGAGCCGGAGGTCCGTCCTCATGCCCCGGCCTCCAGCAGTACGGCGTCGGCGTCGGCGCCGTCGGTGAGCACGGCGCCGTCCCGCAGCCGCACCTCGCGGTCCGCGTACGCCGCCACCTGCGCGTCGTGCGTGACGAGCAGCACGGACGTGCCGCACTCGCGCACGGTCCTGACCAGCGCGGTCATCACCTGCTCGCCCGCGAGGGAGTCCAGCGCGCCGGTCGGCTCGTCCGCGAACACCGCCTTCGGGCCGGTCACCAGCGCCCGCGCCAGCGCCACCCGCTGGGCCTGGCCGCCGCTCAGCTCCCCGGGCCGCGCCCCGGCCCGCTCCCGTACGCCGAACCGCTCCAGCCACTCGCCGGCCCGCTCCAGGGCCTCGGCCCGGGGCGCGCCCGCGAGCAGCAGCGGCAGCGCCACGTTGTCGGCCGCCGTCAACTCCGGGATCAGCTGTCCGAACTGGAACACCACCCCGAACTCGGTGCGCCGCAGCGTGCTCAGCCGTTTCTCCGACGCCCGGTCGAGGCGCTCGGAGCCCCGGTGGACGACGGAGCCCTCGTCGGGGCGGACGATGCCGGCCAGGCAGTGCAGCAGCGTGGACTTGCCGCTGCCGCTCGCCCCGGTGACGGCGAGGATCTCGCCCTGCCGCAGGACGACGGACGCGCCGCGCAGCGCCGGGGTGCCGCCGTACGTCTTGACCAGGCCACGGGCCGCGAGGAGCGGCGCTGGGTTGCTCATGCTGGGTGGACCTCCGCGGTCAGGGTGGTGAGCCGGGCCGCGGTGGTGGTCATCCAGCGCAGGTCGGCGTCGAGGTGGGACAGGGCGTAGTCGGCGGACAGGACGGTCGCGAGGTCGGCGCCCGGCGCGGTCTTGACCGCGGTGAGCTCCCGCATCCGCGCCATGTGCGCCTCCCGCTGCGCCCGCAGGTAGCCGGCCGGGTCGGCCGAGGCGAGGATCGAGACGACGACCTTGGCGAAGATCTCGTTCGTCACGAAGGGCGCGGGCGGGGCGACCTCCCCGGTCCAGCGGGCCAGTTCCCGCGCGCCCTCGTCGGTGGACCGGTACAGCGTCCGCTCGGGACCGCCGTCCGAGTCCGTGCCGTCGACCTCGGCGAGGCCGTCGCGGACCAGGCGCTGGAGGGTCGTGTAGACCTGGCCGTAGGCCAGCGGACGGGCCTGCGGGAAGCGTTCGTCGTGGCGTCGCTTGAGGTCGTAGCCGTGGCTCGGCCCTCCGGCGAGCAGTCCCAGCAGGATGTGACGGGTGCTCATGCCGATCATTATGTACTCGGTATATGTACTGAGTACATAGTGGAGCCGGGAAAACCCGCCGGGCGGGCACCGTCGTGCGCGCCCGGCGGGTCCGTCCCCGCTCGGGCGGTGGGTCCGTTCCTGCGCGGGCGGTGGCTACTCCGCCACCGCGTACACCTCGGCCGACCACAGGGAGATCCCGTACCGTGTCGCCCTCTTGTCGCCCTGGACGCGGACGAAGCGGGTGTCGCGGGCGTCCATGCCGATCGAGGCGCGGCCCTCGGTGCCGTGGTCGACCGTGGCCGCCGTGCGCCAGGTGCGGCCGTCGGCCGAGACCTGGACGCGGTACCGCGAGGCGTACGCCTCCTGCCAGCGCAGCACCACCCGGCCGACGCGCGCCGGCCGCGCCAGCTCCACCTGCCACCAGGCGCCGTCCTCGGCGGGGGAGGACCAGCGGGTGTCCCGCTCGCCGTCGTTCGCGGCGGACGCCGGGAAGTCGTCCGTCTCGTCGCCCGACGAGGACGCCGTGCCGGCGCGCGCGAGGTCGGGGCCCGCGGTGCGCGGGTAGGCGCGCAGGGTCAGCGTGCGCTCCTCCTCCCCGAAGGCGACGGTCACCCTGTACACGCCGGCGGGCGTGTCCGCGGGGACCTCGATCTCGACGGGCACGTCCACCGCGGTGCCGCGCGGCAGCGTCGACCTCTTCGGCACGCGCGCCCCGATGCCCGCGGGCGCCTCGACCCTCAGGCTGCCGTCGACGTCGGAGGGGCGCTGCGGCGTCAGCCGGGCCGTCACCCGCACCCGGCCGCCGAGTTCGACGTCCGCCTCGGGCTCCGGCAGCTCCAGGGATGCCTCGGGCGTGTCCGCGTACCAGGGGATCAGGTGCCGGACGCGGGCGGGCGCCGGGCCCGTGACGCGGACCGCGTCGGCGCGCAGGCCGCCCGTGACCGCGATCTCCGTCGCGCCGCCGGTGTCCAGGGCGCCGACGGGGAGCCAGCCCGCGTCCGGCAGGCGCACCTCGACCGTGCCGGTGGTGCCCGGGTCGGACAGCACGGTGACGGCGGACAGCGTGCGCGTGCGCGACAGGTGGACGGTGCGGCCGCCGGCGGCGGGGGCGCGGCCGGCCGCCGGTTCGCCGTCGATGCCCGACCACCGCTCGTACGCCTGTGCCGCGCGCTCCAGGAAGGGGTCCAGGACGCCCTCGCCGACCGTCACCCGGTCCGCCTTCAGCGCGCCGCGCAACTCCTTCAGGGTCAGGTACTCCCGCCAGGCCGCCGTGGTGTCGCCCGCGGACTGGGCGCCGAGCATGTCCACGGCGTGCTCGCCCGCCGCGCCGTAGCGCGCGAGCCGGTTCGCCCAGGGCGCCACCTCGGACGCGAGCGGGCCGCCCAGCCCGGCGGGCACGTCGCGCAGCACGCCGAACGCGGCGCGCAGCCGGCGGGCCGCCTCGCCGTCCGGCCCGGCACCGGCCGCCCCGGCGCGGTCCGCTCCGGTGCCGCCCGGCGCGGTGCCCGCCGCCGTGTCCGGCTCGGTGCGCGCCTGCCAGAACTCCTCGATCAGCGGCCGCAGGTACGCCGACTCCTCGCCGCCCAGGACGGACGAGGCGGCGTTCGCGGCCAGCGCCCGTACGGCCCGCCGGCGCCCGGAGTCGTCGCCCGCGAGGTCCTCGACGGCGGCCCGCCAGGACTCCTGGGGGCGGTAGGCGCGCGGGTTCCAGGCGTAGTCGGCGGCGGTGAACAGCGGGATGCGGGACGCCTCGGCCTGCTGCATCGCGTTGGCGAGCAGCGCGGCGGAACCGGCGGCCACGGCCGGCTCGCGGCCCGTGTAGGGGCCGAGGAAGATCCGGTCCTGCGCGTAGTCGTTGACCGGGTAGTTGTCCATGGTGACCAGCGGGTGCGCGAACGCCGAACGGGCCTCGGCCAGTTCACGGCCGGTGATGGTCCTCGGGACGACGCCCACGCCCGTCCAGGCCACCTCCACGTCCTCGCCCAGCGCGCCCGCCAGGGTCTTCCGGTACGCGGTCGCGCCGTCCTGGTAGTACTCGGTCGGCATCAGCGACAGCGCCGCCGCGCCCGGGTGGCGGGCCTTCAGGTGGCGGGCCACGGCGTTCGCGACCTCGGCGTGCGCCCGCGCGGCCGCCTCCGGGCCCGACCCGAACCGCCTCACGTCCTCCTCGCAGCCCCACTCGCTGTAGCTGACGTCCTGGAACTGGAGCTGGAAGGCGCGCACCCCCAGCGCCCACATCGCGTCCAGCTTGCGGTTCAGCGCCCGGACGTCGGCGGCGGAGGACAGGCACATCGCCTGGCCGGGGGCCACGGTCCAGGCCAGCGTCACGTGGTTGCGGCGGGCCCGGTCCGCCAGCTCGCGGAAGTCCGCGCGCTGGTTTGCCGGGTAGGCCTCGCGCCAGCGCGCCTGCCGGTAGAGGTCGTCGCCGGGCGCGTACAGGTAGCGGTTCTGCTTGGTGCGGCCCAGGAAGTCCAGCTGCGCCAGGCGCTGCTCCTGGGTCCAGGGCGTGCCGTAGAAGCCCTCGGTGACGCCGCGGACGGCGGCGACCGGCCAGTCGCGCACGACCACCCCGGTGACGCGGCGCCCGTCGAGGAGCTGCCGCAGCGTCTGCACCGCGTGGAACAGCCCGTCCCCGCCGACGCCCGCCATCGCGACCGTGTCCCGGCCGTCGACCCGGCCGACCGCGAGCCGGTAGCCGCCGGAGGGCAGGTCGGCGCGCGGCGTCGCGCCCAGCGCGGTGAGCGCCTTGTTCAGTACGGAGGTCCCCGCCGTCGACGGGGCGGCGGAGGAGCGCGGGCCGGGCACGCCGGCCGCACCGGGCCCCGGGGGGACCGTCCGCGTACCGATGGCGTGCGAACCGTCCTGCGCCGCGCTCCCCGGATGCCCGCCGAAGTCGTACGCCCCTCGTACGCTCCTGGCCGCCGTCTCGTCACCCGCACGGACCACCAGGGCGCCGGGCGGCAGCGGCTCGTCCTCGCCCAGGGTGACGACGCGCCGCGCCCCGGCCTCCGCCAGCAGCGTCCGCAGCGCCTCGACGGCGTACGGATCGGCCGCCTCGCCGGCGACCAGCGCGACCTCGTCGGTCACGGTGACCGCCGCACCGGTCGCGCGCAGCGACTGCGGGCGCGGCCACACCGCGGGCTGCGCGCTCCGCGCCGCCGGGTCCTCCGCCCGGCCATCGGGCGAGGCCGCCGGCGCCGTGCCGGGCGCCGCCGGCGCCGCGGCCGCGTCACCGGCCGCTCCGCCGAGCGCGCCCGCGACGACGGCGAACGCGAGCGCCGCCGCTCCTCCGCTGCGTCGGACCCGCACAGCCCCCTCCTCCGGCAGTTCGTCCCCCTGGTCCCGGACCCGCCGGAACGGCACGACGACACCACTGACCCGGTGGAGGTGTCAACGACAGTGGCCGATGTGCCGCGATTGCACCGAGGTGCCCCCGCCCCTGTGCGAAGAGTGACCGAACGTACGTGTTTGGTGATTGCCCCCGCGCGGCACAGAATGTGACCAGAGCCACGTTGCGCGTTCGGTCGCGTCTGCGAACGCGTCCATTGGGTAGGGCTGTCCACACCCGCGAAGCCGTACGACGACCTCACAGGAGGCCCCCGTGTCCGCATCGGCACAGCTTCTGCTCTCGGCACTCTCCAAACAGCCGGCGGGTCCGGACGTCGAGAACGTCCTGCCCGCCACCACCGACGTCGCACCCGACGTGTGCGTCTTCAGCGCCGAGGGGAACTGCGCCGAGACCCCGCTGACCAGCGAGCCGCCGATGTCCGACGCCGAGCCCCTGACCAGCGAACCGCCGCTCGCCGACGCGGCCCACCTGACCAGCGAGCCCGTCTCCGCCGGCGCCGCGGAACCCGGTCTCCACCTCGACTCCGACCCCTCGGGGATGTAGATGGCGCTGTCCCGGCTCGCCGCCCTGCACGGCGTCGCCACTTCCTACCAGCCCTCGCCGGACCGCACGGTGGAGGCCTCCGAGGCCGCCGTCGTCGCGGCGCTCGCCGCCCTCGGCGTCGACGCGAGCACGCCCGAGGCCGTGCAGGCGGCCCTGGACGCCGCGGAGGAACGGCGGCGCGGCCGGCTGCTGCCGCCGACCGTCGTGATCTGGAGCGCGACCGCGCCGCTGTCCGCGTCCGCGTCACCGCCCGGGCCCGCCGCGGACGAGACCGCGGCATCCGCCGCGCACGGGTCCGCTCCCGCCGCACATGGTCCCGCGACCGCCGCGGGCGGTCCCGCTTCCGTCGTCGGCGGGTCCGGGTCCGCCGCGGACGGTCCCGCGACCGGCGCCGACCCTCACACTTCCGCCGGTGGTTCCGCGTCCGTCGCGGACACCCCCGCTTCCGCCGCCGACGGGCCCGCGTCCGCCGCGGACGAGGCCGCCTCCGGCGCCGTCGGCTCCGCCTCCCCCGCCGGTGGTTCCGCCCCGTCCTCCGCAGGCGGCCCCGGGGATCCCGCGCCGCGCGACGAACTCCCCGCGGCCCTCACCGCGCTGCCGCCGGGCACCCGGCTGCGCGTCGAGACCGAGCAGGGCGACGTCCGCACCTCCGTCGAGGGGCTCCCGCTCGGCGTCCACCGCGTACGGGCCACCGCGCCCGACGGCCGGACCGCGGACGCCCACCTCGTCGTCGCCCCCGCCCGGCTGCCCGCGGCGCCCGGCCGCTCGTACGGGCTCCTCGTCCAGCTGTACTCCCTGTTCTCGTCCCGCTCCTGGGGCATGGGCGACCTCGGGGACCTGGCCGAGCTGAGCGCCTGGGCGGGACGGTCGCTCGGCGCCGGGTTCGTGCAGGTCAACCCGTTGCACGCGGCCGTGCCCGGCACGCCCACCGACCCCTCGCCCTACCGGCCGTCCTCGCGCCGCTACCCCGACCCCGTGCACCTGCGCGTCGAGGACGTCCCCGAGTACGCCTACCTCTCCGGCGACTCCCGCGCGCGCGTGCGGGCCCTCACCGAGCGGGCGGAGCGGCTGCGCGAGTCCGTGCTGCACAAGGGCACGCTGATCGACCGCGACGCCGTGTGGGACCTCAAGCGCCAGGCGCTGGAGCTGGTGCACGAGGTGCCGCTCGGGCCCGGCCGGCGCGCCGCCTACTGCGACTTCCTCGCCGACGAGGGCCGGGCCCTGGAGGACCACGCCACCTGGTACGCCCTCGCCGAGGAGTACGGCTCCGACTGGCAGAACTGGCCCGAGGGCCTGCGCGACCCGCGCTCGCCGCAGACCGCCCGGGCCCGCGGCGCGCTCCGGGACCGCGTCGACTTCCACTGCCGGCTCGCCTGGCTCACCGACGCCCAGCTCGGCGCCGCCCAGCGTGCCGCGCGCGACGCCGGCATGCCGATCGGACTCGTGCACGACCTGGCCGTCGGCGTGCACCCCGGCGGTGCCGACGCCTGGGCCCAGCAGGAGTTCTTCGCGGGCGGCATGTCGGTCGGCGCGCCCCCGGACGCCTTCAACGCCCGGGGCCAGGACTGGGGACTGCCGCCCTGGCGCCCCGACCGCCTCGCCGAGTCCGGCTACGCCCCCTACCGCCGGCTGCTGCGGGCGCTGCTCCGCAACGCGGGCGCCCTGCGCATCGACCACGTCATGGGCCTGTTCCGGCTCTGGTGGATCCCGCAGGGGCAGCCCCCGACGGAGGGCACGTACGTCCACTACGACGCCGAGGCCATGCTCGCCGTGCTCGCCCTGGAGGCGTACCGGGCGGGCGCCCTGGTCATCGGAGAGGACCTCGGCACCGTCGAGCCGGGCGTGCGCGAGACGCTGCAGAGGCGCGGCGTGCTCGGCACCTCCGTCCTGTGGTTCGAACGGGACTGGGAGCGCGACGGGCTGCCGCTGCCGCCCGAGCGCTGGCGCGCCGACTGCCTGGCCACCGCCACCACCCACGACCTGCCGTCCACCGCGTCCCGGCTCACCGGCGACCACGTCGAACTGCGGCACGGTCTCGGGCTGCTGACCCGGCCGCTGGAGGAGGAGCGCGCCGAGGCCGCCGCCGACGTGCGGGAGTGGCTGGCGGTGCTCAGCCGGCTCGGGCTCCTCCAAGGGGCCGGCGGCGGGCTCTCGCAGGCGTGCGAGGAGGCCCAGATCCAGGCCGTGCACCGGTTCCTGCTGCGCACCCCGGCCCGGATGGTCGGCGTCTGGCTGCCCGACGCGGTGGGCGACCGCCGGCCGCAGAACCTGCCGGGCACCTGGGACCAGTACCCGAACTGGCGGCTGCCGATCGCGGACGCCGACGGCCGCCCGGTCACGCTGGAGGAGCTCGCCGCCTCGCCCCGGCTGCACGCGCTGATCGACGTTCTGCGCGACCGTTCCGGCGACCGCGGCGGTCCCCGTACGGCACCCCCGGACGCGCGGGTCGATTAGGGGTTCGCTACTTTTGCACTGTGGACAAGAAGAACGCCCTGCGCGCCGGCGCCCTGGCCGCCGGTACGACGCTGATGATGCTGCTCATGTCGTCTCCCGCGCTCGCGCTGACGCGCGACGACGGCGACGACCCCGGCACGGGCCTGAGCGTGTTCGAGACGCTCGGCCTCTACGTCGTGGCGCCGCTGGCGCTCTTCGCGATCATCACCGGCCTGGTGATGGTCCTCGACCGTTCCACCGACCGCGAGCCGAAGTCGAAGACCGGCAAGGCGCAGGCCAGCAGGGCCTGACCGGCTGATCCGGCCGCTTCGGCCGATCCGGTGCCGGCCCGGCCGGCCCGGGGGTCTCCGCGGGAGCCGGGGCACCGGGTCCCGGCGGCAGTTCTCACGAGGGCGCCGTCCTCGCGTCCGTACGCGCATCCGCCGTACGGAGCGGGGGCGGCGCCCTCGGCGCTTGCCCGGCCCTGGTCCCGGCCCCTGCTCCGGCCCTGGTTCCTGCTCCGGTCCTGGGCCTGGTTCCTGCTCCGCTTCTGGTCCCCGTTCCGGTCCTGGTCCCTGACTCCGGTCCCGGGCGCGCGGGGCCGGCACGGCCGCGGGGCCGGGGGCCGCCACCGGGTCAGAGGGCCCCGCCCGGGTGCGGGGCCGTGAGGTAGCGCTGGACGGTGGGCGCCAGCCAGGCCACGACCTCCTCGCGGGCCAGCGCGACGGTGGGCGGGAACCGCAGGACGTACCGGGCCAGCGCCATGCCGAGCATCTGCGCTGCGGCGAGCGCGGCCCGCGCCGCCGCCTGCTCGGGGTCGGGGCAGACCTCCCGGGCGACCGGCAGCACCTGCTGCTCGAACATCGTGTGCCGGATGCGCTCGGCCCCGGCGGCGCCGGCGACGCCGACCCTGAGCAGGGCGACGAGGGCGTCGTTGCCCTCCCACAGGTCGAGGAAGTGCTCCACCAGGACCCGTCCGGCCTCCTCGGGCGCGAGGGAGCCGAGTTCCGGGAGCCGCAGGTCGAAGGAGGTGGCCGCGGCGAAGAGGCCCTCCTTGCTGCCGAAGTAGCGCATGACCATGGACGGGTCGATGCGCGCGTCCTTGGCGATGGCGCGGATGGTGGCCCGGTCGTAGCCGTCGGCGGCGAAGCGCTCGCGGGCCGCCGCGAGGATGGCGGTACGGGTGGCGTCGGAGCGGCGCACCGGGGCGGGAGGGGGATACGAGGGGGACGCGAGGGGCTGGGGAAGCTCTGAGGACGCAGGGGGCTCGGGTGACGGGGGCGCCGTGCGGGGCGGCGCCGGACGCTCGGTATCGGCCATGCCAACGAACGTATGCCAACGGCTGTTGACAGTCCAGTACGCCGGTCCTACGTTGGCCAACAGGTGTTGACCAACAATCGTTGGCATGAGGAGGTCCGCATGGACGGCACCCGCCCCCACCCGCCCACCCACCTGCCTGCCGGCTCCGGCTCCGGCGCCGGCATCGGCTCCGGTACCGGTACCGGAGCCGATGCCGGACACGGAGACGACCGCGCGCCGCGGGACCGGGAACGTCGCGCGCCCCGTCCGGCCCGGACGCCCCGACCGGCCCGGACCACCCGGACGGCTCAACCCGTCGACGGCGTCCGGACCGCCCGCACCGCCCCGGCGGTCCGGACGTCCCACCCCTCCCACCGCCCCCGGCGCGACCCCGTCGTCGTGGTGGGCGCCGGGCCCACCGGTCTGCTGCTCGCCGGGGACCTGGCCGAGGCCGGCGTCCCCGTGACGGTCGTGGAGAAGCGCCGCCATGAGATCAGCAACCTCTCCCGGGCCTTTGCCCTGCACGCCCGGACCCTGGAGCAGCTCGACGCCCGCGGCCTCGCCGACGAGCTGGAGGCGAAGGGGCAGCCCCTGGTCGACCTGCGCCTCTTCGCCGGGCTCCGGGTCGACCTCGGCACCGTGCGCTCCCGTTACCGCCACGTCCTCGTGATCCCGCAGTACGAGGTGGAGAAGGCCCTGGAGCGCCGGGCGGTCGCGGCGGGCGCGCGCTTCGCGTACGAGACCGAGGTGACCGGGCTGACGCAGGACGCCGACGGGGTGACGCTCCGGCTCAGGGCCCACGGACCGGACGGGACGGCACCGGAGCCGGGGGAGGAGCTGCGGGCCGCGTACGCCGTCGGGACGGACGGGATGCGCAGCCGGGTGCGCGAGGCGGTCGGGCTGCCCTTCCCCGGCCGCGCGGTGATCCGCTCGGTGGTCCTCGCGGACGTGCTCCTGGCCGAGCCGCCCCGGACGCTGCTCGCGGCCAGCGCCGTCGGCGACGCCTTCGCCTTCCTCGCCCCCTTCGGCGACGGCTACCACCGGGTGGTCGGCTGGCACCGCGGCCGGAACGTCCCCGACGGCGAACCGCTCGCCCTCGACGAGGTCAGGGAGATCACCCGGCTCGCCTTCGGGCACGACTTCGGCATGCACGACGCCCGCTGGATGTCCCGGTTCCACTGCGACGAACGGCAGGTGCCCGCGTACCGCGTCGGCCGGGTGTTCCTCGCCGGGGACGCCGCGCACGTGCACACCCCGGCGGGCGGGCTCGGCCTGAACACCGGGCTGCAGGACGCGGCGAACCTCGGCTGGAAGCTGGCCGCGGTGCTCGGCGGGCACGCCGGGGACGCCCTGCTGGACACCTACCAGGCCGAGCGGCACCCCGTCGGCCGGTCCGTGCTGCGCGTCAGCGGCGGGATCGTCCGGCTCGCGATGGCCAAGCACCCCTGGACGCGCGCGGCCCGCGCCGCCCTCGCGGCCGTCCTGAACCACGTCGGCCCCGCCCGCGCGCGGATGCTGGGCCGCGTCACGGCGCTCGGGTACGCGTATCCGGCGCCGCGCGGCTCCCACCCGCTGACCGGCCGCCGCGTACCGGACCTGGCCCTGGAGGGCGGCCGGTTGTACGAGGCGCTGCGCGGCGGGCGGTTCGTCCTGGTCACCCCGCTCGACGTGGACCCGGGCCCGCGCAAGGACCGGCTCGTGACGGCCCGCTGGGCGACCGGCCGGCGCACGACGCTCCTGGTCCGGCCCGACGGGTACGCGGCCTGGGCGGCACAGTCGCCGGACGCGGCGACGGTGGAACGGGCGCTGGCGGACGCCGTCGGCTGACGGCGGCGCCCGGCACCGCCTCCGCACACCGTCCCCGCCGTCGGCGCTCGACACCGTCTCCACCGCCGGCGTCGGCCGACCCTCGGCCACCCGGCGGACCTCGGCCACCGGGCGGATCTCGGCCACCCGGCGGACCCCGGTCACCCGGCGGGCCGGCACGGACGGGAGGGCCGGCGGGCTGTCGCGGGCGGAAAGGGCCGCAGACCGTCGCGGGCGGGGCGGGGCGGGGCGGGCGTGGCCCGTGGGGCGCCGGGGCCGGTGGTCCCGTCCGGCGGAGGCGCCCTTGACACTCTCCGCCGGCCAGCCGAGCCTTGACGAAGTGTGGCCGCGGGCCTCACTCCATGACGCGCAACACCCTTGTGCAGGAGAGGAGTTGGCGTGGCCGCCGAGACAGTGGACCGCCGTCCGGGGTACGAGGGGCACACGGCCGGCGGCGGTTCCCACGGTTCCTGACCGGGCCGGCGGCATGCGGGGCACCCCGTACCCCACCCTCGACGGCCTGGTGCGCGCGGCGCGGTCGCTGGTCGCGGCGCGGCCCGGCACCCTGCGGCTGCGCGTCGCGGGCACCTCGCGCGCCGGTGAGCCGCTGTGGCTGCTGTCGGCCGGACACGGGTCCAGACAGGTGCTGACGGTGGCCGGGGCGCACGCCAACGAGCCGGTCGGCGGGGCCTCCTCGCTGAGACTCGCGGGGGAGTTCGCCCGGGACCCGGCCGTCCTGGAGGCGCTCGACTGCACCTGGAACCTCCTGCTCTGCCTCGACCCGGACGGCACGCGGCTGGGGGAGCGGTGGATGACCGCACGGCCGCCCGGCGCACCGTCCTCCGAGCCGGAATCACATGAGCCGCATGAGCCGCATGAGCCGCATGAGCCGCAGGAACCGCAGGAACCGCAGGAACCGCAGGAACCGCAGGAACCGCAGGAACCGCGTGAGCCGTATGAGCTGCGCGGCTCGCACGAGCCGCGCGAGCCGTGGACGCCGACCGTCGAGGAGTACTTCCGCGGCTTCTACCGCCCCGACTTCGGGGGCCACCCGGAGTTCCCGCCCGCGGCGGGCGACCCGAGACCGCCCATCCCCGAGTCCCGGGCGCTGATGGCGCTGATCGACGACCTGCGGCCGGTCGTGCAGTTCTCCCTGCACGGCGTGGACGTAGGCGGATCCTTTCTGCAGCTGACCCGCTCCATGCCCGGCGTGCCGGAGGCGTTCCGCGCGGTCGTGGCGGAGCTGGGCGTCCCGCTGGAGCACCGGCCGTTCGACGGGATGGAGTGGTTCGTCGACAGCCCCGGTGTGCTGGTGCGGCCCGAGGGCGCACCGGACGACGACCGCGACCCGTCCGGCTTCACCTCCCAGTCGACCTGGCTGTACCCGATGCGGTACGGCGCGGTGTCGGCGGTGGTCGAGGCGCCGCTGTGGGGCGTCGCGGCGGTGGGCGACCCCAGTCCCGTCGCCGACCCCGAACGGGCGATCGCGCGGGCCGCGGACGTGCTGCTCAGCCGCACGAAGGAGCTGGAGGAGGCGCTCGGCGGCCGCGCCCACCGGCCGCCGCGCGACGCGCGGGGGACGCCGTACTACACCGCGGCCCGCGAGCTGATGGACATAGGGCCCGGTGTGGTCGGCACCTGGACCACCTACGACGCGCGCGGCCTCGGCGGCTCCGCGCTCGCCGCCACCGCGGGCAACGCCGCCTCCCTCGGCATCGCCGCCCGCCGTATCCCGCTGCGTGCGGTGGCGATGATGCGCCAGGCGTTCACGGACGCCCCCGAAGGCACCGCCGCCCTCGACGCGCTGGTCCGCGACTGGAGCCACGAGCTGACGACGACGTTCGGGGCCCGCTGGCTGCCCGTCCACCGCCAGACGTCCCTGCACCTGCGCACGATGCGGCACGTGGCCGCCCGCCTGCTGACGGGCCGTCCGCCCGCCCGATGACGTACCGCCCGCGCGCCCGGCGGTACGGGTGCGGGCCATCCGGCGGTACGGGCGGTACGGGCCGGCACGGGCGGAGTACGGGCGGTGCGAGTCGTACGGGCGAGGGGCGCCCGGTGTGCCCGGACGCCCCTCGCCCGCCGCTGACCGGTGTCCCTACTCCTGCGCCGCAGCCGCGTCCGCCGCCTGGGCCTTCAGGGCCCGCTCGACGCCGGCGCGCGCCTCGGAGACCAGCCGGCGCAGGGCCGCGTTCGGGCGGGCCCCGGCGAGCCAGACGTCCGTGCGGTCCAGGGTGTCCTCGGAGACCTGGACCGACGGGTACAGGCCGACCGCGATCTGCTGGGCCATCTCGTGGGAGCGGGACTCCCACACGGTCCCGACGGCCTCGAAGTACTTCTGCGCGTACGGGGCCAGCAGCTCGCGCTGGTCGGTCTGGACGAAGCCGCCGATCACGGCCTCCTGCACGGCGTTCGGCAGCTTGTCGGAGTCCACGACCGACGCCCAGGCCTCGGCCTTCGCCTCCGGGGTGGGCCGGGCGGCGCGGGCCGTGGCCGCGTGCCGCTCGCCCGCCGCCGTCCGGTCGCGCTCGTACTCGGCCGCGATCTCCGCCTCGTCGAAGCGCCCGGCCGCCGCGAGCCGCTCCACGAACGCCCAGCGCAGCTCGGTGTCGACGGCCAGCCCCGCCACGCTCTGCGAGCCGTCGAGCAGCGCCTCCAGCAGGTCGAGCTGCTCCGGCGTGCGGGCGGTCGCCGCGAACGCCCGCGCCCAGGCCAGCTGGTGGTCGCTGCCCGGCTCGGCCGAGCGCAGGTGCGCCAGCGTCGCGTCCGTCCAGCGGGCCAGGCCGGTCTCGCGCCAGGCGGGGTCGGCGTACAGGTCCAGGGCCAGCTTCACCTGTCGGTGCAGCGACTGGACCACGCCGATGTCCGACTCCTTGCCGATGCCGGACAGCACCAGCGACAGGTAGTCGCGGGTGGCCAGCTCGCCGTCGCGCACCGTGTCCCAGGCCGACGCCCAGCACAGCGCGCGCGGCAGCGACTCCGCGAAGTCGCCGAGGTGCTCGGTGACGTAGGAGAGGGACTTCTCGTCGAGGCGGACCTTGGCGTACGACAGGTCGTCGTCGTTGAGCAGGACGACCGCCGGGCGGCGCTTGCCGACCAGCTCGGACACGGCGGTGATCTCGCCGTCGACGTCCAGTTCGACGCGCTCGCCGCGCACCAGCCGCCCGCTCTCCGGGTCGGCGTCGTAGAGGCCGATCGCGATGCGGTGCGGGCGCAGGGTCGGCTCGCCCTTGGCGCCGGCGGGCAGTGCGGGGGCCTCCTGGCGGACCGCGAAGGACGTGATGACGCCGTCGGCGTCCGTCTCGATCTCCGGGCGCAGGACGTTGATGCCGGCCGTCTCCAGCCACTTGCGCGACCAGGTCTTCAGGTCGCGCCCTGAGGTCTCCTCCAGTGCGCCCAGCAGGTCGCCCAGGCGCGTGTTGCCGTACGCGTGGGCCTTGAAGTACGCCTGCACGCCGCGGAAGAACTCGTCCTCGCCCACGTAGGCGACGAGCTGCTTGAGCACGGAGGCGCCCTTGGCGTACGTGATGCCGTCGAAGTTGACGAGCACGTCGTCGAGGTCGCGGATGTCCGCCATGATCGGGTGCGTGGACGGCAGCTGGTCCTGCCGGTACGCCCAGGTCTTCATGGAGTTGGCGAAGGTGGTCCAGGAGTGCGGCCAGCGGGACCCGGGCGCGTACGCCTGGCAGGCGATCGAGGTGTAGGTGGCGAACGACTCGTTCAGCCACAGGTCGTTCCACCACTCCATGGTCACGAGGTCGCCGAACCACATGTGGGCCAGCTCGTGCAGGATGGTCTCGGCCCGCGTCTCGTACGCGGCGTCGGTCACCTTGGAGCGGAAGACGTACTGGTCGCGGATGGTGACGGCGCCCGCGTTCTCCATCGCGCCCGCGTTGAACTCCGGCACGAAGAGCTGGTCGTACTTGGCGAAGGGGTACGCGTAGTCGAACTTCTCCTGGAACCAGTCGAAGCCCTGCCGCGTCACCTCGAAGATCGCGTCGGAGTCGAGGTGCTCGGCGAGCGAGGGGCGGCAGTAGATGCCGAGCGGCACCGAGCGGCCGTCCTTCTCGTACACGCTGTGGACGCTGTGGTACGGGCCCGCGATCAGCGCGGTGATGTACGACGAGATCCGCGGCGTCGGCTCGAAGACCCAGACGTCGTCCTTGGGCTCCGGGGTCGGCGAGTTGGAGATCACGGTCCAGCCGCTGGGCGCCTTCACGGTGAACTGGAAGGTGGCCTTCAGGTCCGGCTGCTCGAACGACGCGAAGACGCGGCGGGCGTCCGGCACCTCGAACTGCGTGTAGAGGTAGGTCTGGCCGTCGACCGGGTCGACGAAGCGGTGCAGGCCCTCACCGGTGTTGGTGTAGGCGCAGTCGGCCACCACGCGCAGCTCGTTGCGGCCCGCCAGCAGTCCCGGCAGCGCGATCCGCGAGTCCGCGAAGACCTCGGCCGGGTCCAGCGCGTCGCCGTTGAGGGTCACCTCGAGGACGGCGGGGGCGACCAGGTCGATGAAGGACGAGGCGCCGTCCTCGGCGGACTCGAAACGCACCGTGGTCACGGAACGGAAGGTGCCCTCGCCCTCGCCGGACCCGCCCCGGGCACCGGAGAGGTCGAGTTCGACCTCGTACGAATCCACGGTGAGCAGCTTCGCCCGCTGCTGCGCCTCTTCGCGGGTCAGGTTTGTGCCAGGCACGCGGTCATCTCCTCGTTATGTGACGGTTGCGCCATCCTTCCACGCCGTCCCGCCCGACGCGATGTCCGTTTCCCGCCGGTGCCAGGCGTCGCCGCGCGCCAGCCTGAGGCCATGACCACGTACACCGCACGCCCCATCGCCCCGGACGTCCTGGAGGAGCTGCGCGTCACCGACGACGCGGGCCGCCCCTGCGCCGCGTACACCGCCGAGGAGGGCGGCGAACCGCTGCGCTGCTGCCTGCGCCCCGCGCGGCCCGGCGAGCGCGTCGCCCTCGTCTCCTACGCCCCGCTGCGCCGCTGGGCCGCGGCGACGGGGGCCGCGCCCGGCGCGTACGACGAGCAGGGTCCCGTCTTCATCCACGCCGGCGCCGGGGAGTGCGCGGGGCCGCAGGCCGGAGCGGAGGGCTACCCGTTCGCGCGGCCCGGCGCCCTGCGCACCGTGCGCCGCTACGACGCCGCGGGCCGGATCGTCGGCGGCCGCCTCCTGGAGATCCCGCAGGCGGCCGGGGAAGGGTTCGACCGGGCCTTCGCGGAGGCCTTCGCCGATCCGGAGGTGGCCCTGGTCCACGTCAGGGCGGTGGAGTACGGCTGCTTCCACTTCGAGGTGCGCAGGCCGTGAGACGCGGGCCGCGGGGCGCGGGCCCGGAACGGCGGGCGGGTCCCGGAACGGCGGGCGGGCCGTGGCACCCGCGTGCCACGGCCCGCCCGGGGACGGCCGGGGTCAGGCGACCGGCTCGGTGCGGGCGGACAGCTCCGCCGCGACCAGCTCCGCGATCTGCACCGCGTTCAGCGCGGCGCCCTTGCGGAGGTTGTCGTTGGAGATGAACAGGGCCAGGCCGTGCTCCACGGTCTCGTCCGCGCGGATGCGGCCCACGTACGAGGGGTCCTGGCCCGCCGCCTGCAGCGGGGTCGGGATGTCGGTGAGGGCGACGCCGGGGGCGCCCGCCAGCAGCTCGGTGGCGCGCTCGACGCTGACCGGCCGGGCGAAGCGGGCGTTGACCTGGAGGGAGTGGCCCGAGAACACCGGCACGCGCACGCAGGTGCCCGACACCTTCAGCTCCGGGATCTCCAGGATCTTGCGGGACTCGTTGCGGAGCTTCTGCTCCTCGTCCGTCTCGTTCAGGCCGTCGTCGACGATGCTGCCCGCCATCGGCAGCACGTTGAAGGCGATGGGCCGCTTGTAGACGTCCGGCTCGGGGAAGTCGACCGCGCCGCCGTCGTGGGTGAGCTTGTCGGCGTCGGCGACCACCTTCTGGGCCTGGCCGTGCAGCTCGGCCACGCCGGCCAGGCCGGAGCCGGACACCGCCTGGTAGGTGGCGACGACCAGCGCCTCCAGGCCGGCCTCCTCGTGCAGCGGCTTGAGGACCGGCATCGCGGCCATCGTCGTGCAGTTCGGGTTGGCGATGATGCCCTTGGGGCGGTCCGCGATCGCGTGCGGGTTGACCTCGGAGACGACCAGCGGGACCTCGGGGTCCTTGCGCCAGGCCGAGGAGTTGTCGATCACGACCGCGCCCTGCGAGGCGACCTTCTCGGCGAGCGCCCTGGACGTGGCGCCGCCCGCGGAGAACAGCACGATGTCCAGGCCGGTGTAGTCGGCCGTGGAGGCGTCCTCCACCGTCACGCCGTCGACGACCGACCCGGCCGAACGGGCCGAGGCGAACAGGCGCAGCTCGGTGACCGGGAAGTCCCGCTCCACCAGGATCCTGCGCATGACCGTGCCGACCTGACCGGTGGCTCCGACGATTCCGACCTTCACGGCGACTCCTCTGTGCCTTCTCGTTATGTGGCCCGCGGCTCCATGATGCGTCTCCTCCCGGCATGCCTGTCCAATTCTTTGCCCGGGACTCCCGAGGAGTGGGACGGACGGTGTGACCTGCGCCTCCCAACCCCCTTGGCACACCGGGAGCGCGCCGGGCGGACGCCCGTGGATGTGATCTGCGCCTCGGCCGAACGTTCCGGGCCGCCGCCGCGTCGTAGGAGGGACGCGGGGAGGGGAGGACGGCTGTGCTGCGCGGAAGAACACGGCGTGGACCGGGGGCGGGGAGCTCCGGCGGCCCGGCGGGGGAGGGTCCCGCCGGGCCGCCGGCGGAGGATCCGCTGGACGCGGCCCAGGAGAGCCGGGTGCGGGCGGTGCTCGCGCTCGGCGGGGTGCCGCACGCGGACCTGCCGGACGGGGTGCAGCAGGTCCGGCTGCGGCTCCTGGAGCGGGCCGCGAGCGGGCGCGAGGCGCCGCGCGACGTGTCGGCGTGGGCGGCCGTCGTCGCCTCCAACCTGGCGATGGACTGGCACCGGGCCCGGCGCCGCCAGGAGCGCGTGGGGGAGCGGCTGGCTTCGCTGCGGCAGTGGGAGCACGCCCCGGGCGACGACTCCCGCGAGCTGTCGCTCGCCGTGGCCCACGGCCTGGACGAGCTGCCCGCCGCCCAGCGGCAGGTGCTCGTGCTGCGCTTCTACGCCGACCTGACCGTCCGCGCCATCGCGGCGGAGCTGGGCGTTCCGGAGGGGACGGTCAAGAGCAGGCTGCACACGGCGGTCCGCGCCCTGCGGACCCGCCTGCACGAGGACGAGGTGGTGTGACGTGGCCGGGAACGAGCGCCATGCGGCCGTGGACGCACTGCTGGCCGCGATCACCGGCGAACCCCTGCCGGAGGACCTGCGCGACGACCCCGCCGCCCTGGCGGAGCACCGCAGGGCGGCGACGGACGTGGCGCTGCTGCGCGAGCAGCTGACCCTGCTGGGGGACGCGCTGGCGGCGCCCGCGCCGGAGGCACCGCGGGCACCGGACGGACCCGCCGCACCGGCGGAGCCGGTGAGACCCACCGGACCGACGGCACCGGCCGAGCCGGCGGCGTCGGCGGTGACCGGAGCGTCGGCCGAGCCGGGCGCATCGGGGGCTTCCGGCGGGCCGGTCCCTCCGACCGAACCGACCGGACCGGCCGAACCGGCCGGCCCGCGGCGTCGTTCCGCCGCGCGTCCGCCCGCCGGGAAGCCGCGGGGCGCGGGGCGGCCGGCCGGGCCGTCCGGGCGGCGGGGCCGGCGCGGTGCGCGCCTGCTCCTCGGCGCCGGTGCCGCGAGCGCGGCCGCCGTGCTGCTCGGCGGTCTGGCGTGGCTGGGCGTACAGGGCGGCACCTCGCAGGGCGGGGGCGCAGGGAGTTCGGCCGCGCAGGCCGACAGCGGCACGAGCGGCGCCAAGCTGTCCCAGGAGGGCCTGATCGCCTGTGCGCGGCTCGTCGTGGAGGGCACGGTCGTACGGGTGGAACCGGTGCCGCAGGAGCGCCGCGACCGGATCACGCTGCGGGTGACGCGCTACTACAAGCCGTCCTCGGGACCCGAGGAGGTGGTCTTCCCGGTGGACCGCGACGCCGGCCCCCGGCTGGAGGAGGGGGACCGGACGCTGGTCACCGTCCCGGTGGACGGCGCCGAGCCGGTCGACCGGGCCGTCGGCCGGGACCTCGCGTCGCGGCGCGACTCCGTGCTCCGGGCGCTGCCCGGAAGCCGCGGCCTGACCTGCGACGGAGGCCCCGGCCCCACCGAGTGAGCGGGTGCTTGCCCAGTGGGCGGGTGACCGTCGAGTGGGCGGGTGTCCGTCGAGTGGGCGGGTGTCCGTGCGGCACGACGAGGGCGGGCGCCCGTTCCCGGACGCCCGCCCCTTCGTTCACCGTGTGCTAGCGGGTCACGGCGTGACCTCGCCGATGGCGACGCTGCCGGTGCCCGCGACCGTGCCGTGGGCGTTCACCAGCTGCACCCGGCCGAAGAACTCGCGTCCCTCGGGGGCCGGGGCCGCGGCCACGACCTGGGCGGACACCGTCGCCGAGGCGCCGGTGGCGAGCTTCACCGAGGTCGACCCGTCGACCTTCACCTCACCGAGCGCGGAGGAGAAGAACACGTCGAGGTAGTCGTACACGGTGGAGCCGGCCGGGACCGCGTAGCCCACGACCTCGACGGTGTACGTGCCGGCGGCCGGGGAGGCGACCGAGACGGCCTCCTCGGAGTCGCCGTCCGCGGACTGCCCGACGAGGGCGCCCGCGGCGTCGTAGACCGCCAGGTCCAGGTCGGCGCCCGTGTCGGAGACGTTGCCGATGGCCACGTCGAGCGACTCCGCGCCCGCGGGCACCTCGACCGTGGTCGTCTGCGTCGCGCCCTCGCCGATCGTCGGCCGCGCGGCCTTCGAGGAGCCCAGCGGGCCGCCCTTCAGGGAGCCGTCGATCGCGGCGAAGCCGTTCTTCACCGTCCAGGAGACGTCGGCCGGCGTGCCCGCCTTGATCTCGGGCACCTTCACGACCTCCGGGTCGAAGGTCGCGCCGAGCACGGAGACGTCCAGCTCGTACGGGTTGTCGAGCACCGGCGAGGTGCGGCGCGACTCGACCTCGATCTCCCAGACGCCCGGCTGCGGGTCCTCGTAGGAGCGCACGTCGGGCTTGCAGCCGTTGCCGTCGAGATAGTTGTTGTAGCAGTACGGCGTGGAGGTGTTGTCCACCGGAGTGCCGTACGGGTGGATGGCGATGAAACGGGTCTGGCTGTCCTTCTTCAGCCCGCCGATGGCCACCTCCAGCGTCTTCGCGCCCTCGGGGACGGTCACGAAGTACGACTTGGAGCTGTTGCGCTGCACGGAGCCGGACGCCGCGTAGCTGTACTCCAGCGGGGCCGAGACCACGACGGTCGACATGACCTGCTTGTCGACGCCCACGGTCAGCGGGTCGTCGACCTCCAGGATCGCGCTGCTCAGACCGGCCGCCTTCGGCTCGGCCTCGACCTTGACGGTGACGGCCTTGTTCAGCGGCAGCAGCACGGTGGACGGGCCGACGACGCGGAACGTGCCGCCGGCGTTGTTCACCAGGCGCAGCTTGTGCAGCAGCGCGAGCTTCGAACCGGTGGTGCGGGTGATGGTGACCTCGTAGGTCTTCTTCTGCCCGGCCTTCAGACCGCCCTCGCGGTCGTAGATGCCGGTGCCGAAGCCGGGGGTCTCCAGGGCGTAGTCGATCGCGGTGTCGACCGGGGCCTTGACCGTGTAGTCGTGCGCGTCGGCGCCGATCCGGGCGAGCTGGATCGACTTCCAGGCGTCCACGATGTCGATCAGGCCCGCGCCCTCCTCGTACGCCTGCACACCGTCGATGTGCTTCGCGGTGGAGGTCAGGGCGGTGCGCAGCTCGGCCGGGGTGAGGTCGATGCGCTTCTGCTCGGCGGCGCTCAGCAGCAGGGCCGAGGCGCCCGCGGCCTGCGGGGAGGCCATCGAGGTGCCCTGGAGCATGGAGTAGCCGGCCGGCAGGGAGTAGCCCGCCTCGGCGACCGGGCCGCCGGGCAGCCAGGTCTGCGTGGTGTTGATCGCCGCGCCGGGCGCGGTCAGGGTCGGCGTGAACCCGCCGTCCTCACGCGGACCGCGCGAGGAGAAGGGCATCATCGCGTACTTCTTCTCGACGGCCGAGCCGTAGTTGGCCGCCCAGGTCTCCTTGGAGATGGAGGCGCCGACCGAGATGACCTTGTCGGCGAGGCCCGGGTCGCCGATGGTGTTCGCGCCGGGGCCCGAGTTGCCCGCGGAGATCACCAGCTGGACGCCGTAGGTGTCGATGAGACGCGTGTAGAGCTCGGCGCGCGCGTTGTTGCCGTCGTTCAGCGCGGGCAGGCCGCCGATGGACATGTTGACGATGTCGACGCCGCGGTTGGCGACGAGGTCGATCATGCCCTCGGTGAGCGCGACGTTGGTGCAGCCGCCGGTCCAGGTGCAGGCGCGCGAGGAGACGATCTTGGCGCCGGGGGCGGCGCCGTTCATCGCGCCGCCGAACAGGCCGTTGGCCGCGGTGATGCCCGCGACGTGCGTGCCGTGCTCGGACTCGATGACGCCGATGTTGACGAAGTCGGCGGTCCTGCCGACCCAGTCGCCCCCGTAGGGGTCCATCGGGACGTCCTTGCGGATCTCGACGACGAACGGCTGGCGCTCGACGACGTCCGTCTTCGGGTCGTCGGTGCCGAAGTACCCGATCCGGAAGCCGTCCTTGTACGGCTTCATCGGCTCGTCGTCGCCGAAGTCGTTGTTGTTGTTCAGGTCGACGCGGACCGTGCCGGCCTTCGCGTCGTACAGCACGCCCCAGGAGTCCGTGGTGTCGCCGTCGCGGTTGGCGTCGCCGGCCGCGTCGCCGCCGGCGGTGTACGACTCGCGGAAGGAGCTGATCCGGTACGAGCCCGCGGGCGCCTTCCAGGTCTGCCCGCCGTAGGTGAAGGAGGACCCGGAGACCGAGGTCACCATCGGGCGCCAGGTCTGGTCGCTGTCGACGATCGGGTCGGTGGCGGTCACCCAGTCGACGATCTTGCGCTCGCCGGTCGTCGTCCTCTGCAGCGCCGGGTGGCCGAGGTCGACGCCGGAGTCGAGGATGCCGATGGTGACGCCGCGGCCGTCGGCCTTCGGGTTCTTCTTCACGAAGTCGACGGCGCCCGTCTCGAAGGACGGGTTGTACGGGTTCTTCGCGGGCGTCTTCCGGTCCGGCGCCGCGTAGGTGCCCGACGTGGTGGACTTCTCGGCGCCCTTGGCGGTGTCGGCGCTCGGCGTCGGGTCGTCGAGCTCGATCTCCTGGCGCAGGTCGATGCCGTGCACGGAGGAGAGCTTCGCGGCGGCCGCGATGGCCGCGTCCGCCTTGCCCGTCGGGACGGTGGCGCGGACGTAGCCGAGCTTGTCGTAGGTCCGGCCCACGGAGCCGCCCTTGACCGCGTCCAGCTTCCCGGCGACCTCCTTGGTCGCGCCGGGGGCCGTGGCGATCATCATGGTGACGTTCTTGTCGCCGTTGGCCTTGGCCTCGGCGAGGGCGTCGGCGTCGGCCGAACCGAGCTTGTCGGCCGCGGACTTGACGGTCGGGTCGGCCGGCGGGGTGTCGGTACCCGCGGCGTAGGCCATGGGTATGGGTCCGGCCGCGGCCAGCGCGGCCACCAGGCCCGCGGCCACGGCTATGCGTGCCGCGCGTCTCGCGCCCGTGCCGGGGGCGCTCTGAGGGTCGGGAGTCATCTGCATCCCTTGAGGTGAAGGAACGACGGGTGACGATCGGTTCGATCGCGAGGGTCCGGAATGTGAACCCGGATGACGGATCAGCCTTGTCCACAGCGTGGCCCTTTGGGGAGAGGTGACCGTGGCGGAATTGAGCCATGGCGTACTTCCGCCATCGGGCATGGGCCCGATGTCCTGCGATAACGCCATCTGTCCCCGGATACTGGCGGATGGGCGACTCCGCCGCGTGCCGGTCCACCGGCTCCGGCACGAGACGGCTCCCGGCTCCCGGCTCCGTCGGCCGCGGGCCGGCTCCGTCCGTGGACGGCCGGTCGCCCGTCGGACGCACGGAAGCCGGTCGGCGGCCCCGTCCGGAACCCCGGCCGGAGCCACCGGCCACCGCACCGTCCGCCGGCCACAGGACCGCATGCCGGCCACAGGACCGCATGCCGGCCACTGCACCGTCCGCCGGCCGACGCGTGCCCGGCCGGGCCGGGCCCTCGGCCGAGGGCGTCGGCGGCGGTGAGCCGGTCGGGCACCGGCCGCCGGGCGCGGGGTGCGGCTGGTCCGATCCCCTCTCGCCGTCCCGCTCCCTGCCGTAGCGTCGCTCCATGCACAAGGAGTTGAGGGTGGCGGCCTACGCCATATGCGTGCGGGACGGGCAGCTGCTGCTCGCGCGCTGGGTGGCCCGCGACGGGAGCAGACGCTGGACGCTGCCCGGCGGCGGCATGGAGCACGCCGAGGACCCGTACGACACCGTGGTCCGCGAGGCCGCGGAGGAGACCGGGTACGCGGTGGAGCCGGTCGCGCTGCTCGGCGTCGACTCGATCCGGCGCCGCTACCCGCGCCGCATGGGCACGTACGCCGACTTCCACGGGCTGCGGCTCGTCTACGAGGCCCGCGTCACCGGCGGTGAGCTGCGCCACGAGACCGGCGGCTCCACCGACATGGCCGCCTGGCACCCCCTGGACACGGTGCCGGAGCTGGAGAGGGTGGGGCTCGTCGACGTCGGCCTGGAGCTGTGGCGGCGGCGCCCGGCGGTCGGGCGGACCGCCCCCGGCGCCTAGGACCCCTGCCCCGGCGGATGAACGCGCGGTGACCGCCTCCCGGCGACTTCGGGGAGAGCCGGTGGACGCCGGGGAGGGCGGAGATCCACGTACGGCGATCGGCGCCGCTCGTTGCCGCCGCGTTCACGTCCAGGTCATCCCCGCTGCCAACGATCCGGTACGAGCGGAGTGTTCGCCATGGCGAACGGTCCGCGACCACCGCCGACGCGTCCGCATCCGGGGAGACCGCGCCATGCCGCGCTCACGCTCTGCCGCCACCGCCCGCGCCCTCGACCGACGTTCCCTGCTGGCCGCCGCCGGGGCGGTGTCCCTCTCCGCGGGCATCGGCCTCACGCTGCGCGCCGGCGCCGGCGGGACGGCCTCGGCCGCCGACTCCGCCCGCGGCGGCGCCGGGGCCGTGTCCCGCCGGGCACCCGCCGCGCCCCCGGCCCCCTGCACCGGCGGCACCACCCTGGCCGCCGCCGCGGCACCCCGCCCCGGCACCGGCTACCGCAGGCTCGGCGACGGCCCCGCCTGGCCGCGGGTGGTGCGGTCCGAGCTCGCCGCCCCGGGCGCCCGGCGCGCCGGGCGGCGCACCGCGCTCGCCGCGTTCGTACAGTTCACCGACCTGCATCTGGTCGACGTGCAGCACCCGCTGCGCTACGAGTACCTGCGCGCCGAGACCGGCAGCGCCTGGCGCCCGCAGGAGGCGCTGTCGGTGGCCGGCGCCGTCTCCCTCGTCGAGCGGGTCAACGCGCTGCGCGGGGCCCCCGTCACCGGCTCCCCGCTGCACTTCGTGATGACCACCGGCGACAACACCGACAACAACTCCCGCACGGAACTGGACTGGTTCCTGAAGGTGATGAGCGGCGGCCGCGTCACGCCCAACAGCGGCCACCCCACCCGGTACGAGGGCGTCCAGAACAGCGGTCTGAAGCTGTACTGGCAGCCCGACACGGACCTGCGCGACGCCGACAAGATGCTCGGCTTCCCGCGGCTCGACGGCTTCCTCGACGCGGCGATCCGCGAACTGCGCAGCCCCGGCCTGAACCTGCCCTGGTACTCCACGGTCGGCAACCACGACGCGCTGCCCGGCGGCTGCTACGCCCCCGGCGACTCCTTCTTCGCCGAGTTCGCCGTCGGCGGCAGGAAGCTGATGAGCCTGGACGCGTCCGTGGGCGCCGCGCTGTGGAAGAACGTGCGCAAGGGCGGCGACCCGGGGGGCGAGGCATGGCGGGAGGTGCTGAGGTCCCAGGCCCGGCGGATGCGGTCGGTCACCCCGGACGAGGGCCGGGCCCCCTTCACCCCCGCCGAGTACCTGCGCGCGCACCTCGACCCCGCCCACACCGGTCCGGGCCCCGTCGGCCACGGCTACTCGCAGGCCAACGTCGAGGAGGGCACCCGGTACTACGCGTTCCGCGTCGCCGACGACGTCCTCGGCGTCAGCCTGGACACCACCGACCCCGGCGGCCACTACGAGGGCTCGCTCGGCACCGCCCAGCTGAAGTGGCTGGAGCGCACGCTCGCGGCGGCGGACCGGGACAAGGACCACGTCGTGGTCTTCAGCCACCACACCAGCAGGACGATGCGCAACCTGCGCGAGGACCCGCACCGCCCGGGCGAGCGGCGGCACGGCGGCGACGAGGTGCTCGCCCTGCTCTCCGGCCACCGCTCGGTGCTGGCCTGGGTGAACGGCCACAGCCACAAGAACGAGATCACCCCGCACGCGGCGTCCGGCGACCGCTCCTTCTGGGAGGTCTCCACCGCCTCGCACGTCGACTTCCCGCAGCTCGCCCGCGTCATCGAGATCGTGGACAACCACGACGGCACGGTCTCCCTGTTCACCACACTGATCGAGTCCGCGGCCCCGTACCGCACCGACTTCGCGGACCTCTCCCGGACGGGCCTCGCCGCGCTCTACCGGGAGCTGGCGTTCAACGCGCCGGGCGCCCGCACCACCCTCACCGGCGACCCAGGCGACCGCAACACGGAACTGGTGCTGGAGAAGGGCTAGCCCCACGCGCGGCCGGGGACCGGTCCGCCGCGCGGCCGGAGGCGGGCCCGCCGCACGGCGAAGGGGCGGTCCGCGCCCGCCGGGCCCACCCCGGGCCCGCCGCGCGGTCCGCCCCTTCGCTCCCCTCCTGACCCTCCTGCTTCCCGCCGCCCCGTCCCGGTACCTCGTTACCGGGGGAGCACCACCACGTACGCGGCCGGCTCCCGGTCGCCCGCCGCCATCAGCGCGGTGCGCACCACCGTGGCCTGCTGGTCCAGCGCGTCGCGCAGCTTCTTCGGCGTGAGGTGCACGACGGTGATGCCGAGCCGCTCCAGGTGCTCGCGCTTGCGCGCGTACTCCGACCACACCGCGTCGTCGTCCTCGCGCAGTTCGTGCCGCGGGGCCCTGGTGTCCAGCTCGACCGCCACGGCGTGCTCGGGCCAGTAGGCGTCCAGGCCGCCGAGGTGGGGACCGCCGGGCAGCCGCAGGTCCACGTTCCACACCGGGTCCGGCAGGCCGTGCTCGCGCACCATCCGGTACAGCCGGTCCTCGGCGATGGCCCGGCCCTCGGCCAGCAGCGAGTCGACGGCGTCCACGACGTGCGGGCGGCCGAGCAGCCGGGCCTGCGCCAGCTCGTGCACGACGGCGGCCGGTTCGCAGTGGCCGCCGCGCACCGCCTCCGTCAGCAGGCGGCGCACCGTGCACGCGTCCTCAAGACCGGCCACCGCGTCGGCCAGGGCGCGCGGCACGGGCGCCACCGGCAGGCCCGTGAGCTGCTGGGGGACCGGCATCGAGGAGGTGCGCAGGACGCGCGCGCAGCCGGTGCTGCGCAGCCGGCGCAGCCGCGGCACCAGGACGTCGATCCGGTCCAGGGAGAGCAGCGGGGGAGCGCCCGAGAAGCCGTGCAGGGTGAGCGCGGCCAGACCGGTGATCACGGCGTCGGCGTAGGGCTGGGGGACGTGCGGCTTCCTGGCGCCGGGCTGGGCGGGGACACCGCCGGTCCGCTCCCGCGCCGCCTGGGGGCGCCCCGCGTACAGCAGGACCGCGTGCAGCCGCTCCTCGCTGGTGGCCGGGCCCGGGTGCAGCAGGACGACGCCCGGCAGGATCTGCTGCCAGGCGCCGCCGGGCCGGCACCGCTCGGTGGTCTCGGCGGCGGTGACGCCGCGCCCGCGGAGCTGGGCGGAGGTCAGCACCCGCTGCCGTACGTCGGACAGCCGGCGAAGGGGGTGGGGGGAGAGCGGGGTGTCGTGGTTCATGCCCCGCAATTTCCCGTGCCTGATCGCTCCCGTAACTCGTGTTACACGTTCGTCGACAAAGCCGGACGAGCCCGTCCTAAAGTGCAAGCGTTCGAAAGCCGAAAACCCCTGGTCCGAACGGAGGTTACGGGGCCGATTACCTGCATTCCGTAACGGTTGGCCGCGGACCCGTCCGCGCCCCCGCACCGGACGGCCGCGTGGCCTGTGAGCGCGCTCATGACGGGAGGCGCGCCCTGGCTCAGGGGGCGCGCCTCCGTGTGCGAGCGCCCCGTGGGCGGCGGTCGCGCCGCCCACGGGAAGGCTCACCCGGTCGTCAGCCGGCGGTCGCGTCGCACTCCTGCGCCCGCAGCGCACGGGCCAGGTCGTCGCGGGCCTCCAGGACCAGGCGGCGCAGGGCGGGCGGCGCGTCCGCGTGCGCGGCCAGCCACGCGTCCGTCGCCTCCAGCGTCTCCGGCGAGTCCTGCAGGGACGGGAACAGGCCCCGCACCACGTCCATGCCGATCTGGATGGAGCGCTCCTCCCAGATCCGCGCGATCACGGCGAAGTACTTCGGCACGTACGGCGTGACCAGCTCGCGCTGCGAGGGCTGCGCGAAGCCCGCGATCGTCGCCTCCACCAGCGCGTTCGACAACGCGTCCGACTCCACCACGGCGGCCCACGCCTGCGCCTTGACCGCGGCGGACGGCCGGGCCGCCAGGCACCGCACGTGGTGCCGCTTGCCCGACGCCGTGTCGTCGCGCGCCAGCTCGGCGGCGAGCGCGGACTCGTCGGCGGCGCCGTGCGCGGCCAGCGGTTCGAGCAGCGCCCAGCGCAGCTCCTGGTCCACGTCCAGCCCGTCGATCTTCGCGGTGCCCTGCAGCAGGCCCTGGAGCAGCTGCAGGTCGGCCGCGTCGGAGGCGACCGAGGCGAAGAACCGGGCCCACGTCAGCTGGTGCTGGCTGCCCGGCTCGGCGATCCGCAGCTCGTGCAGCGCGCCCTGGGCCAGCAGCCGCTCGCCCGTCGCGCGCCACAGGGGCGCCGCGTAGTGGACGAGGGCGGTCCGGGCCCAGGCGTGCAGCATCTGCAGCACGCCGATGTCCGTCTCGCGCCCGGCGAACCGCAGCACGAGGTCGAGGAAGTCCCGGGCGGGCATCAGCGCGTCCCGCGTCAGGTTCCACAGCGCCGACCAGCACAGCGCGCGGGCCAGCGGGTCGGTGATCTCGCCGAGCCGCTCGCGCAGCGTGGCCAGCGAGTTCTCGTCGAAGCGGACCTTGCAGTACGTCAGGTCGTCGTCGTTGACCAGCACCAGCTCGGGGGCGTCGGCCCCGGCCAGCTCCGCCACGACCGTGCGCGGTCCGTCGACGTCGACCTCCGCGCGGGCGTAGCGCACGAGCGAGCCGTCGGCGTCCTCGCGCCGGTACAGGCCGACGGCCACGCGGTGCGGCCGCAGCGTCGGGTGGGACTCCGGCGCCTCCTGCACCACGGCCAGCTCGGTGATCCTGCCCTCGGCGTTCAGGATCACCTGCGGGGTCAGCGCGTTGACGCCCGCGGTCTGCAGCCAGGCCCGCGACCAGGCGGTCATGTCGCGGCCGCTGGTCTCGTGCAGCACGGACAGCAGGTCCTCCAGGCGCGTGTTGCCGTACGCGTGCCGCTTGAAGTAGCGCCGGGCGCCCTCCAGGAAGGCGTCCCGCCCGACGTACGCCACGAGCTGCTTGAGCACGGAGGCGCCCTTGGCGTACGTGATCCCGTCGAAGTTGAGCTTGGCGTCCTGCAGGTCGCGGATGTCGGCCGTGACGGGGTGCGTCGAGGGGAGCTGGTCGGCCCGGTACGCCCACGCCTTGCGGTTGTTGGCGAAGGTGGTCCAGCCGTTGTCGAAGCGGGTCGCCTCGACCATGGAGAAGGTCCCCATGAAGTCCGCGAAGGACTCCTTCAGCCACAGGTCGTCCCACCACCGCATGGTGACGAGGTCGCCGAACCACATGTGCGCCATCTCGTGCAGGACGACGTTGGCCCGCCGCTCGTACGACGCGCGCGTGACCCTGCCGCGGAAGATGTACTCCTCCCGGAAGGTCACCATGCCCGGGTTCTCCATCGCGCCGAGGTTGTACTCGGGCACGAACGCCTGGTCGTACTTGCCGAAGGGGTACGGGTAGTCGAAGTGGTCGTGGAAGAAGTCCAGGCCCTGCTTCGTCACCAGGAAGACGTCGTCGGCGTCGAAGTGCCGGGCCAGGCCCTTGCGGCACATCGCGCCCAGCGGGATCTCCAGCCGCGTCCCGTCCTCGAGGACCCGCTCGTAGGTGTCGGTCACGTAGTGGTAGGGGCCGGCGACGACCGCCGTGATGTACGTCGAGATCGGCTTGGTCTCGGCGAACCGCCACACGCCGTCCGCCTGCTCGCCGGCGCCGTTGCTCCACACGGTCCAGCCCTCGGGCGCCCGCACCTCGAAGCGGTAGGGGGCCTTCAGGTCGGGCTGCTCGAAGTTGGCGAAGACGCGGCGGGCGTCCGCCGGCTCGTACTGCGTGTAGAGGTACACCTCGCCGTCCTCGGGGTCGACGAAGCGGTGCATGCCCTCACCCGTGCGGCTGTAGGCGCACTGGGCGTCGACCACCAGCTCGTTCTCCTCCCGCAGGTCCTCCAGGAGGATGCGGGAGCCGTCGAAGACGGCGCCCGGGTCGAGGTCCCGGCCGTTGAGCCGCACGGCGGTGACGCTCGGGGCGAGGAGGTCGGCGAAGGTGCTCGCGCCCGGCTCGGCGCAGCGGAAGCGCAGGGTGGTCACCGAGCGGAAGGTGCGCGGCTCGGCGTCGGTGTCGCCCACGGCGGACCGCAGGTCGAGGGACACCTCGTACCCGTCGACGGAGATCAGGGAGGCCCGTTCGCGGGCCTCGTCGCGGGTCAGATTCTCACCGGGCACGTAACGGCACTCCCTCGTGGCGTGTGGTTCTGGCGGTCTTCGGTCAGGACCGATCCTGCCATGCGCCTCTGACGCCGGACACCCGGGAATGGCACGGACGAGCTGCGGCGTTGAGCATGGGACCGACGACGCGTCGACGACGACCTCATGAGGAGACCCATGTCCGAGCAGACTTCCGGCAAGACCCCTGTCGACTTCTGGTTCGACCCGCTGTGTCCCTGGGCGTGGATGACCTCGCGGTGGGTCCTGGAGGTGGAGAAGGTCCGGGACATCGAGGTCCGCTGGCACATCATGAGCCTCGCGGTGCTGAACGAGCCGAAGCTCGACGAGCTGCCGGAGGAGTACCGCGAGATGCTGTCCACCAAGGCGTGGGCGCCGGTGCGCGTGGTGACCGCGGCCTGGCAGAAGCACGGCGAGTCGGTCCTCGGCCCGCTCTACACCGCCCTCGGCACCCGCTTCCACAACAACGGCGAGGGCCCGACCCGCGAGGCGATCGCGGGCGCCCTGGCGGACGCGGGCCTGCCCGCCGACCTGATCGACTACGCCGACCAGGAGGACTTCGAGTTCGAGGCCGAGCTGCGCGCCTCCCACAAGGAGGGCATCGACAAGGTCGGCCAGGACGTCGGCACCCCGGTCATCGCCGTCCCCGGCGCCGACGGCGAGCAGCTCGCCTTCTTCGGCCCCGTCGTCACCCCCGCCCCCAAGGGCGAGGAGGCCGCCAAGCTCTGGGACGGCACCCTCCTGGTCGCCTCGGTCCCCGGCTTCTACGAGATCAAGCGCACCCGCACGGCGGGCCCGGACTTCAGCAACCTGTAGACCGGTACGGCACACGCCTGCCGCACCAGGGGAGAACCCCCGCGAGTCCTGTCCTTGCGGGGGTTCTCCGTCGTGCCGCCTGCCCGGTGAGCGGTGAGAAGACGATCACGAGGCAGGACGTTCCGGGGGCCGCCGGTCGGGTTCAGGGGGCCGGCAGCAGGGTGTTCGCGCGGGACCTGGCGGCCTCGTAGCGGCGCGCCACGTCCTGCCAGTTCACGACGGCCCACATGGCCTCGACGAAGTCGACCTTCTGGTTCCTGTACTGCAGGTAGAAGGCGTGCTCCCAGGCGTCGAAGACCAGGATCGGGGTCGAGCCCTGGCCGACGTTGCCCTGGTGGTCGTAGACCTGCTCGACGATCAGCCGGCCGCTCAGCGGCTCGTACGCCAGCACGCCCCAGCCGGAGCCCTGGGTGGTCGCGGCGGCCTTGGACAGCTGCGCCTTGAAGCCCGCGAACGAGCCGAAGGACTCGGTGATCGCGTCCGCCAGCTCGCCCACGCCGTCGGCGGCCAGCGGCTCCCCGCCGCCGTCCTTCGGACCGGTCATGTTCTGCCAGTAGATCGAGTGCAGGATGTGGCCGGAGAGGTGGAAGGCCAGGTTCTTCTCCAGGCCGTTGACGGTGCCCCAGGTCCCCTTGTCCCGCGCCTCGGCCAGCTGCTCCAGGGTGTCGTTCGCGCCCTTCACGTACGCCGCGTGGTGCTTGTCGTGGTGCAGCTCGATGATCTCGGGGCTGATCACGGGCGCGAGCGCGGAGTAGTCGTACGGCAGTTCAGGAAGGGTGTAGACGGGCATGCCAGGTCCTCTCCGGCTCCGCTGCTTATTGCGAACAACTTGCAAGTGCACGCTAGCAGCAAGAGAGTGCGCCTGTCCGCCGGACGCGCCCCGGCCCGGCGGACGGGCACGCCCTTCGTCCGGTACGCCGCCGTGCACGCGAAAGGGCCCCCGCGCGAAGCCGTCCTTCGCGCGGGGGCCCTCGTGCGCGGGGCCGTACGGGGTCAGCCCCCGGCGCGCGCCCGCTGCCGGGCGTAGCCGACGGCCGCCAGCACCAGCGTCATCGCGCCCGTCGAGTACAGCTGCACCCGGGTGTCCGGCTCCCGGGCCATCAGGACGAGGACCGTCGCCATGCCCGCGAGGGCCACCCAGGTCAGCGCCGGGAACAGCCACATGCGGACGACCAGCTTCTGCGGGGCCTCCCGCTCCATGCGGCGGCGCAGCCGCAGCTGCGAGACGGCGATGAGGATCCAGACGACCAGGATCACCGCGCCGATCATGTTCAGCAGCCAGGGGAAGACGTCGTCGGGGCGCCAGTAGCTGAGCAGCACGCAGACGAACCCGAGGACGCTGGAGACGAGCACGGCGACGCGCGGGGTGCCGCCCTGGGCCCGGCCGAGCGCCTTCGGCCCCTGACCGCGCTCGACCAGGGAGTACGCGATGCGCGAGGCTCCGTAGATGTTGGCGTTCATGGCCGAGAGCAGGGCCACGAGGACGACCGCGTTCATCAGCTGCGCCGCGCCCGGGATGCCCAGGTGGTCGAGGACGGCGATGTACGGGCCCTTCTCGGCGACCTCCGGGGAGTCCCACGGGACGAGCGTGACGGCGACGGCCATCGAGCCGACGTAGAAGACCGCGATGCGCCACATCGCGGTGCGCACCGCGCGGGCCACGCCGTTCACCGGGTCCGGCGACTCGGCCGCCGCGATCGTCACGGTCTCCAGGCCGCCGTACGCGAAGACCGACGCGAGCAGCCCGGCCACCAGGCCCTCGGCGCCGTGGGGCAGGAAGCCGCCGTCACCGGTGAGGTGGGCGAGGCCGGGGGCGTCCGTGCCGGGCAGGACCCCGGTGACGGCGAGGACGCCGAGCACCAGGAAGAGGGAGATCGCGCCGACCTTCAGAGCCGCGAACCAGAACTCGAACTCGCCGAAGTTCTTCACCGCGGCCAGGTTCGCGCCGCAGAAGACGACCATGAACAGCGCCACCCAGGCCCACTCCGGCGTGCCGGGCAGCCAGCCGGTGACGATCTGTGCGGCGCCGATGCCCTCCAGGCCGACGGCCGTGCACAGCAGCACCCAGAACGACCAGCCGGCGGTGAACCCCGCCCACGGGCCGATCGCCCGCTCGGCGTGCGCGGAGAAGGAGCCCGACGAGGGGTACGCGGCGGACATCTCGCCGAGCATGCGCATCACCAGCGTGACGAGCAGCCCGGACAGGACGTAGGCGAGCACGATCGACGGGCCCGCGGCGGCGATGCCGGCGCCCGAGCCGACGAAGAGGCCCGCGCCGATGACGCCGCCCAGGGCGATCATCGACAGGTGGCGCTGCTTGAGTCCGTGAGAGAGGGAGGCGTCCGCGGCGGGCGCGGCGTCGGTGGGGGTACGGGGCATGGTGCGGGGCCCTTACGTGCGGCTGGGCAAAACGACCCCAGTCTGGTCGTCTCCCCGGCCCGCCCGGGGCGGCCGCCCACGATGTGGACGGACACGATACGGAATGTGCGGGTCCATTCACTTGGACGGGGCCTCCGGCGGGCCTCCGGACGTCCTTCCGGCGAGGCCCCGGTGTCCTTCCGGTGACCCCCGGCCCGTGCCGTTCCGGCGCTCCGGGCCGGGGCGGAGCGTTTGGCGGATCCCTACAGTTGCGTCCCGTACGGCCTCCGGGAGCGGACGACCCCCTGCCAAGTGACCGGTGTCACGCCCTTCCGGGTGTAATCGGCATCCTTTGTAGGGGGCACACCAAGCGTGTACTCCGCGGTTTGTCGGCCGCCGACCGTGATCCGCCGCGGTGCCCTGGGATAGCGTCACCGTGTCCCGATCCGTCCTCCCGCGCTCCCCGGAGCGGGGAACACAGCCGCCGGAGTCCCCATGAGCACTGCCGCCGCCCCGTCCCGCCCCGGCCAGGTCCTCGCCGACCTGCTTCCCTCCCCCAAGCTCTCGGCTTCGCTCGAGCGGGGCGGTGCCCCCACCCGCGTGCGGGACGTCGCGCTCGTGCTCGGCGGTGCCGCGCTCACCGGCGTCGCCGCCCAGATCGCGGTGCCCGTGCCGGGCTCGCCGGTGCCGGTGACCGGCCAGACCTTCGCGGCGCTCCTGGTCGGCACGGCCCTCGGCGCCCGCCGCGGCTTCCTGTCGATCGCCGTGTACGCGCTGGCCGGCGTGGCGGGCATGCCCTGGTTCGCCCAGGGCGGGTCCGGCGCCGCCGCCCCGTCCTTCGGCTACGTCCTCGGCATGCTGCTCGCCGTCACCGTGGTCGGCGCGCTCGCCCGGCGCGGCGCGGACCGCTCGGTGCTGCGGACCGCCGGCACGATGCTGCTCGGCGAGGCCCTCATCTACGCCGTGGGCGTCCCCTACCTCGCCCTCGCCACCGGCATGACGCTCGGCCAGGCCGTCGCCGCGGGCCTGGTGCCCTTCCTCGTCGGCGACGCCCTGAAGGCGGCCCTGGCGATGGGCGCGCTGCCCACCGCGTGGAAGCTCGCCACCCGCCGCGACTGATACGGCCGGGGCGCGCGGCCCGCGCCGCGCCCGGCCCGCCGACGTACGCCCGTGCCGCCGCACCCGACCGAGGGGACGGCGGCGCGGGCGTTTCCGGGCACCGCGGCCGGAGCGGTCCGCTCCGCCCGGGCGCCGTCCCGGGCCGCCGCCCCGGGGACGTGTCCGCGTACGGACATCACGACAGGTCCGGCCCCGTACGACCGGCCCGGCGCCGCGGAGCCGGGCCGGTCGTACGGGGCCGTCCGGGCGTCGTCCCGGCGTTCCGTGTACGGACATCACGACCCGCCCGGCACCGCCCCACGGGCACCCCGGCGTCGCCCGGAACCACCGCCTTCCGCCACGTCACAGTGGTCCGCTCGCCGTGACGGCCCGTCAGACTTCCACCGCGGCGCGCGGTCTCGTGCGCCCTCCCCGACTGTGTTGTCATGGAGGGAGGTTGGGGGTGGGCACGGATGCTTCCTGTCGTGAACCGGTACCGGCTCCTCGAACCCATCGGCCAAGGGGGCATGGGCCGGGTCTGGCGGGCGGCCGACGAACTGCTCGATCGTCCCGTCGCCGTCAAGGAGCTGCGGCTCGACGTCATCGAGTCCGAGGACACCGGAGTGCGCCGCGAGCGGGCGCTGCGCGAGGCCCGGGCGAGCGCCCGCATCGACCATCCCAACGTCGTCCGCGTCTACGACGTGGCGGAGCAGGGCGACCGGCTCTGGATCGTCATGGAGCTGGTCGAGGCGCCCTCCCTCGACCGGACCGTCCGGGACCGGGGCCCGCTCGGCGGCCACGAGACGGCACGGGTCGGGCTCGCGCTCGTCGAGGCGCTGCGCCGGGTCCACCTGGCCGGCGTGCTGCACCGCGACATCAAGCCCGGCAACGTCCTGCTGGAGCCCGGCGGCCGCGTGGTCCTCACCGACTTCGGGATCGCCGCCGTGCAGGACTCCACGGCCCTCACCCGCACCGGCCTCATCGTGGGTTCCCCGGAGTACATGCCCCCGGAGCGCATCGCGGGCCGCGCCCAGGGCCCGCCCTCCGACCTGTGGTCGCTGGGCGCCACCCTGTGCACCGCCCTGACCGGCCACTCGCCCTTCGAGCGCGGCTCCACGCTGGCCACCCTGCACGCGGCGATGTACGAGGACCCCGAGCTGCCGCCCGCGGACCACGCGCTGACGCCCCTGCTGCGCCGGCTGCTGGAGCGGGACCCGGCGGCGCGGCCGGACGCGACGGAGGTGGCCCGCGTCCTGACCGGCGTCCTGGGCCCGGCGCTCCCCTTCCCGTACCAGCTCCAGGCCCTGGCCCAGACCCCGTTCCCGGCCCCGCCCGCCGACCGGTCCGCGGCGCCGGGCCCGTACCCGTCCGTGACGCCGGAGCCGGGGCGGAACGGCGGCCGGCGCACGGCGCAGGGGGACCGCCGGTCCGCCCTGTGGGGGCGCGGCCGGCGGTCCGCGCCGCCCGTCGCGGCGGACGGCGGGGCGCGGACCGCGCCCGGGGGCGGCCGCGCGCCGGCCCCCGCCCCGCGCCTGGACGGCGTCCCGGCCCCCGCCCGGCGCAGGACCGGTCCCACCCGTCCGCCCCGGGCCGCGCGGCGCCCCGGGGCGGACCGGACCGTACGGCGCCCCCGGCCCGACGGCCCCGGACGCGGGTCCGGCGCGCCCGGCCGGCAGGCCCCGGAGTGGCTGCCCCGCCTGCTCACCGTCCTGGTGCTGGTGGTCGCCGCCGCGGTGGCCGCCGTCATGATCGTCACCGCGGTCCGGCCCGGCGGCGAGACCAGGCTCCCCGAGCAGAGCACGCCGCCCACGGTCGCGGGCACCTCGCGCCCGCCGGCCTCCCCGGACGCGACGACGCCCCCGCGGTGAGCCGCGGAGGCGTCGGAGGGGCCGGAGGGCGGGCGGGGGAGAGGTCAGACCCCGGCGTGCCCGGTCCCGGCGCGCTCGCCGCCCGCCGGGTCGTCCGCCGCGCCGGCCACCGGTCCGCCCCTGCGGCGGCGCACCGCCTCCAGGACCAGCGCCAGGCCGACGACGACCGCCGCCACCAGCAGCGACAGCAGCACCGTCGTCCGCCCGTCGTGCTCGGTGTCGGTCAGCATGTAGCCGAGGACGAAGACGATCAGGCCGATCGTGGCCCAGGTCAGGTACGGGTACAGCCACATCCGCACGATCAGCTTCTCGGGCGACTCGCGCTCGACGATCCGGCGCATGCGCAGCTGCGAGGCGCAGATCACCAGCCACACGAACAGGGCCACCGCGCCGGAGGAGTTCACCAGGAAGAGGAAGACCGTGTCCGGGAACTCGTAGTTGAAGAAGACCGCGACGAAGCCGAAGACCACCGACGACAGGATCGCCGTCCGGGGCACGCCGCGTCCGGTGGTGCGGGCGAAGGACTTCGGGGCGTCGCCGCGCTCGCCGAGCGAGAACGCCATGCGCGAGGCCGTGTAGAGGCCGGAGTTGAGGCAGGACAGCACCGAGGTCAGCACGATGAACTTCATGATCTCGCCGGCGTGCGGGATGCCCAGCGAGCTGAGGGCCGCGACGTACGAGCCGTCCTCCTGGATCGCCTTGTCGTCCCAGGGCAGCAGCGTGACGACCACGAGGATCGAGCCGAGGTAGAAGACGCCGATCCGCCAGATGATGCTGTTGGTGGACTTGGTGACCGCGCGCTGCGGGTCCTCCGACTCGCCCGCCGCGAGCGTGGCGATCTCGCTGCCCATGAAGGAGAAGACGACCAGCAGCACGCCGGTGAGGATCGCGCCGGGGCCGTTGGGCAGGAAGCCGCCGTGGTCGGTGAGGTTCGACAGGCCCGCCCGCTCGCTGTCGACGCCGGGCAGGATCCCCAGCACCGCGAGCGCGCCGATCACGATGAACGCGCCGATCGCGACGACCTTGATGCCCGCGAACCAGAACTCGAACTCGCCGTACGAGCCGACGGAGACCAGGTTCGTCGCGGTGAGCACGAGCATGACGATCAGCGCCCAGCCCCACTGCGGGACCGCCGGGATCCAGCTCTCCAGGATGACCGCGCCCGCGGTCGCCTCGATGGCGAGGACGACGACCCAGAAGAACCAGTACAGCCAGCCGATCGAGAAGCCGGCCCAGCGGCCGAGCGCCCGGTCGGCGTGTGCGGAGAACGAGCCCGAGGTCGGGTTGGCCGCGGACATCTCGCCCAGCATCCGCATGACGAGGACGACCATGGCGCCGACGAGGGCGTACGACAGCAGGATGCCGGGTCCGGCGGTGGCGATGCCGGAGCTGGAGCCGACGAAGAGGCCGGCGCCGATCACGCCGCCGATGGCGATCATCGACAGGTGGCGGTTCTTGAGCCCCGCGTGGAGGCCGTCGCCGGAGCGGGGCCCGCCTCCGGGGCCGTCGGCGGCCTTCGAGAGGGTCGGCTGCGAAGTCATGGGCGAAAATCCTTTGCGCCGGGGTACGGAGCCTCGTCCGGGCTCCGGACGAGTCGGTCCAGTGAATCCCAGGCCAATAATTTCGTGAACCTTTGATTCCGGATCGTTATTTGAGGTTTCCTTGAGGTTTCACGGTTTCGTATACGAGTCTTTCGGGCGGGATCGTCCGCTTCCCCCGCACGGGGCCGTCCGCGCTCCTCGGCCGGAACCCCACAGGGCCGATCCGGAACCGGCGTGACACACTCGGAACCATGCGCGTGTACCTCGGCTCCGATCATGCCGGTTACGAACTGAAGAACCACCTCGTCGAGTGGCTGACGGCCGCCGGCCATGAGCCCGTGGACTGCGGGCCCCACGTCTACGACGCCCAGGACGACTACCCGCCCTTCTGCCTGCGCGCCGCGGAGCGCACGGCGGCGGACGCCGGCTCCCTCGGCGTCGTGATCGGCGGCTCGGGCAACGGCGAGCAGATCGCCGCGAACAAGGTGAAGGGCGTCCGCGCGGCCCTCGCCTGGAGCGAGCAGACCGCGGCCCTGGGCCGCGAGCACAACGACGCCAACGTCGTCGCCGTGGGCGCGCGGATGCACACGCGCGAGGAGGCGACGAAGTTCGTGGAGATCTTCGTCAACACCCCCTTCTCCGGCGACCAGCGCCACATCCGCCGCATCGAGATGCTCGCGCGCTACGAGGAGACGGGCGAGCTGCCCCCGATCCCGGCGCACCACCCGCAGCAGGACTGACGGACCGGGGCGCCGCCCGCCCGGAGCGCCGTACGCGGCCGGATGCGCCGCGCCGGTACGCCGCACGCGGACACGGGAAGAGTGCCGCGCCGCCGCGCGAGGCCCCGCGCACACGTGGACGGGACCGGGCACAACACCCGCCACGCGGGCGTTCCGAGTACACAGGGGGCGGGGCCGCGTGTCCCGCCCCCGGTCATGCACCAGCACGTATCAGGAGGTCACGTGCCCGAGGGGCACACCATTCACCGGCTCGCCGAGGACTACCTCGCCTCCTTCGGCGGCCGCGTCGCGCGGGTCACCAGCCCGCAGGGCAAGTTCGCGGACGCCGCCGCCCTCCTGGACGGTACGGCGCTCACCACGGCCGAGGCCCACGGCAAGCACCTCTTCCTGCGCTTCGGGGGCGAGGACTGGGTCCACATCCACCTCGGCCTGTTCGGCAAGGTCCGGTTCGGCCCGGTCCCCGCGCCGCCGGCCGCGGACACCGTCCGGCTGCGCCTGGTGAACGACACCGCGTACGTGGACCTGCGCGGGCCCACCGCCTGCGCCCTGATCACGGACGCGGAGAAGCGGGCGGTGCACGACCGGCTCGGCCCGGACCCGCTGCGCCCGGACGCCGACCCCGACCGGGCCTACGCCCGGATCTCCCGCAGCCGCACCACGATCGCCGCGCTGCTCATGGACCAGAAGGTGATCGCCGGCGTCGGCAACGTCTACCGCGCCGAGGTCCTCTTCCGGCACGGCATCGACCCGTACCGCCCGGGCCGGGAGATCACCCGCGCCGAGTGGGACGCGATGTGGGCGGATCTCGTGGGGCTCATGCGCGAGGGCGTCCGCAACAACCGCATCGACACGGTGCGCCCCGAGCACGAGCCCGAGGCCATGGGCCGTCCGCCCCGCAGGGACGACCACGGCGGCGAGGTGTACGTGTACCGCAGGGCCACCCTGCCCTGCCACATCTGCGGCGGTGAGGTCCGCACCGCCGAACTCGCCGCCCGCAATCTGTTCTGGTGCCCGGGCTGCCAGCGCGCCTGACGCCGCCGGGGCGGCCGGGGAACGGGCCGGAACGGGCCGCTCCGGCCTGCCCGTGACAGCGCCCGCCCGTGACAGCGCCCGCCCGTGACAGCGCCCGCCGGTGCCCGTCACCGGAAGGCCGCCGGCGTCCGCTCTTCCCCGGAAGGCCACCGGCGCCGGCCGCCCGCCCTCAGAACCCGTGCGGCAGCCAGGGCGCCACGGTGGAGGAGAAGCCGAGCGCGGCCTCCGCCAGCGCCCCCTGCCGCAGCTCGCGCACCCGCCCCGCCGCGGCGAGCGAGGTCAGCGACGCCCCGCCGAGGTAGGCGGCCCCCAGCTCCCGTACGGACAGGGACAGGTCGGCCGGGTCGGCGGTCCGCTCGCAGGACGCGCCCTTGGCGTCGCCGGTGAGCCGCCAGCGGCCCTCGTTCCAGGGGCAGAAGGCGTCCTGGACCTCGAACACGACGTCCACGGGCGCCTGGTACGTCCGCGCCTCCAGCGCCGCGCCGACGTCCACGAGCCGCACGTGCAGCGAGTCCCGCACCCCCACCTGGCAGCGCCGGATGTCGGACACGAGGTGCTGCCAGGCGTCGTCGACGGGCCGGTTGTACGTCTCCACCGCCGAGGTCAGGTCGATGTCGAACAGCATGCGCCACAGCGCCGCGTACGCCGCCGGGTCCAGCGCCTCCAGGTCGCGCAGCGCGATCGTGCCCTTCGCCCCCGACTCGTCCCACTCCGGCCGGTTGAAGTAGCGGGCGTAGCCGACCACCTCACCGTCGCGCTCGGCGAGCACGCACTGCAGCGGAGAGGAGCCCTTGCGCGCGCTCTCCGGGTCCAGGACCGGCAGCCGCTCCCAGCCGGGCCGCCGGACGAGCATGCCGGGCCGCCCCGGCACCAGCCGCGCGTACACCGCCTCGCACGCGTCCCGCACCCCGGGCGCGCCCGGCTCGGCGAACCGCAGCCGTACGTCGTCCGTGCCCTGCGGCACCGCCAGGCTCACCCGGGCCGTGTCGATCCGCGCGTGCAGCTGCTGGGTCGCGATGCCGTAGCCGAACCGGCCGTAGATGGCCGGCTCGGACGCCGTGAGCACCGCCAGCGGCTCGCCCCAGGACCGCACGTCGTCCAGCTGCCGCCGCATCATCGAGCGCAGGACGCCGCGCCGCCGGTGGGTCGCCGCGACGCTCACCATCGTGACGCCCGCCGCCGGCACCGCCGCGCCGCCGGGCACCGACAGCCGGAACGTGAACGCCCCCGCGGTCCCCACGCACTCGTCCCCGTCCCACACGCCGAGGGAGCGTCCGTGCTCGGTGAGCTCCTGCCACAGCGCGCGCTCCTCGGGCGCCTCGGCCACCCCGCCGAAGGCGAGTTCCAGCCGTGCGTACCAGTGGTCGAACTCCGCGGGCTCCAGGACGCGCAACTCAGTCGTCATACGGCCATGCCTACCAGGGCGATCCGGGATGAGCGAGGGGATTTCTCCCGGTCGTGCCCCCCGTCCGCCGAACCTCGGTCATCCTGTGACTCGGGACCTCGGACGGGGGACAAGTGGGACCTCCCGTGCCAAGGTCCTGGTCCGATGGATAGGGTCCCGAATCAATGGCAGCAGGACGACAGCGGCGCGCGGAGGCCGACACGTTCACGGCCCGGTTGAAGAAGCAGGTACACCGGGTCCGCACCGGCCTGCGCAGAAGCGCCGTGGACTACTTCCGCGGCGACGGTCCGGACTGGGTCGCCCTGGCCGGACTGCTGCTGACGATCCCGGTCATCACCGCCCTGACCCTGGCCAACTCGGTGTGGTGCGCCCCGGCCGCCCTGGTCCTGCCGATCGTGGCGGGCGGCCTGCTGCTGCGCCCGTCGAGCCTGCTCGGCCTGTACGCGGCCGCGGCCACGGCGCTGATCGTGGAGTCCGTCGCGCTGGGCCCGTACACGGAGGGGCCGTCCCGGGTGACGCCCGGCGTGGTCCTCGTGGTGGCCGCGGGCGGCTTCTTCGGCCTGCTGATCGCCCAGTTCCGCAGCCGGGTCGGCGTGCCCTGGCGGCGCGGCGGAACGATGCTCTTCGACCTGCGCGAGCGCATCCGTGTCCAGAGCAAGCTGCCCCCTCTGCCGACGGGCTGGCACCACGAGATGGCGCTGCGCCCGGCCGGCGGCCAGTCCTTCTCCGGCGACTTCGTGGTCGCCGCCCGGACGAACGGCGGCCGCACCCTGGAGGTCGTCCTCACCGACGTCTCCGGCAAGGGCATGGACGCGGGCTCCCGCGCCCTGCTGCTGTCCGGCGCCTTCGGCGGCCTGCTCGGCTCGCTCCCGCCGCACGCCTTCCTGCCGGCGGCCAACGGCTACCTGCTGCGCCAGGACTGGGACGAGGGCTTCGCGACCTCGATCCACCTGGTCCTCGACCTGGACTCGGGCGACTACGAGCTCTTCTCGGCCGGGCACCCGCCGGGCCTCCAGCTCAGCGCGGGCAGCGGCCGCTGGGAGCAGAAGTCGGCCGAGGGCCCGCTCCTCGGGGTGTACGACGGCGCGCAGTTCGACCCGGTCAAGGGCTCGCTGCGCCCCGGCGACGTGCTGATGCTGTTCACGGACGGCCTGGTCGAGACCTCCGACCGGGACATCGCCGAGGGCATGGACCGGCTCACCGGCGAGGCCGACCGCTACGTGGCGGGCGGCTTCCACGGCGCGGCCTGGCACCTCATCGAGGCGGTCGCCAAGGACGTGAACGACGACCGCGCGCTGCTGCTGATCTGCCGCGAGGGCTGAGACGGGCCCCCGGGGCGGCCGGAAGCCCCAGGACCGCCCCGGTCTCGCGTCCCGCCGCCCCGGCTTCACGTCCCGCCGTCCCGGCCCCACGTCCGTGAGCGGAACCGGGGCGGCCCCGCCGCGGTGCGTGCGGCGGGGCCCCGGTCCGTCGTGGCGCCGTCCCCGCACCCCTACGCGGGGACCTGCTCCCGGGGCGACATCGTGCCGCCCCCGGTCCCGTCGCCGCCGCGCGGCCCCGTCGTCCACGAGGGCAGGACGCGCGCCAGCCGGTGCGAGCGGCCCGCGGCCAGCGGCCCCAGCACCGCCAGCAGCAGGACGTATCCGGCGATGAACGGCGACAGCCGCTCGTCCAGTCCTGCCGCCGCCGCCATGGTGGCGAGGATCAGCGCGAACTCGCCGCGGGCCAGCAGCGTCGTGGAGATGTTGGCCGCCGGGCCGGGCCCGAAGGAGTAGATCCGGGCGGCGCCGAGACCCGCGAGCACGTTCATGGCGAGGGTCAGCGCCACCGCCAGCAGGACCGGCACCCACACCGTCGGCAGGTCGCCGGGGTCGATGGAGAGGCCGAACGCGAAGAAGAAGATCGCGCCGAAGGCGTCCCGCAGCGGGTGCACCAGCTTGAGTATCCGCTCGCCGGACGCGGTGCTGCCGAGCATCAGGCCGACCATGAACGCGCCGATGGCGTCCGCGACCCCGAACCACTCCGAGACCCCCGCGACGAACACGGCCGCGCCCAGGAAGGAGATGACGAGCAGCTCGTCGTCCCGGGTGTGGAAGAGCCGGCTCACCACGCGCGTGCCGAACCGGGCGGCCAGCGCGAGCAGCAGCAGGAAACCGAAGGCCTTGCCGCCGTCCAGCACCGCCGAGGAGAGCGAGTCCGCCCCGGACAGGATGGGCTGCAGCGCGGCCAGGTACAGCGCGAGGAACACGTCCTCGACGACGATGATGCCGAGGATCGGCCGGGTCTCCGGATTGCCCAGGCGGCCGGTGTCGACGAGCACCTTCGTGACGATCGCGGACGACGAGATGCCGAGCACCCCGGCGAGGACCAGCGCCTCGGAGGTGCCCCAGCCGAGGGCGAATCCGAAGCCCAGGCCGGCGCCGACGTTCAGCGTCAGGTAGAGGCCGCCGGCGAGGGCCATGCGCCGGCCGCCCGCCTTGAGGTCGTCCAGATGGAACTCGAGCCCGAGGTAGAAGAGCAGCAGAACGAGGCCCAGCGCGGAGAGCATCTCCAGGTCGTGCGGGTCGTGGACGATGACCACGCCGGGCGTGTGCGGGCCGAGCAGGATGCCGGCCAGGATGAACAGGGGGATCGTCGGGAGTCCGATGCGTCCGCCGAGGCGGGCGAGGACGGCGGCGGCGAGAAAGGCGCCGCCCATGGCGATGAGGGTGTCCGCGTGTCCGATGGGCCGTTCCTCCTTCGGAAATGGGGGTGCGGTCGGTCGGGCAGATGCGCTCTCAGTCAAGAAAAGGTCAAGAAAGCGTCAATACTTAGCTTACCAAACGGCTTCGTGGGGGGATGTGCCGGTTTCCTCGCGAGGGCGGCCCGAACAGCGGAAGAGGGCGGGGCGGCGCGCGCCGGAGCCGGTGCGCGGAGCGTGGAGCGTCGTGGAGGACGGAGAACGGATGGCGGGGAACGGGACGGAGCGCGGAGCGGCGGGCGGCGGGACGCTGGCCCTCGCGGAGGTCGAGGCCCTGGCGCGTCGGGCGCACGCCGCGCAGACCGACAAGGCCGGGCGCCCGTACGCCGAACACCTGCGGGCCGTGGCCGACGGCGTGCGCGCCCGCGGGGGCGACGAGGAGCAGATCGCGGCGGCCTGGCTGCACGACGCGGTCGAGGACGACGCGCTGTCCGAGGAGTGGCTGCGCGAGGCCGCGCTGACCTCGCGCACCAAGGCCATCGTGCTGGCCCTCACCAAACGCGCCGGGGAGCCGCCGGAGGCGTACGCGCGCCGCGTCCTGGAGACCGAGGGAGCGCTCCTGGTCAAGGAGGCCGACCTGGCGCACAACGCGGACCCGGCCCGCCTCGCGGTGCTCGACGGCCCGACGCGCGCCCGCCTGACCCGCAAGTACGCGACCATGCGCGCGCTCCTGGGTCTCGCCTGAGGCGGCCCGCCGCCGCGCGGGGCAGGGGAGAGCAGGGAAAGGGAACGGGGCCCACTGCATGTGGGCCCCGTGGGGCGGACGGACGGGGTGAGGCGGGGCTAGACGGCCGTCGGGCCCTTCGCCCCGACGCGCTCGCGGGCCGGATCGGCCGCGTCCCGCTTGAAGGCCCACTCCATCCTCGGCTCCATCGCGAAGCGGAAGACGCGCTGCACGGGAGGTGTGCACAACGCGGTGACCAGCGCCGCGGCGAGGAGCGTGACGAGGACCTCGCCGAGCGGCCGGTGCAGCCACGCGGGCTCGTACCAGTCCCAGAAGCGGGAGCCCTTGATCAGGAAGCCGTGCAGCAGGTAGCCGTACAGCGTGCCCGCGCCCAGCACCGTGAACCACGTCGTGCGGCCCGGCACCCACGCGAAGAAGCAGGCGGTCAGGACCATCGAGCAGCCGAAGAGGGCGAGCGTCATCACGACGCCGGCCCACCACGGGGCGCCCAGCTCCTGCGCGCTGTCGCGGTGGTAGAACCACGCGGAGTTCATGCGCGGCGCGGCCCAGTACGCCAGGGCGAGGGCGGCCGCGAACACCGGCACCGACAGGACGCGCGCCGCACGGCGCCGCACCTGCCGGAAGTGCTCGGGCCTCATGCACAGGCCGGCGACGAAGAAGGGCAGGAACTGCAGCACCCGCTGGAGGTCCAGGTCGTCGCCGATGTCGGGGGAGACGGAGGCGAGGACGGCGACCGCGAGGGCGATCGGCAGCGGCCACCGCACGGTCCGCCACAGCGGGGTGGTCAGCCGCCACACGAAGAGCGCGACCAGGAACCAGGTGAGGTACCAGGGGTCGAGCAGGCTGACCGGGTGGGCCGGGTCGTCGTCGGCCCACCGCTTGAAGAGCGAGTACGCGGTCTCGAACACGATGTACGGCACGGCGACGCCGGTCACGAGCCGTCGGATCCGCTTCGGGCTGCCGTCGAAGCCGCGTGAGAAGTAGCCGGAGATGACGATGAAGGCCGGCATGTGGAACGTGTAGACGACCATGTACAGCGCTTCCGCCGTACGGCTCTGATCGGTCAGCGGTTCCCAGACGTGGCCCACGGCGACCAGCACGATCGCGAGGTACTTGGCGTTGTCGAAGAACGCGTCGCGCTGTCCGGCGGGGCGTGCGCCGGGCACGCGGGCGGGGGCGGTGCCCGCGGGAGCGCCGGTGCCCGGGCGGGGGCTCGGCACTCCGTCCGCCGGGAGCGGTGCCGGCGGAGCTTCGGTACGGGGGTGCGGTCGGAGCGAGTTGGTCACAGGCGGGCCTCCCACCGGGCACTGGGGGAGACGCTCCGCGGCCTCACTGCGCGTGGGGGGGACGAAGCAGTGTGGAACATTCGAGGCACCCTAGCGTCGGCGGCGGGATTTCGTAAAACCCCTGACGCGTATCGCGCGTATCGCGTCCGGCCGCTTCGGATTTCGCCAAGTCCGCATGTCGGCAGTCGTATGGCCCGACCGGGCCGCCTGGGGTGTTCTGTCCGTGTTCATCACTACTAAGTAGTGCATAACGGCCGGGGGTGACTCCGGGGGAATGTCCGGATGCCCGACGAAGGACGGTCGTTCCACGGCTTCTTCCGGTCGGCTGTGCCGATAATTCGAATTACCTGCGAACAGGGTGTGTGGGTAAGGAAACGATCATTCCGAATTCCGCGTCCGGGTGCGTTCCCGAATTGCCGCGCGGGACACGGCCGTTCACGCCGCGCCGCGGTCGCGGAAGCGCAGGTCCCGCATGTGCGTGGCCGACGATGCCTCACCTGCCGCATACCCGGGCCCCGTTGGTGGCACGATGGTTCTGGCGGGGGTGTGCGGGGTCGCATCCCCGGGCCGGGAGAGCGGACCGACCGTAGGGTGTGATCAGTTGTGGCCATTTCGCTGTCAGTTGTGCTGCTGTTGGCGATCATCCTGATCGTGTTGATCCGAGGAGGGTCCCTCAAGGGTGGTCCGGCGATCGTCGCGATCCTCTTCGGCTTCTTCCTCGCCTCGACCGGCATCGCGCCCTCGATCAACAGGTTCCTGAACTCGATAGCGGAAACGATCAACTCCATCAGCTTCTGAGGAACCGGCCCGCTCCCGGTGACGACGGACCGGCCGGCGGCGCTCCCGGCGGACGGCCGCCCGGCGAGGACATGACGGACACCGCACCACCCGGCGAGGAGCCCCGCGGCCCCGCGCCGGGCCACACGCGCGCGCAGGGACCGTACGGCCTGTGCGATGCGCCCGCCCGCCGCTCCCGTGCGCGCGGCCGTCCCGTGCGCGTACGCGGGCCCGAGAGCCGGCCGACCGCGGAAACGGCCCGGGGCCGGACCGGAGGGTGAAACCTCCGGTCCGGCCCCGGGCCGTACAGAGCGGGCGACGGGAATCGAACCCGCGTAGCTAGTTTGGAAGACTAGGGCTCTACCATTGAGCTACGCCCGCAAAGGGGATGCCGCCGGACATCGTGATCGCGAACTGTGATCGCGAACGGGGCACGGGAGCATCGTAGCGGGTCGTCCCCCTCCGCCGCACACCCCTTCCGACGGATCGGCCTGCCGCCCGCTGTTGCGAGGGCCGCACAGTCCCCGGGCATGTACCCTACGTGTCGCACCGTACGGGGTGTGGCGCAGCTTGGTAGCGCGTCCGCTTTGGGAGCGGAAGGCCGTGGGTTCAAATCCCGCCACCCCGACCACGCCGGCCCCGCCGGGCGGCCCGGCAGCCCGGACTCGCCTTTGGGTGCGTGTACCGCCTGCGGTTACTATGCAGACTGCGCGCCCGTGTGTCTGCACTTCCACGTCTCTCAAGGGCCGCGAAGCCGCTGAGGCCCTGCCCGACCCGGGCAGCGGCAGCCGGCGGATACCCAAGAAGTCAGCCACAAGGAGACCGAACCGTGAAGAGCGCCGTGGAGAACCTGAACCCGACCCGGGTTCGGCTCACTGTCGAGGTGCCCTTCGAGGAGCTCAAGGACAGCCTCGACGCGGCGTACAAGAAGATCAACCAGCAGGTCACGGTGAAGGGCTTCCGCAAGGGCAAGATCCCTGCCCGCGTCATCGACCAGCGGTTCGGCCGCGGTGCGGTCCTGGAGGAGGCGGTCAACGACGCGCTTCCGAAGCTCTACACCGATGCGGTGAACGAGGCCGAGCTCAACGTCCTGGGCCAGCCCGAGGTCGACATCACCGAGCTGAAGGACGGCGAGACGCTGAACTTCACCGCCGAGGTCGACGTCCGCCCGGCCATCGAGATCCCGGACTTCTCCGGCATCGAGGTCGAGGTCGACGCCGTCGAGGTGACCGACGAGGACGTCGACAAGGCCGTCTCCGACCTGCGCGAGCGCTTCGCCTCCACCACTCCGGTCGAGCGCGCCGCCGAGGACGGCGACGTCGTCACGATCGACCTGGAGGCCAAGGTCGAGGGCGAGGTCCTGGAGGACGGCATCGCCAACGGCGTCTCCTACACCATCGGCTCCGGTGAGCTGCTGGACGGCATCGACGACGCCGTGAAGGGCCTGGAGGCCGGTGGCGAGGCCACCTTCGCCTCCGAGCTCAAGGGCGGCTCGGCGGCCGGCAAGGAGGCCGAGGTCACCGTCAAGGTCACCCAGGTCGCCGCGCGCGAGCTGCCCGAGCTGGACGACGAGTTCGCCCAGCTGGCGTCCGAGTTCGACACCCTGGAGGAGCTGCGCGCCGACAGCCGCAAGCGCCTCGAGAACATGAAGCAGTACGACCAGGCCACGCAGGCCCAGGAGCGCGTCCTGGAGAAGCTGCTGGAGCTCGTCGAGGTGCCCGTCCCCGAGAAGCTGCTCGAGGACGAGATCAACACCCGCAAGCACAACCTGGAGCACCACCAGCTCGGCCAGATGGGCCTGACCCTCGACAAGTACCTGGAGATCCAGGGCAAGACCGCCGAGGAGTTCGAGACCGAGACCCGCGAGGCCGCGGTCAAGGGCATCAAGACCCAGTTCGTCCTCGACGAGCTGGTCAACAAGGAGAAGCTGAACGTCAACCAGGAGGAGCTCACCGAGCACCTCATGCGGCGCGCCGCCTCCTCCGGCATGTCCCCCGACCAGTTCGCCCAGGCGGTCGTCGAGGGCGGCCAGGTCCCGATGCTCGTCGGCGAGGTCGCCCGCGGCAAGGCGCTGGCCCTGGTCGTCGAGGCCGCCACGGTCAAGGACACGAACGGCGAGGTCGTGGACCTCGACGACGAGGACGAGACCGAGGCCGAGTCCGGTGAGGCCACCGAGGCCGCCGCCGAGACGGCCGAGGAGAAGGCCGAGGAGAAGCCCGAGGCGTGACGACGGGCGGCTCAGGCCGCACCGTCATGGGCCCCGGGACGCGTCAGCGCCCGGGGCCCGACGCGTACCGGGGGCTGCCCGACGCGTACCGGGAGCCGGACGTGCGCGGAGGCCGGTCGGCGGCCCGTCCGCATCCGGCTCGCCCGGCGGCCGGCCCGCCCCCGGGGCGCGCGGCCGTTCCGTCCGCGCCGCTCGCCCGCACGGTCACCCGGTCGGCCGGGCGCCCGCGCCGGTCCCGGCCCGCGCCGGTCCCGGCCCGCGCCGGGTCCGTCCGCGGCGGTGCCGTGCCGGCGACCCGCGCGGCACCGGCGGACGGGGGAGTCGGGGCGCCGCCCGGTGACGCCGTGCACCAGATGTGCGCCGGGTGCGTGCCGGGTGTGCCCCGCACGGCCCACCGCCCCACCCGGATGGCCCCCGGAGTGCCGCCCCTTCCGGACGCGCGCGTCCGGGGCGCGGGTGCGGCCGGTGGCCCGGGGAGGCCGTGCGCGGCGGCGGGCGCAAGGTCCCCAAGTGCCTCGGCGCCGTTCGGCCGAGCGTGGCGACCTGCGCTCACAGCGAACAGTCCGGGAACCGGGATGGCACCCGCCTGCCTGCGCGTTAGGGTCCATGAATACGAGGGCAGGGGAGTCCCCGAAGCCGCCCGAGGCGGCGCGCGCCGGGGTCCCACGCCCCGGCAGAACACGTGAGACGGCCCGGCGCCGTCGTAAGACGAGCAGGTGGATACGTGACGAATCTGATGCCCTCCGCCGCCGGCGAGCCCTCCATCGGTGGTGGCCTCGGCGACCAGGTCTACAACCGGCTGCTCAACGAGCGGATCATCTTCCTCGGCCAGCCGGTCGACGACGACATCGCGAACAAGATCACCGCGCAGCTGCTGCTCCTTGCCTCCGACCCGGACAAGGACATCTACCTCTACATCAACAGCCCGGGCGGTTCGATCACCGCGGGTATGGCGATCTACGACACCATGCAGTACATCAAGAACGACGTGGTGACCATCGCCATGGGCATGGCGGCCTCCATGGGTCAGTTCCTGCTGAGCGCGGGCACGCCCGGCAAGCGCTTCGCCCTGCCGAACGCCGAGATCCTGATCCACCAGCCCTCCGCCGGCCTCGCCGGCTCCGCGTCGGACATCAAGATCCACGCCGAGCGGCTGCTGCACACCAAGAAGCGGATGGCCGAGCTCACCGCCTTCCACACGGGTCAGACGGTCGAGCAGATCACCCGCGACTCCGACCGCGACCGCTGGTTCGACCCGGTCGAGGCCAAGGAGTACGGCCTGATCGACGAGGTCATCACCACCGCTGCCGGCATGCCGGGCGGCGGCGGCACCGGGGCGGCCTGACGCCCACGCCGATCCGGACGCCGTACGGCGCCGCGAGACCGCCCCACGGCGGCGCCGCGGTCCCCGGCGGACCGGGGACGCCGTCCCGCCCCAGCCGACCGCCTCAGCCCCTTCCAGGCCTCTCAGGAGACACAGTGAACGACTTCCCCGGCAGCGGCATCTACGACCGCACGCGCGCCGAGTACACCGGCCCCGCGGCCGAGTCCCGTTACGTCATCCCGCGCTTCGTCGAGCGCACCTCGCAGGGCGTGCGCGAGTACGACCCGTACGCGAAGCTCTTCGAGGAGCGCGTGATCTTCCTCGGCGTGCAGATCGACGACGCCTCCGCCAACGACGTCATGGCGCAGCTGCTGTGCCTGGAGTCGATGGACCCCGACCGGGACATCTCGATCTACATCAACAGCCCCGGCGGTTCCTTCACGGCGCTCACGGCGATCTACGACACGATGCAGTTCGTGAAGCCCGACATCCAGACGGTGTGCATGGGCCAGGCCGCCTCCGCCGCCGCCGTGCTGCTCGCGGCCGGCACGCAGGGCAAGCGCATGGCGCTGCCGAACGCCCGCGTGCTGATCCACCAGCCGTACAGTGAGACCGGCCGCGGTCAGGTCTCCGACCTGGAGATCGCCGCGAACGAGATCCTGCGGATGCGGACGCAGCTGGAGGAGATGCTGGCCAAGCACTCCACCACGCCGATCGAGAAGATCCGCGAGGACATCGAGCGCGACAAGATCCTCACGGCCGAGGACGCACTGTCGTACGGTCTGGTCGACCAGATCATCTCCACCCGGAAGATGAACAACTCCGCGGTCGTCTGACGTAGCGCAGCAGCGTCTGCCGCTCCTTGGCGCGGTTCACGACAAAGTGAACCGCGCCAAGGGGGGCCCGAACGGGGGGCCAGGCAAGGTACCGTCGGACATAAGGCAGCACCAGGAGCCGCTGGACCTAGGCGTCTCCCAGGCGAAGGGGAAGCACACCGTGGCACGCATCGGTGACGGCGGCGATCTGCTCAAGTGCTCGTTCTGCGGCAAGAGCCAGAAGCAGGTCAAGAAGCTCATCGCAGGCCCCGGTGTGTACATCTGCGACGAGTGCATCGATCTCTGCAACGAGATCATCGAGGAGGAGCTCGCCGAGACGAGCGAGGTGCGCTGGGAGGAACTGCCCAAGCCTCGTGAGATCTACGAGTTCCTCGAGGGGTACGTCGTCGGCCAGGAGGCCGCGAAGAAGGCCCTGTCGGTCGCGGTGTACAACCACTACAAGCGGGTCCAGGCCGGTGAGAACGGCGGGGCCCAGGGCCGCGACGACGCCATCGAGTTGGCGAAGTCCAACATCCTGCTGCTGGGGCCGACCGGCTCCGGCAAGACGCTGCTGGCGCAGACCCTGGCCCGCATGCTCAACGTGCCGTTCGCCATCGCCGACGCGACGGCGCTGACGGAGGCGGGGTATGTCGGCGAGGACGTCGAGAACATCCTGCTCAAGCTGATCCAGGCCGCCGACTACGACGTCAAGAAGGCCGAGACCGGGATCATCTACATCGACGAGATCGACAAGGTCGCGCGCAAGAGCGAGAACCCGTCGATCACGCGGGACGTCTCCGGCGAGGGCGTGCAGCAGGCCCTGCTGAAGATCCTGGAGGGCACGACGGCGTCGGTGCCGCCGCAGGGCGGGCGCAAACATCCCCACCAGGAGTTCATCCAGATCGACACGACGAACGTGCTGTTCATCGTGGGCGGTGCCTTCGCGGGCCTGGAGAAGATCATCGAGGCGCGGGCCGGCGCGAAGGGCATCGGCTTCGGCGCGACGATCCGCTCCAAGCGCGAGCTGGAGTCCAAGGACCAGTTCGAGGACGTCATGCCCGAGGACCTGGTGAAGTTCGGGATGATCCCCGAGTTCATCGGCCGTCTGCCGGTCATCACCTCCGTGCACAACCTCGACCGCGAGGCCCTGCTGCAGATCCTGGTCGAGCCGCGCAACGCGCTGGTGAAGCAGTACCAGCGCCTCTTCGAACTCGACGGCGTGGAGCTGGACTTCGAGCGCGAGGCGCTGGAGGCCATCGCCGACCAGGCCATCCTCCGCCAGACGGGCGCACGGGGTCTGCGGGCCATCATGGAGGAGGTCCTGATGTCGGTGATGTACGAGGTCCCCTCCCGCAAGGACGTGGCCCGGGTCGTCGTCACGGCGGACGTCGTCCACTCGAACGTCAACCCGACGCTCATCCCGCGCGACGCCCGCGGCCGCGGCTCGGGCGAGCAGAAGTCGGCGTAACCCGCCGCCCCCGAAGTGCCGAAGGGCCGCCCCGCTGGTACGGGGCGGCCCTTCGCGCTGTCCGCGTCACTTCGCGACGCGGACCTCCTCGCGCACCTTCGCGGTGATGTCGGCGGCGACGTCCTTGGTCACGCCCTTGGTGGCGTCACCGGGCGAGACCATGGCGATGGTGCTGTAGTCGGCCCAGGCGCAGAACCAGTCCGTCTTCTCCTGCTTCGTCGCCAGGTCCGTGCCCTTGGCCGCCTGGCACTTCATGGCCGCGCCGTCCAGATCGACCTCCTCGGCCTCTCCGACCAGCTCGGACCGGGCGCCGGTGCTGCTGGAGGAGCCCTCCTTGGACGACTTCTCGAAGTTGGCGAAGAAGGTGTCCAGCGCGGCCGCGGGGTCCTCGATGTCGCCGTAGGCACCGGCGAACGTGACGCTCCTGGCGGTAGCGGCCTCGCTCGGGTCGGGCGCGGTGCTCGGGTCGGCGGGGTCGTAACCGCTCAGGTCCGCCGTCGAGTAGAAGCCGATCACCGACTTGCCGTCCTTGACGCCGCTCTTCTCCAGTTCGGCCGCGGAGTCGTCGCTCGCGCCCGCGCCGTCGTCGGAGACGCGCTTGTACTCGGTGAGCACGGTCTCGGGCGTCGTCAGCTTGTGGGCGCCGTCGTCCGCGATGCCGCCCGCGCCGCCGCCCCCGCCGATCACGAAGTACGCGCCGGCCGCGATCGCCGCCACGACGGCCACCGCGCCGATGACGAGACCTGTCCTCTTCCTGCCGCCGTCCGGGGCCGGAGGCACGGGGGCGCCGTAGGGAGTCTGGCCGTACGGCGGCTGCTGGCCGTAGCCCGGCTGCGGCGGGACGCCGGGCGGCGGGGGCTGCTGGGGGTAGCCGTAACCGGGCTGCGGGGGCTGCTGGGGGTACCCGTAACCGGGCTGGGGTGCCTGCGGCGGCTGCCGGCCGTAAGGCTCCGGCTGCTGGCCGTAGGGCCCGGGCTGGCCGTACGGCCCGGGCTGCTGAGGTGGCTGTCCGCCGTACGGGCCCGGCTGGCTGTGGCTCATCTCTGGGTTCCCCCTCCAGATGCTGATGCGTTCCGGACATCCTGGCGCAGAGGAGGTGCGCCCAGGGCGCGCGGGGCCCCACCGTTACCGAACGATCCGGTTTCGGGACGGGCCCGTGACACCCCTAAACTGGGCCCGTGACCGAGAACACTCAGCAGCAGACGTCAGCGAACCCCCCCGAACTGCCGACCCAGTACGCGCCGGCCGACGTAGAGGGGAAGCTGTACGAGCGCTGGGTGGAGGCGGGCTACTTCACCGCGGACGCCAAGAGCGACAAGCCCCCGTACACCATCGTCATCCCGCCGCCGAACGTCACCGGCTCGCTCCACCTGGGCCACGCCTTCCAGCACACCCTCATGGACGCCCTGACCCGCCGCAAGCGGATGCAGGGCTTCGAGGCGCTGTGGCTGCCGGGCATGGACCACGCCGGCATCGCCACCCAGAACAAGGTCGAGCAGCAGCTCGCCGAGGAGGGCAAGTCCCGCCACGACCTGGGCCGCGAGGAGTTCGTCCGGCGCGTGTGGCAGTGGAAGGAGGAGTACGGCGGCAAGATCCTCGGCCAGATGCGCCGCCTCGGCGACGGCGTCGACTGGTCCCGTGAGCGCTTCACCATGGACGAGGGCCTGTCCAGGGCCGTCCAGACGATCTTCAAGCGGCTCTACGACGACGAGCTGATCTACCGCGCCGAGCGCATCATCAACTGGTGCCCGCGCTGTCTGACGGCCATCTCCGACATCGAGGTGGAGTACCAGGAGGACGACGGCGAGCTCGTCTCCATCACGTACGGCGAGGGCGACGAGACGCTCGTCGTCGCGACGACCCGCGCCGAGACGATGCTCGGCGACACCGCCGTCGCCGTCCACCCCGACGACGAGCGCTACCGGCACCTGGTCGGCAAGCGGATCAAGCTGCCGCTGACCGACCGCACCATCCCCGTCGTCGCGGACACGCACGTCGACCCCGAGTTCGGCACCGGTGCCGTCAAGGTCACCCCCGCCCACGACCCCAACGACTTCGCGATCGGCCGGCGCCACGACCTGGAGTCGATCACGGTCATGGACGAGCGGGCGGTCATCACCGTCCCCGGCCCCTTCGAGGGCCTGGACCGGTTCGAGGCGCGCAGCGCCATCGTCGGCGCGCTGCGCGAGCAGGGCCGGATCGTCGCCGAGAAGCGGCCGTACGTCCACTCCGTCGGCCACTGCTCGCGCTGCCGGACCACCATCGAGCCGCGCCTGTCCCTGCAGTGGTGGGTCAAGGTCGGCCCGCTGGCGAAGGCCGCAGGCGACGCGGTCCGCGACGGCCGGGTGAAGATCCACCCCGAGGACATGTCGAAGCGCTACTTCGACTGGGTCGACAACATGCACGACTGGTGCATCTCGCGCCAGCTGTGGTGGGGCCACCGCATCCCGGTCTGGTACGGGCCGGAGGGCCAGGTCGTCTGCGTCGGCCCCGACGAGGAGCCGCCCGGCACCGAGGCCGAGGGCTGGACCCAGGACACCGACGTCCTCGACACGTGGTTCTCGTCCGGCCTGTGGCCGTTCTCCACGCTCGGCTGGCCGGAGCGGACACCCGACCTGGAGAAGTTCTACCCGACCGACGTCCTGCTGACCGGCCACGACATCATCTTCTTCTGGGTCGCCCGGATGATGATGTTCGGCCTGTACGCCATGGACGGCGAGGTCCCCTTCAAGACCATCGCCCTGACCGGCCTGGTCCGCGACGAGCGCGGCAAGAAGATGTCGAAGTCCTTCGGCAACGTCGTGGACCCGCTCGACTGGATGGACAGGTACGGCTCCGACGCGGTCCGCTTCACGCTGGCCCGCGGCGCCAACCCGGGCACGGACGTCCCGATCGGCGAGGACTGGGTCCAGGCGTCCCGGAACTTCGCCAACAAGATCTGGAACGCCACGCGCTTCGCGCTGATGAACGGCGCCACGGTCGAGGGCCCGCTGCCCGACGCCGCCGCGATGTCGGCGACGGACCGCTGGATCCTGTCCCGGCTGAACAAGACGGTCGCCGAGGTCGACGCGTTCTACGAGGACTACCAGTTCGCCAAGGTCTCCGACGCGCTGTACCACTTCGCGTGGGACGAGGTCTTCGACTGGTACGTCGAGCTGTCCAAGACGACGTTCATGGGCGGCGGCGAGGCGGCGAAGGTCTCGGGCCGCGTCCTCGGCGAGGTCCTGGACGTCACGCTGCGGCTGCTGCACCCGGTCGTCCCGTTCGTGACGGAGGCCCTGTGGACCACCCTCACGGGCGGTGAGTCCGTCGTCCTCGCGGACTGGCCGACCGACTCCGGCTTCCGCGACGACGCCGCGGAGCGGGAGATCGAGACGCTCCAGCAGGTCATCACCGAGGTCCGCCGCTTCCGCGCCGACCAGGGCCTGCAGCCCGGCCAGCGGGTCCCGGCCCGGCTGACCCTCGACGGGACCGCGCTGGTCCCGCACGAGGCGGCGATCCGCCAGCTGCTGCGCCTGCAGCCGGAGGGCGAGGGCTTCGCGGCCACGGCGACCCTGCCGGTCGCCGGCGCCACGGTCGCCCTCGACCTGTCCGGCACGATCGACGTGGCGGCCGAGCGCAAGCGCCTGGCCAAGGACCTCGCCGCCGCCGAGAAGGAGAAGGCCCAGGCCACCGCCAAGCTCGGCAACGAGGCGTTCCTGGCCAAGGCCCCGGACCACGTCGTGGAGAAGATCCGCACGCGGCTCGCCAAGGCGGACGAGGACATCGCCCGCATCCAGGCCCAGCTGGACCGGCTGCCGGCGGCCTGAGCCGGGGCGGGCGCCCCGCCCGCCGACGAGGACGAGTTCGCCGGGGCCCCGGACACGCAGGCCGTGTCCGGGGCCCCGGCGCGTGCACGGCCGTACGGCGCTGCCCCGGCAGGGCGGAGCCGGCCCGTCCTGCCCGGGCGGAACAGGTCGGTTCCGCTTCGGCCGGAACCAGTGGGTCACGCCCGGCCGGGACGGCTCGGCCCCGTCCGGGCGGAGCCTGAGCCGGAAGGGACCGAGCCGGCGCGGTACCGGTGCGGTACCGGTGTGGAGCCGGAGCCGGCGTCGAGCCGGTGCGGGACCGGCATGGGGAGCGGCGCGTCGAGCCGGTGCGGGACCGGCACGGGGACCGGTGGCCCGGGCCGGACCGGGCGCGGCGCGAGGAGTGGCGGGGGCGCTCCGTAGACTGGGGAGCGTGAGTGAGCTCCCCCCGCACGACAGCAGCGAGCAGCCCGACCCGTTCGACTCCTTCGACGAGATCGTCACGGCCGAGACCGACCGCGACCCCGACCTCGCCGTGATCGAGGCAGGCAGCCGCACCCTGCGCACGCAGGGCGGCCCGCCGCAGGCCGACGTGCCCGCGCGCCCGGACGACCCCGAGACCGACAAGGCGCTGCGCGAGGTCGAGGCCGAGCTCGCCACCCGCTGGGGCGAGACGAAGCTGGAGCCGTCGGTCGCCCGCATCGCCGCGCTGATGGACGTCCTGGGGGAGCCGCAGCGCTCGTACCCCTCCATCCACATCACCGGCACCAACGGCAAGACCTCCACGGCCCGCATGATCGAGGCGCTGCTCGGCGCCTTCGAGCTGCGCACCGGCCGCTACACCTCGCCGCACGTGCAGTCGGTGACCGAGCGGATCAGCCTGGACGGCGCGCCCGTCTCCGCCGAGCGGTTCATCGAGACCTACCGGGACATCCGGCCGTACGTCGAGATGGTCGACGCGCAGCAGGAGTACCGGCTGTCCTTCTTCGAGGTGCTGACCGGCATGGCGTACGCGGCCTTCGCGGACGCGCCGGTCGACGTGGCCGTCGTCGAGGTCGGCATGGGCGGCAGCTGGGACGCCACGAACGTGATCGACGGCGACGTCGCCGTGATCACGCCCATCGACCTGGACCACACCGACCGGCTCGGCTCCACGCCCGGCGAGATCGCCAGGGAGAAGGCGGGCATCGTCAAGCAGAACGCCACGGTCGTCCTGGCGCAGCAGCCGGTGGACGCGGCCCAGGTGCTGCTGAAGAAGGCCGTGGACGTGGACGCGACGGTCGCGCGGGAGGGCCTGGAGTTCGGGGTCGTCTCGCGCCAGGTGGCCGTCGGCGGCCAGCTGCTGACGCTGCGCGGGCTCGGCGGCGAGTACGACGAGGTGTACCTGCCGCTGCACGGCGCGTACCAGGCGCACAACGCGGCGGTCGCGCTGGCCGCGGTGGAGGCGTTCTTCGGGGTCGGCGCGCAGCGTCCGGAGCCGCTCGACATCGACACGGTCCGCAAGGCGTTCGCGTCCGTGTCCTCGCCGGGGCGCCTGGAGGTCGTGCGCCGGTCGCCGACCGTCGTCCTGGACGCGGCGCACAACCCGGCCGGGGCGCGGGCGACCGCCGAGGCGGTCGGCGAGGCGTTCGACTTCAGCCGTCTGATCGGCGTCGTGGGCGCGAGCGGCGACAAGAACGTACGGGGGCTCCTCGAGGCCTTCGAACCGATCTTCGCCGAGGTCGTGATCACGCAGAACTCCAGCCACCGGGCGATGGACGCCGACGAGCTGGCCGCGGTCGCCGTCGAGGTGTTCGGCGAGGAGCGGGTCCAGGTGGAGCCGCGGCTCGACGACGCGCTGGAGGCGGCGATCACCCTCGCCGAGGAGGAGGGGGAGTTCGCGGGCGGCGGCGTGCTCGTCACCGGCTCCGTCATCACCGTCGGCGAGGCCCGACTGCTGCTGGGAAGGAACTGATCCGTGCGTACGCTCTGCGCGTCGACCCTGATCGGCGAGTTCTTCGTGATCGGCTTCGCCGGCCTGGTCGCGATGAAGGACCCGGACCTGTCCATGACGACGGTCTGGACGGTGTGCGGCGTCGCCATGCTGCTGTCCGTACTGCTGTGCGGGATGATCACGCGGCCGGGCGGCGTCCAGCTGGGCTGGGCGCTGCAGGTCGCGCTGATCGCGAGCGGGTTCGTGGTGCCGACGATGTTCTTCATGGGCGCGGTGTTCGCCGCCCTGTGGTGGGCGTCGGTCCACTACGGCCGCAAGGTCGACGAGGCGAAGGCGCGCTTCGCGGCACAGCGGGACGGGGCGACGCCGAACGCACCGGCGTGAGCCGTGGCCGCCCCCGGGGGCCCGGGGCGGCCGAAGCCTTCGCCGACCTGCGGCGACCCGAGTCAGGCACGCCCACGGCGACGCGCGCCGAGCGTGCCTGTGACGACCCGCGCCGAGTGTGCCTGTGACGACCCGCGCCGAGTGTGCCTGTGACGACCCGCGCCGAGTGTGCCTGTGACGACACGCGCCGAGTGTGCCTGTGACGACACGCGTCAGGTGCGCCCGCGGCGACACCCGGCCCGTCGTGTCCGCGACGGTGCCCGCCCCCGTGCCTGTGGCGACACGCGTCCGGTGTGGCCGCAGGGGGCGTGGAGGGTCTTTCGGCTGTCCTGCCGTGCGAGGTCCGCCCGGAGGGGCCGCGGACGCCCCGCCGGGTCCGGTCGGCACCACCGGGACCTGCGGAGCGTGCGACGGCGCTCGTCCGGCCGCACCGCTACGTCCACGTGCGCCAAAGGCACCGGCGGTCCGTGGCCGTCGGCCTGCCGCGCGGGGCCCGCGCGAGAAGTCGGGGGCGGTCCGGCGGGCGCACGGAGTGCGCGGCGGTGCCGGGGTGGGCGCCGGCGTGTGCCGGAGGCGCCGGAGGCCGTGCCCGCCGGGGGGCGCGTCCGTACGCGCCGCGGGCGGGCGTGACGGCGCCGGTCCGGCGCGCCGGACGGCGGCCCGTCCGGGAAGGGGCCGGGCCGGCCGCGGGCCGGAGCGGGTCCCTCCCTTACGAGGTTGACTCTGCGTGACCGATACTCGGACCGGGCCTGTAGCCTTCTGAGCCCGCACATTCTTGATTAAGGAGCCCCCGTGAGCCAGCGCACCCTCGTCCTCCTCAAGCCCGACGCCGTCCGTCGCGGCCTGACCGGCGAGATCATCAGCCGTATCGAGCGCAAGGCCGGCTGGCAGATCACCGCGCTGGAGCTGCGCACCCTGGACCAGGAGACCCTGGAGCAGCACTACGGCGAGCACAAGGGCAAGCCGTTCTACGAGCCGCTGGTCGCCTTCATGTCCTCCGGCCCCGTCGTCGCCCTGGTCGTCGAGGGCGAGCGGGTCATCGAGGGCGTCCGCGCGCTGGCCGGCCCGACCGACCCGATCGCCGCCGCCCCCGGCTCCATCCGCGGCGACTACGGCACGATCGTCCGCGAGAACCTGATCCACGCCTCCGACTCGGAGGAGTCGGCGGCCCGCGAGCTGAAGATCTTCTTCCCGGGCCTGGCCTGACCCCCCGTCCCGGGAGAGGGAACCGCCCGTCCGCCGGAGCGGTGAACGACGCGCTCCGGCGGTGCCGTCCGCCGGGCGCACTCCCGGAGCACTCCGGTGGCGTTCCGGCGGACACTCCGGAACGCTACTCCCACGGCGCCGCCGTCCCCACCGTTTTCACCCGTACTTCAGCGCACCGCAAATCACCCCAGCGGGTATATCACCGAATTTCTTGACGATGTGTCACCCGGTGTATACCTCTCGCCATAGTTGGTCGTAGAATCCACGCTACCCCTGGCATATGCGTGGCGTTCGGGGGAACGCATGCCCCCGATGGCTCGTCTCCAGAAGCGAGGCGACACATCATCTGCTGACAATGGCGAAGACCCTCGCGCAGTGTTCGTGCAGGCGAGACTACGATGGAAGCCTTCACGTCACAGCACCCACTTCGCCTTACCCAAAAAGCCGTCAAAGCTCCACTTGGGAAGGCCAGACGAATCCTGATGGGGAACTCAATGTCGTTCATCGGCCGTGACATGGCTGTCGACCTCGGGACCGCCAACACGCTGGTGTACGTCAGGGGTCGCGGGATCGTACTCAACGAGCCCTCCGTCGTTGCGATCAACACCAACACCGGCGGCATCCTCGCGGTCGGCGCGGAAGCCAAGAAGATGATCGGCCGCACCCCCGGCAACATCGTCGCCGTACGCCCGCTCAAGGACGGCGTGATCGCCGACTTCGAGATCACCGAGCGCATGCTCCGGTACTTCATCCTGAAGATCCACAAGCGGCGCTATCTGGCCCGTCCGCGCGTCGTCGTCTGTGTGCCCTCCGGCATCACCGGCGTCGAGCGCCGCGCCGTCATCGAGGCCTCCTCGCAGGCCGGCGCGCGCCAGGTGCACATCATCGAGGAGCCCATGGCCGCGGCCATCGGCTCCGGCCTGCCGGTCCACGAGGCCACGGGCAACATGGTGGTCGACATCGGCGGCGGCACCACGGAGGTCGCGGTCATCTCGCTCGGCGGCATCGTCACCGCGCAGTCCATCCGCGTCGCGGGCGACGAGCTGGACAACGCGATCATCCAGCACATCAAGAAGGAGTACTCGCTCCTCCTCGGTGAGCGCACCGCCGAGCAGATCAAGATCACCATCGGCTCGGCGTACGACCTCGACACCGACGAACACACCGAGATCCGCGGCCGGGACCTGGTCTCCGGGCTGCCGAAGACCGTGGTCATCTCCGCCGCCGAGGTCCGCAAGGCCATCGAGGAGCCGGTGAACGCCATCGTCGACGCGGTCAAGACCACGCTCGACAAGTGCCCGCCGGAGCTGTCGGGCGACGTCATGGACCGCGGCATCGTGCTCACCGGGGGCGGCGCCCTGCTGCGCGGCCTCGACGAGCGGCTGCGCCGGGAGACCGGCATGCCGATCCACATCGCCGAGGACCCGCTGGACAGCGTGGCCCTGGGCTCCGGCAAGTGCGTCGAGGAGTTCGAGGCGCTCCAGCAGGTGCTGGACGCCCAGCCCCGCAGATGACACCAGCCCGCGAAACCGCCGTACGAGACGTTCCCCTCTCGTACGGCGGCTCGTTGATATAACGACATACCCTCCCGAAAGGGCGCACTCTTGGGCCCCAGTACATCCCGACGAGGAAGGCACGGCCGCCGCACGTGAGGGACACACGAGAGAGCCGGCTGCTCCTGGTGCTGCTGATCGCCATCGCGTTCGCACTGATCACGGTGGACATCCGCGGCGGCGAGGACTCCCCGGTCGACGGTGCCCGGCAGGCCGCCGCCACCGTCTTCGGCCCGGTCGAGGACGGGGTGTCGTCCGCCGTCGACCCCGTCGGCAACGCGATCGCGGCCGTCCGCGACTCCGGCGAACGCCACGACCGCGTCGCGCAACTGGAGCGTGAGAACGCCGAGTTGAAGGCCGAGCTGGGCAGCGACGACCGCACCCGCAGCCGTGCGCAGCAGCTCGACAGAATGCTGAAGACCGCGGGCGCGGGCCAGTACGGCATCAAGGGCGCCCAGGTCATCGCCATAGGAGCGGCCCAGGGCTTCTCCTGGACCGTCACCATCGACGCCGGCGCCAACGACGGCATCGAGCGCGACATGACCGTCCTCAACGGCGACGGCCTGGTCGGCCGCGTCACCACGGTCGGCCCCCGCACCGCCACCGTGCTGCTCGCCAACGACCCCGACTTCACCGTCGGCACCCGGATGGAGTCCACCGACGAGCTCGGCTTCGCCTCCGGCCAGGGCGACCGTCCCCTGCGCGTCGAGATGCTCAACGGCAAGGCCGAGGTCGAGAAGGGCGACCGGCTGGTCACCTTCGGCTCGCAGGCCGACAAGCCCTTCGTGCCCGGCGTCCCGGTCGGCGTCGTCTCCCGGGTCGACCCCTCCGGCGGCGACCTGACCCGTACCGTCTACGTGGAGCCGTTCGTCGGCTTCAGCAAGCTCGACATCGTCGGCGTCGTCGTCGAGGCCCCGCGCGAGGACCCGCGCGACGCGGTCCTGCCGGCCAAGCCCAAGCCGACCCCCAGGCCGACCGTGACCGTGACGGTCACCCCCTCGCCCGGCGCCCCCGTCGAGGACGGCCTGCAAGAGCCGCAAGAGCAGCAAGAGCAAGAGCAGTAGGAGCGGACCCCATGCGTTTCAACCGGATGCTCCTCTCCGCCACGCTGGTGGTGGTCGCCCTCGTGATCCAGGTGAGCGTTCTCGCCCGCCTGCACCTGCCGGGCGCCGTGCCCGACCTCGTCCTGCTCACCGTGCTGGGCCTCGCCCTGGTCTACGGCCACGTCGGCGGCGCCCTCGTCGGCTTCGCCGCCGGCCTGCTCGCCGACCTCGCGCCGCCCGCCGACCACGCCGCCGGCCGCTACGCCCTGGTCCTGTGCGTCATCGGCTACCTCGCCGGCCTGTTCAAGCCCGACAACGGCCGGCTCAGGTCCGCTACCGGTCCCATGGCCGTGGTCGCCGTCGCCGCCATCGGCTCCACGCTGCTGTACGCGGGCGTCGGCGCCCTGGTCGGCGACACCGCGGCCCGCCACGTCGGCCTCGGCGGCCTGCTGCTCACCGCCACCGTGTACGACCTGCTGCTCGCGCCCTTCGTGGTCCCCGGGATCATGGCCCTGGCCCGGCGCGCCGACAACGATCCGCTCGCCGACACCACCAGCGCCACCAAGGCCGCCGACGTCGCCTCCGGCTGGCTCTCCTCGGGCACCGGCCTGCGCATCGGCGGCCAGCGCAACGGCCTGCGGGCGAGGGCGGCCAAGGCGCGCGTCGCCCGCGCGGGACGCATCAAGGGGGTCAAGCGCCTGTGAGCACGGCACGGCCGGCCGCCCGCGGCCACCGGGCGGCCGGGAACACGCACGACACGCACACGCAGGGGGAGGGGGAACAGCCGCAGTGAGCAGTGCCCACCCGTCGCCCACCACCGCCCTTTCACGGGATGGCCTTCGCCCATGAGCAATATTCCGGAGACCGGGCGGACCCCGAGGGTCCAGATCCGCCTCGTCATCATCCAGATCCTCGTCTTCTCGCTCCTCGGCACCCTCGGCGCCCGCCTGTGGTACCTCCAGGTCCGCAACGGCGACGAGTACGCCAAGGAGGCCTCGGGCAACCACGTCCAGCAGGTCGTCAGCCCCGCCGTGCGCGGCTCGATCCTCGACGCCCGCGGCGTGCCGCTCGCCGACAACGAGACCCGCCTCGTCGTCTCGGCGTCCCGCACCGACCTGATGAAGATGGAGGACGACGGCGAGGCCGTCCTCACCAAGCTCGCCGGCGTCCTGGGCATGAAGCCCCGGGAGGTCCAGGAGAAGGTCCGCCTCTGCGACGCGAAGACGCCGCAGCCCTGCTGGAACGGCTCGCCGTACCAGCCCATCCCGATCACCGACGAGGCCACGCCCAAGCAGGCCCTGCAGATCCGCGAGCGCGCCGAGGACTTCCCCGGCATCACGGCCGAACCGCAGGCCGTGCGCCGCTACGCCGCCCCCGGCGAGGCCAACACCGCGCAGGTCCTCGGCTACCTCTCCCCGGTCACCGACGAGGAGATCAAGAAGGCCGAGAAGACCGACTCGCCCTACCTGCGCTCCGACCAGGTCGGCCGCTCCGGCCTGGAGCGCACCTACGACAAGGAGCTGCGCGGCAAGGCCGGCGTCACCCGCTACGAGGTCGACAACCTCGGCCGCGTCATCGGCGAGGCCGAGGGCGACGAGGCCCAGCCCGGCGCGAACGTCGTCACCAGCATCGACGCCCGCGTCCAGCGCGTCGCCGAGTACGAGCTCAACGAGGCGATGAAGACCGCCCGCGGCGAGTTCGACAGGAACACCGGCGAGAACTACAAGGCCGACTCCGGCGCCGTCGTGGTGATGGAGGCCAGGACGGGCCGCGTCGTCGCCATGGCGTCCAACCCGACGTACGACCCGAACGCCTGGGTCGGCGGCATCTCCGGCAAGGACTACGCCGAGCTGACGGGCAAGAACTCCAACTACCCGCTGCTCAACCGCGCGATCCAGGGCCAGGCCGCCCCCGGCTCCATCTTCAAGGTGATCCCGACGACCGCCGCGGTCAACGCCGGGTACTCCTTCGAGGGCCCCTACGACTGCTCCGCCTCGTACTCGATCGGCGGCCAGGTCTTCAAGAACTTCGAGTCCAAGGGGTACGGCCCCATCAGCCTCGGCCGCGCCCTGGAGGTCTCCTGCGACACCGTCTTCTACCGCCTCTCGCACGAGGAGTGGAAGAAGGACGGCGGCGCCAAGCCGCACAAGGACACCAACGACTGGTTCTACAAGACGGCCCACCAGTTCGGCCTCGGCAAGGAGACCGGCATCGACCTCCCGAACGAGGTCACCGGCCGCGTCCCCGACCGCCAGTGGAAGCAGGAGTACTGGAAGGCCAACAAGGACGCCTGGTGCAGGACCGGCAAGAAGGACGGCGACTACGCGGAGAAGATCGCCTACGAGAACTGCCTCGAGGGCAACCGGATGCGCGCCGGTGACTCCGTCAACTACTCCATCGGGCAGGGCGACACCCTCGTCACCCCGATACAGATGGCGACGATCTACGCGGCCATCTCCAACGGCGGCACCCTCTACAACCCCACCGTCGGCAAGGCCATCGTCAGCGCCGACGGCAAGCGGGTGCAGGAGATCGAGCCGAAGTCGCACGGCAGGCTGCCGATGACGAAGAAGACCCGCGACGCCATCGACGGCGCCCTGGAGGGCGTCGCGACCCGCGGCACGGCCGCCTGGCGCTTCCAGGGCTGGCCGCAGGACGAGATCGCGATGCACGCCAAGACCGGTACGGCGGAGGTCTACGGCAAGCAGACCACCTCCTGGTTCGCCACGTACACCAAGGACTACACGGTCGTCATGACCATCTCCCAGGGCGGTACGGGCTCCGGCGCCTCGGGACCGGCCGTGCGCAAGATCTACAACGCGCTGTACGGCGTCAGCGAGGACGGCAAGGTCGACAAGAAGAAGGCCCTCCTCTACACCCCGCAGAAGGACCTGCCCGAGATCAAGGCCGACGGCTCCATCGCCTCCCCGAAGATCAAGCCGTACGACCCGAAGGACGAGCAGGCCACCGGGGAGGGCGAGCAGCCGGGCAGCCCCGACAACCCGGCCGCCACCACGACCCCGCCGCCCGCCGGCAACCGGAACACCCGCAGGCGCGAGGCCCGCCGCGGCCGGGGACGGAGGAGCACATGAGCGCCAACAACTTCTCCGTCAGCGGCTACGGGCCCGACCGCCCCGGCTGGACCCGGCTGTTCGCCCGCGACTCCCTGGCCCGCCGGCTGGACTGGCCGATACTGTTCGCGGCGATCGCGCTGTCCCTGATCGGCACGGCCCTCGTCCACTCGGCGACCCGCAACCGCACCGAGCTCAACCACGGCGACCCGTACTACTTCCTGGTCCGCCACCTGCTCAACACCGGCATCGGATTCGCCCTGATGGTCGGTACGGTCTGGCTCGGCCACCGCACCCTGCGCACGGCCGTGCCGATCCTGTACGGCATCTCGGTCTTCCTCGTGCTGCTGGTGCTCACCCCGCTCGGCGCGACGATCAACGGCGCGCACGCGTGGATCGTCCTCGGCGGCGGCTTCTCCCTGCAGCCCTCCGAGTTCGTCAAGATCACCATCATCCTCGGGATGGCGATGCTGCTGGCGGCCCGCGTCGACGCGGGCGACAGGCCCCACCCCGACCACCGCACGGTCCTGCAGGCCCTCGGCCTGGCCGTGGTGCCGATGGCGATCGTCATGCTGATGCCGGACCTCGGCTCGGTCATGGTCATGGTCGTCATCGTGCTCGGCGTGCTGCTCGCCTCCGGCGCCTCCAACCGCTGGGTCCTCGGCCTGATCGGCGCGGGCGCCGCCGGCGCGATCGCCGTCTGGCAGCTGAAGATCCTGGACGACTACCAGATCGCCCGGTTCGCGGCCTTCGCCAACCCCGAGCTGGACCCCGCGGGCGTCGGCTACAACACCAACCAGGCCCGTATCGCGATCGGCTCCGGTGGCCTCTTCGGCACCGGCCTCGGCCAGGGCTCGCAGACCACCGGCCAGTTCGTGCCCGAGCAGCAGACGGACTTCGTCTTCACCGTCGCGGGCGAGGAGCTCGGCTTCGTCGGCGCCGGTCTGATACTGCTGCTCCTCGGCGTGGTCTTCTGGCGCGCCTGCCGCATCGCCCGCGAGACCACCGAGCTGTACGGCACCATCGTCGCCGCCGGCATCATCGCCTGGTTCGCCTTCCAGTCCTTCGAGAACATCGGCATGACCCTCGGCATCATGCCGGTCGCCGGCCTGCCGCTGCCCTTCGTCTCGTACGGCGGCTCGTCGATGTTCGCCGTCTGGATAGCGGTCGGCCTGCTCCAGTCGATCCGGGTGCAGCGGCCGATGTCTGCGTGACGCGGCACGGGGCAGGCGGGGAGGGAAGACTCCTCCCTCCTGCCCCGCAGGGGCCTGCCCCTGTCTCCGGAAGGCGGTTAGATTCGGTACATGGCGGACACCAAGCGCGAGATCGAGCGAAAGTACGCAGCCGACCCGACCACCGCACTGCCCGACCTCACCGCCGTGCCCGGAGTGGCGGCGGTCGTGGACAAGGGCGTCGCGGACCTCGACGCCACCTACTACGACACGGCCGACCAGCGGCTCGCCGCCGCCTCCCTCACCCTGCGCCGCCGCACCGGCGGCGACGACGCCGGCTGGCACCTCAAGCTCCCCGTCGCCGACGGCGTACGGGACGAGATCCACGTCCCCCTCTCCGACACCCTGCCCAAGGCCCTCGCCGCCCTCGTGCGCTCCCGCACCCGCGACGCCGCCCTCGGCCCCGTCGTCCGGCTGCGCTCCGCGCGCGACGTCCGCCACCTCCTCGACGCCGACGGCGGCCTGCTCGCCGAGGTCAGCGTCGACCGCGTGCGCGCCGAGCGGCTCGACGGCGGCGACGGCGCCGCCGGGTGGACCGAGATCGAGGTCGAGCTCGCCGACGGCGGCGACCCCGCCTTCCTCGACAAGGTCGACAAGAAGCTCCGCAAAGCCGGCATCGAGCCGTCCTCCTCGCCGTCCAAGTTGGCCCGCGCCCTCGACGAGACGGGGGCGCGCCCGCAGCGGCCCGTCGCGGCCGTCCCCGCCACCGGGGGACCGGTGACCGCGGGCGACCACGTCCTGGCCTACATACGGGCCCAGCGCGAGGCGATCCTCGCACTCGACCCCGCCGTGCGGCGGGACGTGCCCGACTCCGTCCACAAGATGCGGGTCGCCACCCGCCGCCTGCGCAGCACGCTGCGCTCCTTCGGCTCCGTCCTGGACCGCACCGCCACCGACCCCGTCGCCGCAGAGCTCAAGTGGCTCGCCGGCGAACTCGGCGCCGACCGCGACCAGGAGGTCCTCACCGAGCGCCTCACCGCCGCCGTCGACGCCCTGCCCCGCGCCCTGCTGACCGGACCCGTCCGCGGCCGGCTGCGCACCTGGAGCCAGGCCCGGCACGGCGGCAGCCGCCGCCGTATCCTCGCCGCCCTCGACGGCCGGCGCCACCTCGACCTGCTCGCCGCCCTCGACGCCCTCGTCGCCGACCCGCCGCTGCGCCCGGCCGCCGCGAAGAAGCCGGAGAAGGTCCTGGCCAAGGCCGTGCGCAAGGACTTCGACAAGGTCGCCGCCCTGGTCGAGCGGGCCCTCGGCCTGCCGCCCGGCACCGAGCGCGACGTCGCGACGCACGAGGCCCGCAAGAAGGCCAAGCGCACCCGGTACGCCGCCGAGGCCGCCGCGCCCGCCCTGGGCGACCCGGCTTCCGCCCTCGCCAGGGCCGTCAAGTCCCTGCAGGACGTGCTCGGCGACCACCAGGACAGCGTCATGGCCCGCGCCGCCCTGCGCGACCTCGCCGCCCAGTCCCACGCCGCCGGGGAGAACCCCTTCACCTTCGGCGTGCTGTACGGCCGCGAGGAGCGCGTGGCGGCCCGCCGGGAGGCGGAGCTGCCAAAGGAGTGGAAGCGGGTCCGCAAGGCCATGCGCCTCTGACACCGAAGGGCTTCCCGGTGGTCCCGGGGGCGCCCTCCCGGACCCCTGGGCCGGACGGGGGACGGCGGGCGCCTCCGATGGCGTTAGGCTTGAGGGTCACCCGCCCCCGTCCGGGGGCGTGCCCCCAGTCCGCTCACGAAAGTCCGCGAGATGCCTGCCGAAGCCGCCGAGGCCGCTGCTGCGTCTGTGTTTCCGCAGCTCGAAGCTCTCCTCCCGCATGTGCAGAAGCCGATCCAGTACGTCGGCGGAGAGCTCAACTCCACGGTCAAGCCGTGGGAGTCCTGCGACGTCCGCTGGGCGCTCATGTACCCCGACGCGTACGAGGTCGGCCTGCCCAACCAGGGCGTCATGATCCTCTACGAGGTGCTGAACGAGCGCGAGGGCGTGCTCGCCGAGCGCACCTACAGCGTCTGGCCGGACCTCGAGAAGCTGATGCGGGAGAACGGCGTACCGCAGTTCACCGTGGACAGCCACCGCCCCGTGCGCGCCTTCGACGTGTTCGGCCTGAGCTTCTCCACCGAGCTCGGCTACACCAACATGCTCGCCGCCCTGGAACTGGCCGGCATCCCGCTGGAGTCCCGGGACCGCACGCTCGACGACCCGATCGTGCTGGCCGGCGGCCACGCGGCCTTCAACCCCGAGCCGATCGCCGACTTCATCGACGCCGCGATCATCGGCGACGGCGAGCAGGCCGTGCTCGACATGACCGAGATCATCCGCGCCTGGAAGGCGGAGGGCCGCCCCGGCGGCCGCGAGGAGGTCCTCTTCCGCCTCGCGAGGACCGGCTCGGTGTACGTCCCGGCGTTCTACGACGTCGAGTACCTGCCCGACGGCCGCATCGCCCGCGTCGTGCCGAACCGTTCGGGCGTGCCGTGGCGCGTGTCCAAGCACACCGTCATGGACCTCGACGAGTGGCCCTACCCCAAGCAGCCCCTCGTGCCGCTGGCCGAGACGGTCCACGAGCGCATGTCCGTGGAGATCTTCCGCGGCTGCACCCGCGGCTGCCGCTTCTGCCAGGCCGGCATGATCACCCGCCCGGTGCGCGAGCGCTCCATCACGGGCATCGGCGAGATGGTCGAGAAGGGCCTGAAGGCGACCGGCTTCGAGGAGGTCGGCCTGCTCTCCCTGTCCTCCGCGGACCACTCCGAGATCGGCGACATCGCCAAGGGCCTGGCCGACCGCTACGAGGACGACAAGATCGGCCTCTCCCTGCCGTCGACCCGTGTGGACGCCTTCAACGTCGACCTGGCCAACGAGCTGACCCGCAACGGCCGCCGGTCCGGCCTCACCTTCGCCCCCGAGGGCGGGTCCGAGCGCATGCGCAAGGTCATCAACAAGATGGTCTCGGAGGAGGACCTGATCCGCACGGTCGCCACGGCGTACGGCAACGGCTGGCGCCAGGTCAAGCTGTACTTCATGTGCGGCCTGCCCACCGAGACCGACGAGGACGTCCTGCAGATCGCCGACATGGCGACCCGGGTCATCGCCAAGGGCCGCGAGGTCTCCGGCTCCAACGACATCCGCTGCACGGTGTCGATCGGCGGCTTCGTGCCCAAGCCCCACACCCCCTTCCAGTGGGCCCCGCAGCTGAGCGCCGAGGAGACGGACGCCCGCCTGGAGAAGCTGCGCGACAAGATCCGCGGCGACAAGAAGTACGGCCGCTCCATCGGCTTCCGCTACCACGACGGCAAGCCCGGCATCGTCGAGGGCCTGCTCTCCCGCGGCGACCGCCGCGTGGGCGCCGTCATCCGCGCCGTCTACGAGGACGGCGGCCGCTTCGACGGCTGGCGCGAGCACTTCTCCTACGACCGCTGGATGGCCTGCGCCGACAAGACCCTGCCGGCCTTCGGCGTGGACGTCGACTGGTACACCACCCGCGAGCGCACCTACGAGGAGGTCCTGCCCTGGGACCACCTCGACTCCGGTCTCGACAAGGACTGGCTCTGGGAGGACTGGCAGGACGCCCTCGACGAGACCGAGGTCGAGGACTGCCGCTGGACCCCGTGCTTCGACTGCGGCGTGTGCCCGCAGATGGACACGCACATCCAGATCGGCCCCACCGGCAAGAAGCTGCTGCCGCTGACGGTCAAGAAGCCCGCGGCGACCGGCGGGCACACGCACTGAGAGAGGTGCGAGGGGGCTCGTTCCGATGTGAGGCGGGGGCGCGCGGGCGCATGGCCGGATCCATCCGGTCCGCTCGTGCGTCCTCACGGACATGGAGCGGAAGGGAACGGTCGTCGAGGGCGGGCCGCACCGGAGCGAGGGCTGTCTCGCGGTGGCGGTCCGGCTGCCCGTGCGGATCGTCGTGCTCGTCCTGGTCGTGCCGGTGCGCCTCGCCTGGGACGCCCTGGCGGCCGGCGGGCGGCTCCTGAACGAGGCCGTGCTCAGGCCGCTCGGCCGGGTCCTGCTGTGGCTCGGCCGGGCCGTCCTCGTACGGCCGTGGGTGGCGCTGTGGCGCCACGCCGTCGCCCCCCTCGGGCGCGTCCTGCTCGTCGTGCCCGCGGTGTGGGCGTACCGCCACGTGCTGACGCCGCTCGGACACGGTGCCGCGTGGGCGCTGCGGCGCGCCGGTGCCGGTGCGGCCCATGTGCTCCTGGGGCTGTGGTCCGGGGTGTCCTGGGCGGGGCGCGGCGCCGGTGCCGCATGGGGGTGGCTGTACGCGCGCCTGCTCGTACCCGCCGGGCGCGGCCTGTCCCGGCTGCTCGGAGGGCTGGGCCGGGGAGCGGGCGCCGCGCTCCTCGCGGTCTGCGCGGCCGCGGTGTGGCTGGGCCGGTACGTCCTCGTCGTCCCGGCGCTGTGGCTGTACCGGTGGGTGCTGACGCCCGCCGGACACGGGATCGTGTGGTGCGCGCGGGGACTGGCGTGGCTCGTCCGGGTGACCGCCGCGGGCGTCGGCGCCGCCCTGTACCGGACCCTCCGCATCGTGGTCGTCCTGCCCGCCGCCGCCCTGTGGCGGTGGGTCCTCGCGCCGCTGGCCGGGGCCCTTCTCGTGGTGGCGCGGGAGATCGTCGACGCGCTCGGGCACGCCTGGCGCGTGGCGGGACGCGTCTCGCGCGCGGTGGGCCGCTTCCTCGGCACGCTCCTGCGGTGGCTCGTGGTCGTCCCGGCCGGGTGGACGTACCGGACCGTGCTCACCCCGGTCGGGCACGCCGTGCGCGATCTGGTGTGGCGGCCTGCGGCCGACGCCGCGCGGAGCGCGGGGCGCACGGCCCGGCAGGCTCTGGCGGCGGCCCGCGACACGGCGCGTCAAGCGCGCCGAGGTCCGCAGAGCGCTCTTCGGCGCTTCCGGGGGGCGGGCCCCGGTGCCGTCCGGAGGCCCGCGGGAGCGGACGGCGGCGCCCGCCGGGGACCCGCGCGCACCCCGCCCGGTCCCGCTCGGCGAACCCCGGCGGGAACCGCAGGCCGACGAGGCACGTACTCTAGGTAGCAGTACGACCGCTCTCACGAAGGACTGAACGACACTGGGCAAGCGACAGCCCGAAGGCCCGCCGCCCGCACCGGCGGTGCAGCGCATCCGACTGCGCTACACCAAGCGCGGCCGCCTCCGGTTCACCAGCCACCGTGACTTCCAGCGCGCCTTCGAGCGCGCGTTGCGCCGTGCCGAGGTGCCGATGGCGTACTCGGCGGGGTTCACGCCGCATCCGAAGGTGTCGTACGCCAATGCCGCACCCACCGGCACGGGCAGTGAGGCGGAGTACCTGGAGATCGCGCTCACCGAGGCGCGCGACCCCGGCAGGCTGCGCGAGCTCCTCGACGAGTCGCTGCCCGACGGGCTCGACATCGTCGACGCGGTCGAGGCCCGCACGCCGGGTCTGGCCGACCGGCTCACCGCGTCCGTGTGGGAGCTGCGCCTGGACGGCGTGGCGCCCGAGGACGCGGAGCGCGCGGCCGGGGCCTTCCGCTCCGCGGAGACCGTCGAGGTCCAGCGCATGACCAAGAACGGTGTGCGCACCTTCGACGCCCGCGCCGCCGTCGCACATCTCCAGACGCACCACGATCGGGCCGATGGGCCGATTGACCAGCCTTGTGCGATACTGCGGCTGGTTGTTCGGCACGTGACGCCTGCCGTACGACCCGACGACGTCCTGTCCGGTCTCCGCGCCGTGGCCGACCTGGCGCCGCCGGTCCCCGCAGCGGTGACCAGGCTGGCGCAGGGGCTGTTCGATGAAGAGACCGGCACGGTGACCGACCCGCTCGCGCCCGACCGCGAGGCAGTTGCGGCCGCCCCGGCCGATCGTTCAGGGGCCTCCGTGACCGCCGCCGCGACGGCGCCGGTGCCGGAAGGTCCCGCGTAGGGACGGACGTCGTAGCGCCGCCCTCGTACTCGGGAGCCACCTGGGTCGGGCAGCGCACCGACACAGAAGACTTTCGCCAGGCCGTACGCACACATGGTGTACGGAACCGGCGAGACAGGACACAGAGAGCTCCCGTGCGGCGCCCTCGCCCCCGAGAACGGCGGCACCGCGCATCGCGCGAGCCGCGGACGTCACCGGACCAGGCGCGGCGCCCGGGAGCCTGACGGGAGAACCACCCGCATGCTCGAGCCGACCGAATCCACCGCATCGTCCGTGGAACCCGAGAACGACACCCCCAGCGACACCCTGCCGCCGCGCCGGCGCCGCCGCGCCGCGTCCCGGCCCGCCGGGCCGCCGGCCGCCGGCGAGGCCGCGGCCGAGGCGACCGCACCGGCCGCGCAGCCCGCGGCCGCCGGGGACGACCAGCAGGGCGCCCAGGACGCGCCGGCCGCGAAGGCCGGGTCCGCCGAGGCGCCGGAGGCCGGGACCGGCGCGCCGGCCGCGCGTCCGCGCCGCCGTGCGACACGGCGTGTCTCGGCGCCCGCCGGTGCGCCCCAGACGGCCGGGACCGCCGAGGCCGCCGAGACCGTCACCTCCGCGGAGGCGTCCGCCGAGCCGCAGGCCGCCGAGGCTGCGGCGGTCGAGGAGGCCGCCGCTCCCGCGCGTCCGCGCCGTCGTGCCACCCGCCGTGCCTCCGCGCCCGCGGGCACGCCGAAGGCCGCCGAGGGTGTGGAGAGCGTGGAGAGCACTGAGAGTGCTGCTTCCGCCGAGGCGGAGCCGCAGGCCGAGGCCGCTGAGGCGTCCGCCGAGCCGCAGGCCGCCGAGGCTGCGGTGGCCGAGGAGGCCGCCGCTCCCGCGCGTCCGCGCCGTCGTGCCACCCGCCGTGCCTCCGCGCCCGCGGGCACGCCGAAGGCCGCCGAGGGTGTGGAGAGCACTGAGAGTGCTGAGAGTGCTGCTTCCGCCGAGGCGGAGCCGCAGGCCGAGGTCGCGGAGGCGTCCGCCGAGCCGCAGGCCGCCGAGGCCGCCGCTCCCGCGCGTCCGCGCCGTCGTGCCACCCGCCGTGCCTCCGCGCCCGCCGGTGCGCCGAAGGCCGCCGAAGGCGCCGAGACCGCCGCCCCGGCCGAGGAGCAGCCGGCCGCGCCCGCAGCCGAGGCCCCCGAGCCCGTGGCGGCCGCCGAGGAGACCGCGGACCGGGCCGCCGCGCCCGCCGAGGAGGCGGCTCCGCGCCGTACGCGCCGCCGCGCCACCCGCAAGGCCGCCACCGGCTTCGCCGCGCCGCCCGCCCAGTCCGCCGCCCCGCAGGCCGGGGCCGAGGGCACGCGCCGCCCGGCGCGCCCGGCCGTCGCCGTGTTCCGGGCGCCGGTCTTCACCGAGCCGATGTTCCAGACGCCGGAGCGCGCCGCGGCCGCCGCCGCTGCCGAGGCGGCAGAGGCCGCCGGAACCGCCGAGCCGGCTCCGGCTCCGGAGGAGGAGACCGCGCCGCGTCGCCGTCGCCGCCGCCGGGCCGCCGAGGAGGAGGCCGCCGCGCCCGCCTCCGGGACGGCTGAGGCGACCGAGCCCGCCGCCGCGCCGGAGGAGCCCGCCGACACCGAGCCCGAGGAGCCCGCCGAGTCCGCCGAGGACGCGGTGGAGGACGACGAGCACGACGAGACCGAGGAGACCGGCGGGCGCCGCCGGCGCCGTCGCGGCGGCCGCCGCCGTCGCCGGGGCGAGTCCGCCGAGGACGACTCCGCGGACACCGACGAGGCCGCCGACGAGCAGGCCGCGCAGGACGCCGAGGACACCGCCGAGCAGGCGGAGGAGGACGCCGAGGACGAGCGCGAGGAGGCGGGCGGCTCCAGCAGCAGCCGTCGCCGCCGCCGTCGCCGCCGCCGTGCGGGTGACACCTCCGTCGACACCGAGCCCGGCGACGGCGACCCCGAGCGTACGGTCGTGAAGGTCCGCGAGCCGCGCCGCAAGGACGAGCGCTCCGGCGACGCCTCCGACGAGGTGCAGTCCATCAAGGGCTCGACCCGTCTGGAGGCCAAGAAGCAGCGCCGCCGCGAGGGCCGCGAGCAGGGCCGCCGCCGGGTGCCGATCATCACCGAGGCCGAGTTCCTGGCCCGCCGCGAGGCCGTCGAGCGCGTGATGGTGGTCCGGCAGAACGGCGACCGCACGCAGATCGGCGTCCTCGAGGACAACGTGCTCGTGGAGCACTACGTCAACAAGGAGCAGTCGACCTCGTACGTCGGCAACGTCTACCTGGGCAAGGTCCAGAACGTGCTGCCGTCCATGGAGGCCGCGTTCGTCGACATCGGCAAGGGGCGCAACGCCGTCCTGTACGCCGGTGAGGTCAACTTCGAGGCGCTCGGCCTGGCCAACGGCCCGCGCCGCATCGAGACCGCCCTGAAGTCCGGCCAGTCCGTCCTCGTGCAGGTCACCAAGGACCCGATCGGCCACAAGGGCGCCCGCCTGACCAGCCAGGTCTCACTGCCCGGCCGCTACCTGGTCTACGTGCCCGAGGGCTCGATGACCGGCATCAGCCGCAAGCTGCCCGACACCGAGCGGGCCCGGCTGAAGACGATCCTCAAGAAGATCGTCCCCGAGGACGCGGGCGTCATCGTGCGCACCGCCGCCGAGGGCGCGAGCGAGGAGGAGCTGCGCCGCGACGTCGAGCGTCTGCAGGCGCAGTGGGAGGAGATCAAGAAGAAGGCGAAGAGCGGCAACGCCCCGACCCTGCTGTACGGCGAGCCGGACATGACCGTCCGCGTCGTGCGCGACATCTTCAACGAGGACTTCTCCAAGGTCATCGTCAGCGGCGACGAGGCGTGGCAGACCATCCACGGCTACGTCGCGCACGTCGCGCCCGACCTGGCCGACCGCCTGCAGAGGTGGACCTCCGAGGTCGACGTCTTCGCGACGTACCGGATCGACGAGCAGCTGGCCAAGGCGCTCGACCGCAAGGTGTGGCTGCCCAGCGGCGGCTCGCTGGTGATCGACAAGACCGAGGCCATGGTCGTGATCGACGTCAACACCGGCAAGTTCACCGGCCAGGGCGGCAACCTCGAGGAGACCGTCACCAGGAACAACCTGGAGGCGGCCGAGGAGATCGTCCGCCAGCTGCGGCTGCGCGACCTCGGCGGCATCGTCGTCATCGACTTCATCGACATGGTCCTGGAGTCCAACCGGGACCTGGTGCTGCGGCGCCTGCTGGAGTGCCTGGGCCGGGACCGTACGAAGCACCAGGTCGCCGAGGTCACCTCGCTGGGCCTGGTGCAGATGACCCGCAAGCGGGTCGGCCAGGGCCTGCTGGAGTCCTTCTCGGAGACCTGCGTCCACTGCAACGGCCGCGGCGTCATCGTGCACATGGACCAGGCGGCGTCCAGCGGAGGCGGCGGCAAGCGCAAGAAGCGCGGCCGCGGCGGCGCCGAGCAGCACGAGCACGAGCACGAGCACGAGACGGCGCCGGCCGCCGGTGCCGAGGCGCCCGAGGCCGTCGAGACGGCGGCCGAGGTCGCCGCGGAGGTCGCCGAGCCGGCCGCGCTGCCCGCGCCGGAGTTCGCCCCGGACGAGGAGCTGTACAGCAGCGTCGCCGAGGCGGAGGCCGCCGCGACCCGCGGCCGTTCGCGGCGCCGGGCGAGCCGGCGCGCGTCGGCCCCGGCGGGCGCGCCCAGGTCCGCCCGCAAGGCTGCGGTCCCGACGGCGCAGGACGTGACGGCGCGGGAGGAGGCCGAGCGTCCGGTGCGGCCGGAGCCGGCCGAGGCCGCGCAGGCCGCGCCGGCGGCGGCCGAGGACCCGGTCGTCGAGGCCCCCGCGGAGGAGCCGCAGGCGCAGGCCACCGAGGCGCAGCCCGCCGAGGCCCCGGCGGAGCCCGAGGCGGCCCCCAAGGGACGGACGCGTCGCCGTGCCACTCGCCGGGTCTCCGCGCCCGCCGGTTCGCCGGCGGCGGCCGAGGAGGCCGTGGTGACGGTCGCCGAGCCGACCGTAACGGCGGAGGAGCCCGAGGCCGAGGCCCCGGCCGCCGCCGCGCCGAAGGCCCCGGCCGAGGCCGCGGAGAGCGCCGCCCCGGCGCGCCCGCGCCGCCGCGCCGTCCGCAAGGCCACCGCCCCGACCGCGCCCGAGGAGACGGCCGTCGTGGTCGTCCCGTCGGCGCAGCAGGAAGCCGCGGAGGAGGCCACCGCCACCGCCGCGGAACCGGCCGCCGAGGCCCCCGCCGAGGACGAGGCGGCGCCCGCCAAGAAGGCGGCCCGCAAGACGGCCAAGAAGGCGACCGCGAAGAAGGCGGCCACCAAGAAGACCGCCGCGAAGAAGACGGCCGCGAAGAAGACCACGGCCAAGAAGACGACGACGAAGAAGGCCGCGGCGAAGAAGACCGCCGCAGCGGAGCAGCCGTCGGCGCCCACGGTCACGGCGACCACCGACGAGGACTGAGCCCCCGGGCCCGTACCCCTCGTCGGGACCGACGCCCCCGGTCCGGCGGATTCCCGCCGGACCGGGGGCGTCGGCGTGTCCGGCGTCCTCGGCCGTCCCTTCGCGGGCGGACGCCCCTGCGGCGGCAGCCGGGCCACCGGCACGGGCGCTCGACAACGTGCGGTGCAGGCAGCGGCAGACCGCGGGCGGCACACGGCCCACCGGCATCCGCGTCCCGATCTTCGGGCTCGTCCGGCCGGTGACCGCCGAGAGGACCGTCGCGCCGGAGAGGGCGTGCTGCGCGGTCGGCGCCGCCCACGCCGGGACCGGCAGAGCCGAGGGCCCCGGCGGCATCAAGGGCACGGGGGAGGCTGCACACCTCCGGCGACCCCGCCGTGCGCTGCCACGACGACGGCCAGGACCCGCTGGACCCCGGCAGGAAGCCGCTGACGCCGTACCCCGTCCGCTTCGAGTACGTCCTGGTCGGCGGCGTGCACGACGGGGTGCGCAACAAGATCGTCCTTACCGGCTCCGGGAACTGCACCGGATCCGCGCCGCACGGGGACGACGAGTCGAGCCCGAAGGCCGACACGACGCCGCGCACGACCCGGTACGAACTCGTCTTCGACCGGGCGGTGTGAAGGTCGTCCGTCCGGGCACCGTGGACACCACGGGCCCGTGCAGGGGCGTGAAACCGCTGCCGGCCGGCAGTGAGAGACCGACGGCCCGGAGGCGCGGCCCGGCCGCCGCGTCCCTCTTCCTCCGGACGGGCGGCGGTTGCGATGGTCGGACGGTGGCGCAGTCGGCATGCCCATTGCAGCTCACGCACTGTCCACCAGTTCTCCACCTTTTGTGACGACTTTACGGGCGCTCTGTGAATTTAGTCACTGTGCAGTGGGGGAGGAAGGTGTTGTGTGCCTCCTGTGAATAAAAGAGGATCACCTCGCTTTTAGGTTCTCTTTATCGAACGGGGAGCGCGTGTCAGGGGTGGGGAAAGCGTGGTGCCGCGGTGTGGCGACCGTTTTGTCAGGGGCATTGCTAGCGTGGGGGGTCGGCGCGGGAGGAACGCCCGCCGCGGCCGCGGTCGCGTGCCCGTCGGGCACGGAGTCGGACTTCAACGGTGACGGCATCCGGGACACGGCGATCGCCGACCCCGAGGCGACCGTCGGCGGGGTGAAGAAGGCGGGTGCGGTGCACGTCGTGTACGGCGGCGGCAAGGGCACCCTCGAACTGACGCAGGACACGGCCAACGTGCCGGGCGTCCCGGAGGCGGGCGACCAGTACGGGCACTCGCTGGCCGTCTACGACGCCAACCTGGACGGCTGCAGCGACCTGGTGGTCGGTGCCCCCTACGAGGCCATCGGCACCGCCGCCGAGGCGGGTGTCGTGCATGTCGTGTACGGCTCCACCTCCGGACTGGGCGGAGGCGCGGCGGTGACGGAGTTCGTCCAGGGCAGCGGCAGCATGAACGGCTCCTCCGCCGAGGCGGGCGACTGGCTCGGGTACGCGGTCGCGGCCGGCAAGACCTCGGCCGGCACGCCCTACCTGCTGATAGGCGTCCCCGGCGAGTCGATCGGCACGCTGGACGACGCGGGGGGCGCCTACTACGTCCATGGGACCGCGCAGACCGTGGTGGGTATCAACCAGGACACCGAGGCCGGCGGCGCCGTGCCCGGAGTGGCGGAACAGGACGACCGCTACGGCGCCTCCCTCGCCGCCACCCCGACCCATTTCGCGGTCGGCACGCCCGGAGAGGCGCTCGGCACCACGACCTTCGCGGGCGGGGTCGGTGTCTTCAGTCACACCCTGGCCTCCGGGCATCCCAAGCCTCTGTACGGCATCGGCCAGGACTGGGACACGGTCTCCGGCGCGGAGGAGGTGGGAGACCAGTTCGGCGCCTCCCTCGCGATGGTTCCGTACCGGCCCTCCGGCGCCACCTCCACCACGGAGTCGCTGCTCGCCGTGGGCATACCCGGCGAGGACCTGTCGACCACCGTGGACGCGGGCGCCGTACAGGTCTTCCGCATCCCGGCGAGCGGGGACTTCACCGAGGTGAACTGGATCGACCAGAACACCGCGGACGTGGAGGGCGAGGGCGAGGGCGGCGACTTCTTCGGCCAGCGGATCACCGCGGTCAACAGCTCCCCCAACGCGACCTCCACCGCCACCACCGTCCGGCTCGCGGTCGGCGTGCCCGGCGAGGAGTCCACCGAGGAGTTCTCGGACGAGGGCGCCGTACAGATCTTCCCGCTGGTCGGTGCGCCCGGCGCGGCCGACCGCTGGATCGCCCCCGGGAACGGCATCCCCTCGGCACCGGCGACGCGGATGCTCACCGGACTGAGCCTCGGCAGCACCCCCTCCCTGCTGTACGTGGGGGTGCCGTACGGGCCGGCCGACGGACGCGCGGTCTACGGCTTCCCGTGGGGAGTGGAGTCCGGCGGCGCACCGACGCAGACCTTCAAGCCCGGCGAGGGCGGCATTCCGGCGACCGGCGTCGCATTCGGCGCCGTGGTCCGCTGACGGGAGAGACGAGACCATGAAGCAGTGGGGGAGCGGACGCATGTCCGCGTACAGACCCGATCCGGCGCGGACCCCGGATGAGTCGGGCGCCATGAGCCGGTCGGCCGGGCCGCGTACGATGCGGCGGGCCCTGATCGCCGCCGTGCTGGCCGGTGCGGTGGCGGCCGGCACCCTGGCGGCGCTGCCGGGCGGCGACCGGCCGTCCGGCACCGACCAGGCACCCGTCGCCGCCGACAAGCCGGTGCAGACCGAGCAGCAGGCGCTGGCGGCCGCGGAGGAGAGCGGTGACCAGGTGGAGGTGGTCGGGCTGCGCACCGAGCGCCGCGAGGTCTTCGCGGAGCCCGACGGCACCTTCACCGCCCGGGAGTACACCGAGCCGGTGCGCACCGTGCGCGACGGCGCCTGGGTGGACATCGACGAGACGCTGGTGAAGCGGGCCGACGGCGGCTGGAGCCCGAAGGCCGCCACCGTCGATGTCGAGTTCTCCGGGGGCCGGGCCGACGAGCCGTTCGCGACCATCCGGCACGCGGGCCGTGCGCTGTCCCTGACCTGGCCGTACGGCGAGCTGCCCGCGCCGGGGATCGACGGTGACACCGCCACGTACACCGACGCCCTGCCCGGCGTGGACCTCACGGTCCGCGCCGAGCCCGACGGCTTCGGCCATCTGCTGGTGGTCAAGACGCCCGAGGCGGCGGCCGACCCCCGGCTCGCCGAGATCGACCTGGGGCTCACGACCGACGGCCTGACGGTGCGCGAGAACACCGAGGGTGCGATCCTCGCGGAGGACGCCGAGGTCGGCGGTACCGTCTTCGAGGCGGGCAAGCCCGCGATGTGGGACTCGGCCGCGGCGGCCGAGAGCGGCTCCGCCGGGAACGCTCCGACCGCGAACAGCGCGGGCGGCGCCCGGCAGGCCGCCTACACGGTGCAGGCCGCCGACCAGCCCGCCGCCGAAGCGGAAGCGGCCCTGGAGGGCCCCGGCGGGGGCGGTCGCACCGCGCCGCTGGAGATCGAGGTGAGCGAGGACAGGCTGACCCTCGTCCCGGACCAGGAACTGCTCAAGGGCGACGACACGGTCTTCCCCGTGGTGATCGACCCGATCCAGCGGACCACCTCACGGACCTCCTGGACCGGAGTGATGTCCGGGATGCCGTCCGAGCAGGACTGGAAGTACTCGGGGAGCGCGGGCGTGGGCAAGTGCCCGACCGACTACAACCCGGTCTCCTGCAACGGCGTGGGCGTCCGGCGCCTGCTGTTCACGATGCCGCTCTCCTTCTACAAGGGGAAGCAGATCCTCGGCGCGACCTTCTCCGCCCGGGTCGAGCACATCTACAGCGCCTCGCCGACCGCCGAGCCCATTCAGCTGTACCGGATCGGCGGCAAGAACTACTCGATCAGTTCGTCCAGCGACTGGTCCAACACCAAGGACGACTGGGACGACTACCTGCAGACCGTCGACAAGGCGATCTCCCCGACCTCCTGCTCCAGCCAGGCCAACCTGCACTTCGAGAGCGGGAAGACCGGCGAGCTGACCAACGAGATCAAGACGGCCGCGGCCGACGGCTGGAACTCCATGACACTGGGGCTGCGGGCCGCCGACGAGGGCCGGTTCGCCGAGTGGAAGCGGATCTGCGGCAACGCCTATCTGTCGATCAGCTACAACAACCTGCCGCGGCAGATCAAGACGTCCGACATGTCCACCGACCCCGGCGGCGTCTGCAAGTGGGGCTCGACCCGCGAGTACGCGGAGGTCCCGCCGACGCTCCAGGCCATCGCGAGCGACCCGGACCACGGCAACGGCCGGACCGACAAGGTCAAGGTGGAGTTCAAGGTCGAGTGGACCGACCCCACCACCAAGGAGGCCAAGTCCTACACCTACCTGACCCCGGACTGGGGCTCCCCGACGCCGGGCACCAGGTTCAAGCACACCGTCAAGTCGTCGATCCCGCAGAACACCGTCATCTACTGGAGCGCACGCGCCACGGACGGTGACGGCTACGGGCCGTGGAGCTACGACGGTGACACACCGCAGCGCTGCGAGTTCATCTACGACAAGACGCTGCCCGGCAAGCCGAACGTGCTTTCGAAGGAGTACCCCTCCGACACCGTCTACCACGACGGCGTGGGCACGTACGGCACCTTCACCTTCGCGCCCAACCCGAACGACTCCATCCCGGACACGGACGTCGTCAAGTACCGCTACGCCTTCGACTCCACCGCGAGCCCGGCGACCACCGCCACCCCCGCCAAGGCGGGCGGATCCGTCTCGGTGAGCTGGATGCCGACCCGGGCCGGCCGGCACTGGGTCGACGTCGTCGCGGTCGACAAGGCGGAGAACCCGAGCACGAAGGCGCACTACGAGTTCCTGGTGAGCGAGGGCAAGCCGGTCGTGGCCCAGTGGAACCTGGCCGACCCGGCGGGTGACACCGAGGCCCACGAGGAGAGCGGCGAGTTCTCGGCGACCGCGGGCAGCACCGTCACCTTCGGCGTGGACGGGCCGGGCGGCAAGGCAGACGCGGCCGCCCGCTTCGACGGCACCTCCGAGTCGTACCTCGACGTCGGCGAGACCGTGCTCGACACCGGCAGGAGCTTCAGTGTCAGCGCCTGGGTGCGGCCCACCGCGCTGGACACCGACATGACGGTCGTCAGCCAGGACGGCACCGGCGAGCCCGGCTTCACCCTGGGCTACGACGCCACCGCGAAGACCTGGAAGTTCGCCGTCCCGGTCAGCGACGTGGACTCCCTCGGCGAGTGGAAGGCCGTTTCCACCGGTGTCTCCGTGGTCAAGGACCAGTGGGTCCTGCTGACCGGTGTCTACGACGCGCAGAAGAGCGGCGGCCCCGAGCTCAGGCTGTACATCAACAAGGACGCGAAGGGCACCGCCCAGCGCCGCTCCGTCTGGAAGTCCTACGGGCACCTGCAGATCGGCCGGGCCACGGCCAGGAGCGGCTACCGGGACCAGTTCACCGGTGACCTCGCCGAGGTCCGCGTCTTCGACCGGGTCCTGCCGGCGGCCCAGGTCGCCGAGCTGATGACGGTCAAGCCGGAGCGCAAGGGCTACTGGCAGCTCGACGACGCCAGCGGCGGTGCCTCCGCCGAGACCGGCGGCGGCCAGCCGCTGACCCTGGCGGGCAACGCCTCGGTCTACCGCCCGGCCGACCCGCTGTTCGACACCGCCGCCCTGGTCGGCGACGGCAACCTGGTCCTGGACGGCGACGGGGACTACGCGTCCACCGCCACCGCCCCGGTCCCCGGCAACAGCAGCTTCACCGTGACCGCCCGCGCCCAGCTCACCTCGCTGGACCCGGAGAAGTCGCAGACGGTGCTGTCCCTGCCGGGCGCCAACGCCAACCGCCTCCAGGTCCGCTACCAGGCGGCCACCGGCCAGTGGGAACTGGCCGTCGCCAAGACCGACACGGCCGGAGCGGAGGTCGTCACCTTCACCGACGACCAGCAACTGGCCGACACCGGCGGTTCCGGCCAGCACCTGGCGGTCGTCTACGACGCCTTCGCCAACTCGGTCCGGCTGTACGTCGACGGTCAGCTCGTCGCGGGCGCCTACGGCAAGGACGACACCCTGTGGTCCGCCACCGGCGGCCTCCAGGTGGGCCGCTCGCTGCGCGGGGCGAGCGAGTACTTCGCCGGTGCCATCGACGAGGTGCGCGTGTACAGCGGGGCCGCGGATCTGACCGCGGTCCAGGGGATGGCCGGGCTGACGGCAGAGCCCGCCATGTGACGAGCAGTCACCTCACCTTCCGGGTTGCGCCGGGTCCGTCCAGGGCCCGGCGCAACCGCCCTCTTCCATGACCTCCTCCTCCGACCAGGGAGTTGTCCGATGTTCTTCCGTGGCCGCTCATTGAGCCGCCGCATGCCCAGATCGACGGTGGTCGCGACAGTGCTCGGGCTCTCGCTCGCGCTGTCCGCCTCGTCGGTGCAGGCGGTGGCGCTCGACGACGGCGCCCGGGGCCGCACCAGCCGCCCCGGCGTCCAGGACGACGGTGATCCCGCGAAGGGATTCGCCGCCAAGAGCAAGCCCCGCCCCTCCGACCCGGCGCGCAAGGCCGCGGTCGAGGGGCTCGACAAGGCGGTGTGGCCCAGGCGGGGCGGCGCCGAGCTGAAGCTGGGGACCGCCGCGGAAGCGGGCGGTCTGCCGGTCGAGGTCCGCCGGGCCGAGGGCACGACGCAGGCCGGAACCGAGGGCAGGGCCGGCGCGAAGGCCGACGACACCGGAGCCAAGGGCACCGAGGCCGACGGCACCGGAAGCAGAAGCACCGCAAGCAAGAGCACCGAGGCGCCGGGCAAGGTCCGGGTCGACGTCCTGGACCCGAAGCGCGCCGCGAAGCTCGGCGCCGGCGTCCTCCTCGGCGTCGAGCGCGCCGACGGCGCGGACGAGGCCGCCAAGGTCCGCCTGACCGTCGACTACTCCCGGTTCGCCGAGGGCTTCGGCGGCTCCTACGCCTCCCGCCTCCGTCTCGTCCAGCTCCCGGACTGCGCGACCGTCGCCGCACCGGGCAGCGAGGACTGCCCGCAGCAGCCCGAGGTGCTGCCGACGGTGAACGACGTGGAGGCCGGCACCGTCTCCGCCGACGTGACCGTCGCCCCGGCCCCCGCCGAGGGCGTCTCCACCATGGCGGCCGACGCGACGTCCCTGGTCGCGGTCGCGGCGGGCCCGTCGAGCGCGCAGGGCACCTACAAGGCGACCGCCCTGTCCCCGTCGGCGAGCTGGAGCATCGCCACCTCCTCCGGCGCGTTCAACTGGAACTACCCGCTGCGCTCGGTCCCGACCCCGGGCGGCCTGACCCCCACCGTGGGCCTCGGCTACTCGTCGCAGTCGGCGGACGGCCGCACCGCGGCCACCAACAACCAGGGCTCCTGGATCGGTGAGGGCTTCTCCTACGACCCGGGCTATATCGAGCGCCGCTACAAGCCGTGCTCCGACGACGGCCACAGCAACTCGGGCGAGCAGTGCTGGGCGTTCGAGAACGCCACCGTCATGCTCAACGGCACGTCCGGCGAGCTGGTCAAGGACGACGACACCGGCAAGTGGCACATGTCGACCGACGACGGCACCAAGGTCGAGCGGCTGACCGGCGCCACCAACGGCGACGAGGGCGGCGCGGACGACAAGGGCGAGCACTGGAAGATCACGACGCCCGAGGGCACCGAGTACTGGTTCGGCCTGAACCGCCTGCCGGGCTGGGCCTCGGGCAACGAGGAGACCGACTCCGTCTGGACGGCGCCGGTCTTCGGCGACGACTCCGGTGAGCCCTGCTACAACGCCACCTTCACCAGTGCCCACTGCAAGCAGGCCTGGCGCTGGAGCCTGGACTACGTCAAGGACACCCACGGCAACGTGATGTCCTACTACTACGACCGCGAGACCAACTACTACGCGCTCAACGGCAAGACGGACGCCAACGGCACCGCGTACCACCGCGGCGGCTACCTCGAGCGCATCGACTACGGCCAGCAGGACAACAAGGTCTACGCGGCGAAGGCACCGGCCCGGATCGTCTTCAACACCGCCGAGCGCTGCCTGCCCACCGACGCCTTCGACTGCGCGGAGAGCAAGCGCACCAAGGCGAACGCCTCCCACTGGCCGGACGTCCCGGTCGACCAGGAGTGCAAGGCCGACGCCAAGTGCACCTCGCCCGTCCAGACCTTCTTCACCACCAAGCGGCTGACGTCGATCGTCACGCAGATGCGCAAGGACGCCACGACCTACTCGGACGTGGACGCCTGGACCCTCACCCACCTGTTCACCGACAACGGCGACGACTCCAAGACCCTGTGGCTGTCGAAGATCGACCACGAGGGCCGGGCCGGCACGGCCGTGAAGCTGCCCTCCGTCGAGCTCTTCGGCGAGCAGCTCGCCAACCGGGTCGACGCGATCGGCGACAACATCGCGCCCTTCCACCGCTACCGGCTCTCCGCCGTCCTCAGCGAGACCGGAGCCCAGCTCGACGTCAACTACGCGCCGGCGAACTGCACGAAGAGCACGCTGCCCAGGCCGGGCGAGTCGACGAAGCGCTGCTACCCGGTGAAGTGGGCCCCGCCGGGCTACCTCGACCCGATCACCGACTGGTTCCACAAGTACGTCGTCTCCGCGGTCGTCGAGACCGACCGCACCGGCGGCAGCGACGCGATGGTCACCCGCTACGACTACCAGGGCGACGCGGCCTGGCGTAAGGCGAAGCCGGACGGCATCACCGACGCCAAGTACCTGACCTGGGGCGGCTGGCAGGGCTACGGCAAGGTCAAGGTCACCAGCGGTACCTCCGACCAGCAGACCACCCGCGTCGACTACACGTTCCTGCAGGGCATGGACGGCGACAAGGACGCCGACGGCAAGACCCGCTCGGTGAAGGTCGAGGACTCCACCGGCGCCGAGTACACCGACGACGAGGAGTTCACCGGTCACCAGCTGGAGGTCGCCGCCTACGACGGCGACAAGCTGGTCGCCAGGACGATCGACACCCCCTGGAAGCACTACACCGCCACGCAGACCCGTGACTGGGGCACCACCCGCGCGGCGATCGTGCGCACCCAGACCGGCCGCGGCTTCAGCCTGAAGTCCGACGGGACCTGGCGCGAGACGAAGTCGACGACGACGTACGACACCTCCAACGGCACCGGCCGCGTGCTGACGGTCGACGACCAGGGCGACGTCTCCACCACCAAGGACGACACCTGCACCCGCACCACCTACGCGGACAACACGGCGAAGAACATCCTCTCGCTGCCCGCGCGCAGCGAGTCGGTGTCGGTCGGATGCTCGGCCACCCCGGACCGCAAGACGCAGGTCCTGGCCGACGAGCGCACCTCCTACGACGGCGGCGCGTTCGGCGCGGCGCCCACGAAGGGTGACGCGACGAAGACCGAGCGGCTGACGTCCCACGACGGGAAGACGGCGACGTACCAGGTCACCGGCGTCACGACCTACGACGCCTTCGGCCGCCCGCTGTCCCAGAAGGACGCCAAGCAGATCGGGACGACGGACGCGACGACCACCGTCTACACCGAGACCAACGGCCTGCTGACGCAGACCAAGGTCACCAACGCCCTCGGTCACGCGACCGTCACCGACTACGCCCCCGCCTGGGGCATGTCGGCGGGCCAGACCGACCCGAACGGCAAGCGCACGGACCTCGCCTACGACGCGCTGGGCCGCCTGACCTCCGTCTGGCTGGCGGACCGGGACAAGGGCAGGGACCAGACGCCGAGCATCAAGTACTCGTACAACGTCCGCAAGGACAAGGTCACCTCGATCAAGACCGAGAAGATCGAGAACGACGGCTCCTACGGCGCCGAGTACGAGCTCTTCGACAGCCTGCTGCGTCCCCGCCAGATCCAGACCGAGGGCGCGGACGGCACCCGCATGGTCGCCGACACGTTCTACGACGGCACCGGGAACGTCAAGAAGACCAACTCGACGTACAACGCCGCCGGCGCCGCCTCGGACGAGCTGCTGCTGGTCCACAACGGCGAGGTCGGCCAGCAGAGCCTGCTGGAGTACGACGGTCTGGGCCGCACCACTGCGGAGATCTTCGCGGTCAGCGGCGTCGAGCAGTGGCGCACCAAGACGACGTACGACGGTGAGCTGACGCACGTCGACCCGCCGAACGGCGGCGTGCCCACCACGACGATCACCGACGGCCAGGGCAACACGTCGGAGATCCGCCACTACCGGGGCTCCTCGCCGGGCGTGGGTGTGCCGTACGACTCGACGAAGTACACCTACACTCCGGCCGGCCGGCTGGAGACGGTCACCGACGCCAAGGGCAACGTGTGGCGGTACGAGTACGACCAGCTGGGCCGCAAGAAGACGTCGATCGACCCGGACGCGGGAACCTCGCGCACGGAGTACGACGAGCTGGACCGGCCGGTCGTCACGTACGACGGCCGGAACAAGAAGACGTCCACGGTGTACGACAAGCTGGGCCGCGTCACCACCACCTGGCAGGGGGACGCCGGCACCGGCACCAAGCTGACGGAGACGAGGTACGACAAGGCCGGCTGGCTGGGCCAGGCGTACGGCTTCCTGAGCTACACCTCCCCGACGGAGTACTTCGCCAGCGCCGTCCAGTCGATGGACGAGTTCTACCGCCCGCTGAAGACCGCCTACCAGGTACCGGCCTCGCAGGGTTCCCTGGCCGGCACCTACGAGTTCACCTCCACCTACAACCGGGACGGGACGCTCCAGACCACCGGCCTGCCCGCCATCGGTGACCTGCCGGCGGAGAACCTGACATACACGTACGACGCCCTCCAGCGACCGATGACGATGAGATCGGCCACTGACTCGTACGTCACCAGCACCACCTACTCCAAGAACAGCCAACTGCAGCAGCTGGAGCTGTTCACGGGCAGTGGCAAGAAGGTCTGGCAGACCTACGACTACGAGAAGGGCACCGACCGGCTCACCCGCTCGGTGGTCGACGTCTACGGCGCGACCGCCCCGGCCAAGGAGTCGAACTACTCCTACGACCAGGCGGGCAACGTCCTGTCCATCGCGGACACGGCGAACTCCGCCTCGCCGGACGTGCAGTGCTTCGCCTACGACAGCCGCCAGCGGCTGACGGACGCGTGGACCCCGACGGCCACCGCGACGACCGCGGCCGGCACCGGAACGCGCGGCTCCACCGCGCCGCTGGACGGCACCGGCCCGGAGGCGTGCGGGTCCGCCCCCGGTTCGAGCGCGCTCGGCGGCCCGGCGCCGTACTGGAAGTCGTACGAGACCGACGCCATCGGCAACCGCGTCTCCGAGACCGTCCACGACACCGGCCTGAACGCGGCGAAGAACATCACCCGCAGCTACGAGTACGGCGGCGCGGGCGCCCTCGGCGACGGCCCGCACCAGGTCACGAAGGTCGTCGAGAAGACCCCGACCGGCGACCGGCAGTCGACGTACGAGTACGACGACGCGGGCAACACCACCAAGCGCACGATCGGCGGCGACGCCCAGTCCCTGGCCTGGACCGACACCGGGAAGCTGAGCGAGGTCACCGAGGCGAACGGCTCGAGGACCAGCTACCTCTACGACGGCTCGGGCAGCCGCCTCGTGCGCAAGGACTCCTCGGGCACGACCGTCTACCTCCCCGGCATGGAGCTGAAGCTGTCGGCGGACGGCACCAAGAAGGAGGCCACCCGCTACTACGACTACGCCGGCCAGACGGTCGCCGTCCGCGGCGGCGGCAAGCTCTCCTTCATCGCCTCCGACCACCACGGCACGGGTGAGGTGGCGATCGACGCCGCGACCGGCGCGATCTCCCAGCGCCGCTTCGACCCCTTCGGCGTGGAGCGCGGCGAGAAGACCGGCAGCTGGCCGGGTGAGAAGGGCTTCGTCGGCGGCACGATCGACGCCTCGACCGGCCTGACACACCTGGGCGCACGGGAGTACGACGCGACGATCGGCAAGTTCATCTCGGTCGACCCGGTCATCGACTACACCCAGCCGCAGCAGATCAACGGCTACGCCTACGCCAACAACTCCCCGGTCACGCACGCGGACCCCAGCGGCATGGCCATCCCGGAGTGCCTGCAGGGGCTGATCGAGTGCCGGGGCGGCCTCCCCGTCTCCAGCACCAAGAGGGACCCGGTCGACAAGGCCCAGTCGGACCACGACAACGCCTCCTGGCAGGTCCAGGTGGCGCAGAGCCAGCAGTCGTCGGCCAAGCAGCGCATCAAGTCGGCGGGCAAGGCCCTCGTCAAGATCGTCCGGGACATCCTGGGCGTGGACGCGGCCCTGGACTGCATCTCCAGCGGCGACGTCGGCGCCTGCGGCGAGACCCTGCTCAACATCGCCGGCAGCTTCGCGGGCGGTCTGGCGGGCAAGGTCCTCGCCAAGTACGGCGCGCCGTGGAACTGGGCGAAGGGCCTCAAGCTCGCCAAGCGGGTGACGGGCCTGGTCGGCGACCTGATCGGCGGCGCCAAGGACCTGTACAAGGCGAACAAGGCACTGGGCAAGGCGAAGGCCGGGCTCGCGAAGGCCGCGGACAAGCTCGCGGACGCGAGGAAGAAGGCGGCGGAGGCACTCAAGAAACGGAAGAAGACAGAAGAAGGCGGGTCCTGCTTGACCGGGGGGAAGCACAGCTTCCTCCCGGGCACGAAGGTGCTGCTCGCCGACGGCAAGACCAAACCGATCGAGAACGTCGAGCTCGGCGACAGCATCACCGTCACGGACCCGGAGACGGGAAGGACCACCGTACGCGAGGTCGTCGGCACGATCGTCACCGAGGACGACAAGCACTTCGTCGACCTGACGGTCAAGGACGGCTCCGGCAAGTCCGAGGCCCTGATCTCCACCACGACCCACCCCTTCTGGTCGGACTCCGAGCAGGCGTGGATCGAGGCCGGTGACCTCGAGCCGGGCATGCGCCTGCACACGCCGAACGGCGAGGCGGTCGAGATCACGGCCGTCCGCACCTTCGACAAGCGTCAGCGCACCCACGACCTGACGGTCACCGGGATCCACGCGTACTACGTGCTGGCGGGCGGCACACCGCTGCTGGTGCACAACTGCGACGAGGGCACGGCCACGGTGCGCTGGGACGAGGACATGGAGCACGCCACTATCAGGGTGGAGGTCGACGGGGAAAAGCCGTTCGAGACGGAGCAGGTCGTCAACGGTTGGGACGGCACGGACAGCCCCAACGGCTACCCCACCACTGGTGCGGTCGCCGAACCTCTGGGACCGAACGTCGTCGAGCGGACGTTCCGGCTTCCCAACGCGCGGGCGGCCCTGCAAGCGCAGCGCGACACGATGGGTGCGGATCTCGGTCCATACGACGGTATCCACAACAGTTGTGTCACCTACTGTGTGGCGATTCTGAGAGAAGGCGGCGTAGACATACCAGCGGGCGCGCGAGGCATGATCGCTCTCAAACGAACGCTGGGATAGGGGCTCCATTGGCTGACGAGAAAGAGCACTGGAATGCGGTGCTCGCCGAGATCCTCCTGAGCAAAAAGGTGGGAGTGACCCATATACGTCTGGTAGGTGACCTGATTTCGGCCCAGGCCCAACTGAGCATGGGCATGCAGGGGCGAGCCGGTCTCTCACTGGCAGAGCGGGCCGATATCGCCGAGGAACTGCTGATGCTGGAGGACGCCTACAGGACGGCCTGGCAAGCGGTGGTGGCGGCCACTGACATCGACCAGCGTGTCGCCGAGCTCCACAGACTCACGACTGCGCTGTCGGACGCCGTCGAAGGGGTCACGGTCGTGGCGCGCCGATACGGCATCCGGTCGGAGCCACGCCGCTTGGACGGCGAGCGCTAGCGACTTCTTCCCTCCCTGGAGACGGGGCCCGGTTTGACCCCTCAAGCCGGGCCCCGTAACCTAGACCGTCGGCGTGTCGACTGGCGCGCCACATCCCCGTAAACCTCTTCCTCCCGGGCGCCCCGGTGTCCGAGGAGAGGCTGCCCGTGACTGTTCCCGGGCGGCTGGACTGCGGGGGTGCCGTTCCGAGCGAGAGAGAGATCCGCGTGTACGCCATCGTGCGCAGCGGTGGTCGCCAGCACAAGGTTGCTGTCGGCGACATCGTTGAGGTTGACAAGATTTCCACCGCCAAGCCCGGCGACACGGTCGAGCTCTCGACCCTGCTCGTCGTCGACGGCGACGCCGTGACGAGCGACCCGTGGGTTCTTGACGGCATCAAGGTCCTGGCCGAGGTCGTGGACCACACCAAGGGCGCGAAGATCGACATCCTGCGCTACAAGAACAAGACCGGCTACCGCCGTCGTCAGGGCCACCGCCAGCAGTACACGGCGATCAAGGTCACTGAGATCCCCACGGCTGCGAAGTAAGGGACTGAGGAGAGATGGCACACAAGAAGGGCGCATCGTCCACCCGGAACGGTCGCGACTCCAACGCTCAGCGGCTCGGCGTGAAGCGCTTCGGCGGTCAGGTCGTCAACGCCGGTGAGATCCTGGTCCGCCAGCGTGGCACCCACTTCCACCCCGGCGCGGGCGTCGGCCGTGGCAAGGACGACACGCTGTTCGCGCTGGCCGCCGGCTCGGTGGAGTTCGGTACCCACCGCGGCCGCAAGGTCGTGAACATCGTTCCGGTCGCCTGACTCACCCAGGCTCCGTAGAACAGAGTTCTTCGCGAGGGCGGACCTCGTCTTCCCGTACGGATCTCGGATCGCGTGCGGGAAGCGGGTCCGCCCTTCGTTTGTTCACCTGAGAGACACGCGCCCGGCCGAGGGCGCACCCCCATCCCCTTACGTTGCTGGAGGCACGACACCATGACCACCTTCGTGGACCGCGTCGAGCTGCACGTCGCCGCGGGTAACGGAGGCCACGGCTGTGCCTCCGTGCACCGGGAGAAGTTCAAGCCGCTCGGCGGGCCCGACGGCGGGAACGGCGGCCGCGGCGGTGACGTGATCCTGGTCGTCGACCAGTCCGTCACCACGCTCCTGGACTACCACCACGCCCCCCACCGCAAGGCCACCAACGGCAAGCCCGGCGAGGGCGGCAACCGCTCCGGCAAGGACGGCCAGGACCTGATCCTGCCGGTCCCGGACGGCACCGTGGTGCTCGACAAGGCGGGCAACGTGCTCGCCGACCTCGTCGGGCACGGCACCTCGTTCGTCGCCGCGCAGGGCGGCCGCGGCGGGCTCGGCAACGCCGCGCTGGCCTCGGCCCGCCGCAAGGCCCCCGGCTTCGCGCTGCTCGGCGAGCCGGGCGACCTGCGGGACGTCGTCCTGGAGCTGAAGACCGTCGCCGACGTGGCGCTCGTGGGCTACCCGAGCGCGGGCAAGTCCTCGCTGATCTCGGTGCTCAGCGCCGCCAAGCCGAAGATCGCCGACTACCCGTTCACGACGCTCGTGCCGAACCTGGGCGTGGTCACGGCGGGCTCCACCGTCTACACGGTCGCCGACGTGCCCGGCCTCATCCCCGGCGCCAGCCAGGGCAGGGGCCTCGGCCTGGAGTTCCTGCGCCACGTCGAGCGCTGCTCGGTCCTCGTGCACGTGCTGGACACCGCGACCCTGGAGTCGGACCGCGACCCGCTCTCCGACCTCGACGTCATCGAGGAGGAGCTGCGGCAGTACGGCGGCCTCGGCGACCGCCCGCGCCTGGTGGTCCTCAACAAGATCGACGTACCGGACGGCAAGGACCTGGCCGAGATGGTCCGGCCCGATCTGGAGGCGCGCGGCTACCGCGTCTTCGAGGTGTCCGCCGTGGCCCACACCGGCCTGAAGGAGCTGTCCTTCGCCCTGGCCGACCTGGTGGCGAAGGCCCGCGCGGCCCGGCCGGAGGAGGAGGCGACCCGCATCGTCATCCGGCCGAAGGCCGTCGACGACTCCGGCTTCTCCGTCGTGCGCGAGGAGGACGGCCTCTACCGCGTCCGCGGCGAGAAGCCGGAGCGCTGGATCCGCCAGACCGACTTCAGCAACGACGAGGCGGTCGGCTACCTCGCCGACCGGCTCAACCGCCTCGGCGTCGAGGAGGAGCTGATGAAGGCGGGCGCCCGCGCGGGCGACGGCGTCGCCATCGGCCCCGAGGAGAACGCGGTCGTCTTCGACTGGGAGCCCTCGGTCACGGCCGGCGCGGAGATGCTCGGCCGGCGCGGCGAGGACCACCGCTTCGAGGCGCCGCGCCCCGCCGTCCAGCGCCGCCGCGACCGCCAGGCGGAGCGCGACGAGGTGGAACAGGCGTACGAGGGTTTCGACCCGTTCGCGTAGGACCGTCGCCGGCGCCCGGCGGAACCGGTGGCTGTCCGGTCCGTCGGCGCGGGCCCGCACCGCCGCTGCCGCCGCTTCGGCCATGGCGGCGGGCCGGTCCAGGAGGACGAAGGTTCCGCTCCCGGGCGCCAGCCGGGGCAGGGGCCTCGGCCTGCGGTCTCTGCGCCACGTCGAGCGGTGCAGCGTGCCCGCGCACGTCCTGGACACGGCGACTCCGCGGTCCGGCCGCGACCCGATCCTCGGCCTGGACGTGATCGAGACCGAGTCGAAGGAGTACGGGGCGGGCCGGGGAAACCGGCCGCGCCTCGTCATCCGCCCGAAGGCCATGGACGACGCGGTCGTCCTGGGCCGGGGCCTCCTGGACCGGGGCCCAGCATGACGGCGGACGCCGAGACGTTCGGTCGCCGTGGGGAGAAGCGCCGTCCGAAGGCACCGCGCCCGCCCGGCGGCACCGGCGCGACCGGCGGACGGCATGGGACGAGCTGCGGCAGCGGCTCGACGGCTTCGGGCCGTTCTGCTCCCCGAAGCCGATCCACAATCGTGACACGACAGTGGGCTCCTCATCGAACAGTCCGAATAAATTGTGGGCAGCCCGTGTGCATGTGGCCACGGATGTGCAGCGGAGGCTGCGAGCAGGAGAGAGAGCCGTGAAGTGAAGATTGCATTCCTGGTCCGGGACCTGTGCCACATGGGCGGCGTGGTCAGTGCGACCCAGAACCTGGCGGGTGCGCTCGCCGAGCGTCACGAGGTCGAGATCGTGGCCCTGCGGAAGGTGCGGGACGAGTCGTACTTCCCGCTGGATCCCAGGGTCCGGGTCCGTGTCCTCAGCGACATGCGCCCTCACTCGCCGGCCTCGGACCTCGACAATCCGCTGTCGGACAAGTTCCCGCTGATCTATCCGCTCAACGAGGGAGCCAAGACCCCTGTGGTGAGCCGGCTGGCGGAGCTGCGGCTGCTGGAGTACCTCGACACCACCGACGCCGACGTGGTGGTGAGCTCAAGCCCGCGCAACACGATCATGCTGGCCCAGGCCACGGGCGACTACCTCAAGGTCACCCAGGAACACTCGATGCCCGCCATCTACGCGGCGGACATCAAGAAGCGGCTGTTTCCCGCGTACTCGGCGCTGGACGCGCTCACCGCGCTGACCCCCGAGGAAGTGGACGCCATCGGCCGCCAGGTGCCGGCCGTGCGCAACCGGCTCGCGGTCATGCCGAACTGCGTCCCGGCCGCGCCCGTGCTCTCCAAGGGAACCAACAAGGTCGTCATATCGGCCGGCCACCTCACGGTGAACAAGAACCACGCAGCCCTCGTCGAGGCGTTCGCGAAAGTGCTGGCCCAGGAGCCCGAGTGGCGGCTGCGGATCTACGGCAGCGGCACCGAGAAGAACGCGCTGCGCGCGCGCATCGAGCAGCTCGGGCTGAACGACAAGATCTTGCTGATGGGCCCGGCCGCGCCCGTCACACCGGAGTTCGGCAAGGCGTCCCTGTTCGTCCTGCCCTCCAAGCGGGAGGCGTTCGGCAATGTCATCGTGGAGGCCATGGCGGCGGGACTGCCCGTGGTCAGCACGGACGCCGACCACGGCCCGAGGAACATCCTCACGCACGGCGAGGACGGCCTGATCGTCCCCGGCGGCGACACCGACGCCATGGCCGCGGCGATCCTGGAGCTGATCCAGGACGACGACCGGCGCCACGCGATGGCGCAGGCGGCCCGGCGCAACGCGGTGCGGTTCCAGGAGACGGCCTCCCGCGAGCGGTTCGAGGCGATCATCGCCGAGGCATTCGCCCGCAAGGAGCTGCCGCGGGACGCGACGGCCCGGGTCGACGAGCAGGGCTCGGTGCACGTGGCCGTGGGCCCGCTGCCCGCCTCCGCCACCGGTGCCGAGATCGTGGTCCGCCGCGTGGGCAAGGGCGCCGATGAGCACCGCTTCCCGCTCACGGCGGACGGCGAGGCGGTCATCGGCTGGGACGCCGGGCTGCCTGAAGGCACCTGGGAGCTGTCGCTGGCCACCGCCGAGGGCCGTGAAGTGGCGCTGCGCACCGACGGATACGGCTGCGACACCCGTGATCTGCTCTCCGTGACGCTGCCGAGGCCCCGGGGGGCGGCCCTCGCCGTCCTGCTGCCGTACCTGAACGAGGACGGCGCGCTGCACGTCCGCAGTGCGCTGCGCGATGTGCACGTCGAGGTCGGGCAGGTGCTCACGGACGAGCGCCGGATCACGGTCCATGCCGAGCTGTGGGGTGCCGCGCTGGGGCAGGGTGCCGTCCTCGAAGCCGTTCTGCGCAAGGACAAGAGCCGGTCCCTGAGCTTCACCGTGCGGGCGGACGGCGGCAGCGCGCTCATCGGAGAGGTCGACTGCGGGCGCCTCGTCGAGGCGCATGTCGCGGGCGACGAGGCCGAGGTGATCTGGGACTTCTGGCTGCGGCCCACCGCGGGCGCACCGCGCGTGGCGCTCGGCAAGCTGGCGACGGACGTGCTGAAGCCGATCGACGTGTTCACCTTCCCGCGCCCGGTGGTGCGCACGCCCGCACCGGACGCGCCGAGTATGGCCTTCGTGGCCCGCGCCGCCCGCCGCGCCGCCCGCCAGGTACACGGGAAGAACGCGGCCTCCCCGCGCCCGCGCTGGCGCAGGACCGAACTGCGGCCGTACTTCACGGCGTTGAGCCAGTTCGCGGTGAAGACCGTCACCAAGTAGCAGCGCGCGCACCCCGTACGGCAGGAGGGCCCGGCCCGAGGATCCCTCCTCGGGCCGGGCCCTCCTGCCGTACCCGGCTCACTCCTCCCGGGCCTGCTCGATCATCCGGTCCACGACACGGGCCGACGCATGGCCGTCGTCGAGGTCGCAGAACAGGTGGTGGAACCGCTCGAAGCGGTCCTGGTACTCGGCGGACACGCGGTCGATGTCGCGCAGCGCATCCACCAGCTCCTTCGACGTGGCGACGAGCGGGCCGGGCGAGTCCTTCTCGAAGTCGAAGTAGAACCCGCGCAGCGTGTCCCGGTAGTGCTCCAGGTCGTACGTGAAGAAGAGCATCGGGCGACGCAGGTGCGCGTAGTCGAACATCACGGACGAGTAGTCGGTGACCAGGATGTCCGCGGCCAGGTACAGCTCGGCGATGTCCGGGTACTCCGAGACGTCCCAGACGAACCCGTTGCCGGCACCGGGTACCCGGTCCACCACGTTCGAGTGGCGGCGGATCAGCAGGACGTGGTCGTCACCGAGCCGGCGCCGCGCGTCCTCCAGGTCGATCCGCAGATCGAACAGGAACTGGCCCGCGCTGTGCGCCTGGTCGTCGCGCCAGGTGGGTGCGTACAGAACGACCTTCTTGCCCTTTGGCAGGCCGAGCCTCTCCTTGACCTGCGCGGCGATCGCGTCCCGGTTGTCGGAGTACAGGTAGTCGTTGCGCGGGTAACCGGCCTCCAGGATCTCTCCGTCATAGGAGAAGGCCCGCTTGAGGATCGGCGTGCTGAACCGGTTCGAGGAGACGACCAGGCTCCACTGTTTCGCCTCCAGCGCCAGCTTCTCCTGGTAGCGCCGGTCGAAGTGCAGGGTGTCGATGTCGTGGCCGATCTTCTTCAGCATCGTGCCGTGCCAGGTCTGCACGATGGCCTGGCCCTTGCGGCGCTGGATCCAGTCGGGCAGGTGGCCGTTGGTGACGATGTAGCGGCTGGAGGCCAGGGCCTCGTACCACTCACGTCCCCACATGCGCACGGGCTCAGCGCCTTCGGGCAGGATGACCTGGCTGTCGCGCACCGCCCACAGGTGCTTCAGGTCCGAGCCGCGGCGCAGCAGTTCCTCGTGCATGGCGCGGGGGCTGTCGGAGTACTGCTTGCCGTTGTAGCTCAGGTAGAAGACCTGGTCCTTCAGCGGCTGCTTCAGGAGCGGCTCGTACAGCTCGCGGCGCAGCTGCTTCTGGCGGAACGGACCGCGCTCCAGGTCGCTCAGTTCGGAACGGCAGTTGAGCTGCGGGAAGTCGCCCCAGCGGTTCTCGAGCCAGTAGGTGCGGCCGTTCAGCTCCACCTTGAGCGGGAACTGGCGCGCGGCGAGCCGGTCGATGATGAACGGGGTGTCGGGCGCACCCTCCTCGGCCGGGCGCAGGAAGAGATTCCAGCGGCCCGCACGTATCGGCCGGTCGCCGTTGCCGCCCAGGCGTGACGGGTCGAACGAGACGACGAACCTGCCGTCCGGCGTCCACTCGATGTCCGCGGGGCGCTCCTCGAACCGGTTGCGCGGCTTGAGGAGGAAGCCGGAGCCGGCGAGCCGGGGGTCGGCGTGACCCTCGAGGACGATCCGGCCGTCGCGGCACGCGATCCGCTCGATCACGGCACGGCGGGTGCGGCCGGAGAACTTCAGGTAGCCGGTGTGCCCGCCGACGAGGGCGAGTTCGCACAGGTGCGCCTGCTCGCCCAGCGACGCGGGCAGATCGAAGCGCACGTCGGCCAGTGACTCGTCGAGCACGGTGCTGAACCGGCGCTCCTCGCCCTGTCCCTTGGTCGCGATCAGCACGGTCGACCAGTTGCGCCGCTCCGGCTGGGCCTTCTCGTCGACGCCCGCGTGGAACACCAGCGCCACGTCGGCCACCGGCACGGCCACCGAGAACGTCGTACGGGAGCCCTGCTCCGTCAGCTGCACCGGGTACTCGTGAACCTCGGCGCCCTTCTGGTTGGTCACACGCAGCGAGACCGTCTCGCCGGCGGCCAGCGGGACCCGGATCTCGCCGGTGACGACGATGTCCTCGCCGACGAGCTCGCGGCCGGTGATCAGTGCGCGGACCTTCTCGATCCGCAGCTTGAGCGCACCTCGCTCGATGCTGGGCAGCAACCGGTGGTCGGCGCTCAGCCACTGGTAGGGGGGGAAGTTGCAGTCCGAGCCGCCGCTGGACTGGATGCCGCCGCGGCGCACCAGACCGGACGCGTAGACGCCGATCCCGACGTGCCAGGTGCCCTCCTGCCACTCGCTCCCCTTGCGCAGCTTCGCGGGGTCGAGGGTGGCCTCCCAGCCGGCCCAGTCGTACGTGTAGCGGTCCTGACCGGAGTCCGTCGTGATCTCGGGACGCTGCACGTTGTGCGCGCGCAGCAGCAGACGCCGGCGGGACTTGTCCTTGCGCAGCTGCAGCACCTTCACGGAGGACTGCTTGCTGGGCAGGTCGATCTTGTCGATCCAGGCGCTGCCGGACAGCAGCAGCTTGCCCTGCTGCCAGCTGATCGACTGCAGGGGGGCCCGCAGCTCCAGGTCACGGTCGATGCGCAGGGCCTGCTTGGGCAGTTCCAGGTCGACGTCGGAGAGCGAGGGGAACGAGGCGTACTTGCGCAGGGCCCCGCTGACCTCGACGGCCTCCCGGCGGCGCTGGCCGGCCAGGAGTGCGATCAGCTCGTCGAGCTTGTGCTTGCGGACCAGCAGCCACTGGATGCGCAGCGCGGCGGGCAACGCCATGACGATCTGCGGGTCGATGCTGTCGAGGAAGCGGTTGGCGGAGCGCAGGAACTCGGCACGGTACTCGTCGTCGCCGTCCGGCACCACGTTCAGAAACAGGCGCAGGTCGTCCAGGAGGACGCGGGTGTCGTACTCCCGCTTGAGCCGGGCGAAGGTCTCGCCCTCCTGACGGGACAGGAAGGCGCTGATCTCCATGACGGAGGTGACGCGGTCGCGGACACCTGCCGGGTTGGTGCGGTTCTGCGTGATCGAGGGGGCGGACTCGCCCTCGCGCAGCCGCCAGTAGTAGCAGGGCTCGGAGATCACGTCGACGGAGTCGGCGAGGTAGTGCGCGCGCATGGTGACGGGCGTGTCCTCGTACAGCCGGCCCTCGGGGAAGGCGAAGCCGTGCTTCTCCCAGAAGGTCCGCCGGAACACCTTGTTGCAGGCGATCCGGTCGGCCACGAGCTTGCCGTACCGGGAGATGTGGGTCGCCGGACGAGCCTCGCCCGCGAGCATCCGCATCAGCGGGACCTGCCAGGACTTCTCGCCCTTGAGGTGGAACACGTTGCCCGTGGCGAAGTCGGAGCCGGTCTCGTCGAGGCTGCCGACCATCAGCCGGTACGCGTCCGGCGGGATCAGGTCGTCGCTGTCGATGAAGGTCAGGAACTGCGACTGCGGGTCCATGTGCTGGATGCCCGTGTTGCGGGCCGCGCCGAGACCGCCGTTCTCTTTGCGGATCAGCTTGAAGCGGGAGTCGCGGGCCGCGTACTCGGCGGCTATCTCGGCCGAGTCGTCGGGCGACCCGTCATCGACCATGAGGACCTCGAAATCCGGCATGGTCTGCGCAACGAGGGAGTCCAGACAGGCGGGCAGGTATCGGGCGACGTCGTACATCGGTACGACGACGCTGAGCCGAGGGGCCATGAGGTCTCGGTTCCTTTCGTCTCGGGGCTCGTCAGACCCGTTCAGCCAGTTCACGAAGTTGGGCAGGGGTGGGTACGGGGGTGCGCTCCGCCAGGGGGACGAAGGGGATCGGGGTGGTGTCGCCCAGGAACACCCGGCGCACGACGCGCCGGGCCGCTTGGCCGTCGTCGAATTCGCAGAAGCGCTCGCGGAAGACGGAGCGCCGGGCGTCGGTGAGCTCGGTGTCCCAGGCACCGGACGCCAGCAGGTCGATGAGTTCGTCCTGCGTCGTGGCGACGGCGCCGGGGGGCTCCTTCAGCAGGTCGAAGTAGGTGCCGCGGACCGCGGAGTAGACGTCCCAGTCGTCGGCGAAGGTGATGACGGGCCGGTCCAGGACCGCGTAGTCGAACATCGCCGACGAGTAGTCCGTGATCAGCGCGTCCGCCGCCAGGTACAGCTCCTCGACGCGCGGGTGCGCCGAGACGTCGATGATCCGTCCGCTCTTCCGCAGCTCGGCGAGGTGCGCGGAGGGGTTGGCGGAGTAGAAGTAGTGGCCGCGCACCAGCAGGGTGACGTCCGGGCCCAGCTTGTCGGCGACCCGCGCCAGGTCCAGGCGGGGGGTGAACTCCGTCTGGTACTCGCGGTGGGTCGGCATGTACAGGAACACCGTGCTGTCGTCGCGCAGCCCGAGCTCCCGGCGGGCCCGCCGGACGTCGGCCGCCGTGGCGTTCACCAGTACGTCATTGCGCGGGTAACCGGTCTCCAGCGAGGTGTACGAGCAGGGGTAGACCCGCTCCCAGACCGCCGTGGAGAAACGGTTGGAGCTGAGGCTGTAGTCCCAGCGGTCGCACCGCGCGAGCAGCGCCTCGAAGTCCATGCCCTTGGCCGATGCGGGAAATCTCCGCTGGTCCAGGCCCATGGTCTTGAGCGGGGTGCCGTGATGGGTCTGCAGGTGGATCTGGCCCTCGCGCTTGACCATCGCGTCACTGAAGTTCACGTTGTTGACGGCGTACTTGGCGCGGGCCAGTGCGCTCCAGTACTCCCGCGAGCCGACCCGGACCACCTCGACCCCGGCGGGTATTCGGTCCACGTCGTCGGCCTTCACGGCCCAGACCCGGCGGATGTCCGGGGCCAGCCGGGCGAGTTCGGCGTCGATCGCGGCGGGGTTGCAGGCGTAGGAGCGGCTCCAGTAGGCGGAGAACACGGCCAGCTTGTCGTCCAGCGGGAGCCGCAGCTGGGAGCTGTAGAACATGCTCATCGCCGTGCGCTTGGCGCGGAGGACACTGCGCCCGGCCGTCCGCCGCAGGGAGGACCGGACCTTGTTGACCCCCTTGACGCCGGCCAGGGCCGGGTAGGAGCCGAGGGCGAGCAGTCCGTACTTGTGCCCGCGAACGCCGCCGGGCCGGACGAAGCCGGCGGGCTCCAGCCGGCGGTAGTCGGCCGACGCCCGCTGGAAGAATTCCGCACGCGCGTCCTGCGGCAGCCGTCCGGGACGGTCCAGGACGGTGAGGTAGTGATCGGTCATCTTGCGGAAGAGGGCCGGCCGCCAGGATTCCAGTTCCGGGTGCTCGTCGAGGTAGTCGAAGACTCGTTTGTACTGGTCGAATACATCGAAGTGCTTGCGGCTGACCGTGCGCAGGATGTTGCCGCCGGAACGGCGCTGGCGGTACAGGACGCAGACCCGGTCCAGCACGGCGATCCGCTCGGCCGTGATCAGGGAGCAGTAGGTCCAGGGAGCGTCCTCGTAGTAGCCGGGCGGGAACGTGAAGCCGTGGTGCTGCACGAAGTCGCGGCGGTAGGCCTTGTTCCAGACGATCTGCAGCAGGTCCAGCAGTTGGGGACGGTCCGCCAGCCGGAAGGACTCGGGCCCGGTCTGGTGGAGCAGGTCCTTGCGCTGGTTGGGCCGGACCCTGCCGTCCCAGTAGGTCCGCGCGTAGTCGTAGATCAGGACGTCCGGGTCCCCGGTGGCGTCCAGCCGCTCGGCGACGGCGGACAGCGAGCCGGGCGCCAGGGTGTCGTCGCTGTCGAGGAAGAGCAGGTAGTCGCCGGTGGCCTCGGCGATGCCGGCGTTGCGGGCGCGGCCGAGGCCGACGTTCTCCGGCAGGTGCAGGACGCGGACCCGGTGGTCGCGGGCGGCGAACTCGTCCATGATGGCCCCGGAGGCGTCAGGCGAGCAGTCATCGACACCGATGACCTCGAAATCCGTGTAGTCCTGCTGGAGCACCGACTCCAGGCAGTCCCGGATGTAGCCCTGCACGTTGTACGCGGGCACGACGAGAGTCAGTCGAGGCATCCTTCACCTGTTCATAGGACCAATACAGTGGGACGCCCGGGCCTCGGGTACCGGCGACGAGTCCGGCGTGTCACCACGGTATGAGAAACGCATGAGTAGTTAGCATGACAAGTATTGGCCCTCAAAAGTTGCCCTCGAAGTCGAGCAGTGTTAAACATCTCACGATCACTGCATAGATGCGCCGGTCAAACATGGTCATAACCGGTCATGGGGTTGTGGGGAAAACCTCGACGTAAGCTGTGCGCGTCGAAGGCGGACGCACGCAGGGAGAGACAGCACATGGCGACGTGGATGGTCACGGGGGGCGCCGGTTACATCGGTGCGCACGTCGTACGGGAGATGCGGGCCGCCGGTGAGTCGGTCGTGGTCCTGGACGACCTGTCCACCGGGGACGCCACCCGGGTTCCCGCGGACGTCCCGCTGGTCACGGGGAGCGTGCTCGATCGCGCGGTACTGGACGCCGCCATCCGTGATCACGAAGTGACCGGGATCGTGCACGTCGCGGCGAAGAAGCAGGTCGGAGAGTCGGTCGAGCAGCCGCTGCACTACTACCGGGAGAACGTCGACGGCCTGCGGACGGTGCTGGAGGCCGCCGTCGACGCCGGTGTGGGCCGTTTCCTCTTCTCCTCCTCGGCCGCCGTCTACGGCATGACCGACACCGAGCTGGTCACCGAGGAGACCCCCTGCGCCCCGATGAGCCCCTACGGCGAGACCAAGCTCGCCGGAGAGTGGCTGGTCGGCGCGGTCGGCCGGGCGCACGGCATGGCGACCGCCTCACTGCGCTACTTCAACGTGGCCGGAGCCGCCGCACCGGAGCTGGGCGACGCGGGTGTGTTCAACGTCATCCCCATGGTCTTCGAGAAGCTCACGGCGGACGAGCAGCCGCTGATCTTCGGCGCCGACTACCCCACGCCCGACGGCACCTGCATCCGCGACTACGTGCACGTCGAGGACATCGCCTCCGCGCACGTCGCGGCGGTCCGCCGGCTCTCGGACGACCCCTCCGCCTCGCTCGTGCTCAACATCGGCCGTGGCGAGGGCGTCTCGGTCGCCGAACTCATCGAGATCATCCGCTCGGTCACGGGCCGCACCCACCTGGCGCCGCGTACCGTGGGCCGCCGGCCCGGCGACCCGGCCCGCGTCGTCGCCTCCGCAGAACTGATCGCCAAGGAACTCGGGTGGACCGCGCGGTACGACGTGCGGTCCATGGTCGCCTCGGCCTGGGCCGGCTGGTGCCTGCGCCACCCGGAGGCCGAGGCCGGCTGAGAACCGGGCATCCATGACAGCGAGAGGGGGCGCCGGCGACCGGCGGATCCGCAGCCGCACCCTCTCGCCGTCAGGTGTCAGGCGCTCACCACCGGGCCCGGACCGTCCGGCGTCCCCATGGGGGCGGCGGGCTCCTGCCCGGTCCCCGCGGCGGCGTTCTGGGGCCGGGAAGTGTCGTCGCGCTGGCCCGGGATCTTATGGGCGAGGCGGGCGCCCATGCGGATGCGCCGTTCGTCGGCCTTCGCGCACAGCGCCGTGACGGCCCGGTTGAAGCGGACCAGGGACGGCGGATCGGACGGACCCAGCAAGTGCTCCTTGAGCTGCGCGCGGGCACTGGCGAGCAGGTCCTTCTCCGGATGGCGGACCGAGTCCAGCAGGTCCGGGACACCGTCGGCGGACGGGGTGAGGACGACACCCGCCGACACGGTCGGAAAGCCCGCTCGGAAGGCATCCTCGCTCAAGCCGGAGGTGTTGGCGACCGCGTACGGCTTCTCGCTGGACAGCCAGTCGGAGACCACCGACGAGACATCGCTGATCAGCAGGTCCGCCTGGTTGAAGCAGGCGAAGATCGCGGGCCGCGCGCTCGTGATGATCTGGTGTTCCCACTCGGGGAAGGACGCCCAGTACGCCTTCTCCCAGGCGGCCGTGGCCTGCGCGATGGCCGCCTCGTGGTCGCCCCGGGGAGCACCCTGGAGCAGCATCCGCTCCATCTCGTCCGCGGCGGCACGGAACGACGTCGACGTGAGCCCGTCCAGCTCGGCGGTGCGGCGGGCCAGCTCGGCGGCTGCCTGCGGGTCCGGACGCTCACCCGAGCGGCGGCTGTTGGCCTCTCGGATCATCGCCTTGATCCGCTCGTTGGCGGCGCCCGCGCGCGGGTCGACGGACCCGGTCATGGGATGCGGCTTGTACAGCAGGCGCACGCCGTCGTCGGCGAGCAGCCGCCGGACGATGTTCTCGCCCGCGAGCACCACCGAGGTGTTGCCCGGGTTGCCGTCCCAGCCCTCCCAGGTGGGGGCGTACAGCACGGTCGTGTACCTGCCGGTGGGCGCGCCCGAGTAGGGGCGGATCGGTGCCAGCTGCGGGCGGCCGACCTCGACGATGTCCTTGTCCTCGACGCCGACCTCGGCCAGCGCGTAGCGCTCGCGCGCGGCCGGCCCCGCGACCCACACCTCGTCGTACGCCTTCGCGTACGGGTTGCAGGACGACAGCTTGTCGCTCTCACCGTGGTTGATGAAGGCGTGTTTGATCGTAGGGATGCGCAGGACCTGCGAGGTCTTCGCGGCGTTGGCAGGGTGCAGCATCATCTTCAGCGTCGAGTCCTCCAGCGAGAACATCGTCGCGACCTTCGGGAAGCAGATGATCGGCACGTCGGTCGCGTCGATCTTCTGCATCATGAAGCGCTCGCGCAGCACGATCAGTGGCCTGCCGTCCAGCCTGGACAGTGTGGAGAGCCACATGTTGGCCTGGTACGCCGACGTCGTACCGCCGGAGAAGTACATGGCGACAGTCGGCCGGTAGTCGGCCAGCCACCGATCCAGCCACTGGACGACCTGCTGGTCGTTCTTCGCTCGCTTCCCCGGGAGCAGCCAGGTCGCCAGGTACGCCGTACCGCTCAGCATCAGGACCAGGGCCACGCAGATCCCGAGGACGCCCCAGAGCACGTTCCTGTCGGCCGCGGTGGCCAGCAGGCCGGCTGTGGCGGGCATGGAGAAGGCCAGCAGACGGTGGCTCGGGCGGCGGGCCAGCAGCCGCGGCGGAGCGGTCGTCAGGTTCAGTGCGGAGGCGTCGATGTTCCGCGTGACGATCGGCAGGGTCCGGGCGCGGCGCACCAGCACGGCCACGGCCTGGCAGGTGAAGTGCGACGCGTACAGGATGCACAGGCCGACCAGCAGAGGGGCCTGCTCGCTCAACGAGCCGACGCCGTCGATCCGCAGCAGCCCCACGAAGAGCAGCATGTCCCGCAGCAGCTGTCGCGCCGTCACGTCGAAGCGGGCCTTGGCCAGCAGCGCAAGCAGTCCCGGCTGGCGTTGCTGGAGGAGGATGTCGAGAACGAGGCCCACCGCGGACCCGACAAGGAAGAGGGGCACATGGGGCAGCAGGGCACCCAGGAGCTGAGCGGCGTATGCCACGGATATCACGCACAGTGACATTAGCTGCACTGCGCGGCGGGACACGGGTCCGGCGTAGGGCACGAGCTGAGCTCCTGACGGCGGGATTGACACGGGGAGACCGCGCGGGGCGGCCGACCACGGCTCCAGGTACATCGCTGCGCCGCGGACGACGACAGACCGTAGATGGTTGCCCGCCCCTGTGACAATTCCGAAGTGATCTTCGTCACCGGGGTTGTGGTCAGTCACCGACAGTAGAGGAAAACGCTGTGAAGGTGCTGTGGTGTCGGTGATCGCGTCGCGTCGCTCCGGTGTCTTTCCGCCATGTTCGCGACCCCTCCACGGGCCTTCCATCGCCCTTTCACCGCCTGTTCGACCTCGGCTGTCCGGGGTCCGGACGTCCCGGGCGCGACGTGACCCGCTGCCGTAGATTGACGGAACGCAAGGGTGAGCGCCGGCCTGTCCGGCCTGCCGGGCCGAGACGAGTGAGGACGCGCAAGAGGTGCCGGAAGCAGCGGATACGGAGCAACGGGGCGCGGTCGTGACGGCCCGCAGGATCGTGGTGAAGGTCGGCTCGTCCTCCCTCACCACGGCTTCCGGCGGCCTCGACGCCGACCGGGTGGACGCGCTCGTGGACGTCCTCGCCAAGAGCCGCGGCGACGGCGAGAAGGAGGTCGTCCTGGTCTCCTCCGGCGCGATCGCCGCCGGGCTCGCCCCGCTGGGCCTGCGCCGCCGCCCCCGCGACCTGGCCCGGCAGCAGGCCGCCGCCAGCGTCGGCCAGGGCCTGCTCGTCGCCCGCTACACCGCCTCCTTCGCCCGCTACGGCGTCCGCGTCGGCCAGGTGCTGCTCACCTCCTACGACACCAGCCGCCGCGCCCACCACCGCAACGCCGCGCGCACCCTCGACAAGCTCCTGGCGATGGGCGCGCTCCCGGTCGTGAACGAGAACGACACGGTCGCCACCGACGAGATCCGCTTCGGCGACAACGACCGCCTCGCCGCGCTCGTCGCCCATCTGGTCCACGCCGACCTGCTCGTCCTGCTCTCCGACGTGGACGGCGTGTACGACGGGGACCCGAGCCGGCCCGGCACCTCCCGCGTCGGCGAGGTGCGCGGCCCGCAGGACCTCGCCCACGTCGAGATCGGCAGCGCGGGCCGGGCGGGCGTCGGCACCGGCGGCATGGCCACCAAGGTCGAGGCCGCCCGGATCGCGGCCGCCGCCGGCATCCCGGTGGTGCTGACCAGCGCCAGCCACGCCGCCGACGCCCTCGCCGGCCGGGACACCGGGACGTACTTCCACCCCACGGGCCGCCGCTCCGCCGGCCGGCTGCTGTGGCTCCAGCACGCCTCCGCGCCCCAGGGCGCGCTCACGCTCGACGACGGCGCCGTGCGCGCGGTCGTCGAACGCCGCACGTCGCTGCTGCCCGCCGGCATCGCCGCCGTCGAGGGCGACTTCACCGCCGGCGACCCGGTCGAACTGCGCGACGCGGCGGGCCGCGCCGTCGCCCGCGGACTGGTGAACTTCGACGCGAAGGAGCTCCCCCAGCTGCTGGGCCGCTCCACCCGGGAGCTGGCCCGCGAACTGGGCCCGGCGTACGAACGCGAGGTCGTGCACCGGGACGACCTGGTCCTGCTGCACCCGTAGACGGGGCGCCCGCCACCTTCTCGAACGCCCGGAGGCACAGGCCCCCGGCATGGGGACGTTCCGTAAAAACGCCCCGCGGAGCCGCCGCGCCTGTTCCACTTTGGTGCAGGGAGTTCCGCACGACCATGGTGAGAAGGAGGCCGTCGTGAGACGAGTGCGCCCTGGGGCGGCGGCGTCCCGCGGTGGTGTCGCCTGCCGGACGGTCGGCGAGGAGCGGGCGCTGACGAGCGTCGCGACCGGCGACGCCTACGAGGGCGGCGAGCCGCGCGAGCAGCCCCGGCTGTGGCACGTCACGCTGAGCGTCTCGGGCGCCGAGGCCCCGCTGAGCGAGGTGCGGCGCGGCCTGGAACAGCTCGCCCACGACCACCCCTTCCTGCTGACCAGCCGGTACGCGGCCGACCACGCCGAGATCCGGTACTGGGAGGAGGCCCGCGACCTGCACGACGCGGCCGCCGTGGCGCTGCGCCTGTGGGGCGAGCACCGGCAGACGGCGAAGCTGCCGCCCTGGGAGATCGTCGGCCTGGAGGTCATCGACCGCGAGACCTACCACCAGCGCGTCGCGGAGGGCTACGGAGTACTGCCCGCCACGCCCGTGGGCGTCCACCCCTTCTAGTGCCGTGACCGGAGAGGTTCACCGGCTCGCGGCGTCCGGCACGGCACTCCCCCTGGCTCTTCGAGCAGAGGGGACCCCACGCCCCGTTGTCGGAGCCACCCGGGTACGTCCGGTACGAGGGCGGTCCTCCGCCTCGCGGCGCACCGCACCGGACGCCGCGAGCCCGCGGCAGACCTTTCCGGTCACGGCACCAGGCCCTGTCAGAGCCCGTCACCTGCCCGTTCCCGCCGCGCGCCCCTTCCGGGGCGCATGTCGGATCCGTCTCGGTTTCTGGGACGGCGGCCGACCCGCCCGGGCGGGCGCACTACCCTGCAATGCCATGACCACGCTCTCGCCGTACGACGCCATGTCCCCGGTCACCCAGGCCGCCTACCGCGCGCAGGCCGCCGCCGCGGATCTCGCGCCGCTGCCGCGGGCCGAGAAGGACGACGCGCTCCTCGCGATCGCCGACGCCCTGGAGGTCCGCACGAGCGAGATCGTCGGGGCGAACGCCGAGGACGTGGCGCGGGCCCGGGAGGCCGGGACGGGCGAGTCGGTCGTCGACCGGCTCACGCTCACCCCGGAGCGGGTGCGCGCCATCGCCTCGGACGTGCGCGACGTGGTGGCGCTGCCCGATCCGGTCGGCGAGGTCGTCCGCGGCTCGACCCTGCCCAACGGCATCGACCTGCGCCAGGTCCGCGTCCCGCTCGGCGTCGTCGGGATCATCTACGAGGCCCGCCCGAACGTCACGGTCGACGCGGCCGCCCTGTGCCTGAAGTCCGGGAACGCGGTGCTGCTGCGCGGCTCGTCCTCGGCGTACGCGTCGAACACGGCCCTCGTGCGGGTCCTGCGCGACGCCGTCGGCGGCGCCGGGCTGCCCGCCGACGCGGTGCAGCTCGTGCCCGGCGAGAGCCGCGAGTCCGTGCGCGAGCTGATGCGCGCCCGCGGCCTCGTCGACGTGCTCATCCCGCGCGGCGGCGCCTCCCTGATCCGCACGGTCGTGCAGGAGTCCACCGTGCCGGTCATCGAGACCGGCACCGGCAACTGCCACGTGTACGTCGACGCCCAGGCCGACCTGGACACGGCCGTCGAGATCCTGATCAACTCCAAGGCGCAGCGGCCCAGCGTCTGCAACGCCGCCGAGACGCTCCTGGTGCACCAGGACATCGCCCCCGCGTTCCTGCCGCGCGCCCTGGACGCCCTCGCCGAGGCCGGCGTCACCGTCCACGCCGACGAGCGCGTCCAGGCGTACGCCGAGGGGTCCAAGGCCACCGTCGTCCCGGCCACCGCCGAGGACTGGGAGACGGAGTACCTCTCGTACGACATCGCCGCCGCGGTCGTCGACTCGCTCGACAAGGCCGTCGAGCACATCCGGCTGTGGACCTCCGGGCACACCGAGGCGATCGTCACCACCTCGCAGCAGGCGGCCCGCCGGTTCACCCGGCTGGTCGACTCCACGACGGTCGCCGTGAACGCCTCGACGCGCTTCACCGACGGCGGCCAGTTCGGCTTCGGCGCCGAGATCGGCATCTCCACGCAGAAGCTGCACGCCCGCGGTCCCATGGGCCTGCCGGAGCTGACCAGCACCAAGTACATCGTGACCGGCGACGGGCACGTGCGCCGCTGAACGGGTGGTCCGGCCGCCCGGCCGGATCGTCCCGGCAACCGGATGAATTTCCTTACCGTCTGCCCAAAATGACCCCCCAGGTCTACTCTGGACCCGTGCCGGAGGACGTGGGGGGCACGCCGTTCCCTGACGGCTGGGAGCCCGACGACGACCGCGACCGCGGAGGCGACGAGGAGTTCGCCGCCGTGGTCTTCGACGAGGACTTCGTACGGGCGGCCGTGGTCCACGAGCCGACCGCCGTGGAGCGCCTGCTGGCCGCGGCCCAGGCGAGAGCCGAGGCCTCCGAGGCGGAGGCGCGCCGGGCGCACGCGCGGGGCGCACGCGGCGACGACGACCTGTACGACGAGGGCTTCGGCCCCGACGGACCCGGCGGCTTCGGCCACGATCCGGACTTCGACGAGTACGACGACCCCGACGGGCGGTACGGCGCCCCGGGCACGTACGGCAAGCCCCGCTGGCACCGCCCCGTCGCCTGGCTGCTCGCCCTGGTGATGGGCGTCGGCATGGTGGCGCTCGCCTTCGCCGCCGTCTACCGCGGCGCCTCCGCCGGCGGCCGCGGCGAGGTCCCGCCGCCCGTCACGACGACGGGACCGGAGCAGGGCCAGGACGCCGCCCCGGGGACGGGCCCGTCGGCCTCCGCCGACCGTTCCCGGCCTCCCGTGACGGCCGTGCCGCGCACTCCCTGACGCGCCGTCCCCCGGCCGGAGCGACCGCGCCCCTCCGGCGGGCGGCCATTGGAATTTGTCGTGTACCAGCGCGTTTACCCGAGGTCCGGGGGACCTAGTCTGAAGGTATGGGCGGGCCAGGAGACCCACCGGAGGGGACACCCGAGGGAGCTCCCGGTGGGGAGGACGAGTACCGATCCGTCGTCTTCGACGAGTCGTTCGTCCGCGCTGCCCGGCTCCAGGAGTTCTCGGCCCGGGAGCGCGCAGGCGACCACGCCCCCGCCGTGCGCCGCCGGCCCCCCGCGCACCGGGGACTGTCCCGGCAGGCGCTGATCCTCGTCGTACTGATCGCGCTCGCCTTCGGCACCGCCGTCTACATGGGCGTGCGCCACCCCTACGAGACCCCGCGGGCGAAGCCCGTCGAGCCGTTGCGCATGACGGTGATCCCGCTCGCCCCGCGGCAGGCGGTGCCCGGCGCGGCGGAGCCCGAGGAGCTGTACGCGCACAGTCCCGCCGCCCAGTTCCGCATCGGCGCCGACGGCTTCACGATGCCCCCCGCCCGGCGCACCGCCCACTTCTCGGAGAGCCAGGTCGTCGCCGCCCTGGCCACGGCCAAGGACTACCTCGTCGAGTCCTCGCTCGACCCGGGGGTGCTCGCCGGCGGCTCCGTGCGCTCCGTGCGCCTGCTGGTCGAACCGCAGCAGCTCGCCCAGTTCGACCGGAGCTTCGACCACCCGGCCGCGGACGGACGGCACGCGTCCACCGGCTGGCTGGTCCGCTTCGACCCCTCCCGCACCGAGCTGGCCGACAAGAAGGTCCGCGTCCAGGGCACGCTCCAGGTCGCCGAGGCCGACTCCGACGCCCTGGAGGTCGTCGCCGACCACACCCTCGTCTACGCGCTGCGGCCCGCCGGCTCCGGCCGGGGCGCCGAGGCCTCGCTGTTCGTCGTCCGGCGCGGGCTGCACTTCCGGTTCGACCGGGACGACCTGCGGCTGCACCAGGCCGAGCTGGCCGTCTCCGACCTGCGGGCCGGGCCGCTCGCCTGCGCCGAGGAGACGGCGGACCGGCTGCGCCCGCTGCTGGCCGGGCAGACGGCCGGGACGGGCGGCCCGGCGGGCACGGACCCGTACGCGACCGGCGGCGCGACCGCGCTGTGCGGGTCGCTGGCCGCCGCCGCGCAGCCGCGGGTGTGAGGGTGTGAGCACGGGCCCGTCCGGCGGGGCGGGCCCGGCGGACGGACGGCGGGACGGGTCCGGCGGTCGGCCGGACGGCGGTCAGACGTCGTCGCGCGGAGGCGGCTCCTCGTCCTTCGGCGGCCGCTCCCCGGACGCGGCGGAGGAGCCGGACCCGGTGAAGCCGCCGAAGCCGCGCCGCACCCGGCCGCCGAGGTCCCCCGCGCCGCTCGCCAGGTCGCTGACCAGCTTCATCAGCGGGTCCTTCGAGTTCTTCACATCGCTGGCGTAGCCGGCCGCCGACTGGCGGAAGGAGTCGCCGACGGAGGCGTCCTTGTCCTGGTCGCGGCGCTCGTAGTGGCCGTCCATGATCCGCTGGTGGTCGCGGGACTCGGACCACTTCTTCAGCTCGGCGGCCCGGACGGTGGTGAAGGGGTGGCTGCGCGGCAGCACGTTCAGGATCTTCAGCACGGAGTCGCGCAGGTCGCCGCCCGCCTCGTACTCCTCGGCCTGCCGCAGGAACGCGTCCACGTTCATCTCGTGCAGGTGGTTGCCGCCCGCGATCTTCATCAGGCCGCGCATCGAGGCCCGCAGGTCCTGGCCGACCAGCAGGCCCGCGCGGTCGGCGGACAGCTCGGACTTGCGGAACCACTCGCGCAGCGCCGTCACCAGGGCCATGATCGCGACATTGCCGAGCGGGATCCACGCCACCTTCAGGGCGAGGCCCGTCAGGAACAGCAGGACCGTGCGGTAGACGGAGTGCCCGGACAGCGCGTGGCCCACCTCGTGGCCGACGACCGCCCGCATCTCCTCCTCGTCGAGCAGTTCCACCAGGCCCGTGGTGACCACGATGATCGGCTCGTCCAGGCCGACGCACATCGCGTTCGGCTGGGGGTCCTGCCGCACGTACATCTGCGGGACCCGCTCCAGGTCCAGGATGTAGCAGGCGTCCCGCAGCATCACGTGCAGGTGCGCGAACTGCTCGTCGGAGACGCGCACCGAGTCGGACAGGAACAGCAGGCGCAGGCTGCGCTCCGGCAGCAGGCCGCTGAGCGCCTTGAAGACCGTGTCGAAGCCGCTGAGCCTGCGCAGCGCCACCAGGGCCGAGCGGTCCGCCGGGTGCTCGTAGGCGCGCGAGGAGATCCCCGGGAACCGCCTGCGCCGCCTGCCCGGCACGTTGCGCCGCCCGTCCTGCTCGTGACCGTCGTCGGACATGTCGTCGTCCCCCATGTACGTGATGTACGTGTGTCGTGCCCCATACGCCCCCGAGGCTGGGGTCAGCCTAGGCGGAGTTACCGTGGACGGGCAGTACAGCGAAGGAGTCGCACGTCATGGAGCACAGTTCCGCGGCCGTCCGGTCGGCAGAGGCGGTCCTCGCCGCCGGCGAGCAGGGGCCGGGCAACCTGCTCCGCATCGTATTGATCGTGATGGTCGTCGGCTGCGTCCTCACCGCCTGGCTGCTGCTGCGCGGCTACAAGCGCGACGACTGAGGTCCCGCGGGCCACCCGGGCCCCGCGGGCCGCGCGGAGCGCCGCCCCGGCCCGTGCGGCGTACGTCACGGCCGGGCGCTCCGGGACGGCCGCCTCTCTCCAACGGCGGAGTCGGCGTGAGCGCACGGGAGGCCCCCGCATACGATGGGGCGACGTCTTTCCCGCCCACACCGGATAGGTCCTGCCGAAGATGAGCATCCAGAGCACCGCCGCCCAGCTGGTCACCCTCGCCGCCGAGGGCGGGGAGCACGGCGGCAACCACGAGAGCATCAGCCCGGCCGTCACCGGCGGCGCCGCCTTTGTCATCCTGCTCCTGCTGCTGTGGATCACCACCCGCTTCAACCGCGACCGCTGAGCCCCCGCCGGGCCCGGCGGCGGGGACTGACGGCCGGAGTCCGTCGGCCGGGCCGGTAGGGTCTGCACGCATGGGAGAGCAGGACATGCCTACCGGTCCGGCGAACGGTCCGGCACGGGGCCCCGAGTTCGGCCCGTCGAACGCGGGCAAGCGCCGCCTGGGCGTCATGGGCGGAACGTTCGACCCGATCCACCACGGGCACCTCGTGGCGGCCAGCGAGGTCGCCGCACAGTTCCACCTCGACGAGGTGGTGTTCGTACCGACCGGGCAGCCGTGGCAGAAGTCCGACCGGAAGGTCACACCGGCCGAGGACCGCTATCTGATGACGGTCATCGCGACCGCCGAGAACCCGCAGTTCTCGGTGAGCCGCATCGACATCGACCGCGGCGGGCCCACCTACACCACGGACACCCTGCGCGAGCTGCGCGCCCTCAACCCCGACACCGACCTCTTCTTCATCACGGGCGCCGACGCGCTCGGCCAGATCCTCACCTGGCGCGACACCGAGGAGCTGTTCTCCCTCGCGCACTTCATCGGGGTGACCCGGCCCGGCCACACGCTGACCGACCCCGGCCTCCCGGAGGGCGGGGTCTCACTGGTCGAGGTCCCCGCTCTCGCCATCTCGTCCACGGACTGCCGTGCGAGGGTCGCCAAGGGCGATCCCGTCTGGTATCTGGTGCCGGACGGGGTCGTGCGCTACATCGACAAGCGCGAGCTGTACCGCGGCGACTGAGCCGAGAGGGGCACCGGTGAACGACCGATACGACGCCGGCTACGGAGGCGACCAGTACGAACTCGTCGGCTACGACGAGTTCGGGCAGCCCGTGTACCGGCAGGTGCCGCCGTCGGCGCAGCAGGGCCTGCCGCAGCAGCAGGACCAGCAACAGCCGTACGGGCAGGGCGGATACGCCTCCTACGACCCGTACGGGGGCGCTCAGCAGGGCTACGGCTACGACCCCTACGCGACGGGCGCCGACGGGCAGCCGCCCGCCGCGCCCTACGACCCGTACGGCGACGGGCGGCAGCCCGGCACGGCGTACGGCGGCGGGCCGTCCCCCGACCCCTACGACCCGTACGGCGCCGGAACGTCCCGGCACGACGGCGGGGCGACGGCGTACGACCCCTACGGGCAGGCCGCCGGCACCGGGCAGCAGCCCCGGGTGGCCGAGCAGACCGCCCGCATCCCGCAGCAGCAGGCGCGCTACGCCGAGCCGGACGAGGCGGCCGGGCGGGCGCCGGCCGACGGCGGGGAGCCCGGGGACGGGGCCGGGAGCGGCGCCGACCGTGACTACCGCACCGAGCAGTTCGCCTTCGTCGAGGAGCCGGACGGCGACTCCGAGGACGTCATCGACTGGATGGCGTTCACCGAGAACCGCACCGAGCGCCGCGAGGAGGCCAGACGCCGGGCCCGCAGCCGGCTGATCGCGCTGGGCGTGGTCCTCGCCCTGGTCGTCGTGGGCGGCGTCGGCTACCTCTGGTACGCGGGCGGGCTGCCCGGCACCTCGTCCGGCGGCACCGGGGGCACCACGACCGCGGCGGGCGCCCAGAACCGCGACGTGATCGTCGTCCACCTGCACGACACCAAGGGCACCGGCACCTCCACGGTGCTGCTCGTCGACAACACCACCGCCAAGCGGGGCACCACCGTCCTGCTGCCCAACTCCCTCGCCCTGACGGACGAGGACGGCACCACCACCACGCTCGCCAAGTCCGTCGACGACGACGGCTCCTCCGGGACGCGCGAGGCGCTGGACACGGTCCTCGGCACCGAGATCCAGGGCACCTGGCGGCTGGACACCCCGTACCTCAACAACCTCGTCGAACTGGTCGGCGCCATCGAGGTCGACACCGACACCGACGTGCCCGACCCGGACGCCAAGTCCTCCGACGAGGGCGCCTCGCCCCTCGTGCACAAGGGGGAGAAGCAGACGCTCAGCGGCAGGATGGCCGTCGCGTACGCCACCTACCGCGCCCCGGGGGAGTCGCAGAACGCCCAGCTGGAGCGGTTCGGGCAGGTCATGCAGGGCGTGCTGCGCAAGCTGTCCTCCGATCCGGACGCGGCGACGGTCACCGTGCAGACGCTGGCGCAGATCCTCGACCCCTCGCTCACCGACAAGGACCTCGGCACCTTCCTGGCCAAGCTCGCCGACCTCGCCAAGGGCGGCGACTACAGGACGACGTCGCTGCCGGTGCAGGCGGACGGCACGCTGAGCGCCGAGGCGAGCGACGGCGTGGTCGAGGACGTGCTCGGCGGCGCCGCCAGGAGCCCCGAGCAGGGCGCCGCCGTCCGCGTCGGCGTCCGCAACGGCACCGGCGACAAGGACGCCGGCGAGCAGGCCCGCGTGGCCCTGGTCAACGGCGGCTACACCTTCCTGGACGCCGGTACGGCCTCCGCCGCCTCGTCCGCTTCGCAGGTCACGTACGCGGACGCCGCGAAGAAGGAGGACGCGGTCGAGGTCGCCAAGACCCTCGGACTGCCGACGAGCGCCGTGCGGAAGGGCAAGGTCACGTCGAACGCGGACGTGTCCGTCGTGCTCGGTCAGGACTACGAGGTGAGCGACGCGGCGGACGGCACGGAGACGGGGGCGGGGACCTCCGGTACGACGACCGGCTGACCGGCCGGCGGGCGGGGACCGGGGCGCCGGTCCCCCTCGTGGACCGCCCGCCGGCCGGCGGGCGGGACGTGCGCGGGCGGCGCGTCCGCCGGGGCCGCTCCCGGCGGCGGACGCCCCGGGCGGCCCGCCCGTACGCCGCCTCCCGCCCCGCGGCCGATCGAGCCGTGGGTGCTTCCGGCGGTCCGTGAGACCCTTGAGGTCCGAAGACCGTCGACCGAAAGCCGCGTAGTGACCGCCACTGACCGCTCCATCGAGCTCATCAACACCGCCGCCCAGGCGGCCGCCGACAAGCTCGCGCACGACATCATCGCGTACGACGTCAGCGACGTGCTGTCGATCACGGACGCCTTCCTGCTGGCGTCCGCACCCAACGACCGCCAGGTCAAGTCGATCGTCGACGAGATCGAGGAGCGGCTGAACAAGGAACTGGGCGCCAAGCCCGTACGCCGCGAGGGCGACCGCGAGGCCCGCTGGGTCCTGCTGGACTACGTGGACATCGTCGTGCACGTCCAGCACAGCGAGGAGCGCGTCTTCTACGCCCTGGAGCGGCTGTGGAAGGACTGCCCCGAGCTGGACCTGCCCGAGGACGCCAAGGCGACCCGCGGCAAGGCCGAGGAGCACGCGCGACGCGAGGCCGCCGAGGACGCGGACCGGTTCGGCGGGGACCAGCTGTGACCGCCGAGGGGGGAACCGGGAGCACGCCGCGGCGTGCTCCCGGCCGGGGCCGCCGCGTCGTCCTCTGGCGGCACGGACAGACCGCGTGGAACGTCGAGCACCGCTTCCAGGGCACCACCGACATCCCGCTCACCGAGGCCGGCGTGCGGCAGGCCCGGCGGGCCGCCCGCCTGCTCGCCTCGCTGAGGCCCGACGCGATCGTCGCCTCCGACCTCGGCCGGGCCGCCGCCACGGCGCGCGAGCTGGCCGACCTCACCGGCCTGGACGTGACGCACGAGGAGGGCCTGCGGGAGACGTACGCGGGCGTCTGGCAGGGGCTCACGCACGACGAGATCCAGGAGCGCCACGGCGAGGAGTACGCCGCCTGGAAGCGCGGCGAGCCGGTGCGCCGGGGCGGGGGCGAACTGGAGACCGAGGTCGCCGACCGCGCCGCCCCGGTCGTCCTGCGCCACGCGGAGAAGCTGCCCGAGGGCGGCACGCTCGTCGTGGTCAGCCACGGCGGCACGATCCGGACCACCATCGGCCGCCTCCTCGGCCTGGAGCCGCAGCACTGGGAGAGCCTCGGCGGCCTCTCCAACTGCTGCTGGTCGGTCCTGGGGCAGGGCGCGCGCGGCTGGCGCCTCCTGGAGCACAACGCGGGAAGCCTGCCCGAGCAGGTCATCGGCGACGACGTCTGACCCGGCCTCCGGGCGCCGCCGCGTCCGGTGCCCGTGCCCCCGGGAGGGCGGATTTCACTTTCCGGGGGCACGCAGGCTAAAGTTCTTCTTGTTCGCCCCGCCGAGCGGGAAGCGGAACGACATGCGGCTCAGCCGCGTGGCAAGGGGCTATAGCTCAGTTGGTAGAGCGCCTGCATGGCATGCAGGAGGTCAGGAGTTCAATTCTCCTTAGCTCCACAGGAACGAGGCGACTCGTGTCCGCGGACAACGCGGACCGGGTCGCCTTCGTCGTCCTCCCCGCGGCCGCGCCGCGCAGGGCGGAGGTTTCGCCACCCGCACCCCCTGGGACCGCGGGCGCCCTCTTCTCGCACTCCCCGGGTCCTGCCCCCCGAGCCGGGGCCGCGCTCCCTCCCCGTGTCCCCGAGCCGGGGCCGCCCTCTTCCCGCATTTCTTGATCCCGGGCCCGGTCCGTTTGAGTCACCGGGGCCCCACCGGCGTATACGTCTTCGGACGCGCTCCTCGTGTGTGCATACGCGCTGGCCACAGCGGCATGCGCGGGCGCCGTGTCCGGACTGGTACTGAGGCGTCGCTGACCGTATTGGTCCGGCCGTGGCAGAATCAAACGGCCGGAAGGGGGCGCGGCCCGACGGGAGGGAGAATCGATGCCAGCGAGCATCCTCGGGGAGGTCGGCGATCTCCTCGAAGCGGGGGAGATACGGAACCTGATCACCCCCGTGGACCGCCCCTCCTGCGGCTCGCTCCACGATCCACTGCTCGGCGACGACGGCGGGACCCTCCACATGCGCACGGCCTGCGGCCACTCCTGGAGCTGACCCATGGGTGCACACAGGAGGAAGTGCGACTGGTGCGGCAGCGGCACGCCCATCGTCCGAGACATGGAGCCCGTCAACCACGACTACCAGTACTGGTGCGAGGAGTGCGCGCGGGCGCTGATCATAAAAGGCGACCCGATCGAGACGTACCGGGAGCTGGAGGGCGAGCCGATCTACGGCCGGCTCCTGGACGAGCACTGCACCCTCAAGCGGTTCTACTCGTTCGCCACGGCGTGACCGGCCGGGGCCGGTGTCCGCGCCGGCCCTGAGGGCGACACCTGCGTCGGCCCTGACGGCGGCACTTGTGCAGGCCAAAGGCGCGATCGACGCGCACGGCGGGTGACTTGTCCGGATTGCCCGCCCGTCCGGAAATCGATTTGGTGATCCACCCACCGGACCGTGTAATGTTGGCGTCGCCGCCGGGGAAACCGGGCGGAACACCGCAAGGGGCTATAGCTCAGTTGGTAGAGCGCCTGCATGGCATGCAGGAGGTCAGGAGTTCAATTCTCCTTAGCTCCACAGGAACGAGAGCGGTCCGTCTCCGGGAAGAAACCGGAGCGGGCCGCTCTCGCCGTTCGCCCACAGCCGTGGGACGGCCGGACGACGAAGGGGGTCCCTCGCGCGAGGGACCCCCTTCGTCGTCCGCACTCGGCGGCCGGGTCAGCGGCCGCTGCCCAGGGCCCTGCGGCCGCGGCCCTCGCGTACGGCGGGGAGGTTCCGGCGCGGGGCCGCGGACCGGGTGTCCTCCTCGATGCGCAGTGCGAGCGCGGGGCAGCGGCGCACCGCCCGCAGCGCCTTCGCCTCCGCGTACCGGGGCACCGACGCCTGCGCGACGGTGGGGAAGCCGTCGGCGCCCAGCTGGAAGACCTCCGGGAGGATGTCCGCGCACAGCCCGTGGCCCCGGCACAGCGTCCAGTCGACGTGGATCTTCTGCCGGCTGGGCCCGTTCGTCTGCTCGCTTTGGCCGCCGGGGACGCCGGTGGGCAGGTGGCCGCCCTCGAAGAGCGGCAGGACGCCGTGCACGGGCCGTCCGCAGCCGTTGCCGAGGACGTGCGCGGCCAGGTCGTCCGTGAACGCCTTGAGGGTCGACTCCAGGAACATCGCGGAGCCGTCCGGGTGCGAGCAGGCGCCGCGCCGCTTCACCGCGCCCGCGACCTGCTTGAGCGCCTCCAGGGCGGCGGGGCCGCCGCCGTTGAGGATGTCCTCCATGCCACGCGCCGCGGCCGGCAGGCCCAGGTAGCAGGGGCCGCACTGCCCCGCGCTCTCCTCGGCCAGCCACTGCGCCACCCGCAGCGACTCGCCCAGCGGACAGGTCTCCTGGCTGATCGGCAGGATCGCGCCGGCGCCCAGCGAGCCGCCCACCGCGTCCAGGGAGTCGCGCGAGACGATCGCCTCGTCGACGGTCGCCGCGTCGATCCACTTGCCGTGGTAACCGCCCGTCAGCACGCCCTGGGGCACCGGCGGGGCGCCCGCGAGCTGGAGGACGTACCGCAGCGGGACGCCCGTGGGGACCTCGATCACCATGGGGCGGGCGACCGCGCCGGAGACCGTGAGCATCACGGTGCCCGGCTCGTCGTACAGGCCGGTGTTGCGGTAGCGGTCGGGGCCGATGCGGGCGCCGATCGCCAGCTGGGCGAAGGTCTCGGCGTTGGAGAGCAGGGTGGGGGCCCCGCCGACGCCGCTCCGCGAGGCGCTGACCTTGCGGCCCGGCGGGATCGCCGGGCCGCCGTCGATGGAGCGGATCAGCGAGGCGGCCGCCCCGGTGACCATCCGCACCGGATTGCGCTGCACGCGTGCGCGCAGGGCCGAGCCGCGCCGGTTGGTCAGGCCGCGCTCGGCGAGCGCGGCCTCCATGGAGCGCTGGGTCGACTCCCGGGTCACGCCGACGACCAGGGTGCGGGCGCCCAGGGCCTCGGCGACCAGCAGGGCGCCGTCCAGGATGAGGTGCGGGGCGCGGTTGATGAGCACCGTGTCCTTGCGGCAGGCCGGCTCGTCCTCGCTGCCGTTGACGACCACGACGGGCCGTACGCCGCGCTTGATGGCCGACTCGGCCACCGAGCGCAGCTTCTTGTGGAAGGGGAAGCCCGCGCCGCCGCGGCCCTTGAGGTTGATGCGCTCGGCGAGCTGCGCGAGCTGCTCGCCGCCCATGGGTTCGAGCGGCCCGTGCACCTTCAGGTGCATGGCCAGGTCGAGTCTCTCGACCAGGTCGAAGCCCGACGTGAGCTGGGGAAGGCCGACGACGCGGACTTCGGGGACGTCGGGCAGGGCCTCGTTCACTTAAAGCCTCCGGAAGGCGTGTTCCAAGGTTCGCCCGAGCCCGGTGCGTCGAAGTCGTACGAGGCGCCGGGCAGTGTTTCGGTGGCGGGACCGCTGTTGTACGTGTCGCCCGTGTCGTACGTGCCGTAGGGGCTGTTCGACTCAACGGTGTCGCGTACATCACTCACGCCGTACCCGGAGGCGTCCGGATCGCCGTACGCCGGGATGGTGTACCCGGTGTCGATGAGCGGGTCGTACGCGGACGGGGGAGCTTCGCCGACCGGCGGTGGGGACGGGATCGGCCAGGCGCCCGGCGCGCCGCCGCCCCCGTCGAAGCGCGGGAAGGTCTCGGTGGGCCGCAGGTCCGAAGGCATGTCCAGCGGCGTCTGCAGCGGGGACGTCAGGTCGGAGGCGTACGGCGGCTGCGGCCGCTGCGGGGCGGAGACGGCGCGGTAGGCGGCCGCGAAGCCCGGCTCGGCAGCCGCGGGCCGCGCCGGGGCCTCGAACGACGGCGCGGACGGGAAGCCCGGGCGCGCGGCCGCCGGGTCGGTGAACGGCGCGCCCGCCCGCGGGGACGCGGCCGTCCCGGCGAACGACGCCGCCGGCCGCTGCTTCTCGTAGCCGGGCAGCGCGGACTCGCCGGCCGCTCGGGCGCGGCCGGTCTCCGTGCCCTCGCGCCCCGGGCGCTCCTCGGTGCCCAGGAACGCGGCGATCCGGTCGGCGACCCTGCGCTTGACCGGGCGGGGCGCCGCGCGCAGCGCGAGGGCGCCCGCGACGCCGAGCAGGGACAGGCCGTAGAGGACCACGAAGATCGGCTTGGCCTCGCGGCCGGCGTACAGGCCGTGGACCAGCGCCGCGCACCAGGCCGGGTAGGCCAGCATGTGCATGGCCCGCCAGCGGGCCGCGACCGGCGCGGGGGAGGCGAAGGCGCTGCGCAGCGCGCCGGTGATGCCGACGAAGATCATGAGCAGGCCGGCCGCGGAGCCGAGGCCGATCAGCCCGGCGCTCCCGGTGACGCCGAGCGAGAAGGGGATCACGGCCGCGATCAGCGTGGTGTGGTCCAGGGCGATCTTCGTGGTGATGTGCAGCAGGAGGAACGCGATCGAGGCGACCGCGGTCGTGCGGTGCACCGCCTGGCCGACGATCCGCTGCCGGGTGTTGAGGAAGATCCGGTCCTGGGCGACGAGGCCCCAGATCACGGAGCAGCTGAGCGAGACCAGGGACAGCACGCCCGCGCCGAAGTTCAGGAAGTCGCGGACGGTGTCACCTCCGACCAGCACGACCACGGGGATGAGCAGCAGGACGGCAGCCGACGCCGCCCCATAGGCCGACCGGCCGGGTATGGGGAGCGAGCTGTTACTGCGACGAGAGTTCATGGAGGCAACTCCGAGCGGGGGGTTCGGGAAAGCGGTCCCGGGCCCGCACTCTAAGTCCAGCCATACCGAGGAGTACGAGGTTTCAGTTATTGCGCCGTTATCAAAGGGCGACGAGGGTGTTGTGATGTCCCTTAGAAGTGCTTACGCGAAGTTGTCATCGACTTCTGTTCAGTCTGTGGCGACCCTGTGAAGGTGTGGCACTCTGTGTCGTGATGGGTGCGCGCCGGACGGCGCGGTGATGCCGGGGTGGCACCGTGTGCTCGTCGCGGCCCGCTCGACGCCTGCGGTACCCTGACGCCATGCGTGCCGTACGCCTTCTGCTTAGCGAGCCGCGCTGATCAGTCCCGGCCACCGACGGAGCCGATGGCATCCGTGGCCGGAATCAGCGCGGCGTCCCCTCCTGTGCGAGGGGCTTTTTCATTTCCTGAGCCGTTGGCGGAGACGATCGATGGAGCTTTCAGAATCATGAGCGAGACGACCCACGCCGCTGCCGCCGAGGCCGCGGCGCCGCACCGCTACACGGCCGCCCTGGCCGCCGAGATCGAGGCACGCTGGCAGGACTTCTGGGACGCCGAGGGCACCTACGAGGCGCCGAACCCGACCGGTGACCTGGCGGGCGACCCCGAGCAGGCCGCCCGGCCCAAGAAGTACATCATGGACATGTTCCCGTACCCCTCGGGCGCGGGCCTGCACGTCGGCCACCCCCTGGGGTACATCGCCACCGACGTGTTCGCCCGGTTCCAGCGCATGACCGGTCACAACGTCCTGCACACCCTGGGCTTCGACGCCTTCGGCCTGCCCGCCGAGCAGTACGCGGTGCAGACCGGCACGCACCCGCGCGTGTCCACCGAGGCCAACATCAAGAACATGCGGAGCCAGCTGCGCCGGCTGGGCCTGGGCCACGACAAGCGCCGGTCGTTCGCCACGATCGACCCGGAGTACTACAAGTGGACCCAGTGGATCTTCCTGCAGATCTTCAACTCCTGGTACGACGAGGAGGCGGACCGCGCGCGGCCGATCGAGGACCTGGTCGCCCAGTTCGCGAGCGGTGAGCGGGCCGTACCGGACGACACGCGCGCGTGGGGCGAGCTGTCCGACGCCGAGCGCGCCGACGTGCTGGGCCGCTACCGGCTGGCGTACGCCTCGGACGCGCCCGTCAACTGGTGCCCCGGCCTGGGCACCGTCCTGGCGAACGAGGAGGTGACCGCGGACGGCCGCTCCGAGCGCGGCAACTTCCCCGTCTTCAAGGCCAAGCTGCGCCAGTGGAACATGCGCATCACCGCCTACGCCGACCGGCTGCTGCGCGACCTGGACGCGCTGGACTGGCCCGAGGCCATCAAGCTGCAGCAGCGCAACTGGATCGGCCGCTCCGAGGGCGCCCGCGTCGACTTCCCCGTCGGCGACCGTGCCGTCACGGTCTTCACCACCCGCCAGGACACCCTGTTCGGCGCCACCTACATGGTGCTGGCGCCCGAGCACCCCCTGGTGGACGACATCGTCCCCGGCGCCTGGCCCGAGGGCACCCGCGAGCTGTGGACCGGCGGCCACGCCACCCCGGCCGAGGCCGTCGCCGCCTACCGCGCGCAGGCCGCCTCCAAGTCCGACGTCGAGCGGCAGGCCGAGGCCAAGGACAAGACCGGCGTCTTCACCGGCGCGTACGCGACCAACCCGGTCAGCGGCGAGCAGGTGCCCGTCTTCATCGCCGACTACGTGCTGATGGGCTACGGCACCGGCGCGATCATGGCCGTCCCGGCGCACGACACCCGCGACTTCGCCTTCGCGCGCGCCTTCGACCTGCCGATGCGCTGCGTGGTCGAGCCCTCGGACGACCGCGGCACCGACCCGTCGACCTGGGACGACGCGTTCTCCTCGTACGACGCCAAGCTGGTCAACTCCGCCAACGACAGCATCAGCCTGGACGGCCTGGGCGTCGCCGAGGCCAAGGCCCGTACGGCCGAGTGGCTGGAGCGCGAGGGCATCGGCGCCGGCACGGTCAACTTCCGGCTGCGCGACTGGCTGTTCAGCCGCCAGCGCTACTGGGGCGAGCCCTTCCCGATCGTCTACGACGAGGACGGGGTCGCCCACGCCCTGCCCGAGTCGATGCTGCCGCTGGAGCTGCCCGAGGTCGAGGACTACTCGCCGCGCACCTTCGACCCGGACGACGCGGACACCCAGCCCGAGACCCCGCTGTCGCGCAACGAGGACTGGGTCAACGTCACCCTGGACCTGGGCGACGGCCCCAAGAAGTACCGCCGCGAGACCAACACCATGCCCAACTGGGCCGGTTCCTGCTGGTACGAGCTGCGCTACCTGGACCCGCACAACGCCGAGCGGCTGGTCGACCCGGAGATCGAGCGCTACTGGATGGGCCCGCGCGAGGGGCAGCCCCGGGGCGGCGTCGACCTGTACGTGGGCGGCGCCGAGCACGCCGTGCTGCACCTGCTGTACGCGCGCTTCTGGTCCAAGGTGCTGTTCGACCTGGGGCACGTCTCGTCCTCCGAGCCGTTCCACAAGCTGTTCAACCAGGGCATGATCCAGGCCTACGTGTACCGCGACAGCCGCGGCATCGCCGTGCCGGCCGCCGAGGTGGAGGAGCGCGACGGCGCGTACTGGTACCAGGGCGAGAAGGTCTCCCGGCTGCTGGGCAAGATGGGCAAGTCCCTGAAGAACGCGGTCACCCCGGACGAGATCGCCGCCGAGTACGGGGCCGACACGCTGCGCCTGTACGAGATGGCGATGGGCCCCCTGGACGTGTCGCGGCCGTGGGACACGCGCGCGGTGGTCGGCCAGTTCCGACTGCTGCAGCGGCTGTGGCGCAACGTGGTGGACGAGGCCACCGGCGAGGTGACCGTCGTCGACGCCGAGCCCGACGAGGACACGCTGCGCGCCCTGCACAAGGCGATCGACGGGGTCCGCCAGGACCTGGAGGGCATGCGGTTCAACACCGCCATCGCCAAGATCACCGAGCTGAACAACCACCTGACCAAGGCCGGCCGGCCGGTGCCGCGGTCCGTGGCCGAGGCGCTGGTGCTGATGGTCGCGCCGCTGGCCCCGCACATCGGCGAGGAGCTGTGGCGCAAGCTGGGCCACACCGACACGGTGGTGCACCGGGACTTCCCGGTCGCCGACCCCGCGTACGTCGTCGACGAGACCGTGACCTGCGTCGTCCAGGTCAAGGGCAAGGTCAAGGCGCGCCTGGAGGTGTCGCCGTCGATCTCCCAGGAGGAGCTGGAGAAGGTCGCGCTGGCCGACGACAAGGTGGCCGCCGCGCTGGGCGGCGCTCCCGTCCGCAAGGTGATCGTGCGGGCGCCGAAGCTGGTGAACATCGTCACGGGCTGAGCGGTCCGTCCGGACTGGGCGGCCCGCCCGGACTGGGGGTCCGCCCGGGGTGGCGGACCGTCCGGGCCGTCCGGGCCAGGTGATGTGTCCGGTCCGTCCGGGTCGGGCGGTGTGTCCGGTCCGTCCGGGCGGTGTGTCCGGTTCGGCCGGGCGCTCCGCCCCGGCGGCGTTCTGTTCCGGCCGGATGTGCCGGACCGGCCGGATGCGTCGGGCCGGCCGGGGTAGCCGTACGAAGGCAGGTCGAGGGTTCCGCCGGAACCCTCGACCTGCCTTCTCCGTTTACGGTGAAAGAGCCCGTCTTGTTCGGACCCAGCGCGCGAGAGGATCCCCATGGAAGTCGTGGCCACGGTCGTCCTGCTGATCCTCCTGCTCTGCCTCGTCCTCGGCGTCTACGCGACGGTCAAGGTGGTCGGCGCCGCCAAGCGCGGCGTGGACCGCACCGTCACCCAGGCCCGCCGCACGGTGGAGGACTCCACGCTCCGGGCCAGGTCGCTCGCCCAGCCCGGCGCGGTCGGCGAGCTCGCCCGGCTGCGCCTGTCCCTGCGCATGTCGATGCGGTCCACCCAGGAGGCGCTGGAGGCGGGTTCGCCGGAGGACGGGTCGCTGAAGGAGTCCCTGGCGCTCTTCCAGCGGCTCAGCGCGCACGGGTACGAGCTGGACGACGAACTGCGGCGCCTGGAGCGTGACCCGGACCGGGTCCGGCTGGCCCAGCGCCTGCCCGAACTGCGCGAGCGCACGGAGCGGATCACGAAGTCGGCGGACTCCCTGCGCTGGGCCGCGCGCGACCGGGCCCGCCGCTTCGCCGACGACGAGCTGGACTCGCTGAGCGCGCAGATCGACATGGAGGCCGGGGCGCTGCGGCACTGGACGACGGAGCACGAGCCGGAACGGGAGGCGGAACCGCGACCGGGTCCGGAACCGCGACCGGGTCCGGAACCGCGGTCGGAGTCCCGGCGGACGCCGCCCCCGTGGCCCGAGGCGCCCGCCGAGCCCGCCGGCGCCGACCGGCAGACGTGGCCGGAGACGCCGGGCGCCGACCGGGCCGGGGAGCCGGAGCGGCCGGCGATACCCCCGGCGCAGCAGCCGCCCACGTACCCCTGGCAGAAGAAGCCCCGCCCGGAGAGCACGACTTGAGCGGGACGTGAATCCACCGGTCCCGCCGCAGGCCGGAGGGGCCGGGCTGCCACCCCGGCGATCCGCCGGGTAACCTCCAGCTCATGTCCCGCCATGTCGCGATCGTCACCGATTCAACGGCCTACCTGCCGCCGCGGACGATGGAGCGCCACGGCATCACCGCGGTGCCCCTGACGGTGGTCCTCGGCGACAGAGCGCTGGAGGAGGGAACCGAGATCTCGGCCCGCTCGCTCGCCGAGGCGCTGCAGAAGCGACGGTCCGTCACCACCTCGCGGCCCGGCCCCGAACTCTTCGCCGAGACCTACCGCAAGGTCGCCGGGTCCGGTGCCGAGGCGATCGTCTCGCTGCACCTGTCCGCCGAGTTCTCCGGCACCTACGACGCGGCGGTCATGGCGGCGCGCACGGCCCCCGTGCCGGTGCGCGTGGTGGACACCGGCATGGTGGCGATGGCGCTCGGCTTCTGCGCGCTCGCCGCCGCGGAGACCGCCGGGGCGGGCGGCACGGTCGACGAGGCGGTCGCCGCGGCGGAGAAGCGGGCCGCCGGCAGTTCCGCGTACTTCTACGTCGACACCCTCGACTACCTGCGCCGCGGCGGCCGGATCGGCGCCGCGCAGGCGCTGCTGGGGTCCGCGCTCGCGGTGAAGCCGCTGCTCCAGCTGGACGGCGGCCGCATCGAACTCATGGAGAAGGTGCGCACGGCGTCCAGGGCCATCGCCCGCTTGGAGGAGATCGTGGCCGAACGCGCCGGCACGGCCCAGGTCGACATCGCGGTGCACCATCTCGCGGCCCCGGAGCGGGCCTCGGCGCTGGCGGACCGGTTGCGCGAACGGCTGCCCGGGCTGGCGGACCTGCACGTCAGCGAGGTCGGCGCGGTGATCGGGGCGCACACGGGGCCCGGGCTGCTGGGGGCGGTCGTGTCGCCCCGGTGAGAGGCGTGTCCCGGCCGCTCCGGTCGTCCTGATCGTCCCGGCCGCTCCGGTCGTCCTGATCGTCCCGGCCGCTCCGGTCACCTCGGTGAGGGCACACCCTGACGGGGCTGGTGGTGCCGAAGGGAGCAGGGGAGGCGCCGGGACTCGTGTGGGTGACGGAGTTGTCCACAACCGGCCCGTGATCCCCGGAAAACAAGCAAGATCATCGCGATGAGCCGGAGCGGCCCATGCTCGTCGCATGACACTTCGATCGCGTTCCCGCACATCGCTCGCCACCAGTGGCCCGGGCCGCGGCCCCGGCTCCGACGGCCGTGTCCGGCGCCGCCACCGCACCGCCGTGGGCCGGGTCCGGCACCGGCAGGTCTCGGCGGAGATCCTGCGACTGCGCGCCGAGGCGCTGTTCGCCGACCGCGCGCTTCCACTGCCCGCGCATCCACCGCCCGCGGGGCAGGTACGGGAGTCCGGGACGTCCGGAGAGCCCACGAAGGACAGGGCGTCCGGGGAGTCCGGGAGGGGCGGCCACGGTGACGGTGACGCCGGGGCCCGCGGCGCGGACACGGACGAGGGCGCCGCCGATACGCGGGTGCGTGCGGACGGGAACGTAGGCACGCGCACGAGGACAGGCACAAGGACAGGCACGGGCGGCGACGCTGATAGGGACACCGGCGCAGGTGCCGATAAGGGTGCTCGTGCCGACACCGACACCGACACCGGCACGGGTGCGGGTGCGGACGCGAGGCCGGGCGCGGTTCCGTGGCGGGAGCGCGTCGGGCCCGCCCTGCGCGAGCGGATGCCGCTGTGGCTGCAGGCGCGCTGCGGTCTGGAGCGCAGGAGCGTCGTGGCCCTCGCGGTCCTGCTCGCCGTCGTGGCCCTCGTCGCCGTGCAGCACTTCTGGGCCGGACGGACCCAGCCGGTCCGGGCGCCGGACGTGGTCCGGGCGGCTCCCTACGGGGAGGGGGACGGGCCGGGTGCGGAGGTGCCGGACGCCTCGCCCGGGACGGTGGCGGTGGACTCCGCGAGTCCGTCCGGGGCCGCGATCGTGGTGGACGTCAGCGGCAAGGTGCGGGAGCCCGGGATCCACCGACTGCCGGCCGGTGCGCGGGTGGCCGACGCGCTGCGCGCGGCGGGCGGCGTCCGGCCGGGCGCGGACACCACCGGACTCAACCGCGCCCGTCTCCTCGCCGACGGCGAACAGGTCGTGGTCGGCGAGCCCTTGGCGGCTCCTCCCGGCGGAGCGGGCGCGGGCGGCTCCCGCGGCACCACCGGAGGTGCCGGAGGCGCCGCCGGTACGGCTCCCGCGGCCCCGGTCCCGCTGAACTCGGCCACCGCGGAGCAACTCGACACCCTGCCCGGCGTCGGCCCGGTGCTGGCCCAGCACATCATCGACTACCGCACTCAGCACGGAGGCTTCCGCTCGGTCGACGAACTCCGCGAGGTGAACGGCATCGGCGACCGCCGCTTCGCCGACCTGCAAAACCTCGTACGGCCATGAGGGCGCCGGAGGCCGCGGACGCTCCCGGCACCGTCCCCGGGGCCACCGACCCCGGGGCCACCGACCGCGCGGCCGTGCACGCGGTGTCCGGGCGGCGGCTGGGGGCCGCGCACCCTCGGCAGGAGGGCCCCGCGGACCTGCGGCTGGTGCCGTCCGCGCTGGCGGCCTGGGCGACGGCGGCGCTGACGCTCCACGCGCCGCCCGCACTGGTCACAGGCGTGGTGCTGGCCTGCCTGCTGACCGGCGGCGGCCTGCTGGCGGCGGGGCGGAGCCGGAACCGGCTCCGATTCCGGCTCCGGCTCCGGAACCAGGACCGGACCCCGGGGCGAAGCCGGCCCCGGGACCGGTCCAGGAGCCGGCCGCCGGGCCGGCCGCCGGGCCGGCCGCCGGGCCGGGCGCGGGCTCTCCGCTCAAGGGCGCCGGTCGCCGCCGTGCTGCTCTGCGTCGCGGCCGCCGCCGTGTCGGGCGGGCTGCACGGCGCGGACACGCGCCGGGGCCCCGTACCCCGGCTGGCCAGCGAGTACGCCGAGGTGACGGCCGAGGTGAGGGTGGTCTCCGACCCGAGGCGCACACGACCGCGCATCACGGGGGACCATCTCGCACCGCGGGCTGTGCTGATCGACGCGGAGGCCGAACGTGTCGAGCGGACGGACGGCGGAGCGGCGACCGTCCGCGCCCCCGTACTGCTGATCGTGCGCGCGCCGGCGGGCACGACCTCGGACGGACCGGCAGCGAGCAGGAGCACAGCGGGCGGAAGCGGAGCGAGAGCGGAGCCGCACGGCCCGTCCTGGCTCTCGCTGCTGCCCTCCACCAGGCTGCGGGTGTCCGCGCGGCTCGTGCCGCCGCTGGAGGACGGCGGGCGGATCGCGGGCGTGCTGCGGGTGCACGGCGAGGGGCCGCCGGAAGTGGTGCGGGGCCCGTCGGCGGCACAACGGTTCGCCGGACGGCTGCGCGCAGGGCTGCGGCGGGCGGCCGACGGCCTGGAGCCGGACGCGCGGGCCCTGCTGCCGGGCCTGGTCATCGGGGACACCTCGCGGGTCCCGCCGGACCTGGACGAGGCGTTCAGGGCGACCGACCTGACCCACCTCCTGGCCGTGAGCGGCGCCAACTTCACCGTCCTGCTGGCCCTGCTCCTCGGACCGGCGGGACGCGCCCAGCACGCCGAGCGGCGCGGTCTGGCGCCCCGGCTCGGCATATCGCTGCGCGGCACCGCCCTGGCAGGCGGCGCGCTCACGCTCGCCTTCGTCGTCGTGTGCCGCCCGGACCCGAGCGTGCTGCGGGCCGCGGCCTGCGGGACGATCGCGCTGCTCGCCCTGGCCACCGGCCGTCGCAGATCGCTGGTCCCGGCGCTCGCCACGGCGGTTCTGCTGCTCGTGCTGTACGACCCGTGGCTGGCGGTGAGCCACGGCTTCCTGCTCTCCGTCCTGGCGACCGGCGCCCTGCTGACGCTGGCGCCGAGGTGGAGCGTGGCACTGCGCAGGCACCGGATGCCGCCCCGTGCCGCCGAGGCGCTGGCCGCGGCGGCCGCCGCGCAGGCCGTGTGCGCGCCGGTCGTGGCCGTCCTCTCGGCGCGGGTGAGCCTGGTGGCGGTGCCGTGCAACCTCCTCGCGGAGTTCGCGGTCGCACCGGCGACGGTGCTCGGCTTCGCCGCCCTGGCCGCGGCCCCGTGGGCGATGCCCGCGGCCGAGGCGCTGGCGTGGTGCGCGGGCCTGCCGACGGGATGGATCGCGGGCATCGCCCGTGCCGGAGCGGGCCTGCCGGGCGCCGCGGTGGACTGGCCGGGCACGGTGTGGGGCGCCCTGCTGCTCGCCTGCGCCGTCGCCGCGGCCGTCCTGGCCGCGCGCCGGCTGCCGGGGCGGCCGTGGCTGTGCGGGCTCTGCGCCCTCCTGCTGGTGCTCGTGGTCGTACGGCCGCCGCCGCTGGTCAGGGTGGTCACCGGGTGGCCGCCGCCCGGCTGGAGGTACGCGATGTGCGACGTGGGCCAGGGCGACGCGACCGTGCTCGCCGCGGGCGACGGTGCCGCGGTGGTGGTCGACGCGGGCCCCGACCCGGTCCTGGCCGACCGGTGCCTGCGCGGGCTGGGCGTCACCCGCGTCCCTCTCGTGATCCTCACCCACTTCCACGCCGACCACGTCGCGGGGCTGCCCGGTGTGCTGAGGGGCAGGGAGGTCGGGGCCGTCGAGACGACCGGGTACGAGGAGCCGCCGGACCAGGCGGAGTTCGTGCACCGGGAGGCGGCGGCCCGGGGCGTCCCGGTGACACGGGCCGTGGCGGGGGAGCGGCGGCGGACGGGCGCGCTCGCCTGGCAGGTGCTGTGGCCGCCGTCCCGGCCCGCTCCGGAGCCCGAGGGGCCGAACGACGCGAGCGTGGCCCTGCTCGTCCGTTCGGGCGGGCTGACGCTGCTGCTCCTGGGGGATCTCGAACCACCGTCCCAGCGGGCGTTGCTGAGATCGCCGGCCGGGGCCGGGCTGCCCGCCGTGGACGTCCTCAAGGTCGCCCACCACGGTTCGGCCTACCAGGACCCGGACCTCATGCGCAGGGCGGCGCCGCGCCTCGCGCTCGTCTCGTGCGGCGCGGGCAACCCGTACGGGCACCCGGCGCCCAGTACGGTCGCCGCCCTCCGCGCCGCAGGGGCCGCGGTGCTGCGCACGGACGAGGGCGGGGCGGTCGCCGTGGCCGGGTCGGGCGACCGGCTCGCGGTGGCGCGGGAGTGAGACCGGCCGACCGCGGGCCCCGGTGCCGGCCCGGCCCGGGGGCCGGGGCGCCGCGGCCTGGACGTACCGGAAAATGGGCGGGTGAGCGATGTGAGACACGTACTGGTGCTGCCCGACCGCGACGCGGCGGAGGAGGCGGCGGAGGCGCTGGGGGAGCGGTTCGGGCTGGACGAGGAGCCGCAGCTCGTACGGGACGCGCTGGCCGGTGAGGACGACGCCGAGGACGCGCAGTGGCTGCTCGTCCTCCGGGACGAGGGGGAGCGGCTGGACCCGGCCGGGCTGGACGAGTTCGCGCGGGAGTGGGACGGGTGGCGCGAGGAGCCGTGACCCCGGCCGGGCGCCGGACGCGGCGCGACGGTTCCGGGGCGCCCGCCCCGGAACCGGCCCCGCCTGTCCCGGCGTCGCCTGCGGCGCGACGGTTCCGGAGCGCCCCGGCCCCGCCCTCGCTCCCCGCTGTCCCGGCCCCGGCCCGCCCTCGCCCCACGTGACGTGCGCAGCACCCGGCCGGCCTCGCCCTGCCCGTCCCGGCCCCCGGCCCGACCGCGCCCCACCTGTGCAGGACCCGGCCGACCTCGCCCGGCCCGGCTTCGCCCCGCCTCTCCCGGTTCCGGTACCACCGTTCCCGTTCCCGTCCGTCGCGGTGCCTGCGCCGCCCGTGCTGTCAGTCGTCCATGGGATGCTGAACCACGATGGCCAGGAAGACTGACACCGCCGATGTGCTCGCTCCCGTCACGCTCGCCGTGGGACAGGAGGACCTGCTGCTCGACCGCGCCGTGCAGGAGGTGGTGGCCGCCGCGCGGGCGGCCGACGCGGACACGGACGTCCGTGACCTCACGCCGGACCAGTTGCAGCCGGGCACGCTCGCGGAGCTGACGAGCCCGTCGCTGTTCGCCGAGCGCAAGGTCGTGGTCGTGCGCAACGCGCAGGACCTGTCGGCGGACACGATCAAGGACGTCAAGGCGTACCTGGGCGCGCCCGCCGAGGAGATCACGCTCGTGCTGCTGCACGCGGGCGGGGCGAAGGGCAAGGGACTGCTCGACGCGGCGCGCAAGGCGGGCGCGCGCGAGGTGGCGTGCGCCAAGATGACCAAACCGGCCGACCGGCTGTCGTTCGTGCGGGCCGAGTTCCGTACGGCGGGGCGGTCGGCCACGCCCGAGGCGTGCCAGGCCCTCGTCGACGCGATCGGCAGCGACCTGCGGGAGCTGGCGTCCGCCGCGGCGCAGCTCGTCGCGGACGTCGAGGGGACCATCGACGAGGCGGTGGTCGGGCGGTACTACACGGGCCGGGCCGAGGCCTCCAGTTTCACCGTGGCGGACCGCGCGGTGGAGGGGCGGGCCGCGGAGGCGCTGGAGGCGCTGCGCTGGTCGCTGTCGACGGGCGTCGCGCCGGTGCTGATCACCAGCGCGCTGGCCCAGGGGGTGCGGGCGATCGGCAAGCTCTCCTCGGCCCGCGGCGGCCGCCCCGCCGACCTCGCCCGTGAGCTGGGCATGCCGCCGTGGAAGATCGACCGGGTGCGCCAGCAGATGCGCGGCTGGACCCCCGACGGGATCGCGGTCGCGCTGCGTGCGGTGGCCGAGGCCGACGCCGGCGTGAAGGGCGGCGGCGACGACCCGGAGTACGCGTTGGAGAAGGCGGTCGTCACGATCGCCCGCGCGGCCCGCTCCCGCCGCGGCTGACCCCGCCGACGGCGCCCTCCCCGTACGGCGCGTCCGTACCGGAGGGTGCCTTCTCCGACCCTCTCCTCCAGCTCCTCCAGCCTTCTCCGACCCTCTCCTCTCGGCATGAGCGCCCGTACGGCCCACGCCCGCCGGGGCCGACCTCTCACCGGCCCGGGTGCACCGCCGGGGGCACCGGCCCAGTCACACCGCCGGAGGCACCGGCCCGGGTACACCGCTGGACGCACCAGCCCCCGAACACGCCGAGGACCCCGTCCCCCACCCGGGGAAGGGTGGAGGGCAGGGTCCTCGGATGGAGCTGGTGGAGCCCACACCCGCGTGGCGAACGCAGGCCGCGTGCGGGCTCGGGGGGCCGGTCGGGGGCGGATGAGAGAGGGCCCGCCCGGGTCCTTCCGGCGGTCGGATCCCGATCGGTGGTCAGCGGGACGACCGATGATCAATGACCGGGGATCACAGGATCAACGTTCAGATCAGCCATGCGTCCGGCCGGGCCGGACACGGCGGGGATTCAGCCCTTGATGCCCGCGACCTTGGAAGCAAGCGCCGACTTCTTGTTGGCGGCCTGGTTCTTGTGGATGACGCCCTTGGAGACGGCCTTGTCGAGCTGGCGCGCGGCAGCGCGCTGGTACTCGGTGGCCTTCTCGGCGTCACCCGCGGCGGCGGCCTCGCGGGCCTTGCGGATCGCGGTCTTCAGAGAGGACTTGACGGCCTTGTTGCGCAGCCGGGCCTTCTCGTTGGTCTTGATCCGCTTGATCTGGGACTTGATGTTCGCCACGAATGAGCCTTTTCAGGTTCGGGCACGTGAGGGCACGCCTCACGCGCCTGTGTTTTCTTTGGGGTGTGCCTCCCGCTGAGAGGGCACGAGACACAGCTGCCCAGGCTACCAGCGGCCCCCGGAGCGGCCCAAACCGGTCGCACCGCCCGGCCCGTGGGACCATGGAGCCTACGTATCGATCCGACCCGAGGCATAAGGCGCCTCAAGAGACAGGACCCTGCGTGCCCGCGACCCCTAAAAATGTGCCCGAGCCGAGCCGTACCGACCCGGCTCTGATCCGCAATTTCTGCATCATCGCGCACATCGACCACGGCAAGTCCACGCTCGCCGACCGGATGCTCCAGCTGACCGGTGTGGTCGAGCAGCGGCAGATGCGTGCTCAGTACCTCGACCGCATGGACATCGAGCGTGAGCGCGGTATCACGATCAAGTCCCAGGCGGTGCGGCTGCCCTGGGCCCCGACGGAGGATCCGGGCAACACCCACATCCTCAACATGATCGATACCCCCGGGCACGTGGACTTCACGTACGAGGTCTCCCGGTCGCTCGCGGCCTGCGAGGGGACGATCCTCCTCGTCGACGCGGCCCAGGGCATCGAGGCGCAGACCCTCGCCAACCTCTACCTGGCGATGGAGAACGACCTCACGATCATCCCGGTCCTCAACAAGATCGACCTGCCGGCCGCGCAGCCCGAGAAGTTCTCCGAGGAGCTGGCGAACCTCGTCGGCTGCGACCCGGAGGACGTGCTCAAGGTCTCCGCGAAGACGGGCATGGGCGTCGAGGCGCTCCTCGACAAGGTCGTCGCCGAGATCCCCGCCCCGGTCGGCGTCGCGGACGCCCCCGCCCGCGCGATGATCTTCGACTCGGTCTACGACTCCTACCGCGGCGTCGTGACCTACGTCCGTGTCATCGACGGCCAGCTCAACAAGCGCGAGCGCATCCGGATGATGTCCACGGGCGCCACGCACGAGCTGCTGGAGATCGGCACCAACTCACCCGAGATGCTGCCGGCCGACGGCCTCGGCGTCGGCGAGGTGGGCTATCTCATCACCGGTGTGAAGGACGTCCGCCAGTCCAAGGTCGGCGACACCGTCACCAGCCAGAGCAAGGGGGCCGAGGAGGCGCTCGGCGGGTACAAGGACCCCAAGCCGATGGTCTTCTCCGGCCTGTACCCGCTGGACGGCTCCGACTACCCCGAGCTGCGCGAGGCGCTGGACAAGCTCCAGCTCAACGACGCCGCCCTCGTCTACGAGCCGGAGACCTCCGCGGCCCTCGGCTTCGGCTTCCGCGTCGGCTTCCTCGGCCTGCTGCACCTGGACGTGATCCGGGAGCGCCTGGAGCGCGAGTTCGGGCTCGACCTGATCGCCACCGCCCCCAACGTGGTCTACCGCGTGATCATGGAGGACGGCAGCGAGCACACGGTCACCAACCCGAGCGAGTTCCCCGAGGGCAAGATCGGCGAGGTGTACGAGCCGGTCGTGCGGGCCACGATCCTGGCCCCGAGCGAGTTCATCGGCTCGATCATGGAGCTGTGCCAGGCCCGGCGCGGCGTCCTGCTCGGCATGGACTACCTCTCCGAGGACCGCGTCGAGATCCGCTACACGCTGCCGCTCGCGGAGATCGTCTTCGACTTCTTCGACCAGCTGAAGTCCAAGACCCGCGGCTACGCCTCGCTCGACTACGAGCCCACCGGCGAGCAGACCGCCCATCTGGTCAAGGTCGACATCCTGCTGCACGGCGACAAGGTCGACGCCTTCTCCGCGATCACCCACCGCGACCAGGCCTACGCCTACGGTGTGCGCCTCGTGGCCAAGCTCAAGGAGCTGATCCCGCGGCAGGCGTTCGAGGTGCCGGTCCAGGCGGCCATCGGCTCCCGGGTCATCGCCCGCGAGACCATCCGCGCCATCCGCAAGGACGTCCTCGCCAAGTGCTACGGCGGTGACATCTCCCGCAAGCGGAAGCTGCTCGAGAAGCAGAAGGAGGGCAAGAAGCGCATGAAGATGGTGGGTTCCGTGGAGGTCCCGCAGGAGGCCTTCATCGCCGTGCTCTCCAGCGACGACGCCGGCGGCTCCGGCAAGGGCAAGAAGTAGCCGGGCGGCCGTCCCGGCCGTTCCCCGGGCACCACGGGCCCGTCGCGCTCCGGCGCGGCGGGCCCGCCGCGTTCCCGGAAGCGCTTCTTCACTCCCGCACCGGGGGAAATGAGGGTACGCCGCCCCTTACGTACCGGCCGGTCGGCGTCTTACTCTGATCACCACCCGATAGTTACTCGCGAGTTAAACAGCAGCCGCAATGGACCATCCGCACGCACTGCCGCGGGCCCGGAGGATGTCGTGAGCGACACACAGACCCACATCGAGAACCGTCCGCCGTCCGTGGCGGCCCTCTTCCTGGAGCGCGTCGCCGCCACTCCGGACGCCGAGGCCTACCGCTACCCGGTCCCGCCGGCCGCGGGCGAGGGCCCCGACGACTGGAAGTCCCTGAGCTGGCGGCAGGCCGCCGACCGGGTGTACGCCATCGCGGCCGGGCTGATCGAGCTGGGCGTGCGGCCGGAGGAGCGGGTGGCCCTGGCCTCCGCGACCCGCGTCGAGTGGATCCTCGCCGACTTCGGCATCATGTGCGCGGGCGCCGCCACGACGACCGTGTACCCGCAGACCAACGCGGACGAGTCGGCGTTCATCCTCGCCGACTCCGGCAGCCGGGTGCTGATCGCCGAGGACGCCGCCCAGCTCGCCAAGGCGCGCGAGCGGCGCGCCGAGCTGCCGGAGCTGAAGCACGTCGTCGTCATCGACGGCGCGGGGGCCGACCCGCTCCCCGAGGAGGGCGACTGGGTCCTCACCCTCGCCGAGCTGGAGAGGCGCGGCGCCGCCCACCTGGAGAAGAACCCCGACCTGATCAGAGAGCGGGTCGGGGCGATCACCGCCGACCGGCTCGCGACGCTGATCTACACCTCCGGCACCACCGGCCGCCCCAAGGGCGTGCGGCTGCCGCACGACAACTGGTCGTACATGGCGAAGGCGATCGCCGCGACCCGGCTGCTCGGCCCCGACGACGTGCAGTACCTGTGGCTGCCGCTCGCCCACGTCTTCGGCAAGGTGCTCACCTCGGGGCAGGTCGAGATCGGGCACGTCACGGCCGTCGACGGCCGCGTGGACAAGATCATCGAGAACCTTCCGGTGGTGCGGCCGACGTACATGGCGGCCGTCCCGCGCATCTTCGAGAAGGTCTACAACGGGGTCGCCGCCAAGGCCCGGGCCGGCGGCGCGGCCAAGTACCGGATCTTCCAGTGGGCGGCCGGGGTCGCCCGCGAGTACGCCAAGGTCAGCCAGGACAACTTCCGGCGCACCGGCACGGCCTCCGTCCCCTTCGGGCTCGGCGCCAAGCACAAGGCCGCCGACGCGCTGGTGTACTCCAAGATCCGCGAGGCCTTCGGCGGGAAGCTGCGCGCCTGCGTCTCGGGCAGCGCCGCGCTGGCCCCGGAGATCGGCTACTTCTTCGCGGGCGCCGGCATCCACATCCTGGAGGGCTACGGCCTGACCGAGTCCTCCGCCGCCTCCTTCGTGAACCCCGGCGAGGCCTACCGCACCGGCACCGTCGGCAAGCCGCTGCCCGGCACCGAGGTGCGCATCGCCGACGACGGCGAGATCCTGCTGCGCGGCCCGGGCATCATGGAGGGCTACCACGGGCTGCCGGAGAAGACCGCCGAGGTGCTGGAGTCCGACGGCTGGTTCCACACCGGCGACATCGGCGAGCTGTCCCCGGACGGCTACCTGCGCATCACCGACCGCAAGAAGGACCTGATCAAAACGTCGGGCGGCAAGTACATCGCGCCCGCCGAGGTCGAGGGCCAGTTCAAGGCGGTGTGCCCGTACGTCTCCAACATCCTGGTGCACGGCGCGGACCGGAACTTCTGCACCGCGCTCATCGCGCTCGACGAGCCGGCGATCCTGGAGTGGGCCAAGGAGAACGGCATGGAGGGCAAGTCGTACGAGGACGTCGTCGCCGCGCCCGCGACCGTCGAGCTCGTCCAGGGCTACGTCACGGAGCTCAACGAGGGCCTGCAGCGCTGGCAGACCATCAAGAAGTTCAAGCTCCTGCCGCGCGACCTGGACGTCGAGCACGGCGAGCTCACGCCCAGCCTGAAGCTGAAGCGCCCGGTCGTCGAGCGCGAGTACAAGCACCTGATCGACGAGATGTACGCGGGGACGCGGGAGGCCTGACGGGCGCCGCCCACGGCCGCGCGCCCGGCGGCCGGCCGTACGCCGGTCCGGCCGCACGCCGGCCACGGGACCGGTACCGTCCACCGGCGCCGCACGCCGACGTCGAGGACCGCCGCCGCGCGTGGCCACCGGCCACCGGAGACCGGCACCCGGGTCCCGGCACCGAGCGGCGGCACCGGGACCTGCCTCGATGCCGGCGTCACGCACCGGCGCCGGAGGCCGGTGCCCAGGGCCGATGCCGCAGACCCGGACCCGGGACCGGTGCGCGGCACCGGCGCCGGGGCCAGGTCTTCGACGACGGGTACGGGAGAACCACGTCCGCGCGGGGCGCGGCCCCTCAGAACGGCCGCGCCCGGCGCATCTCCCCCAGGATCTCCTCCATCCGGCGGATGTGGCGGCGCAGCTCGCCGGCGTCGCCGTGCCCGTCCCCGGGGCCGGAGGCCAGGCGCTCCTCGACGGCGCGCAGCCGCGTGGCGAGGTCCTCGAACTGCTTCTGCTCGCGTGCCAGCATCCGCTCCAGCTGCTGGTTCTTGCGGTGCAGGTCCAGGAAGACCGTCACCTTGGCGCGTAGGACCCAGGGGTCGAAGGGCTTGGTGAGATAGTCCGCGGCGCCGGTCGCGTAGCCGCGGAACGCGTAGCCCGCGTCGGCGTCCGTCCCCGTCAGGAAGATGATCGGGACGTCCTTGGTCTGGTCGAGCCGCTTGATGTTCGCCGCGGTCTCGAAGCCGTCCATGCCGGGCATCCGGATGTCGAGCAGGACGACGGCGAACCGCTGCCGCAGCAGGGCCTTCATCGCCTCCTCGCCCGAACGGGCCCGCACCAGTGGTTCGTTGAGGGACCCCAGGACGGCCTCCAGCGCGATCAGGTTGTCCTCCATGTCGTCCACGAGGAGGATGCTGGCGCGCGAGTCGGTCGTTTCCTCTGTCGCTGTACTCATGTCGTGGCTGCCTGCCTCATTCGACGGTCGGCGGGACCGTGGGCTCCTCGGTCGTACGCGGTCCCGGATCGGCGGAACCTGTGGAGTCGCCCTGCTCTGCGGTGCAGTCGACGCCCTCGGGGTCCAGGAGCGCGCAGACGACGGTCAGCAGCTGATCGACGTCCACCGGTTTCGGTACGTAGTCGTTCGCCCCTCGCGCGATCGACTTCTCGCGGTCCCCCGGCATCGCCTTGGCGGTCAGCGCGACGATGGGGAGGTCCGCCCAGCGCGGGGTGCGCCGGATGGCGGAGATGGTCTCGTATCCGTCCATCTCCGGCATCATGATGTCCATCAGGACGATTTGCACGTCGGGGTTGCGTTCCAGGATCTCTATGCCCTCGCGGCCGTTCTCTGCGTACAGGACGGGCATGCCGACCCGGCCCAGGACGTGGGTCAGCGCGAAGACGTTGCGGATGTCGTCGTCCACGATCAGTACGCGGTGCCCGGGCAGCACCCGGCCCGCACGGCCGGTCTTCCACTCCTCCAGTTTCGTCGCTGTCGGCCAGTTCTCGTCCTGGTCGGGTCCGGTGAATCCGTCCGACGCCTGCTGTTCGGGTATCGGCACCGGACGCTCCTCCGGCGTGGGGCCGGTCGCCGCGTGCCCGGGGCTGACCACCGGGACGTACAGGGTGAAGGTGGAGCCCCGCCCCGGCGTGCTCTCGGCCACGATGCGGCCGCCCAGCAGGTTGGCGATCTCGCGGCTGATGGACAGGCCCAGGCCCGTCCCGCCGTACTTGCGGTTGGTGGTGCCGTCGGCCTGCTGGAACGCCTCGAAGATGACCGGGAGCTTCTCGGGGGCGATGCCGATGCCGGTGTCGGAGACGGAGAAGGCGATCACCTCGCCGTCGCCGTCGCGGGTGTAGCGGTGGTCGGAGTTGTCGACGCGCTTGACCCGCAGCTCGACGCGGCCGGACGCGGTGAACTTGATCGCGTTGGACAGCAGGTTGCGCAGGATCTGCTGGAGCCGCTGCTCGTCCGAGTACATCTCGCGCGGCACGTCCTCGCCGACCGCCACCTCGAAGGCGAGCCCCCGGTCCAGGGTGAGCGGGCGGAACGTGGCGTGCACGTAGTCGAGGAGCTTGATCAGCGGCAGCTTCTTCGGGCGTACGTCCATCCGGCCGGCCTCGATCTTCGACAGGTCGAGGATGTCGGTGATCAGCTGCAGCAGGTCCGAGCCCGAGCGGTGGATGGTCGTCGCGAACTGCACCTCCTGGTCGGAGAGGTGGCCGTCCGGGTTGTCGGAGAGCAGCCGGGCCAGGATCAGCAGCGAGTTCAGCGGCGTGCGCAGCTCGTGCGACATGTTCGCCAGGAACTCCGACTTGTACTGCGAGCTGGTCGCCAGCAGCGCGGCCTTCTCCTCCAGCTCGGCGTTGGAGCGCTGGAGCTCGCCCTGCTGCTTCTGCAGTTCGTCCGAGCGCTCCTGGAGCTGTTGGGCCAGCCGCTGCGACTCGCCCAGCAGGGACTCGGTGCGGGAGTTGGCGATGATGGTGTTGATCGCGACGCCGATGGTGTTCACGAACTGGTCGAAGAACGCCAGGTGCACATCGGAGAAGCGGGAGAAGGAGGCCAGCTCGATCACGCCGAGCAGCTTGTCCTCGAACAGGATCGGGATGATGACGACGCTCGTCGGGGCCGCCTCGCCCAGACCACTGTTGATCTTGATGTAGTCGGGCGGGGCCTCCTCCACCAGGATGCGCTTCTTCTCCCGCGCCGCCTGCCGTACGAGTCCGTGCACCGGCATGCCGCCCGTGTCGACGGTGGCGCCCTGCGCCGAGCCGTACCCGGCGATGAACGCGAGCCCCTTCGGCGGCACCGAGGTCCGCAGCGCCCCGCCGTCCTCGTCGGGGTCGGCCAGGAAGAACGCCCCGTACTGGGCGTTCACCAGCGGCGTCAGCTCGCGCAGGATCAGGTCGGCGACCTCCATCAGGTCGCGGTGGCCCTGCATCAGCGCGGCGAGCCGGGCGAGGTTGGACTCCAGCCAGTCCTTCGCGCGGGTGGTCTCGCGCAGGTTGGACACCATCAGGTTGATGTTGTCCTTCAGCTCGGCGACCTCGCCCTGGGTCTCCACGGTGATCGACCGGGACATGTCGCCCTGCGCCACGGCCGAGGCCACCTCGGCGATGGCGCGGACCTGAGTGGTCAGGTTCAGCGCCAGCTCGTTCACGCTCGTCGTCAGGCGCTTCCAGGTGCCGTACACGCCCTCGACCCGGGCCTGGCCGCCGAGCTGGCCCTCGGAGCCCACCTCGCGGGCCACCCGGGTGACCTCGGAGGAGAACGAGGAGAGGGTGTCGACCATCGTGTTGATGGTGGTCTTCAGCTCCAGGATCTCGCCGCGCGCGTCCACGTCGATCTTCTTGGAGAGGTCGCCCTGGGCCACGGCGGTGGCGACCTGGGCGATGTTGCGGACCTGGGAGGTGAGGTTGTCCGCCATGTAATTGACGTTGTCGGTGAGGTCGCGCCAGACGCCGGAGACGCCGAGGACCTGGGCGCGGCCGCCGAGCCTGCCGTCGGTGCCGACCTCGCGGGCGACGCGGGTCACCTCGTCGGCGAAGGCGCGCAGCTGCTCCACCATCGTGTTGACGGTGTCCTTCAGTTCGAGGATCTCGCCGCGCGCGTCGACAGTGATCTTCTTGGAGAGGTCGCCGTTGGCGACGGCGGTGGTGACCTGGGCGATGTTGCGGACCTGGGAGGTCAGGTTCAGCGCCATGAAGTTGACGTTGTCGGTGAGGTCCTTCCAGACCCCGGACACGCCCCGCACCTGGGCCTGGCCGCCGAGGTTGCCCTCGGTGCCGACCTCGCGGGCGACGCGGGTGACCTCGTCGGCGAAGGCGGACAGCTGGTCCACCATCGTGTTGATCGTCGACTTCAGTTCGAGGATCTCGCCCTTCGCCTCGACCGTGATCTTCTTGCCGAGGTCGCCCTGGGCCACGGCCGTGGACACCAGCGCGATGTTGCGGACCTGCGAGGTGAGGTTGTCCGCCATGAAGTTGACGTTGTCGGTGAGGTCCTTCCAGACCCCGGACACGCCCCGCACCTGGGCCCGGCCGCCGAGGTTGCCCTCGGTGCCGACCTCGCGGGCGACGCGGGTGACCTCGTCGGCGAAGGCGGACAGCTGGTCCACCATCGTGTTGATCGTCGACTTGAGCTGCAGGATCTCGCCCTGCGCGTCGACGGTGATCTTCTGGCTGAGGTCGCCGTTGGCGACGGCGGTGGTGACCTGGGCGATGTTGCGGACCTGGGAGGTCAGGTTCGACGCCATGAAGTTGACGTTGTCGGTGAGGTCCTTCCAGACCCCGGACACGCCCCGCACCTGGGCCCGCCCGCCCAGCCTTCCTTCGGTGCCGACCTCGCGGGCGACGCGGGTGACCTCGTCGGCGAAGGCGGACAGCTGGTCCACCATCGTGTTGACGGTGAGCTTCAGCTCGAGCAGCTCGCCGGTCGCCTCGACCGTCACCGTGCGGGTCAGGTCGCCGCGCGCCACCGCCGTCGTCACCAGCGCGATGTCGCGGACCTGGGCCGTCAGCCGGGACGCCATGGTGTTGACCGCCTCGGTCACGTCCCGCCAGCTCCCGGAGAGCCCCGACACCTTGGCCCGGCCGCCGAGCCGCCCCTCGGTGCCGACCTCCCGCGCGACCCGCGTCACCTCGCCCGTGAAGAGGGACAGCTGGTCGACCGTTCTGTTGACCGTGCGCCCCAGCCGGCGCAGGTCGCCGCGGAGCTGCCGGTTGCCGTCGTGCAGGTCGACCCGCTGGGTCAGGTCGCCGCCGGCCACCGCGTCGAGCACCCGGGTGGCGTTCGCCGCCGGAGCCACCAGGGCGTCGAGGAGCTGGTTCACGTCGTTGACCCGGGTCGTCCAGCTGCCCTGCCCCGGGCTCGCGGACAGCCGCTCGTCCAGCCGGCCGTCCCGCACGATCTCCCGCCGGACGCGCTGCACCTCGCGGTTGAAGTGGCTGCTGCGGTCCACGATCTGGTTGAACATGGCGTGCAGTTCGGCCACCGGGCCGTACCCCGTCTCCGGGACCTTCGCGAAGTCGCCGTCCCGGGCCGCGGTCATGGCGGCGAGCAGAGGGCGGAGTTCCGATGCCCGAATGTGTCCGTCTTCGAGCACGTGCATAGCACTGTTCTCACTCATGGAGGCCCACTTCGGTAACTCGGTGCTTATGGGCGTGGCCAGTCTGTCACTCTGGCCGTGCCGTGAGAGACCTATTCGTCCGAACTGCTCGGGGGAGCTGCACAGTGAGGGCCGTTCCGATGCAACGGGAGACCGTGTTCCGTGCGCCTGGTGCGCCTGATGCGCCCGCGTCCGGCCGTACGAACCGGCCACCGGTGACACGGACGTCCCTGCCGGGCAATCCGCTCGCCCCGGGGGCGGCCCGCCGCTTCGTCCGCGCCGTCCTCGCGGACTGGACGCGGCTGGCCGTGCCGGGCGCCGACGGCATCACCGACCGGCTCGCCGAGGACGCCAGCGTCGTCGTCAGCGAACTCGTCACCAACGCGGTCGTGCACGCCGGCACCGACGTCGACCTGCTCTGCCGCCTGGAGGAGTCCGAGGAGCCCCCGGAGGGGCCGGACGCCCGGGACGGGACGGGCGGGCCGAGAGCACCGAAAGCACCGGGAGCACCGGGAGCACCGGGAGCACCGGGAGCACCGGGAGCACCGGACGGAGCCGACGCCCCGGGGGCCCGCCCGGCCGAAACCGCCGGCGTCCCGGCGGCCGGCCGCGGCGCGTTCGGCGCCCTCGTCGTGGAGGTGGCCGACCGCCACCCCGCACGCTCCGTGCGCGACGGCGGCGAGGAGCGGCCGTACGACATGCCGGAGTACGGGCGCGGCCTGCACCTGGTCGCGGACCTGTCCGAGGAGTGGGGCATCACCTACCGCACCGGCACCAAGACCGTCTGGGCGCGGCTGCCGCTGGCCAGGGTGCCGCCCGAGCCGGAGGACCCCGGCCCGCCCGAGGCGACGCCGTACCCGGGGCAGAACGCGCTGCGGCGGGGGCTGCGCGTCGCCGAACTGCTCGCACCCGCCCCCCGGCAGGGTGTGCAGGACCCGGACTGGCTCAACCGCGGCGCCCTCACCTTCCTCGCCGAGGCATCCGACCTGCTGGCCGGGCAGCTCGACGAGGACCTGATCGCCGCGCTCACCGGCCAGCTGCTGGTGCCGCGGCTCGCCGACTGGTGCGCGGTGTGGCTGGACCAGGAGGCCGCGTGGGGCGGCGCCCACCGCGCGGGCGCCGTCGCCGGGGCGCGGCTGGCCCGCGTCTGGCACGGCAGCGAGAACCGCATCGGGGAGCTGCGCCGGGTCCTGGAGCGGACCCCGCCGGTGCTGCCCGACGCGCCGCGCGGCACGGCGATCCCCGTGCCCTGGCCCGCGGAGGCCCTCGGCGGGCACGGCGCCGTCGGCGCGGCCCTGGCGTACCGGCTGGTCGCGGGCGGCCAGCCGGTGGGCACGCTGGTCATCGGCCGGGCCGGGCTGCTGCGCTTCCCCGACGAGATCACCGGGCTCGTGGAGGACTTCAGCCGCCGGGTCGCGCTCGCCGTCGGCACCGCGCGCCAGTACGCGCGGCAGGCCACCATCAGCCGCGTCCTGCAGCGCGGCCTGCTGCCCGGCGCGGTGGCGGACATCCCCGGACTGCAGAGCGCGCTCGTCTACGAGCCCTGCGACAAGGGCGGGCCCAGCGGGGACTTCTACGACCTGTTCCCGGCCGGGGACGGGCGCTGGTGCTTCGCCCTCGGCGACGTGCAGGGCAAGGGGCCCGAGGCGGCGGTGGTGATCGGGCTCGCCCGCCCCTGGCTGCGGCTGCTCGCCCGCGAGGGGTACGCGGTGCCGGACGTCCTCGACCGGCTCAACCAGCTCCTCCTCGACGACGCGACGGAGGTGTCCAACGCGGCGGCCCGGGCGCTGGCGGCGGCGGGCGGACAGGGGGTCGGCGAGCTGGGGCAGTACCCGCAGAGCCGGTTCCTGTCGCTGGTCTACGGCGAACTGGTGCCCTTCGACGGCGGGGTGCGCTGCACCCTCGCCTCCGCGGGGCACCCGCTGCCGCTGGTCCTGCAGCCGGACGGGAAGGTCCGCGACGTGGTCGAGCCGCAGACCCTGCTCGGCGCCTTCGAGGAGGTGGCGTACACCTGCGAGACGTTCGAGCTGCGCTCCGGGGAGAGCCTGCTGTGCGTCACGGACGGCGTGACGGAGCGGCGCGACGGGCAGCGGCTCTTCGACGACGAGGACGGCCTCGCGGCGGTGCTCACGGAGTGCGCGGGGCTCGGCGCGCGGCTCGTGGCCGACCGCATCCGCCGCCTGGTGCACGCCTTCGGCGCCGAACCGCCGGAGGACGACCTGGCGCTGCTGGTGCTCCAGGCGGAGTAGCGCGGGCCGCCGCCCACGCCCCCGCCGGGCCCGGAGCGGGGCCGGAGGGGGAAGGCGCACGGGTACGGGACAATGGAGGACATGCCTTCCGCACTTCCCGACGGCGAGCCCGTGCCCGACGACGGGGCGCTGCCCGCGTCCGCCCTCGTCGGCGCCCAGGACCGGCCCCTCGGGTTCTACCTGCACGTCCCGTACTGCGCCACGCGCTGCGGCTACTGCGACTTCAACACGTACACGGCGACGGAGCTGCGCGGCACCGGCGGCGTCCTCGCCTCCCGCGACAACTACGCGGAGACCCTGGTCGAGGAGGTCCGCCTGGCCCGCAAGGTGCTCGGCGACGACCCCCGCCCGGTCCGCACGGTCTTCGTCGGCGGCGGCACGCCGACGCTGCTGGCCGCAGACGACCTCGTACGGATGCTGGACGCGATCCGCGAGGAGTTCGGGCTCGCGCCGGACGCCGAGGTCACCACCGAGGCGAACCCCGAGTCGGTGGACCCGGAGTACCTCGCGGTCCTGCGGGCCGGCGGCTTCAACCGCATCTCCTTCGGCATGCAGAGCGCGCGGCAGCACGTCCTGAAGGTGCTCGACCGCACGCACACGCCGGGCCGCCCCGAGGCATGCGTCGCCGAGGCCCGCGCCGCCGGCTTCGAGCACGTCAACCTCGACCTGATCTACGGCACGCCGGGGGAGACCGACGACGACTGGCGCGCCTCCCTCGACGCCGCGCTCGGCGCCGGGCCCGACCACGTCTCGGCGTACGCCCTGATCGTGGAGGAGGGCACGCAGCTCGCCCGCCGCATCCGGCGCGGCGAGGTGCCGATGACGGACGACGACGCGCACGCCGACCGCTACCTCATCGCGGACGAGGTCATGGCGGCGGCCGGGTTCGAGTGGTACGAGGTCTCCAACTGGGCCACCTCCGAGGCGGCCCGCTGCCTGCACAACGAGTTCTACTGGCGCGGCGCCGACTGGTGGGGCGCGGGCCCCGGCGCGCACAGCCACGTCGGCGGGGTGCGCTGGTGGAACGTCAAGCATCCGGGCGCGTACGCGGCGGCCCTGGCGGCCGGGCGCTCGCCCGGTGCCGGGCGCGAACTGCTGACCGACGAGGACCGCAGGGTGGAGCGGATCCTGCTGGAGCTGCGGCTGCGCGAGGGCGCGCCCCTGGACCTGCTGAGGCCGGACGGACTCGCGGCCGCACGCCGCGCCCTGGCCGACGGCCTGCTCGCACCGGGCCCGTTCGACGGCGGCCGCGCGGTCCTCACCCTGCGGGGCCGGCTGCTGGCGGACGCGGTGGTCAGGGACCTGGTGGACTGAGGGGCCCCGGCGGTCCGGGCGTCCGGGCGGCCCAGGTGGCCCGGGCGATCCGAGTGGCCCGGGCGGACCGTCCGGACCGGGGACGCGGGACCGGGGACGCGGGACCGGGGGTGCCGGACCGGGAGTGCCAGCCGGAAGTGCCGGACCGGGAGTGCCGGGCCGGAAGTGCCGGACCGGGGGTGCCGGACTGGAAGTGCCGGGCCGAGAACACCGGGCGGGACGTGCCCCGGCCCGCCCGCACACCCTGCCCCTCCGCTTCTGCTTGCTACCGCTCCTCCGGTGCGGTGACGAAGTCGATCAGTTCCTCGACCCGGCCCAGGAGGGCGGGCTCCAGGTCCTTGTACGACCGCACCCGCGACAGGATGTGCTGCCAGGCGGCACCGGTGTTCTCCGGCCATCCCAGCGCCCGGCACACGCCCGTCTTCCAGTCCTGTCCGCGCGGCACGCGGGGCCAGGACGGGATGCCGAGCGACGACGGCTTCACCGCCTCCCACACGTCGATGTACGGATGGCCCACCACCAGCGCGTACTCGCTCGTCACCGCCTCCGCGACACGGGACTCCTTCGAGCCGGGGACCAGGTGGTCGACCAGGACGCCGAGGCGGGCGTCGGGGCCGGGGGCGAACTCCTCGACGATCGCCGGCAGGTCGTCGACGCCCTCCAGGTACTCGACGACCACGCCCTCGATGCGCAGGTCGTCGCCCCAGACCTTCTCGACCAGCTCGGCGTCGTGGCGGCCCTCCACGTAGATGCGGCCCGCGCGGGCCACCCGGGCGCGCGCGCCGGGCACGGCCACCGAGCCGGACGCGGTGCGCGCGGGGCGGGCGGGCCCGGCGGACGGGCGCACCAGCGTCACCACCTCACCCTCCAGGAGGAAGCCCCGCGGCTGCAGCGGGAACACCCGGTGCTTGCCGAAGCGGTCCTCCAGCGTCACCGTGCCCGCCTCGCAGCGGATCACCGCGCCGCAGAACCCGCTGCCCGGCTCCTCGACGACCAGCCCCGGTTCGGCGGCCACCTCGGGCACGGGCCGGGACTTCTTCCACGGCGGGGTCAGATCGGGTGAGTACATACGAGGGCGGGGACGCGAGGGGTCCCCGTTGGAGGGGTGACGGTGGGAGACGGATGGGCACATTCGAACGACGATAGGAGAAAAGGCCGCCGGGCTCCTCGGACACGCCGGGACGGGGAACGGGCGGGTCGAAAAGAGGCAGGAGGAGGCAGGGGCGGACGGGCGGCGGGCAGGAAACGGGCAGGCCGAAAAGAGTTGTCGGGCCCACGCCCCTCCGTGACGCCCCGACCGCGCGACGCCCCGACCGCGCGACGCCCCGATCATGCGGCGCGCCGACCGGGCGACGCGCCGACCACGCGACGCGCCGACCACGCGACGCGCCGATCATGCGGCGCGCCGATCGGGCGACACGCCCGGATGCCCGTCCCCGGGCACGGCCACTCGTCCGCCCCGGACCCGGCCCTCGGCCGTTCCGGGCCCGGCCCCGTCCCGGCCCCCGGCCTGCCGTCCGTCCGCTCCGGACCTGTCCCCGCTCGCTCCGGACGCGGCCCCGCCCGCCCCGGCCCCGCCCCGGCCCCGGTCTCCCGCCGTCCGGCCGTGCCCCGCGCGGCTGCCCGTCCGGGCTCGGCCGTGCCCGAGCGGACGGCCGCGCCCGCGCCGCTACTGGGCCCCCGCGCCCTCGAAGCGCCGTGCCAGTTCGTCGCGCTGGGCGCGGACGTACGCGGCGTCCACGGCGGCGCCGTGGCCGGGCACGTACAGGGCGTCCTCGCCGCCGAGTGCGAGCAGCCGGTCCAGGGCCGCGGGCCAGCGGGACGGCACGGCGTCGGGTCCCGCCTGCGGCTCGCCCGACTCCTCGACCAGGTCGCCGCAGAAGACGACCTCCGGCGCGGACGGGACGAGGACCGCCAGGTCGTGGGCGGTGTGCCCGGGGCCGACGTTGGCCAGCAGGACCTGGACGCCGCCGAGGTCGAGCGTCCACTCGCCGCAGACCGGGTGCCGCGGGCGGACCAGCGCGTCGGCGGCCTCGGCCGCCTCCCGGGGGTCGGCGCCGTTGCGGACGGCGTCCGCGCACAGCTCCTCGCGTCCGTGCGCGAGGACCTGGTCGACGCCCACCGCGCCGAAGACCTCGGCCCCGGCGAAGGCGGCGGCGCCGAAGACGTGGTCGAAGTGCGGGTGCGTGAGGGCCAGGTGCGTGGGCCTGCGGCCGCCGAGCAGCCGTTCGGCCTGCGTACGCAGCTCCGCGCCCTCCCGCAGGCTCGACCCCGCGTCGACCATCAGCACCGCGTCCTCGCCGACCACCAGCCCGGCCGTGCAGTCCCAGACCGGCAGCCGCCGCCGCCCGACCCCGGGCGCCAGCCGCTCCCACGCCATGCCGTCCCACGCCACCGTCATGGCACGACGCTAAGCCCCGGCGCGTCCCCCGGCGGCACGTGCCCCGCGGCGCGCCGCGCGACGCCCGCGCGGTCCGGCACCGCCCGCCCGCGGCCGGGCCCGGTGGCGCCGGTGTGACGAGGGCCCGGACATCGCCGCAGGCCCACCCTTGCCGGGCCCGTACCCACCGGCCGTACACTTGACCGGGGATGCTGGCACTCCCCTGCGGTGAGTGCCAGGTCAGAGAGCACGGAAGAGGCCAGCTGGAGGTGTGCGCGGTGCTCAGTGAACGCAGACTCGAAGTACTGCGCGCCATCGTCCAGGACTACGTGGGCACGGAGGAGCCGGTCGGCTCCAAGGCGCTCACGGAGCGGCACAACCTCGGCGTCTCGCCGGCGACCGTGCGCAACGACATGGCGGCGCTGGAGGACGAGGGCTACATCGCCCAGCCGCACACCAGCGCCGGGCGCATCCCCACCGACAAGGGCTACCGGCTCTTCGTCGACAAGCTGGCCGGCGTGAAGCCGATGACGGCACCCGAGCGCCGGGCCATCCAGAACTTCCTCGACGGCGCCGTCGACCTCGACGACGTCGTGGGCCGCACGGTGCGGCTGCTCGCGCAGCTGACCCGGCAGGTCGCCGTCGTGCAGTACCCGTCGCTGACCCGGTCCACCGTCCGGCACGTGGAGCTGCTGTCGCTCGCCCCCGCGCGTGTGATGCTCGTGCTCATCACGGACACCGGGCGCGTGGAGCAGCGCATGGTGGACTGCCCGGCGCCCTTCGGGGAGGCCGCGCTGGCGGACCTGCGCGCGCGGCTCAACAGCAGGGTCGCGGGCCGCCGTTTCGCGGACGTCCCGCAGCTGGTGCAGGACCTGCCGGAGGCCTTCGAGGCGGAAGACCGCGGTACGGTCGCGACGGTGCTCTCCACGCTGCTGGAGACGCTGGTCGAGGAGACCGAGGAGCGGCTGATGATCGGCGGCACCGCCAATCTGACGCGCTTCGGGCACGACTTCCCGCTCACCATCCGGCCCGTTCTGGAGGCCCTGGAGGAGCAGGTCGTGCTCCTCAAGCTGCTGGGTGAGGCGACGGATTCGGGCATGACCGTACGGATCGGTCACGAGAACGCCCATGAGGGGCTCAGCTCCACATCGGTCGTCTCCGTCGGCTACGGTTCGGGCGGCGAGGCAGTAGCCAAACTCGGCGTGGTCGGACCGACGCGCATGGATTACCCGGGAACGATGGGAGCGGTACGAGCGGTGGCACGGTACGTCGGACAGATCCTGGCGGAGTCCTGAGTGGCCACGGACTACTACGCCGTACTCGGCGTGCGCCGCGACGCGTCCCAGGACGAGATCAAGAAGGCCTTCCGGAGGCTCGCGCGCGAGCTGCACCCGGACGTGAACCCCGATCCGAAGACGCAGGAGCGCTTCAAGGAGATCAACGCCGCGTACGAGGTGCTCTCGGACCCGCAGAAGAAGCAGGTCTACGACCTCGGCGGCGACCCGCTGTCCCAGTCGGGCGGCGGGGGCGCGGGCGGCTTCGGCGCCGGCGGCTTCGGGAACTTCTCGGACATCATGGACGCCTTCTTCGGCACGGCGTCCCAGCGCGGCCCGCGCTCGCGCACCCGGCGCGGCCAGGACGCGATGATCCGCCTGGAGGTCGAGCTCGACGAGGCGGCCTTCGGCACCACCAAGGACATCCAGGTCGACACGGCCGTCGTCTGCACCACGTGCAACGGCGAGGGCGCGGCGCCCGGCACCTCGGCGCAGACCTGCGACATGTGCCGCGGCCGCGGTGAGGTCTCCCAGGTCACCCGGTCCTTCCTGGGCCAGGTCATGACCTCCCGGCCCTGCCCGCAGTGCCAGGGCTTCGGCACGGTCGTGCCCACCCCGTGCCCCGAGTGCGCGGGCGACGGCCGGGTGCGCTCCCGCCGCACGCTCACCGTCAAGATCCCGGCGGGCGTCGACAACGGCACCCGGATCCAGCTCGCGGGCGAGGGCGAGGTCGGCCCCGGCGGCGGCCCCGCCGGCGACCTCTACGTCGAGATCCACGAGCTGCCGCACCCGACCTTCCAGCGGCGCGGCGACGACCTGCACTGCACGGTCACGATCCCGATGACGGCGGCGGCGCTCGGCACGAAGGTGCCGCTGGAGACGCTCGACGGCCTGGAGGAGGTCGACATCCGCCCGGGCACGCAGTCGGGGCAGTCGATCCCGCTGCACGGCCGCGGCGTCACCCATCTGCGCGGCGGCGGGCGCGGCGACCTCGTCGTGCACGTCGAGGTGCAGACCCCGACCAAGCTGGACCCGGAGCAGGAGCGCCTGCTGCGCGAGCTGGCCGAGCTGCGCGGCGAGGAGCGTCCGACGGGCCAGTTCCAGCCCGGCCAGCAGGGCCTCTTCTCCCGTCTGAAGGACGCCTTCAACGGGCGGTAGCCGACCCCGTGCGCCCGGGGGCCTCCCCCCCCCCCACGCCGGTGGCGCGCCCCGGGCGCGCACGGGGTGGTACACGGACCGCGCACCGGTTCCGTCGCGCCGCAACACCGGATTCGGACTTGTTCGGAGTACGTGACAACATGCCGTCATGTCATCCGCGCTGACCGATCTCTGCCCGCTTCCGATCGTGCAGGCGCCCATGGCGGGCGGCATCTCCGTCCCGCCGCTCACGGCCGCCGTGTCCGAGGCGGGCGGCCTCGGGTTCCTCGCCGGCGGCTACAAGACCGCCGACGGCATGTACCAGGAGATCAAGCAGCTGCGGAGCCTCACCGCCCGCCCGTTCGGCGTGAACCTCTTCGTGCCGCAGCCCGACACGGCCGACGCCTCGGCCGTCGACGTCTACGCCCACCAGCTCGCGGGCGAGGCCGCCTGGTACGAGACCGAGCTGGGCGACCCCGACGGCGGACGCGACGACGGCTACGAGGCCAAGCTCGCCGTCCTGCGCGACGACCCCGTCCCCGCCGTCTCCTTCCACTTCGGCTGCCCGCCGCGCGAGGTCCTGGAGTCCCTCGCCCGCCTCGGCACGCGCACCCTGGTCACCGCCACCACCGTCGAGGAGGCGCTGGCCGTGCAGTACGCCGGGGCCGACGCGGTGATCGTGCAGGGCGTGGAGGCGGGCGGCCACCGGGGCACCCACCGGGACAACCCGGAGACGGACGGCGCGGGCATCGGGCTGCTGTCCCTGGTCGCCCAGGTCCGCGAGGCCGTGCACCTGCCGATCGTCGCCGCGGGCGGGCTGATGCGCGGCAGCCAGATCGCCGCGGTGCTGGCCGCGGGCGCGTCCGCCGCGCAGCTCGGCACGGCGTTCCTCGCCACGCCCGAGTCCGGCGCCCACCCCGTGCACAAGCAGGCGCTGACCAACCCGCTCTTCGTCCGTACGGAACTCACCCGCGCGTTCTCCGGCAGACCGGCCAGAGGGCTGGTCAACCGCTTCCTGCGCGAGCACGGTCCGTACGCCCCCGCCGCCTACCCCCAGGTGCACCACCTGACCCAGCCGCTGCGCCAGGCGGCCGCCAGGGCCGGGGACGCGCAGGGCATGGCGCTGTGGGCGGGGCAGGGCCACCGCATGGCGCGGGAGCTGCCGGCCGGGCAGCTCGTGGAGGTGCTCGCGGCCGAGACCGCCTCGGCGTGCGCCGCCCTGACGCAGGAAGGAGCGGGCCGATGACCGCACCGGTGTTCGTGGTGGACGCGCTCGACGGGATCGGGCCCGAGTACGTCCTGGAGGGGCCCGAGGGGCGGCACGCGGTGTCCGTGAAGCGGCTGCGGCCGGGGGAGGACGTGGTCCTCACCGACGGGCGCGGGCACTGGGCCGAGGGCGTCGTGCGGGCCGCAGAGGGCAAGGACCGGCTCGTGGTGGCGGTGGAGGGGGTGTCCGAGGAGCCGGAGCCCGAGCCGCACATCACCGTGGTGCAGGCGCTGCCCAAGGGCGACCGGGGCGAGCTCGCCGTGGAGACCATGACGGAGACCGGCGTCGACGCGATCGTGCCGTGGACCGCCTCCCGCTGCATCACGCAGTGGAAGGGCGAGCGCGGCCAGAAGGCGCTCGGCAAGTGGCGCGCGACGGCGCGGGAGGCCGGCAAGCAGGCGCGGCGGGTGCGGTTCCCGGAGGTCGGGGACGCGATGTCGACCCGGCAGGTTGCGGCACTTCTCGCCAAAGCGGATCTGGCCGCCGTCCTGCACGAGGACCGGAACCACCCCAGCGAGCCGCTCGCCACCGCCGGACTGCCCACGACCGGGCGGATCGTGCTGGTCGTGGGCCCCGAGGGAGGCGTCTCCCCGGAGGAGCTGGAGACGTTCGCCGAGGCCGGCGCGAAGGCGTACCGGCTGGGACGCTCCGTGCTGCGCACCTCCACCGCGGGAACGGCGGCGGCCGCGCTGCTGCTGGGGCGCACCGGCCGCTGGTCCTGACCCGCACAGTGGCCGCAATGGGGCCTTCCGCCGGTCTGCGGTGGCTGGCACCCTGCCGTACATGGGGGCATTGAGGCGTGTATGGGGCCGTCGGGGCGCCCGTCGGGGGGCCGTCGCAGCCGGGGCCGCCGTGGCGGCCGTGGTCGCCCTGACCGCGTGCGAGCCGGCGGGCGACTTCAACACCTCGACCGTGGCCTACACCACCGACGAGGCCGGGACCCGGGAGCTGGAGCGGCAGGGCGTCGACGTGGCGTGGCTCAGCTGCGGCGCGTCCTACCGGGACGGCGGGAACGGCGACGGAAGCGCCGACGGCGGCAGCGGCAAGAACGACGGCGCCAGCGGTGACGGTGGCAAGAACGACGGCGGCAGCGGTGACGGCAGCCAGGACGGTGGCAAGAACGACGGCGGCAGCGGTGACGGCAGCCACGACGGTGGCAAGAACGACGGCGGCAGCGGTGACGGCAGCCAGGACGGCGGCAAGAACGACGGCGGCGGTGGTGACGGAGGTTCCACCACCGGGAACTCCGTGGTCGACGTCGACTGCCAGGGCGAGACGAAGGACGGCCGCGACATCACCCTCAAGGGCTGGGTGACGCAGGTCGTGGAGGGCGAGTGCGTCCGCGGCGACCTCGTCGCGAAGGTCGGGGACAAGGAGTGGTTCCGCCTGGACGTGATCGGCGACTGCACCCCCGACGACGAGCCGACCACCGTCCCCTCCTGGACCCCGTCCGACGACGGCCACCAGGGCGACGGCCAGGGCGACGGCGACCACCAGGGCGACGGCGGCTGGCAGCAGCCCGGCCCGGCCGTCACCGAGACCGTCACCAAGACCGTCTGGTGCCGGGAGGACCCGGGCTGCTGGCCCGACGGCAAGTGACCCCGGGGCGGACGGCGCCGCGACGGCCGCCGGCGCCGGGGCGGCCGCCGCGGCGCCCGGTGCCCGCGGCGGGCCGCCCTTCGCGCAGGTCGGGTGATCCAAACCCCTGTCCGCCGCCGTGACGGCTGCATAGGGTGGACCGGGTGACACAGTCTGCGCAGTCTGCTTATCTCCGGTTTCCGCACCTGCACGGCGAGTTGCTCGCCTTCACCGCCGAGGACGACGTCTGGGTCGCGCCGCTCGACGGCGGCCGCGCCTGGCGGGTCAGCGCCGACAACGTACCGGTGAACCACCCGCGCATCTCGCCGGACGGCACCCGCATCGCCTGGACCTCCCTGCGCGACGGCGCCCCCGAGGTCCACCTGGCCCCGGTCGACGGCGGCCCGGCCGAGCGGCTGACGTACTGGGGCGACGCCCGCACCCAGGTGCGCGGCTGGACCCCCGACGGGCAGGTGCTCGCGATCAGCGCGCAGGGCCAGGCGTCGCTGAGACGCAGCTGGGCCCGGGCCGTCCCGCTCGACGGCGGTCCCGCCACCACCCTCCCGTACGGCCCCGTGGGCGATGTCGCGTACGGCCCGGACGGGCAGGTCGTGCTGCTCTCCGCGACCATGAACCGCGAGGCCGCGTGGTGGAAGCGCTACCGCGGCGGCACCGCGGGCAAGCTGTGGATCGACCGCACGGGCGACGGCGAGTTCGTCCGCCTCCACGAGGACCTCGACGGGAACGTCGAGGCGCCGTCGTGGGCGGGGGAGCGGATCGTGTTCCTCTCCGACCACGAGGGCGTGGGGGCCGTCTACTCGTCCCTCGCGGACGGCTCCGACCTGCGCAGGCACACCCCGGTGGACGAGGGGGCGTTCTACGCCCGGCACGCCACCACCGACGGCACCCGCGTCGTGTACGCGTCCGCCGGCGAGCTGTGGCTCCTGGACGACCTGGACGGGGCGGAGCCGCGGCGGCTCGACGTCCGGCTCGGCGGGCAGCGCGTCGACCTCCAGCCGTACCCCGTACGGGCCGCGCACTGGTTCGGCTCCGCCGCGCCCGACCACACGGGCCGCGGCAGCGCCGTCTGCGTGCGCGGCGCCGTCCACTGGGTCACCCACCGCTCGGGCCCGGCCCGCGCGCTCGCCGCCGAGCAGGGCGTACGCGCCCGGCTGCCCCGAGCCTTCCGCGCGGACGGCGAGGAGCACGTGGTGTGGGTGACGGACGCGGAGGGCGACGACGCCCTGGAGTTCGCGCCCGCCACCGGCACCGCGCCCGGCGCCACGCCGCGCCGGCTCGCCGCCGGGCAGCTCGGCCGGGTGCTCGGCCTGGCGGTGGCGCCCGACGGCAGCCGCGCCGCCGTCGCCTCGCACGACGGCAGGGTCCTGCTGGTGGAGCGGGAGACCGGCGAGGTCAGAGAGGTCGACCGGAGCGAGGACGGCGACGTGTCCGGGCTGGTCTTCTCGCCCGACTCCGCCTGGCTCGCCTGGTCGCACCCCGGCCCGAGCCCGCTGCGCCGGCTCAAGCTCGCCAACACCGCCGACCTGTCGGTGACCGAGGCGACGCCGCTGAGGTTCCGCGACTACTCGCCGGCGTTCACGGCCGACGGCAAGCACCTCGCCTTCCTCTCGGCCCGCTCCTTCGACCCCGTCTACGACGAGCACGTCTTCGACCTGGTCTTCGTCGGCGGCTCCCGGCCGTACCTGATCACCCTCGCGGCGACCACGCCGTCGCCGTTCGGGCCGCAGCGCCACGGCCGCCCCTTCGACGCGCCGGACAAGGACGAGACGCCCGACAGCGAGGGCTCGCCCGCCACCCGCATCGACCTGGACGGACTCGCCGACCGCATCGTGCCCTTCCCGGTCGAGGCCGCCCGCTACTCGACGCTGCGGGCCGCCAAGGACGGGGTGCTGTGGCTGCGCCACCCGGTGCGCGGCGTGCTCGGCTCCTCCCGGGCCACCCCGGACGACCCGGACCCGCGCAGCGAGCTGGAGCGCTACGACCTCGTCCAGCGGCGCGTCGAGCACCTCGCCGTGGACGCCGACCACTACACGGTCACCGGCGACGGCAAGCGGGTGCTGCTGTGGACCGACGGCAAGCTCAAGGTCGTCCCCAGTGACCGGCGCGCCTCGAACGACGAGGAGAGCGACACCAACATCACCGTCGACCTCTCCCGTGTCCGCCGGACCGTCGACCCGGCCGCCGAGTGGCGGCAGATGTACGACGAGGCCGGCCGCCTCATGCGGGACAACTTCTGGCGCCCCGACCTCGGCGGCGTGGACTGGGACGCCGTCCTGGACCGCTACCGGCCCGTCCTCGACCGGGTCGCCACCCACGACGACCTGGTCGACCTGCTCTGGGAGGTGCAGGGCGAGCTGGGCACCTCGCACGCGTACGTCACCCCGCGCGGCGGCGGGCGCGGCGAGCGGCAGGGGCTGCTCGGCGCGGACGTCTCCCGGCACGAGGACGGCAGCTGGCGCATCGACCGGATCCTGCCCTCGGAGACCTCCGACCCGGACGCGCGGGCACCGCTGTCCGCGCCCGGTGTCGCGGTGCGCGCCGGGGACGCGATCGTCGCCGTGGGCGGGCAGCCCGTGGACCCGGTGAAGGGGCCGGGCCCGCTGCTGGTCGGCACGGCCGGCAAGCCGGTCGAGCTGACGATCCTGCCCGCGGGCGGCGGCGACCCGCGGCACGCGGTCGTCGTGCCCGTCGCCGACGAGGAGCCGCTGCGCTACCACGCGTGGGTCGCCGACCGCCGCGCCTACGTGCACGACAGGTCCGGCGGGCGCCTGGGCTACCTGCACGTGCCGGACATGGTCGGCTCCGGCTGGGCACAGCTCCACCGCGACCTGCGCGTCGAGGTCGCCCGCGACGGCCTGGTGGTGGACCTGCGGGAGAACCGCGGCGGCCACACCTCGCAGCTCGTCGTGGAGAAGCTCGCCCGGCGGATCGTCGGCTGGGACCTGCCGCGCGGGGCACGCCCGCAGAGCTACCCGGAGGACGCGCCGCGCGGCCCCGTCGTCGCCGTCGCCAACGAGTTCTCCGGCTCGGACGGCGACATCGTCAACGCGGCGATCAAGGCGCTCGGCATCGGCCCGGTCGTCGGCACCCGTACCTGGGGCGGCGTCGTCGGCATCGACAGCCGCTACCGCCTGGTCGACGGCACGCTCGTCACCCAGCCGAAGTACGCCTTCTGGCTGGACGGGTACGGCTGGGGCGTGGAGAACCACGGCGTGGACCCCGACATCGAGGTGGTCCAGGCGCCGCAGGACCACGCCGCGGGCCGCGACACCCAGCTCGACGAGGCGGTCCGCACGGCCCTGGCGTCCCTGGAGCAGAACCCGCCGAAGACGGCGCCGCGACTGCCCGGGGAGTGACCGCCCGGCGGGGTGGCGGACCGGCCGGTCCGCCACCCCGCCGGGCGGCCCGTCGCCCCGCGGGCGCCCGGGACACGGGCGCCCGGCGCGGGCCGCTAGCATGCCCGTCGTACGTCATACGTCGTGCCGACCGGTGGAGGAGCGAGCGGGATGTCAGGTGAGGCGCAGGCCGACTGCCTGTTCTGCAGGATCGTCGAGGGCAGCGTCCCGGCGACCGTCGTGCGCGAGAGCGAGACGACCCTCGCCTTCCGCGACATAAACCCCCAGGCGCCCACCCACGTGCTGGTCATCCCCAAGGCCCACCACCCGGACGCCGCCTCCCTGGCCGCCGCCGACCCGGCGCTCACCGCCGACGTGCTGCGCACCGCCGGCGAGGTCGCCGCCGACGAGAAGCTCGGCGACGGCTACCGGATCGTCCTCAACACCGGCAAGGACGCCGGGCAGACCGTCTTCCACGTGCACGCCCACGTGCTCGGCGGCCGCGGCCTGCAGTGGCCCCCGGGGTAGTCCGCCGTGTCCGTACGCGAACTGGTGGTCCTGGGCACCGCCAGCCAGGTGCCCACCCGGCACCGCAACCACAACGGCTACCTGCTGCGCTGGGACGGCGAGGGCATCCTCTTCGACCCCGGTGAGGGCACCCAGCGCCAGATGCTGCGCGCCGGGGTCGCCGCGCACGACCTGAACCGGATCTGCGTCACGCACTTCCACGGCGACCACTGCCTGGGCCTGGCCGGCGTCATCCAGCGCGTCAACCTCGACCGGGTCCCGCACGAGGTCACCGCGCACTACCCGAGGAGCGGCCAGCACTTCTACGACCGGCTGCGGTACGCGACCGCCTACCGCGAGACCGTCCCGCTCACCGAGGCGCCGGTCGACGCCGACGGCGTGCTCGCCACCGCGCCCTCGTACACGCTGGAGGCGCGCCGCCTCTCCCACCCCGTCGAGTCGTACGGCTACCGGCTCGTGGAGCCCGACGGGCGGCGGATGCTGCCCGCGCTCCTCGCCGAGCACGGTCTCAGGGGGCCCGACGTCGGCCGCATCCAGCGCGAGGGCGTCCTCGGCGGCGTCACGCTCGACCAGGTCAGCGAGGTGCGGCGCGGGCAGCGCTTCGCCTTCGTGATGGACACCCGGCTGTGCGACGGCGTGCACGCGCTCGCCGAGGGCTGCGACATGCTCGTCATCGAGTCCACCTTCCTCGACGAGGACGAGCCGCTGGCCACCGAGCACGGCCACCTCACCGCCGGGCAGGCGGCCCGCGTGGCGCGCGAGGCGGGCGTGCGGCACCTGGTGCTGACCCACTTCAGCCAGCGCTACACCGACCCCGAGGAGTTCGAGCGGCAGGCGCGGGCCGCGGGCTTCGAGGGCGAGCTGACGGTGGCGTACGACCTGCTGCGGGTGCCGGTACCGAAACGCAGGTGACCAGGCCGTACGATGCGATGATGCCCCTACCCAAAGCCGAACTGCACCTGCACATCGAAGGCACACTCGAACCGGAGCTGGCCTTCGCGCTCGCCGAGCGCAACGGCGTCGAGCTGCCGTACGCCGACGAGGACGCCCTGCGCGAGGTCTACAGCTTCTCCGACCTCCAGTCGTTCCTGGACCTGTACTACGAACTGATGGCGGTCCTGCGCACCGAGCAGGACTTCGCGGACCTCGCCGACGCCTACCTCGCGCGGGCCGCCGCGCAGGGCGTGCGGCACGCGGAGATCTTCTTCGACCCGCAGGCCCACACCTCGCGCGGCGTCGGCATCGGCACGGTGGTCGAGGGGCTCGCCCGCGCCCTGGACCGCAGCGAGGAGCGGCACGGCGTCTCCACCGGGTTGATCCTGTGCTTCCTGCGGGACGAACCGGCCGAGTCCGCCCTGGAGACACTGGAGGCGGCCCGCCCGTACCTGCACCGGATCGTCGGGGTCGGCCTGGACTCGGCCGAGGTCGGCAACCCGCCGGCGAAGTTCCGCGCGGTGTACGAGGCGGCGGCCGCGCTCGGGCTGCGCCGGGTCGCCCACGCGGGCGAGGAGGGCCCGCCGGAGTACATCGCCGAGGCGCTCGACGTGCTCGGCGTGGAGCGCGTCGACCACGGGCTGCGCTGCATGGAGGACCCCGCCCTCGTGGAGCGGCTGGTGCGCGAGCGGGTGCCGCTGACCCTGTGCCCGCTGTCGAACGTCCGGCTGCGCGCCGTCGAGGACCTGGCGCACCACCCGCTGCCCGCGATGCTGGACGCGGGCCTGCTGTGCACGGTCAACTCCGACGACCCGGCGTACTTCGGCGGCTACGCCGAGGACAACCTCCGCGCCGTCCGCGACACCCTCGGGCTGAGCCGGGAGCGGCTGCGCGAGCTGGCCCGCAACTCCTTCCTCGCGGCGTTCCTCGACCACGACGAGGAGCGCAGGGCGCGCTACCTCGCCGAGGTCGAGGCGTACGACTTCGAGCGGGAGGGATAGGGCCGGGGGGTCGCGCAGGCCGGGTCGCGCAGGCCGGACGGACCCCGCCGTCCGGGCACGGGCCTCCGGCCGGCCTGCGGGCCCCGCCCGGGCTCAGCCCTCGGCGGCCGGGCCCGGCGCGGCCGCGGTGAGCTGCGGGCCCGCCGTGCCGTACTCCCGGCGGTCGGCCGCACGGGTTTCGACCTCGATCTCCACGACCGGCTGCTCCGGCGCGCCGACCTCGGGGACCGTGCCCGTGGGCGCGCCCGCGGTGGCGGCCAGGACGGCGACGGGCGTACCGCCGCGGCGGCGCACGGCGCCGGGCAGCAGTGGCCGGCCGCCGGTGTGCAGGGCGACGGCGGCCAGCGGCAGCGCGAGGGCCAGCAGCAGCGCGGCCAGGGTCAGGCCCATCCCTGGGTAGCCCGCGGCCGCCGAGAGCAGACTGCCGGCCAGCGGGCCGCACGCCGTGCCGAGCGAGGACGCCGAGCCCGCGAGCACGGCCCAGCGGCCGCGCGGGTCCAGCGAGGCGGCGAGGCCCATCAGGTACGACAGCACGATCGGGTAGAGCGTGTTCCAGGCGATCTCGCCGCCCGCGAAGCCGGCGAGACCGTCGGCGCGGGCGCTGACGAGGACGGAGCCGGCGATCAGCGCGGTGCCCACGCCGATCGGCAGGGCCCGGCCGAGCCGCGCGCCCAGCGCGCCCGCGCCGAGCACGCCGACCAGCCCGGCGCCCAGCGCGATCGCGAACACGGCGCCGACGGTGACCTCGCTCAGGCCCGCCTGCTCGGTGCCGATGCGGCTGCTGACGCCCCACAGGGAGTTCTGCGCCATGGACCAGCAGAGCATCGCGGCGGCGAGCACCAGGCCCGGGCGGCGGTAGGGCAGCCGGCCCGCGGGGGCCGCCGTGTGCCCGGCCGCGGACGTGCCGCCGAGGCGGGCGGTGGCGGGCCACACCAGCAGGGCCGTGAGCGCGAGCGCGGCGAACGGCAGCCCGTGTCCGGGGCCGAGGTGCGGCACCGTCAGGTACAGGGCCCCGGCCAGCGCGGACACGCTGAGCAGGCCGAGCGTGGAGCCGCGGTGCGGGTCGCGCAGCGCGGCGATGCCGGTGGCGGCCACGGTGGTGGCGGTGCCGGAGCCGAGGCCGCCGAGGACGGCGCCCGCGACGACGGCGGGGACGGAGCCCGACACGGCGGCGAGGCCGTAGCCGGCGACGGCGAGCAGCAGCCCGGCGCGGGCGGTGCGCCGCACGCCGAGGCGTTCGACGCGGGAGGCCAGCAGGAAGCCGGCCGTGGCGGAGCTCAGCAGCAGCGCGCTGCCGACCGAGCCCGCCTGGGTGGCGGTGAGCGGAAGCGAGGCGTCGAGCCTGCCGACGGTGGTGGGGAGGAGGTAGGAGGCCAGGTAGCCGGCCGTGAAGACGGCGACGAGCGGCCAGGGGGCGGTGCGGGGGGAGGACACGGGCGTTCCCAGGGCATGCGGAAGGAGCGGCACAGGAAAGAGGGAGGGGAGGCTGCGGCTGTCGACGGACAGGAACGCGCGGGCAATTTGTATCAAGCACGAAGTCGTGTCACGAAGCCGGGAAGCCGTGATCTGAGACACATGTGGTTTGCGCTCGCCCCCAAGGGGTAGCAACTTTGCCCCTCTGTCGCCTCCGCATCGCCCGGACGTCACTTCGAGGGCATGCCGAAACCCCCTCCGACGTGCGGAGTCGAGGTCTCTTCGAGGGCGGCCGGGTGCCGTTCAGCGCCAGTGCGGAGCGGCCGCCGTGCCGCCGGGGGCCGCCGCCTCGATCTTCAGCCGGATCTCCCGCATCACGGCGACGATCCGCTCCTCGTGGGCCGGTGTCAGCCGGGCCGCCGGCACGGAGCAGCTGACGGCGTCCTGTGCCGGGCTGTCGTAGCGCAGCGCGAAGCCGAAGCCGACGATGCCGAGGACGCCCTCCTCGCGGTCCACGGAGTACCCGCGCTCCCGGGTCGCCGCGAGGTCGGCCAGCAGTGCCGCCCGGTCGGTGTGCGTGTGGGGCGTCAGGGCCTCGTACGGACCCTCGGGCAGCTCCGCGTCCGGCCGTTCGGCCAGCAGCGCCTTGCCGAGCGCGCCCACGTGCGCGGGCAGCCGACGGCCCACGCGGCTGATCGTGCGCAGGTACTCGTGGGACTCCCGGGTCGCGAGGTAGGCGACGTCGCGGCCGTCCAGGCGGGCCAGGTGGATGGTCTCGCCGAGCGCCTCCGAGGCCTCGTCGAGGTAGGGGCGCACGACGCGCACGCGCGGGTCGGAGTCCAGGTAGCCGGTGCCGGTCAGCAGGGCGTGGATGCCGATGCCGTACAGGGAGCCGGTGACGTCCGTGCGCACCCAGCCGCGGGCGATCAGGGTCTGCAGCAGCGCGTACATGGAGCTGCGCGGCACGTCCAGCTCGTCCGCGAGCTCCTGGAGGCGCGCGGGGCGGTCGCCGCGCGCGGCCAGCAGTTCCAGCAGGTCCACCGTGCGGGCCGCCGACTTCACCTCGCGCACGCCGGCCGTCTCCCGGTGTGCGCGCGCGGCCCCGAACCCTGTCTCCGACATGCGCCGATCGTAGTCGCGGCGGGGCCGGTCCGACCGGCCCGCGGCCGGCCTGACCGTGCGGACCCATTGACGCCACCGGTCCGCCTCTCTACTCTCCATCTTCATACGTGGATGATGTCTACATACGGAGACAGCGTGCGGGTCGCCGACGGTGCCGTGAGGGAGCCGCCGCACCGCCCGGCCCTCTCGCCGCCCGCCGATCCGACCCGCCCCGGACCCCGTAGGAGCCGCCCTGTGACCGCCGCCGGAACCCGCGACCTCACCATCACCGAGGTGCGGCTCACGCCGATCCTCGTCGCCGACCCGCCGCTGCTGAACACCCAGGGCGTCCACCAGCCGTACACGCCCCGCCTGATCGTCGAGGTGGTCCTCGCCGACGGGACCACCGGAGTCGGCGAGACCTACGGCGACACCAAGTACCTGGAGCTGGCCCGGCCCTTCGCCGAACTGCTCGTGGGCCGCCAGGCGCACGACCTCAACGGGCTGTTCACCGTCGCCGACGAGGTCGCCGTCGACCGGTCGCGGGTGGTCGACCAGGTCGACGTCGGCGGTCTGCGCGGCGTCCAGACCGCCGACAAGCTCCGGCTCTCCGTCGTCTCCGGCTTCGAGGTGGCCTGCCTCGACGCCTACGGCAAGGCCCTCGGCCTGCCCGTGCACGCGCTGCTGGGCGGCAAGGTCCGCGACGCCGTCGAGTACAGCGCGTACCTGTTCTACAAGTGGGCCGACCACCCCGAGGGCGTGAAGAGCGAGAAGGACGACTGGGGCGCCGCCGTCGACCCGGCCGGGGTCGTCGAGCAGGCCCGCAGGTTCACGGAGCGGTACGGCTTCACCTCCTTCAAGCTCAAGGGCGGCGTCTTCCCGCCCGAGGAGGAGATCGCCGCGGTCCGGGCGCTCGCCGAGGCGTTCCCCGGGCACCCGCTGCGCCTCGACCCCAACGGCGCCTGGTCCGTGGAGACCTCCCTGAAGGTCGCCGACGCCCTCGCGGACGTCCTGGAGTACCTGGAGGACCCGGCGCTGGGCACCGCGGCGATGGCCGAGGTGGCCGCCCGGCTGAAGGGGGCGGCGCGAGGCGTCTCGGACGGGGGCGGCGGGCGGCGGGCGGGCGTCCCGCTGGCGACGAACATGTGCGTGACGACCTTCGCGGAGATCAAGGAGGCGTTCACCAAGGACGCCGTCCAGGTCGTGCTCTGCGACCACCACTACTGGGGCGGGCTGCGCAACACCCGCGAGCTGGCGGCGATCTGCCGCGCGTTCGGTGTCGACGTGTCCATGCACTCCAACACCCACCTGGGGATATCCCTCGCCGCGATGACCCATGTCGCCTCGACCGTCCCCGGCCTGCACCACGCCTGCGACTCCCACTACCCCTGGCAGTCCGAGGACGTGCTGACCGAGCGCATCGCCTTCGAGGGCGGCAGGGTGCGGGTCTCCGACGCGCCCGGCCTCGGCGTCGAACTCGACCGCGACAAGCTGGCCCTCCTGCACCGGCGGTGGCTCGACGACGACGGCACGCTGCGCGAGCGCGACGACGCGGCCGCCATGCGCGTCGCCGACCCGGACTGGGTGACGCCGGCGGTCCCGCGCTGGTGAGAGCCGCCGTCCGGCGAGGGGCGGGCCACGGCCCGGCGCCGGACGAGGGGGACCACCGCCGGTGGCGGAGGCGCCCGCTCCCGGTGGCGGCGGCCACCGTCGGCGGTGGGGCTCCGCTCCCGGTGGTGGCGACGGCCCGCCGCCGGCGGGTGCGCTCACTGCCGGTGGCGGACATCCGCTTCCGGTGGTGGCGACGGCCCGCCGCCGGTGCCGGAGGCCCGCCTCGGCGGCGGCAGCCGCAGTCGACAGCGCAGCCCGCGCCGACGGCGGCGGCCCACCGTGGTCGGCAGGGGCCCGTCGCCGACGCGAGGGTGCCCACGGGCACCGGTGGTGGCCCGCCGCCGGTGCCGGAGGCCCGCCTCGGCGGCGGCAGCCGCGGTCGACGGCGGCGGCTCGGCGTCCTTGGTGGCAGCCCTCGCCGACGGCAGCGGTCCACCGCTGTCTGCAGTGCGCCGTCCTCGGCGGCAGCCCCCGCCGATGGCGGCGGCCCGCCGCCGACGGCGCGGTGCCTCGCCGACGGCGCGGTGCCCGCCGCTGACGGTACGGTCCGCCGCCGACGGCGGCGGACCGCCGTCCGCCCGGTCATCCGCCGTCACCAGGGGCGGCCCGCCGTCCCGGCGGCGGAGACCCCTCCACCGGAGGCGCCGGTGGCCGGGCCGCCACCGGCGTGACGCCCCACCGCCCCGTCGACGGGCCGTCCCCGGCGGCGGTGGCGGGGCGGTCGTCGGCGCCGGTGGAACGGCCACCGGCGCCGACGACGGTGACCGTTCCACCCCGCGGCGAGCCCTTCCCGGCCGCCACCCGCGGTGCCCCCCACCCGTCCGGCGGTCCGAGCCGCCCGCCGGACGGACACCGCGTACGGGCTCCCGGGGCCGGGAGGTCAGCGAGACCCGGCCCGCCCCTTCCCCCTCCTGCCACGATCGGAGCCGCTCGTGTCCGCAGTAGCCCCCGCCCCGCATCCGCCCGCCGTCCGGTCGGCCGTCAGGAAGATCTTCCGGCGGGTCGTCCCGCTGTTCTTCGTGATGTTCGTCGCGAACTACACGGACCGCGTCAACCTCGGCTTCGCCCAGGACGAACTCCGCGCCGACGTGGGCCTCTCGGCCGCCGCCTTCGGCCTCGGCGCCGGCATCTTCTTCATCGCGTACGCCCTCTTCGAGGTCCCCTCCAACATGCTCATGGAGCGCTTCGGGCCGAAGATCTGGCTCACCCGGATCATGATCAGTTGGGGTGTCGTCGCCACCCTGATGGCCTTCGTGAACAGCGCGGGCATGTTCTACGCCCTGCGCTTCCTCCTCGGCGTCGCCGAGGCCGGCTTCTTCCCCGCGGTCATCTACTACTTCAGCCGCTGGCTGCCCGACTCCCACCGCGGCCGGGCCACCTCGGTCTTCCTGATGGGCTCCGGCACCGCGACCGTCCTCGTCGGCCCGGTCTCGGGCGCGCTGATGGAGATGCACGGCGTATGGGGCCACTCCGGCTGGCAGTGGATGTTCTTCGTCGAGGGCGTCTTCTCGGTCGTGCTCGGCTTCGTGGTCCACCGCTTCCTGGACTCCGGCATCGAGAGCGCCACCTGGCTCACCGACGAGGAGAAGCGCGGCCTCGCCGCCGTCATCGACGCCGAGCAGGACGAGCGCGACGCGCGGCGCGGCACCGCCCCCGTCTCCCGCTGGAGGCTGCTCGCCGACCCGCAGATACTGCTCTTCCTGTGGATCTACTTCGCGATCAACGTCGCGCTGTACGCGGTGACGTTCTGGCTGCCGTCGATCGTGGACGACATCGGCGGCCTGAGCGACTTCCAGGTGGGCCTGCTCACCGCGGTGCCGTGGCTGTGCGCGATCGCCGCCGTCTACGTCAGCGGCCGCCTCTCGGACCGGATCGGCAGGCGCCGCCCGGTCCTGGTCGCCCTGCTGGTCCTCGGCGGCTGCGGCACGCTCCTCGCCGTTTTCGTCTCGCCCTGGGCGGGCCTGGGCGCCCTGTGCCTGGCCGCGATGGGCTTCAAACCCGCCTCGCCGATCTTCTGGACCATCCCGCAGAGCTACCTCGACGCCCGCGCCGCCGCCCCCGGCATCGCGCTGGTCAACTCCATCGGCAACCTCGGCGGCTTCGTCGCGCCCACCGCGTTCGGCCTGATCGAGGACGCGACCGGCTCCACCGAGGGCGGCCTCGTCGGCCTGACCGTGGTCGGCTTCCTCGCCGCGCTCAGCGTCCTGCTGGTCCGCGGCGGCGGCCGCAACGACCGCGTCCGCGCCCGCCGTGCCGGGACGTCCGCGGCCGACGGCTCCCGGACCGCCCCCGGCGCGGCCCGCCCGGCGGACCCGGGGCCCGCGGGAACGGCGTCGGCCTGATTCCGGCCGGCACGCCGGGGCCGGCGGGGCGGCGGGCCCACCGCCCCTCCACCGGCCCCGCCACGCAGGCGGCACCGCCCCCGTCCGCCCCGCCCGGTGGTGCACACTGGCCTGCAACCGCACCACCGCAGGGGAGCGCACCGTGACCGCGTCCGAAGGAGAGCGACGACACCGCCACGCCCAGGTCGACCCGCTGGCCGGGCTGCGCACTCCCGAGGACCCGCCCTGGGACGTGTACCTCACCGGCACCGTCTTCCTGGACATCGTCTTCACCGGGCTCGACCGCGCCCCGGTGCGCGGCACCGAGACCTGGGCCCGCGGCATGGGCTCCAGCCCCGGCGGCGTGGCGAACATGGCGACCGCGCTGGCCCGGCTCGGCCTGCGCACCTCCCTGGCCGCCGCCTTCGGCGACGACCACTACGGCGAGTACTGCTGGGACGCCCTGGAGCAGGGCGAGCACATCGACCTCTCCGCCTCCCGCAAGGTGCCCGGCTGGCACTCCCCGGTCACCGTCTCGATGGCGTACGAGGGCGAGCGGACCATGGTCTCCCACGGGCACGCGCCGCCCGCCGCCAAGACCGCGCCCGTGCACGCCCCGCGCGCCCGGGCCGCCGTCGCCTCCCTGGCGCCCGGGACCCGCGCGCCGTGGATCGCCGAGGCCGCGCGCCGCGGCACCCGCGTCTTCGGCGACGTCGGCTGGGACGACACCGGCCGCTGGGACCTGGCCGCGCTGGCCGACCTGGAGCACTGCGAGGCGTTCCTGCCGAACGCCGAGGAGGCCATGCGCTACACCGGCACGGACTCCCCGCGCGCCGCCGCCCACGCGCTGGCCCGGCACGTCCCGCTCGCCGTGGTCACCCTGGGCTCCGAGGGTGCGTACGCCGTCGACGGCCGCACCGGCGAGACCGCCGAGGTCCCGGCCATCGAGGTCGAGGCGCTCGACCCGACGGGCGCCGGGGACGTCTTCGTCGCCGGCTTCGTCACGGGCACCCTGGCCGGCTGGTCCCTCGCCGACCGGCTGGCCTTCGCCGGGCTCACCGCCGCCCTCTCCGTCCAGGAGTTCGGCGGCTCCCTGTCCGCGCCCGGCTGGGACGAGATCGCGGCCTGGTGGCGGCGCGTGCAGTCCTACGGCGGCCAGGAGCCGGGCCCGCTGACCCGCTACGCCTTCCTGGAGGACCTCCTCCCGGCGGAGGCGCGGCCCTGGCCGCTGCGCCGCGCGGTCCCGACGGTCGGCTTCGGCCGCAACACCTAGGCGCCCGCGCCGGGGTGGAACTCCGGGGCCCCCCGGGCGGCCCCGGAGCGACCCCGGAGCGGCCCCGGAGCGGTGCCGTGCGAAAAGACCTACGGTCCTGCCGGTGCTCCGACGTACTCTGGAAGTGCAAGGCAGCCCGTTGGCTGGCCCCGCGACGAGGAGGACGAGCAAGGCTTACAGAGCCGGCCCATGACTGACACACCCACAGCGCAGAATCCCGCTCAGGGACACGCACGTGCGCGGTTCGCCGTCCCGGCCAAGCACCCCATGGTCACCGTACTGGGGTCCGGAGACGCTCTCCTGCGCGTGATCGAGAAGGCCTTCCCGGCGGCCGACATCCACGTCCGGGGCAATGAGATCAGCGCGGTCGGCGACCCCCGTGAAGTCGCTCTCGTCCAGCGCCTGTTCGACGAGATGATGCTGGTGCTCCGCACCGGACAGCCGATGACGGAGGACGCAGTGGAACGCTCGATCGCCATGCTCCGGGCCAGCGAGAACGGCGAGGGCGACGGCCAGGAGACCCCGGCCGAGGTGCTCACGCAGAACATCCTGTCCTCGCGCGGGCGCACCATCCGCCCCAAGACGCTGAACCAGAAGCGCTACGTCGACGCCATCGACAAGCACACCATCGTCTTCGGCATCGGCCCCGCCGGCACCGGCAAGACCTACCTGGCCATGGCCAAGGCGGTCCAGGCCCTGCAGTCCAAGCAGGTCAACCGGATCATCCTGACCCGCCCGGCGGTGGAGGCGGGGGAGCGCCTGGGCTTCCTGCCCGGCACGCTCTACGAGAAGATCGACCCGTACCTGCGCCCGCTGTACGACGCGCTGCACGACATGCTCGACCCCGACTCGATCCCGCGTCTGATGGCGGCCGGGACGATCGAGGTCGCGCCGCTGGCCTACATGCGCGGCCGCACGCTGAACGACGCCTTCATCATCCTGGACGAGGCCCAGAACACGAGCCCCGAGCAGATGAAGATGTTCCTCACCCGCCTCGGCTTCGACTCGAAGATCGTCATTACGGGCGACGTGACCCAGGTCGACCTGCCCGAGGGCACCAAGTCCGGTCTGCGCCAGGTCCAGGACATCCTGGAGGGCGTCGACGACGTCCACTTCTCGCGCCTGTCGTCCCATGATGTCGTACGGCACAAGCTGGTCGGCCGTATCGTCGACGCGTACGAGAAGTACGACAGCGAGAACGGCACGAGCAACGGCGTCCGCAAGGGCGGCCGCGGCCGGGCCGACACCAGAGGGAAGTAGACCAGCACACCCATGTCGATCGACGTCAACAACGAGTCCGGCACCGAGGTCGACGAGCAGGCGATCCTCGACATCGCCCGCTACGCGCTCGCGCGGATGCGCATCCACCCGCTGTCCGAGCTCTCGGTGATCGTCGTGGACGCCGCCGCCATGGAGCAGCTGCACGTGCAGTGGATGGACCTGTCCGGTCCCACGGACGTCATGTCCTTCCCCATGGACGAGCTGCGCCCGCCCGCGAAGGACGACGACGAGCCGCCGCAGGGCCTGCTCGGCGACATCGTGCTCTGCCCCGAGGTCGCCGCCAAGCAGGGCGCCGAGGCGCCGACGCAGCACTCCATGGACGAGGAGCTCCAGCTCCTGACCGTCCACGGGGTGCTGCACCTGCTCGGTTACGACCACGAGGAGCCGGACGAGAAGGCCGAGATGTTCGGCCTCCAGGCGGCCATCGTGGACGGCTGGCGCGCGGAGAAGGGCCTGACCGGTCCCTCCCCGGCCCCGACCGTCTCATGAGCGCGCAACTGGTCCTCGGCGCCATAGCCCTGGTCGTCGTGGCGTGGCTGGCCGCCTGCGCGGAGGCGGCGCTCGCCCGCGTCTCCAGCTTCCGCGCCGAGGAGGCCGTGCGCTCGGGCCGCCGCGGCGGCGCCAAGCTCGCCCAGGTCGCCGCCGACCCCACCCGCTACCTCAACGTCGCGCTGCTGGTGCGCGTGGCCTGCGAGATGGCGGCGGCCGCGCTCGTGACGTACGCCTGCCTGCGGCAGTTCGACGCGACCTGGGAGGCCCTGGTCGTCGCCATCGCCGTGATGGTCCTCGTCTCCTACGTGGCCGTCGGGGTCTCCCCGCGCACCATCGGCCGCCAGCACCCGCTGAACACGGCGACGGCCGCGGCGTACGTCCTGGTGCCGCTCGCGCGGATCATGGGCCCCGTCCCGTCGCTGCTCATCCTCATCGGCAACGCGCTGACGCCGGGCAAGGGCTTCCGGCGCGGTCCGTTCGCCTCCGAGGCGGAGCTGCGCGCGCTGGTGGACCTGGCGGAGAAGGAGTCGCTCATCGAGGCCGAGGAGCGCCGCATGGTGCACTCCGTCTTCGAGCTGGGCGACACCCTCGTGCGCGAGGTGATGGTGCCGCGTACGGACCTGGTGGTCATCGAGCGGTTCAAGACGATCCGCCAGGCCCTCACCCTCGCGCTGCGCTCGGGCTTCTCGCGCATCCCGGTCACCGGGGAGAGCGAGGACGACATCGTCGGCATCGTGTACCTGAAGGACCTGGCCCGCAAGACGCACATCAGCCGGGACGCGGAGAGCGAGCTGGTGTCGACCGCGATGCGTCCGGCGGCGTTCGTGCCCGACACCAAGAACGCCGGCGACCTGCTGCGCGAGATGCAGCAGGAACGCAACCACGTCGCCGTCGTCATCGACGAGTACGGCGGCACGGCCGGCATCGTCACCATCGAGGACATCCTGGAGGAGATCGTCGGCGAGATCACCGACGAGTACGACCGGGAGCTGCCGCCCGTCGAGGAGCTGGGCGAGGACCGCTACCGCGTCACCGCCCGCCTGGACATCGGCGACCTCGGCGACCTGTACGGGATCGAGGCCTACGACGACGAGGACGTGGAGACCGTGGGCGGCCTGCTGGCCAAGGCGCTGGGCCGGGTGCCGATCGCCGGCGCCACGGCGGTGGTGCCGCTGCCCGACGGCCGCGAGCTGCGGCTGACGGCGGAGGCCCCGGCCGGCCGCCGCAACCGCATCGTCACCGTCCTGGTGGAGCCGGTCCCGCCCGCCGGGCCCGGGGAGGACGAGGCGGCGCGCGCGGAGTGACGGAGTGACGGAGGGGGGAGAGGGGATGACACCGGGGGAGCTGCGCGCGTTCTGCCTGTCGTTCGACGCGGCGGTGGAGGACTTCCCGTTCAACCCGCAGACCTCGGTCTTCAAGGTGTGCGGCAAGATCTTCGCGCTGACGGACCCGGCCGCGCGTCCCCTCACCGTCAACCTCAAGTGCGGCCCGGAGGACGCCCTGCGCCTGCGGGCCGGCCACCCGGGGCTGATCGTCCCGGGCCGGCACATGAACAAGCGCCACTGGAACACGGTCACCGTGGACGGCGGCCTGCCGGACACCCTCGTACGGGAGCTGATCGAGGACTCGTACGACCTGGTGGTGGCGGGGCTGCCGCGGGCGGAGCGGCTGCGGCTCGACCGCCCCTGAGAACCGCTCCGCGGCCGCCGCCCCCGGGCCCGCGGGAGCCGCCCCGGGAGCGGACCCGGGCGGGCGCTTCGTATGCTCGGGGCATGACCGACAGCAGCGCGCTCGACCCCGAGGACCGCAAGATCATCACCCTGGCCCGCTCGGCGCGGGCCCGCAACGGAGTGCCCGAGGGCGCGGCCGTGCGCGACGAGACGGGACGGACCTACGTCGCGGGGACGGTGGACCTGCCGTCGCTGCGGCTGAGCGCGCTGCGGACCGCCGTGGCCATGGCCGTGGCGTCCGGTGCGAAGTCCCTGGAGGCGGCGGCCGTGGTGACGGAGGCCGGGGCGGCCTCCGCCGACGACCTGGCGGCCGTGCGCGACCTCGGCGGCGCGGACACGCCGGTGTTCCTGGCGGGCCCCGACGGCGCGGTGCGCGAGGCCGTCACCGCCGGCTGAGGAGAGACGGGAAGAAGGCGCAGGGGCGGGCCGGGGCCCGCCCCTCCGCGCTCTCCGGCACTCCGGCCCGCGGGGCGTCCGGGCCCGCGTTCTGCCGTACGCTTCCGGGATTCCGGCTCGGAAGGCGTCCGGATCCGCGTCCTGCCACGCGCCTCCGGAACCCCGTGTCCGCCGTCCCGTGGGCGGCGGCGGACGCCCGCGTTCCGGCGCCATGGGCGACAGCCGTGCGGTACCGGTCCGTGGATCAGGGACAATGGGCGCCATGAGCGTTCGTACCCCGTCATCCGAGCCGTCCGAGGCCACTCGCCCTCACCGTGCCGGCTTCGCCTGCTTCGTGGGCCGCCCCAACGCGGGCAAGTCCACCCTCACGAATGCTCTGGTCGGCCAGAAGGTGGCGATCACCTCGAACCGGCCGCAGACCACGCGGCACACGGTGCGCGGCATCGTGCACCGCCCCGACGCGCAGCTGATCCTCGTGGACACCCCCGGCCTGCACAAGCCGCGCACGCTGCTGGGCGAGCGGCTCAACGACGTCGTGCGGACCACCTGGGCCGAGGTCGACGTCATCGGCTTCTGCCTGCCCGCGGACCAGAAGATCGGCCCCGGCGACCGCTTCATCGCCAAGGAGCTGGCCGGGATCAAGAAGACCCCGAAGGTCGCGATCGTCACCAAGACGGACCTCGTGGACGGCAAGGCCCTCGCCGAGCAGCTGATCGCGGTCGACCAGCTCGGCAAGGAGCTGGGCATCGAGTGGGCGGAGATCATCCCCGTCTCGGCGACCGCGGCGGAGGAGGCGGGACGCAGTCCCTCGAACAAGGGCGGTGGTGGGCGAGGGGCCGGCCAAGTGGATCTGCTGGCCGACCTGCTGGTCCCGCTGCTGCCCGAGGGGCCCGCGCTCTACCCGGAGGGCGACCTCACGGACGAGCCCGAGCAGGTCATGGTGGCGGAGCTGATCCGCGAGGCCGCCCTCGAGGGCGTGCGCGACGAGCTGCCGCACTCCATCGCCGTGGTGGTGGAGGAGATGCTGCCCCGCGAGGACCGCCCGGCGGACAAGCCGCTGCTCGACATCCACGCCTTCGTCTACATCGAGCGGCCCAGCCAGAAGGGCATCATCATCGGCCCGAAGGGCAAGCGGCTGAAGGACGTGGGCATCAAGTCCCGCAAGCAGATCGAGGCGCTGCTGGGCACGCCCGTCTTCCTCGACCTGCACGTGAAGGTCGCCAAGGACTGGCAGCGCGACCCGCGCCAGCTGCGCAAGCTGGGCTTCTGACCCTCCCCGCGCGGACCGCGCGGCCCGGCGCCCGTCACCGCTGGGCCCGCAGCACCTCCCTGAACCACGCGTACGACGCCTTCGGGGTGCGCTCCAGGGTCTCGCGGTCGACGTGGACGAGGCCGAAGCGGCGGGTGTAGCCCTCCGCCCACTCGAAGTTGTCCAGCAGCGACCAGACGAAGTAGCCGCGCACGTCGACGCCCGCCTCCACGGCGGCGTGCAGCGCCCGGATGTGGGCGGCCAGGAACGCGATCCGCTCCTGGTCGTCCACGCCCTCGTAGCTGCACCCGTTCTCGGTGATCACGACGGGCGGCAGCCGGTCGCCGTAGCGTTCGCGGAAGCCGGTGAGCAGGGCCGTCAGCGCCTCGGGCACCACCGGCCAGCCGTAGTCGGTGCGCGGGTACCCCTCGATCTCGCGCACGGAGAAGGGCAGTCCGGCGGGCAGCCGCAGCCCCGAGTGGACGGTCTCCGTCCCCCGCGGCGCCCCCACCTTCGTCGGCGCGTAGTAGTTGACCCCGTACCAGTCCAGGGGCTCCGCGATCGTCTCCAGGTCGGCCGCGGCGCCGTCCGGCAGCAGCTCCGCCAGCTCCTCGGGGTAGCGGCCGAGCAGCAGCGGGTCGGCGAAGAGGCGGTTCAGCAGCAGGTCGTACAGTTCCGCGGCCGCCGTGTCCTCGGGGTCCTGCGAGGCGGGCCAGACCGGGCCGTGCGAGTTGGCGATCCCGACGTCGGTGATCCCGACCGCCCGCAGCGCCCGGACGGCCAGGCCGTGGGCCAGCAGCTGGTGGTGGGCCGCCGGCAGCGCGTCGAGGAGGAGCGCGCGGCCGGGCGCGTGCACGCCGAGCGCGTGGCCGAGCAGCGTGTGCTCGGCGGGTTCGTTCAGGGTGATCCAGGTGCGGACGCGGTCGCCGAGGTGGTCCGCGACCCGCCCCGCGTACCGCGCGAACTCCTCGGCCGTCGCCCGCCGCAGCCAGCCGCCCGTCTCCTCCAGGGCCAGCGGCAGGTCCCAGTGGAAGAGCGTCGGCACGGGGCGCACGCCCGCCGCGCACAGCTCGTCCACCAGCCGGTCGTAGAAGCCGAGGCCGCCGGGGGACTCCGCGCGCGGCCAGGAGACCGAGAAGCGGTACGCGCCCACGCCCAGGTCGCGCAGGAGCGCCACGTCCTCGCGGTAGCGGTGGTAGTGGTCGCAGGCCACCGCCGCCGTCGAACCGTCCCTGACCCGGCCGGGCTCGGCCGTGAAGGCGTCCCACACCGACGGGGCGCGCTCGTCGGCGCCGCCCTCGATCTGGTGCGCCGAGGTGGACACGCCCCACAGGAAGCCGGGCGGGAAACGGGGAACCGCTGCGCTCGCCATGCGCGCGATCCTCCGCACAACCGGCGGGCCGCGTCAACGGGGCGTCCCACGGGGCCCGGACGGGCGGCGCCTTCGCGCCACCGCCGCCCGTGCAGCCCGTGCAGCCCGTGCCGCCCGTGCCGCCCGTACCGTCCGCCCGCCGCCCGCCGCCCGCCGCCCGCCGCCCGCCGCCCGCCGCCCGCCGCCCGCCGCCCGCCGCCCGCCGCCGTCCGCGCCGCCGCCCGTGCCGCCGGCACCGGTCCGTTCCGCGTCCGCCGCTCACGCCCCGTGCTCCAGCACCCGCGAGATCAGCTCCCGCTGCTCGTCCGTGAGCCGGGGGTCCGCGCAGTACGCGGTCCGGCCGTCCACGGTGATCCGGTAGGCGAAGCCGTCCGGCACACCGGCCGGCGGGGTGTCCCGGCAGGCGGCCACGGCCCGCTCGGCGAGCGCGTGCCAGTCGGCGGCGTCGGCCCGTCCCGAGGTGTCCACCTCGGCGCGGCGCCCGATGCCCGCGAAGCCGCCCGTGCGCCTCACTTCGATCCGCATGAGGTCCTGTCTAGTACGTCGGGCCGGGTACGGCTACGCGGCCGAGGAGCCGTTCCCCTCGGTCTCCACCCCGACCTGCTGCCACGCCTTCAGGACGGCCTGGAGCTCCTCGCCCCGGCCGAACGCGGTGCGCGCCCGCGCCACCGTCAGCCGCGCGAAGTCCGCGAAGCCCGCCTCGGAGGACAGCTCGCCGCCGGTCAGCACGTCGTACCAGATCTGTCCCGCGCGCTCCCAGGCGTAGCCGCCGAGGGCCTTGGCGACCAGGTAGAACGCGTGGTTCGGGATGCCGGAGTTGATGTGCACGCCGCCGTTGTCGTCATGGGTGTCGACGTAGCCGTCCATCGTGGCGGGCTGCGGGTCCTTGCCGAGCACGTCGTCGTCGTAGGCGGTGCCCGGCTCCTTCATCGAGCGCAGCGCCTCGCCGGTGACGCGCGGGGCGAGCAGGCCCGCGCCGATCAGCCAGTCGGCCTCGCCGGCGGTCTGGCCGAGCGCGTACTGCTTGACGAGCGAGCCGAAGACGTCGGACAGCGACTCGTTCAGGGCGCCGGGCTGGCCGGAGTAGGTGAGGTTCGCCGAGTACTGCGTGACGCCGTGGGCCAGCTCGTGCCCGATGACGTCGACCGGGACGGTGAAGTCCAGGAAGATCTCGCCGTCGCCGTCGCCGAACACCATCTGCTCGCCGTTCCAGAAGGCGTTGTTGTAGTCCTCGTCGTAGTGCACGGTCGCGACCAGCGGCAGGCCCCGGTCGTCGACCGAGCGGCGCCGGTAGGCCTTGAGGAACAGCTCGAAGGTGGCGCCGAGGCCGGTGTACGCGCGGTTGACCGTGGCGTCCTTGCCCGGCTCGTCGCCCTCGCCGCGCACCTTCCGGCCGGGCAGGTCCCGGCCGTGCCGGGCGTCGTGGACGGTGCGCCGGGGCCTGTCCGGCTCCGCGGCGTCGGCGGGGGCGGGCGCGCCGAGCGCGGCGGTCGTGCGGCGGCGGGTGCGTTCGAGGGCGTCGCGCTCCAGGGTGCGGCGGGCCGGGCCGGAGAGCGCGGGGTCCTCGGCCCGGGCGAGGCGGTCGAGGACGTGGGGCGGGACGATGGTGCAGAAGACAGGCTCGAAGCCTGCGTCGGCGTTCATGGCGGAGAGATTCGCACCCGGCCGCAGGGCTGTCACGGACGGCACTCATGATGAGGGAAATACCCGCACAGGGATTTCCGCGTTCCGTCACGAGTGGTATGAGACACCTTTTGTCCCGTATGGGATCACGATCCCGCATACTGATACGGAACCGCGAACCCGGCACGGCTCGGCTAGGCTGCGGAGCACCATGTGTTTCGGGCTGCTTCTCCTTAGCTGCCGCGGCGAGGGCCTGTAAGTCGAGGCCGACCCCCTCCCCGCGGAGTTCGGCGTTGCCCGTCGGCCGGCCCTCCGTGGACCGGGTCCCGGAGGATTCAGCGGACCAAGAGGAGCCCCAGGCACCATGCCGAACCGCCAGCAGCCCACCGCCATGCCGATCCACAAGTACCGCCCGTACGAGCAGGTCGAACTGGCCGACCGCACGTGGCCGGACAAGCGGATCACCACCGCCCCCCGCTGGCTCTCCACCGACCTGCGCGACGGCAACCAGGCCCTGATCGACCCGATGTCGCCCGCCCGCAAGCGCGAGATGTTCGACCTGCTGGTGAAGATGGGCTACAAGGAGATCGAGGTCGGCTTCCCCGCCTCCGGCCAGACCGACTACGACTTCGTACGGTCGATCATCGAGGACGAGGGCGCGATCCCCGACGACGTCACGATCTCCGTGCTGACCCAGGCCCGCGAGGACCTGATCGAGCGGACCGTGGAGTCGCTGAAGGGCGCGAAGCGGGCCACCGTGCACCTGTACAACGCCACGGCGCCGGTCTTCCGCCGGGTCGTCTTCCGCGGCTCCAAGGACGACATCAAGCAGATCGCCGTCGACGGAACCCGCCTGGTGATGGAGTACGCGGAGAAGCTGCTGGGCCCCGAGACCGTCTTCGGCTACCAGTACAGCCCCGAGATCTTCACCGACACCGAGCTGGACTTCGCCCTGGAGGTCTGCGAGGCGGTCATGGACGTCTGGCAGCCCGGCCCGGACCGCGAGATCATCCTGAACCTGCCCGCCACCGTCGAGCGCTCCACGCCGTCCACGCACGCGGACCGCTTCGAGTGGATGAGCCGCAACCTCTCCCGCCGCGCGTACGTCTGCCTGTCGGCCCACCCGCACAACGACCGCGGCACCGCCGTCGCCGCCGCCGAGCTGGCCGTGATGGCCGGCGCCGACCGCGTCGAGGGCTGCCTGTTCGGGCAGGGCGAGCGCACCGGCAACGTCGACCTGGTCACGCTGGGCATGAACCTGTTCTCGCAGGGCGTCGACCCGCAGATCGACTTCTCGGACATCGACGAGGTCCGCCGCACCGCCGAGTACTGCAACCAGATGGAGGTCCACCCGCGCCACCCGTACGTGGGCGACCTGGTCTACACGTCCTTCTCCGGCTCCCACCAGGACGCCATCAAGAAGGGCTTCGACGCCATGGAGGCCGACGCGAAGGCCCGGGGAAAGACGGTCGACGAGATCGAGTGGGCCGTGCCGTACCTGCCCATCGACCCCAAGGACGTCGGCCGCTCCTACGAGGCGGTCATCCGCGTCAACTCGCAGTCCGGCAAGGGCGGCATCGCGTACGTCCTGAAGAACGACCACAAGCTGGACCTGCCGCGCCGGATGCAGATCGAGTTCTCGAAGATCATCCAGGCGAAGACGGACGCCGAGGGCGGCGAGATCACGCCGCAGGACATCTGGGCGGTCTTCCAGGACGAGTACCTGCCGAACCCGGACAACCCCTGGGGCCGCGTCCAGGTCAGGGCCGGCCAGACCACGACCGACCGCGACGGCGTCGACTCGCTGACCGTCGAGGCGACCGTGGACGGGCGGGACACCGTCCTGACGGGCTCCGGCAACGGTCCGATCTCGGCCTTCTTCGACGCCCTGCAGGCCGTCGGCATCGACGTGCGCCTGCTGGACTACCAGGAGCACACGATGAGCGAGGGCGCCTCCGCGCAGGCCGCCTCCTACATCGAGTGCGCGATCGGTGACAAGGTCCTGTGGGGCATCGGCATCGACGCGAACACGACACGCGCCTCCCTGAAGGCCGTGGTGTCCGCCGTCAACCGCGCCGCTCGCTGACGCCCACGACCTGCGTCCTCCCGGTCCCGTCCGCCGTCGAGGCGGGCGGGGCCGGCTCTTTTCCGGGGCGTTTACCGGCCATGGTCACGAACAGGTCTCGTACGGGGTAATGACTCCACAACGGCTATGTGGCTAACATCACGCCAGCGCGGCGATGTTGCCGCGGGGTTACGGAGGTGCGACGTGCTGCCAGGACGGGGACGACACGGCCGTGGTGACCGCAGAGGCGTCCTGCCGGGCGTCCCGCGCCTCCTGGGGACCCGCACCGCGTGGACCGACGCCGGCGACGGCGAGTTCTTCTGCCCCGGCTGCGGGGGCGACCGCAACTACCAGCGGATGACCGGGCGCCGCCGCTTCACCCTTCTGGGCGTACCGGTCCTGCCGCGCGGCGAGACCGGTCCCGTCGTCGAGTGCGCGGCCTGCCGGGAGCGCTTCGGCACGGACGTGCTCGACCACCCCACCACCACCCGGTTCTCGGCGATGCTGCGCGACGCCGTGCACACCGTCGCCCTCGCGGTGCTGGCCGCCGGCGGCACCGGCGCGCGCCCGTCGCTGGAGACCGCCGCGGCCGCCGTCCGCTCGGCCGGCTTCGCCGACTGCACCGAGGACCAGCTCGCCGCGCTCGTCGACGCCCTCGCGGCCGACACCGGGCGGGTCGTCGACGCGCCCTGCGGCCCCGGCCTCGCCATAGAGCTGCACGAGGCGCTGGACCCGCTGGCCCCGCACCTGGCGCCCGCGGGCCGCGAGGCCATCCTGCTCCAGGGCGCCCGGATCGCCCTGGCCGACGGCCCGTACACGCCCGCCGAGCGCGACGCCCTCACCACGGTGGGCGCGGCGCTGACGATCTGCGCGGACGACGTGACGCGGCTGCTGGCGGCGGCGTACACGTCGTCGTAGCCCGGCCGGTGCGGGAGGCGCGGCCCGTCCGCGGAGACGCGGGCCGCGCCTCCGTCCGCGTACGGGGCCGTGCGCGCCGCCCGCGTGTCGTCGCGCGGGGCCGTGCGCGCCGTCCGGCCCCGCGCCGTGCGGGGGCGGCCCCCCGTCCGTGAGGGGAAGGCGCCCCCGTGCGCTCCTCGCAGGCGCCCACCGCCCGGGGGCCCGTGCCCGCCGTCCGGTACCGCGTCGTACGGGGCGCCTGTCCCCTTCTCGCGGGGGCAGGCGCCCCGAGCGCTCCCCGCCGGTGCTTGCCGCCCGGCGGGCGTCCGCTACAGCAGCCCGGCCGCCGCCAGGGACTCGCCCACGCGCTCCACCTCCTCCGGGGAGAGCGGCACCTGGGGCTCCGCCGTCACCGGGCAGGCGATCACGCCGCGCAGGTGCAGGGCCGCCTTGAACGCGCCGAGCGCGGCCGAGCCGCCGCCCATCCGCGCGGGGTCGCCCGCCCGGACCATCCCGAACAGCGCGCACAACCGTTCCTGCGCGGCCCGCGCCGCCGTCCAGTCGCCCGCGCGGCAGAGCTCGTACAGGCGGACGTAGCCGTGCGGGTCCACGTTCGCCAGGCCCGGCACCGCGCCGTCCGCGCCCATCGCGAGGGCCGCGTCCACCAGCAGCTCGGAGCCGGTGAGGACGCTGAAGCCGGTGATGCCGGGGTGGGCGCGGGCGCCCGTCACGACCGACCGGAACCCCGCCTCGTCCCCGCTGGAGTCCTTCAGCCCGGCCAGCGTGCCCTCCGCCGCCAGCTCCAGGACCAGCTCCGCGGGCAGCTTGCTGTGCACGGAGGCGGGCAGGTCGTAGGCGACGACGGGGACGGGGGAGCGCTCGGCGGTCAGGCGGTAGTGGCGGGCGATCTCCGCGGGGTGCGTCCGGGCGTAGAAGGGCGCCGTCACGACGACGGCGTCCGCGCCCGCCTCCGTCACGGACCGGACGTGGTCGAGCACGCGCGGGGTCGTCATGTCGATCGCCCCGGCCAGTACGGGCACCTCTTTGCCCACGTGCCCCGTCACCGCCTCCGCCACCACCCGGCGCTGGCGGTCCGTCAGGTACGCGGCCTCGGAGGACGAGCCGAGGACGAACAGGCCGCTCACCCCGCCGTCCAGCAGGTGGTCCACCAGCCGCAGCAGCGAGGGGACGTCCACCTCGCCCTCCGGTGTCAGGGGGGTGCAGACGGGCGGGACGACACCGGTGAGCGGGGCGGGCACGGTCATGAGGGCTCCCTGGGTGGTGCTGACGGCACGGTCATGGAGACTGTTCCCGCTTTCGCGGCCGGTCGTCGGCCGGGGCGGTGGCCGTGGGCGCGGGGGCGCCGGCGGCCCGCGCGACGAGGCCGTGCGTCGGCCGGTCCGCCGGCACCGGGTGGTGGCGGCGGAAGCGGTGCCCGCCCTCGTCCGTGACGGGCGGCGGCAGGACGGCGGCGCACGTGGCGTCCGCCTTCCAGCACCGGGTGCGGAACGGGCAGCCGCTCGGCGGGCGCGTCGCCGAGGGCACGGGCCCGGCCAGCGGGATCGGGTCGACCGGGTCGAGCAGGCCGGGCGTCGCGGGGAACAGCGCTCCGGTGTACGGGTGGCGGGCGTGGTCGGTCACCCGGTCCGCCGGGGCCTCCCCGACGACGCGGCCCAGGTACATGGTGACGACGCGGTCGCCCATCCGGCGGACCGTGCGGATGTCGCGCGAGACGAAGACCAGGGCGAGGCCGAGGCGCTCCCGCAGGTCGAGGAGGAGGTCGAGGATCTGCGCGCGCACCGACACGTCCAGGGCGCTCGTCGGCTCGTCCGCCACGACCAGGGCCGGCTCCAGGGCGAGCGCGCGGGCGACGGCGACGCGCTGGCGCTGGCCGCCGGAGAGCTGCCCCGGCAGCGCGTCCGCCAGTACGGGCGGCAGGCCCACCAGCGCCATCGGCTCCCGTACGCGCTCCTCGCGCTCCTCGCGCTCCGCGGGCGCGCCGCGCCGGTGCACGTCGAGCGGGTCGCGCAGGATGCGGCGCACCGGCAGCCTGCGGTTGAGGGCGGTCGAGGGGGCCTGGAAGACCATGCCGGCGCCCGCGCCGACCGCCGCGCGCCGCTCGGCCGGGTCCGTCGTCCACAGGTCGCGGCCGCCGAAGGACACCGTCCCGGACGTCGGCCGCTGTACGCCGACCAGCACCTTGGCGAGCGTGGACTTGCCGCAGCCGGACTCGCCCACGACGCCCACCGTCTCACCCGGCGCGACCGTGAGGTCGGCGCCGGTCAGGGCGTACACGCGGTCGCGGGAGCGGCGCATGATGGTCCGCGACGCGCCGCGCGGACGGCGCACGGACCGGCGGGGGGAGAGCGCGATGGGCGAACTGTGGGAGGACGGGGCGGCGGGCGTGCTGCGGCTGCCGTCGGGGCGGCTGGTCCGGGGCCGCGGTCTGCGCCGGCCGCTGCCGCCGGGCCCGCACCCGTCCTTCGCCGTCCACCTCCTGGGCGGGCGGCCGCCCGAGGCCCCCTGGGAGACGCGCTGGCTGCGCTGGCCGGACTTCCGGCTGCCGGGCGACCCGGAGGACGCGCGGGCCGCGCTGACGGAGGCGTGGGAACGCGCCGCCGGCGAGCGGGTGGAGGTCGCCTGCGGGGGCGGCCGCGGCAGGACCGGCACGGCGCTGGCGTGCCTCGCGGTCCTGGACGGCGTCCCGCCCGGGGAGGCGGTCGCCTTCGTGCGCGCGGGCTACGACCGCCGCGCGGTGGAGACGCCGTGGCAGCGGCGGTACGTGCGGCGCTTCCGGCGCTGACGGCGCGCGGCGATCGCGCGGCGTGCCGTACGGGGCGGCCCGGCGGTGCCGCCCGCGAAGGCGGCCCGGGCGGGGGCGCCGACGACGGCCACGGGACCGTCCGGCCCCTGCCGTCCCGGACGGGGGCGACACCCGGGGAGGCCGACGACGGTCTCGACGCGGTCACCGCCGCTTTCGCCGCTGTCCGCGTTTCCGCGCCGGCGGACGGAACCGGGGAAGTCGTGGGCCGCTACGACGGGGCCGCCGCAATTCCCGTCGCTGTACGTGCTCCTGTCCCGGCGGACGGAGCCGGGGCGGCCTGATCGGACCGTGTGCGCCCCGCGTGCTCCACCGGCGCCGGATCGTCCGGGAAGTCTCCCGAAAACGCCGCCTCCGCGCAGACGGTCGGTGGCGGCTCTTTCGACCGCAGCGCGCCATGCGCTTCCGTGCGTGACGGCCCGGTGGGCCGACTGCGGGCCGCCCGCCGGAATGCGCGGGAAAACCTCCGGTCCCAGGATCTCGTCGATCCGCCCGGCGGCGTCCAACTGCGGTTTTCGGATGGTCTGTTCGAACAGTCCGAGAGGATCGCCGGACACGGTGACCCCCGTTCAGGCTCCGTCCGGGTGAAAGCGGCTTCCTTCCTGCGCCGTTCCGGTTCCGTTCCGGAGAACTCCCGCGCCGCCTTTCGTGAACCGTTGGCCACGGGCAACCCCATTGCAGTGCACCACTGTTGCCGGACGTACGGGTTTTCCGGATTCGCATGCGCGCCGTCACCGTTGTGCCGCAAAGAGTGAAACTCCGATGGGGAAATCGCGGGCAAAGGGGAGCACAGTGAAGAGGCATGGTTCTGTGCATGGTGCACGACACTCGGCGGCTCGTGTCGAAGAGGCGGAGGAAACGGTGAAGGAATTGCGCGCGGTGCCCATGGGAGCGGGAATTGCGCTGCCGACGCCCGGGGGCGGCCCGGTGGCCGGGGCGGGGGAGGCGCCCCGCCCGCCGGCGGAACCCGGCCGCTGTTCCGTCAGGACCCCGGCCCGGCTCGCGGCGGTGCCCCGGTGACGCCGCCGGTCGGGGCGTACGCGGTCGACACGGGGACGGGACGGGTGGGCGTGGTGACGGCGCACAAAGGGGCGTACGTGCAGCTCAGGCCGGTCGGCGGCGGACGGGAGTGGGACGCCGAGCCGGAGGCGGTGCGGGCCGCGACGACGGCGGAGCGGCTGAGCGCGGCGACGGCGTACGCGAACGCGCGCAGCCGGGGCGAGGTCCCCTGACGGGCGGCCCGTCCCCTCCGCCCGGTCCGGGCGGAACGGCCCCAGGAGCGGCGAACCGGCAGTCCGGCGGCCCGCGCACCGCCGATGGCAGGCATGGCACGGCCCTCGCCCGGAGTGCTCGAACACGTGGGAGAGGTTCCGGGAGGACGGGAGGCGCGGTGAGGGCGACGGCGCGGAGGGCGACGCGGACCGCGGTCCGCGTCGCTGGTGGCCGTCGCCGCCCTCGGCGGCGGCCCGGACGACGCCTTCTCCTCCCTCGGGGTCTCCCCGGCCCCGCCGGGCGGGACGGCGGCCGGGGAGCGGCCGCTCCTGACCGGGACGCCGCCGGCCCGCGGCGGGCGGGGAGCCGGGCCGCGGAGGAGGGCCCGGCGGGCCGGGTTGTCGGCGGCGTGGGCGAGAATGGGAGGCATGAGTCTGTTCCCCGCCGCCGGCGCCGTACCGCCGCGCGCCCCCGCGTCCGGCGGGCGCCGCGGAGGTGCGTCGTGAGCCTCTTCCGGGACGACGGGGTCGTCCTGCGGACCCAGAAGCTGGGCGAGGCGGACCGCATCATCACCCTGCTCACGCGGGGGCACGGGCGCGTGCGGGCCGTGGCCCGCGGGGTGCGCCGCACGAAGTCGAAGTTCGGGGCGCGCCTGGAGCCCTTCTCGCACGTGGACGTGCAGTTCTTCGCGCGCGGCAGCGAGCTGGTCGGGCGCGGGCTGCCACTGTGCACGCAGAGCGAGACGATCGCCCCGTACGGCGGCGGCATCGTCACCGACTACGCCCGCTACACCGCCGGGACGGCGATGCTGGAGACGGCGGAGCGGTTCACGGACCACGAGGGCGAACCGGCCGTGCAGCAGTACCTGCTGCTGGTGGGCGGGCTGCGCACGCTGGCCCGCGGCGAGCACGAGCCGCACCTGGTCCTGGACGCCTTCCTGCTGCGCTCCCTCGCGGTGAACGGCTACGCGCCGAGCTTCGGGGACTGTGCGAAATGCGGCATGCCGGGACCGAACCGCTTCTTCTCGGTCGCGGCGGGAGGTTCCGTCTGCGCGGACTGCCGGGTGCCCGGCAGCGTCGTACCCTCGGCACAGGCCCTGGAGCTGCTCGGCGCACTGCTGACCGGTGACTGGGCGACCGCGGACGCGTGCGAGCCGCGGTATGTCAGGGAGGGCAGCGGGCTGGTCTCGGCCTATCTGCACTGGCACCTGGAGCGCGGCCTGCGCTCGCTGCGGTACGTGGAGAAGTAGCCCCGTGCCGGGACGGCGGAGCCGCGGCCGTCCGTCCATCCGTACGTGGAACAGACCGAGGGAGACGAGAAGCACATGGTGGTACGCGGGATCCTGGGGCGCCAGCGCCGCGAGTACAAGACGCCGGAGCCGCACCCGTCCGGCGCCCGCGCGCCGAGGCTCCCCGGCGAGCTGATCCCGGGCCACGTGGCGATCGTCATGGACGGGAACGGCCGCTGGGCCAAGGAGCGCGGCCTGCCGCGCACCGAGGGCCACAAGGTCGGCGAGGGCGTCGTGATGGACGTCCTCAAGGGCTGCATCGAGATGGGCGTCAAGAACCTGTCGCTGTACGCCTTCTCGACGGAGAACTGGAAGCGCTCGCCGGAGGAGGTGCGCTTCCTGATGAACTTCAACCGGGACGTCATCCGCCGCCGCCGCGACGAGATGGACGAGCTGGGCATCCGCATCCGCTGGGTGGGCCGCATGCCCAAGCTGTGGAAGTCGGTCGTGCAGGAGCTCCAGATCGCCCAGGAGCAGACGCAGGGCAACGACGCGATGACGCTGTACTTCTGCGTGAACTACGGCGGCCGGGCGGAGCTGGCGGACGCGGCGAAGGCGATGGCCGCCGACGTCGCCGCGGGCAGGCTGGACCCGGACAAGGTCAGCGAGAAGACCATCCAGAAGTACCTGTACTACCCGGACATGCCGGACGTGGACCTGTTCCTGCGTCCGAGCGGCGAGCAGCGCACGTCCAACTACCTCATCTGGCAGTCGAGCTACGCCGAGATGGTCTTCCAGGACGTGCTGTGGCCGGACTTCGACCGCCGCGACCTGTGGCGCGCGTGCGTCGAGTACGCCTCCCGCGACCGCCGCTTCGGCGGCGCGGTCCCGAACGAGGAACTGCTCGCCATGGAGGGCCGGCAGGAGGGCTGACCGGCCGGAGACCGGCCGGGTAGCCGACCGGCGCCGGGGGACCGGCCCGTCGCGTCCGCCGCGCGGGCCGGGACGCCCCTGCGGCGCCGCGGCCGGAGCGCCCGTACGCGCCGCCGACGGCGGGCCGTGCCGTCCGGGCCCGGCCCGCGCGCGGGGCCGGACCCGGACGTGACGGAGGGGCTGCGGGCGGCGATCCGCCCACAGCCCCTCCGCCGTGCCCGTACGGGGCTCAGCCCTCGCTCGCCGCGCCGTTCGCGCAGCTCGCGCAGGTGCCGAAGATCTCGACGGTGTGGGCCACGTTCACGTAGCCGTGCTCCGCGGCGATCGCCTCGGCCCACTTCTCCACGGCCGGGCCCTCGACCTCCACGGCGCTGCCGCAGACGCGGCAGACGAGGTGGTGGTGGTGCTCGCCGCTGGAGCAGCGGCGGTAGACCGACTCCCCGTCGGAGGTGCGCAGGACGTCGACCTCGCCCGCGTCGGCGAGGGACTGCAGCGTGCGGTACACCGTGGTGAGCCCGACCGAGTCGCCCTTGTGCTTGAGCATGTCGTGGAGCTCCTGCGCGCTGCGGAACTCGTCCACCTCGTCCAGGGCCGCCGCCACGGCGGCCCGCTGCCGGGTGGAACGGCCGCGTACGGACGGTCCAGCGGTCGTCACCGTTGCCTCCTCACGTCTGCGCCTTGCCCGGCCATTGTGCCAGCCGGAGCGGTGCGCGGTCAGACCGCTGCCCCGTCGCCGGGGCTCCGGGTGGCCGGAACCCGTACGTCCGGGCGATCGGGTCCGGCCTGCGGGATCGCGCACTCCAGCGGGTCGCCCGACGCCTGCGCCGCGGCCCGTGCCCGGCGCCGGGCGAGCGGCGCCGACAGGGCCGTGAGCACGACGAACACGGCGATGGTCAGCAGGACGATCGTCGCCCCGGGCGGCACGTCCTGGTAGTACGAGGTGACCGTGCCGCCGATGGTCACGGCCACGCCGATGGCCACCGCGATCGCGAAGGTCGCGGCGAAGCTCCGGCTGAGCTGCTGCGCGGCGGCCACGGGCACGACCATGAGCGCGCTCACCAGCAGCAGCCCGACCACGCGCATGGCGACGGTGACGGTGACGGCGGCGGTCACGGCCGTCAGCAGGTTCAGCGCGCGCACGGGCAGCCCGGTGACCCGGGCGAACTCCTCGTCCTGGCTGACCGCGAACAGCTGGCGCCGCAGGAGCAGCGTCACCGCCACGACGAAGGCCGCGAGCAGGCAGATCGCGGTGACGTCGCTCTCCGAGACGGTGGACAGCGAGCCGAACAGGTACGAGGTCAGGTTCGAGGTGGAGCCGCCCGGCGCGACGTTGATCAGCAGCACGCCGCCGGCCATGCCGCCGTAGAAGAGCATGGCGAGCGCGATGTCGCCGCGCGTGCGGCCGTACCAGCGGATCAGCTCCATCAGCACGGCGCCGAGCACGGAGACGGCCGTCGCCATCCACACCGGGGAGGTGGAGAGCAGGAAGCCGAGGCCGACGCCGGTCATGGCCACGTGCCCGATGCCGTCGCCCATCAGGGCCTGGCGGCGCTGCACGAGGTAGACGCCGATGGCGGGCGCGGTGACGCCCACCAGCACGGCGGCGAGCAGGGCCCGCTGCATGAAGGCGTAGTTCAACAGGTCCATCAGCTCAGCAGTCCCGTCCGGGTCGGTTCGGCGTGGTCCGCGTGCGGGTGCACGTGGTCGTGGCCGGGCAGGGCGTGCTGTCCGACCGCGCGCGGCGGCGGTCCGTCGTGCAGGACGCAGCCGTCGCGCAGCACGACGGCGCGGTCGATCAGCGGCTCCAGCGGGCCCAGCTCGTGCAGTACGAGCAGGACGGAGACGCCCCGCTCGACCTGCTCGCGCAGGGTCGCGGCGAGCACCTCCTGGCTGGCCAGGTCGACGCCCGCCATGGGCTCGTCCATGATCAGCAGCTCGGGCACGGAGGCCAGGGCGCGGGCGATGAGCACGCGCTGGTGCTGGCCGCCGGAGAGCGCCTCCACGGAGTCCCTGGCGCGGTCGGCCATCCCGACCTGCTCCAGGGCGTGGCGGACGGCGTCCCGGTCGGCTCTGCGCAGCACCCCGAAGCGGGCGCGGGACAGCCGCCCGGAGGACACCACCTCGGTCACCGTCGCGGGCACGCCGCCCGCGGCCGTGGTGCGCTGGGGCACGTAGCCCACGCGCGCCCAGTCGCGGAAGCGGCGCCGCGGGGTGCCGAAGATCTCTATCTCGCCGCCGGTCACCGGGACCTGCCCGACGATCGTGCGGATCGCCGTGGACTTGCCCGAGCCGTTGGCGCCGAGCAGGGCGACGACCTCGCCGCGGCGCACGGCGAGGTCGACGCCGCGCAGCACGCGGCGGGAGCCCAGTTCGGCGGTCACCCCGCGCAGGGAGATCACGGGTTCGCGCGCGGCGTCCTCGCTCACGGTGCTCACGGTGTCCTCCGCACTGTGTCCTCCGTCGTGCTGGTCGTGCTCGTGGTGCCGGTCATGCCGGCGTCCTGGTCGTCACGCCGCGCCCAGGGCCTTCTTCAGGGCCGCGAGGTTGGCGTCCATGACCGCGATGTAGTCGTCGCCCTTCGACTTGTCCGTGATGCCCTCGACCGGGTCCAGCACGTCCGTCTCCAGGCCGGCGTCCCCGGCGAGGGTCTTGGCGGTCCTGTCGCTGACGAGCGTCTCGTAGAAGACCGTGGAGACGCCGTCCGCCTTCGCCATCCTCTCAAGCTCCTTGACGCGGTTGGCGCTGGGCTCGCTCTCCGGGTCCAGGCCGCTGATGGCCTCCTCGGTCAGGCCGTAGCGCTCGGCGAGGTAGCCGAAGGCGGCGTGCGTGGTGATGAACGTCCTGGTCTTCGTGTCCGCGAGGCCCTCCTCGAACCGGGTGTTCAGGGCGTCGAGGTCCTTCACCAGGGCCGCGGTGTTCTTCCTGTAGTCGGCGGCGTGGTCCGGGTCCGCCTTCTCGAAGGCCTTGCCCACGCCCTCGGCGACCTCGGCGTACTTCACCGGGTCCAGCCAGACGTGCGGGTCCTTGCCGCCGGTGTCGTGGTCGTGGCCGTCGTCCTCGGCGTGCTCCTCCCCGGCGTGCTCGTCCTCGGCGTGGTCGTGACCGCCGACCTCGGAGCCGTGCGTCTCCAGGGCGGTCAGGGTCGCGGCGTCGATCTTGTTCTTCAGCTCCGACTGCGCCACCGCGTCGTCCACGGCGGGCTGGAGGCCCTTGAGGTAGAGGACCGCGTCGGACTTCTGGAGTTCCACCGTCTGCTTCGCGCTGATCTCCAGGTCGTGCGGCTCCTGGCCGGGCTCGGTGAGGCTGGTGACGCTCACGTGGTCGCCGCCGATGCGCTCGGCGAGGAAGGCCATCGGGTAGAACGACGCGACGACGTCGAACTTGTCGGTGCCGCCGGCGGCGGAGGAGGACGAGCAGGCGGAGAGCGCGCCCAGGGACAGGGCGGTGACCGCCGTGAGCGCGGCCGCGGGTATGTGTCGTCGTGCGTTCATGACACTCATTTTCACTAAATCTGGAAACGATTGTCAATAATGTGTCCGCAGCGACCGGCTTAGGGCCGGTATGCGGAGCGGGCCGCGCGGCGGCGGGCATACCGATTTGATCCGGGGGGTGCGGCCGCCGGTAATCTGAAGCATTCGCTCTGAAGCGCAGGCTCCGAACGGATCATCCCCGCTGGTGATCGTCCCGGAAGCGACCGCTTCGTCGCCCGTCGTCGTAATGAAGAGAGCACCGTGGCCGCCGACAAGATCGACACCATCGTCAGCCTGAGCAAGCGCCGTGGCTTCGTCTACCCGTGCAGCGAGATCTACGGCGGCCAGCGCGCCGCCTGGGACTACGGGCCGCTGGGTGTCGAGCTCAAGGAGAACCTCAAGCGCCAGTGGTGGCGCTACATGGTGACGTCGCGCGAGGACGTCGTGGGCATCGACTCCTCGGTGATCCTGGCGACCGAGGTCTGGGTGGCCTCCGGGCACGTCGCCACCTTCACCGACCCGCTGACCGAGTGCACCTCCTGCCACAAGCGGTTCCGCGCGGACCACCTGGAGGAGGCCTACGAGGCCAAGCACGGCCGCCTCCCCGAGAACGGCCTCGCCGACCTCAACTGCCCCAACTGCGGCAACAAGGGCACCTTCACCGAGCCCAAGCAGTTCTCGGGCCTGCTCTCCACGCACCTCGGCCCGACCCAGGACAGCGGCTCCGTCGCCTACCTGCGCCCCGAGACCGCGCAGGGCATCTTCACCAACTTCGCCCAGGTCCAGCAGACCTCGCGCCGCAAGCCGCCGTTCGGCATCGCCCAGATGGGCAAGTCGTTCCGCAACGAGATCACGCCGGGCAACTTCATCTTCCGCACCCGCGAGTTCGAGCAGATGGAGATGGAGTTCTTCGTCAAGCCGGGCGAGGACGAGAAGTGGCAGGAGTACTGGATGCAGGAGCGGTGGAACTGGTACACCGGCCTGGGCCTGCGCGAGGAGAACATGCGCTGGTACGAGCACCCGAAGGAGAAGCTCTCCCACTACTCCAAGCGCACCGCGGACATCGAGTACCGCTTCCAGTTCGGCGGTAACGAGTGGGGTGAGCTGGAGGGCGTCGCCAACCGCACCGACTACGACCTCTCCGCGCACTCCAAGGCCTCCGGCCAGGACCTGTCCTACTTCGACCAGGAGGCCGGCGAGCGCTGGACCCCCTACGTCATCGAGCCCGCGGCCGGTGTCGGCCGCGCGATGCTGGCCTTCCTGCTCGACGCCTACGTCGAGGACGAGGCGCCCAACGCCAAGGGCAAGATGGAGAAGCGCACGGTCCTGCGCCTCGACCCGCGCCTGTCGCCGGTGAAGGTCGCGGTCCTGCCGCTGTCCCGCAACCCCGAGCTGTCCCCGAAGGCCAAGGGCCTGGCCCAGGCGCTGCGGCAGCACTGGAACATCGAGTTCGACGACGCGGGCGCCATCGGCCGCCGCTACCGCCGCCAGGACGAGATCGGCACGCCGTTCTGCGTGACGGTCGACTTCGACACCCTGGAGGACAACGCGGTCACCGTCCGTGAGCGCGACTCGATGAAGCAGGAGCGCGTCTCCCTCGACCAGATCGAGAGCTACCTGGCCGGCCGCCTGATCGGCTGCTGAGCCCGCGCCTCTTCGCCCCGAAGCCCCCGGCTCCCGTGAGGGAGCCGGGGGCTTCGCCGTGTCCGGACCGGTTGCCGCCGGCCGGTGCGGTCGCCGGCCGATCCGGCCGGAACGGACCGGCGACACCGTAATGACGACTGACAAAAATTGAAATCTGTCATTCGTCATGCCAGAGTGGAGGTACGGCACGCCGCCGGGCGCGCCCGCCGGGTGCTCCTCTCGCCCGGGAACCCCAAGGAGCTGCCATGCAAACCCGTCCCCTCGGAACCACCGGTCCCCAGGTCTCCGCCCTCGGCCTCGGCTGCATGGGCATGTCCGCGCTGTACGGCGACGCGGACAGGACCGAGTCGATCGCCACCGTCCACGCCGCCCTGGAGGCGGGGGTCACCCTGCTCGACACGGGCGACTTCTACGCCATGGGCCACAACGAGATGCTGATCGGCGAGGCCCTGCGCACGGCCCCCGCGGAGCTGCGCGAGAAGGCGCTGCTCAGCGTGAAGTTCGGCGCCCTGCGCGGTCCCGGCGGCGAGTGGTTCGGCTACGACGGCCGCCCCGCCGCGGTGAAGAACTTCGCGGCGTACTCGCTCCAGCGGCTCGGCGTGGACCACATCGACGTCTACCGCATCGCCCGCGTCGACCCCGACGTCCCGATCGAGGAGACCGTCGGCGCCATCGCCGAGCTGGTCGAGCAGGGGTACGTGCGGCACATCGGCCTCAGCGAGGCCGGCGCGGAGACGATCCGCCGGGCGGCGGCCACGGCCCCGGTCACCGACCTCCAGATCGAGTACTCCCTGATCTCGCGCGGCATCGAGGAGGAGATCCTGCCCACCACGCGCGAGCTGGGCATCGGGATCACCGCCTACGGCGTGCTGTCGCGCGGCCTGATCTCCGGCCACTTCACCCGTGACCGGCGGCTGGCCGCGAACGACTTCCGCGCCATGAGCCCCCGCTTCCAGGGCGAGAACCTGGAGCACAACCTCGGCCTCGTCGAGGCGCTGCGCAAGGTCGCCGACGGCAAGGGGGTCTCGGTCGCGCAGACCGCGATCGCCTGGGTGCTCTCGCGCGGCGAGGACATCGTGCCGCTGGTCGGCGCGCGCACCCGCGAGCGGCTCGGCGAGGCGCTCGGCGCGCTCGACGTGACGCTGGACGACGCCGACCTCGCGGCGATCGAGGAGGCGGTGCCGGCCGGGGCCGCGGCGGGCGAGCGCTACCCGCAGGCGCAGATGTCCCACCTCGACAGCGAGCGCTGACGGCACCGCCGGGTACGGTCGGGGACATGGCACCGAGCACCGAGACCCTGACCGCCGAGCGCATCCTGGAGGCGACCGAGGAGGTGCTGCGCCGCTACGGGCCCGCGAAGGCGACCGTGGTGGACGTGGCCCGCGCGCTCGGCGTCAGCCACGGCAGCGTGTACCGCCACTTCCGGACGAAGGCGGCGCTGCGCGAGGCGGTCACCGAGCGGTGGCTCGACCGCACCTCGCGGGCGCTGGCCGGGATCGCCGCGGAGGACCGCGGCGCGGAGGGGCGGCTGCGGGACTGGTGCGCGGCCCTGTTCACGGCCAAGCGGCACAAGGCGGGCGACGACCCCGAGCTGTTCGCCACGTACATGGTGCTGATCGGGGAGAACAGCGCGGTGGTGGAGCGCCACGTCGCCGACCTCGTCGCCCAGCTCGGCCGCATCGTCGGGGACGGCGTCCGCGCGGGCGCGTTCGCCTCCGCCGACGTCCCGGCCACGGCCCGCGCGGTCTTCGACGCCACGGTCCGCTTCCACGACCCCGCCCACGCGCGGGACTGGGCGCACCCGGGCGCGGACGCGGAGTTCGCGGCGCTGGTGGACCTGGTGGTGCGGGGGCTCAAGGGGGCCTGAGGGGCCCGGGGACCGAGCGGCCCGGGAAGCAAGAGGTTCAAGGGCCGAGGGGCTCGGGCGGGCCGCCGGGGCGGTCACGACGTGGCCGTCGCCCGCGCCGCCTCTCCGACCTCGGCCGACTCCAGGCGTTCCGCGGTGCGCTCCGCCGTGCCGCGGGCCCAGCGGCCGGTCGTCAGGGCGCCGAGGCCCAGGACGGCCAGGCCGCAGGCGGTGAGGATCCACCAGCCGGGCCGGGAGGCCGGGACGAAGGCGTCCGCGTACGAGGACGCGCCCACGCCCGAGGCCAGGACCGCGCCGATCACGGCGACGCCGAGGGTGGAGCCGGTCTGGCGGCTGGTGGAGGCGACGGCGGCGGCGACCCCGGCCTGGGCGCGGGGCATGCCGGAGACGGCGGTGTTGGTGATGGGGGCGTTGACGAGGCCGAAGCCGATGCCGAACAGGACGTAGCCGATCACCAGCGTCACGTTCGAGGTCTCGGCCTCGAAGAGGGCGAAGAGCAGCCCCGCGGCCGTCATCGCGGTGCCGGCGAGGAGCAGCGGCAGGCGCGGGCCGCGGCTGCCGACCAGCCGGCCCGACAGCGGCGCGCACACGAAGCACATGAACGCCATCGGCAGCATCCACAGCCCGGCCTGGAGCGCGGTCAGACCGCGCACGTTCTGCAGGTACAGGGTGGACAGGAAGAGGAAGCCGCCGAGCGCGGCGAACGCGCTGAGCGCGATGCCGGTGGCCCCGCTGAACGGCGCCGAGCGGAAGAAGCGCAGGTCGATGAGGGGTTCCTCGCGGCGCGGCTCGTAGCGCAGCAGGGCGAGCAGCGCCGCCAGCGCCACCGCGCCGAAGCCCAGGGTGTGCGCGGAGGCCAGGCCCGCGGAGGGCGCCTCGATGATCGCGTACGTCAGGGAGCCCAGCAGGGCGACCACCAGGAGCTGGCCGACCGGGTCGGGGCGGCGGGCCCTGGGGGCGCGGGACCCGGGGACGAAGCGGAGCGTGAGCAGGAGGGCGGCGAGGCCCACCGGGACGTTGATCCAGAAGATCGAGCGCCAGCCGACCGAGTCCACGAGCAACCCGCCGACCAGCGGTCCGGCCGCCATCGAGATGCCGACGACGGCGCCCCACACGCCGATGGCGCGGGCGCGCTCGCGCGGGTCCGTGAAGGTGTTGGTGATGATCGACATCGCTACCGGGTTCAGCATCGAGCCGCCGACCGCCTGCACCATGCGGGCGGCGACGAGCAGCTCCAGGCTGGGCGCGAGCGAGCAGAGCACCGAGCCCAGGGTGAAGACGACGAGCCCCGTCATGAAGACCTTGCGGCGGCCGATCCGGTCGGCGGTCGACCCGGCGAGCATCAGCAGCGAGGCCAGGACCAGCGTGTAGGCGTCGATGGTCCACTGCAGTCCCGACACGGAGGCGTCCAGTTCGCGCTGCATCGCGGGCAGGGCGACGTTGAGCACGGTGTTGTCGAGGCTCACGATCAGCAGGCTCATGCAGCAGATGGCGAGCACGAGCAGACGTCGGCGATGGCTGAGCTGGGGCATTGCTCCATCCTAGGCCATTTTCAATAGTGCGCCTAACTAATGACATATGCAGTGATCGCGGATGTCGGGTGCCGGGTACCCCTCGGCGTACGCGACAATGGAGCCATGCCCACGCCCGCTCCCGCCCTCGATGCCCCGCCGTCCACCGCCGCCGCCGGTCCGCTCGCGATCGGTCCGCACACGGTGCGCCCGCCCGTCGTCCTCGCCCCCATGGCCGGGATCACGAACGCGCCCTTCCGCACGCTGTGCCGGGAGTTCAGCGGGGGCAAGGGCCTGTTCGTCAGCGAGATGATCACCACGCGGGCGCTGGTCGAGCGCAACGAGAAGACCATGCAGCTGATCCGCTTCGACGCCTCGGAGACACCGCGCTCGATCCAGCTGTACGGCGTCGATCCGGTGACCGTCGGCAAGGCCGTCCGCATGATCGCGGAGGAGGACCTCGCCGACCACATCGACCTCAACTTCGGCTGCCCGGTGCCCAAGGTCACGCGCAAGGGCGGCGGCTCCGCCCTGCCCTACAAGCGCAACCTGCTGCGGGCCATCCTGCGCGAGGCCGTCGCCGGCGCCGGGGACCTGCCGGTCACCATGAAGATGCGCAAGGGCATCGACGACGACCACATCACGTTCCTGGACGCCGGGCGGATCGCCGTCGAGGAGGGCGTCACGGCGATCGCCCTGCACGGCCGCACCGCCGCCCAGCACTACGGCGGCACGGCCGACTGGGAGTCCATCGCCCGCCTCAAGGAGCACGTGCCGGAGATCCCCGTGCTCGGCAACGGCGACATCTGGTCCGCCGAGGACGCGCTGCGCATGGTGCGCGAGACCGGCTGCGACGGCGTGGTCGTGGGCCGCGGCTGCCTGGGCCGGCCCTGGCTCTTCGCCGACCTGGTGGCGGCCTTCGAGGGGCGGGACGACTTCGCGCGCCCGACGCTGCGCGAGGTGGCCGACGTCATGGTCCGCCACGCCACGCTCCTCGGCGAGTGGCTCGGCGACGAGGCGCGCGGCGTCGTCGACTTCCGCAAGCACGTCGCCTGGTACCTGAAGGGCTTCTCGGTCGGCTCCGAGATGCGCAAGCGCCTCGCCGTCACGTCGTCCCTGCAGGAGCTGCGGGGCGGCCTGGACGAGCTGGACCTCGACCAGCCCTGGCCGGCCGGCGCCGACGGCCCCCGCGGCCGCACCTCGGGCAACAACCGCGTCGTCCTGCCCGACGGCTGGCTCAAGGACCCGTACGACTGCGCGGGCGTCGGCGAGGACGCGGAACTGGACACGTCCGGCGGCTGAGCGGGACCGGCGGCGGACGGGCGGACCCACCGGGGCCCCACCGACCGTGCCGCCCGCCGTACCGGCGCGGGGCGGTGCCGCCGCCCCGCCGCGCGGTCACCCCGCCCCGCCGCGCGGTCACCCCGCCCCGCCGCGCGGTCACCCCGCCCCGCCCCTCAGGCCTCGCCCACCGCCGTCAGCAGCGCCAGCGGGGCCGCCGCCGAGCGGGACTCGCGGACGCAGGCGTGCGGGTAGGGCACCGGCTCGCCGTGGCCGGCGCGGTCGTAGCCGGCGAGGACCTCCGGCAGCCGGTGGCCGGTCGCGGTCGCCGCGTCGACCAGGGCGTGCGCGACCGCGCGGGCCTCGTCGTGCAGTCCGTAGCGGGCCAGGCCGAGGGCGATCAGCGCGTTGTCGTGCGGCCAGACCGAGCCCCGGTGGTACGACAGCGGGTGGTACGCCGCCTGGCCCGCGGCCAGCGTGCGCACGCCCCAGCCGGAGAAGAAGTCGGGCTCCAGGAGCCTGCGGCCGACCAGTTCGCCGTACTCCTTGTCGAGCAGCCCCGACCACAGCAGGTGCCCGGCGTCGGAGGCCAGCGCGTCCACGTGGCGGCCCTCGCCGTCGAGCGCGAGCGCCGGGAAGGCCCGGTCGTGCATCCAGAAGTCCCGCTGGAAGCGGTCGCGCAGGTCGGCCGCCGCCTGTTCGAGCAGCGCCGCGTACACCTCGTCGGTCCAGACCGCGCGGGCGAGCTGGGCGGTGCGGCGCAGCGCGTCGTAGGCGTAGCCCTGCGCGCCCGCCGCCATCACCGGGCCCGACGGGCGGCTCCCGTCGGCGCCGCAGATCGCGCCGGGGGAGTCCTTCCAGTTCTGGTTGGCGAGGCCGCCCTCGTCGGCGCGGTAGACGAGGTAGCCGCGCGAGGTGAGCCCGCCGTGGTCCAGCATCCAGCCGACCGCCGCCCGGGCGTGCGGTTCGAGCCGCCGGGCCAGGGCCAGGTCCCCGGTCCGCTCGACGTACGCCCCGAGCAGCACCAGGAACAGCGGCGTCGCGTCCACGGAGCCGTAGTAGCGCCCGTAGGGCACCTGCCCGAAGTGGGCCAGCTCGCCGTGGCGCACCTCGTGCACGATCTTGCCGGGCTGGGCCACCGCGCCCGCGCCGGTCTCCACGGCCTGCGTCGCGGCCAGCGCCAGGAGCGTGGACGCCGCCGGCTCGGGGCGGTAGGGGAGCGCGAAGAGGGAGGCGATCAGGGCGTCGCGGCCCAGCAGCGTCAGGAACCAGGGCACCCCGGCGGCCGGGACGCGCAGCTCCTCGCCGTCCGGGCCCGCCGCCGCGATCTGCAGGACGGCCAGGTCGGACAGGCCCTGCGCGCAGGCGGCGGCCAGCGCGGGCCAGGCCGCGGGGAAGGGCACGCCGCGCGCCAGCTCCGCCGACGCCTCCTGCTGCCGCTCGCGCACGGCGGCCGGGGAGCGGGGCGCCTCGGGCTCCCGGGCGCCGTGCGGGCGGGCCGAGACCCTCAGGGCCAGCTCGGCGGAGCTGTGCGGCGCCAGCTCCAGGGTCCACACCAGGCGCCGGGCGCCGGTGCCGGTCTCCTCCACGCCGTCCGGGGCGGGCTCGGCGGTCACGGTGGTGCGGGAGCGCCACTCGCCGCGCTGGTAGGTGAAGCGCACCCCGTCGTCCAGCACCTCGCGGCCGCGCACGGCGCCAATCTTGGTGTAGGTGCGGTGGTCGGAGCGCAGCTCGAACTGGTCCGTGAAGTCCGCGTCGGCGGTCACCGCGATGCGCACGACCGTCGGCACCGGGCGGTTGCTCGTCACCCGCAAGGACTCCACCAGCACGCCCTCGGCGACGGCCTGCTCGCGGAAGAGCGTGTACGCGGGCGGCTCCTGGCGGCCGCCGCGCGGCACCAGGACGCAGCGCGCGGTGTCCCCGTCCGCGACGGGCGCGAGTGTCTCGGGCACCGCCCCGTCCACGGTGAGCTGCCAGCGGCTCAGGTGCCGGGCGTCGCGCACGAACAGCCCGTCCGGCGCGCTGCCGCCGCGTACGCCGCTGACGTCCCCGCCGTCGCCCACCGCCGCGAACGTCCCACCGTGCACGAGCAGGTGATGCCGCTCCGTCATCCCCGTTCCCCTCCCTCGGCGTCTGCGCGCCCGGTCGTCGTCGTCCGCTTCGTGTGATGCGCCGCGTGTCGTACGTCCCCATGCCGTGCTGCCGTGCCGTGTGCTCCGCGTCACGCGCTCCGTGCGGCGCCGGACGCGTCCCGCTCCGGCCGGGGCAGGCCGTCCGCGCAGTCGTGCAGCAGGTCCAGCGTCAGCGCGGCCGTCCAGCTGAAGTCGCGCGCGCCGCACCCCTCGCCGGTGTACGGGTCGACGTACTCCGCGAAACCGGACTCCCCGGCGGCGTCGAGCAGCGCCGCCCGCAGCGCGTCCGCGCACGCCTGCTCGCCGTGCGCGCGCAGGCCGCGCTCCAGCAGCCAGTTGGTGTTGAACCACGCCGGGCCCCGCCAGTACCGGTGCGGGTCGAAGGCGTGCCCGGTCAGGTCGTAGCTCGGCGCCAGGCGGGTCGCCGCGCCGAGGCCGAAGTGCGGGCCGCCGGCGGTGCGGACCAGGGCGGCGGCGACGTCGGCGGGCAGGCCGGGCAGCACCAGCGGGATCAGTCCGGCGACGCTCCGCTCGGCGACGAGCGCGCCGGGCGGGGAGGCCGTCGGGGAGCCCGCGGACGGGCCGGCCGCCGGGTCCGCCGCCGCGCCGTCGGCCGGTGTGCGCTGTCCGGGCAGCAGGGGGGCGCCGCTCCCCGGGTGCCGCCCCGGGCGGGCCGTGCCGCGCCCGGGCGCCGCGGGCACGTCGTCGGCAGCGGTGCGCTGCCCCGGCAGCCCGACCCCGGTCCGCGCCTCGCCCCGGACCTCGCCGCCCCGCAGGTCGCGGCAGAGGAACAGCCCCTCGGCCGGGTCCCACAGACGGTCGACCAGGGCCTGGGTCAGCCGCTCGGCCCGGGCGGCGCGGGCCCGGGCCGGGACGCCGATCTCCCGGGCGATCCGGGCGAGGGCGTGCTCGGAGGCGATCAGCAGCGCGTTGAACGCCGGGTCCTCCACCGCGAAGTCGCTCTCCCCGTCGGCGTACCCGCGGTCGCGGTAGTCCGCGGCCAGCCGCACGTACCGCCCGTAGTCCAGGTCCGTCGGGCGGTCCTGGGCCGCCCCGTGGTCGAGGTCCGCGCGCCGGAAGGTGCGCGGCTCGGCCGGAACGATTCGGCTCAGCGGCACGTCCCACGCGGGGCTGTTGTCCATGCCCTGCTCCCAGGGGTGGACCACGGCGGCGAGGCCCCCGCCGCCCAGGTCCCGACGGTGCAGCAGATAGCGGTGCCAGGCCGCGAGGCGGGGGTAGAGCCGGGGCAGGAAGGAGCGCGTCCGCGACAGGCCGGGGTCGGAGGTGTGCACCAGCCACGCGGCGAGCGCGTGCACGGGTGGCTGCACGATGCCGGACGTCTGTACGGTGCGCGGGGCGCCCGCCGCGGCTCCCGCGGTGGACGAGCGCCAGAAGTCGGGGCTCGGGAAGTAGGCGTCCAGCGGCACGGAGGGGTTGAACACGATGTGCGGAACGCGGCCGTCGTCCCACTGCGCGCCGAGCAGCGTCTCCAGCTCCACCTGGGCCCGCAGCGGCGACAGGTGCCGCAGTCCGATCGCGATGAACGCCGAGTCCCACGACCACTGGTGCGGGTACAGGCCGCGTGAGGGGACCGTGGACGTGCCGGTCCAGTTACCGAGCAGTACGCGGGACGCCCGGGCGTGCAGGGAACCGGATCCCGTCACGGTGGCCGGATCGTATGCGACCGCCTGGGCGGGAACGAGCGCGCCGTGGCCGGGGACGGGGGGAGGGACGGGGTGGCGAGAGGGCCGGGACTGCCCGGTGCGGCGGGCGGTGAGCTGGGTCGAGCGGTCCACTCAGGTCTCCCCGGAAGAGATGCGGCCGACCGGTTCTGCCGGTTAAGCCCTAGGGTTACGTCTATTTAACACGCAAAACTCAATATGTAATGCAGAGTTGAGGAAAGCAAGGGGGTGTGCATGGCCGGACGGGCCGGAAGGACCGGCAGCCGGGCGGGCGCCGGAGAGCTGCTCGCACTGGTCCGCAGCGGACGGGCCACGACGCGCGGCGCGCTGCAGCAGGCGACGGGGCTGTCCCGGGCCACGGTCGGTCAGCGGCTCGACCGCCTCTTCCGCGCGGGCTGGCTGCGCGAGGGGGCGGGCGGCCCGGTGGACTCGCCGCTGGGCGGGCGCCCCTCCGTCACGCTGGAGTTCGACGACGCCCACGCGGTCGTCCTCGCCGCCGACCTGGACACCCGGCACGCGCGCGCCGCGGTCCTCTCCCTCGCCGGCGACCTGCTCGTCGAGCACTCGGGGGCGCTGCGCGTCGAGGACGGCCCGGACGCGGTCCTCGGCGAGCTGGGGCACTGGTTCGGGCGGCTGCTGGAGAAGTCGGGCCGGCCGGCGGACGAGGTGTGCGGCATCGGGCTCGCGGTGCCGGGCCCGGTGGACACCGGCACCGGCCGGGTCGTGCAGCCGCCGATCATGCCCGGCTGGGACGGCTACGACATAAGAGGCCGCCTCACCCGTGCCTTCACCGAGCACACGGGCGCCGCCGGCGTCCCGGTCCTCGTCGACAACGACGCCAACCTCATGGCGTACGGCGAACAGCGCGCCGGCTACCCGGACTGCCCGGCGTTCGTGCTGGTCAAGGTGTCCACGGGCATCGGCGCGGGCGTCGTCGTGGACGGCGGGGTCTACCGGGGCCTGGACGGGGGAGCGGGGGACATCGGGCACGTGCGGGTGGCGCGGGGCGCGGACGCGCAGTGCCGGTGCGGGGCGTACGGCTGCCTGGCCGCGGTCGCCGGCGGCGGTGCCGTGGCGCGGCGGCTCGCCGCGTCCGGGGTGCCGGCCGCGTCCGGCTCGGACGTGCGCGACCTGCTCGACGCCGGTCACCCGGAGGCCGCCGCGCTGGCCCGGGAGGCCGGGCGGCACGTCGGCGAGGTGCTGGCGACCGTGGTGACGCTGCTGAACCCCGGCGTGCTGATGATCGCCGGGGACCTGGCCGGGACGCCGTTCCTGACCGGGGTGCGCGAGCTGCTCTACCAGCGGGCGCTGCCGCGCTCCACCGCCCGCCTGGAGGTCGTGACCTCGCGGCTCGGCGAGCGGGCGGGACTGGTCGGGGCGGGCGCGCTGGTCGTGGAGCACCTGTACGCGCCCGAGCGGGCCGAGGAGCGGCTGCTGGCCCTGGGCGTGTGACGTCCCCGTCACGGCCGGGCGCGCGGTCCGAATGGTGGACCTCGGGGGGCGCACTACGGCGTGATTCTCGCCACCCTTGATAAACCTTGCGCTCAGATGAGCAGGGCGCGGGCGGCTGCACTTCCTCAAGGGGTGGCACTCAGTGCCACCCCTTTGTTGTTCACGCATCAAACTCAAGCGTATCTGCAGCCGCTCACATGAGCATTCATCACGGTCTACGGGCGTTGACTCGTTCAAGAGGTGAACGCGTGATCGGCCATGGCCTTGCCAAGCCATTACTTTCGATCTGTTGGCGCACGCCCGGTTACAGCCGTATGACGTGTAAGCAGACCTCCTCAGACGCCTTGGATCTGGGTATGTTCCTCGCCGTCAGGGCAGCCACCGCGTCCTCGAGGAGTCGAGACCCGTGTCGGAAAACAAAGATCCCCACGCAGCCGAGGGCGTGAAGCTCGTTTACGACTTCACCGAAGGCAACAAGGACCTCAAGGACCTGCTCGGCGGGAAGGGCGCGAACCTCGCCGAGATGACCAACCTGGGCCTTCCCGTTCCTCCGGGCTTCACCATCACCACCGAGGCATGCAGGGTCTACCTCGACAGCGGTGAGGAGCCGGCGGCACTGCGTGACGAGGTGAGTGCGCACCTCGACGCCCTGGAGGCGAAGGCGGGCAAGAGGCTCGGCCAGGCCGACGACCCCCTTCTCGTGTCCGTGCGCTCCGGGGCCAAGTTCTCCATGCCGGGCATGATGGACACCGTCCTCAACATCGGGCTCTCCGACCGGTCCGTACAGGGCCTCGCCGAGCAGGCCGGCGACGAACGGTTCGCCTGGGACTCCTACCGCCGGCTCATCCAGATGTTCGGCAAGACCGTCCTCGGAGTGGACGGCGACCTCTTCGAGGACGCCCTCGACCAGGCCAAGAGGGCGAAGAAGGTCACGGTGGACACCGAGCTGGAGGCGGCCGACCTCAAGAAGCTCGTCACGAAGTTCAAGAAGATCGTCAAGGCCGAGGCCGGACGCGACTTCCCGCAGGACCCGCGCGAGCAGATGGACCTCGCGATCAAGGCCGTCTTCGACTCCTGGAACGGCGAGCGCGCCAAGCTCTACCGCCGCCAGGAGCGCATCCCGCACGACCTGGGCACCGCCGTCAACGTCTGCTCCATGGTCTTCGGCAACCTCGGCCCCGACTCCGGCACCGGCGTCGCCTTCACCCGCGACCCCGCCTCGGGCCACCAGGGCGTCTACGGCGACTACCTGCAGAACGCGCAGGGCGAGGACGTCGTCGCGGGCATCCGCAACACCGTGCCGCTCGCCGAGCTGGAGTCGATCGACAAGAAGTCGTACGACCGGCTGATGCAGATCATGGAGACCCTGGAGAACCACTACAAGGACCTCTGCGACATCGAGTTCACCATCGAGCGCGGGCAGCTGTGGATGCTCCAGACCCGCGTCGGCAAGCGGACGGCCGGCGCCGCCTTCCGCATCGCCACCCAGCTGGTGGACCAGGGCCTGATCGACGAGGCCGAGGCGCTCCAGCGCGTCACCGGCGCCCAGCTCGCCCAGCTGATGTTCCCGCGCTTCGACGACCAGGCGAAGGTGCGGCAGATCGGCCGGGGCATCGCCGCCTCGCCGGGCGCGGCCGTCGGCAAGGCCGTCTTCGACTCGTACACCGCGGTCAAGTGGTCGCGCTCGGGCGAGAAGGTCATCCTGATCCGCCGCGAGACCAACCCCGACGACCTCGACGGCATGATCGCCGCCGAGGGCATCCTGACCTCGCGCGGCGGCAAGACCTCGCACGCGGCCGTCGTCGCCCGCGGCATGGGCAAGACCTGCGTGTGCGGCGCCGAGGAGCTGGAGGTCGACACCAAGAGGCGGTGCCTGTCCGCGCCGGGCGGCGTCGTCGTCGAGGAGGGCGACGTCATCTCGATCGACGGTTCGACGGGCAAGGTGTACCTGGGCGAGGTCCCGGTCGTGCCGTCGCCGGTCGTCGAGTACTTCGAGGGCCGGATGCACGCGGGCGCCGACGACGCCGACGAGCTGGTCGAGGCCGTGCACCGGATCATGGCCTTCGCCGACCGCAAGCGCCGGCTGCGGGTGCGCGCCAACGCCGACAACGCCGAGGACGCGCTGCGCGCCCGCCGCTTCGGCGCCCAGGGCATCGGCCTGTGCCGCACCGAGCACATGTTCCTCGGCGACCGGCGCGAGCTGGTGGAGCGGCTGATCCTGGCGGACACCGACGCCGAGCGCGAGGAGTCCCTCAGGCAGCTGCTGCCGCTGCAGAAGCGGGACTTCGTCGAGCTGTTCGAGGCGATGGACGGGCTGCCCGTCACCGTCCGCCTGCTCGACCCGCCGCTGCACGAGTTCCTGCCCGACATCACCGAGCTGTCCGTGCGCGTCGCGCTCGCCGAGGCCCGCAAGGACCCGCACGAGAACGACCTGCGCCTGCTCCAGGCCGTGCACCGGCTGCACGAGCAGAACCCGATGCTGGGCCTGCGCGGCGTCCGCCTCGGCCTGGTCATCCCCGGCCTGTTCACCATGCAGGTACGGGCGATCGCGGAGGCCGCCGCCGAGCGCCGGGCCGCCAAGGGCGACCCGCGCGCCGAGATCATGATCCCGCTGGTCGGCACCGTCCAGGAGCTGGAGCTGGTGCGCGACGAGGCCGACCAGGTCATCGCCGAGGTCCAGGAGGCCACCGGCACCGACCTGAAGCTGGCCATCGGCACCATGATCGAGCTGCCCCGCGCCGCGCTCACCGCCGGGCAGATCGCCGAGGCCGCCGAGTTCTTCTCCTTCGGCACCAACGACCTCACGCAGACCGTCTGGGGCTTCAGCCGGGACGACGTGGAGGCCAGCTTCTTCACCGCGTACCTGGAGAAGGGCATCTTCGGCGTCAGCCCCTTCGAGACGATCGACAAGGACGGCGTGGGTGCCCTGGTGCGGTCCGCCGCCGAGGCCGGCCGCGCGACCCGGCCCGGCCTCAAGCTCGGCGTCTGCGGCGAGCACGGCGGCGACCCGGAGTCGGTCCACTTCTTCCACGAGGTGGGTCTCGACTACGTCTCCTGCTCGCCGTTCCGCATCCCGGTGGCGCGCCTGGAGGCGGGCCGCGCGGCCTCGCGGTCCCGGGGCAGCGACCACCGCTAGCCCTCCGGGGCGCGCAAGTTCCGGAGCCGTTGTCCGTCACCTGAACACCCTCACCGATCGGCAACGGTTCCGGACCGCGGAAAGGAGAGGGCGGCACCCGTGCGGGGGTGCCGCCCTCTCGTGCGCTTCCGCCGCTTTTACGGCCCTTCGTGCCCAGGACCGTGACGGGCCTCTCACGGTCGTCCCGCACGATCTCCGCGTGGCTGGTCATACGCAGGGAAAGGTACGCCCCTGTCGGAGCCTCGGGTACGAAAGTGATGGGTGCATGAAGAGAACGGAGTACGCGGCACCGGAGGCCGGTGCGGTCACGGACCGGACGGACGGCGGGACGACGCCCGCGGCGTCGGCGCGGACCGTCGGCGAGGCGCGGACGGGTGCCGCGGCCGGCCCGGCCGCGGCACCCGTCCGTGGCGGTCGGCTCGCCGCGCTGGACGGACTGCGGTTCCTGGCGGCGCTGGCGGTGGTGCTCTTCCACTTCGTCGGGCAGGCCCCCGGAACGATGCGGTCCATCTGGGGCCGCCCCTACCAGGAGATCTTCCCCGAGGCGCACGCCTACTTCGCCTACGGACGGCTGGGCGTGGACCTGTTCTTCCTGATCAGCGGCTTCGCCATCTGCATGAGCGCATGGGGGCGCACCCCGCGGGACTTCTTCATATCCCGCGTCACCCGTCTGTACCCGATGTACTGGGTGGCGATCGCGGTGTCGGCGAGCGTCATCTGCCTGTTCGACACCCCGTTCGGGCGCCTCGAACCGTGGGTGCTGTTCGCCAACCTCACCATGCTGCAGACCCCGCTCGGCGTGGACAACCTGGACTCGGTGTACTGGACGCTGTGGCCGGAGCTCTGCTTCTACCTCACCTTCGCGGTCGTGGTGTGGAAGGGGCTCACCTACCAGCGCGTGGTGATCTTCTGCGGACTGTGGACGGTCGCCGCGGTGCTGGCGCCGACGGCCGACCTGCCGCTGCTCACGCTGCTGACCAACCCGGTGTCCGCCCCGTACTTCATCGCGGGCATGGCCTTCCACCTCATGCACCGCTTCCGGCCGACGCCGCTGCTGTGGGGCATCGTGACCATGTCGTGGCTGCTGGCCCAGTACTTCCTGCTGACGCCGCACGGCGGTCGGAACAACTGGGACAACTGGGCGCCGGGGCGTGGCTGGCTGGTCCTGGTGATCACGGTGTTCTTCGTGCTGGTCGCCGCCATCGCGCTCGGCTGGACCCGCCGGATCCGCTGGCGCCGGCTGACGGTGGCGGGCACGCTGACCTTCCCGCTGTACCTGCTGCACGACGTGATCGGGATGACCGTGGCGCAGCGGTACGGGGACCGGACCGACCCGTGGGTGCTGGTCGGGGTCACGGTGGCGGTCCTGGTCGTCCTGTCGTACGTGGTGCAGCGTTTCGTCGAGCGTCCGATCGCGATGGCCGTGCGGCGCCGGCTGAGCAGCGCCGAGTTCTGCCCGGGACCGTCGGCGCCCCGCCGCTGAGCGGAGGACGGCGGGCCCGGGAGCCCGGCCTCACGCGGCCGTGCGTACCTCGTACGTCGCCACCCGCACCGACTCGTCGTCCAGGCACTGCCCGGACGACAGGTCGAAGCGCTGCTTGAGCAGGGGCGAGGCGACGAAGGGGCGGCCCTGGTGGGTGCCGGTCAGGCCGCGCGAGAGGACGGCCGCGCCGCTGAACGGGTCGCGGTTGTCGATCGCGTACAGCCGGCCCGCGCGGTCCAGGAACAGGGCCGCCTGACGGCCGTCCGGGAGCAGGGCCGCCACGCCGCGGCCGGGCAGCAGCCGGCCGAGGTCGCAGACCGTGAACCAGTCGTCCGCGAGCCGGAGCTGCACCATCAGGTCGGTCGTCTCGGGTGCCAGGGTCATCGCTGGGCGCTTCCTTCCAGGACGGTGTCCGCGGGCCGCGTGCCGATGGCCAGCAGCGGCAGGTCGGGCTTGATCTGGTCGCGCTCGGGGACGAAGCCGACGACCGGGTCGGGGGTGTCGGGGGCGTTGACGAAGGAGACGAAGCGGGCCAGCTTCTCGGGGTCCTCGATGGTCGTCGCCCACTCGTCGCGGTAGTGCGCGACGTGCGCGGCCATCAGGGACTCCAGCTCCTCGCAGATGCCGAGGGAGTCGTGCACCACCACGTCCCGCACGTGGTCCAGGCCGCCCGGGATCCGCTCCAGCCACACCGACGTGCGCTCCAGGCGGTCGGCGGTGCGGATGTAGAACATCAGGAAGCGGTCGATCAGCCGGACCAGCTCGGCGTCGGAGAGGTCCTGGGCGAGCAGGTCCGCGTGGCGCGGGGTGGCGCCGCCGTTGCCGCCGACGTACAGGTTCCAGCCGTTGGCGGTGGCGATGATCCCGAAGTCCTTGGACTGGGCCTCCGCGCACTCGCGGGCGCAGCCGGAGACCGCCGACTTCAGCTTGTGGGGCGACCTGAGTCCCCGGTAGCGCAGCTCCAGGTCGATGGCCATGCGGACCGAGTCCTGCACGCCGTAGCGGCACCAGGTCCGCCCCACGCAGGACTTCACCGTGCGCAGCGACTTGCCGTACGCGTGGCCCGACTCGAAGCCCGCGTCGACCAGCCGGGTCCAGATCAGCGGCAGCTGCTCCACGCGCGCGCCGAACAGGTCGATGCGCTGGCCGCCCGTGATCTTCGTGTAGAGGCCGAAGTCCCGGGCCACCTCGCCGATGACGATGAGCTTCTCCGGGGTGATCTCGCCACCGGGGATGCGCGGCACGACCGAGTACGAGCCGTTCTTCTGGAGGTTGGCGAGGAAGTGGTCGTTGGTGTCCTGCAGGGCCGCCTGCTCGCCCTGGAGGACGTAGCCGTCGGCGCCGATCGTGGGCGCGAGCGAGGCGATGATCGAGCCGACCGTGGGCTTGCAGACCTCGCAGCCGTCGCCGCCGCGCGCCGCCTCCCGGCCGTAGCGGTCCAGGAGCTGCCGGTAGGAGGTGATGCGCAGGGCGAGGACGATCTCGTACAGCTCCTCGCGGGTCTGCGGGAAGCAGCCGCACAGGCCCTTGTCGACCTCGACGCCGCTCGCCTCCAGCTCGGCCGTGACCAGCTGGCCGAGCACCTTCACGCAGCTGCCGCAGCCCGTGCCGGCCCTGGTGCACTTCTTCACCTCGGGCACGGTGGTGCACTTGTGCTCGGTGACCGCGCCGCGGACGGTGCCCTTGGTGACGTTGTGGCAGGAGCAGACGACCGCCTCGTCGGGCAGGGCGGACGGGCCGAGCTGCGCGGGGGCGCCCGCGCCCGCCGGGAGCACCAGCTGCTCGGGGGCGATCGGCGGGACCGAACCGGTGAGCGCGCGCAGCGTGCCGTACGCCTCCGCGTCGCCGACGAGGATGCCGCCGAGCAGCTCGCCGCCGCGGCCGACGACCAGCTTCTTGTACGTGCCGGAGCGGGAGTCGGCGTAGACCACGTCGAGGCAGCCGTCGGTGGTGCCGTGCGCGTCGCCGAAGGAGGCCACGTCGACGCCGAGGAGCTTCAGCTTGGTGGACAGGTCGGCGCCGGTGAACGACTTCCGCCCGTCCTCGTCGGCGGCGATCGCGGCGGCGGCCGTCTCGGCCATCTCGTAGCCGGGCGCCACCAGGCCGTACACCCGGCCGTCCGCGGCCAGCGCGCACTCGCCGACGGCGAAGACGTGCGGGTCGGACACCGTGCGGCACTGCTCGTCGACCGCGATGCCGCCGCGCTCGCCGACCGTGAGCCCGCAGTCCCGGGCGAGCTGGTCGCGGGGGCGCACGCCCGCAGAGAACACCACCATGTCCGTGGGCAGTTCGGAGCCGTCGGACAGCCTCATGCCGGTCACTGCGCCGTCCGCGCCGGTGACGACCTCCTGCGTGCCCGTGCCGGTGTGCACGGTCAGGCCCATGCCCTCGACGGTGCGCAGCAGCGCCGCGCCGCCGCCCTCGTCGACCTGCACCGGCATCAGGCGCGGCGCGAACTCCACGATGTGGGTGTCCAGCCCGAGGCCCTTGAGCGCGCCCGCCGCCTCCAGGCCGAGCAGCCCGCCGCCGACCACCGCGCCGGTGGTGGCCCTCGACCGCGCGTACTCCTCGATCGCGAGCAGGTCCTCGATCGTGCGGTAGACGAAGCAGCCCTCGGCGTCCCTGCCGGGCACCGGCGGTACGAAGGGGGAGGAGCCGGTGGCGAGGACGAGGGTGTCGTAGGCGACGGTCAGACCCGAGCGGGCGGTCACCGTCCGCGCCGCGCGGTCGACCGCCTCGGCCGGGTCGCCCAGGTGCAGCTCGATGCCGTGCTCCGTGAGGAACCCGGGATCGGTCATGGACAGGTCCTCGGGCGTCCGGCCCGAGAAGTACGAGGTCAGCTGGACGCGGTCGTAGGCGGGGCGCGGCTCCTCGCACAGCACGACCACGCGGTGCGTGGCGGTCAGGCCGCGCTCGGCGAGCGCCTCGAGGAAGCGCTGGCCGACCATGCCGTGCCCGACGAGCACGATCGTGGGGCGGGGCCGGGCGGGGGAAGCCGTCGTGGACATCAGGAGCCTCCGTCGTGGGTGAGCGGGTGGAGCGGAGAGGTGCCGTCCGAGGGCAGCGGCTCCGCTCCCTCCCGGGCGCGGGCGGGCGCGCCGGCGGGCACCCCGCCGACCGGGCGGCCACCGCCGGCGGTCTCGCGGTGGGGGTGGGGGCCGCGCGTGCCGCCGGCGGGCCGGCCGCCCACGGGTCCGGCGCCGGCCGCCACCACACGCGCATTCGAGGTCATGCACGCAGCGTGCGGTGCCGGTGTTACCCGGTCGCATCACGGTTGTTTCCCACGGGGAACGCTGCCCTCAGCCCGTCGGCGGACCGGCTGTGAGGGTTTCGACCTGGCACGACGGCACCGCGGAAGGCTCAGAAAAGGCTCAGGAAAAGCGCAGGGCACACCCGGTGGATGGACTGGCCAACCATCCGCTCCCTAGGGTCGTGATCATGCCTGACATCTCTCTGACCACGGTCGTCGTCCTCTGCGCCGCCGCCCTGGCGGCCGGCTGGATCGACGCCGTGGTGGGCGGCGGCGGACTGCTGCTGCTCCCGGCCCTGCTGCTCGGACTGCCGGGCGGCACCCAGGCCGCGTACGCGCTCGGCACCAACAAGGCGGTGGCGATCGTCGGCACGACGGGCGCCGCCGTGACGTACGCGCGCCGGGCGCCCGTGCCCGTGGGCACCGCCGTGCGGATCGGCCTCGCCGCGCTGGCCGGCTCGACGGGCGGGGCCTTCTTCGCCGCCGGGATGAGCACCGAGGTGCTCAAGCCCGTGATCATGGTCGTCCTGCTCGGCGTCGCCGCCTTCGTCATCCTGCGGCCCGCGTTCGGCACGGCGCCCGCGGCCGGCCCGGTCCCCCGCCGCCGGATCTGGGCGGCGATCGGGCTCGCGGGCCTCGGCATCGGCTTCTACGACGGGTTCATCGGACCCGGCACGGGCACGTTCCTGGTGCTGGCGCTCACCGCCGTGCTCCACCTCGACCTGGTCTCCGCCTCCGCCACCGCGAAGATCGTCAACTGCTGCACCAACGCCGGCGCCCTCGCGATGTTCGCCTGGCAGGGCACCGTGCTGTGGCAGCTGGCCGGGCCGATGGCCGTGTTCAACCTGGCGGGCGGCATGCTCGGGGCGCGCACCGCGCTCAAGAGGGGCAGCGGCTTCGTCCGGATCGTGCTGCTCGTGGTCGTGTTCGCGCTGGTGGCGAACCTCGCGTACGAGCAGTGGCTCGCGTGAGCGGGCGCCCGTCCGCGCCTGTCCTCGGGGGGCACCCGTCCGCGCCCGCTCCCCGCGGGCGGCTCAGCGGCTGCCCGTGAGGCGGGCGAAGACCACCACGTTCCCCCGGTAGCCGATCCCCTTCGCGTAGCCGCCCCCGCAGGTGATCACCCGTAGCTCGGGGCGCGGTGCCGCGCCGTACACCTTCCCGTCCGGGAAGTGCCGGCGGTCGTACACCTCCACGGCGTGCACGGCGAACACCGCGACCGTGCCGTCCCGCCGGTCCACCTCGATCGTCGCGCCCCTCTCCACCGCGCCCAGGCGGTAGAAGACGGCGGGGCCGTCCGCGTTGTCGACGTGGCCGGCCACGATCGCGGTGCCCCGCTCGCCGGGCGAGGTGCCCGCCTCGTACCAGCCGGCGAGCCGGGGGCGGTCGGCCGGGGGCGCGTCGAGGCTGCCCTGCGGGGTGAGGCGGAGGCCCGTCAGGGGCGCGTCCACCCCGATCGAGGGGATGCGGATGCGGTCGGGCGGCGACGGCGGCAGGGCGTGCGCGGCCGGCCGCTCCCGGCCGGCGTCCGTACCGGACTGCGCGGGCGACGGCTGCGGCGGCGCGTGCGTGTGCGCGCCGCCCAGCAGCCAGCCGCCCGAGCACAGGGCGACCACGGTGACGGAGGCTATGACGGTGTTGCCCGGCCTGGGCATGCGCGGCCCCTTCGCCTCGGCGCGACGGATGCGGAAGAGCCCCGCGTCCCCTCCGGGCGCGAGGGGCGTCGCGCCCGGAGGGGAGGGGACGTGCGGTACCGGTGGACAGCGGAGGTGTCCTCAGATCCCGTCGCCTCTCGCCCGGCGGTGCAGGAGCCAGGTACCGCCCGCGGCGGCGACGGCCAGTGCCGCCACGCCCGCCGCGGTCCGTGCGGGGTCGGGACCGAGCGCGCCGCCGACCCCCGTCTTCACGCTTCCCTTCGGGACGTCCGGAGTGGCGGGAGCGCTCGGGACGCTCTCCTGCGGGCGCTCCGGCCGCGCGCCGGCGGCCAGGCTCACCACCAGGTCCGCGGTGATCCTGCCGCCGTCCGAGCAGCGCGCGACGATCTCGTACGTGCCGGGCTGCGCCGACGGCGGCACGTCGAAGTGCCCGACCGCGTCCTCCTCGTGCTCGCTGGGCGCCAGGGTGAAGGAGCCCGCGCCCACGGCCGCGGCGTCACCCGTCACGGGGGCGTTCCCGCCGCACGCCGCCGTGTTCACCGTGACCTCGTCGCCGGGGGCCACGGTGGCGGGGTACACCTCCAGGCCGTCCGCGGCGCCGTACGCGGGCGCGGCGGCCGGACCCGCGGCGGCCAGGCCCGCGGCGGCGACGGCGAGCGCGGTACCGGTCAGCGGACGGACTGTGCGCATCGTCTGCTCCTCCGAACGGGCGCGGCCGGCAGCACCCCGTGTGCCGCTGCGTCGGCCTGGCCCCGCCCTACCGAGGTAAGTGGCAGAAGGCCGCGCACGCTTGCTGATGGCGCGTCAGATGACGTGCTACGGGGCGGCGCGCGACCGCGGCCCGAAGCGATTCTCACGCTGTTTCAGCAGGTCAGCCGGGCGTCTCCCGGGAGCGGCGACCGTATGTCCGAAGAGTGCGCGCGGCGCGTGTGAACGGGTGACCCGGCGGGGCGCGGAGCCGCCCGGCCGCCGCCGTCGCGTGCGGGAGAGGACGGGCCGCGGCGGCCGGGGCGCCCGCCCGGCCCGGGCCGGTCCCCCCGCGCGCCGCGTGCGTGCCGCGTGACCGGCACGGGGCGCGGGGGACGAGAATCGTTGCCGCGAAAGCCCGGAGAGGAGACCGAAGATGGCCACGGCAGCCTGGCTCACCGTTCTGACCACGACCGACGACGCCGGCAAGGCGGAGGCGCTGGCCCGCGGCGCGGTCGGCGCGCGGGTCGCGGCCTGCGCGCAGATCAGCGGACCGGTCACGTCCGTCTACCGGTGGCGGGGTGAGGTGGAGACCGCCGCCGAGTGGCAGGTGCTGTTCAAGACGACCGGCGCGCGCTACGAGGAGCTGGAGTCGTACCTGCGCGCCGCCCACGACTACGACACGCCCGAGATCGTCGCGACCCCGATCGTGCGCGGCGGCGCGGACTACCTGCGGTGGCTGGAGGAGGAGACGGCGCAGGCGCCGGAGGCGGGGGAGCGGACCGGGGGGAGGGACTGAGGGAGGGGACGGGAGGGGGAGGGGCGGTGAGCGCGGCCGGGAGCGGAGAGCGGGCTGAGGGCGCGGCCGGGAGCGGAGAGCGGGCTGAGGGCGGGGACGGGGAGGGGCGGGAAGCGGGACTGGGGGAGAGGACGCGGAAGGGGGGCTGGGGGGAGGACGTGGAAGGGGCGGAGAGCGGCTACCGGGCCGACGCCAGGGCCCGGGAGACCCCCGGTTCCTTCGGGCCCAGGAAGTGCGGGTCCGGCTCGACCAGGGCGTCCAGGGCCGCCTTGCCCGCCGCGAACAGCTCGCGGGTCGCGCCGTAGTACCAGGTCACGTCGTGCCGGTCGGCGGAGGCCGCGACGCCGTACCCGTCGATCCCCGCCTCCCGGCACAGCGCCACCGCCCGCCGGACGTGGAAGCCCTGGCTGATCAGCACCGCCCGGTCGACGCCGAAGACCTCCCGGGCGCGCACGCAGGAGTCCCAGGTGTCGAAGCCCGCGTAGTCGCTGACGATCCGCCGGTCCGGCACCCCGCGCCGGGTCAGGTACGCCCGCATGGCGTCCGGCTCGTCGTAGTCCTCGCGGCTGTTGTCGCCGGTGACGAGCACGACCTCGACACGGCCCGCCTCGTACAGGCGCACCGCCGTGTCCAGCCGGTGCGCCAGGTACGGCGAGGGCCCGCCGTCCCGCAGCCCCGCCCCGAAGACGACGGCCACGTCGGCGCGCGGCACGTCGGCGGCGGTGCGCAGCCGGCCGTCCGCCGCCGTGAACATCCAGGTCGCGGGCAGCAGCGCGAGCACGCACCCGAGCATCACGGCCTGCACGGCGCGCCGTCGCCCGGCACGGGTCCGTGGCAGGCGCGGCCGGGGCAGGGGTGTGCGGGGGCGGTGCATCGGTGTCCCTCCAGGGGCGTCGGGAGCGCACGGGCGGCCGTACGCGGACGATCTCTCCCGGGAAGGACGCGGCACCCGGTGCTCCGGTTCACCGACGTCGCCGGGGCGGCCGTCGCCCGCTGCGGGGACCCCGTACGGGGGCGGGGCGGGCCGCCGCCCGCCGTGGGGATCCCGGGCCGGAGCGGCCGATGCCCGCCGCAGGCACGTCGTACGAGGTGGCCGACGCCCGCCGCGGGCACCGTCGTAGGGGGCGGTCGGCGCCCGCCCGGAGGTCTCCGCCCGGGGCGGCCGGCGCCCGTCGCGGGGCCCGCGTACAGGGGGCCGGTGTCCGCCGCCGGGACCGCCGTGCGGTGACGTACTTCACTCGCGGCGGGGAAAGCGCAGCTCAGGACGGGGTTCAACGGGCGGGCAGGCACCTCACACACCCCGTGCCCCCCACCGTGAACCGCCCGAAAAGACCCGTCATCGCCGCGCAACGGAGCGGCAACCTCCCCCCGTCACGATCGGTCCATGACGGCGTCGACCCCGCGAAGCGACGAGTTTCCGCCCGGCCCCGGCGGCCCCCGGCCGTTCGACGGCCCCCACCTCGACAGTACGGCGCACCTCATGAACCGGATCACCAGTCAGCTCGGCAGCCAGCTCCGCCTCGTCCGGCGCGACGGCCGGCGGCGCCCCGCTCCGCCCACCCTGGTCCTCGTCGCGCACGGCAGCCGGGACCCGCGCGCCCTGAGCACCGTCGGCGCGCTGCTCGACCGGGTCCGCGCGCTCCGCCCCGGCCTGCCCGTCCGCCTCGGCCACATCGAGCTGAACGAGCCCCTGCTGCCCGACACCCTCGACACCCTCGGCACCGGCGCCGCCGTGCTCGTCCCGCTGCTGCTCAGCCGGGGCTACCACGTCAAGCGGGACATTCCCGGGGCCGCGGCCGCCGCGGCGGCGCGCACCCGGCTCGCCGCCCCGCTCGGCCCGCACCCGCTGCTCGTGGAGGCGCTGCACGCCCGGCTCACCGAGGCGGGCTGGCACGCGGGCCGCGACGAGGCCGAGCGGCGGGCGAGCGGCGTCGTCCTCGCGGCGGCCGGCTCGCGCGACCCCGAGGCGGCCGCCGACACCGGGCGCACCGCGCGGGCGCTGGCCGAGCGCCTCGGCGTGCCGGTCGTCCCCGCGTACGCCTCCGCCGCCGCGCCCACCGTCCCGGAGGCGGTGCGCGCCCTCGCCGCGGAGGGCCGCCACCGGACGGCCGTGGCCTCGTACTTCACCGCCCCGGGCCGCTTCGCCGCCGAGTGCGCGGCCGCCGCGCCGTGGCTCGCCTCCGCCCCGCTCGGCACCCACCCCGCGATGGCCCGCCTCGTGCTGCACCGCTACGACCAGGCCCTCGCCGTCCCGGAGCCCGCGGCCGGGACGCCCCGTCCCGCCCTGGTCTGACCCGGGACCCGGGTCCGCCCCGGGGACCGGGGGCCGCCGCCCGTCCCGGCCCTCCCGCACGTTCCGGCCGACCCGCACGTCCCGGCCGGGACGGGGATCCCTGTTCGAGTTCGGCCGACGACTCGGGGGAATGTCCTCATCGTCCCTGCCTGCGTCTACTGTTCGGAGCATGGAAGGCAGCACCGCACCCGAGGCGGCACCGGTACACGAGGACGGCGCGCTGGGCGCGTACGACGAGGCGGCCCTGGAGCGGTGGGCGCCCGAGCCGGACAAGCGGCCGGGCCGCACCGCCTTCCAGCGCGACCGGGCCCGCGTCCTGCACTCCGCGGCGCTGCGCCGCCTCGCGGGCAAGACGCAGGTGGTCACGCCGGGCGCCCTCCCCCAAGGCCCCGGCTCCGCTCGGACGGGGGGGACCCCCACCCGGATGTGGGACGCCAGCCCCCGCACGCGGCTGACCCACTCCCTGGAGTGCGCCCAGGTCGGCCGCGAGCTGGGCGCCGCCCTCGGCTGCGACCCGGACCTGGTGGAGGCGGCCTGCCTCGCGCACGACCTGGGCCACCCGCCGTTCGGGCACAACGGCGAGCAGGCGCTGAACGAGTTCGCGCGCGACTGCGGCGGGTTCGAGGGCAACGCGCAGTCGCTGCGGCTGCTCACCCGCATCGAGCCCAAGCGGTTCGTGCGCGGCGGGACGGTGCCCGCGGCCGGCGCCCCGGACGACGCCGAGTTCGTCGGCGTCGGGCTCAACCTCACCCGGGCCTCCCTCGACGCCGCCACCAAGTACCCCTGGCCGCGCGGCGCCCACCCCACCGACCCCGCGTCGCCCAAGTTCGGCGTGTACGAGGACGACCGCCCGGTCTTCGACTGGGTCCGCGCGGGCGCCCCCGGCCGGCGCACCTGCTTCGAGGCCCAGGTCATGGACTGGTCCGACGACGTGGCGTACTCCGTGCACGACGTCGAGGACGGCCTGCACGCCGGGCACATCGACCCCGGCTGCCTGCACGCCGAGCCCGAGCGGCAGGAGGTCTTCGCCGTGGCGGTCGGCCGGTACGTGCCCGCCGACACCGACCCCGGGGAGCTGGCCGAGGCCCTGGACCGGCTGCTCGGCCAGGAGTGGTGGCCGCACGGCTACGACGGGTCGGCCGTCGCCCAGGCCCGTCTGAAGGACGCCACCAGCCAGCTCATCGGCCGCTTCTGCCTCGCGGCGGAGACCGCCACGCGGGAGGCGTACGGAGGGGGGCGGCTGACCCGCTACGCGGCGCGACTGGTCGTGCCGCGCGCCGCGCGCATGGAGTGCGCGGTCCTCAAGGCCGTCGCCGACCGCTACGTCATGCAGCGCGCGGAGCAGGAGCTGCTCCGCGCCGACCAGCGGGTGGTGGTCCTCGAACTGGCCGAGGCGCTGACCGCGCGCGCCCCCGACGGACTCGACCCGCAGTTCCGCGCCCTGTTCGACCGGGCGGCCGACGACCGGGCCCGTCAGCGGGTGGTCGTCGACCAGATCGCCTCGCTCACGGACGCCTCGGCGCGCTCGTTGCACGCGCGGCTCACGGGACGCGTGTGACCCCCGCCCGGCGGGGAGTGTGACAGTGCGTGGCCTGATCGGGCCACCACCCCTTCCCGCATCACGCTGCGTGCGGGACGCTCGCTGGGGAGCGGCACGTTCATGAGGAGGCATCAAGTGGTCGACGCGGACCAGACGTTCGTCATCGTCGGAGGTGGCCTGGCCGGGGCCAAGGCGGCGGAGACGCTCCGCGCGGAGGGCTTCACGGGGCGGGTGATACTGATCTGCGACGAGCGCGACCACCCCTACGAACGGCCTCCGCTGTCCAAGGGCTACGTGCTCGGCAAGGAGGAGCGCGACACCGTCTTCGTGCACGAACCCTCCTGGTACGCGCGCCACGACGTCGAACTGCACCTGGGCCAGACCGTCGACGCGATCGACCGCGCGGCCCGGACGGTCCGCTTCGGCGACGACGGCACCCTCGTCCACTACGACAAGCTGCTCCTGGCCACCGGCGCCGAGCCGCGCCGCCTGGACGTCCCGGGCACCGGCCTCGCGGGCGTGCACCACCTGCGCCGGCTGGCCCACGCCGAGCGCCTCAAGGGCGTCCTGGCCGCCCTCGGCCGGGACAACGGCCACCTCGTGATCGCCGGCGCCGGCTGGATCGGCCTGGAGGTCGCGGCGGCCGCCCGCGAGTACGGCGCCGAGGTCACCGTCGTCGAGGCCGCGCCCACCCCGCTGCACGGCGTCCTCGGGCCCGAGCTGGGCCAGCTCTTCACCGAGCTGCACCGCGAGCACGGCGTCCGCTTCCACTTCGGCGCCCGCCTGACCGAGATCGTCGGCCAGGACGGCATGGTGCTCGCCGCCCGCACCGACGACGGCGAGGAGCACCCCGCGCACGACGTGCTCGCCGCGATCGGCGCCGCCCCGCGCACCGGGCTCGCCGAGGCCGCGGGCCTGGAGCTGGCCGACCCCGCGCACGGCGGCGGCATCGCCGTCGACGGGACGCTGCGCACCTCCGACCCGCACGTCTACGCCGCCGGGGACGTGGCCGCCTTCCCGCACCCCCTGTTCGGCGCCCGGCTGCGCGTGGAGCACTGGGCCAACGCCCTCGACGGCGGCCCCGCCGCCGCCCGCGCGATGCTGGGCCGCCCGGTGACGTACGACAGAGTGCCGTACTTCTTCTCCGACCAGTACGACGTGGGTCTGGAGTACTCGGGCTGGGCGCCCCCCGGCTCGTACGACCAGGTGGTGATCCGGGGGGACGCGGGCAAGCGGCGGTTCATCGCCTTCTGGCTGTCCGGGGGACGCGTGCTGGCCGGGATGAACGTGAATGTGTGGGACGTCACGGAGCCGGTCCGGAAGCTGGTCCGCTCGCGCGCGGAGGTGGACGCCGACGCCCTCGCGGACCCGTCCGTCCCGCTGGAGAACCTGCTTCCCTGAGGCGGCCGGCGGGACCGCGTGCGGCCGCCTGTCATAGGGCCCCCGTAGAATCACCTCGTGGCAGGCAGGATCAACGACGAGGACGTGAAGGCGGTCAGGGACGCGGTCCCCATCGACGCCGTCGTGTCGGAGTACCTGCAGCTGCGCAACGCGGGCGGCGGGAACCTCAAGGGCCTGTGCCCCTTCCACGACGAGAAGTCCCCGTCCTTCCAGGTCAGCCCGAGCAAGGGGCTCTTCCACTGCTTCGGCTGCCAGGAGGGCGGCGACACCATCACCTTCGTGATGAAGGTGGACCACCTCTCCTTCTCGGAGGCGGTCGAGCGGCTCGCCGCCCAGGCGGGCATCACGCTGCGCTACGAGGAGGGCGGGTACAACCCCTCCCACCAGCGCGGCGAGCGCATCCGCCTGGTCGAGGCGCACAAGGCCGCCGCGCAGTTCTACGTGGAGCAGCTCGACACCAGCCCCGAGGCCGACGCGGGCCGCGCGTTCCTCGCCGAGCGCGGCTTCGACCAGGCCGCCGCCGCCCACTTCGGCGTCGGCTACAGCCCCCAGGGCTGGGACCACCTCACCCGCTACCTGCGCGGCAAGGGCTTCAGCGACAAGGAGCTGCTCCTCTCCGGGCTCTCCCAGGAGGGCCGCCGCGGCCCTATCGACCGCTTCCGCGGCCGCCTGATGTGGCCCATCCGCGACATCGGCGGCGACGTCGTCGGTTTCGGCGCCCGCAAGCTCTACGAGTCGGACAACGGCCCGAAGTACCTCAACACGCCCGAGACGGCGATCTACAAGAAGTCGCAGGTCCTGTACGGCATCGACCTCGCCAAGAAGGAGATCGCCAAGACCTCCCGCGCGGTCGTCGTGGAGGGCTACACCGACGTCATGGCCTGCCACCTGGCCGGGATCACCACCGCCATCGCCACCTGCGGCACGGCCTTCGGCGGCGAGCACATCAAGATCCTGCGCCGGCTGCTGATGGACAACGGCAGCGCCCGCGTGATCTTCACCTTCGACGGCGACGCGGCCGGCCAGAAGGCCGCGCTGCGCGCCTTCGAGGACGACCAGAAGTTCGCCGCCGAGACCTACATCGCCATCGCCCCCGACGGCATGGACCCCTGCGAGCTGCGCCTGGCCAAGGGCGACGAGGCGGTCGCCGAGCTGGTCGAGCCGCGCACCCCGCTCTTCGAGTTCGCGCTGCGCCAGATCGTCGCCCGTTACGACCTGGAGACCCCCGCCGGGCGCGCCGCCGCGCTCGACGAGGCCGCGCCCGTGGTCGCCCGGATCAAGAACAGCGGCGCCCAGCACGAGGTGGCCGTGCAGCTCGCCGGCATGCTCGGCATCCTCGACACGCAGTTCGTCGTCAAGCGGGTGGCCCAGCTCGCCCGGTGGGCCCGCGAGCGCGGCGGCCGCGCCCCCGAGCCCGGCCGCGGCGGCCCCGGCGCGGGCCGCGGGTCCCGGCAGCCCTACGAGGCCGCGCCCCGGCCCGCGGCCTCCGGACCCGCCCTCACCCTGCGCAACCCCGTCTACGCCACCGAGCGCGAGCTGCTCAAGCTCGCCCTGCAGCGCCCGGAGCTGGTCTCCCCCGCCTTCGACGCCTACGGGGTCGACGAGTTCACCGCAGCGCCGTACGCCGCCGTCCGCCAGGCGATCATGGACGCGGGCGGCGCCGAGTGGGGCGTGCAGGACCCGCAGGAGTACCTGCGGCGGGTGCGCGAGGCCGCCCCGGACGACACGGTCCGCGCCATGGTCACCGAGCTGGCCGTCGAGGCCATCATGCGCAGGACGGTCGACGAGGTGTACGCGGGGGCCCAGCTGGTCACCGTGCGCCGCCGGGCCGTCGAGCGCCGCGTCCGCGACATCCAGTCCAGTCTCACGCGTCTCGGCCAGCACGCCGACCCGGCCCACTTCGCCGCGGTGCAGAACGAGTTGTGGGTCCTCCAGCAGTACGACCAGGCCCTGCGCGAGCGGGGCGTCGCCGCGCTCTGACGCACCGTCCGAGGCCCCGGACCCGCCCCTGGTGAGGCCCGCGCCCGCCCGTACCATCGGCGCCCCGCCCGCGCGTCCGCGCCCCGGAAGGGGCGCCCTGCCCGGGTCGGCTTGCTTCCTCCGTTTGGAATCCGCCCCGCCGCGCACCCGTACGGCAGGGTAACCGCACGGTCACGGACCGGACTCAAAAAGTCACCGCACGCCCCTCGTGGCGGCGATGTGTCGTACTCCACACTGGGTTCCGGTGCCTGAGTCCTCGGAGCGCGGCCGTCCGGCCCACAACGGGTCCCACACCCCCGCGGTTCCACTCGCCGAGTACGGGACGGACAGCGGCACGGCCGCCGGCTCCGCCCCCGACGTACCGCTGCCGCACGCCTCAGCAGCGATCATCCTGGAGGTCGCCCCCGTGCAGACCCAGACCCTCACGCAGAACGACATCAGCAGTACGGAGACGGAGGCGGAGACCGACGCCGTCCCGGCGGCCCCGGCACAGGGCCGGCCCGCCGCCCGGACCGGGGCGGAACACGCCGCCGCCCCCGACGAGGCACCGGATCCGGACGGACCGCCCGCCGACCTGGCGGCCGAGGCCGCCGAGGCGCCCGACCCCGTCGACCCGCCCCGCGGACGCGCCCAGGACACCGGCGGTCCCTCCTCCGACCTCTTCCGCCAGTACCTGCGGGAGATCGGCCGCATCCCCCTGCTCACCGCCGCCGAGGAGGTCGAGCTCGCCCGCCGCGTCGAGGCCGGCCTGTTCGCGGAGGAGAAGCTCGGCACCGCCCCGGACCTGGACACCGAGCTCGCGCTCGACCTCGACCGGCTGGTCGTCATGGGCCGGATGGCCAAGCGCCGCCTCATCGAGGCCAACCTGCGGCTCGTCGTCTCCGTGGCCAAGCGCTACGTCGGCCGCGGCCTGACCATGCTCGACCTGGTCCAGGAGGGCAACCTGGGCCTGATCCGGGCGGTGGAGAAGTTCGACTACGCGCGCGGCTACAAGTTCTCCACGTACGCGACCTGGTGGATCCGGCAGGCCATGTCCCGGGCCCTGGCCGACCAGGCCCGCACCATCCGCGTCCCCGTCCACGTCGTGGAGCTGATCAACCGCGTCGTCCGCGTCCAGCGCCGCATGCTCCAGGAGCGCGGCTACGAGCCCACGCCCGAGGAGGTCGCCGCCCACCTCGACCTGCCCAGCGAGCGCGTGAGCGAGGTGCTGCGCCTGGCCCAGGAGCCGGTCTCGCTGCACGCGCCCGTCGGCGAGGAGGACGACGTGGCGCTCGGCGACCTCATCGAGGACGGCGACGCCGCCTCCCCCGTGGAGTCCGCCGCGTTCCTGCTGCTCAGGGAGCATCTGGAGGCCGTCCTGTCGACGCTGGGGGAACGCGAGCGCAAGGTCGTGCAGCTGCGCTACGGTCTGGCCGACGGCCGCCCCCGCACGCTGGAGGAGATCGGCCGCATCTTCGGCGTGACCCGCGAGCGCATCCGCCAGATCGAGTCCAAGACCCTCAACAAGCTGCGCGACCACGCCTTCGCGGACCAGCTGCGGGGCTACCTCGACTGAGGCCGCCCGGGGCCGCGCCGGGCGCCGGGCCGCCGACGCCGGGTGCCGGGCCGCCGACGCCGGGTGCCGCCACGCGGCGGCGCCCCGGCGCCCGGACGCCCGCCCGCGTCAGTCGACCTCGGCCACGGCCTGCGCGAACTGCGCCTCGTACAGCCGCGCGTACGCCCCGTCGGCGGCGAGCAGCTCCTCGTGCGCGCCCTGCTCCACGATCGAGCCGTTCTCCATGACCAGGATCGTGTCGGCGTCGCGGATCGTGGACAGCCGGTGCGCGATGACGAACGACGTCCGCCCGTGCGCCAGCTTCGCCATGGCCTTCTGGATCAGCACCTCGGTACGGGTGTCGACCGAGCTGGTGGCCTCGTCGAGGACCAGGATCACCGGGTCGGACAGGAACGCCCGCGCGATGGTGATCAGCTGCTTCTCACCCGCGCTGACGCCGGTGCCCTCGTCGTCGATGACGGTGTCGTAGCCGTCGGGCAGGGTGCGCACGAACCGGTCCGCGTGCGCGGCCCGCGCCGCCGCCTCGATCTCCTCGCGGGTGACCTCGCGCGCCGCGCCGTACGCGATGTTCTCCGCGATGGTGCCGCCGAACAGCCAGGTGTCCTGGAGCACCATGCCGATGCCGGAGCGCAGTTCGTCCCGGGTCATCGACGCGATGTCGACGCCGTCGAGGGTGATGCGCCCGCCGGTGACCTCGTAGAACCGCATCAGCAGGTTGACCAGCGTGGTCTTGCCCGCGCCCGTGGGGCCGACGATGGCGACGGTCCGCCCCGGCTCGACGGTCAGCGACAGGTCCTCGATGAGCGGCTTGTCGGGCTCGTAGCGGAAGGACACCTTCTCCAGCGCGACCCGGCCGCGCAGCCTCTCCGGCTTCGCGCCCGGCACCGGGTCGGCCTCCTGCTCGTCGGCGTCCAGCAGCTCGAAGACCCGCTCGGCGGAGGCGACGCCGGACTGCACCAGGTTGGCCATCGACGCGATCTGCGTCAGCGGCATCGAGAACTGCCGCGAGTACTGGACGAAGGCCTGCACGTCGCCGATGGACAGCGCGCCCGAGGCGACCCGCAGCCCGCCGACGACCGCCACCAGCACGTAGTTCAGGTTCGACACGAACATCATCAGCGGCTGCATGACGCCGCTGTTGAACTGGGCCCTGAACCCGGCCTCGTACAGCGCCTCGTTCTGCTCGGCGAACTGCCGGGCCGACTCCTCCTGCCGCCCGAAGACCTTCACCAGGGTGTGCCCGGTGTACATCTCCTCGATGTGCGCGTTCAGCGCGCCGGTGGTGCGCCACTGCGCCACGAACTGCGGCTGCGACCGCTTGCCCACCCGCGTCGCCACGACGAACGACAGCGGCACGGTGACCAGCGCCACCAGGGCCAGCAGCGGCGAGATCCAGAACATCATCGCCAGCACGCCGACCACGGTCAGCAGCGAGTTGACCAGCTGGCCCAGCGACTGCTGGAGGGTCTGGCCGATGTTGTCGACGTCGTTGGTGGCCCGGCTGAGCACCTCGCCGCGCTGGCGCCGGTCGAAGTACGACAGCGGCAGCCGCGCCAGCTTGGCCTGGATCTCCTCGCGGACGCGGTACACCGTCCTGTTGATGGCCCGGTTGGACAGCCGGGTGGTCACCGCCATCAGCAGGCCGGCCACCAGGAACGTCACCAGCGCGAGCAGCAGGACCGAGCCCACCGCGCCGAAGTCGACGCCCCGGCCGGGCGTGAAGTCCGTACCGGAGAGCATGTCGGCCATGCCGCCGTCGCCGCGCTCCCGCATCGCCTCCAGCGCCTGCTCCTTGGTGAGGCCCGCGGGCAGCTGCCGTCCGACGATGCCCGCGAAGACCAGGTCGGTGGCGCGGCCCAGGATCTTGGGGCCCACGACGGACAGCGCGACGCTGAGCACGCCGCACACGAGCATCGCGGTCATCGTGGGGCGCTCGGGCCCGAACAGCGTCAGCAGCCGTCTGCCCGACTTCTTGAAGTCCATCGAGCGCTGGCCGGGGCCGCCGGCCGCCATCCGCCCCATCGGACCGGCCATCAGGCTGCCTCCGCTTCCGTCAGCTGGGAGAGCACGATCTCCCGGTAGGTCTCGTTGTCCGCCATCAGCTCCTGGTGGCGGCCCGTGCCCACGACCCGGCCCTCGTCCAGGACGACGATCCGGTCGGCGTCCCGGATGGTCGACACGCGCTGCGCCACGATGACCACCGTGGCGTCGGCGGTCTCCCGGGCCAGCGCCGCCCGCAGCGCGGCGTCCGTGGCGTAGTCCAGCGCCGAGAAGGAGTCGTCGAAGAGGTAGATCTCCGGGCGCTGCACCAGGGTGCGGGCGATGGCGAGCCGCTGGCGCTGGCCGCCGGAGACGTTGGTGCCGCCCTGCGCGACGGGGGAGTCGAGGCCGTTCTCCAGGCCCTCGACGAACTCCTTGGCCTGCGCCACCTGAAGCGCGTGCCACAGCTCCTCGTCGGTGGCGTCCGGATTGCCGTACCGCAGGTTGGTCGCCACCGTGCCCGCGAACAGGTACGGCTTCTGCGGCACCAGGCCCACGGTCCGGGCCAGCACCTCCGGGTCCACCGTGCGCACGTCCACGCCGTCGACCAGCACCTCGCCCTCGGTGGCGTCGAACAGCCGGGGCACCAGGCCGAGCAGCGTCGACTTGCCGCTGCCGGTGGAGCCGATGACGGCGGTCGTCTCGCCGGGCCGGGCCACCAGGTCGACGGCCCGCAGCACCGGCTCCTCGGCGCCCGGGTAGCGGAACCCGGCGCCGCGGAGCTCCAGGTGGCCGCGGCGGCGCAGCTCCCGCACCGGGACGGCCGGCGGTACCACGCTGGACTCGGTCTCCAGCACTTCCTGGATGCGCTCGGCGCAGACCTCCGCGCGCGGCACCATCATGAACATGAAGGTGGCCATCATCACGGACATGACGATCTGCATCAGATAGGCCAGGAACGCGGTGAGCGCGCCGATCTCCATCCCGCCGCTGTCGATGCGGTGCGCGCCGAACCACACCACCGCGATCGACGACAGGTTCACCACCGTCATGACCAGCGGGAACATCAGTGCCATCAGCCGGCCGGTGGCCAGCGACACCTCGGTCAGGTCGCCGTTCGCCGTGCGGAAGCGCTTCGTCTCGTACGCGTCGCGGACGAAGGCGCGGATCACGCGGTTGCCGGTGATCTGCTCGCGCAGCACGCGGTTCACCGCGTCCAGGCGCGTCTGCATGGTGCGGAACAGCGGGCGCAGCCGCCGCACGATCAGGCTCACCCCGAGCAGCAGGACGGGCACGACGGCGAGCAGCACCCCGGACAGCGGCACGTCCAGGCCGAGCGCCAGCACGATGCCGCCCACGCACATGATGGGCGCCGACACCATCAGCGTGAACGTCATCAGGACGAGCATCTGCACCTGCTGCACGTCGTTCGTGGTGCGGGTGATCAGCGACGGGGCGCCGAAGCGGCCCACCTCGCGGGCGGAGAAGGACTGCACCCGGTCGAAGACGGCGGCCCGCAGGTCCCGGCCGAGCGCCGAGGCGGTCTTCGCGCCGTGGTGGACGGCGCCCATGTTGCAGACGAGCTGCACCAGCGAGATGCCGATCATCAGCGCGCCGAAGGTCAGGATGTAGCCCGTGTCGCCCTTCACGACGCCGTTGTCGATGATGTCGGCGTTGAGGGTGGGCAGGTAGAGGGTGGCGCAGGTCTGCAGGAGCTGCAGCAGCACCAGGGCGGCGACGGGCTTCTTGTAGGGCCCCAGACGGGCCCGCAGGAGTCGTATGAGCACGCTGGTCTCTCGGTCGACGGCGGGACGGGTGGGCGGCGCCCCGCGCCGTCGGGGGCGTGGGCGGGAACACCCCCGCGCCCCCGTCGGCGGAGGGCACCGTGCCCCATCGTCGGGCACTCCACCGGTGTCGCCTCAACCGATTAAGCCAAGAGCCGTTCAAGAACCACCGCGAAGGGGGCGGACCGCGCGGTTCCGCCCCCGTCGCCCGCCGCACGGCCGCCGCGCCGCCCGGCGGAGCCCGGCCCCGCTACCCGAACGCCCCCGGGTGGGTCTGCTCGCGCACCGCCACGTACTGCTGCCGTACGGCCTGCCCCACCGCCAGCTCCTCGCCCGGCTCCAGCACCTGGGCGACGGGTCCCGGCCACAGCGGCGGCTGCCGCGGGTCGAGCGTGCCCTGCGACACGCCGAGCGCCCAGGCCGCCTGCCGGGCCGCGCCCAGCGCCGCGTAGTCCGCCGGCTGCGGCACCACGACCGGCACCCCCAGCAGCGGGGGCGCCGCGGCCTGCACCGCGGGCAGTTCGGCCGCCGCGCCGAGCAGGAAGATCCGCCGCACCTCCACGCCCCGGCCGCGCAGCACGTCCAGCGCGTCCGCGAGCCCGCACAGCATGCCCTCGAAGGCGGCCCGCGCCAGGTGCTCGGGCTTCATCGACTCCCGCCGCAGCCCGGCCAGGGTGCCCGCGGTGTGCGGCAGGTTCGGGGTCCGCTCGCCCTCCAGGTACGGCAGCATGACCAGGCCGTGGGAGCCGGGCGTCGACTTCATCGCCAGGTCGGACAGGCTCTCCAGGTCGGGGACGCCGAGCAGCTCGGCGGTGCCGCGCAGCGCCCGCACGGCGTTGGAGGTGGTGACGACCGGCAGGTGCATCCCGGTCGCGTCCGCGAGCGAGGTGATCATCCCGGTGGAGTCGGTCAGCGCCTCGTGGTGCACGGCCATCACCGAACCCGAGGCGCCCAGCGACACCACCGCGTCCCCGAGCCCGAGGCCGAGCCCGAACGCGGCGGCCATCGTCTCCCCGGTCCCCGCCGAGATCAGCAGTCCCTCGGGGGTGGTCCCGGCCGCGTCCGAGGGGCCCAGCACCTCGGGCAGCATGGCCTGGTGGCCGAGCGCCAGCTCGACGAGGTCGGGGCGGTACGCGCCGGTCGCCGCCGACCAGTAGCCGGTCCCGGAGGCACCGCCGCGGTCGGTGGTGCGCCGCACCGGCCGCCCCAGCAGCTGCCACACCAGCCAGTCGTGCGCCTGCATCAGCATCGCGGTGCGCGCCGCCGCCTCCGGCTCGGCCCGCAGCAGCCAGCGCAGCTTCGTCACCGGCTGCGCCGCCTGCGGGACGCAGCCCACGGCCTGGGCCCAGGCCCCGCGACCGCCCAGGGAGTCGATCAGGTCTGCGGCCGCGACCTGGGCGCGCCGGTCGCCGCCGACGAGCGCCGGCCGCACCGTGCCGCCCTGGGCGTCCAGCGGCACCAGCCCGTTCTGCTGGGCGGACACCCCGATCGCCTGGACGCCCTCGAGGAGTCCGCCGCCCGCCGCCTCGCCCAGCGACAGCAGCCACGCCTGCGGGTCCACGTCGGAGGGCCGGCCCCCATCGGGACCGGCCTCCAGCGGATGCGCTGCGTAGCCCTGCCTCAGCACGGCCCCCGTGTCCGCGTCACAGACGACGATGCGAGTGAAATCGGGCGAACTGTCCAACCCGGCGACTATCCCCATGGCGGAAATTCTGCCGTACCGCCGACGGTGGCCGTGCCGTGCCGGCGGGGGCGCCGGGCCGGTCAGGTGGTCCTCGTCACGTGCTGCTGGTGCCCCAGTCGTCCGAGGCGCCGGCGCCCTTGCCGGTGCGCTCGCGCAGCGAGCGGACGCGCTCGGCCACCGAGTCGGGGACGCGGTCGCCGACCTTGTCGCTCACCGCGTGGTACGCCTTGCCCGCGAACTGGCGGCCCTGCTGGGCGGCGGATTCGGCGGTGTTGCGCACCGCGGGGTTCTGCGTCATCTGCCGGGCGGACTTCTTCAGCTGCTCGTAGCGCTCGCGGCCGGCACGTGTTCCCAGTACGTAACCGACGGCGAGTCCGGCGATGAACGTGAGCCGTTTGAGCATGGCGGCCACCCTTCCCTTGAGGTCGGCATCGGTCGTCGGGGGGTACCGATTGGCGGAGCACCCCCCGGCTTGCGCTAATGTATGTGTCGCAGCGAGCGCACGCCCTCTGGCGATTACCCAGGTGGAAGCGTTCGATGCGACGAGGCTTTCCTCCGTAGCTCAATTGGCAGAGCAGCCGGCTGTTAACCGGCAGGTTACTGGTTCGAGTCCAGTCGGGGGAGCTCGGTCCTCCGTAGCTCAATTGGCAGAGCAGCCGGCTGTTAACCGGCAGGTTACTGGTTCGAGTCCAGTCGGGGGAGCAGCCGAAGAGGACCCCTGTGGGGTCCTTTTTCGCGTCCGGGGGAACCGCGCGGCCCGCGGCACGGTCCTCCTGTGCGTGCGGAGCCGCCCGGCCGAGGCAGGAGATCGTATGAGCGGCTATGCTGCGGCAGACGGCGCGCACACTTGTGCGCGACGCGCCGTAACGGGGCGGTAGCTCAGCCGGTTAGAGCAGCGGACTCATAATCCGCCGGCCGTGGGTTCGAGTCCCACCCGCCCCACTTCGCGCTACGCGTGCAGAATCGATCTGACGTGCGCCGAGTGACCCGTCGAGGGCCCCCGCGACCACCGCGGGGGCCCTCGCGCCGTTTTTCGGGCCCCGGCCGGGACGGGGAGGGAACGTGCCTGGCCGACGGCCCGGCGCGCGCGGTTGAATGGCCGTGTGGTGGGCGCGGCCGGATTCGACGAGGACGATCTGCGGAACCTGGCGGGATCCCGCTCCTTCACGCGGGGGCTCGGCTACCTGGACGCGGTGAGCGGCCTGGACGTGGGCGCGTGCTCGGTCACCGCCGTGGTGCGGGGCACGGACTCCTACGGGGTGGAGCTCCTCCTGTGCGAGGGCGGCGGGGTGCTCGGCGCGTGCGACTGCCCGTACGGGCAGCAGGGCCACTTCTGCAAGCACTGCGTGGCCGTCGGGCTGGCCGTGCTGCGCCGGGGCGACGAGATGCCGCGCCGCAGGGCCGCCGCCGTCGCCCGCGAGGGCGCCCTGGAGACCTGGCTGGAGGAACGGTCCCGCGGCGAACTCCTCGCGCTCGTGCGGGAGCTGATCGCCGGGGACCGCGGGGTGCGCCGCCGCCTGGAGCTGCGGGCCGCGGCCGCCCGCGCGGACCCCGACGCGGTCGGCGAGCGCGTCGCGACGCTGGTCGACCCGCGGCCGTTCGCCCGGTACGGGTACGTCGAGTGCGCCGACGCGCCCGGGTACGCGCGGCAGGTCGCGGAGGCCGCGGACGCGCTGCGCGCGCTCACCGCCGGCGGGCGGGCGGAGCGGGCGGTGCGGGCGGCGCAGGAGGCGCTCGGGGTGCTCGACCGGGCGCTGGAGGAGGTCGACGACCCCGAGGGGGTGGTGGCCGAGGCCGCCGCCGTGCTGGCCGGGGCCCATCTGGAGGCATGCCGCGCCGCGCGCCCGGACCCGCGGCGGCTGGCCGAGTGGCTGGCGGGGCGGGTGCTCGGCGACGGCGCCGTGACGGACCTCGACCCGCTCGACTACGCCGGGGTGCTCGGACCCGAGGGGCTGGCCCGCCTGCGGAACCTGGCGGACGGGGCGCGGCGCGGCGGAGCGGCGGACCGCCCCGCGGCGTACCTGCTGGAGCGACTGGCCGGAGCGCGGGACGCCCTGGACGCGCTGATCGCCCGCCACGCCGCGGACCCGGACCCGTCCGGCGCCACGCACCTGCGCATCGCCGGGAGGCTGGACGCGGCGGGCCGCTCCGACGAGGCGCTGGCGTGGGCGGAGCACGGGCTGCGGGAGGCCGGCGCCCGCGCCGACGGCCGCCTGGTCGACTACGTGGGCGACCGCTACGCGCGCGGCGGCCGGGCGGACGAGGCGCTCGCCCTGCGCCGGGACCGGCTGCGCGCCGAGCCCTCCCTGGCCGCGTACCGGAGCCTGCGGGCCGCCGCGCTGGCCGCGGACCGCTGGAAGGACGAGTGCGAGGCGGCCCGCGCGGTCCTGCGGCAGGACGCCCGCGCCGGGCACCGGGACGGCGGCTCCGTGCTGCTCGACGCGCTGCTCGACGACGGGGACCTGGACGCCGCCTGGCGGGAGGCGGCCGCCGGCGCCGACGACCGGCAGTGGCGGCGGCTCGCCGACCTCTCGCGCGCAACGCGCCCGGCCGACGCGCTCGCGGTGTACCTGCGGCTTGCCGACGCGCTGCGGCGGCCGACCGGGGACCGCGCCTACGAGCGGCTGGCCGGGCTGCTCCTCGACGTCCGCGCCTGCCACCGGGCGCTGGGCACCGAGGAGCGGTTCACCGCGTACCTCGCCGCCCTGCGCGCGGACCTGGGGCGCAGGCGCCGGCTGCTGGCCGTCCTCGACCGGCACGGACTCTGAGGCGCGCCCGGCCTTCCCCGCCCCCCGGCCCGTCCCTACAGTGCTCGTGAGGGCGGAGCCGGCGGGCCGCGCCGGCGGCCGGGCGCGCGCCAGGGAGCGGGCGGAGGGAAACCGATGTTCCGGAACGCCGACGACGCCAGGAAGTTCGTCTCGGACATGGACGTGAAGTTCGTGGACGTCCGCTTCTGCGACCTGCCCGGGGTGATGCAGCACTTCACCGTGCCGGTGGAGATCTTCGACCCGGAGGGCGAACTCGCCTTCGACGGCTCGTCGATCCGCGGGTTCCAGGCCATCCACGAGTCCGACATGGCGCTGCGCGCCGACCTGTCGACGGCCCGCCTCGACCCGTTCCGCACCGAGACCACGCTGAACGTCAACTTCTTCATCCACGACCCCGTCACCGGCGAGCAGTACAGCCGCGACCCGCGCAACGTGGCCCGCAAGGCCGAGGCGTACCTGCGGTCGACCGGCGTCGCCGACGCCGCGTACTTCGGGCCCGAGGCGGAGTTCTACGTCTTCGACAGCGCGCGCTTCAGGACCGCCGAGAACGAGGCGTACTACCACGTCGACTCCGAGGCGGGCGCCTGGAACACCGGGGCCCTGGAGGACAACCGCGGCTACAAGGTGCGCTACAAGGGCGGCTACTTCCCGGCCCCGCCCGTCGACCACTTCGCCGACCTGCGCGCCGAGATGACGCTGGAACTGATCAGGAGCGGCATCCTGGTCGAGAAGCAGCACCACGAGGTGGGCACCGCGGGCCAGGCCGAGATCAACTACAAGTTCAACACCCTGCTGCACGCCGCCGACGACCTGATGCTCTACAAGTACATCGTCAAGAACGTCGCCTGGCGCAACGGCAGGACCGTCACCTTCATGCCCAAGCCGATCTTCGGCGACAACGGCTCGGGCATGCACGTCCACCAGTCGCTGTGGCGCGGCGGCGAGCCCCTCTTCCACGACGAGCGCGGCTACGCGGGCCTGTCCGACACCGCCCGCCACTACATCGGCGGCCTGCTCAAGCACGCCCCGGCGCTGCTGGCGTTCACCAACCCGACGGTGAACTCCTACCACCGCCTGGTGCCCGGCTTCGAGGCCCCGGTCAACCTGGTGTACTCGCAGCGCAACCGCTCCGCGGCGGTCCGCATCCCGGTCACCGGTCCGGAGCCCCGGGCCAAGCGGATCGAGTTCCGCGTGCCCGACCCGTCCTGCAACCCCTACCTCGCCTTCCCGGCCATGATGCTCGCCGGTCTCGACGGCGTCCGCGCCAAGACCGAGCCGCCCGAGCCCGTCGACAAGGACCTGTACGAGCTGTCGCCCGACGAGCACGCGGGCGTCCCGCAGGTGCCGACGTCGCTCCCGGCGGTCCTGGACGCCCTGGAGGCCGACCACGAGTTCCTGCTCCAGGGCGGCGTCTTCACCGTCGACCTGATCGAGACGTGGATCGACCTCAAGCGCTCCCACGAGATCGCGCCGCTGCAACTGCGGCCGCACCCGCACGAGTTCGAGCTGTACTTCGACGTCTGAGCCGGTCCGGACCCCGGACCGGGGGAGACGGGCGGGGGAGTCCGGCTGCGCGCGGCAGATGCCGCCGCCTCCGTCACCCGGCACATGCCGGACCCGCCGGCGCACCGACCCGGCGCCGTACGCGCAAGGATCCGCGGGACCGGTCCGCCTACGCCGTCCGCTCCCCGCGCGGCGCTCCCGGACCGGCGGTCCCGAGGTCGCGGGCGGGCGGGGCGGCGTAGGCCGTCTGCACTCCCCGCGGGCCGGTCCGGGGCGGGACGGCGCACGGCGGACGCCGGCCGCGGCGGCCGACGGCGAAGGCCGTCCCATGGCGCGGAGCCGCCGTTACGGGGCAGGGGGCCCGGGTACTGGCTGGGAGCCCGGCATCCGCCGGGTGCAGTCGAACACAGCCGAACCCAGGAGGACACGATGTCCGCTGCCACGCCGGCCGGTTACCCCGAATCCGGCGCTCCCCGCAGCACCTACACCGCGGAGCGGCCGGCCACCAGGGAGACGGTCAAGGAGACCAAGCCCTCGTACAAGACCACGGAACTGATGGCCTATGTGGCGGCGGTCGTCGCCGTGCTCGTGGCCTCGGCGGTGGTGGGCGACGGCGCGTCCGGCGTCGACCGGTTCCCGGCCGACCGGGCCTGGCTCTACATCACCCTGCTGACCATCGGTTACATGGTCAGCCGGGGTCTCGCCAAGTGCGGTGCGGGCCAGGGGGACGACCGCCGCGCGTGACGGCGCCGCCGTGACGGCCCTCCCCGGGTGACGCGGGGAGCCCGCACGGGCCCGCCCCGGCACCGGTCACATGGGGCGCACCGGTGCCGGGGCGGGCCGCCGGTCGTACGCGCCGGTCGCGCACGGTCGCGCCGTGCACCACCGCCCGGATCCCCTCGCGCCCCGCCGTACGCGCCGGACTCCCGCGCGACGGGCGGCGGAGCATACTGGACCCCGATGTCCGGACAGCGCCGAGGAGAACCGGTGGACGCGGCGGCCCCGCCGACCGGGACGCCCGCCGCGCGGGCGGGAGCCGGGCTGACGGTCCGTCCCCTGGACGGGCGGGCCGGCGTGCGGGTGGCCGGGGAGATCGGTCTGGCCACGCGTGCGGCCTGGGAGAGCCTTCTGGAGCGGGTCCTGCACGAGGGGGAGGACGTGTACTGCCTGGAGCTGTCGGAGGTGGCGTTCGCCGACGTCGCGGGCGCCACGGCGCTCGCGGTCGCCGCGCAGCGCCTGGACGCCCGCCGCCGGATCGTGCTGCACCGCCCGCCCGCCGCGCTCCGCCGGACGCTGGAGGCGTTCTGGCCCGGCCTGCGGGCGATCGAGGTGACGACGTGACCGACGGCACGGCGGCCGGCCCGTTCCTGCACCCGGCCCTGTTCTACGCGGGGGAACGGGAGTACCTGGCGGGCACGGTCCCGTTCGTCCGTGAGGGGCTGGCCGCGGGCGAGCCGGTGGCGGTGGCCGTCCCCGGCGCCAACCTCCGGCGGATCCAGGAGGCGCTGGGGGCCGACGCCGACGCGGTCACCTGCCTGGACATGGAGAGAGCGGGACGCAACCCCGGCCGCATCATCCCCGGGGTCCTGCGCGCGTTCGCCGACGCGCAGCCGGCCGGCCGGGTCCGGATCATCGGCGAGCCGATCTGGGCGGGGCGCACCGCACTGGAGTACCCCGCCTGCGTCCAGCACGAAGCGCTGATCAACGCGGCCTTCCGGGGCCGTCCGGTGACCATCCTGTGCCCCTACGACGCGCGCGCCCTCGATGAGCACGTCCTCGCCGACGCGTACGCCACCCATCCGACCGTCATCGACGCCGCAGGGGAGAGCGACAGCGCGGAGTACGCGCCCGAGCGGATCGTCGCGCGCTACAACGAGCCCCTGCCGCCCGCCCCCGGAGCGGCGTCCTTCGCCTTCAAGGCGACCACCCTGCCCGACGCCCGGTACTTCGCCACCGGCCGGGCGGCCGGGCTCGGCCTCGCCGGCGCCCGCCTGGACGACCTGGCGCTGGTCACCGCCGAGCTGACCACCAACAGCGTGCTGCACGGCGGCGGCACGGGCGTGCTGCGCGTCTGGCGGGAGGGCGGGCAGGTGGTCTGCGAGGTCCGCGACACCGGCCGGCTGCGGGACCCGCTGGCCGGCCGCCGCCCGCGGGCCCCCGACCGGCGCGGCGGACGCGGGCTGCTGATGGTGCACCTCATCGCCGACCTCGTCCGCGTCCACGCCGGCGGGCGGGGGACGACGATCCGGTGCTACATGGGGTGCTGAACGGCGGGGCGCCCCTCGGAGGCGGAGCGTACGGGGGGGCGTACTCGAACGGCGCGGCGGCGGGCTGTGCGCCCGATGGTGAGCCGTGCGGTCCACAGGGCCGACAGGAGCCGACAGGACTCACGGGCCGGCAGGGCTGACGGGGCGTAGGGCCCACAGGCTCACAGGGGGGCCTGCCAGGTCACCGTTCCGCCGGTCCCGTCGGCGGGGGTGCCGACGGCGCCGGGTGCGCCGCAGGACGTGCCGGGCCCGGTGTCCGCGGCCACCGTCAGGCGGACCGCGGGCCGGCCGTCGGGCAGGGCGGCCGTCGCGTCGACCGTGACCGTGACGCCCGTGACGCCGGGGCGCGCGACGGCGTCGGCGAGGGCGCGGCGCAGCACCCGGACGAGGTGGTCCGCGGTGGCGTCCGGGACACGGGTGTCGACCGGGCCGCCGAACCGCGCGGACGGCCGGAAGCCGAGGACCGCGGCGGCGCCCGCCGTCTCCCGCAGCACCCTGCCGCGCAGCGACGCCGGGGCGGCGGCGGGCGGCTGCTGCAGCGCGAAGATCGCCGTACGGACCTCCTGCACGGTGGACTCCAGCTCCTCCACCGCCCGGCCGAGCCGTGCCCGCACGGCCTCGTCGCCCGCGGCGCGGCGCCGGGTGGACTCCAGCATCATGCCGGTGGCGAAGAGCCGCTGGACGACCAGGTCGTGCAGGTCGCGGGCGATGCGGTCGCGGTCCTCGTAGACCGCGAGGCGGGCGCGGTCCCGCCGGGCGTCCGCGAGCACCAGGGCGAGGGCGGCCTGCGAGGCGAACTGCGTCGCGAGCAGCTTCTCCACCGGGGTGTACGGGCTCCCGCCGCGGCGGCGCGGCAGGGCGAGCGTGCCGATCAGCCGGCCCTCCGCCCGGAGCGGGAGCATCATGCTCGGTCCGAACCGGTGCCGCACGTGCGTCGTCATCCGCGGGTCGGTCGCCGAGTCCTCGAGGAACACCGGCTCCCCGCCCAGCAGCTGGTCCAGGACCGGGCTGCCCGGCGCGATGGTCGCGCCGACGATCCCGCCCGGGTCGTCGGGCGCCGACGCCGTGACGATCTCCATGCCGCCCTCGGCGGTGGGCTGCAGGATCACCCCGGCCGCGGCGCCGGCGAGCACGCGGGCCCGCTCGGCGACCGTCGCCAGGGCGTCGTCCGGCGGCTCGCCGGCGAGCAGCGCGGTGGTGACCGCGGCGGCGCCCTCGATCCAGCGCTCGCGCCGGCGGGCGGTCCCGTACAGCCGGGCGTTGCCGAGCGCGATGCCCGCCTGCACGGCGAGGACGCGCAGGACCTGCTCGTCCTCGTGGGTGAAGGGGCCGTCGCGCTTCCCGGCGACGCGGAGGGAGCCCGGCTCCCCGTCGCCGGCGCGGACGGGGACGCACAGGGAGGCGCGCCCCGGCGGCCCGCCCCCGGCCCGGCCGCCGGACAGGCCCCCGGGCGGGCCCCCGGACAGGCCGTCGCCCGGGTCCGTGGGGCGGGGCTCCCGCGGGCTCGTGGGGCGGGGCTCCCGCGGGTCTGTCGAGTCGGGTTCCGGCGGGTCCTCGTACGGACCCGCCGAGCGCAGCTCCGTCGGACCGTCCCGGCCGGGGACCGGGACGGCCAGCTCCGCGCGGCGGGCGCCGGTCAGCTCCGCCGCGCTGTCCACGATGTGCTGCAGGGTGTCGCGCAGTTCGACGTCGCTGCCCACGTCCAGGACCGCCTCCAGGAGCAGCGCGAGGGGCAGGCGTCGCCCGGGAGGGCCGGTCATGGCGGTGGGCCTCCCGGGAGGTGCGGCGCCCGGGGAGGACGGGAAGCGCGCGGAGCACGGGGAACACGAGGAGTACGAGGAGCGGGAGGACGGAGGTGCGGGACGGGGGACGGGGACATCCGCGCCTGACGGAGTGTCAGGAAGCCAGCGGGTCGAGGACCATCGGCTCGATCTTCCCCTCCAGCATCGCGCCGAGCCCGAGGACCGCGCAGACGTCGGGCCGCTCGGCGATCTGCACCGGCATGCCCGTCGCCTCGCGCAGCATCTCGTCGAGCCCCGGCAGCAGCGCGCTCCCGCCGACCATCATGATCCCCCGGTCGACCAGGTCGGCCACCAGGTCGGGCGGGCAGTCGCGCAGCACCTTGCCGATGCCGTCGAGCACCGACGTCAGCGGGGTGTGGATGGCCTCCCGCACGGCCGCCGTGTCGATGCGCACGGAACGGGTGAGCCCGGTGGACACGTCGCGCCCGTGGATCTCGGTGGTCGCCGGGCCCTGCGGGGTGATGCCGTTGCCGGAGAGGGTCAGCTGCAGCGGGCGCACGGACTGGGAGGGGAGCATCAGCTCGTGCTGGGTGCGCAGGTGCTGCACGATCGCGTGGTCCACGGCCTCGCCGCCGACCGGGACGCGCTCGGCGGTGACGATCGACCCCAGCGACAACACCGCGACCTGCGTGGCCGCCGACCCGCACACCATGATCATGCTGGCCTCGGCCCGCTCCACCGGCAGCCCGCAGCCCACCGCCGCGGCGATCAGCGTGTCCACCAGTTCCACCCGGCGCGCGCCCAGGCCCACCAGCGTCTCCATGGCCGCCCGCTGCGCCAGCGGATCGGCGTCGTGCGGCGTGCAGACCGCGGCCCGCAGCCGCGGCTTGCGGCGCAGCGCGCGGCGCAGCTTGTCGCCGAGCAGGTGGCGGAGCATGCGCTGGGCCATCTCGATGTCCACCACGGTGCCGCCCGAGACCGGCCGGACGACCCGGATGTAGCCGGGGGTGCGGCCCGTCATCCGCTCCGCGAACTCACCGACGGCGATCAGCGAGCCGGTCCGCGTGTTCACCGCGGCGACGCTCGGCTGGTCGACGACGAGACCGGCGCCGCGCACGTACACCCGGGTGCGGGCCGCCCCCAGGTCGACGGCGAGGTGGCAGCGGTGCAGCTGCTCCAGAGTGGCGGTCATGGCAGATCCTCCCGAGAGCGCAAGACCGTGGAACGGGCCGCCGGACGACGGTCCTCTCCTGGCATCGTGCGGCGGAAGGCGCGCCGCCGCACTCCGCGGGGGGCCGGGCGGGGTGCGGCCGGGCGAGTGATTCGTACGAGGGGAGGAGAGGGGGCCGCACGGTGCCGATGGGGCCGCCGGGCGGGGTCAGGCCGGGGGCACGATGCCCCGGACGACCCCCAGGTCCACCAGGTCCTGCGGGCGGATGCGGAGTTCGTCGGCCGTGGCCCGGACCCGGTCGGGGGACCGCTTGAGGATCGCGGCCGCGAGCTCCGGGGCGATGACGGAGAAGTAGCTGTCGGGCGTGGCCCAGGTGTTGTCCGGGGCGGCGAGCGCGAGCGCGCCGCCCGAACCGCCCTCGCCGATCAGCAGCGTGGTGACCGGCGTACGGGCGGTGGCCACGGCGGCGAACAGGTCCGCGATCGCCGCGCCGGCGCCCTGCCGTTCGGCCTCCGCGTCGTTGGCGGCGCCCGGCGTGTCCACCAGCGTCAGCACCGGGACGCCCAGCCGCCCGGCGAGGCGGACGAGACGGGCGGCGGCGCGGTGGCCGGCGGGGCGGACGGCCGTGCCGCGCTGCGCCGCGTACGCGACCGTCCGCCCGTCCTGCGCGCACACGCCGAACCCGCACAGCATCCCGTCGTCGGTGCCGCCGCAGCGGTCGCCGCCGAGCGCCGCGCGGCGGGCGAAGAAGGCGTCCAGGTACGCCTCGGCGCGCGGCCGCTCCGGGGAGCGGGCCAGCAGGACCGCCTCCCAGCCGGTGGCCGGCGGGCCGGCCCGCCCCAGGGCGGGAGGGGGCGGGACGGCGCCGCCTCCGTCCTCCCGGCCCTCGGGGCCGGCCCCGGCCGAACCCCCCGTCAGCAGCCGCAGCCACAGCGCCAGCGCATCCGGGAGGTCCTCGCAGGGGACGACCGCGTCGACCGCGCCCGCCGCGAGCTGCGCCTCCGCTGTGTACGCCGCCGGGTCCGCGTCCGGCGGGCGGACGCGGGAGCCCGCGAAGCCGACCTGGGCGCCGGGCAGCGCGAGGACCACGTCGGCGCCCGCGCCGAGCGTGGCCCAGCCGCCGCCCGTCGTCGGGTCGCGCAGGACCGCGACCTGCGGCAGCCCGGCCGCGCGGACGAGCGCCGACGCGCGGGCCACGCGCTGGAGCTGCACCAGCGCCCGCATGCCCTCCTGCATCCGGCTGCCGCCCGTCGCCACGAGCGACACCAGCGGCAGCCGGTGCCCGAGCGCGTGCGCGTACGCCGCCGCCAGCCGGTCCCCGGTGCGCTCGCCCAGCGACCCGCCGAGGAACCCGAACTCGAAGGAGACCAGCACGGCGGCCGTGCCCCCGACGGTGCCCGTGCCGCACAGCACGGACTCCTCCTCGCCGGTGCGGGCCGCCGCCCGGGCGCGCGCCTCGTCGTAGCCGCGCCAGGACAGCGGCCCGTCGGGCGGGTACGTGCCGTCGGGGCGGGGCAGTTCGGTGAAGTCGTCCGCGCGGGCGAGCAGGGCGACGGCCTCGCGGGCGGTGTACCGCCGCGCCGCGGGTCCCGCCCCGCCCGTGCCCGGTCCGCCCGCCGCCGAGCCCGTGCCCGCCGAGTCCGTGCCCGGTCCGCCCGCTCCCGCCGGCTCAGCCATCGCCCAGCGCCCGCTTCATGATCTTGCCCATGTCGTTGCGGGGCAGCGCGTCGAGCCAGCGCACGGTGCGCGGGCGCTTGTGGGGCGCGAGCCGCCGGGCCACGTGGTCGGCCAGCTCCCGGTCCAGTCCCGGGTACGGGTCCTCCGCCGGCACCACCCAGGCCACCACGCGCTCCCCGAGGTCGTCGTCGGGCTCGCCGGTGACCGCGGCCTCGCGCACCGCCGGGTGTTCGAGCAGCGCGTTCTCGATCTCGCCCGCGCCGATCTTGTAGCCGCCGCTCTTGATGAGGTCGGTGGCCTTGCGGCCGACGATGCGCACGTACCCGTCGAGGTCGCGCACCGCCACGTCGCCGGTGCGGAACCAGCCGTCCTCGGTGAACGCCGCGGCCGTCGCCTCCGGCCGGTTCAGGTACTCCGTGAACAGGTTCGGCCCGCGGACCTGGATCTCCCCGACCGTCTCCCCGTCGTACTCCTCCACGACCTTCCCGCCCTCCTCCACCAGCCGCAGTCCGACGCCCGGCAGCGGCACCCCGACGGCGCCCGCGCGCGGCTCGCCGTCCGCGCGGACGCTCGTGTTCATCAGGGTCTCCGTCATCCCGTACCGCTCGATCACCCGACGCCCGGTCGCCGTCGCGATCCGCTCGTGGTCGTGCACCGGCAGCGCGGCGGAGCCGGACACCAGCAGCCGCGCCCGGGCGAGCGCCGCGGCCAGCTCCCGGTCGCCCTCCAGCGCCTCCGCGACGCGGTGGTACATGGTGGGCACCCCGAACAGCATGGTCGCCCCGTCGTTCAGCTCCCGTGCCACGGCGTCCGTCGAGAATCTCCCCAGGTGCCGTACGGAGCCGCCCAGGCGCAGCGGCCCGAGGACGCCGAGCACCAGGCCGTGCACGTGGAAGAGGGGCAGCGCGTGCACGAGGACGTCGTCGGCGGTCCAGTGCCAGGCGTCGGCCAGCGCGTCCAGGGTGGCGGCGACGGCCCGGCGCGGGATGACGGCGCCCTTCGGCGGGCCGGTGGTGCCGGAGGTGTACACGACGAGGGCCGGGGCCGACTCGTCCGGTTCGGCGGCCGGGACCGCGTACGGGCCGGCCGCGCCGGCCGCGCCCGCCGCCCGCACCTCGACGTCGAGCCGCCGTACGCCGGACAGCGCGTCCGGCAGCGGTGCGCCGGGCGCGGCCAGGACCAGCGACGGCGCGCTGTCGCCCACGATGTGCCCCAGCTCGGCCCCGCCCGACTTCGGGTTGAGCGGCACGGCGGGCACCCCGGCCAGCAGGGCGGCGACCACGCCCACCGCGGTCTCCAGGTCCGGGGTGGCCCACACGGCGACCCGCCCGGCCCCGCCGATCCGCTCCGCCAGGGACCCGGCCTCGGCGGCGAGCTGTGCGTACGTCAGCGAGCGGTCGCCGAAGCGCAGGGCGACCCGCTCGCCCGCGTCGTCCGCCGCGAGGGCCGGAAAGAGAGAGGACACGCGTCGTGCTCCTTGTCGTCGGGGCGGTGCCGTACCTGTGCCGTGCGGCTCTGCCGGTGCCGGGCGGGGCGGCGCGGCGGCCGCCCCCGTCCCTCCCTCCGTACACCAGCGGCCGCTGGAAGAAACGCCTTCGGCCGTCCCCGGCCGCGGCCGGGGACGGCACCGGCGCCCCGACGGGTCACACGGACACCCCCACGGCCACCCGGCTCACCCGGCCGCGGACGAGGAGGGCGGCCGGGTCCCGGCGGCGCCCGTCCCGGCCTCCGCCCGCGCCCGGTACGCGCGGACCTCCCGGGCCGCGGCGGCCGGCTCCGGCGCCCGGACGGACCGGTCCCGCGGGGTCGGTCACGCGGGACCGGGGCCGCTCATGCCGGGCCGTGCCGTCCGGGCGCCGGGGCGTCGGGCGCGGGCCGCCCGTCGACGGCGACCCGCTGCAGCAGCCCCCAGGTGAACTCCGCCGCGACGGTGCGGCGCACGCCGCGCGCGTCCGGCGCGGTGAAGGACAGTCCCCAGCGGGTGGGCGCGGTGCCCTCCAGCGGGCGGGCCGGGGCGAAGGCGCGGGCCACCTCGTCGACCGTCGCGGACCAGGGGCGCAGGTCCTCCACCGCGCGCAGCGCGGGAGCGGGGGCGCCGGGCGCGCGGACCAGCCACTCGTTCCACAGGGCGCCGTTCGGGGCGAGGAGCGCCTCGAAGCGCAGGTCCGGCCAGAGGGGGACGGGCCACCGCCACGCCGCGGCCTCCAGGTCGCCGACCCGCCGCGCGGACACGGCCTCCGGCTCGCCGAGGACGGAGCGGAAGCGGGCGGCCGCCGACCGGCCGCCCGGCGCCCGCAGCATCGCCTGCCAGCGGCGGTTGGCCTCGCGCAGGTCGGCCGCGGAGGCGCCGAGCGCGCGGCGGGCGTCGTCGACCAGGTCAGGGTTGTGGTCGGCCATGCGGCGCAGCAGGACGAGCTGGAAGTCGAGCGGGGTGAACGGTCGGACGGGTCGTTTGGCCGGCATGGACCCCATGGTCGCGCACGCCACCGGGTGGGCGGCCGTCGGACACCGGCCACGCACCGGCCGGGGCGGCCACTGGATGGGGCGGCCACCGGGCGGGGGCGGCCGCCAGGCAGGACCAGGCGGGGGCGGCCGCCAGGCAGGGCGGTCACCGGGCGGGACGGCCATCGGGTGGGGTGAACACCGAGCGGGGCGGGCCTCGGCCGGGGCCGCCGTCGAACAGCCGCCGCCGGCCGGCCGCCGTCGACCAGCTGTCGCGGAAGGCGTGTGCGGAAGGCGCGGTGAGGCCGCGCCGAGGTGTCCGCCCCGGCGGAGGGGCGCGGTCCACCCCGCGCAGCCTCCGGTCGGCCCGGCCGGCCCGCCCGGCCGCCGCTTTCCGGGCCATTGCCCGGGCAAACGCACTATGAGTAGCCTGTGTTCGTCATTCCGACCGTCTGTTGAAATCTCGAACGAACAGAGAGGGGGCCGGTCGTGGGACGCCTCGTACCTGCCGTGACCCGGGCTCTCGACATACTGGAGCTCTTCCTCGACGGGGACGGGACGCTCTCCGCCCCCGACATCGTGCGCAGGCTCCAGCTGCCCCGCACCACCGTGCACGAGCTGGTGACGACGCTCGCCGCGCGCTCCTACATCGTGCCCGTCCAGGGCCAGCCCGGGCGCTACCGGCTGGGCGTACGGCCGTATCAGCTCGGCAGCCGGTACGCGGAGCAGCTCGACCTCGCCGCCGAGGGCCAGCAGGTCGCCCGGTCCGTGGCCGAGACCTGCGACGAGACGGTGCACGTGGCGATCCTGGAAGGCACGGACGTCATCTACATCGCCAAGGTCGACTCCACGCACGCCGTGCGCATGGTCTCCGCGGCGGGCCGCAGGCTGCCCGCCCACTGCACCTCGGTCGGCAAGATGCTGCTGGCCTCGCTGCCCGAGCCGGAGCTGGCCGCCCGCATCCCGGACGGCGCGGACCTGATCGCGATGACGCCCAACAGCATCACCGAGCCGGTCGCGCTGCGCGAGGCCCTCGCGGAGATCCGCCGCCGCGGCATCGCCGTGGAGAGCCGCGAGTCCAACCCGGACGTCTCCTGCGTCGCCGCCCCGGTGCGCGACCGCACGGGGCAGGTCGTCGCCGCGCTCTCCATCTCCGTGCCGATGATCCGCTGGAGCGACGAGCGGGTCGGCGAGCTGGAGCAGCTGGCCGCCAAGGGCGCCGCCGAACTGTCCGAGCGGCTCGGCCACCGGAGCGCGGCGTGAGCGGCGTGGGCGGAGCGACGGCGTACGAGGTCGCGGTCCGCGCGCAGGCGGTGCTCGGCGAGGGGCCGACCTGGGACGCGCGCACCGGCCGCCTGGTCTGGGTCGACATCCTCGCCTCGCGCGTGCACACCTACGACCCCGCCTCCGGGCGGCGCACGGTCATGGTCACCGAGCAGCACGTGGGCGCGGCCAGGCCCCGTGCGAACGGCGGCCTGGTCGTCAACCTCCGCGACGGCGTGGGCCTGTACGGGCCACCGGGGTCGGGGGAGCCCTTCCGCTGGCTGCACCGCGAGCCGGTGCCGGGCCGCCGCGGCAACGACGCGGCCGTCGCGCCCGACGGCTCCCTGTGGACCGGGACCATGCGCTACGACGAGGCGCCCGGCGGCGGCACGCTGACCCGGTTCGCCGCCGACGGGACGGCCGCGGCCGTGCTGGACGACGTGACGGTCAGCAACGGCCTCGGCTGGAGCCCGGACGGCCGGCGGATGTACTACATCGACACCCCGACCCGGCGCGTGGACGTCTTCGACGTCGACGCCGCCGGAGCGGTGGCGAACAGGCGCCCGCTGGCGGAGATCGAGGAGGGCGCGGGCTTCCCGGACGGGATGACCGTCGACGCGGACGGCTGCGTGTGGGTGGCGCTGTGGGACGGCGGCGCCGTCCGCCGCTACACGCCGGACGGGGCGCTGGACCGCGTGGTCGAGCTGCCCGTGCGCCGCCCGACCGCCTGCGCGTTCGGCGGCGCCGGCCTCGCCGACCTGTACGTCACCACGGCCCGGGTCGGCCTCGACGCGCCGCACCCGCTGTCCGGTTCGGTCCTCGTCCTGCCCGGCGCGGGAAAGGGCTTGCCCCAGCCGGCCTTCGCGGGCTGACCCTTCGCTGCTCCCGGGAGCCCCTGTACCGCAAGCCGGTACGGGGGCTCCGCTGTTCCCGCCGCTCCCTTCGCATTCCCGCGCGACCCATTGAGGTGAAATCGCTTCTCCCTACGGTCCGTTCGAAGTTACGGGCGTCATTCGGTACTCCGGGCAGTACGGACAGTGGGCATCCGAACAGCAGGGGCAGGGCATGGGACGACCTGGCCTGGACCGCAGGCAGCTTCTGACCGGGCTCGGCGGGCCGGCCGTCGCGGGGAGCTTCGGCTTCGCGGCGCTCGGCACCGGTGCGGACGCGCCGGCGTCCGGCGCGGGCACCCGGGTCCGCTGCTGGAACCTCTTCAGCGGCGGCGACGGCTACAGCATGATCGCGACGCTGGACGTCGGGCAACCTGGGGCAGTGGCTGTTCAACCCCGGCGCCGGCATGGTCAACCACGTCTCCGGCATCGAGACGCCCTGACTGACCGACCCGTCGTACGCCCTGCTCGCCGTCGTCGTCTGCACCCTGTGGTGGACGGCCGGCTTCAGCTTCCTGCTCCACCTGGCCGCGCTCCAGGGCATCCCCGCCCACCGGTACGAGGCCGCCGGGCTGGACGGCGCGAACGCCTGGCACCGCACGGCGCACATCACGCTGCCGATGCTGCGCGACATCACCGGCCTCGTCGTCGCCCTGCAGGTCCTCGCCTCGCTCCAGGTCTTCGACCAGGCCGTCGTGATGATGGACTTCGGGCCGGGCCCCGAGGACTCGACGCGCACGTTCGTGCGGTCCACGCTGGAGGAGGGCTTCACCAGCCACCGCGTGGGCCACGCCTCCGCGATCTCCGTCGTCTTCTTCGTGCTCATCGCGGCGGTCGCCCTCGTGCGGATGGGGACGGCTCCGTCACCGTCTTCGCCGTCAACCGCGACCGCGCCGCACCGCGCCGCTGCCCCTCGAGGTCTCCCTCGCGGGACTGGGTCCGACGTCCGTCGCCGGGCACAGCGTCCTCTCCGACGCCGGCCCCGACGCGCGCAACACCGTCCAGGACCGGGAGCGCGTCAAGCCCCACGAGGCCACCGGCACCACCCTGGAGGGCGGCGTCCTCAGGGCCGTGCTCGAACCGCTGTCCTGGAACGTGATCCGGCTCGTCTGACCGGGGCACCGGGACGGGCGTACGGCGCACCCGGTGCGCCGCCGCGCGGGCGGCGCACCGGACAATGCCTTGCATGAGGATCTCGGCAAGGGCGGACTACGCGGTGCGCGCGGCGCTGGAACTGGCCGCCCGGCAGGACGGGGAGCCCCTGAAGGCGGAGGCCATCGCCCTCGCCCAGGACATCCCGCACAAGTTCCTCGAGGGCATTCTGGGCGACATGCGGCGCGGCGGCCTGGTGACGAGCCGGCGCGGCGGTCAGGGCGGCTACCGGCTCGCCCGCCCCGCCGACGCGATCACGGTCGCGGACGTGATCCGCACCGTGGACGGCCCCATCATGACCGTGCGCGGCGAACGCCCCACCCACCTCGCCTACACGGGCCCCGCCGCCCCCCTGCTCCCGCTGTGGATCGCCGCGCGCGCCCACGTGCGCGCGATCGTCGACGTCGTCACGCTCGCCGACATCGCGGCGGACGCCCTGCCCGACGGCGTCCGCGCGCTCGCGGAGGACCCGGAGGCCTGGGTCAATCCCTGAGGGCCCCGACGACGGGGGCGGCTGGGGACCGGTCGGCACCCCGGCGCTGCTGGCCAGCGGGCGGATGGAGCCGCGCAAGGTGATCGGCTCGGTCGACACCGGCGAGTTCCTGGTCGCGGTCGCCGCGAGCCTCGGCTCCCTCCTCTCGCTCGGCTCCCAGGAGCTCAAGTGGGACTGGGTGGCCGCGTTCCTCGTCGGCGGCCTGATCGCCGCGCCGGTCGCCGCCTGGCTGGTCCGGCTGGTCCCGCCGCGCGTCCTCGGCTCCGCGGTCGGCGGCGTCATCGTCGTCACCAACGTCCGCACCCTGCTGGACAGCGACTGGGCCGGTGTGCCGGGCACGGCCGCCGCCTGCGTCTACGTCGCGCTGTACGCCCTGTGGGCCGCGGCCCTCGCGTACTCGGTCCGTGCCCACCTCGGGGAGCGGACGGCACGGGCCGCCGCCGCGGAGGAGGAGCGGCGGCCGGTCGCCGCGCGGTGACTCACTCCGTGACGTACGCGAGGAACCCGGCCCAGGCGGCGGGGGAGAGGGCGAGCTGCGGCCCCTGCCTGTCCTTGGAGTCCCGGACGTGGACGGCGCGGGGGCAGGGGGCTATCTCGACGCAGTCGCCGTCACCGCCGCTGCTGTAGCTCGACTTGAACCATTCCAGATCGCTGCTGCTCATGGCGCTCCTCGCATCCGTTGCAACAGGCTCACGGAGTCATCAAGGGTAAGAGCCTGCGAGCGCATCCTGGCATAGCGCCTCTGGAGGACGCTCACCTCCTTGGAGTCCGAGATGAACAGTCCTCCTCGCTGCCCCTCGCAGTAGGCGAACCACCTGTTGTCAGGGGTCTCCAGCAGTTGCATGGGCCCGTCGAGCCCCGCGTGGGTCTCCCTCACCTGCGGCATGATCTGTATTTCTACGTTGCGCAGACGACTGATCTCCAGCATGTGGTCGATCAGGTTCCGAGTGATCTCCGCACCGCCCATGCGTCGCAGGAACAGGCCCTCCTCCAGGATGAAGCCGAATGCCGTGTTCGGCAGTTCTCCCAGAAGTCGTTGTCGCTCCGCCCTGGCGGCCCACTGGGCCTCGATCTGCCCGTCGTCCAGCGGCGGCAATTGGTTGGTGAACAGCGTCCGCGCGTACGCCTCCGTCTGCAGCAGCCCGGGAACCAGCCGGCATTCGTACGTGTACAGCGTGATCGCCGATGCCTCCAGTCCCGCCCACCGCCGGAACCACGCCGCCAGCCCCGGCTGCCGCGCCAGACAACCCGCGGCCCGCCGCAACGCGCCCGTGTTCCCGAGGGCCTCCTCCGCCCGTTCCACGAACGCCGCGTCCGGCATCCGCCTCCCCAGTTCCACGGACGCCACCGTGTGCCTGGAGAACCGCACCCGCCGCCCGAACTCCTCCCGGCTCAGCCCCGCGTGCTCGCGCAATCCCTGGACCACCGCGCCGAACGTCCGCAGACTGTCCGACGACTCCGGTTCACCGTCGACCACCGTCGGTCACCTCCCGCGCCCATGCTCACGGCCGGTGACGAGTACTGTCCATGCCGTGAGTGCGTACGCTGCCGCAGCGTACGCGGTGCCGGGCTGGTGAACAGGCCGTTCCCGCCGCCAGATTGGGCGCATGGAAGCACCGTCCACTCCGCGCTCCCCGGTCACCGTGCGTGTGTTCGCCCAGCGGCTCAGCGCCACTCCGCGAGGCGCCCGGCTCGCCCGGCGCCTCGCGCTGGCCCAGCTGCACGACTGGGGCGTCCCGCACGGGACGGGCCCCTCGGACGCCGTCGCCGCGATCGTCGCCGAGCTGGCGGCGAACGCCGTGACCCACGGCCGCGTCCCGGGGCGGGACTTCGAGCTGCGGCTCCGCCTCGACGCGGGCGGCGTGCGCGTCGAGGTCACCGACACCCGTGCCGAGCCGCGCCCGCCCGGCCCCGACGCCGTACGGCCCCCGCGCCCGCTCGACGAGCACGGGCGCGGCCTGCTGCTCGTCGACGCGCTCGCCGACCGCTGGGAGGTGCTGGAGAGGGAGGCGCCCGGTAAGACGGTGCGGGCCGAGGTCGACCTGCCGGGGCGGACGGCCGCCGTACGCGGGCCGGCCGCCGGGGACGGCCGCCGGCCCGGCTAGCCCGACCGGCACGAGGGCCGTCGAGGCCCCGTACGTCGTCAAGCGGAACGGCTACTACTACCTGTTCGCCTCGTACGACACCTGCTGCGCCGGGACCGGCTCCGCCTACAAGGTGAAGGCGGGGCGGGCGACGAGCGCCACCGGGCCGTACCACGACAGGAACGGTGTCGCGATGACGGACAGCGGAGGTACGCCGGTGCCGGAGTCGCACGGCAGGGTCATCGGCCCCGGCGGGCGGTCGATCATGAACGACGTGGACGGCGACCTGATCGTCCACCACTACTGCGACGGCAACGACAACGGCACCCCGAAGCTCGGGATCACCCTGCTGGACCGGAGCGGCGGGTGGCCGGTGGCCTACTGAGGCCGCACCGCCCGCGCGCACGCCCTCCCCGCGGTGCGCACCGTCGGCCGGGAGGCCATGGAGCCTCCCGGCCGCGGCGCCCTCCCGCCGGCCGGGGAGCAGCGGGTTCTCCCGGCCGGCCGGGGTGTCCCCCGGAGGGGGTGCCGGATCGGTGGTGGACCGGTCCGGCGACCGGGCCGGTGGTCAGCCGACCCGGTCGACCGCGGCGGCCGCCGGCCATCCGGCGCCGCTCGACGGGGCGCCCGCGGCCGGCCAGCCGCCCTGCGGCAGCGGCTGGGGCCGGGGCGGCACCTGCGGCGGCATCTGGGCCTGCGCCTGAGCGGCCAGTTGAGCCTGTGCCTGTGCCTGCGCCTGTGCTTGTGCCTGTGCCTGGGCGGTCAGCTGGGGCTGCGGCTGGGCCGTCAGCTGAGGCTGCGGCTGGGCCTGCGCGGTCAGCCGGTGCTGGGCCTGGGACCCGGTTCTCATCCGGTGCTGGGCCGCGGCGTGGGCGACGGCCGCGAGACCCGTCACGCCCGCCCCGTTCGTGCTGTGCACCAGGCGGTCCACCGCCGCCGTGCCCGAGCTGTAGGGGGTCCCTCCGTCCGGCTCGGGCACGGCGGCTCCCCTCCCGGCCCCGTAGAGCACCGACTCCAGGCCGGACACCAGACGACGCACGTCTGCCTGGGGGCGCACCACGAGACGCAGGAAGCGGCTGGACGAGCCGATCTTGTTGCCGCACTCGCGGACCAGGACCCGGTGCTCGGTGAGCAGGCGGTCCCGGACCACGGTCCCCTCGGCGCCCACGGGCAGGCGCACGAAGAGGAAGTTGCCCTGCGACGGGTAGACCGTCAGACCGGGCAGCGCGGAGAGCTGCCGGGCCATGTCGAGCCGGTCCCGGCGCACCATGTGCAGGCTCTCCAGGTACTCGGGGCCGTGGTCCTTCAGCATGAACACCACGGTCTCCGCGAAGGAGTTGAGGTTCCACTTCGGCAGCATCGAGCGGACCTTGCCGGCGAGCGCCGGGTTGGCCACGAGGTAGCCGAAGCGCACGCCGTGCAGGCCGAAGTTCTTGCCGAGGCTGCGCAGCACGACGACGTTGGGCCGCAGCACCGCCTCCTCGACGACGCTCGGCTCGGCCTCCGCGTCGGCGAACTCCAGGAACGACTCGTCGATGACGATCAGGTCCAGGTCGGCCAGGGCGTCGCAGAAGGCGAGGACCGTCTGCCTGGGCAGCATGCCCCCGTCGGGGTTGTTCGGGTTGCAGATGACGGCGGTGCGCGAGCCCCGGGAGCGGATGAACTGGATGTACTGGGCCGGGTCGAGCGCGAAGCCGTTGCTCTCCTGGAGCGGGAACATGTCGACGCGCTTGCCGGTCTCCATCGGCTGGTCCGTCCAGCGGCCGAAGGTGGGCACGGGCACCGCGAGCGACTCGCGCACCAGCAGGTGGTCGATCCAGGTGATCAGCTCGGTGGAGCCGTTGCCCATCGCCACGCAGCTCGGCGGCAGCTGGAGCAGCGAGCACAGCTCGGCCGTGATCGTGTCGGCGCTGCTCGGGTAGTACGTGAGGATCTCGCGCAGCCGGTGCGTCAGCTCGTCGAACATCGCCGGCGTCGGAAAGTAGGGGTTGCACGGAATGCAGAAGTCCAGCGGACCCTCCCCGTCGCCCTCCCGGGCCAGTGCGGCCATCGAGGGGCTGTGCGCCGCGGTGCTGCGGAACAGCGACGTGACCTTGTCGGCCATGGAACCTCCGTCGTGGGGCGGCCCGCGCGGGGGTGCGGGCCGCCCTCTGGTACGGACGGGGGACCGGCCGTGTTCAACCCGTGCCGGAACGTGTGAAGCGGATCTTCACGCCCGCCGGACGCCTCCGTCAGGCGTCGAAGGAGTGCACCGTCGTCGTCCGGTACGTCTGCCCCGGGCGCAGCACCGTCGACGGGAACGACGGCTGGTTGGGGGAGTCCGGGAAGTGCTGGGTCTCCAGGCACAGCGCGTCGCCCTGCCGGTAGACGCGCCCGCCGGTGCCGACGAGCGTGCCGTCCTGGAAGTTGCCGGAGTAGAACTGCAGCCCCGGCTCGGTCGTGGCGATCCGCAGGGTGCGCCCGGACGCGGGGTCGCGCAGCGTGGCGACGTGCTCGGGCCGCCTCGTGATCCCCTTGTCCAGCACCCAGTTGTGGTCGTAGCCCTGGCCGTACAGCAGCTGCTGGTGGGCCGTGCGGATGTCCTCGCCCACCGTCTTCGCGCGCCGGAAGTCGAACGGCGTCCCCGCGACCCCCGCCCGCTCACCGGTCGGGATCAGGCCCGCGTCGACGGGCGTGTAGCGGGAGGCGGCGATCGTCAGCTCGTGGTCCTCGACCGTGCCGCTGCCCTCGCCGCCCAGGTTCCAGTACACGTGGCTGGTGAGGTTCACGACCGTCGCCCTGTCGGTGGTCGCCTCGTAGTCGACGCGCCAGTCGCCGGACCGGGTGAGGGTGTAGGTGACCTTCACCCGCAGGGTGCCCGGGTAGCCCATCTCGCCGTCGACGCTCGTGTAGTGCAGGTGCAGGCCGACGTCGGAGCCCTCGGTGAAGGGCTCGACGTCCCACACGCGCTTGTCGAAGCCCTGCGCGCCGCCGTGCAGGCTGTTCTCGCCGTCGTTGACGGACAGCTGGTACGCGGTGCCGTCCAGCGTGAAGCGGCCCTCGGCGATGCGGTTGCCGTACCGGCCGATCAGCGCGCCGAAGTACGGGCTGGAGGCGACGTAGTCGTCCAGGTTGTCGAAGCCGAGCGAGACGTTGCGGTACCGGCCGCGCCGGTCCGGGACCTCCAGCGACTGCACGACGCCGCCGTAGGACAGGACCTTCAGCCGGGTGCCGCCGTTCCGCAGCGACCACCGGTACACCTTGGTGCCGTCGGCCAGCCTTCCGAAGAGTTCTCTCACCGGTCCGCCGCCGGCCGGTGCCGCGTGCGCCGTGCCCGCCGCCGCGGCGAGTCCCGCCGCCGCTGCCGCCGCGATGACCGTGCGCCTGCTGGTGCTGCTCCCCATGTTTTACGGCTCCCTGTTCTCTGTGGCCCGGACCGCCTCAGGGGCGCCGCACACGGGTGGTGCGACGCCCCTGAGGTCCACCGGGCCGTGGATGGGTGGGTGCTGTTACGAACCGACCTTGCGCTTGTTCCACACGTCGAAGCCGACCGCCGCCAGGAGCACCAGGCCCTTGATGACCTGCTGCCAGTCGGTGCCGATGCCGACGAGGTTCATGCCGTTGTTCAGGACGCCGAGGACCAGGCCGCCGATGATGGCGCCGAGGACCGTGCCGACGCCGCCGCTCATCGAGGCGCCGCCGATGAACGACGCGGCGATGGCCTCCAGTTCGAAGTTGAGGCCGGCCTTGGGCGAGGCCGCGTTGAACCGGGCGGCGAAGACCAGACCCGCCAGGGCCGCGAGCATGCCCATGTTCAAGAAGACCAGGAAGGTGACCTTCTTGTCCTTCACGCCCGACAGCTTCGCCGCGGGCAGGTTGCCGCCGATGGCGTACACGTGGCGGCCCACGACCGCGTTGCGCATCAGGTAGCCGAAGCCGACCAGGAGCGCGGCGAGGATGAGGAGCACCACCGGGGCGCCCTTGTAGCTGGCGAGCAGCAGGGTGAAGACCAGCACGGCGGCGGTGAGCGCGGCCAGCTTCACCGCGAACAGCTTGGCCGGCGGCACCTCCAGCGAGTACTCCTGCTGGCGCCTGCGGTCGCGGACCTCCTGCCAGATCACCGCGGCGACCAGCACGAGGCCGAGCAGCAGGGTGAGATTGTGGTAGTTGGTGTCCGGGCCGACCTCGGGCAGGAAGCCGTTGGCCACCTTCTGCAGCCCCTCCGGGAACGGGCCGAGCGTCTGCCCCTTGAGGAAGACCTCGGTCAGACCGCGGAAGACCAGCATGCCGGCGAGTGTGACGATGAAGGACGGCATCCCCGCGTACGCGATCAGGAAGCCCTGCGCGGCGCCCGCCGCGGCGCCGATGGCCAGGCACAGCAGCACCGCGAGGGGCCACGGTATGTCGTGCTCGACCATCAGCACGGCGGCCACGCCGCCGACGAACGCCGTGATCGAGCCGACCGACAGGTCGATGTGGCCCGCGATGATGACGATCATCATGCCGATCGCCAGGATCAGGATGTAGCTGTTCTGCAGCACCAGGTTGGAGACGTTGCGCGGCAGCAGCAGGTCCCCGCTGGTCCACACCGCGAACAGCGCCACGATCACGCCGAGCGCGATCAGCATGCCGTACTGGCGCATGTTGCGGCGCAGACCGTCCAGCATCAGCCTCGCCAGGCCGTCGGCCCCGGCCTTTCCGCTGCCGCCCGGCGGCGCGGGCGCCGGGTTCGGGGCGGTCACATCGGTGCTCATCGCGTTACCTCTTTGTCCTTCGTCATCTGGCGCATCAGCGCGTCCTGTGTCGCCTCGCCCCGCTGGAACTCGCCCGTCAGCCGTCCCGCGGCCATGGTGTAGATGCGGTCGCACATGCCCAGCAGCTCGGGCAGCTCCGAGGAGATGAACAGGACGGCCTTGCCCTCGGCGGCCAGCTTGTCGATGACCGTGTAGATCTCGTACTTCGCGCCCACGTCGATGCCGCGGGTCGGCTCGTCCAGGATCAGCACGTCCGGACCCGTGAAGATCCACTTGCTGAGGACGACCTTCTGCTGGTTGCCGCCGGACAGCTTGCCCACCGGCTCGAAGACGGTGGGCGCCTTGATGTTCATGGTCTTGCGGAAGCCCTCCGAGACCCGGCGCTCCTCGTGCTCGTCGACCACGCCGCGCCGTGCCACCTTGCCCAGCGCGCTGAGCGAGATGTTGCGGTTGATGGTGTCGATGAGGTTGAGCCCGTAGTGCTTGCGGTCCTCGGTGACGTAGGCGATCCCGTGCGCGACCGCGTCGGCGACGGTCCGCGTCCTGATCTCCGTGCCGTCCTTGAGGACCGTGCCGCCCGCGTGCCGCCCGTAGGCGCGGCCGAAGACGCTCATCGCCAGCTCGGTGCGGCCGGCGCCCATCAGCCCCGCGATGCCGACGATCTCCCCGCGGCGCACGTTGACCGACACGTCGTCGACGACCTTGCGCTGCTGGTCGATGGGGTGGTGGACGGTCCAGTTGCGGATCTCCAGGGCCGGCGCCGAGCCGGCCTCCGGCTCGTGCGGGGTGCGGTCGGGGAACCGGTGGTCCAGGTCCCGGCCGATCATGCCGCTGATGATCCGGTCCTCGGTGGTCCCCGCGGCCTTCACGTCGAGGGTCTCGATGGTGCGGCCGTCCCGCAGGATCGTGACGGAGTCGGCGACCCTGCGGATCTCGTTGAGCTTGTGGGAGATGATGATCGCGGTGATCCCCTGCTCCTTGAGTTCCAGGATCAGGTCCAGCAGCTTGGCGCTGTCCTCGTCGTTGAGCGCGGCCGTCGGCTCGTCCAGGACGAGCAGCCTGACCTCCTTGGACAGCGCCTTCGCGATCTCGACGAGCTGCTGCTTGCCGACGCCGATGTCGGCGACCCGGGTCTGCGGGTGCTCGTCGAGCCCGACCCGGCGCATCAGTTCGCTGGCCCGCCGCAGGGTCTCGTTCCAGCTGATGACGCCCCGGGTCGCCTGCTCGTTGCCGAGGAAGATGTTCTCCGCGATGGACAGGTACGGCACCAGCGCCAGCTCCTGGTGGATGATCACGATGCCGCGCTGCTCGCTGGCCCGGATGTCCTTGAACCGGCAGACGTCCCCCTCGAAGAGGATCTCGCCCTCGTAGGTGCCGTGCGGGTGGACGCCGGAGAGCACCTTCATCAGGGTCGACTTGCCGGCGCCGTTCTCCCCGCAGATGGCGTGGACCTCGCCCGGACGGACGGTCAGGGTGACGTCCGACAGCGCCTTGACGCCGGGAAAGGTCTTGACGATCGAGCGCATTTCCAGGACGGGTCCCGCCATGGTCGTGCCTTTCTGCTCCGGTGGGACGGGGTTACTTGAGGTCGCTTTCCTTGTAGTAGCCGCCGTCGACCAGGACCTCCTTGTAGTTGTCCTTGTCGACGCTCACCGGTTCGAGCAGGTACGCGGGCACGACCTTCGCGCCGTTGTCGTACGTCTTGTCGTCGTTGATCTCGGGCTTCTTGCCGTTGAGCGAGGCGTCGACCATGTTCGCGGCGACCTCGGCGAGCTTGCGCAGGTCCTTGAAGACGGTCTGCGTCTGCTGGCCCATGGCGATCGACTTGACCGAGGCGACCTCGGCGTCCTGGCCGGTGACGACCGGCAGCGGCTTGCTCTTGGAGCCGTAGTCGTCGGACTTCAGCGCCGACAGGATGCCGATGGAGATGCCGTCGTAGGGCGAGAGCACCGCGTCCACCTGCTCGCTCTTGTACGCGGAGGTCAGAATGTCGTCCATGCGCTTCTGCGCGGTGCCGCCGTCCCAGCGCAGGGTGGTGACCTGGTTGAGCGCGGTCTGCTTGGACCTGACGACCAGCTGCTTCTTGTCCATGTACGGCTTCAGGACGTTCATCGCGCCCTGGAAGAAGTACTTGGTGTTGTTGTCGTCGTTGGAGCCGGCGAACAGCTCGATGTTGAACGGCCCCTTCTCGCTGCCGTCCTTCAGGCCGAGCTTCTCGACGATGTAGGTGCCCTGCAGCTCGCCCACCTTCTCGTTGTCGAAGGAGGCGTAGTAGTCGACGTTCTCCGTGCCGAGGATCAGGCGGTCGTAGGAGATGACCGGGATGTCCGCGTCCTTGGCCTGCTGCAGCACGTTGTTGAGCGACTTGTTGTCGATGGCCGCGACGATCAGGGCCTTCACGCCCTGGGTGATCAGGTTCTCGATCTGCGAGACCTGCTGGTCGGGGTCGTCCTCGCCGTAGACCAGCTTGGTCTTGTAGCCGGCCTTCTTCAGGTTCGCCTCGACGTTGGCGCCGTCGGCTATCCAGCGCTCGGAGGATTTGGTGGGCATGGCGATGCCGATGGTGGCGCCCTTGGTGTCCCCGGCGCCCTCGTCGCTGCCGCCCTCGCTGTTCTGGCCGCAGGCGGCCAGGGTCAGGGCGAGGGAGGCCGCCGCCACGGCGGAGAGAGCAGCTCTGCGGTTGCGCATGGTGAATCAGTCCTTGTTCTCGTCGTTGAGAGGCGACACGTCGGTCGGGAAGCGGTGGAGCGAACCGGGCAGCCGGGAGCCGAGCGGCGCCATGTCGCCGTCCGCGCCGTGCCGGGCGAGCAGGTCCAGGGCGAGGCGGCCGCGCCGCACCCGCTCCCGGGCGGTGTCCAGGGTCACGTCCCGCAGATGGGTGCCGTACGGGTAGATGCCGGGAGCCTTGGACAGGCCGAACTTCAGGTACAGCGGTGCGCCGCGCCGGATCAGCTCGGCCACCTCGTACATCCGCACATAGCCGCCGAGGTCGTCGGGGGCCTCGATGTACATGTCCATGGGCGCCGCGCTGACGCGTCGGATCTCGGTCAGATGCGCCAGGGTCAGGTCGCTGGGCACGTTGAGGGAGTCGGCGCCGAGCCGCTCGTACACGGCGTACGAGGCGGGGTTGACCGGGCCGATCAGGGCGGAGACCTTCAGGGTGGTGTCCGCCGGGAGGAGACCGGCCTCGCGGGCGCGGTGCAGCGTCCACAGCACGCCCTCGTCGGCCACCAGCAGGCACTTCACGCCCAGTTCCGTGGCGCGGACGGCGTCCTCCACGCAGCCGGCCACCGCGTCGTGGCCGCGGGCGCGCAGCCCGCCGCCGCGCGAGTCGCTGCGCGTGGAGCCGCCGATGTCCCAGGTGCCGCGCGGGCCGGTGAACAGGCACAGCTCGATGTCGCGCTCGGCCGTCGCCTCCACCATCTCGGTGATCTCGGCGTCGGTCAGCATCCACACGCCGCTGCCCTGGCTGATCCGGTGGATCGGCACGTCGAGCCGCGAGGACTCCTTGAGCACCGCGGCCAGCGCCTCGGGCCCCTCGACGGACGGGATCTCGGTGCGCCAGCGGCCGCCGCCGGGGAAGGTGTGCGGCGAGGCGTCGGCGGGGGAGAGGGCGGGCGCGCCCAGGCCGAGCGCGGCGAGCGCCCGCTCACCGGGCCGACGGGCCGCCGTGGAGGAAGCGTCGGTCACAAGCTGTCCTTCGTGTTCGATGGGGCGAACGTCGTACGTCGCTCGGGTCGGGGGAGGGGCACCGGCACGGCCCGTGGCGTACGTCCGCGGCGGTACCGGTGCGCGGACCGGGTGGTCCAGGGCCGTGGCCGGAAAGGTCTGCCGTGGGCTCGCGGCGTCCGGTGCGGTGCGTCGCGAGGCGGAGGACCACCCTCGTACCGGACGTACTCGGGTGGCTCCGGCAACGCGGCGTGGGGGTCCTCCCTGCTCGAGGAGCCAGGGGGAGTGCCGTGCCGGGCGTCGTGAGCCGGTGAACCCTTCCGGTCACGGCACTAGGGCTTGAGCAGGACCTTGCCGACCCGCGGGTCGCCGGCGCCCACCAGCTCGATGGCGTGCGCGAACTCCGCGAGCGGCAGCTCGTGCGTCACCAGCGGCAGGGGGTCGAGCAGCCCGGCGCCGAAGACGCGGACGGTGTGCGCCCACGCGTCCGGCGGCGCCCCGAACACGGTGTGCACCTCCAACTGGCGCACGACGAGGTCGGTCGGGTCCAGGCCGTCGGCGCCCGGGGCCGGGATGCCGGTGAGGACCAGCCGGCCGCCGCGCCGCAGCAGCGAGGCGGCGGTGCGCGCGGCCGACGCCGAGCCGGCCGTCTCGATCACCACGTCGACGTCGTCGGGCAGCGCCTCGTCCCGGGTGCGGAAGTCGGTCGCGCCGAACCGCTTCGACAGCTCCGCCCGGTCCGGCCGGGTGCCCACGACCAGCAGCGAGGCCGGTGAGGCCGCCGCCAGGAACTGCACCGCGAACATCCCGAGCGTGCCGGTGCCGACGACCGCCACCCGCTCGCCCGGCAGGGCGTTCGCCTTGATCGCCGCGGCCGCGACGCAGGCGGCCGGCTCCAGGAGGGCCGCCGCCGTCAGGTCCGCGTCGTCGGGCAGGACGTGCAGCAGCCGCGCGGGCAGCGTCAGCGTGCCGGCCATGGCGCCGGGCTCGGTGAACCCGGTCTCCTCGTAGCCGGCCGTGCACAACGTCGTCTCGCCCGCGTGGCAGCGGTCGCAGACCTGGCAGTTGCGGAAGCCCTCGCCCACCACCTTGCGGCCCACGAGGCCCCGGGGGACCCCGGCGCCGACCGCCGCGACCGTGCCGGACCACTCGTGGCCGGGCGTCAGCGGGTAGCGGACGTACCCTTCGGGCCGGTTGCCCTGGTACACCTCGCGGTCGCTGCCGCAGATGCCGCTCGCGTGCACCCGGACCAGGGCCTCGCCCGGACCCGGCTCGCGCGGCTCGTGGGGCACGAGCCGGTGCTCGCCCGGCGCCTCGACGACGACGGCGGTGCCGCCGGCAGCGGTGGCGCTCACTTCGTGCCCTTGGGCTTGCGCTGCTCCCAGCCCTCGGCCCACAGGTCGAAGCGGGCCTGCTGCTGCGGGAACTCGGCGGCCGCGTCCACGTCCAGCTCGACGCCGAGGCCCGGCGCGTCGGAGAGGTGGAAGTAGCCGTCCACGACCTGCGGCGCCCCCTTCACGACCTTCTTGATCTCCGCGTCCGCGAAGTCGTTGAAGTGCTCCAGGATCTTGAAGTTCGGGGAGGTGAAGCCGACCTGGAGGGAGGCGGCGGTGAGCACCGGGCCGCCCACGTTGTGCGGGGCGACCAGCATGTAGTGGGTCTCGGCGGTCGCCGCCAGCTTGCGGGTCTCCCAGATGCCGCCGATGTGGCCGACGTCCGGCTGGATGATGTCCACGGCCTGGTTCTCGAACAGCTCGCGGAACTCGATGCGGTCGTGGATGCGCTCGCCGGTCGCCACCGGCATGTCGACCTTGGCGGCCACCTTCTCCAGCGCCTTGAGGTTCTCCGGCGGCACCGGCTCCTCCAGCCAGGCCGGCTTGAAGGGGGCCAGCTCCTTGGCGAGCCGTACGGCCGTGGCGGGGGAGAAGCGCCCGTGCATCTCCAGCATCAGCTCGGCGTCCGGCCCGATCGCGTCCCGCACGGCCTCGATCAGCGAGACCGCGTACAGGCTCTGCTCGTGGTCGAGCTCGAAGTGCCCGGTCCCGAAGGGGTCGATCTTCAGCGCCCGGTACCCGCGCTCCATGACCCCCTGGGCGGCCTTGTGGTACGCCTCCGGGGTCCGCTCGGTCGTGTACCAGCCGTTGGCGTACGCCTTGACCCGGTCGGTGACCTTCCCGCCCAGCAGCTGCCACACCGGCACCCCGAGGGCCTTGCCCTTGATGTCCCAGCAGGCCATCTCGATCACGGCGATGCCGGACATCACGATCTCGCCCGCGCGCCCGTAGTCGCCGTACTTCATCCGGCGGACCAGATCCTCGACAGCGAAGGGGTCGGACCCCAGAATGTGGTTGGCCTCCGCCTCCCGCAGATAGCCGAGCAACGCGTCGGTGTGGCCCAGCATCCGGGTCTCGCCGACTCCGGTCAGTCCCTCGTCGGTGTGCACCTGAACGTAGGTCAGGTTGCGCCACGGCGTCCCTACCACGTGCGTGCTGATTCCCGTGATGCGCACGGCTGTTGCCCCTTGTGCTCGTCGGCTCTGTTCGAGATTTCGTCACGCGTTCGAAATGCTGGCGTGACAGTAAGGAGGTCTCCCAGGGGGTGTCAATGGGTCGAACACCACCGCGTGGCAAGGATTTCGGCGGGGTGGTCCGTCCGTCGCGCGCGCGATGCCGCGACGGCGCGGCGCGGAGCCCGGCAACGGGGAGTTCCCTACACAACCTTCACGGCTGAAACCCTGAACCTGACCTGTCAAGAACCTAGTCTTCCGGCGTCATGGACTACTGCCACCCGTGCCGACGCCACCTCAACGGCGCCCTCGCCTGTCCGGGGTGCGGCACACCCGCCGAACACGTCCGCGCGTACGCGGAGTCCCTCGCGGCGCGCGACGGCCGGGACGGGTCCGGCCACGCGTCCGAGGGCGACGGGCCGCAGGGCCGTTCGGTCCGCCGCGGCCGGGGCGGGCCACGGGCGGGGCGGCGCGACCGCAGGAGCGCGGCGCACCGCCGCCGGCGCCGCAGGGTCCTGTTCGCCGGCGCCGGGCTGCTGCTCGCCGCGGGCGGCCTGAGCCTGGCCGAACTCGGCATCGAGTCCTCCTCCTCGGCCCCCGAGGCCGCCGCGGAGGACGCCGGCGCGCGGGCCTCCTCCTCCGCGGACGGCACGCCGGGCACGGGCGGCGGCACGGCGCCGGCCGCCGGCGCCGGCACCGGCGCGGGCTCGCCCGGCGCGTCCGCCTCCCCCTCGGGCTCGGGCCCGGGCGAGGACGGGAAGGCGAAGAAGGGCGGCGAGGGCGAGGACGGCGAGGGTGCGGAGGACGGTGGGGACGGGGACGGCGAGGACGGGAAGGGCGGGGCGGGCGGTACGGGCGGGGAGGCGACCGGAGGGGCGTCGGCGTCGCAGGCGCCGACCTCCGGGGCGCCCGACCCCGCGCCGACCTCGCCGGGCGGCGAGCCGACCGGCGACCCCGCCCCCTCGGACCCCGAGCCGCCGGCGTCCGAACCGGACCCCACGCCCACGCCCACGCAGACGTGCGACCGGTTCCTGTGGTGGTGCACCTGAGCGCGGGGCGGTGGGCCCGAGTCCCCGGCGGTGCACCCGGCCCCGGCGGACCGGCCGCCCCGGCGGCACGCGGAGGCCGACGCCCCGCCGCGGCCGTGACCGACGCCTGACCGGAACCGTCGCCGGGGTCCGTCGTCCGGGCCGGGTCGCGTGGTGCGGGCCGGGTTCCGGGGTTCGTCGTCCGGGCCGTGACGCCGTTCGGGTCGTGACATCGATCGGGTCGTGACGCCGATCGGGTGATTCGGCCGGGGCCACGGCCCGGAGTTCAGGCCCCCTCGTCCAGCATCCGCCGCAGCAGGTCCCGCAGGGACAGCCGCTCCTCGTGGGACAGGCCGGCCAGGGGCTCGCGGGCGAAGTGGAGGGCCTCGCGCAGACCGCGGGCGACCTCGCGGCCCTCGTCCGTGGCGGCCGCCAGTTTGACGCGCCGGTCCGCCGGGTCGGGGCGGCGCTCCACCAGGCCCCGCGCCTCCAGGCGGTCCACGATGCCCGTCACGTTCGACGGCTCGCACTTCAGCTTCTGCGCCAGGCGCCGCATCGGCAGCGGCTCCAGCGAGAGCAGGCCCAGCAGCCGCGCCTGCGCCCCGGTCAGGGAGTGCCGGGCGGCGGCCTCCTCGTAGTCCTCGTGGTACCGCGCCACCACCGATCCGACGAGGTCGACGACCTCCAGGGTCAGCGCGTCGGGTCGGGTCTTCCGTTGGGCGGCCATGACGTCCAGGCTACCCGCTTGCTTGACACACTGAAATATTCAGACGCATGGTTGTTTCACTTGATGAAACATTGGAACAGGGGTACACAGAGACCCCGGAAAGCCCCCGTCGGAAAGGCGCCCGCATGCCCCCCACCTCCGAGCCCCCCGCCACCAGCCGTGAATGGCACCTGGTCAGTCGCCCCGTCGGCGCTCCCGAGCCGAAGGACTTCGACATGGTCGAGGTCCCGGTCGAGCGGCCGGGCAAGGGACAGATCCTGGTGCGCAACGCGTACGTGTCCGTCGATCCGTACATGCGGGGAAGGATGAGCAGCGCGAAGTCCTACGTCGCCCCGTACGAGCTCGGCAGGCCCATGCAGGGCGGCGCGGTCGGCGAGGTCGTCGCCTCCGAGGCCGAGGGCATCGAGCCCGGCGACCACGTCCTGCACTTCTTCGGCTGGCGCGAGTACGCGACGTTCGACGCCGAGCACGCCACCAAGGTCGACCCCGAGGCCGCGCCCCTGAGCACGTACCTGGGCGTCCTCGGCATGACCGGCCTGACCGCGTACGCCGGTCTGCTGCGCGTCGCCTCCTTCAAGGAGGGCGACTCCGTCTTCGTGTCGGGCGCCGCGGGCGCCGTCGGCAGCCAGGTCGGCCAGATCGCGAAGCTCAAGGGCGCCTCGCGGGTGATCGGCTCGGCCGGCTCCGACGAGAAGGTGCGCCTGCTGACCGAGGAGTACGGCTTCGACGCCGCGTTCAACTACAAGAACGGCCCCGTGCACGAGCAGCTCAAGGAGGCCGCCCCCGACGGCGTCGACGTGTACTTCGACAACGTCGGCGGCGACCACCTGGAGGCCGCGATCGCCCGGCTCAACCGGAACGGCCGCATCGCCGTCTGCGGCATGATCTCCGTCTACAACAACACCGAGCCGGCCCCCGGCCCGCGCAACCTCGCCCGGCTCATCCAGACCCGCGGCCGCATCGAGGGCTTCCTCGTCGGCGACCACTACGACCTCCAGCCCGACTTCCGGCGGGAGGTCGGCGCGTGGGTCCGCTCCGGCGAGCTCAAGTACCGCGAGACGGTGGTCGAGGGCATCGAGAACAACCTCGACGCGTTCCTCGGCGTCCTGCGCGGCGACAACACCGGGAAGATGGTCGTCAAGCTCTGACGTGCGCCGGCGCCGGCGGTGCCGGCGCCGGTGAGGAGGCCCGTATCGGGTGCCGGGTCGCGGGTACGCGGAAGGGGACGTCGTCCATCGTCCGACCCGGCACCGGAGGGCCCATGACGGAGAAGGAAGCACGTACCGAGCAGGCGCGGGGTGCCCAGGAGGCGGGGGAGGCCCGGGGCCGGCGGTTCTGCAAGGCGTGCGGAACGCCCGCCGGGGACGGCGGGCTGTGCCCGCACTGCGGCGCCGTGCTGGACCTGCCGGAGGCGGGCGGCCTGGTCGAGGACGAGGGCGCGGGGGTGCGCCGCGCCTTCGAGGGACGCGGCGGCCGCCACTAGCTCCTGCGGACCCGGATGTCCCGCGGACCCGGGCGTCCCGCGGACCCGGGTGTCCCGCGGACCCGGGTGTCCCGCGGACCCGGGTGTCCCGCGGACCCGGGCGTCCCGCGGACCCGGTATCCCGTGAGTCCGTGATGCCCTGGGGGCGCCGTGGGCCGTACGGGGCTGTGGTCCTCTCCGACTCGGCCACAATCAGGGGCAGTTGGCGTCACGGCCGTCCGGGGCGGTCCGCGCCCGGCGGCCGGCGGGGCATGCTGGGGGCGGGCACCGGCGCGACGGCGGACCGGACCGGCCCGCCGCAGGCGCGCGAGGCGAGGAGGGCTCATGGCAACGATCCCGTCGCTTCCCAGCAGGGACGAGGTGGCGCGCATCGCGCGCAACACCACCGACATCACCGGACAGCTCCTGGACACCGCGGGCAACATCACCCGCATCGCCATCAACACCTTCGACCCCCGCGACGGCTCCGGGGCCGAGGTGCTGCGGGTGCTGCGCGAGACCACCGCGGAACTGGCCGAGGCCAGCGCCTCGCCCCGGGCGCAGGACGCGTTCTACCGGATCGTGGACACCCTGACGCGGCTCGGCACGAGCGGCGCCCCGCTCGCCGCGCACCCCGTGAGCGAGCCCGCGCAGGCGCTGCTCACCACGCTGGGGGACAGTCTGCTGCCGGTCCTCGACGCGGTCGAGCCCGCGGTGGAGGAGGCCGCGGAGGCGCTCGGCGACCTCGTGGAGGCCGGCTCCCCGCTGCTGCCCGCCGCGGCCGGGGCGGCGGCCGGCCTGCTCCTCGCGCTCGCCCCCGTGCTGCGCGCGGCGGCCGACGTCCTGCGCGACTCCTCGCCCGAGCTGCGGCGCGTGGCCGACGCGCTCACCGCCGCGCTGGCCCCGCTGCTGCCCCTCCAGGTCGCCCTCGCCGAACGCGCGGCCGCGGCCGGCGCGGGCGCGGTGCGCGCGGCGCTGCCGCCCCTCGCGGACCTCACCGAGGCGGCGGCCTCGGTGGTGCAGGCCGGGCGCCCGCTGCTGGCCGCGGGCGAGGAGCTGGTCGTCTCGGGCCTGGAGCAGCTCCAGCCCGCCCTGCTCGCCTCCGCGACCCGCGCGGGCCGGGCCGCGCGGGCCGTGGGCGTACGGGTGTCCGCGGCGGTGGCCCCGGCCGCGGACACCGGGATGGTGGTCACGGTCCATCCCGTGTGAGGCCCCGCAGGGCCGCGGCGGGCGCCGGCCGGGAGCGCCGGGCCGTCGCGCGGAGGGCGGCACGGGACGGTCCCGGTGTCACGAGGGTCTCCGTCCGTCACCGGCTCGGTCACGCGCCGGTCACACACCGGACGGCGGACACCCGCCCCGGTAGGGTGCCCGTATGCGTGATCTTGGAGTGGGATTCGGCTATCTGCTGCGGGGCCAGAAGTGGGTGGCGCGACACCGTAGGCAGTACGGCTTCGGTCTGGTGCCCGCCCTGATCACCCTCGTGCTGTACGCCGCCGTCCTGGTCGCCCTGGCCGTGTGGGGCGCGGACCTCGTCGGCTGGGCCACGCCGTTCGCCGACGACTGGGGCAGCCCCTGGCGCGGTCTCTTCCGCGGCTTCCTGACCGTCGTGCTGTTCGCCCTGGGCCTGCTGCTGGCCGTCCTCACCTTCACCGCCGTCACGCTCCTGGTCGGCCAGCCCTTCTACGACAGCATCTCCGAGAAGGTCGACCGCGACGTCTCGCCCGACGGCAGCGCGCCCGAGTCGGACCTGCCGCTCTGGCGCGAGCTGTGCATCTCCGCGCGCGACAGCCTGCGCATCCTCGTCCGGGCCGCCGTGTGGGCGGTGCTGCTCTTCGCGCTCGGCTTCGTGCCGTTCCTCGGCCAGACCGTCGTCCCGGTGGTCGGCTTCTTCGTCACCGGGTTCTTCCTGACCGAGGAGCTGACCTCGGTGGCCCTGCAGCGCCGCGGCGTCCAGCTGCGCGACCGGCTGGCCCTGCTGCGCTCCCGCAAGACACTGGTCTGGGGCTTCGGCACGCCGCTGGGCCTCGCCTTCCTCGTGCCCCTCGTCGCCGTCCTCCTGATGCCCGGCGCGGTCGCGGGCGCCACGCTGATGGCCCGCGACCTGCTGGGCGAGGAGACGGCCGGCGGCAGGGACGGCCGGGACGACGGCGACGGCCGTGGCACCGGCGTCGACCTGGGCAAGGACACCGGTACCGACGGACGGCGGACCGCCGCCGGCCGGTGAGGGCCCCTTCCCTCCCACCGGGCGCCGGCGGCGGCCCGTACGGCCGTCAGCCCGTGTGCTCCACGGCCACCCGGAGGACCGCCCGCACCTGGGCCACGATGTCGAGCCGGTTCCGCACGAACTGCGGGTCGGTCACCGTCCCGGTCGCCGGGTCGGTGTTGCCGGCGCCGAACTCCAGCACCGGCGTGTGGACGTGGCCGGCCGGCAGCGTGTCGTGCAGTCCGAGCCGGTCGCGCAGCAGCGTCGCCCGGTACGCGATCTCGTTGGACAGGTAGTTCCCGCCGCCGCCCGCGCGGGCCGCCGAGCCCGGCGTCGGGCCGTCGGCGCGGTTCACCGGCTCGGTGCCGCCCGCGGGGACCTCCGTCACCGCCGTGTTGTCGTACACCGGGAAGCGGCCCGTGTCCGCGGCCGTGATCGCCGCGTACGGCAGCGTCGTCGACGTCCACTGCGGCTGCGTGGCCGGGTCGGCGACCGGGGCGACCCCGGTGCGCGAGACGTCGGCGTTGTCGAGGGAGCCGCCCCGCCAGGCGCCGTTGGTGCGCTCGATGTCGAAGCGGCCCACCCGGCCCTGGCTGACCGTCGTGAGCAGGTCCACCTCCGGCAGGTGCGGGCGCAGCGTGCGCTCCACGGTGCCTTCCCCGGTGCCGGAAGCCCGGGAGGTGCTCCCGGCGAAGTCGTCCCAGCGGACCGGGAAGACGGCCGTCTCGACGCGGACCGGGCCGTCCGCCGTACGGATCACCGTGCCGTCCAGCGCCAGGGCGCTCGCTCCCGAGGGGTTGGAGATGCGGATGTCGCGGTCCAGCGTGAACGGGTCGAAGCCGGTGAGCAGGACGCGCCCGACGCCCCCGGCGCGCGGATAGTCGATCGTGGTCTGGCCGCGCGAGGTCCGCTCCAGCAGGTCGAGCAGTGCGGCCCGCCGCTCTTCGGAGAGGGCGAACCCCGGCTCCCACGTACGTACTTCGCGGGTCATGCCGAGGCGCGCCCAGTACAGCGGCCGGTCGTCGTCCCGGCTGAGGCCCGCCCCTCTCCCGCCGTCACCCTGCCGGGGAAGCGCTTCGCGCCTTTCGTCTTCCGCCGGGCCCCTGCCCTGCGCCCGGTCCACCGCCCGCCGCCACAGCCGCTCGCCGTGGCGCTCGACGGCCTTCTCGGCCTGCCGGTAGGAGTGCGCACCGGCCAGCGCCCGCGCGAAGGAGGGGGCCACCGAGTCGAACCCGGAGCGGCGCAGGATCTCCTGCGGGACCGCCTGGTCGAGCCGCTGCTCCTCCACGGTGGGGGCCGCGGCCGTGACCGCGGGGGCCCCGGCCGCGAGCGCGGGCGGGGCCGTAAGGCCGGTCAGCAGGGCCGCCAGGCCGAGGACGCCGAGCCGAACGCGTATCGATTCCACAGGTGTTCAGGTCCTTCCGTCGCGCGTGGGGTCGCCGGACGGCCGCAGTATCACGTGACGGGCGGGGCGTGCGCCATGGTGCGTGACGGGAGGGAAAGGGGGGACAAGCGGAGGTACCGGACGCCGGGCGTCGCCCAGCGGCGCCGAGCAGGTCCGCACGGCGCCGGGGCGCACGGCCCGGGCGGGCCGTCGGCCGCCGGCCACCGCGGCACGGCCACGGTGGGGGTCTGACCGGGCCCGCCGGTCCCGGGGGCCCGCGGGGCGCCGTCCTAGCGGGCCGAGAAGCCGTACACCGTCTCCGAGCGGTACACCTGGCCCGGCCGCAGTTCCGTCCCCGGGAACTCCGGCCGGTTCGGGGAGTCGGGGAAGTGCTGCGTCTCCAGCGCGATGCCCTCGCCGGGCGCGTACGGCAGCGAGGCGTCCAGGCCGTCGGCCGTGTAGACCTGAATGCCGGGCTCGGTCGTCGCCACGGTCAGCACCCGCCCGGACGCCGGGTCGTGCAGCTCGCCGACCTCCTCCGGGGCGGCGGTCACACCCTTGTCGAAGACGAAGTTGTGGTCGTAGCCGGAGCCCACCTTCCGCGGCTGCCGGAAGTCGAAGCGGGTGTCCTCGACGCCCGCGAGCTCGCCGGTCGGGATCAGCCCCGCGTCGACGGGCGTGTAGCGGGAGGCGGCCAGGCGCAGCTGGTGGCCGCCCGCGTCGCCCGAGCCCGCCAGGTTCCAGTACGCGTGGTTGGTCAGGTTCACCACCGTCGGCGCGTCCGTGACCGCCTCGTAGGAGATGCGCAGCGCGCCGTCCCCGCCCAGCGTGTACGCCACCGTCACCGCCAGGCGGCCCGGGTAGCCCTCCTCGCCGTCCTCGCTCACCAGGGAGAGCCTCACGCCGTCGGCGAGCGGCTCGGCGTCCCACACGCGCTTGTCGAAGCCGCGCTCGCCGCCGTGCAGCGCGTTCGGGCCGTTGTTGGCCGCCAGCCGGTACGTCCGCCCGTCCAGCGTGAACGTGCCGCCCGCGATCCGGTTCGCGTACCGGCCGACCAGCGCGCCGAAGTACGGCTCGGGGTGGGCCACGTAGTCCTCGACCCGGGGGAAGCCGAGCACCACGTTCGCGCTCCTCCCGTCCCGGTCGGGGACCTCGACCGACTGCACGGTCCCGCCGTAGGTCAGGACCCGCACGCGCGTACCGCCCCGCTCCAGGGTCCAGCGGTGGACGGGCGTGCCGTCGGACAGGGTGCCGAAGAGTTCGCTGCGCATGATCCGCACACTACGCCGGGCGGACGCGGCTCACGCCACCGGGCGCTTCGCGGTCACGGTCCGGTAGGCGATCTCGGCCAGCCGCGCCTGGCCGTCCTTGCTCGGGTGGAAGTAGTCCCAGCTGCTCAGCTGCGCGGTGCCGAACCGGTGCTCGAAGACGGCCCCGCCGTCGTAGCGGCACAGCCGGTCCTCGGCGCAGACCTCCTCCAGGACCTCGTTGTAGGCGACCACCCGCGCCCGCACCCGGTCCCGTCTCTCGTCCGACGCCGCGTCCAGCGCGTCGGCGTCGCCCAGCATCGACGGGCAGATCCCCAGCGACCAGATCTTCTTGACCGCCGGGTCGTCGCGGCCCGCGGACCACAGCCGCTTCAGGTCCGGCACGCTCGCCACGTACACCTGCGCGCGCGGCAGCGCCTCGCGCAGTGTGCCCAGCGCCTTGACGAACTGCGCGCGGAAGTCGGCGACCGGCGTCATCGCCGAGGTCGTGGCCCGGCAGGCGTCGTTGGCCCCGGCCAGCACCGTGACCAGCTCGGGTCTGTGGGCGACGGCCTTCTTCATCTGCGCGTCCAGATCGGCCATGCGGGCGCCGGACACCGCGTCGTTCCAGCTGTTCCCGGCGGCTTCGGCCTTGCCGAGCAGCCGGACCGCGAGGCTGTCCACCGTGGTGTCGCCACCGGTCGCCCAGGACGCCTCGGGGCAGTCGGAGAGCACCTGGCAGGCGTTGAGGGCGCGGGTGATGGAGTCGCCGACGGCCGCCACCGACTTCGGGGCGCGGTCCCAGCCCGAGGGGGAGGGCGACGCCGCGGGCGAGGAGCCCGAGCCGGGCGGGCCGTCGCCCGCGTCGCAGCCGGCCAGTCCGGCCCCGCACAGCAGCGCGGCCGCCGCCGCGACGGCGGCGCCGCGGGAACGCCGGCTTCGCTCGCGCATCCCTGGTCCCCTCTGTCGTGCTTCCGGAGTCCTTCGCTCCGGAGCGGCAGGCCATGTGAACGTGACGGCGGCGCCGGGAGTTCCCCGCGGGGCGCCCGCGGGAGGTATCTCACACGGAAGGGGCGCCGGACCCCGGTCCGGGGTCCGGACAGGCGTCCCGCCGGGTGAAACCTCGGCGTTTCGGGGCACCGGGACCGACGGTACGTCACACTCCTTGCGCCGCCGCACGATAGCCTCGCACCGTGGCTGCCCTGCCACTGACGTTCCGCTAAGTTACAAGATGCCCCGCTCTGTCCGGAGGTCCCAGTGACGACACGTGGAGTTCTCTACGTGCACTCCGCGCCGCGCGCGCTGTGCCCGCACGTCGAGTGGGCAGTCGCCGGCGTACTCGGCATCCGCGTCAACCTCGACTGGATCCGGCAGCCGGCGGCCCCCGGCACCTGGCGCTCGGAGTTCTCCTGGCAGGGCCGCGCCGGCACCGCCTCCCAGCTCGCCTCCGCGCTGCGCGGCTGGCAGATGCTGCGCTTCGAGGTCACCGCCGAGCCCTCCGCGGCGGCCGAGGGCGAGCGCTACAGCTGCACGCCCGAGCTCGGCATCTTCCACGCCGTCACCGGCGTCCACGGCGACATCCTGATCCCCGAGGACCGGCTGCGCGCCGCCCTGGGCCGCTCCCAGCGCGGCGAGACCGACCTGGAGGCCGAGATCGGCCGGCTGCTCGGCAAGCCCTGGGACGACGAGCTGGAACCCTTCCGGTACGCGGGTGAGGGCGCTCCCGTCCGCTGGCTCCACCAGGTCGTCTGACGCTCCCGCGGGACCCGGGGCGGGCCCTGGCACCCCGGCGACGCGAGAGGGCCCCCACCGTGCGGTGGGGGCCCTCTGCCATGCATGTCCGCGGGCGGGCGGGAAACAAGATCCGTCGAGTGGAACAGGACCGCCGGGCGACGCCCTCCCGTACGAAGAGGGCGTCGCCCGGCGGTGCCGCTGTCCGCGGGGCCCGGCCCCGCGGCGGGATCAGACCGTGCGGAACGCGAGCACCACGTTGTGGCCGCCGAAGCCGAACGAGTCGTTCAGCGCGGCGATGCGGCCCTCCACGGGCAGCTTGCGGGCCTCGTCGCGGACGACGTCGGCGTTGGCCTCGGCCTCCGGGTCGAGGTTCTCGACGTTGATGGTCGGCGGGGCGATGCGGTGGTACAGGGCGAGCACGGTCGCGACCGACTCCACGCCGCCCGCGCCGCCGAGGAGGTGCCCCGTCATCGACTTGGTCGCGGAGACCGCGATGTGGTCGGTGTCGTCGCCGAAGACGCTGCGCAGGGCCTTCAGCTCGGCGATGTCGCCGGCCGGGGTCGAGGTGGCGTGCGCGTTGACGTGCACGATCTCGGCCGGGTCCAGGTCGGTGTTGTCGAGCAGGTGCCGCAGCGCCTGCGAGATGCCGCGGCCCTCGGGCTCCGGCTGCACGATGTCGTGGCCGTCGGCGGAGATGCCCTGGCCGACTGCCTCCGCGTAGACGCGGGCGCCGCGCTGCGCGGCGTGCTCGGCCGACTCCAGGACCAGGACGCCGGCGCCCTCGCCCAGGACGAAGCCGTCACGGGCGGTGTCGTAGGGGCGCGAGGCGCCCTGCGGGTCGTCGTTGTTCTTGGACATCGCCATCATGTTGCCGAAGGCGGCGATGGGGAGCGGGTGCACGGCGGCCTCGGTGCCGCCCGCCACGACCACGTCCGCGCGGCCGGTGCGGATCATCTCGATCGCGTACCCGATGGCCTCGGCGCCGGAGGCGCAGGCGGAGACCGGGGTGTGCACGCCCGCACGGGCGCCCACGGCGAGGCCCACGTTGGCGGCGGGGCCGTTGGGCATCAGCATGGGCACGGTGTGCGGGGAGACACGGCGGACGCCCTTCTCCTTCAGCACGTCGTACTGGTCGAGCAGGGTGGTCACGCCGCCGATGCCGGAGGCGATCACCGCACCGAGCCGCTCCGGCTCGACGTTCCCGTCCTCACCGGCCGGACCGGTGAAACCGGCGTCGGCCCACGCCTCCTTGGCCGCGATCAGCGCGAACTGCGCCGAGCGGTCCAGGCGGCGGGCCTGCGGGCGCGGGATGACCTCGCCCGGCTCCACCGCGGCCTGCGCGGCGATGCGGACCGCCTGCTCGGCGGCCCACTCCTGCTCCAGGGGGCCGACGCCGGAACGACCGGCGACCAGACCCTCCCAGGTCGATGCTGCGTCGCCACCCAGCGGTGTGGTTGCGCCGATACCGGTGACGACCACGGTGCGATTGGTCGGGCTCACGGGAATTCTTTCTCCAACGGATACGAGGATTCAGCGGCGCCACCGCCGGGTGGCGGGGCAGGGCCCTGGGGACCGGGAAGGGTCAGCCCTGGTGCTTGAGGATGTACTCGGTCGCGTCGCCGACCGTCTTGAGGTTCTTGACGTCGTCGTCCGGGATCTTGACGTCGAAGCGCTCTTCGGCGGCGACGACGACCTCGACCATGGACAGCGAGTCGACGTCCAGGTCGTCGGTGAAGGACTTGTCCAGCTGGACGTCCTCGACCGGGATGCCGGCGATCTCGTTCACGATCTCTGCGAGACCGGCGACGATCTCTTCCTGGGTGGCGGCCATGTTGGGCGCTCCTTCTTGTGTATCCAGCGGTGTGGCGGTACTCCGCCCGGAGTGTTCCGGACGGTGTGCCTAGGGGAGGGTAACGACCGTGGCGGCGTAGACGAGACCCGCCCCGAAGCCGATGACGAGCGCGGTGTCGCCGCTCTTCGCCTCGCCGGTCGCCAGGAGCCGCTCCATGGCGAGCGGGATCGAGGCGGCCGAGGTGTTGCCGGTGGTGCGGATGTCACGGGCGACCGTGACGTGCTCCGGCAGCTTGAGAGTCTTCACCATCGAGTCGATGATCCGCACGTTGGCCTGGTGCGGGATGAAGACGTCCAGGTCCTCCGGGCTGATCCCGGCCGCGTCCAGCGCCTGCTGGGCGACCTTCGCCATCTCGAAGACGGCCCAGCGGAAGACCGCCTGGCCCTCCTGCGTGATGGCGGGGAACTTGACGTTGCCCTGGGAGTCGAGGGGCAGGTCGGAGACGTCGCCGGCGGGGGTGCCCCCGCTCGGGCGAAGCCGAGAGTGGGGGAAGAACTTGTCCCACGGCACGGTCTGCTTGATCGTCTCGGACTTGTCGCCCTCGGAGCCCCAGACCGTGGGGCCGATCGCCGGCTCCTGCGAGGGGCCGACCACGACCGCGCCCGCGCCGTCGCCGAACAGGAAGGCCGTCGCGCGGTCCTCCAGGTCGGTCAGGTCGGACAGCCGCTCCACGCCGATCACCAGGACGTACTCGGCCGAACCCTCGACGACCATGCCCTTGGCGAGGGTGAGCCCGTAGCCGAAGCCCGCGCAGCCGGCCGAGATGTCGAAGGCCGCGGCCTTCTGCGTGCCCAGCTTGTCGGCGATCTCGGTGGCGACGGCGGGGGTCTGGCTGAAGTGCGAGACGGTCGAGACGACGACCGCGCCGATCTGCTCGGCGGCGATGCCCGCGTCGGCGATCGCCTTGCCGGAGGCCTCGACGGACATCGCGGCGACGGTCTCCTCGGGGGAGGCCCAGTGCCGGGTCTCGATGCCGGAGCGCGAGCGGATCCACTCGTCGGAGGAGTCGATCCTTTCGAGGATCACCTCGTTCGGCACGACCCGGGTCGGGCGGTAGCCGCCGACACCGAGGATGCGCGCGTACGGGGCGCCCTTGCTGGGCTTGATCTTCGACATGCTCTCAGGCTCCTTCTCGGACGCCCGCCGGGTCGGCGGACGCGGCCGTCTCCGCGATCAGCTCGCGGGCGGCGTCGAGGTCGTCGGGGGTCTTCAGCGCCAGGGTCCGGACGCCGGGCAGGGCCCGCTTGGCGAGTCCGGTGAGGGTGCCGCCCGGGCACACCTCGATCAGCGCGGTCGCACCCAGCTTCTCGAACGTCTCCATGCACAGGTCCCAGCGGACCGGGTTGGCCACCTGGCCGACCAGCCGGGCGACGACCTCGGCGCCGGCGGTGACGGTCGCGCCGTCCTTGTTGGAGACGTAGGTCACGCGCGGGTCGGCGGGCGTCAGCTCCGCCGCGGCCCGCCGGAGCGTCTCGACGGCCGGCTCCATGTGGTGCGTGTGGAAGGCGCCCGCGACCTTCAGCGGCACGACGCGGCGCACGCCCTCGGGCTTGTCCTCCGCCAGGGCGGCCAGTTCCTCGGCGGTGCCGGCGGCCACGATCTGGCCCGCGCCGTTCACGTTCGCCGGGGTCAGGCCCAGCTTCTCCAGGTGCGGCAGGGTCGTGGCCGGGTCGCCGCCCAGGAGCGCCGACATGCCGGTCCGCGTCACGGCGGCGGCCTCGGCCATCGCCAGACCGCGGGTGCGCACCAGCTTCAGCGCGGCGGTGTCGTCCAGGACGCCCGCGAGCGCGGCGGCGGTGATCTCGCCGACGCTGTGACCGGCGACGACGTCCGGGGCGGTGTCACCCAGCGCCGCGGCGGACAGGAGGCCGGCCGCGACCAGCAGCGGCTGCGCCACCGCCGTGTCACGGATCGCGTCGGCGTCGGCCTGCGTGCCGTAGTGGGCGAGGTCGAGCCCGATGGCGTCCGACCACGCGGCGACGCGGTCGGCGGCGCCGGGGAGGTCGAGCCAAGGAGTCAGGAAGCCGGGCGTCTGGGCGCCCTGGCCGGGAGCGACGAGTACGAGCACTCTCACACTCTCTCTTGTGGGCGGCCCGGGCCGCCCGTGGGGACAGGGACGAAGAACAGGAACCCAAATTGTAGATGTTCAACAACGGGCTACGACTGGGAATCACCGTCGGTGAGACGTCCCAGGATCAGCGCGATGCGCAGAGTGAAGGCGGACCGGACGTCGGAGGGCGACCACCCGGTGACGTCTGTCACACGTCGGAGCCGGTAGCGCACGGTGTTGGGATGCACGAACAGCATCCGCGCGGCGCCCTCCAGACTGCTCGCCTGCTCCAGGTAGACGCTCAGCGTCTCCAGGAGGGCGGACCCGGCCTCCTCCAGCGGTCTGTAGATCTCCTCCACCAACTGCTCGCGCGCGGAGGGGTCGCCCGCGATCGCGCGCTCCGGCAGCAGGTCGTCGGCCAGCACCGGGCGCGGGGCGTCCTGCCAGGCGGAACACGCCTTGAGCCCGGCCGCCGCCGCCTGCGCGGACCGGGTCGCGGCCAGCAGGTCCGACACCACGGGACCGGCCACCACGGGCCCCGGGGCGTACGGGCCGATCAGCGACCTGGCGACGCCCAGCGGGTTGTCGCTGCCGCCGGCGATGACGACGAGCCGGTCGCCGAGCACGCCGGTGAGGACCTGGAGCTTGGCGTGGCGCGCGGCCCGGCGGATCGCCTCGACGGTCAGCTCGCTGTCGCCGTCGGGCGCCGTGCCGAGGACCACGCACACGTGCTCGGGGCTGTTCCAGCCCAGGGCGGCGGCGCGGCTCACGGCGCCCTCGTCGGCCTCGCCGGACAGCACGGCGTTCACGACGAGGGACTCCAGGCGGGCGTCCCAGGCACCGCGTGCCTCGGCGGCCTGCGCGTAGACCTGGGCGGTGGCGAAGGCGATCTCCCGCGCGTACACCAGCAGCGCCTCGCGCAGCACGGACTCGTCGCCCGGCGCCGCGACCTCGTCGATCGCGGACTCCATGACCTCGATCGTGGTGCGCACCATCTCGACGGTCTGGCGCAGCGTGATCGCTCTGGTCAGCTCGCGCGGCGCGGTGCCGAAGACGTCGGTGGAGATCGCCTGCGGGGCGTCGGGGCGGCGGAACCACTCGGTGAAGGCGGCGATTCCGGCCTGGGCGACGAGGCCGATCCAGGAACGGTTCTCCGGCGGCATCGCCCGGTACCAGGGCAGCGTCTCGTCCATCCGCGCGATGGCCTGCGCGGCGAGACGTCCCGACGACTTCTCCAGGCGTTTCAGGGTCGCTGCGTGGTCGTGGACGGGGCGCGCCGCGGGATCGGCGGCACTGACTTCGGGTTCGGGCACGGGGACAAGAGTGCCTCATCGGGACAAGTGCGTGGGGCGCCGGGTCCGGCCCGGGGCCGTCGGCCGGTCCGCGTGGCGGGACTACGGTGGGAGGCGTGATGGACGTACGGCGCGCCGACGAGCGCTACCGCGGAGGTGACCCGGCGACCGGGATCGAGTCCTGGCACGCCTTCTCCTTCGGCCCCTACTACGAGCCGGACAACCTGCGGTTCGGGGCCGTCATCGCCTGCAACGAGGAGAGACTCGCCCCCGGCGCGGGGTTCGACGAGCACCCGCACAGCCACACCGAGATCGTCACCTGGGTCGTCGAGGGCGAGCTGACCCACCGCGACTCGGCGGGCCACGAGACGGTGGTGCGCCCCGGCGACGTGCAGCGCCTCAGCGCCGCCGGCGGGGTCCGGCACGTCGAGCGCAACGACGGCTCGAAACCGCTGGTCTTCGTCCAGATGTGGCTGGCCCCGCTGGAGCCGGGCGGCGAGCCCGCGTACGAGATCGTGCGCGGCATAGCCGACTCCACGCCGTACGCGGTGCCGGAGGCGGCCGCGATGCTGCACGTGCGGCGGCTCGCGGCGGGCGAGCGCACGGCGGTCCCGGAGGCGCACCACGTGTACGTGCACGTGGTGCGCGGCGAGGTCCTGCTCGACGGCGTCCTGCTCGGCCCGGCCGACGAGGCCCGCCTGACCGGCGAGAAGGGCCTGGAACTGGAGGCCGCGACCGAGGCGGAGCTGCTGATGTGGGAGATGGCCTAGACCCGCCTGGCCCGGCGCTGTCGGCCCGGCCCCCGGCCCCCGCCCGGGCCGCGGGGCTAGGCCCCGCGCAGCTCCGCCAGGACCGCGTCCGTGAACGGGGGCCACGCCTCGACCGCCCACGGGCCGAAGGCGCGGTCGGTCAGGGCCACGCAGGCCGCGCCCGCGACGGGGTCCACCCACAGGAACGTGCCGGACTGGCCGAAGTGCCCGAAGGTCCGCGGGGAGGACGAAGCGCCCGTCCAGTGCGGGGACTTGCCGTCGCGGATCTCGAAGCCGAGGCCCCAGTCGTTGGGGTTCTGGTGGCCGTAGCCCGGCAGGACGCCCTTCGTGCCCGGGTACTGGACGGCCGTGGCCCCGGCGACCGTGCGCGGGTCCAGCAGGCGCGGCGCCTGCAGCTCGGCGGCGAAGCGGACCAGGTCGTCGACGGTGGAGACGCCGTCCTTCGCGGGCGAGCCGTCGAGCGTGGTCGCCGTCATCCCGAGGGGTTCGAGCACCGCCTGGCGCACGTACTCGGGGAAGGGGATCTCGGTGGCCTTGGCGATGTGGTCGCCGAGCTGCTCGAACCCGGCGTTGGAGTACAGCCGCCGCTCCCCGGGCGCGGACATGACCCGGTGCTCGTCGAAGGCGAGGCCCGAGGTGTGCGCGAGCAGGTGGCGGACCGTGGCACCCTCGGGCCCGGCCGGCTCGTCCAGCTCGATCGCCCCCTCCTCGTACGCGACCAGCGCGGCGTACGCGGCGAGCGGTTTGGTGACGGAGGCCAGCGGGAAGCGGTGGCCGGCGGGGCCGTGCGACCCGGCGACGGTGCCGTCCGCGCGGACGACGGCCGCGGCGGCGGTGGGGACGGGCCAGTTCTCGATCAGCGCCAGGCTCTGCAAGGACATGCCCCGAGCCTAAGTGGACCGCAGGTGCAGGCGCATCGAGGGGTCGGGCTTGCGCACGAAGCCGAGGGAGGCGTAGAGCGGCTCCGCCTCGGCGGAGGCGTTGAGATCGACGTGGGCCGCGCCGATCTCGCGGAACCAGTCCAACAGCGCCTCCACGCAGGCCCGGGCGTAGCCCCGGCGGCGGACGTCCGGGTCGGTGGCGACGCTGAAGACGTGGCCGACCCGGCCGTGCGGGTTGTCCGCGCGCCCGATCCGGTACTCCAGCGTCCCGGCGGCCAGCGCCGCGAGCGTGCCCGGCCGCTCCGGGTGGTCCACGACGAACGCGGCGAAGGTGCCGTCCGGCCCGGCGAGCCGGGCGCGCACGGTCGGCAGCGACAGCGCGTGCCAGTCCGTGGACGGATCGCCGGCGTGCACGGAGTCGATCATCACCTGGCGCAGGCGCAGCACTTCGGCGGCGTCCTCGGGCGTGGCACGGCGTACGAGGCTCATGATCCGCACGGTAGCGGCCGCCCCCGCCCGGTGTCCTGCGGGTTTCCCGGCGTGCTTGCCTGGAGTGCACTCCAGGGTTCTAGCGTGGTGGCCATGACGGTGATGGAGACCACGGATCGAGCGATTCCGGCCGACACCAGGACGGACGTCTGCGCCTCGGCCCCGCCGCGCCACCCGCGCCCGGACGGCCAGGACGCCTACACCATCAGCGAGGTCGCCGCCTTCACCGGGCTGACGGCCCACACCCTGCGCTGGTACGAGCGGATCGGCCTGATGCCGCACATCGACCGCTCGCACACCGGCCAGCGCCGCTACAGCAACCGCGACCTGGACTGGCTCGGCTTCGTCGGCAAGCTGCGGCTGACCGGCATGCCGGTCGCGGACATGGTGCGCTACGCGGAGCTGGTGCGCGCGGGCGAGCACACGTACGGCGACCGCCGCGAGCTCCTGGAGGCGACCCGCCGGGACGTCCTGACCCGGATCGCCGAGCTGCAGGACACGCTCGCCGTACTCGACTTCAAGATCGGTTTCTACGCGGACGCCGGACGGCGCCCGGTGACGGAGGGGGCCCGATGACGGACGGCACACTCGAGACGGTGCGGCTGGGGGACACCGGACCGGAGGTCGGGGTGCAGGGGCTCGGCTGCATGGGCATGAGCTTCGCCTACGGACCGGCCGACGCGGAGCAGTCGCGGGCCGCCCTGGAGCGGGCACTCGACCTGGGCGTGACGCTCTTCGACACGGCCGACTCCTACGGGGCGGGTCAGAACGAGACGTTCCTCGCGCCCTTCCTCGGCAAGCACCGCGACGCCGTGGTGATCGCGACGAAGTTCTCCCTGACGATCCCGCCGGACGACCCGACGCGGCGGATCATCCGCAACGACCCGCCGTACATCCGCCAGGCGGTCGAGGCCAGTCTGCGGCGCCTGGACGTCGACGAGATCGACCTCTACTACATGCACCGGCGCGACGTGAACGTCCCGATCGAGGAGACGGTCGCCACCATGGCCGAGCTGGTCCGCGAGGGCAAGGTCAAGCACCTCGGGCTGAGCGAGGTCACCGGGGACGAGCTGCGCGCGGCGGCGGCCGTGCACCCGATCGCGGCCGTGCAGTCGGAGTGGTCGCTGTTCAGCCGGGACATCGAGGCCGGCGTGGTGCCCGCGGCCAAGGAGCTGGGCGTGGCCCTGGTGCCGTACTCGCCGCTCGGCCGCGGCTTCCTGACCGGCTCCTTCACCGACGCCGACCGGGACCTCGGGCAGGACGACTTCCGGCGGCAGCAGCCGCGCTTCACGGGCGGCAACGCGGCCGCCAACGCCGCGCTGCTGGAGCCGGTGCGCGCGATCGCCGCCGCCCGCGGCGCCTCGGCGGGCCAGATCGCGCTCGCCTGGGTCCAGCAGCGGGCCGCGGTGCACGGCCTCCCGGTCGTCCCGATCCCCGGCACCACCAAGCCCCACCGCGTGGCGGAGAACACGGCGGCGGCGCGCATCGTCCTCACGGACGAGGAGCTGGCGTCGCTGGAGCCGATCGCCGCCCGGGTGGCGGGCGACCGCTACGCCGACATGTCGTTCACGTCGGCGGGCCGGGAGTAACCGGGAGCGGCGGCGTCCGCCGCGGGCCGCGGCGGGCGTCACAGCTGCGCCAGCAGCTCCGCCTTCTTCGTGCTGAACTCCTGGTCCGTGACCAGGCCCGCCTCGTGCAGCTCGCCGAGGTGGCGGATGCGGTCGGCGATGTCGGCCGGGTCGCGGCGCGGCACGGCGGCGCCGGTCTGGGCGGCGGGCCCGGCCGCGCGGATCGCCGCCAGGACCGACGCGGCGAACGGCAGCGACTCGTGCACCGGGCCGTAGCCGAGGCCGAAGACGACCGCCGCCGGGTCCTGGTCGGGCTGCGCCGCCGCGCCCGCCGCGCCCGCCTCGCGCGGCAGCAGCCGCAGGTGCCCCTCGAACACCTCCGGCGAGCGCCACTCCACCCCGCTCAGCGACGAGACGGGGAAACTCTGGTCGCCCGCCTTCCACTTGGCGGAGGACGCGCCCGTCCAGAACCAGCGGAAGGACACGGCCGAGCCGTCGAAGCTCGCCTTCGCGTCGTAGGCCTTGAACTGCTGCGGCGCCGCGGGCGCCGCCACCAGGTGCCGGTCCGTCGGCCCCGCGTCGTTCTTCGCCGCCAGCGCCCGCAGTTCGTCCGCGTAGTACTCGGCCAGCAGCGCGCGCTCGGCCGGCAGCACCAGGCGGTAGGGGTCGGAGGTCTCCTTCAGCTGTCCCGCGGCCGCCTCCAGGAGCGGGTCCGCCCCCGGTCTCAGTTCCGCGCGCAGCACCACGGTGCCGCGCCTGCCCTCGGTGAGGGTCACCCCCGCGATCGCGTCGACGGGGACGTGGCGTTCACCGAGCGCCTGGAGCAGCTTCGGCGTACGGATCCCCCGTTCGAAGCGGATGAGCACGGAGTCGGACTCGAACTCCCAGGCGGCATGAAATCCGGCCAGTACGTCACCCATGCGCTTCATCGTATGCGGCAGGCCCCCTTCCGTCGCTACCCCCGGAGGACCGCACTTCCTGCTGTTTCTACGCGTGTCCGCCCGTTGTTGCATCGGTCAAACCCTGCTGGCACACGCCATCCTCACGGGCGCACGAGACCGCACGGTATGCGCCAACGCCGATCTGCGCGAAGTTGCGCAGGCTGTCGGTGCCGGGCTCGAAGTACCCGGCGTGCCCTCTCGCGTCCCGCGCGGACAGCACCCGCGCCCCGAACGCCGCGGACACCGGGTCGGCGCCGTGGCCGAGCCCGCCGACCTCCAGGTACGGCACGTCCTGGATCCAGTCGTCGGCGTCCCGCATGGCCCACACCCGGGCCGGGGTGTCCAGGTGCGCGACCCGTTCGGCGCGCATCCCGGGGCTGCCGGCGACCGCTATGTCGGTGACGCGCGACGGCAGGCCGCGCGCGGCCACGCCGCAGACCACCGAGCCGTAGCTGTGGCAGTACAGGGCGACGGGCGAGCGGCCCGGCAGCGCGCCGACCAGCGAGTCGAGCCGCGCCGCGCCCTCCTCCGCGCGCATGGCGGTGGCCGCGTCCATGCCCAGGCCGCTGGGCGCGGTGTAGTCGGCCCAGGCGATCACGGCCGTGCGGGTCGAGGGGTCCGCCGCGCGCTCCGCCCCGTACAGCGCCCGCGCCATGCCGACGGGCGCGGCGTACCGGCGCTGGGTGCGCTGGAAGGTGAGCACGTCGGTGTCGACGCCCGGCACCACCACCGAGACGCGCTCTGCGGCGGACAGGTCGCCGAAGACCTCGGCGACCCGGCCGGAGCCGTTGGGGTCGAAGGCGAGGATCTGCCGGTCCCGCGCCATCAGGTCGGTGAAGCGGTGCAGACGCCGGGCCGCCTCGTGCTGGCCGGCCGGGGAGAGCCGCTTGTCGTGCACGAGTTCGCGCTCGACCGCGCGCGCCCGGCCGAGCGCGACGCGGTTGGCGCGGTAGCGCAGTTCGGGCGGGGCGCCGTTCATGTTGCCGACCGCGAGCGGATAGCGGTGGACGAGCTCGGTGCGCCGGCGGTCGGTGAGCGAGGCGAAGAAGCGGGCGAGCGGGACGGGGCCCGCGCCGGGGTCGGGCAGCCGGTGCCCGCCGATGCGGCCGTGCTCCCAGGCGGAGAGGGAGGCTTCGAGCGGGGACGGCGACCGGTGGGCGCGCACGGCGGTCCAGCCGGTCGTCGCCAGCATCACGAACACCACGGCCAGCGCGAGGAGCATGCGCCACACGCCGGCCTGGTCGAGTTGGGGGGACGAGTCGAAGGAAGTCACTGGGAGGACACCCTAGGAGAAGCGGAGGGCCCGCCGTCACATGAGTGAGGGGGATCACGTTTCCCAGTGGCGAACGGGGGCATGGAAAGTGGATTTACCCACTCTTCCTCACGTTGTGTGTGCGACTCCTGTGCCGTTCACGTCCGTATGTACGGATTGCGTCACCGCGCGTGCTCGCGCCAGCCTCCCGTCAACGCGGGCGCCACGGCGTCCAGGTGCTCGGTCGTCAGCCGCCGGATGGCCGCGACGCTGAGGTCCTCGCCGGTGCTCCACAGCCGCTCGGTGGCCCGCAGCACCCCGCCGAACAGGGCCACCGCCACCCGCGGCCGCGGATCGGTCGCCGCGTCGAGGCCCTCCCGCTCGGCGATCAGCCGCGCGACGCGCTCCTCCAGCTCCATCGAACGGCGCAGGTGGGCGGCGAACAGCACGGGCGTCGACTCGATCAGCTGGCAGGTGCGCATGAGCACGTCGACCGGTACGACGGACCCGACGGTCTCGCCGATCGTGTCCCAGCTCTCCAGGGCGGCCCGCCGCAGCGCCTCCAGCGGGGCCTCACCGGGCGGGCGGGCGCGCAGCGTCCGGACGAAGTGCTCCTCCGCCATCTCCGCGACGGCGAAGACGGTCTCCTCCTTGTTCGCGAAGTAGCGGAAGAACGTGCGCTGCGAGACGTCCACCGCGTCCGCGATCTCGTCGACGGTCGTCCCCTCGTACCCCTGGACCGCGAACAGTTCGAGCGCGGACCGCAGCAGCGCGTCCCGGGTGCGCCGCTTCTTGCGCTCCCGCAGTCCCGGCCCCGCCGCCGTCTCCACGACCGACGTCGCCGTCTCCATCCCCGACCGCCTCTCGTCCGTGTTCCCGCAGTTCAGGGTGCCACTAGTGGACTCCTCGACTCCGTTCGGGTGCCTGTGGGTGACGTGACAGTTACCGACTTGTGAATTGGTTTGTCAACTGTCAGCGGCTGACATTAATTTGAGCCGCATGACTAGTCAGACCACCGTCGACACGACCGGCCCGGCGGAGCAGGGCCCGGCCGTCGCCTCGGGTCCCGCCCCCGCCAAGGGGCTGCGCGGCCACCCCTGGCTGACGCTCATATCCGTGGCGATCGGCGTCATGATGGTGGCCCTCGACGGCACCATCGTGGCGATCGCCAACCCGGCCATCTCGGACGACCTCAAGGCGAGCCTGGCGGACGTCCAATGGATCACCAACGCCTACTTCCTCGCCCTCGCGGTCTCCCTGATCACCGCGGGCAAGCTCGGTGACCGGTTCGGCCACCGGCAGACCTTCCTCATCGGCGTCGTCGGCTTCGCGGCCGCCTCCGGTGCCATCGGCCTCTCCGACAGCATCGCCTTCGTGATCACCTTCCGGGTGTTCCAGGGTCTCTTCGGCGCCCTGCTGATGCCGGCCGCGCTCGGCCTGCTGCGGGCCACCTTCCCCGCCGAGAAGCTGAACATGGCGATCGGCATCTGGGGCATGGTCATCGGCGCCTCCACCGCGGGCGGCCCGATCCTCGGCGGCGTACTGGTGGAGCACGTCAACTGGCAGTCCGTCTTCTTCATCAACGTGCCGGTCGGCGTCCTCGCCCTCGTCCTGGGCCTGGTGATCCTCGTCGACCACCGTCCCGAGAACGCGCCGCGCTCCTTCGACCTGCCGGGCATCGCCCTGCTGTCCGCCGCGATGTTCGCCCTGGTCTGGGCGCTCATCAAGGCCCCCGAGTGGGGCTGGGGCGACGGCAGGACGTGGGCGTTCCTCATCGGCTCCCTCGTGGGCTTCGCGCTCTTCGCCCTCTGGGAGAAGCGGGTGGGCGAGCCGCTGATCCCGCTCGCGCTCTTCCGCTCGGTCCCGCTGTCGGCGGGCGTCGTCCTCATGGTGCTCATGGCCATCGCCTTCATGGGCGGCCTGTTCTTCGTCACCTTCTACCTGCAGAACGTGCACGGCATGAGCCCGGTCGACTCCGGCCTGCACCTGCTGCCGCTCACCGGAATGATGATCGTCGGCTCGCCCCTGGCGGGCGCGATGATCACCAAGGTGGGCCCGCGCGTCCCGCTCGCCGGCGGCATGGCCCTCACGGCCGCCGCCATGTTCGGGATGTCCACGCTGGACACCGGGACCGGCAGCGGTGTCATGTCGCTGTGGTTCGCACTCCTCGGCCTGGGCCTCGCGCCGGTCATGGTCGGCGCCACCGAGGTCATCGTCGGCAACGCGCCGCTGGCGCTCTCCGGCGTCGCCGGCGGCCTCCAGCAGGCGGCCATGCAGATCGGCGGCAGCCTCGGCACGGCCGTCCTCGGCGCCGTGATGGCCTCCAAGGTCGACAACGACCTCGCGGGCAACTGGGCGGACGCGGGGCTCCCGCCGCTCACCCCCGAGCAGCAGGCGGCCGCGAAGGAGGCGGTCCAGGTCGGCGTCCCGCCGGTCGCGCCGGGCACGCCCGAGGCGATCGCCGCGAAGATCACCGGAGTCGCGCACGACACGTTCATCTCCGGCATGGGGCTGGCCTGCCTCGTCGCCGCGGTCGTCGCGGTCGTGGCCGTCCTCGTCGCCCTCCTCACCAAGCGGGGCGCGAACCCGGAGGCGGCGATGGGCGGAGCGCACATCTAGCCCCTCCCGCCCGGGACTTCGCCCCGGCCGAGGCCCGCTCCCGCACCGCGCGGGAGCGGGCCTTCGCGCTGCTCGGGGTCCGACCGGCCGCACTGGTACGGGAGTCGGGCGGGCCGGACGGGACCGGACGGAGGGAAGTCGGTGACCATGCCGCGGGCTTCGGCGGAGACGGCAGGTCTACCGGGCGCGGGCCGGGGTAACCGGGTCGACAGAGCCCGAACCGGCCGGAGTTCGGCCGGCTCTGAGGTCCAGGGAGTTGATGATGGCGGGCTTCGGCCACACATCGCGCAGGCACCCTCGCTCACGCGGCCGGACGGGGTCGCGGAGCGGGCCGGATCGCGCGACGCTGGGAATCATCGGAGTCATCTGCGCGGTCGCCGGATTCTTCGTGCTGGGCATCGTGCTCGGCCCGGTGGCGGTCGTCTGCGGCTGGCTCGCCATGGGGCGCAGCTGGAACGGTGCCCGTCCGCTGCCGGCACTCGTCGCGCTGGTACTGGGCGCCATCGACACCGTTCTGGCGATCGTCGCGCTCGCCGGAACCGCCTCCCCCGGGTACGGGGTGTTCTGACCCCCGGGGAGCGGAGAGAGCCGCCCGGCACAGGAACACCTGGGGAGGTGGGCCGCCGGACGGAAAGGGCCCACGGCACCGCCGGGGGCCCTTTTTCCGTGGGGACCTGCGCGGACAGCGGCACGGGGACGGCCGGTCCCCGGTTTTTTCCGTGGGTCCCTGTGGAGGAGGAGCACGGGAATGGCCGGTCCCCGGCTTTTCCGGGGCCGTTGGGGGGAACGGCACGGGGACGGTCGGCCCCGGCTTTTCCGGGGCCCCTGGGTGAGCGGCACGGGAATGACCGGTCCCCGGCTCTTCCTGGGTCCGTCAGGGGAGCGGCACGGGACAGCCGGTTCCCCGGCGGGCCGGGCGCCGTACAGGCGCGACTCCGCCTCCGGCGGCCGACGGGCGCCGGGCGGCGGTCCGGCCGCCCCGCGCGTCCGCGGCGCGGCCGGACCGCCACCGCGCGGCCGTCTGCCACGGCGGGGCGCCCGCCGCGCCGGCGGACGCCGGCCGGCGATCGGCCGCGCGCCGTCCGCCCGCCCCGCGGCCCCCGCGAACGCCGAGGGGCGGCGGGGCCGCAGCCCCGCCGCCCCTCGGACGGCTCCGCCGACGCGCTCCCGCGGGGCTACGCGTCGCCGCCCGCCGCGCCCGGATCCGCCGCGGTGACGTCGAGCAGCCGGTAGCGGTCGATGGCCTGCTTCGGCGCCGAGCGGTCGACCTTGCCCTCGCGGGCCAGCTCCGTGAGGACCGCGACCACGATCGACTGGGCGTCGATGTGGAAGTGGCGGCGGGCCGCGCCCCGCGTGTCCGCGAAGCCGAAGCCGTCCGCGCCCAGCGACTGGTAGGTGCCGGGCACCCAGCGCGCGATCTGGTCCGGCACCGAGCGCATCCAGTCCGAGACGGCCACGAACGGCCCCTCGGAGCCGGAGAGCTTGCGCGTCACGTACGGGACGCGCTGCTCCTCCTCCGGGTGCAGGAGGTTGTACCGCTCCGTCTCGACGGCGTCGCGGCGCAGCTCGTTCCAGGAGGTCGCCGACCAGACGTCCGCCTTCACGTCCCACTCCTCGGCCAGGATCCGCTGCGCCTCGAGGGCCCACGGCACGGCCACGCCGGACGCCATGATCTGGGCGGGGACCGAGCCGGCCGTGCCCGGGGCCAGTCGGTGGACGCCCTTGAGGATGCCCTCGACGTCCACGTCCTCCGGCTCGGCCGGGTGCTGGATCGGCTCGTTGTAGACCGTGAGGTAGTAGAAGACGTCCTCGCCGTGCGGGTGTTCCTGCGAGGAGCCGTACATCCGGCGCAGGCCGTCCTGCACGATGTGCGCGATCTCGAAGCCGTACGCCGGGTCGTAGGCGACCGCGGCCGGGTTCGTCGAGGCGAGCAGCTGCGAGTGCCCGTCCGCGTGCTGGAGCCCCTCGCCCGTCAGGGTCGTGCGGCCCGCGGTCGCGCCGAGGACGAAACCGCGCGCGAGCTGGTCCGCCATCTGCCAGAACTGGTCACCGGTGCGCTGGAAGCCGAACATCGAGTAGAAGACGTACACCGGGATCAGCGGCTCGCCGTGCGTGGCGTACGCCGAGCCCGCCGCGATCAGCGAGGCCGTGCAGCCCGCCTCCGAGATGCCGTCGTGCAGCATCTGCCCGGTCGGCGACTCCTTGTAGGCGAGCAGCAGCTCGCGGTCGACCGCCTCGTACTGCTGGCCGAGCGGGTTGTAGATCTTCGCGCTCGGGAAGAACGAGTCCATGCCGAACGTGCGGTACTCGTCCGGCGCGATCAGCACGAACCGCTTGCCGATCTCCTTGTCCCGCATGAGGTCCTTCAGGAGACGCACGAAGGCCATGGTCGTCGCGATGGACTGCTGGCCCGAGCCCTTCTTCACACTCGCGTACGTCTTGTCGCCGGGCAGCTCCAGCGGCTTCGACCGCACGACGCGGGTCGGGACGTACCCGCCCAGGCCCTTGCGGCGGTCGTGCATGTACTGGATCTCCTCCGAGTCCCGGCCCGGGTGGTAGTACGGCGGCGCGCCGGACTCCAGCTCCTTGTCGGGGATCGGCAGGTGGAGGCGGTCGCGGAAGCGCTTGAGGTCGTCGACCGTCAGCTTCTTCATCTGGTGCGTGGCGTTGCGGCCCTCGAAGTTCGGGCCGAGCGTCCAGCCCTTGACCGTCTGCGCCAGGATCACCGTCGGCTGGCCCTTGTGCGCCTTGGCCGCCGAGAACGCCGCGAAGATCTTCTTGTGGTCGTGGCCGCCGCGCCCCAGGTGCAGGATCTGGTCGTCGGTCATGTTCTCGACCATCTTGCGCAGCCGGTGGTCGTCGCCGAAGAAGTGCTCGCGGATGTACGCGCCGGTCTCCGTGGCGTACGTCTGGAACTGGCCGTCCGGTGTCGTGTTCAACCGGTTGACCAGCACGCCGTCGCGGTCCTGGGCCAGCAGCGGGTCCCAGGTGCGGTCCCAGACCAGCTTGATCACGTTCCAGCCGGCGCCGCGGAAGACCGACTCCAGCTCCTGGATGATCTTGCCGTTGCCGCGCACCGGCCCGTCGAGCCGCTGGAGGTTGCAGTTGACGACGAAGGTGAGGTTGTCCAGGCCCTCGCGGGCGGCGATGGACAGCTGGCCGAGCGACTCCGGCTCGTCCATCTCGCCGTCGCCGAGGAACGCCCAGACGTGGGACCTGGAGGTGTCCGCGATGCCGCGCGCCTCCATGTACCGGTTCATGCGCGCCTGGAAGATCGCGCCCAGCGGGCCGAGGCCCATGGAGACGGTAGGGAACTCCCAGAAGTCCGGCATCGAGCGCGGGTGCGGGTACGACGACAGGCCGTTGGGGGCCTTGGAGTGCTCCTGCCGGAACCCGTCGAGCTGGTCCTCGGAGAGCCGGTCGAGCAGGTAGGCGCGGGCGTAGATGCCCGGCGAGGCGTGGCCCTGGAAGAAGACCTGGTCGCCGCCGTCGCCCTCGTCCTTGCCCCGGAAGAAGTGGTTGAAGCCCACGTCGTACAGGGAGGCGGAGGAGGCGAAGGTGGCGATGTGGCCGCCGACGCCGATGCCCGGGCGCTGGGCCCGGGAGACCATCACGGCCGCGTTCCAGCGGGTGGCGTTGAGGATCTTCCGCTCGATCTCCTCGTTGCCGGGGAAGAACGGCTCGTCCTTGGTGGCGATGGTGTTGACGTAGTCCGTGCTGCGCATCTCGGGCACGGCCACGCGCTTCTCGCGGGCCCGCTCGATCAGACGCAGCATCAGGTAGCGGGCCCGCTCCCGGCCGCGCTGGTCGACGGCGGCGTCGAGCGAGTCGAGCCACTCCTGGGTCTCTTCGGGATCGAAGTCCGGGACCTGACTGGGCAGACCGCCAATGATGATCGGGTTGCGATCGGATCCGGAAGCCACGCTGTTCCTTCGCTCTCGGAGGGGCTGTACGGGGACTTTCCTGCGCTGGTTCTCGGGATGCCGCCAGGGCTCCGTCAGGACTGGCTCGGGGGCTCCCCGGCGGCTTGTTTCCACCGGTGCGCGCCGGTCCCCATCGTCCACCGCGGGGCCGGAAACGTCATCTCTACCAAGGGGTAACCGACTCGTTCCCCTCACTCCTTTCACGGGTGCCCCGTTCAAATCGCAACGATACGCCCCAGTCCGTGACGTGTTCCGCAAAGCCGTTCGCCCCTCGTACGGGCAGAGGGTTCCGAATTCCGCAAAGCGGGCACAAAGCTGTGGCGTGCGTCACGCTGGGATGTGTTTCCGTGGCAGGAGTTGCGGCGACACGGCCGGGAACGTCACCGTTTCGGCGGTCTCGGCGGCCGGGTACTTGCGCGATCCGTCGCGCCCGTGTGGACTACGGCCAATGCTTCGCGCACGCGCGTGGCTGAAGACGTCCCCCAGCTCCCGACGAGCCGGGGGAGACCTCATACCGAAACATGATCAGGAGGCAACCCGTGAGCGCGACCGCGGACCACGCGGAGGAGCGGACGAGCCTGGCCGCGAGGCTGGGATTCCAGCCCGAGCAGGTGGTCCAGGAGATCGGCTTCGACGACGACGTCGACCAGGAGCTCCGCGAGTCCATCGAGGAAGTCATCGGCAGCGACCTCGTGGACGAGGACTACGACGACGTCGCCGATGCCGTGGTGCTGTGGTTCCGCGACGACGACGGCGACCTGACGGATGCGCTGGTGGATGCCACCACGTACATCGAAGAGGGTGGCACCATCCTGCTGCTGACGCCGAAGACCGGCCGGGACGGCTACGTGGAGGCCAGCGACATCGCCGAGGCCGTGTCCACCGCCGGCCTGTCCCAGACCAAGTCCGTCAGCGTGGGCAAGGACTGGAGCGGCAGCCGGCTCGCCACACCGAAGGCGGCCAAGTCCAAGCGCTGAGCCCCACGGCCCCGCACGGCCCGCGCCGCGGGCCCCGGCGGCGCGCGACACGGCCCCGCAGGCCGACGCCCACCCCAGCAGCCCCCGCCCGGCCCAGGCCGGCGGGGGCTGCCGCGCAGCGGCCCCGCGGTCGCTGCGTAGGGTGGAGATCACCCGAACAGCCCCAGGAAGGGAAGCAGGACCATGGCGATCGAGGTCGGCACGCAGGCTCCGGACTTCGAACTCAAGGACAACCACGGCGCCACCGTGCGGCTCTCGGACTTCCGCGGCGAGAAGAACGTGGTGCTGCTCTTCTACCCGTTCGCCTTCACCGGCGTGTGCACCGGTGAGCTGTGCGCCCTGCGCGACGAGCTGCCGAAGTTCGTCAACGACGACGTCCAGCTGCTGGCCGTCTCCAACGACTCCATCCACACCCTGCGCGTCTTCGCCGAGCAGGAGGGCCTGGAGTACCCGCTGCTCTCCGACTTCTGGCCGCACGGCGCCGCCTCCCGCGCCTACGGCGTGTTCGACGAGGACAAGGGCTGCGCGGTGCGCGGCACCTTCATCATCGACAAGGAGGGCGTCGTCCGCTGGACCGTCGTCAACGGCCTGCCCGACGCGCGCGACCTCAACGACTACGTCAAGGCGCTCGACACCCTCTGATTCCCGTGTGCGGGGACTGCGGAGGCGGGGAACCCGTCACTAGGATCGAGTCGTTGATCCGACACCAACGCACGACGGGGCTCCCCGCCCCTGAACACCAAAGGGAGGACTCGTGGGAGTCAGCCTCAGCAAGGGCGGCAACGTATCGCTGACCAAGGAGGCCCCGGGCCTCACCGCGGTCATCGTCGGCCTGGGGTGGGACGTGCGCACCACCACCGGCACCGACTTCGACCTCGACGCCAGCGCCCTGCTGACGAACGCGGAGGGCAAGGTCGCCAACGACCAGAACTTCGTGTTCTTCAACAACCTCAAGAGCCCCGACGGCTCGGTCGAGCACACCGGTGACAACCTCACCGGTGAGGGCGAGGGCGACGACGAGCAGATCAAGGTCAACCTCGCGGCGGTCCCGGCCGACGTGGAGAAGATCGTGTTCCCGGTCTCGATCTACGACGCCGAGACCCGCCAGCAGTCCTTCGGCCAGGTGCGCAACGCGTTCATCCGCGTCGTGAACCAGGCCGGCGGCCAGGAGATCGCGCGGTACGACCTCTCCGAGGACGCCTCCACGGAGACCGCCATGGTCTTCGGCGAGCTGTACCGCCACGGCGCGGAGTGGAAGTTCCGCGCCATCGGCCAGGGCTACGCCTCGGGTCTGCGCGGCATCGCGCAGGACTTCGGTGTGAACGTCTGAGCCCGAGAGCACCACGCTTCCCGTCCGGCGCCGCACACGACACGAGTGCGGCGCCGGACGCGCTGGACCGCCGGCGCCGGACGCGCCGTCCAACCGCATGTCTGAACGGGGAGGACCAGGAACATGGGCGTCACGCTCGCCAAGGGAGGCAACGTCTCCCTCTCCAAGGCCGCGCCGAACCTCACCCAGGTGATGGTCGGGCTCGGCTGGGACGCGCGCTCCACCACCGGAGCCCCCTTCGACCTCGACGCCAGCGCCCTGCTGTGCGCCGGCGGCCGGGTGCTGGGCGACGAGTGGTTCGTCTTCTACAACCAGCTCAAGAGCCCGGACGGCTCGGTGGAGCACACCGGTGACAACCTCACCGGTGAGGGCGACGGCGACGACGAGTCGCTCCTCGTCGACCTCTCCAAGGTGCCGGAGCGGTGCGACAAGATCATTTTTCCGGTCTCCATCCACGACGCGGACAACCGCGGGCAGACCTTCGGCCAGGTCAGCAACGCCTTCATCCGCGTGGTCAACCAGGCCGACGGCCAGGAGCTCGCCCGCTACGACCTCTCCGAGGACGCCTCCACGGAGACGGCCATGATCTTCGGCGAGCTCTACCGGTACGGGGGTGAATGGAAGTTCAGGGCGGTCGGCCAGGGGTACGCATCAGGTCTGCGGGGCATCGCACTCGACTTCGGTGTGAACGTCTCCTGACGCCGGCCGGAGGAGGCGCCGGCGGATCCCCTTCCGCGCCCGTCCTCTCCCGGCGCACGGGCCCGCCCCCGTGCTCCGGGCGGCGGGCGCTCTAGACTTCTGGTCAATGTTGGGTAAAGCCGCTTACGGCGCGGGGGAACCCCCTCCCGGACGACGTCCGGAAGGGGCCCCCAACACACGATTGGGTAGCCAGTGCTTCTGAAAACCTTCGGCTGGTCGTTCGCCGTCACGGCGATCGGCCTCGTCGCGGCGGTGTTCTACGGGGGGTGGACCGGCTTCGGCGTCGTGGCGATCCTGTCCATCCTCGAGATCTCGCTGTCCTTCGACAACGCGGTGGTCAACGCCGGAATCCTGAAGAAGATGAACGCCTTCTGGCAGAAGATCTTCCTCACGGTCGGCGTGCTGATCGCCGTCTTCGGCATGCGACTGGTCTTCCCCGTCGTCATCGTCGCCATCAGCGCCCAGCTCAACCCGATCGACGCGGTCGACCTCGCGCTGACCGACAAGGACCAGTACCAGCAGTACGTGACCGACGCCCACCCGGCGATCGCGGCGTTCGGCGGCATGTTCCTGCTGATGATCTTCCTCGACTTCATCTTCGAGGACCGCGACATCAAGTGGCTGGCCTGGCTGGAGCGGCCGCTGGCCAAGCTCGGCAAGGTCGACATGCTGTCGGTCTGCATCGCCCTGATCGTCCTGCTGATCTCCTCCATGACCTTCGCCGCCCACGCCCACCAGCACGGCGGCACGCACGTCGACAAGGCGGAAACGGTCCTGCTGGCCGGCATCGCCGGACTGATCACCTATCTCGCGGTCGGTGGCCTGTCCAGTTACTTCGAGGACAAGCTGGAGGAAGAGGAGGAGCGCGAGCACGAGGCCGAGGAGCAGGCCAAGCGCAGCGGCAAGCAGCAGTCCGCGGTGCTGCTGGCGGGCAAGGCCGCGTTCTTCATGTTCCTCTACCTGGAGGTCCTGGACGCGTCCTTCTCCTTCGACGGTGTGATCGGCGCCTTCGCCATCACCAACGACATCGTCCTGATGGCGCTCGGCCTGGGCATCGGCGCCATGTACGTCCGCTCCCTGACCGTCTACCTGGTCCGCCAGGGCACCCTGGACGACTACGTCTACCTGGAGCACGGCGCCCACTACGCCATCGGCGCCCTCGCCGTGATCCTGCTGGTCACCATCCAGTACGAGATCAACGAGGTCATCACCGGCCTCGTCGGCGTCGTCCTGATCGCCGCCTCCTTCTGGTCCTCGGTCCGCCGCAACAAGCGGCTGGCGGAGGCCGAGGGCAGCACCGAGGGCTCCGGCAAGGCGGAGGTCTCCTCGGGCGTCTGAAGTCCGCGCCCCCGCGCGAGGGACCCGGTTCACCGGCCACCGCCTCCGGTGGTATGAATCGGGCTCCGGCGAGGAACGCTCTGATCGGGGCGGCCACGAGGACTTCCTCGCGGCCGCCCCGACGCACGGACGGACGGAGCAAGGGGTGTGGGGGCGGAGTATGGGCTTCTGGGACGGTCTGTTCCGCGGGCGCTCGGCGCAGTACGAGGCGGGCAGCGCGGCGACCAACTCCATCGAGCTGACCAAGCGCAACCGGACGGTGTCGCTGACCAAGCAGGGCGCGGCGACCGGCCACCTGCGCATCAACCTGTCCTGGCGCATGCGCACCTCCGACTTCGGCGGACCGCCCCGTCCCAGTCTGCTGCGCCACCCCCTGCAGGCCCTCAAGCCCGACGTGGTGCAGGCGCACACCCAGAGCATGGTCAACGTCGACCTGGACCTCGGCGTCCTGTACGAGCTGCAGGACGGCGCCAAGGGCGTGGTCCAGCCGCTCGGCGGCTTCTTCGGCGAGCTCAACGGCCCGCCGTACGTCAAGCTCAGCGGCGACGACCGGTTCGGCTCGGGAACCGGCGAGACGGTCTACGTCAACCTCGACCACCGCGACGCCATCAAACGGCTGCTCGTCTTCGTCTACATCTACGACCAGACACCGGCCTTCGACCGTACGCACGCCATCGTGACGCTGTACCCCAGCAACGGCCCGCGCATCGAGATCGGCCTCGACGAGCGCCACCCCCAGGCCCGCTCCTGCGCGGTCGTGCTGATCGAGAACAACAAGGGCGAGCTGATCGTGCGGCGCGAGGCGCGCTTCGTGTACGGCTTCCAGGCCGAGCTCGACCGGCTCTACGGCTGGGGACTGCAGTGGGGCCGCGGCTACAAGTCCAAGGTGGAGCGCTGAGCGCACCGCCGCCGGGCGGGACGCGCCGGCCCCGGCCCGTCCCGCCCGTGCGTGAGCGGACTCAGCGGCCTATGAACTGCGGACCCTGCGGCGGAAGTCTGAAGTCCGGGTCCGGCAGCGCGCCCACCGGCTGCGGATAGCCGTACGCGGGCTGCCCCGCGGCCGCCGCCGGCTGCACGGGTGCCGTCGCCCCCTGCGGCTGCGGATAGCCGTAGGCGGGCTGCGACGACGGCTGGGGGTAGCCGTACGCGGGCCGGTGCGGCGGCTCGGGCGGATAGCCGTACGCCGGGCCGTCGGGCTGCGACGGCACCGGCTGCGACGGCACCGACGGGGGCTGCTCGGGCGGCAGCGGCGCCGAGGCCTCGGGCGGTACGGGGGTCACCGTGGTCGGGGCCTCGGAGCCGGGCTCCTCCGACTCGTCGACCGTGATCCCGAAGTCGCCCGCCAGGCCCTCCAGGCCGTTGGAGTAGCCCTCGCCCAGCGCCCGGAACTTCCAGCTCTCGCCGCGCCGGTACAGCTCGCCGCAGATCAGCGCCGTCTCCGCGCCGGTCTCCGGCTTGACGTCGAAGAACGCCAGCGGCTCGTCCTCGGGGGCCGCGGCGTCGTACAGGGCGATCCGCAGCCCGCGCACCCGGTCGAAGGCGACGCCGTCGGCCGAAGCGACAAGCAGAATCCGGGCGACCCCGTTGTCCGCGCCCGCCAGATCCGCCTGAATGGTGTCCGTCAGGCCCTCGGTGACGCGTTTCTTGCCGAGCCGCCAGACCGTGCCCGAGGGGTGCCGGGGCTGGTTGTAGAAGACGAAGTCCTCGTCGGAGCGCACACGGCCGTCGGGGCCGAGGAGCAGGGCCGAGGCATCGACATCGGGCACGTCCTGCCCCGGCGACCAGCGCAGCACGGCGCGCACCGCCGTGGCGTCCAGCGGGACGTTCGACCCCTTCAGCATCGCGTGCGTCATGCGGTCATCCTGCCCCCTCGGTCCTGGTCACGACAACGTGGGGGCGACCGCGCGCCCCACCGGGACCAGGGACGTCCCGCACGGCCGGGTTACCTGAAATTCATGCCCCGCGGGAACCCGCGACACGGATCCCTACGTACTATTACCGGCCACATGCCGTCGGGCCGTCCAGTCGCCACAGGGGAGTCTTATGCGTCATTTCGGGCACATCGCCCCTGAGGTGCGGCAGCGCCTCTTCCACCGGGAACCGTGCGTCTTCACCGCGGACTCCCCGGCCCGCGTGCTCTCCGCGGCCCTCGGGGCCACGCTCTACAGCCCGGCGACCCGGCCGCGGCTGGCCGACGACATCGTGAAGCAGGCCGGCCGCGGAGTCGTCTCCATGGTCCTGTGCCTGGAGGACTCCATCGACGACGCGGACGTGCCCGCCGCCGAGGAGAACCTGGTCCGGCAGTTCGAGCGCCTCGCGCAGCGCCCCGGCTCGGAGCTGCCGCTGCTGTTCGTCCGGGTGCGCGCCCCCGAGCAGATACCCGACCTGGTGCGCCGCTTCGGCCCCACGGTGCGGCTGCTGTCCGGATTCGTACTGCCGAAGTTCACCGAGGAACGGGGCGTGCCGTTCCTGGAGGCGCTCGCCGCGGCCGAGGCCGCGGGCGGCCGGCGGCTGTTCGCGATGCCCGTCCTGGAATCCCCCGACCTGCTGCACCTGGAGACCCGCCGGGACGCCCTCGCGGGCATCTACCGCGCCGTCGACAAGTACCGCGACCGCGTGCTCGCCCTCCGCCTCGGCGTCACCGACTTCTGCTCCGCCTACGGACTGCGCCGGGCGCCCGACATGACCGCCTACGACGTCCAGATCGTCGCCTCCGTGATCGCCGACGTGGTCAACGTGCTGGGGCGGGCGGACGGCACCGGCTTCACCGTGACCGGGCCCGTGTGGGAGTACTTCCGGCTCCAGGAGCGGATGTTCAAGCCGCAGCTGCGCCGCAGCCCCTTCACCGGCGAGGCCGAGGAGCTGCGCACCGCCCTCATCGAGCACGACATGGACGGCCTGCTGCGCGAGATCTCCCTCGACCGCGCCAACGGCCTGCTCGGCAAGACCTGCATCCACCCCTCCCACGTGGCGCCCGTGCACGCGCTGTCCGTGGTGAGCCAGGAGGAGTTCAGCGACGCGCAGGACATCCTGCGGCCCGAGCGCGACGGCGGCGGCGTGCTGCGCTCCGCGTACACGAACAAGATGAACGAGGTGAAGCCGCACCGGGCCTGGGCCGAGCGCACCCTCCTGCGCGCCGAGGTCTTCGGCGTCGCGCGCGAGGAGGTCGGCTTCGTGGACCTGCTCGCGGCGGGGCTGCCGGGCTGAGCGCGTGCACACCGGAGCCCGGGAGCCGGAACCCGGGAGCCGGGAGCCGGGCGCGGAGAACCGGGGACCGAGGACCTGGGACGATCCCCGGCCGGCAAGGACCCGGGACGAATCCCGGCGGGCAAGGACCGGGGGCCGCGGGCCCCGACCACGAGGGCCGGGCGCGGAACGCGAGCGCCGCACGGGCGCCGCGGGCGCCGGGCGCCGAACGCAAGGAAGGCATGAACACGTCTGTGAACTCCGAGGTGTGGTCCGGCACCTGGGTCGCCGAGCGGCTGGGCGTCGCCCTCGACGGCGACGACCGGCTGCGCGACCTGCTGGGACTCGCGCTGCGGCGCAACCCCAAGCGCGCCCACCTGCTCGTGTCGAACGTGCTGGGCAAGCACGTGCCGCAGTCCCCGGCCGTGGTGTACGGGCACGGCGTCGACCTGGGCAGGCGCGTCCGCGCGCTGCTCGGCGACGAGGAGGCCCGGCGCGCCGTCGTGCTCGGCTACGCCGAGACCGCCACCGGGCTCGGCCACGCGGTTGCCGACGGGCTGGCCCTGGCGCCGTACCTGCACTCGACCCGGCGCCCGGTCCCCGGCGTCGCCCGGGCCGGCGGCTTCGAGGAGTCCCATTCGCACGCGACCTCGCACCTGCTGCTGCCCGAGGACCCGGCGCTGCTCGCCGGGGACGGGGCCCTGGTCCTGGTCGACGACGAGTTCTCCACCGGCAACACGGTCCTCAACACCATCCGCGACCTGCACGCCCGCCACCCCCGCCGCCGCTACGTGGTCGTGGCCCTGGTCGACATGCGCTCGGCGGCGGACGCCGGGCGCCTGGAGGAGTTCGCCCGCGGGATCGGCGCCCGCGTGGACCTGGTGGCCGCCGCCGGCGGCACGGTCCGGCTGCCCGAGGACGTGCTGGCCAAGGGGCAGGCGCTGGTGGCACGGCACGAGGCGGAGGCCGACGGCGCGCGGACGGCGGACGGGCACGCGGCGCCGGACGGGCGTGCGGCGTCGGATGCGCGAACGGCGCCGGCCGGTGCCGGGACCGGCGCCGGTGCCGGGGCTGGCGCCGTGCCCTCCGCGGCCGCCGCGCCGGTCGTCCGGGTGCCGCTCGACTGGCCCGAGGACCTGCCCGACGGCGGCCGGCACGGGTTCACGCCCGCGCACCGGGCCCGGCTGGAGGACGCCCTGCCCGCCCTCGCGGACCGGATCGCGGCGGCGCTGCCCGACGGCGCCCGGCGCGTCCTCGTCCTCGGCTTCGAGGAGCTGATGTACGCGCCGCTGCGGCTCGCCGTGGCCCTGGAGGAGCGGCTGGCCGCGCCGGGGACGGACGAGGAGCGGACGGCGGACGGGGGACCGGCGGCGGACGAGGGGCTGACAGCGGAGGGACGGGCGGAGGAGGGGCGGACCGGCGTCGGCGCGCGTGCCGGCACGCGCGCCGAGGTGCGCTACTCGACCACCACCCGGTCGCCCGTCCTGGCCGTCGACGACCCCGGCTACGCCATCCGCACCCGCCTCGTCTTCCCGGCCCACGACGACCCGGACGACGGCCCCGGCGAGCGGTACGCCTACAACGTCGCGGGCGCCGGCTTCGACGCCGTCGTCGCCGTCGTCGACTCCGTGGCCGACACCCCCGCCCTGCACGCCCCCGGCGGCCTGGTGGACCGCCTCGCCGCGCACACCGGAAGCGTCCTGCTCGCGGTGGTCCCGTCGTACGTCCCGCCGTACGCCCGCCCCGCGCTCCCGGCCCTCCCATCCCCCCGGCCGCGGTGCACCGCGGTCCCGTACGCCGCCCCGCAGACCCCCGAAAGGCCCGCCATGCTGCCCGACCCCCTGCGCGGTCCCGCCTTCTCCTCCTACGCCCCGGACGAGGTCGGCTGGCTGCTGCAGGACCTGTCGCACGTCCGGCTGGAGGCCCCGACCGAGGAGCGCGAGGAGGCCGTCCAGAGCGGCGGCGCGCACTACGCCGAGTCGCTGCCGGTGGAGTACCAGCCGAGCGAGCGCTACCAGGAGCTGTTCCACGCGGCGCTGCGCGCCTCCGCCGCCCGCATCGCGCGGGCCGTCGGCACCGTCACGGAGACGGTGCTGGCCGAGCGGTCCGGCTCCGGAGCCCGTACGGGCTCCGGAGGAGGAGGAGGGGACACGTCCGGACGGCGGCCCGTCCTGGTCTCCCTCGCCCGGGCCGGCACCCCGGTCGGCGTGCTGATGCGCCGCTGGGCGCTGCACCGGCACGGTCTCGACCTGCCGCACTACGCCGTCTCCATCGTGCGCGGCCGCGGCATCGACGCCAACGCGCTGCGCTGGCTGGCCGCCCACCACGACCCCGCCGACGTCGTCTTCGTCGACGGCTGGACCGGCAAGGGCGCCATCACCCGCGAACTGGCCGACGCGATAAGGGAGTTCGAGAAGTCCGACGGCGTCACCGGCTTCGACCCGGAGATCGCCGTGCTCGCCGACCCGGGCTCGTGCGTACGCACGTACGGCACCCGCGAGGACTTCCTCATCCCCTCCGCCTGCCTCAACTCCACGGTCTCCGGGCTCGTCTCGCGCACCGTGCTCCGCGCCGACCTGGTGGGGGAGCACGACTTCCACGGCGCGAAGTTCTACCGGGAACTGGCCGGCTCCGACGTCTCCGGCGCCTTCCTCGACGCGGTCTCCGCGCACTTCGAGGAGGTGTACGAGGCGGTCGACGCCCAGGTCGCAAAGGTGCTGGCGACCGACCGCACGCCCACCTGGGAGGGCTGGGCGGCGGTCGAGCGGATCAGCGAGGAGTACGGCATCCACGACGTGAACCTCGTCAAGCCCGGCGTCGGCGAGACGACCCGCGTCCTGCTGCGCCGCGTCCCGTGGAAGATCCTCGCGCGGGCCGGCGCGGGCGCCGACCTCGACCACGTGCGCCTGCTCGCCGAGCAGCGGGGCGTGCCCGTCGAGGAGGTCGCCGAGCTGCCGTACAGCTGCGTCGGGCTGATCCACCCCCGCTACACGCGCGGCGCCACCGGCGCGGACGGCCGGACGGTGACGGCCCGATGACGGACACGACGCCCGGTTCCGGGACGACCAGGGGTACTGCTGCGGCGGTGACCGGTCCCGGGAGCGCTGCGGGGGCTGCTTCGGTGACGTCCGGTTCCGGGACCGGCCCGGTGGGGTCCGGCTCCGGGGCTGCTGCGGCGGTGACCGGTTCCGGGGCGACCGCGGGGGCTGCTGCGGCGGCGCCCGGCTCCGGGGCCGTCCCGGCGGCCGCTCCGGTCGTGGCGGCCGCCGCGGCCCCCGCGCCCTCGGGGGCGGCCCGCCCCGCGACCGTCCTGGTCGCCAGCGACCTCGACCGCACGCTCATCTACTCGGCCGCGGCCCTCGGCCTGACCATGCCCGACGCCGAGGCCCCCCGCCTGCTCGGCGTGGAGACGTACCGGAGCAGGCCGCTGTCGTACGTCACGGAGACGGCGGCCGGGCTGCTCCGCGAGCTCACCGGGCGCGCGGTCTTCGTCCCGACCACCACCCGCACCCGCGAGCAGTATCACCGCGTCCGGCTCCCGGGCGCCCCGGCGCCGTACGCGATCTGCGCCAACGGCGGCCACCTGCTCGTCGACGGCGTCTCCGACCCCGCCTGGCACGCGCGGGTCACGGGTCGGCTGGCCGAGGAGTGCGCCTCGCTGGCGGAGGTGCGCGACCACATGACCGCCACGTCCGACCCGGCGTGGGCGCTCAAGCACCGCGTCGCCGAGGACCTCTTCGCGTACGCCGTCGTCGACCGCGAGCTGCTGCCCGAGGACTGGGTGAAGGAGCTGGCCGGGTGGGCGGAGGAGCGGGGCTGGACCGTCTCGCTCCAGGGCCGCAAGGTCTACGCCGTGCCGCGGCCGCTCACCAAGAGCGCCGCGATGCGCGAGGTCGCCCGCCGCACCGGCGCCGACCTCACCCTCGCGGCCGGCGACTCGCTCCTGGACGCGGACCTGCTGCTCGCGGCCGACCGCGCCTGGCGCCCGGGCCACGGCGAACTCGCGGACGCCGGCTGGACGTCCGCGAACGTCACCGCGCTGCCCGAGCGCGGCGTCCTCGCGGGCGAGCGGGTGCTGCGGGAGTTCCTGGCGGCCTGCTCGGGCTGAGCCACGCGCGGTGAGCGTGCCCGGCGCGCCCGGCCGCCGTTCCGCCCGGGGACCGGACGGAACGGGGGAGGCGGCTCAGCCGCAGCAGCCGCCGCCGCAGCAGCCCCCGTCACCGCCGCCGGCCCGGGGCGCGGGGGAGGGGGCGGACGCGGTACCGGCGACCGCGACCGTCGACAGCAGTTTCACGGTGTCGTCGTGCCCGGCGGGGCAGCTTGCCGGAGCCGAGGACTCGGCCATCGGACGGCTCTTCTCGAAGGTGTCGCCGCAGGTCCGGCAGCGGTACTCGTAACGAGGCATGGGCACAGGTTAACGGCCGCGGCCCGGTCGGCCCGGGTGCGCGCGGAGAACCGGCGGACCGTGACGGGCCCACAGCAGCCCCCAGCCCGGTGCCGGGCCCGCGGCCTCGCGCTCCGGCGCCGGGCCCGCCCCTGCACCCCGGTGCCGGGCCCGCGGCTCACGCCCCGGTGCCGCCGCCGCGCTCCTCGCGGATGCGGGCGACCACGTCGGCCACCGTCCGCCGCACGGCCTCCGTCTCGGTGAGGAAGTGCCAGTAGTCGGGGTGGCGGCCCTCCAGGCCCGCGACCGCGCGCTCCAGGCGCGCCACCGAGTCGTCGAGGGGACGGGCGTGGCGCGGGTCGGGGGTGGTGCGGCCGGTCATCGCCAGCCGCTGGGCGTCGCGGATCGCGAAGCGCGTGCGCTCGATCTCCCGCTGCGGGTCCTTGGACACCTCGTTCAGCCGCCGCAGCCGGTCGCCGGCCGCCGACACGGCCTCGTCGGTGGTGTTCAGCAGCGCCCGTACGGTGGACAGCAGGGCGGTCGCGTCCGGCCAGCGCTGCTCCTCGCGCGCCGCCCGGGCCTCCGCCAGTCTCCGCTCGGCCTGCCGTACGCTCTCGGCGGCCTGCTCCGGCACGTGCTGCAGGTCCTGCCAGCACGCGGCCGTGAACCGCCGCCGCAGCTCGCTCAGCACCGGCTCGACCTGATCGGAGCGGGTGGTCAGGGCCTGGGCGCGGGTCCGCAGGGAGACGAGCCGGCGGTCGATCTCGGCGGCCCGCTCGGGCAGCCGCTCGGCCTCCGCCCGCACCCCCTCGGCATCCCGCGCGACCCGCTCGGCGCGCTCCAGCGTCTCCGGCACGCCGTGCTGCCCGGCGCCCTGGTTGAGCTTGGTCAGCTCCGGGCCGAGGGCGGCGAGACGGGCGGCCAGGTCGTCGGCGCGCAGGCCCGCCGCGCGGGTGGCGTCGAGGGCGTTCGTGGCGGCGAGCAGGGCCTGGCGGGCGCGCTCGACGGCCGGGGCCAGACGGGCGAGCTGCGTCTCGGCCTTGCCCAGCAGCGGCCCGAGCCCGTCGGTGAAGCGGTCCAGCTCCTGCTTGACCCGTTCCAGCTCGTCCTTGGCCTTGTTCAGGTCCGTACGCGCCCGTGCGGCGGCGGAGGTCTCCAGGTCGTCGCGGTCCAGGTCGTGCGCGTCGACCGCCTGGATGTACGTGTGGCTGACCTCGTCGATGCGCCGGCCCAGCGCCTCGAAGCCGGCGACCGCGCGGCGGGCGGCGGGCGAGTCGTCGACGGCGGTGATCGTCTCTATGGAGATGCGCAGGTCGCGCTGGGCGGTGTCGAGCTCGTAGAACGCGGCCGCGGCGGCGTCCTTCGCGGCCTGCGCCTCGGCCCGCTGGCTCTCGGCCCGGCCGCCGAACCAGCGCCGCGTACCGCCTCCGGCGAAGGCTCCGGGGACGGCGAGGCCGAGCAGGGGGAGGGGCAGGAGGGCGAGGCCGGCGAGGTCACGGACGGCGGCCCGGACACCGGGCCGGGAGGGACGGGCGGGACGCCGCCGCGCGGCCTCCTCCTCTGCCGCCCTGGGACGGCGGATCGTGGCTGCTGCTGGCTGTGCGCATGACTCAAACGGCGTGTACGGCTGTGAAGGTGTCGCCGTCACATCCCTCTCCCGTGCTGTCTTCAGCCCTGCCCGATGTCATTCTCCCACCAGGTGAGGACGAACACACGGGTCGGTCAGTTCGCGCTCCGCACGGTGACTTCTCCGTCCTGGCTGCGGGCGGACACGACGTGGGCGCCGGTGGGATCGCGCGGCACGGACACGTCGACGGCCCCGTCGTCCGTCTCGGCCGTGACCCGGTAGACCGCCCGCACCCCGTCCCCGTCCTCGCGCGGCAGCTCGACGGTGACCGAGCCGTCGTCGCTGCCGGCCTCGACCCGGTCGGGCACGGCACGGAGCCCGAGCCGCACCGAACCGTCCCGGGTGCTCGCCCGCACCTGCCGCGACCCGACGCCGAGCGCCCTCACCGAACCGTCGTCGCTGCGCAGGTCCAGGGGCCCGGTGGAGTCCTCGACGGTGACGGAACCGTCCTCGGTACGGATACCGAGGGCCTCCTCGAAGCCGCTCGCGGTGACCCGGCCGTCCTTCTCCTCCACCTTCACGGCCACGCCGCGCGGCACCTCGATGCGGTGCCGGGCCGAGCAGTCGGCGACGAGGCCGTCGCACCTCACCCGCAGTACGAGCCGGTCGTCCCGCATCGCCCAGGTCACGCGCGGTTCACCGCCGGCCACGACGGAGCCCCGGAACCACCGGGTGACACGCACCTCGCGCACGTCGGCGGCGACGACGTCCAGCGCCGAGTCGTCGGAGTCGACGGTGAGCGTCGTGCCCTCGAGAGCGAAGGACCGCCGGTCGGGGTCCTTGTCGTCGTCGGCACTGGCGCACCCGACGGCGGCGAGGGCGACGGCGGTCACGAGACCGACGACGGCGAGATCCCGCGCCCGCCGGTTCCGCCGGCTCCGAGGGGCGGAGCCGCCCGGACGGACACGCCCCGCACGGGCCGCGGGAACGGTGAGGAACGCACGAGTCACAGAAATCTCCCCCAAGAACCAGGAACGGACGACGCCAGGACCCCGGACGCTTCCCCGGTCACCCGGGTCCTCCCACGCCTCCTGCCGCTCCTCGACCGTACGGACCGGGGGCCCGCCGCAGGATCCGGCACGCTCCCGGACCGGGGGTGGGGAAAACCCCCGCAGCTCACGGCCCGGTCACGGTTTGCGGGGGACTGCCCTCGGCCATGTAGGCTGTCCACTCGTCCCGGGCGCGTAGCTCAGCGGTAGAGCGCCGCCCTTACAAGGCGGATGTCGGCGGTTCGAAACCGTCCGCGCCCACCAGTGCCAGGACGCACTGAAGGCCCAGGCCGTCGGGGAACACCCGAAGATCTGGGCCTTCTTCGTTGTCGGCGGACCGGAGCCGCCGTGCCGCTTACGTGCCAGACGGGCCGTGCGGAGGCCGCTTCACCCGTGCTCCGCGGTGTGTGATCGGCGCCGCCACCGTCCTCGTCACCGCCTTCCGCCGCAGGGGCCGTCGCAAGCGGTTGCTCGCCGAACGCGGCGGCTCCGGCGGTGGCCGGCCCGCCGGCCCGCTCCGAGCCCCGGTGCCGGTCCCGGCCGGGAGCGAGGCGTCCGCCGGCGGCCCGGGCCTCGGCCGCGCCTCCGAGGCGGCCGGACAGGGACGCCGCGCCCAAGGCCGGTCGACTCCCGCCGAAGGAGCCGCAGGAGCAGTTCGCGAGGCCGAGCGGTCAGCCGCTGCACGGCCTTGGCCCCGGCGTTTCGAGCAGCTGTATGCGAAGCCCCGGCAGGCCCGGACCCGGCTGATGGGTGTGGAGTAGGAAACAGGTAATCGTTCACGCGGAAGACCCGGTGGCCCTGGGGCAGTAGTGGGTCGAGGCCCTCGGCTGGGTCGTGGTCCGTTCCTCCGACGAGGAGTTCGGGATCCGCCCGGAGCCGGACCGCCTGCCGGGGCCGGACTTCGTCCGGCTCGACGAGAGCAAGAAGGCCACGAGCCGGCTGCATCTCGACCTCGGGCCCGACGACCAGGACGCCGAGGCGGCCCGCCTCGGGCCGCATGGCGCGAAGCGCGTCGACATCGGCCGGGGCGAACAGTCGTGGGTGGTCATGGCGGACCCCGAAGGCGACGAGTTCTGCGGCCTCGGCCGATTTTCGGCTCGTATCCGCCGTTTCGTCGCCGCCGTGCCGCGGTGACGGCGGCCGGGAGAAGGGGCGGGCGGGAAGCAGGCGGGCGGCGCGGAGCGTCGGCAGCCCGGGGGCCCGGGCGCGGTCACGACGCGCTCTCCTCCGTCGGTTCCGCCGGCGGCGTCCCGTGGGCGTGCTTGAGGGTCATACGGGCGTCCACCTTGTCGGCGGCCGCGACCTCCGACCAGAAGCGATGGCAGGTCACGAAGACGGCCAGTTCGCGTTCGCGCTCGCGGAGCTTCTCCACCTCGGCCTGTTCGTCGGCGGTCCAGCCGGGGGAGGCGGGGCGCTCCACCCTGCGCCAGCCGTGGTCGTCGCTGAAGCCCTCCAGCGGCTCGACCGACCAGGGAAGCCGCTTCAGAAGGGCCAGGAGCTCCGCTCGGACCTGATGCAGCTCCTCCTGACCGGCCAGGAGATCACTAGGGAAGTCATACGTCGCTGCCACGGCCCAATGCTACGCCTGTTCGATTTTGGGATGCGAGTTCCTCCGGGCACTTCACACGTTCGTGTCAGCCCGTCCTCGGCAGGGGCACACTGGCCCTATGTGCCGCAGTATCAAGACACTTCGCCCGCCCGCGCTGCCCGCCGAGGCCACCGAGGAGGACGTCCGCGCCGCCGCCCTGCAGTACGTCCGCAAGGTGTCCGGCTTCCGCGCTCCCGCCGCCCACAACCGGGAGGCGTTCGACCGGGCCGTCGACGCCGTCGCCGCGGCGACGGCCCGACTGCTCGGTGATCTGGAGGTGCGGGGCGGACGCGCGCCCCGTACCTGAACCGGCCCCCGCCCGTCGCCGGCCCCGCCGTCCGGGCCGCCGCCGTGCCCGTTCCGCGGCCCGGTACCCACTCGCCCGTCCCACGGTCCGCCGCCGGTCCGCCCGTTCCGCGGCCCGCCGTCAGCCGGTGCTCGTGGACCGGCGTCGCCCGGTTCCGCGGTGCGACGCCGCTCGTCCGCGCCGCGTGGACCGGCGCCGCACCTGCCCGCGCGGCCCGGTGCCGCCGGCTACTTCTGCCGGGCCGGGCGCCGCACCATGTACGCCGCCCCGGCGCCCGCGCCGAACAGCGCCAGGACCGACACCCCCGTCGCCAGCCACGTGGCGCCCAGCCACTGGCCGCCGAAGTAGCCCAGGGCGACGCTGTACGCCGCCCAGGCCAGGCCCGCCAGGACCGACCAGGGCAGGAACTCGCGGACGCGGCGGTGCGCGGCGCCCGCGACGAGGGAGACGACCGAGCGGCCCGCCGGGGCGAACCGCGCGAGGACGACCAGGGCGCCGCCGCCGCGCGACAGGGCCGCGCCGAGGCGCTCCTGTGCGACCGTCAGGCGGCGGGAGCGGGCGATGGCGCGGTCCAGGCGCGCTCCGCCGCGCCGGGCCAGGCGGTACGCGACCATGTCGCCGAGGACCGAGGCGGTCGCCGCCGACAGCAGCAGCGCGAGGACGTCGGGTACGCAGCTCGTCACCTGTCCGGCCGCGGCGCCGGACCCCGCCGCGGCCGCCGTCGCCGCCGCGATGACGAGCACCCCGCTCGGCAGGACCGGAAGGAAGACGTCCAGCAGGACCGACGCGGCGACCACCGCGTAGATCCAAGGGCTGCCGGTCAGCGACCCCACACTCTCAAGCACCCGAACTCCTGTGAACTCCCCCGTGGACCGGACCCGTACTGCGGTGCCGCGACGTCGCGGGGGAGCGGCAGGGCGGCCTGTGACAGCCATACAGCGTACGCGTCGGGAGGTGCGGAAGGTTCGCAGGGGGATCGTGTGTTCGCCATGTCTCATTCACTCCGCGGTTCTCTTCACAGGAGGGTCCTGGTGTCCTCCGGCTTCCGCCTTCCGGCTTCCGCCTTTCGGCTTCTGTCCTTCGGCCTCTGTCCTCTTCGCGGGGAGTCCCGCTTTCCGTCGCGCGGGCGCTCTTCGCCTGTGCGCTCCTCGCGCGCCCTCCGCGGTGTCCTGCACATGCGGCGGCGCCCGCCCCCGGTGTGCGGGTGCGGGCGCCGTGCGAAAGGGGGCGCGGGGCCGGGGTCAGGCCGCCACGGGCTCCGAGGAGCGCTCCTGGACCGTGGACGAACGGTTCTTCGCGAACAGCTGGTCGAGGCCGAACGCGCCCGAGCCGGTGAACACGAGCAGCAGCAGGGCCCAGCAGAACATCGCGGAGGCCTCGCCGCCGTTCTCCATCGGCCACAGGGCCTCGGGCTGGTGGACCTTGAAGTACGCGTAGGCCATCGAGCCGGACGAGACGAACGCCGCGGCGCGGGTGGCGAGGCCGACCAGCACCAGGGCGCCGCCGACGAGTTCGATCACGCCCGCGTACCAGCTGGGCCAGGTGCCGGCCGCGACCTTCTGACCGCCCAGGACGCCGAAGAGCAGGGCGGCGCCGTGGCAGGTGAAGAGCAGTCCGACAACGATGCGGAACAGGCCGATGGCGTACGGCTGGGCGCTGTTGAGGCGTCCGGTCATGTGGGGGAACTCCTTCGGTCTCGGCCCGCGCGGGGCCGGTCGGGGACAACCGAGCGGGCGGCCAGGTTAGGCGAGCCTAAAACATGCTTGCAACTTCAACATTTAGCCAACGTTCCGCTTCCGCCCCGGGTTCCACCCCAGCCCCTGGAGTCCGGATTCCTCTCAGCGCGACCTCAATGGCGGCTCTGAGCTGCGGTGTTGATACGTCGGCCGATGCGGCCGAAATCCGCCATTGACTAGCGCATGTCATTCAATAGGTCACGTTCCGTCACACAGTTTTAACGGGCGATCAGGGCGGGGACGTCCTCGCGCTCCTGGTGTGACGTTCCCGCCCTCCCGTCTCAGGCCGACAGCCCGGTCCGCATGACCGTCTCCAGCCGGGTCGTCCCGTCGCGCGTGGCGCGGGCCTGTTCCAGCCGCAGTTCCGCCGCGCGGCCGCGCAGCGTCAGCGTCATCAGCTGGTTGCCGAACCAGGGCCCGCCCGTCTTGCGCCAGCGCACCGGCGGCGGGGCGCAGCGGCCGTGCCGGGCGATGCGGCGGCCGAGCGCGCGGCCGACGGCGCTCCAGCCGAAGCGGAACCCGAACCGCATCGACAGCGGAACGGAGTTGTGCACGGGGGAGCAGGTCAGCTGCAGCACGCGGGCGGAGGGGCCGCCCGCCCCCGGCGCTCTCGCCGCCTGCGAAGCGCCTGCCGTGTCCGCCGCGTTCACCACGCTCGCCACGTCCGCGGCGGTCGCCGCGCCCCTCGCTCCGTCGGTCGCGGGGGCCGTGCCGACCGCGTCCGCGGCCGTTCCGTCCGCCGCGTCCCCGGGCCAGGTGGCCTCCGCCACGTAGGCGTGGTGCACGTCCCCGGAGAGCACGCACACGGTCGCCGGCGCCTCCGGGCCGCTGCCCGCCTCGGCGATCAGGTCGGCCAGCCCGGCGAACGACTCCGGGAACGCCGCCCAGTGCTCCAGGTCGGCGGCCCGCCGCAGCTTCTCGCCGAAACCGGCCCAGCGCGCGCCCCGCTCACCACGGCACAGCGCCGCGTCCCACGCCTCGGCGTCGTGGATCAGGTGGGGCAGCAGCCAGGGCAGGGAGGCGCCGATCAGCAGGTGGTCGTAGGAGGAACGGTCCGCCAGCGCCTGCGCGCGCAGCCACTCCGCCTCGCCGGGGTCGAGCATCGAGCGCCTTTGCTCGTCCAGGACGCGAGCCGCCCGGTTGTCCACCATGAGCAGCCGTACGCGGCCGAAGTCGCGCCGGTAGCTCCAGCGCACCGAGGCGGGGTCGGTGTCGGCCCGCGACGCGAACTCCCGCAGGACGTCCGTGGCGTCGCCGTCGGATGCCGCGAGCACCTTCGCGTACGCGGGGTCGTCCGCGAGGTCCGCGGGGGAGAGGTTGCCCAGGTGCTGGTGGACCCAGTACGACATGAGGCCGCTGAGCACGCGCTCGCGCCACCACGGGGTGGCCCGCATGTCCTCCACCCAGGCGCCGCTGGTGTTCCAGTCGTCCATGACGTCGTGGTCGTCGAAGATCATGCAGGTCGGCACGGTGGACAGCAGCCAGCGGACCTCGGGGTCCAGCCACGACTCGTGGTACAGCCGGGTGTACTCCTCGTAGTCCGCGACCTGCTCGCCCGGCGGCTCGGAGAGGTCGCGGCGGCCGGCGAGCCAGCGCTGGACGTCCTCCGAGGTCTCGTCGGCGTAGACCTGGTCGCCCAGCAGGAGCAGGACGTCCGGGCGTTCGCCGTCCGGGTCCGCGGCGATGCGGCCGGCCAGCGTGTCCAGGGCGTCCGGGCCCACGGGGTCGTGGCCGTCGGCGGGCGGCGCGGCCCACCGGCAGGAGCCGAACGCGACCCGGACGTCCGCGCCGTCGCCGGCGGGCGTCCGGACGGCGGAGGGCGGGAAGGGCGAGTCGGGCAGCGGCCACACCGTCTCCCCGTCCAGCAGGACCTCGTACGCGGTCGACGTGCCCGGTGTCAGGCCGGTGACCGGTACCAGGGCGTAGTGGTGCCCGCAGACCTGGAAGGTGCGGGCCTCGCCGCGGGCGCCGTCCGCACAGCGCACCTCGGCGGTGCACGGACGGCCCGCCTCGACCCACACGGTCGCGGACGAGCCGTCGACGTACCTCAGGAGCGGCCCCAGCCGCAGCTCCGCCATGAGATCACCCTCTCTTTCGCACGTACGGTACGTAAGGAAGGGGCCCGGGGTGCGGATTCCCGCGGACCGGGCGGGAGCGGTCTCCCGTGGCAGTGCGGGCCGGGAGGCCGCCGTCGCCGGCCGGCGGCCCCCGGTCGCCCGGTGTCACCGGCGGAGGGTGTCAGCAGCCGTTGAGCACCGAGGTCAGCTTGGACTTCTCGGCCGAGTCCACCGACAGCTTGTAGTAGTACTTCACCTGGACCCAGGCGCGGACGTAGGTGCAGGCGTAGGCGGTGCGCGACGGCATCCACTCGGCCGGGTCCTGGTCGCCCTTCGCCTGGTTCACGTTGTCCGTGACCGCGATGAGCTGCGGGCGGGTGAGGTCGTTGGCGAACGCCTGACGCTGCGCGGTGGTCCACTTGCTCGCGCCGGAGTCCCACGCCTCCGCGAGCGGGACGACGTGGTCGATGTCGAGGTCGGACGCGGCGGTCCAGGTGGCGCCGTCGTACACCGAGTACCAGCTGCCGCTCGTGGAGGCGCAGGCCGAGTCGGTGACGACGTTGGAGCCGTCGCGCTTGAGGACCGTCTCGCGGGTGTTGCAGGCACCGCTGATGGTGATCCAGTGCGGGAACAGGTCGCGGTCGTAGCCGGTGCGGTTCTCGGTGGCCACGGTGAGCGACGCCAGGTACGTGCGCGCGGTGGCCGCGCTCACGGGGGTGGGGAGGGCGGCGGAGGCGGACGGGCCGGTGAAGAGTCCGGCGAGGGCTGCCGTTCCGGTGAGTCCGGCGAGTACGCTGAGTCGTCGACGCGCGTAGAACCTGGGCATGCGAACTCCCTTGGGGTGTGGGGACGTTGGCGGTGCGAGCGAGTGAAGGGTCGCGGCGCCGTATTTCCGGGGGGTGTGCGTCAGGTGAGAAGTTAGTGACGCGTCCATGACAGGACAAGAGTGCGCGGAAAGGTTTCACCCATGTGGTCACCGGGGTGGGGTGGTCGGGGTGGGTTTGTGTGGTGTCCGGGGCGGTCGGGGGCTGGTGGCTGACGGGCGGCGGTGGTGGCCGGTGGCCGGTGATCGGCGGTCGGGGACTCGTGGCCGGTTCGGCGGATGTAGGGGAATGCGCGTGCGGGCGGCGTCCGGGAAGGGGTGCCGGCGGGTGGGCCCTCGGGATGGCGGGGTGTTCCCGCGCCGTTCGCGTGCCGTTCGGCGGCCGCTCGACGGGGGCGGTGGCGTCATCGCGGGTTTGTTTTGTACCGTAGGGAAACAAAGTGGCTCCCGCCCGCACTCCCTGACCGGCGGGCGGGGCCGCCTTGTCCCCGGGCCAGCCGCCCGGCCACCTTCTCCGCCCTGGGAGCATGCCGATGCCGGCCACGACCGTTCTGACCGCCCGCGCCCTCCTCCTCGACATGGACGGCACCCTCGTGAACTCGGACGCCGTGGTGGAGCGCATCTGGCGCCGCTGGGCCGACCGGCACGGGCTGGACGGGGACGAGGTCATGAAGGTCGTCCACGGGCGGCAGGGGTACGCGTCGATGGCGGTCCTGCTGCCGGACCGGCCGATGGAGCAGAACCACGCCGACAACGCGCGCATGCTGGCCGAGGAGACCGCCGACATGGACGGCGTCGTGGCGATCCCCGGCGCCCCGGAGTTCCTCGCCTCCCTGCGGGGGTCCGGGCTGCCGCACGCGCTGGTGACCTCGGCCGACGTGCCGCTGTCCACGGCGCGGATGGCGGCGGCGGGCCTGCCGCTGCCGGACGTGCGCATGACCGCCGAGTCCGTGGGCGCGAGCAAGCCGGACCCCGAGGGCTTCCTGAAGGGGGCCGCCGAACTGGGCGTCGCCGCCGAGGACTGCATCGTCTTCGAGGACTCCGGCGCGGGCATCGCGGCCGGGCGCGCCGCGGGGATGCGCGTCGTCGGCGTCGGCCCGCGGGCCGGTCTCCACCGTCCCGACGTCCTGGTCGAGGACCTCACGCGGGTACGGGTCGAGGCAGCCGGGGACGGCACGATCCGCCTGCACGTGGAGCAGTAGCGGCAGCCGTTGCCGCACAGGGCGGGGCGGGAGCCGCGCGGTGGGCTCACGGCTCCCGCGCGGCGGGCCGCGCCGGGTGCCGGGACCGCGCCGGGCCGTGCTCCCCGCACGTCCCGGCCGCCTCAGGGCTCCCTGACCGCCTCAGGGCTCCCTGGCCGCCTCAGGGCTCCCTGGCCGCCTCAGGGCTCCCTCGTCTCCGCCTCCAGGCGCCGGCGGGTCTCCTCGCCGTACACCCCCGCCTCGTCGCCCCTGATACCGCGCGACCACTGGTAATCGCGTACGGCGTCGGCGACCCGGTCGCTGTAGCGGCCGTTCGCGTCGCCGTGGTAGAGCCACACCTGCCGCAGCCGCTGCTGCAGCTCGGCCACCTCGGGGCCCTGGTCGCCGCGCCGGAGGACCTGGACCGCCACCACGGTCGACGGGGTGGCGGAGGGTTCCGCCCGGTCGTCGGCGGGGGCGCTCGACGCGGCGCGGGACGGGGTGGCCGAGGAGGTCGGCGACGCCTCGGCGGACGCCGTCTCCGTGGGCGTCGGGTCGGCGCTCGCGCTCGCGGACGCCGACGCGGACGTCGGCGGCGCGGAGGACTCGGCGGCCGTCGGGGCGGCGGCCGAGGTGGTGGCGGCCGCGTCCGGCACGCTCGCGCGGATGTCGTCCGGATAGGCGCTGTCGCGCGTCGGCCCCTCGTAGGAGAGCAGGCCGCCCGCGAAGCCGGCCGCGGCGGCCACGACGACGGCGGCCCCCGCCCCGGCCAGCGCGAACCGCCGCCCGCGGCCCCTGCGCCCGGTGTGTTCCCCGCGGTCCCCCGCCGACGGGGCGAAGGACGGGACCGTGACCGGTTCGGCGACCTCGAAGAGGCGGACGTCGGAGGCGTTCGGCGGGGCGGCCGCCGGGGCCAGGGGAGCGGTGAGCGCGCCGGCGGCGGCCGGCGCCGCGCCGGGGGCCTGCGCCGCCGCAGGTGTGCCGGGCACCGGCTCCGCCGCCGTTCTCGCCGGGTCCGGCCCGGATGCCGGTCCCGATCCCAGGTCCGGTCCCGGTCCCGGTTCCGATCTCGGGTCCGGGGCTGCCGGTGCGGAGGCGTTCGCGGGGGTGGGGGCCGTGGGGGCGGGTGTGGCCACGGGCGGCTGCTCGGCCGCTGCAGCAGCCGCAGCCGCAGTCCCGATCGTATTCGCGGCCGCAGCCGCGCCCGCCCGTGCGTCCGCCTGCGCGGCCGTGGGCTCGGAGGCCGGCCGCAGGGCGGGCAGGGCCATGGTGGGGTGATCGGCGGCGGGCGGGGTGCCGCCGGGGGCTCCGGTCCCGTGCTGCCGCGCGGCGGCGGCCCCGGCCGTGGCTCCGGCTGCGGCGGCCGCGTCGCCCTGCGGGCCCGCCGCGGTGGCCGCGCCGCCGGTGGGGCCGGTGGGGCTGTTCGCGGTGGCCGCGGTGTCCTTCGGGGCGGCTGCGGTGGCGGCCGGTCCGCGGGAGCGGTCGGCCGTACCCGATGCCTCACCGGTTCCGGGTCCGGCTTCCGCTCCGGCCTCTGGAACCGCTCCGTCGGCGGCCCCGGTCCCTGGCCCGGTCGCGGCCCCGGTCCGGGCCGCGTTCCCCGCCTCGGCCCCGGCCCTTCCGGCCCCTCCGGGTGTCCCCGTGCCCTCCCCGTCCTGCCGGCCGGAGGCCGTGTCCAGGGCGACGTACGGCCGGATGCGGAGCGGGTCGAAGTCCTCGGCCGCGGCGGCCTCGGCCGTGCGGGCGTCTCTCAGCGCGTCGGCGACGCGTCGCGCGCAGGGACAGGTGGGTGTGCCGGCCGGCCCCCTGGCCGCGCCGCATTCCGGGCATACGTGCCCGCTCTCGCCGCTCACGCGTGGATCCCCTCCCCAGCGAACTGCAGCGATTATGCAGACATCCTCCACGGAATCTCCCGCCAACCCCCTGATTCGTCGATCACGCGCAGGATTCAACAGGCCATAAGCGGTCACACCGGCCAGGATGGAGAGGGGGCCCAAGTCGTCCGCGGCACGGGAGGTCGCCATGGCGCACGAAGCGCACGGTTCACCGGTACGGCGGACCCACGGCCCGCCGACGCGGGAGGCCCGCGGCTCGCACGTCCCGCGCTCGCGGCGGACGGCCCCGGGCGCCGTCCCCGAACGCGCGCCGGGTGTCCTCGTCCCCATCGGCGCCCTGCTCCTCGGCCTGCTGCTGGCCGCCCTGGACCAGACGATCGTGGCGACCGCGCTGCCGACCGTCGTCAGCGAGCTGGGCGGCCTGGACCACCTTTCCTGGGTCGTCACCGCGTACCTGCTCGCCTCGACGGCGGTCACCCCGCTGTGGGGCAAGCTCGGCGACCAGTACGGGCGCAAGCGGCTCTTCCAGGCCGCGATCGTGCTCTTCCTGATCGGGTCGGCGCTCTGCGGGGCCGCGCGGAACATGCCGGAGCTCATCGCCTTCCGGGCGGTGCAGGGGCTGGGCGGCGGCGGGCTCATCGTGCTGTCCATGGCGATCGTCGGCGACCTGGTCCCGCCGCGCGAGCGAGGCCGCTACCAGGGGCTGTTCGGGGCCGCCTTCGGTGCGGCCAGCGTGCTCGGGCCGCTGCTGGGCGGGCTGTTCACGGAGCACCTGAGCTGGCGCTGGGTCTTCTACGTCAACCTCCCCCTGGGCGCCGTCGCGCTCGTCGTCGTGGCCGTCGCCCTGCGCATCCCGGCCCGCGCCCGCCGGCACACCATCGACTACCTCGGGACGCTCCTGATCGCGGCCGTCGCCACCTGCCTGGTGCTCGTCGCCTCCCTCGGCGGCACCACCTGGGCCTGGGGCTCGCCGCAGGTGATCGGGCTCGCGGTGCTCGGCGCCGTCCTCGCGGCGGCCTTCGCGGCGGTGGAGCGGCGGGCGGCCGAGCCCGTGCTGCCGCCGAAGCTGTTCCGGATCCGGACCTTCGTCCTGGCCGCGGTCATCGGCTTCGTCGTGGGCTTCGCGATGTTCGGGGCGATGACGTACCTGCCGACGTTCCTCCAGGTCGTCCACGGGGTCTCGCCGACCATGTCCGGGGTGCACATGCTGCCGATGGTGCTCGGCCTGCTGCTCGCCTCGACCGGCTCCGGGCAGATCGTCAGCCGGACCGGCCGCTGGAAGGCGTTCCCGATCGCGGGCACGGCCGTCACCACGGTCGGCCTGCTCCTGCTGCACCGGCTCGACGAGGGCAGCTCGACGGCCCTGATGAGCGCGTACTTCTTCGTCTTCGGCGTCGGACTCGGACTGGTCATGCAGGTGCTCGTGCTCGTCGTGCAGAACGCCGTCTCCTACGAGGACCTCGGCGTCGCCACCTCCGGGGTGACCTTCTTCCGGTCCATCGGCGCCTCGTTCGGCGTCGCCGTCTTCGGGACGGTCTTCGCGAACCGCCTCGGCGACGAGCTGCGCGGCGCGTTCGGCGGCCGCGCGCTGCCCGGCGGCGTCACGGCCGGCACGCTGGAGACGGACCCGCGCGGCATCGCCCTGCTGCCGCCGTTCCTGCGGCCGCCCGCCCTGCACGCGTACTCCTCCGCGATCACCGACGTCTTCCTGTACGCCGCCCCGGTCGCGCTGCTCGGCTTCCTGCTGGCCTGGTTCCTGCGCGAGGACCGGCTGCGCGGCGCGGTCCGGGCGCCCGACGTCGGGGAGGCGCTGCCCGCCGGACCGGTGGACCGGTCCTCGTACGACGAGGTGTCCCGGGTGCTGTCCGTGCTCGGCTCGCGGGAGGGGCGCCGGAGGGTCTACGAGGACATCACCGCGCGGGCCGGGTACGACCTGCTGCCCGCGGCGAGCTGGCTGCTGCTGCGGACCCGGCGCTGCGGCCGCGAGGAGCCGGCCTTCCTCGCCGAGCGCGGCCGCGTGCCGCTGGACGTGATCATGGCGGCGGTCCGGCAGGCCGAGGAGCGGGGGCTGGCCCGGCGCGAGGGGCTCGGCCTCGTCCTGACGGAGCGGGGGAGCGAGGCGGCGGACCGGCTCGCCCGGGCGCGCGAGGAGTCGCTGGCCGGGCTGCTCGGCGACTGGTGGGCCCCGGACCGGCCCGCCGAGCTGTCCGAACTGGTCGGGGAGCTCAACGCGCAGCTGTGCGGCTGCGACGCGGAGCGGCCCCACGAGCGCTCCGGGGCGAGGCGGCACAGCAGGGCGGCGTGACGCGCCCCGGCGGCGCGTGAGGGGCGGGGAACGGGAAGGGGAGGGGAGGGAAGGGGAGGAGTGGGAAAGGGCCGGGCGAGCCGGAAGGCGGAGAAGCCGGAAGGGGAGGGACTGCCGGCGGCCACGGGGTCCTGGAGCCGGCCGGTCACGGGGTCTCGGGCCGGTGGTCACAGGTCCTTGGCGAACCAGTGCTCCGCGTACACGTCGTCGTTGTGCGGTTCCGTCTCCACGTAGCCGTGGCGGGCGTACAGGGCGCGGGCCTCCACCAGGTCGTGACGGGTGTCGAGGACCAGCCGGACGGCGCCGAGAGCGCGCGCGGCCTCCTCGGCCGCCGCGAGGAGGGCCGCCCCGCCGCCCCGGCCGCGCAGCTCCTCGCGGACGAAGACCCGCTTCAGCTCCCCCTCGACGCGGCCCGTGCCGCCGGTCCGCAGCCGGACGCCCGCCGTGCCGCCCGGCTCGCCCCCGTACCGCGCGACGAGCAGCACCCCGCCGGGCGGGGCGAGGTCGTCGCCGGACTCGGCGGCGATCCCGCGCTCCAGCTCGGCGGGGTCGGTCGCGCGGCCCTCGTGCAGCCGGTACCAGCGGTCGCTCACCTCGGTGTAGTACGCGCGCCAGAGCGCGGTCGCGGCCGGGGAGTCGTGGGCCTCGGCGGCGACGGTCCAGGACCTGGTCGTACGGGTCGTCATGGCGGGCATTGTCGGCGGGCGCACCGTGCCGTCCGCAAGTGGATTCGGACGGCCGCCCGCGAGCGGGCCGCGTGAAGTCGGCCGATGCGCACGGGACTTGTGCGGGGCCCCGGGAAACGGTGCGGCGGTGTGCGGGAGCGCAGCGGGGGTCTTCTGCGCGCGCCGGGTGCAACCGCCGTGCGCGGCTTGCGAGTTCGGTAGCGGGGCGCCCGCGACCGGTGCCGTTTGAGGGGCGGTTCGCGGGCAACCCGAAGTGCACCGAACCAGTGAAACTCTGGGCCGCACGGCCCATGGTGACGAGAATCCGGAAGGCATCCGAATCCATGTCCACAGGCGTGATCATTCTTTTGATCGTGATCGTGGCAGTCGTTCTCGCCGTCGCGGCCATGCTCGTCGTGCGGTCCCGCTCCCACGAGGGCGGCCGGGGCCTGAAGCGGCGTTTCGGGCCCGAGTACGACCGGGCCGTGGCCCACCACGACGGTGACACGAAAGCTGCCGAACGAGAGCTCGCCGAGCGCGTGAAGACGTACGGCTCGCTGGAGCTGCGGCCACTGGAGGCGGCCGAGCGCGAGCGCTTCGCGGCCCGCTGGACGGCCGCGCAGGAGCGGTTCGTCGACGCGCCGCGCGAGGCCGTCGTCGAGGCCGACCGGCTGATCGGGGAGGTGGCCGCCGCGCGCGGCTTCCCGGAGGGCGGGAGCTACGCCGACCAGCTCTCCGCGCTGTCGGTGCACCACGCGCGCACCGTCCACGGCTACCGCCGCGTCCACCGCGTCGCCCACCCGCCGATGGACGCCGCGGCCGAGGCCCGCGCCGACGCGACCGGCGCCGCCGATCCCTCCGGCACGGAGGACCTGCGCGAGGCCATGGTGGAGGCCCGCGCGCTCTTCGAGGACCTGATGGCTCCGGACCGCCGGGGCGACGGCGCGGCGCGGCGCGAGCACGCCGGGCACGGCGCCGGCCGCCGCGAGTCCGCCGCACCGGACCGCGGCCGTTCCCGGGCCCCGTGGGACGGCGCTCTGAACCGACGTCACGTGAAGGGGAGTTGAGCATGACGGAGAACACGCCGGACGCGCGCACGTCCCGTCCCGGAACCGGTGGGCAGGGGCGGACGAACCCCGCCGACGGTCCCGGCCGCGACACGGCGCCCCACGGCATACCGCGGCAGACCCCGGCCGCCGGCGCGACGGCGCCCGGGTACGAGGGCGGCGTGGCCGCCACCGGTGCCGCCGACCGGCCGTACGACACGGCCGGGACGAGCGGCACCACGTCCGCGGCCGGTACGACGCCCGCGACCGGCGCCGGGTCCGGTCCCGCCCGGGGCGCGGGCGCCGGCCCCCGGACGGACGGGACCGCGCACGGCGCCCACCGGGACGGCTCTCCGGAGACGGGCGCCGGCACGGGCACGGGCGTGGCCCCGGAAGCCGCCGAGGCCGCGGTCTCGCGGGTCCGGGAGAGCGCCGCGGCGCACGGCTCCGGCCACGACGGCGGTGTCCCGACGGGCGCCGAGGACGGTGTCCGGACGGGGACCAGGACCGGTGCCGGGACGGGCGGTTCGGTCATCGCGCGCGAGGAGACCGACGAGCTGGAGCGGCAACTGCACCACGCCGTCGCCGGTTTCGTGGACGAGCCGCGGGCCTCGGTGGAGGAGGCCGACCACGTCCTGCAGGAGGTCGCGGCCCGCTTCACGGACGCCGTCGACCGGCGCCGCCGGTCCCTCCGCACGTCCTGGCAGGCCGCCGGCGACGGGAAGACCGACACCGAGCAGCTGCGGCTGGCCCTGCGGGACTACCGCGAACTCGCGGAGCGCCTGCTGAAGGTGTGATCACGGGCCGGGGTGCGATTCCGCCCCCGGAGGTGTGATCACGCCCGGGTGCGGGCGTGCGGGACGCGCGCCGCGCGCGCGACGGGGCTCCGGCCCGGAACGGTCACCGTTCCGGGCCGGAGCCCCGTCGCGTCGGCGGGACCGGCGGCCGGGGCCCGCCGCACCCGTCCGGTCTCAGTCCGGGCCCGCCCCGCCGCCGTCCCGCGCGCGGCTTCCGGGGCCTTCGCGGCGCTCGCGCCGGTCGCGCAGCACCGCCTCCACGTCGTACGGCTTCATGCCCAGCGGCGGGCCGGGCGGCGGCCTGAACATCATGTCGCGGATCTTGACGTTGACGTCCTCGACGATCCTCCGGGCGGCCCGCTCGGACGGCGCGGCCAGGGCGGCCGCCGGCGCGTCCTCCGCCTTCTTGCGCAGCGCGAGCGTGGGCGGCAGGACGGACAGCCCCTCGCGGGCCGTCTTCCGCTTGACCCACCACATCTCGTCGTACGCGGTGTCGGCGCCGCCCGGCAGGGGCTTGCCCGCGCCGGGCAGGCGGGCGAAGTCGCCGCGCCGCTCCGCCTCGCGGATCTGACGGTCGACCCAGGACTCGAAGCCGACCCCGGGGGGTTTGCGCTCGGTCATGGGTCCATTCTGCCGGACGGTGCGCGCCCGGGCGATTTATCATGCGGCGGCGACGCGTGCCCGGCGGCCCCGAACCGCCCCTCGGCGCGCGCCGGTTCGAACGGCGGGAACTGCGAAGGAGCGCACGTGCTCGAACTCACCATGGCCTCGGTCTCCGGGGCGGACGCCGGGGCGACGGCCGGCATGCTGATGGCCGACGCGCCGAGCGATCCCGGAGCCGTGCTGCGGGTGGGCCGCGACGCGAGCGTGTGCCGCCTCGCGACGCCCGACGACTGGCTGTTCGTCTCCCGCGTCCACCTGGAGTTCCTGTGCGGCCCGGAGGGGACGTGGCAGGTGACGTGGCTGCGCGGCTCGCAGGACGACCCGTCCGCCGAGGTGCGGATCGGCCTCACCGGCGAGGACGTGCGGCTGCTGCCGTACGGGAGCACCCTGCCGCTGCCCCGGGGCGCGTCCGGTGAACTCGTCATCCAGGACCGCACCGGACCGCGCAGCGTGAACGTGGGCTTCTTCCACGAGGTGTGAGACCGGGACGCCCCGGCCTCCGGGAGGCCGGGGCGTCCCGCGTCCCGTCACGGCAGGACGCGGGCCAGCGCGAAGCCGTCGTAGCCCTTGCCGCCCACCGTCTGCAGGGCCGTCGCGGTCAGCTTCGGGTGGCCGGAGACGAGTTCGAGGGCCGCGCGGGTGCCGCGCACGGCCGGGTCCTCGCCGGCCGGGTCGACGACCCTGCCGTCGCGCACGACGTTGTCCAGGACGATCAGCGAGCCGGGGCGGGTGAGCCGCAGCGCCCACTCCACGTACGGCGGGTTGTTCACCTTGTCGGCGTCGATGAAGACCAGGTCGAACGGGTCCGGCTCCTCCTTCGCCAGGGCGGCCAGCGACTCCAGGGCCGGTCCCACGCGGACCTCCGCGATGCCGTCCAGGCCGGCGCGGGCGAGGTTGCCGCGCGCGACGCCGGCGTGGACCGGGTCGTACTCCAGCGTGATCAGGCGGCCGTCGGCCGGGAGGGCGCGGCCCAGCCAGATGGTGCTGTAGCCGCCGAGGGTGCCGATCTCCAGGATCCGCCGCGCGCCCTGGATCTGCGCCAGGAGCTGGAGCAGCTTGCCCTGGGCGGGGGTGACGTTGATGGACGGCAGGCCCGCCGCCTCGCTGTCGCGCAGCGCGGCGGTCAGGACGTCGTCGGACAGGGCGAGGAGGGTGGTGAAGTAGTCGTCCACGTCGTTCCAGACGGACTCGCTCATGCACCGTGCCTTTCGTCTGCCTAGTTAGCGGCGCTAACTAGTTTCCCTCGCGAATCTAGTCCCGGAGCGGACCCGGGGCCAGTGCATTCGGGGACTTCGGGCGTGCCCGGTGCGCGGCCGGGCAGCGCTCCACCGAGGGTGCCGACCCCGGCAGCGGGCGGCCCGCCGACTCCGCCATGAACCAGACGGCCACGCCGCCCACCACGGCGGCGGCCATCATGTAGTACGCGGGCGTCATCATGTCCCCGGTCGCGCCGATGAGGGCCGTGACGGCCAGGGGCGTCGTGCCGCCGAAGAGGGACACCGAGACGTTGAAGCCGATGGACAGGGAGCCGTAGCGGACCCGGGTCGGGAACAGCGCGGGCAGCGCCGAGGGCATCGCCGAGGTGAAGCAGACCAGGAGCAGGCCGAGCGCGGCCGTGCCGAGGGCGACGGCGAGGAGGCTGCCCTGGCGGATCAGCAGCAGGGCCGGGACGGACAGGACGAGGAAGCCCAGGCAGCCCGCCGCGATCACCGGACGGCGGCCGACCCGGTCGGTGAGGGCGCCCGCGAACGGCTGCACGACCATCATCAGCGCCATCACGGCGAGCACCACCAGCAGCCCGTGCGTCTCGTCGTACCTCAGCTCGCTGGTCAGGTAGCTCGGCAGGTACGACAGGAGCATGTAGTCGGTGACGTTGAAGACCAGCACCAGGCCGACGCAGAGCAGCAGCGCCCGCCACTGGCCCGCGACCGTCTCGCGCAGCGGCACCTTCGGGCGCTCGCGCTCGGCCCTGTCCGCCTCGGCCGCGAACGCCGGGGTCTCCTCCAGGCGCGTCCGCAGGTACAGGCCGATCAGGCCCATCGGGCCCGCGACCAGGAACGGCAGGCGCCAGCCCCAGGAGAGCAGGTCGTCCTCGGAGAGCAGCGCGGTGAGCAGGGTGACGAGGCCGGCGCCGCCGATGTAGCCGGCCAGCGTGCCGAACTCCAGCCAGCTGCCGAAGAAGCCGCGCCGCTCGTCGGGGGCGTACTCGGCGATGAAGGTGGAGGCGCCCGCGTACTCGCCGCCGGTCGAGAAGCCCTGCACGAGGCGGGCCGCGAGCAGCAGCAGCGGGGCGCCGACGCCGATCGACGCGTACGACGGGATCAGGCCGATCGCGAAGGTGCCCGCCGCCATCATGATCATGGTGAGGGCGAGGACCCTCCGGCGGCCGACGCGGTCGCCGAGCGGGCCGAAGACCAGGCCGCCGAGCGGGCGCACCAGGAAGGCGGCGGCGAAGGCGCCGAACGTGGACAGCAGCTGCGCGGTGGCGTCGCCGGACGGGAAGAAGACCTTGCCCAGGGTCACCGCGATGTAGCTGTAGACGCCGAAGTCGAACCACTCCATCGCGTTGCCGAGGGCGGCCGCCCGCACCGCGCGCCTGACCAGCGCGGGGTCGGTGGCGGTGACGTCGGGCCGGTCGGGGGCCCCGGTCCTGGGTGCGACGGTGGTTGCGGTCGCCAAGATCCGCTCGCCTGCCTCTCTTCGGGAACACGGACGGGCCCGCTGCGCGGAAACCGCGAGGCCGGCGGGCCGAAAATCGACCATAGGCACATCGTTGTCAGCACGTTGCGTGACGGCGTCGCGGCGCAGGGCGCCGAAAGGCCGCGCGAACAGGGGTGATGTGACCTGCGAAAACCGACAGGTGCACACTCCGTTGTGACTCATGTCGCGCCCTTCGGGTGGAACCGCGCGCACACCCGGGGCATCTTCAACCGGACAAAACCCAGGGGGACGCCAGGTGAAGCAGGGGTTGCCCGCGTCTCACAGCGGGGGTGGTGCGAGCCTCTTAGGGTTCGGACAGCGGACAACGCGGTGAACCCGCGGAAACACGAGGGACGGGAACGGGGAGGGCCGACGGCGCGTGGCGAACGTGGAACACACCGGACGACCGGGTGACGCCTTCGGGACGGGGGCCGGCGACCCGGCGCGGGCACGGCTGAGCGCGGTCCGCGCCGGCCTCTGGCTGATCGCCGCCGTCCTGGCCGTGCGGCAGCTCGCCGCCGTCCTCGGCACACCCAGGGGCGACCGCCTGACGGACCTGGAGACCTGGGTCGGGCCGGAAGGCGTCCTGCACGTGAACGGGTCGCTGTACGACTCGACCCGCTTCACCGGCACCCCCTTCGGCGGACTCGTCCTCAAACCGCTCACCCGGGCCGCCGAGCAGGCCCTCGGCTGGGGCTGGACCTTCGGCACGCTGCTGCTGGTCGTCGCGATCGGTCTGATCGCCGCGCGCGCCCTGCCGCAGCCGGTGACCCGGCGCACGGCCCTGCTCGCCGCCCCGGTCGCGATCAGCCTGCTGATGCTGTCGCTGCCGGTGCGCAACACGCTGCACCTCGGCCAGACCAGCATCATCCCGGTGCTCCTCGTCCTGCTCGGCTGCCTCACCGTGCGCGGTGAGCGCGCGAGCGGCGTGCTCATCGGCGTCGCCGCCGCGCTCCAGCCGGCCGTGCTGCTCTTCGCGCCGCTGCTGTGGTTCACCGGCCGCCGCCGCGCCGCCCTGTCCGCCGGCGCCACCTTCGCCGTCTGCACCGCGCTCGCCTGGGCCGCGATGCCGCGCGACTCCATGACGTACTGGGTGCACCACCTGGCCGGGGTCGGCCTCGGCGGACCGGCCGACGGGCTCGCCAACCAGTCCCTGCACGGCGCGCTGCTCCGGTCCGGCCTCACCGGCCCGCTGGAGATCGCCCTGTACGCGCTGCTCGCCGCGGCCGTCGCCGTCGTGGGCCTGCGCCGCTCCGTGCGCTACGCGCGCGACGGGCAGCTGCTGCTCGCCGTCGCGCTCACCGGCTGCGTCGCCGTCGCCGTCTCGCCCACCACCTGGCGGCACCAGCTGCTGTGGGTGCTGTTCGCGCTGGTCGGCCGGGTCGGCAGACGGGCGTCCGACCGCTACGTGTGGCCGGTCGCGGTCGTCCTCGTGATGACGCTGCCGGCCACGATGATGCTGCCGAACATGCCCGTGCTCCACCCGCTGCGCGACAACGTGGTGCTGCTGGCCGCGCTCGCCGCCGCCTGCGCCGTCCCCTTCCTGGCCCGCAGCTCCCCCTACTACACGGCCCCGGTCCCCACCGAGTACGCGCCGCCCGCGCCGGGCCGCCGGCGCCTCGTGCCGCTGCCGCCGTTCCTGCGCCGGGTCCTCACCCGCCCCAACCTGCTCCTCGAACTGCTCCTCATCCGCGTCGGCTACTCCGCCTACCAGCAGGTCCGGCTCGCCGCCGCCGACGAGGGCAGCGCGGACGCCCGGGCCACCGCCGAGCACCACGGCGACCAGCTCCTGTCGCTGGAGCGGTTCCTGGGCATCGACATCGAGCACACCGTCAACCACGCGGTCGTCGGCGTCGGCTGGCTGCGCCACTTCTTCGACTTCTACTACGAGTCGTTCCACTTCGTCGTGCCGCTGACCGTGCTCGGCGTGCTGTACGCGCGCCGGCCCACCGAGTACCGCTGGGCCCGCTCGGCGCTGGGCTTCGCCACCCTGCTCGCCCTGGTCGGCTTCTGGCTCTACCCGCTGGCCCCGCCGCGCCTGATGCCGCACCTCGGCGTCATCGACACCGTCCACGGCGTCCAGGACTTCTCCAAGCCGGACTACGGCACCCTCACCGCGCTGACCAACCAGTACGCGGCCATGCCCTCGCTGCACTTCGGCTGGTCGCTGTGGTGCGGCCTGGTGATCGCGATCCTCGCCCCGAAGGCGTGGATGAAGGCCCTCGGACTGCTGCACCCGCTGTTCACCGTGTCGGCGATCGTGGCGACCGGCAACCACTGGGTGCTCGACGCCGTGGGCGGCGCCGCCGTCGTCGGCGCGGGCTTCGGGCTGACCCACCTGCTCCAGGGCCCGCGCGCCCGCACGCCCCGCCCGGCCGTCGCGACGGTCGGCGGGGGCGGTGCGACCGCCGCGGCCGGTGCGACCGTCCCGGAGGGCAGGAGCGCTCCGGGCGGCGGGCCCGCCCCGAGCGGTGCGGCCGCACCGGACGGCGGGGCCGGCACGCATGCCGGGGCCGGCACGGACGGCGGCGCCGCACCGGACGGCGGGGTCAGCACGGGCAGACCCGGGTCCGCGAAGGACCGTACTCCGAGCTGATCCGGTACTCGCCCGGCCCGGGCACCGTCAGCCGGGTGAACTCGCCGCTCCGACCCAGGCAGCCGCCGCCCCCGGCGCGCAGCCACGGCGAGTACGCGATCCGCACGGTGACCGAGCCGGGCCGGTCCATCCGCACCACGAGCCCGGCGGCCGTGGCCCGCACCACCGCGGCGGGGGAGGACGCCAGCGGCTCCGCGCCGCGCACCCGGTACACCCGCCAGTGCGCGTCCCGCCACACCGGCTCCAGCCAGTCGGGCCCGCCGCGCACCAGCCGCGCCTCCGCCCGGGCGGAGGCGTCGGGCCGCCCGGAGGGCAGCACCACGAGGCCGACCGCCCACCGGTCCAGCCACGCCCGGTACGTCGCCGCCGAGAACGTCCCGTCGTAGAAGAGGCGGCCCCGCTCGACGTCCAGCCGCCGGTCCCAGCCGCGCGCCAGGTTCACGTACGGGGCCAGCGCGGCGGCCTCGCGGTGGTCGCGGCCCGGCACCACCTCGACCCGGGTCCGGTCCGCGCCCAGCCGCTCCAGCGCGCGTACCACGCCCCGCGTGTCGCGGGCCCAGGCCGGTACCGGCACGGAGACCGCCAGGCCGTCGGCCGTCTCCCGGCCCACCCAGGCCACCGAGCACACCAGCGCCGTCACGAGCGCCACCCGCCGGTGCCGGCCGCCGGGCGCCGCCACCAGCGCGGCCAGCAGCACGGCCGGGGCGAACAGCTCCGCGAGCCGCCCCACGTCCGTGCCGACCGGCGAGGGCACCAGGTACGTCAGCGCCGCGCAGGCCGCGTACACCGCCGCGCCCCAGCGCGGCACCCGCCACTCGCGCGGCGCGAGCACCACCACGGCCGCGCAGCACAGCACCGGCCCCCACAGCGCGGCCGCCGGCACCACCTGCCCGCCGCGGGACGGGAACAGCACCGCCGTGAACGCCAGGACCGCGGCCGGCGGCACCAGCAGCGCGGCGGCGCGCCGCCGGTCGCGGGCGAGCCCGTACCCGGCGCCCGCGACCGCGAGGAACAACCCGGCGACCGGGCTCGCCGCCGTCGCCAGCACCGCGCACAGCGCCGCGGGCGGCAGCCGGCGCCGGCGTGCCAGCAGCACGCAGGAGGCCAGGCCGAGCGCGGCCCCGAGCGCGAAGGCGGTCCGCCCCGAGGCGGCGTTGCACCACAGCCCGAGGGACGCCAGCAGCGCGGGGCCCAGCGGGCGGCGCGGCACGGCGCGCGCCAGCAGGACCGCGGCCGGCCAGGAGGCCGCGAGACCGGCCGCGACCGTGACCGTCCGGACCCCGAGCACGGCCGTGACGTACGGCGACACGAGGCCCTGGTCGGCGGTGTGCGTCCCGCCGTACCAGAACAGGCCGTACGCCGAGCCGCCGTGCCGGGCCGCGAAGTCCGCCCACGCCTCCTGCGCCGCGAGGTCCCCGCCGCCGGTGGCGAGGAACACCCACCACACCGCGTACGCCGGCAGCGCGGCCAGGACGGCCGTCAGCGGGACGCGGTGCCGGTGGCAGAACGCGCGGACCCGGTGCGGGACTCTCCCGCGCGGCGGGAGGGCCGGACGGGCGGGGGACAGCTCGGCGGCGGGGACCACGGGTCGGCGCTTCCGGTCGACGGCTACGGGGGTGCGTACCTGGTGCGGGGGTGCGTACCTGTCGTTCCTGTCGCTGTGCCGGCGGGCCCGCCACGGGGGCGCGTGCCTGCCGTTCCGCACCGGAAGACGGCGGGCCGGGCGGGGCCGTTGACCGCTTTTCGGCCGGAGACGCGGCAAGGGGCGCGGGCACGGCGGGGGGCGGCGGCCCGCTGCGAGGGGAACGGCTACAGCGGGTCGCGGCCGGATGCGACCGGCGCCGCACCGGAGGCGTCCTCCGCGCGGGCGCCCTCCTCGAAGGCGACGGGCGCCTCGAAGGAGGCCCGGCGCGTGGCGCGGCGCAGGGCCTTGAGGACGGCCGGTCCCAGGAGCAGGGTCAGGGTCACCGTGACGACCGCCCGGCCCAGGTCCCAGCCGAGCGAGGTGGCCAGGCAGTACGCGGCGAAGCGGACCAGGTCGGCGGAGAGGGGGGCGTCCGGGTCGTAGGCGATCGAGGAGGCCAGTCCGTTCAGGAAGGGCCAGCCCGCGAGGTTCGTCATCGTCCCGTACGCGAAGGCGGCGGCGAAGCCGTAGGCGGCGAGCAGCAGCAGCTCGCCGCGGCCGCGCAGCCGCTCCGCGCCCGGCAGCAGCCCCGCTCCCATGGCGAACCAGCCCATGGCCAGCATCTGGAACGGCATCCACGGGCCGACCCCGCCGGTGAGCAGCGCGGACGCGAACATCGTCAGGGAGCCGAGGACGAAGCCGAAGCCCGGCCCGAGGACGCGCCCGCTCAGCACCATGAGGAAGAACATCGGCTCGATCCCGGCGGTCCCGGCCCCGATCGGGCGCAGCGCCGCGCCGGTCGCGGCGAGCACGCCCAGCATGGCGACGGCCTTCGCGCCGAGCCCGGACTCCGCGACGGTCGCGGTGACCACCCCGACCAGCAGCACCAGCAGGCCCGCGAAGAGCCAGGGCGCGTCCTGCGCGTGCGCGGCGACCTGCGACCCGGGGCCCGCGACGAGCGGCCAGAGGAACGCGGCCAGACCCACGGCGCTGACGAGGAGCAGGGCGGCGACGGACCGGGGGCCGAGCCGGACGGCCCGCACCCGGGCCCGGCGCCCGGGGCCGGCCGCGGACGGGGCCGCGCCGCGCGGACGTCCGGCCCGGCCGCCGTGCGGGCCTCCGCCCGTGCGGGCGCCCGTGCTTCCGCCCGAGCCGCCGCGCGTGCCGGTGCCGGTGCCCGCGGCCGTGCCGGCGTTCCCGCCGCCGTGCGCGCCCGTCCTTGCGCCGTCGTCCCGGCTCACGCGTCCGCCTCCCCGTCCCCGGCGGCCCCCAGGGCGGCGCGGACCTGGGCGACCGTCAGCCAGCGCTGCGGCGCCAGCACCTTGGTGACCTGCGGGGCGAAGGACGGGGAGGCCAGGACCACGTCGTCGGCCGGGCCGTCGGCGACCCGCTCGCCGTCGGCGAGGATCACCACGCGGTGCGCCAGCTCCGCGGCGAGCTCCACGTCGTGGGTCGCCAGGACGATGGCGTGCCCGTCGGCGGCCAGCCCGCGCAGGACCGCGACCAGCCGGGCCTTCGCCGCGTAGTCCAGGCCGCGGGTCGGCTCGTCCAGCAGGAGCAGCGGGGGCCGGGCCGCCAGCACCACGGACAGCGCGAGCGCCAGCCGCTGGCCCTCGGACAGGTCCCGCGGATGCGCGTCGTCGCCGACGCCCGGCAGCAGCCGGGTCACCAGCGCCCGGCAGGTGCCCGGCGCCGCCCCCGCGTCCCGGTCGGCGGCGGCGCACTCGGCGGCCACCGTGTCCGCGTACAGCAGGTCGCGCGGCTCCTGCGGCACGAGGCCGACCAGGCGCACGAGGTCGCGCGGCGCCGTCCGGTGCGGTGCCGCACCGCCGACGCGCACCCGGCCCGCGGCCGGTTCGACCAGCCCGACGAGGGCGCTCAGCAGCGTGGACTTGCCCGCGCCGTTGCGCCCCATCAGCGCGACGGTCTCGCCGGCCGCGACGTCCAGCGCGACCCCGCGCAGCGCCTCGACGCGTCCGCGCCGGACGACGAGGCCCTCGACGGAGGCGGCGGGCGCGGGACCGGCGGCCCCCGGCCCCGCGGTGGGCGGGGCGGCCGCCGGCCCCGCGGTGGGGGAGGCGGCGGTGGCACGGCCGCGGAACAGGCCCGCGCGCAACCCCGCGAGCAGCCCCGGGCGACGCGGCCCGGCCCCCGCGGCGGTCCCGCCCGGCGCGGACGCGGGCCCGTCCGCCCCGGTGGCCGAGGGGGCGCCCGGCCCCGTGGCCCCGAGGCCGCCGGACCCGGCCGCCCCGGGACCTGACGGGCCCGCGGCCGTCCGTCCCCCCGGCGTACCGGGGACGGGCCCGGCCGGTGTTCCGTGCGTCGGCGGCACCGCGGCCGCGGTGCGGGACGGGTGCGTGGCCACCCGGGAGCCGGGGGCGCCGGGGCCCGCTTCGGCCGGTGCCCCGCCCGGCGTTCCGTGCGCCGGCGGTTCCGGTGGCCCGTCCGGTGCCACCCGCGCCAGCCGCTCCCGCAGCGCCCCGGCCCGCCGCCGGGCGTCCCGCACCGTCAGCGGCAGGGGCGACCAGCCGGCGAGCCGGCCCAGGGACACCACCGGCGGGTGGACCGGGGAGACCGCCATGACCTCGGCCGGCGTGCCCGTCACGGGGGCGGCGCCGGGGGCGGGCAGCAGGACGACCCGGTCGGCGTGGTGCACGACGCGCTCCAGGCGGTGCTCGGCCATGAGGACCGTCGTGCCGAGGTCGTGCACGAGGCGCTGGAGCACGGCGAGCACCTCCTCGGCCGCCGCCGGGTCGAGCGCCGAGGTCGGCTCGTCCAGGACCAGCACCCTGGGGTGCGGGGTGAGCACGGACCCGATCGCCACCCGCTGCTGCTGGCCCCCGGAGAGCGCGGCGACGGGCCTGTCCCGCAGGTCGGCGAGGCCCAGCAGGTCCAGGGTCTCCTCGACGCGCCGCCGCATGACGTCCGGGGCGAGCCCGAGCGACTCCATGCCGTACGCGAGCTCGTCCTCGACCGTGTCGGTGACGAAGTGGGAGAGCGGGTCCTGGCCCACCGTGCCGACCACGTCGGCGAGTTCGCGGGGCTTGTGCAGGCGGGTGTCGCGGCCCGCGACCGTCACCCGGCCGCGCAGCGTGCCGCCCGTGAAGTGCGGCACGAGCCCGCTCACCGCGCCGAGCACGGTCGACTTGCCGACGCCGGACGGCCCGACGAGCAGCACCAGTTCGCCCTCGGGGACGGTCAGGTCGACCCCTCGGACGACGGGTGCGTCCTGCCCGTCGTACGTCACGGAGACGTCCTCGAAACGGATCATGACGGCTCCCTGGGGATCGGGGCGGCGAACGCGGGGACCAGGCCCAGCAGGACCGCCGCGGCCGGCCACAGGGGCAGGACCGGCGCGGTCAGCGGGACGACGGAGGGGTGCAGGGCGGCGGAGCCGTACGCGCCGGCCAGGAGCGGCAGGACCGCGGCCGCCGCGCCGGAGGCGGCGACCAGCCAGGCGCGCACGCCCCACGCGTCGGGCCGGTAGCGGGTGCGCGGCGAGCGGCGGCCGCCCAGCCACAGCCCGGCGAGCACCGCGGCCGTCCCGGCGAGCAGCAGGGGCGGCCCGTACCCGGAGCCGTCCGCGGTGAGCAGCCCGTACGTGCCCGCGCAGACCGCGGCCAGGCCGCCCAGGGTGAGGACGGCGGTGGTGCGGCGGACGGCGGCCGGAACCGGCAGCGTGCGCCCGTACCCGCGCGCGTCCATCGCCGCCGCGAGGGCCACCGAGCGCTCCAGGGCGCCCTCCAGGACCGGCAGTCCGACCTGGAGCAGTCCGCGCAGGCCCCGGTCCGGGCGGCCGCGCAGCCGGCGCGCGGCCCGCAGCCGCCGCACGTCCGCGATCAGGTTCGGCGCGAAGGTGAGGGCGACGACGGCCGCGACGCCCGCCTCGTACAGGGCGCCCGGCAGGGACTTCAGCAGCCGGGCCGGGTGGGCGAGGGCGTTCGCGGCCCCCACGCAGATCAGCAGGGTGGCCAGCCGCAGCCCGTCGTACAGGGCGAAGACCACGCCCTCGGCGGTGACCCGGCCGCCGATCCGGACGCCCTGCGCCCAGCCGGGCAGCGGCACCTCGGGCAGGGTGAGGAGGGTGTGCGTGCCGGGGACGCCGGAGCCGAGCAGGACGGCGAAGGCCAGCCGGACGCCCAGCACGGCGAGGGCGAGGCCGACGAACGCGCCGTAGGAGCGCGACCAGGGCGCCCGGGTGCGGCGGGCCGCGACGACGTAGCAGACCACGCCGACGACCAGGGCGAGCAGCAGCGGGTTGGTGGTGCGGGACGCGGTGGCGCCCAGGCCGAGGGCCCAGAGCCACCAGGCGCCCGCGTGCAGGGCGTTGGACCGGTGGGCCTCAGGGGCGCGCGGGAACCACCGGGCCCGGGGCCCCGCGCCGGTGTCCCGCACGGCCGCGCGGGACACCGCGGTCCCCGGGGTTCTCCGGTCCCTTCGGTCCTTCGGAGGCTTCATGGGGGAACGTGCCTCCTAGCCGCGGCGCCGCCGCGCCTGCCACACGCCGGCGGCGCCGAGCACGGCCACGACGGCCACGCCCGCGACGATCCCCACCGACGGGCCGCCGGCGTCCGGCGACCCGGCCGGGGACGCGGACGAGGCGTCCGTGCCCCGGGCGTCCGCGCCGCCGCCGTCCGGTACCCGCTCGCCGCACCCCGTACGGGGATATCCGGCGATGGCGCACAGCAGCGCGTTGGCGTCGTAGCGCAGCGGCGGGGCGACGGCGGCCAGCGCGTCCGCCGTCGTCGCGTCCTCGGCGACGCTCGCGCAGGCCGTCCGCGGCCGCGGCGGCGTCCCGCCCGGCGGGGCGTCCGCGGCCGTGCCGAAGTCGAGGACCAGCGCGATCCGCTTGCGGTCCGCCCGCTTTGGCGTCCGCGCGCAGATCGGCGCGAAGCGCGCGGCCCCGCGCGGCCGCGCGGTGTCCCCGGCGCCCCCGGACTCCCCGGCGTCCGCGCTCACGGCGAACCGGAACCCCTGCACGGAGCCGTCCGCGGGCCGCGAGGACGCGGGCCCCTGTGTCGCGTACACCCACGAGCCGCCGTCCCGCTCCCAGAAGGACCAGTAGCGGTAGCCGGCCGCCTGCGCGGGCGCGGCCGCGGCGAGCACGGCCACGACGAGCCCCGGGACCAGCGCGCACACGCGGCGGCGGGTCACGGCCGCCGCCTCCCGCCGCGCAGGCTCAGCAGCAGGCCGCCGAGCACGCCGACGGCCAGGCCGCCGCCGATGAACCAGCCGACGGAGACCCCGTCGTCGCCGGTCTCCGCCGCGGCGGTCCGCTCGCCGGAGGCACGGGGCGCGGGACCGGTGGCGTTCAGCCGCTCGACGAGGTCGGTGCCGCCGAAGTCGCGCGGGTCGGCGCCGGTGGCGTGCGCGGCGAGGACCAGCTGGGCGTACGCGGCCGGGCCGCTCTTCGCCGCCCAGGACGCGGCGTTCTCCTCCAGCCAGGTCAGCGGTTCGCCGGCGTCGGCCGTGCGGCCCGCGGCGGCGAGCGCGACGACCGCGTCGGCGGTGTTGCCGTAGTCGGGCCGGTCCTCGGCGCCGGGCAGGGCGGAGGTCAGGTGCCCGTCGGCGGCCAGCGCGCCGGCGAGGTACGCGGCGCCGTTGCGCGCGGCGTCCGCCGCGGTGGACCCGGCGGCGCACCCGCCGCCGGCCTCCTCCTGCCCCGTCTCGCCCTTCTCGCCCTTCTCGTCCTTCCCGGACTTCCCGGGCGCGACCACGAAGCCCTCGCCCAGGGCGCCGAGCACGCCCGCCGCCGTCGCGTCGGCGTTCGCCGTCAGCGCGCCGCCCTCGTCCGGCTGGAAGGCGAAGGCGCCGCCGCCGTCCCGGCCGCAGGGCACGGCGAGGGCGCGCAGCGCGTCGTAGGGGGACCTGCCGCCCGAGCGCACCTGCCGCGGCTCCTCACCGGCCGCCGCGAGCGCGCCGACCACGGCCGAGGTCGAGTTCGTGTCGCTGGCGCCGCCGGGGGTGTAGCCCCAGCCGCCGTCCTCGTTCTGCACGGACTTCAGCCAGGTCACGGCCTTGCCGGTGGCCGCGTCGTGGCCGCCGAGCGCCGCCAGGGCCTGGACGGCGGCGGCGGTGCTGTTGGTGTCGACGGCCGTCTTCGCGTCGCACGCCGCGTCCGGGTCGGCGCGGTAGGGGGCGAAGGCGCCGTCCGCGCACTGCTGCCCGGCCAGCCAGCCGACGGCCGCGGCGGCGGGCGCCACGCCGGCGGTGTCCTGGGCGAGCAGCGCGAGCGACTGCCGCCACACGCCGTCGTACGTCGGGTCCCCGCTGCCGTACAGGGCGGAGGGGAGCTCCGGGGACGCGGAGGGGGACGCGTCGGCGAGGGCCGCCGGCGCGAGGGCCGCGCCGATCACGGCGGTGGCGGCCAGGACCGCGGCGCTGCGGCGGACGAACATGATCGGCGGGTGCCTCTCCCTGCGAGGAGCCGGGCGGCACGGGCCCGCGGGGCACCCGGCGGCTCGGCTCCGGACGAACTCTCGACGGTGCCGGTCACCGGGGGGCCGGTGACGCGAGCCGGTCACGTCCGGGACGGGACGCACCGAACCCGCCGTCCGGAGGGACGGCATGCGACCTGGGTTTCCCCTGTGCGAACGGACCGGCGGCGCGGGAGGCGAGGTGCCGGGTGCGCACCGGCTCTCCCCCGTACGGGCGTGATGACGACCTGCCCACTCTACCGGCCCGCCGCCGGGTCCCCGAAGGGGAGGGCGGCACGGGACCGGTGCGGCGTCCGCGCCGCGGGTCTCAGAGCGCCGGCTGCGGGGCGGGGACGGACGTCTCCGCGGGCTGGCACAGCACCAGCGCCAGGTCGTCGCCGGGCGCCATGCCCGTGTGCTCCAGCAACCGTGCGTACAGCAGGTCGAGGGCGTCGTCGGGCAGCGGCTCGCGCAGCGCGAGGGCGGCCTCGCCGAGCAGCGGGAAGACGGCGCCCTGCGGGTCGCGCGCCTCGGTGACGCCGTCGGTGTAGAGCAGCAGCCGGTCGCCCGGCTGGAGGCGCACCCGGTACTGGCGGGGCTCCGGGCCCAGGCCCAGCGGCGTGGTCGGCACGGCCGGTTCGAGGAACTCGACGCGCCGGCCCGAGCGCAGCGGCGCCGGGTGGCCGCAGTTGACCAGCCGCACCTCGCCCGGCGCGAACTCGGCGAGGACCGCCGTGACGAAGTCCTCGGGGCCCAGCTCCGGGGCGAGCCCGGCGTCGAGGCCCGCCGCGAGGGTGGGCAGGTCGGGAACCGTGTACGCCAGTTCGCGGAAGCCGGTGACCGTGCCGGCGGCCAGCCGGACCGCGTCCAGGCCGTGCCCGCGCACGTCCCCGACGAGGACCCGCAGCCCGAACGGCGTGACCGCCACGTCGTACAGGTCGCCGCCGGCCCGCGACTCGCGCGCGGCGCAGTGGTGGCGGGTGCACACGTGCGTGCCGCCGAGCCACCGGGACAGCGGCCGCAGGATCGCCTCCTGGGCGACCCGGGCCACCTCGCGGACCTCGCCGAGCGTCGCCGCGAGGCGCTCCTGCCGCCGGGCCGCGTGCACGGTGAGGCCGCAGGTCAGCAGCAGCCCGCCGTACCGGACGGCGAACCCGGGCGTGGTGACGGAGCCGTCGGTGACCCCGCCGGCCAGGCCGAGCAGCGCCGCCCAGCCGCACACCCGCGCGGTGGCCCGCGTCCCCGGCCGTGCGCAGGCCAGCAGCGGGCCCGCGGACAGCAGCGCGGTCAGCGGGGGGAGCCGGTCGAGGAGCAGGTCCGCCGCGGCGATCAGCGTGCAGACGAGCCAGGGGAGGAGCGGTGCGCGGAACCGCACCCGTCCCGGTGCCGGCCGCTCCCGGACGCCGTCCCCCATGACTCCCCAGCCTCCTCAGCCTTCCAGAGGCCGTTCCGCACCGCACCCGACGATCTCGACTATCCCCCTCCTCACCTGCGCCGATGAACCATTGATCGGTTTCGGCCGCAATGTGCCCGGAAGTGATGGGGCCCGGTGATCCTTCTGAACGAGTCCCCCGACCGTCGTACGGCGTACGGGCGGCCCGCCCGGACTCGCCCGGCCTCGTCGCCCGCCGCCGCCACGAGCTGTGCGTACGCGCCGGGATCGGCGACGCGGCCTACGACGAGACCCACCGGGAAGGGCTGTCGATGTCGTACGAGGCGGGCCCGGCGTACGCGGTGGACGACGGGGGTGACCCGTACCGGGCGCCCTGCGCACGCGCGTACACCGGCTCGCCGGCGGCCGCGAGGACCGCAAGGACCGGGCTGACCGGGCTGACCGGGCGCGGGGAGGGCCGCGGGGGTCAGGCGCGGGCGGCCGGGTCGGCGGGGTCGATCAGCCGGCACGCCGTCTCGATGTCCGTGCGCACCTGCGCGATCGAGGCGCGCCCCGACAGCCAGGCGATCAGCGCCGAGTGCCAGGTGTGCTCGACGACCCGGACCGCCGCCAGCTGCCGGGGCGCGGGGTCGTCCAGGCCCATGGCGTCCAGGACGATCGCCGTCGTCTGCCGTGAGACCTGCTCCACCTCGGGGCTGACGCTGCGGTCCGCGAAGGTCAGGGCGCGCACCATCGCCTCCGCGAGGCGCGGCTCGCGCTGCAGCGCGCGGAAGGCCCGCATCAGCGTCTCCGCGACCCGCTCCGCCGGGGTGTCGCCGGCCGGCGGCCGCCTGCGCAGCGTGGCGTGCAGCTCCGCGAGCTGGTCCTGCATCACGGCGACCAGCAGGTGCACCTTGGACGGGAAGTAGCGGTACAGCGTGCCGAGCGCGACCCGGGAGGACTCGGCGACCGCCCGCATCTGCACGGCCTCGTAGCCGCCCCGGCCCGCGAGGCGGGCGCTCGCCCGCAGGATGCGGCGGCGGCGGGCCTCCTGGCGCGCGGTGAGCGGCGCACCGGACGGCGGCGGGGGCGAGGGGGCGGCCGCTCGCGCGGTCTTGGCTTGCGCAGGCATCGCGTGGGTCCCGTTCCGTGACGTTCGTGCGGCGGTTCGGCGTGAGGGCGGTGGAGGTGCCGGCAGCGTAGACCCGCGCCGTGGCGGGAATCACCTGATCCAACGCTCACCGGCGGGCTACCTGCCGGTAGATTCGATGCTCCTCGAACGATCAAGTCTGAAACTTGTTCTACATTACCGTCCGAAGTAATCTCGCGGGAAAATGCTGGGAGAAGGGGTCCGAGAGTGACCGCTGAGGCCATGGAGGCGGGCCCCCGGGCGGGCTCGGCCGCCGACCGCGGCAGACCGCTGCGCATCGCGCTCCTCACCTACAAGGGGAACCCGTTCTGCGGCGGCCAGGGCGTCTACGTACGGCATCTCTCCCGCGAACTCGCCCGCCTCGGCCACCACGTCGAGGTCATCGGCGCGCAGCCCTACCCCGTGCTCGACGTCCTGGACGGCGACCGCGTCTCGCCGCTCCTCACCGAGCTGCCCAGCCTGGACCTGTACCGCCAGCCGGATCCTTTCCGCACGCCCCGGCGCGAGGAGTACCGCGACTGGATCGACGCGCTCGAGGTCGGCACGATGTGGACCGGCGGCTTCCCCGAGCCGCTGACGTTCTCCCTGCGCGCCCGCCGCCATCTGCGCGCCCGGCGCGGCGACTTCGACGTCGTGCACGACAACCAGACGCTCGGCTACGGCCTGTTGGGCGACCTCGGCGCGCCGCTGGTCACCACGATCCACCACCCCATCACCGTGGACCGACGACTGGAACTGGACGCGGCCGAGAACCGGCGGCGCAGGATGTCCGTGCGCCGCTGGTACGCCTTCACCCGCATGCAGAAGCGGGTCGCGCGCCGGCTGCCGTCCGTGCTCACCGTCTCCGGCAGCTCCCGCAGGGAGATCACCGAAGACCTCGGAGTGCGGCCCGACCGCGTCCACGTGGTCCACATCGGCGCCGACACCGACCTCTTCTCGCCGGACCCGGCCGTCGCGCAGGTGCCGGGGCGCATCGTCACCACCTCCAGCGCCGACGTGCCCCTCAAGGGACTGGTGTACCTGGTCGAGGCGCTGGCCAAGGTGCGCACCGAGCACTCCGGCGCCCACCTCGTCGTCGTCGGCAAGAGGCCCGCGGACGGGCCCGTCGCGCAGGCCGTGGAGCGCTACGGCCTCGCGGGCGCCGTGGAGTTCGTGAAGGGCATCTCCGACGCCGAACTCGTCGACCTGGTGCGCTCGGCCGAGGTCGCCTGCGTGCCCTCCCTCTACGAGGGCTTCTCGCTGCCCGCCGCCGAGGCCATGGCGACCGGCACGCCGCTGGTGGCCACGACCGGCGGCGCCATCCCGGAGGTCGCGGGCGCGGACGGCGAGACCTGCCTGGCGGTGCCGCCCGGCGACGCCGGCGCGCTGGCCGCCGCGCTCGGCCGGCTGCTGGGCGACGCCGAGCTGCGGGCCCGGCTCGGCGCCGCGGGCCGCGCACGCGTCCTGGAGCGGTTCACCTGGGCCCGGGCGGCCGAGGGCACCGTCGGGCACTACCGGGAGGCGATCGCGCGCTCCGCCGCGGGCCGGGGCGCCCGCCCGGCCGTCCCCGCCGCACCCGACGACGTCCCGCAAGCAGGCGGCGACCCCGCCGGAACCCCCGACCGCGAAAGCAGGGCCACGTGCTGACCGTCGACTTCTCCCGCTTCCCCCTCGCACCGGGCGACCGGGTCCTGGACCTCGGCTGCGGGGCCGGCCGGCACGCCTTCGAGTGCTACCGGCGCGGCGCCCGGGTGGTGGCCCTGGACCGCAACGGCGAGGAGATCCGCGAGGTCGCCAAGTGGTTCGCGGCGATGAAGGAGGCGGGCGAGGCCCCCGAGGGCGCCACCGCCACCGCCATGGAGGGCGACGCGCTCGCGCTGCCCTTCCCCGACGAGTCCTTCGACGTCGTCATCATCTCCGAGGTGATGGAGCACATCCCGGACGACAAGGGCGTCCTCGCCGAGATGGTCCGGGTGCTCAGGCCGGGCGGCCGCATCGCGGTCACCGTGCCCCGCTACGGCCCCGAGAAGGTCTGCTGGGCCCTGTCGGACGCCTACCACGAGGTCGAGGGCGGCCACATCCGCATCTACCGCGCCGACGAGCTGCTCGGCAAGATGCGCCAGGCGGGCCTGCGCCCGTACGGCACCCACCACGCCCACGCGCTGCACTCCCCGTACTGGTGGCTGAAGTGCGCCTTCGGCGTCGACAACGACAAGGCGCTGCCCGTGCGGGCGTACCACAAGCTGCTGGTCTGGGACATCATGAAGAAGCCGCTGGCGACCAAGGCCGCCGAGCGCGCCCTGAACCCGCTGATCGGCAAGAGTTTCGTGGCGTACGCGACCAAGCCGCACCTGCCCCGGGTGGACGCTTCGTGACCACGCCCCGGACGGAGCACCTGGTCCTGGCCGGCGTGCTCACCGCGGAGCAGGCCGCGCGGACCGTCCGCGGCATCCTGGCCGTGCAGCGCGAGGACGGCGCGATCCCCTGGTTCCGCGGGCACCACCTCGACCCGTGGGACCACACCGAGGCGGCCATGGCGCTGGACGCGGCGGGCGAGCACGCGGCGGCCGAGCGGGCCTACGCGTGGCTCGCGCGCCACCAGAACGGGGACGGCTCCTGGTACGCGGCCTACGCCGACGGGGACGCCGGCGACGTCACCGACCGCGGGCGCGAGACCAACTTCTGCGCGTACGTCGCCGTCGGCGTCTGGCACCACTACCTGGCCACCGGCGACGACGCCTTCCTGGACCGCATGTGGCCCGTCGTGTACGCGGCCGTCGAGTTCGTGCTGCGGCTGCAGCAGGCGGACGGGCGGATCGGCTGGAAGCGCGAGGACGACGGCACCGACCGCGCCGACGCGCTGCTGACCGGCTGCTCCTCGATCCACCACGCGCTGCGCTGCGCGCTCGCGATCGCCGAGCAGCGCGAGGAGCCGCAGCCCGACTGGGAGCTGGCGGCGGGCGCGCTGCGGCACGCGATCCGGTGCCACCCCGAGCGGTTCCTCGACAAGGGCCGCTACTCGATGGACTGGTACTACCCGGTGCTCGGCGGCGCGCTGACCGGCGCCGAGGCCAAGGCGCGCCTGGACGCCGACTGGGACCGCTTCGTCGTGCCCGGCCTCGGCGTGCGCTGCGTGGACCCCAACCCGTGGGTCACCGGCGGCGAGTCGGCCGAACTCGCCCTCGCGCTGTGGGCGACGGGCGAGTCCGACCGGGCCCTGGAGATCCTGCAGTCCATCCGGCACCTGCGGGACGAGGAGAGCGGCCTGTACTGGACGGGCTACGTCTTCGAGGACCGGGCCGTGTGGCCGGAGGAGCTGACCGCGTGGACCGCGGGCTCGCTGCTCCTGGCCGTCGCCGCGCTCGGCGGCGACGAGGCCACCTGCGCCGTGTTCGGCGGCGACCGCCTGCCGTGGGGCCTCGACCCCGACTGCTGCGGGTGAGGGCCCGCCGCCGGTGAGGGGCTGAGGGCCGCGCCGGGCCGCTGCGCCGACGGCCGGGAGCGGCCCGCGTCCCGGTGGCCCGACGGGGCCGGTCACCCGGTGGCCGCGCGGGTCAGTGGCGCTGCATGCGGCCCGCGATCGCGTGGCCGACGAAGAGGTAGACCACCGCGGCCAGGCCGTAGCCCGCGACCACGCGCGCCCACTCCTCGTCGAAGGTGAACAGGTCACGCGACCAGCCGGCCAGCCAGGAGGCCGCGTCGTGGACGAACTGCACCAGGTCGTTGCCCCGGTTGGCGTCCAGCAGGTACATCAGGATCCAGAGCCCGAGTATCACCGCCATGACATCGGCCACGACGGCGATGACCCGGCCCGCTTGGTTGCCGCTGCGGTATCGAGACATGCCCGTCGTCTTGCCCCTCGCCTTCGCTTGAAACCCGAACGGCCGCCGTGCGCAAGGGAGATGGGGAGTCCGGCGGCGCCGAGTGTTCCTGACGCAACGTCAGGTGCGGGTGTGTCTCCAGGGGTACGGGAACGGCCCCCGCTCCTCGGAGCGGGGGCCGTGATGACCTCGGAACGGGAACCGCGGGTCAGCCGCGCTGGATGCCCGTGGTGTCCTGCAGGACGCCGCGGCGGCCGTCCTGCGTCTGGGCCACCAGGTGCGCGCCGCGCTGCTCGACGGCCAGGTACCAGGTGCCGGGCGCGAGTTCGGCGATCTGGCTGGCGGAGCCGTCCTCCGCGTACAGCGGGCGCGGCACCGGCACCGCGAACCAGAACGGCGAGAAGTCCGCGGCCGGCGGCTGCTGCTGCGCCTGCTGCGGGGCCTGGGCCTGCTGCTGCGGCTGACCGCCGTACGGCTGCTGCGCCTGCTGCGGGTGCGCGCCGTAGGGCTGGCCCGGCTGCTGCTGGGCGCCCGGGTAGCCGTAGCCGGCCGGGGGCTGCGCGCCGTAGGGCTGCGGGGCCTGCGGGCGCGGGGCGCCGACGAGGGCGGCCTTGAGCGCCGGGACCATGGGGGTGGCGATCGCGGCGGCGGCCATGAGGAGCGTGGCGATCAGGGCGAGGATCAGGCCGATGCCGGCGCTGATGCCGCCGTCGCCGCCGGTGCCGATGTTGTCCACGCCGCTCGGCGGGTCGACGACGTTGGCGAGGGCGCTCCACGCGGCGAAGACGGTGAGGGCGGTGCCGAAGGGGGCGAGCTCCAGGCCGGCGATCTTCGGGGCGCGCGGCAGACCGTGCGAGAGGACGACGAGGGCGGCGCCGACGATGCCCGCCAGGACGACGCCCATCAGGATCGGGCCGCTTCCCCAGGCGTTGGGGGTGTCGAGGCCGTCCGGGGCCGTGTCGATCGAGTAGATGTCGAGGAACGACGCGATGAACAGCAATACCGCTGCTCCGATCACCACGCCGTCGCCTCGAGTGAGGGAGCGGATATTCACTTCAGGTCCTTCGTCGGTCGTCTCGTCGTAGGTGGAGGCGTCGCTGTCACCGTGTCGCCCTCCGGGATCTCACCGTGTGATCTCACCGTCTGCCCTGGGCCGGGGGTTCGAAGCGCGGGGGTGGCCCCTCGTCGCAGGGATGACATTATCGTCCGGTCCGTGGGGGTGTCCGCCGGGTTCGACGGGCCGATCACTACCCTCGCAGGAAACTCACGATTCCCTCAGAGATCCCGTGCGCCGCTTTCTGCCGCCACGCCCCGCTGGTCAGCAGGGCGGCCTCCGCGCCGTCGCGCATGTTGCCGCACTCCAGGAAGACCTTGGGGACGGTCGACAGGTTGAGCCCGCCGAGGTCCGTGCGCACGTCGAGCCCCGTGCCCTCGCCGATGTAGTTCGACGGCGCCGCCCCGGTCTCGCGGCGGAAGCCGTCGGCGATGCGTTCGCCCAGGTCGCGGGAGGAGCCGACGATCGGCCGGGTGTCGGCGGCGCCCGCGTGCACCGGGCCGGGCAGGATCACGTGGAAGCCGCGGTTGCCGGCCGCCGAGCCGTCCGCGTGGATCGACACGACCGCGTCGGCGTGCGCCGCGTTGCCGATCCGGGCGCGCTCGTCCACGCACGGGCCCCAGTCGCGGTCGCCGTCGTGCGTCAGCCGCACGGTGGCGCCCTGCTCCTCCAGGAGCGCGCGCAGCCGGTGCGCCACGTCGAGGGTGAACCGCGCCTCGGCGTAGCCGTCGTTCGTCGACGTGCCGGTGGTGTCGCACTCCTTGCGGCCCGTCCCGATGTCCACCTGCTGGTTGATCTCGGAGGTGTGCCGGGAGTTGCCGGGGTTGTGGCCCGGGTCGATCACGACGACCTTGTGCGCGAGCGGCGACGGCGCCGAGTCGGACGGGGAGACCGGCGGCTCCGCCGGGTCCGGCCGCTTGCCGTCGTCCGGGCCGGCCGGGGAGGCGGGCGCCGCCTGCCGCGGCGTCTGCGGGGCGGCCCGCGCGGCACCGCCGTCGTCGCCGACCGCCTGCCACACCAGCCAGCCGGCCAGCGCCGTCGGCACGAGCGCGGCGGCCGTGACGGTCAGCGGCCTGCGCAGGAGACGGCGCGGCGGACGGGGAGGATCGAATTCCGGACCTGCGTACGACACGCCTGCGACTCTAACCGCGAGGCGGTACGGCCGTGCCCGTTCGGCGCAGGACGCGCAGCGTGTCGGTCGCCGAGACCTCGGTGAACCGCCCGGACTCCAGGGCCCGCAGGTACACCCGGTAGGGGGCCTGCCCGGTGAACTCGTCCAGCTTCTGCGGGAACACGTCGTGGATCAGCAGCAGGCCGCCCTCGGCCACGTGGGGCGCCCAGCCCTCGTAGTCGGCGCCCGCGTGCTCGTCCGTGTGGCCGCCGTCGACGAAGACCAGGCCGAGCGGCGTGCCCCACAGGGCGGCGATCTGCGGCGAGCGGCCGACGAGCGCGACCACGTGGTCCTCCAGGCCCGCCGCGTGCAGCGTCCGGCGGAAGGCCGGCAGGGTGTCCATCCGGCCCACCTCGGGGTCCACCAGCGACGGGTCGTGGTAGTCCCAGCCGGGCTGCTGCTCCTCGCTGCCGCGGTGGTGGTCGACGGTGAGGGCGGTGACGCCCGCCCGGCGCGCCGCGTCGGCCAGCAGGACCGTGGACCGGCCGCAGTACGTGCCGACCTCCAGCAGCGGCAGCCCGAGCCGTCCGGCCTCGGTGGCGGCCGCGTACAGCGCGAGCCCCTCGTGCACGGGCATGAACCCCTTGGCGGCCTCGAAGGCGGCGAGGATCTCCGGCTCGGGCGCGGCGTTCATGGGGTCCTCCGGTGGTGCGGGGTCGAAAGGCAGGGGACCGGGCGGTACGCGGCGGTCGGCGCCCATCGTGCCGTACGCCCCCGCCGCGGGAGGCGACGGGGGCGTACGGGAGGCGGGGCGCCGCGCGGCCGGACGGGCCGGCGGCCGGACGGGTCAGGCGGGGACGCCGCTCGTCTCGCCCGGGAGCTCCAGGTCCAGGTCGACCGGGAGGGCGCCGCCGGGGTGGGTGGCCGACGCGGCGAGCGGGGCGTGGCCCGCGGCGGTGGCGGCCAGCACGTACGGGCCGCCGGCGGGGATCGCGAGCGTGTAGCTGCCGTCCTCGCCGGAGAGGGTGGTGCCCGCCCGGCGGCCGCCGCGGTCGATCAGTGTGACCCTGGCGCGGGCGACCGGGGTGCCGCCGGCGGCGACGACCCGGCCGCGGAAACCGCCCCGGACGGGCCCGGCCGCGAGGTCCTGCCCGCTCGCCGGCTCCTCGCTGCTCGCGCGCAGCCGCGGCTTCTCGGCGCGGCGCGCGGGCAGGAACAGCGCGAGGACCAGGCCGACGAGGACCGCGCCCATGGCGATCAGGAAGGAGACGCGGAAGCCGTGCAGGGTGGGGACGGCGGTGCCGCCCATGTCCTGCGCGGTGTTCGCCAGCACCATGCCGATGACGGCGCTGGACACGGAGGTGCCGATGGAGCGCATCAGGGTGTTGAGGCCGTTGGCGGCGCCCGTCTCCGAGGCGGGCACGGCCCCGATGATCAGCGCGGGCAGCGAGGAGTAGGCCAGGCCGATGCCCGCGCCGAGGATCACCGAGACGAGGACCGTCTGCCAGGCGGCGCTCATCAGGCCGAGGCCCGCGCCGTAGCCGACCGCGATGACCAGCATGCCGACGATGAGCGTGACCTTGGGGCCGTACCGGGTGGACAGCCGGGCGTAGACGGGCGCCGTGAACATCATCGTCAGGCCGAGCGGCGCCACGCACAGACCCGCGACGACCATGGACTGCCCGAGGCCGTAGCCGGTGGCGGCGGGCAGCTGGAGCAGCTGGGGCAGGACGAGCGAGACGGCGTAGAAGGCGACGCCGACCATGATCGAGGCGAGGTTGGTCAGCAGCACCTCGCGGCGCGCGGTGGTGCGCAGGTCGACCAGCGGGGCGGCCACGCGCAGTTCCATCAGGCCCCACAGGAGGAGGACGGCGAGGGCCGCGCCGAACAGGCCCAGCGTGGTGGCCGAGCCCCAGCCCCAGTCGCTGCCCTTGGTGATCGGCAGCAGCAGGAGGACCAGCCCCGCGGAGAGGCCGAGGGCGCCCAGGACGTCGAAGGTGCCCTCGGCGCGCATCGGGGACTCGGGGACGAGGAGCAGGGTGAGGGCGATCGAGACGGCGCCCAGGCCCGCGGCGAGGAAGAACAGGGCGTGCCAGTCCGCGTGCTGGGCGACCAGCGCGGCGACCGGCAGCGCGAGTCCGCCGCCGACGCCGATGGAGGAGCTCATCAGGGCCATCGCCGAGCCGAGCCGCTCGCGCGGCAGCCCGTCCCGCATCAGGCCGATGCCGAGGGGGATCGCGCCCATCGCGAAGCCCTGGAGGGCGCGGCCCACGATCATCACCAGCAGATCGCTGGTGAATCCGCAGATCAGCGAGCCGACGACCATGACGGCCAGGCTCGCGAGCAGCAGCCGGCGCTTGCCGTACAGGTCGCCGAGGCGACCCATGATCGGTGTCGCGACGGCGCCCGCGAGCAGGGTCGAGGTCATCACCCAGGTGGCGTTGCTGGGCGCCGTGCCCAGCAGCTCGGGCAGGTCCTTGATGACCGGCACGAGCAGGGTCTGCATCACGGCGACAACGATGCCCGCGAAGGCGAGCACCGGGACCATGCCGGCGCCCGCGGTCCCGGGCTGCCGGTCCGTCGTCGTCTGCGTCATCGTGTGGGGCCTCCAGGCGGAAGTGAGAAGAAGCGAGAACGGAAACGAAAAAGGTTGAAAAGGTGCAAACAAGGTGGATGGAGCGTGGGAGCTCCGTGCGGGTCCGTAGATGACGAACCTCGTCGGCCAAGGCAACTATTCCGATGGTTCGCCGCCCTAACGATTTCTTGACCTTCTCGTTAAGGAGCGGGGCACGGCGCGCGGCACCGGCGGGGCCGGTGGGGCGCGAGTTCTCGACGGTACGTCAGGAGGCGGACCGCGGACGCTGTCGGCGAAGGCCGTCCGCCGACGGAGGGCCGGCGGCCGCGTGCGGACGGTCGAAGCCGTGGGACCGGTCGGGGGTGTGGAGTCGGCCGGTCGAAGTCATGGGACCGGGCGGTCGAAGTCATGGGACCGGTCGAAGCCGTGGAACCGGACGGTGGGAGTCCGGGGCGGGCGGTCGGGGTCCCAGGGCCCGGGACGGACCGGCGGGGCGACGAAAATCCCATGTACGCGGTGTCGGCCGGTTGAAAGTATGGCCCCCATGCTCGGAGCCGCCGCAGATCCCCGTACCGCCCGCCGGACCGCGTCGCCGCTCACCTGGCTGGTGGTCGCCCTCGCCTGCGCGGGCCAGTTCCTCGTCGTCCTCGACGTGTCCGTCGTCAACGTCGCGCTGCCGTCGATGCGGACCGACCTGGGCCTGAGCGCGCCGGGACTGCAGTGGGTCGTCAACGCGTACTCCATAGCGTTCGCGGGCTTCATGCTGCTCGGCGGCCGGGCCGGCGACCTCTACGGACGCAAGCGGATGTTCCTGGTCGGCCTCGCGCTCTTCACGTTCGCCTCGCTCGGCGGCGGGCTCGCCCAGGACGACTGGCAGCTCCTCCTCGCGCGGGCGGCCCAGGGACTGGGCGCCGCGGTCCTCGCGCCCTCGACGCTGACCATCCTGACCTCGGCCGTCCCCGAGGGCGCCGCGCGTGCCCGGGCCATCGCGACCTGGAGCGCCGTCGGCGCGGGCGGCGGCGCGGCCGGCGGCCTCGTCGGCGGCGTGCTGACCGACGGCCTGTCCTGGCGCTGGGTGCTGCTCGTCAACGTCCCCGTCGGCGCGGTCGTCCTGGCCGGCGCCGCGCGGTGGCTGCCCGAGAGCCGGGCGGGCGCCGGGCGGCGGCTCGACCTGCCCGGCGCGCTGCTGGTGACGGCCGGGCTCGCCACCCTCGCGTACGGCATCGTGCAGACCGAGGAGCACGGCTGGGCAGCCGCCGCGACGCTCGTGCCGCTGCTCGCCGGGGCGGTGCTCGTCGCCCTGTTCCTGGCCGTCGAGGCCCGCACCGCGGCGCCCCTGATGCCGCTGAAGCTGCTGGGGCTGCGGTCGGTCGCGTCGGCGAACGCGGCGATGTTCCTCAGCGGCGCCGCCATGTTCGCCATGTGGTACTTCATGACGCTGTACGCCCAGAACGTGCTCGGCTACTCGCCCCTGGGGGCCGGACTGGCCCTGGTGCCCAGCTCCCTGGCCGTGGTGCTCGGCTCGAAGGCCGCGCCCCGCCTGATGCGCGTGGCCGGCGCCCGCGCCGTCGCGGTGGCGGGTTCGCTGCTGGCGGCCGCCGGGTTCGCCTGGCAGTCGACGATGAGCGCGGACGGCACGTACGTCACCACCATCATGCTGCCCGGCGTCCTGATGATGCTCGGCGCCGGACTGGCCGCAACGCCGCTCGCCTCGCTGGCGACGTCCGGGGCCGCGCCCGAGGACGCCGGAGTGGTCTCGGGCCTGGTCAACACCTCGCGGACGATGGGCGGTTCGCTCGGCCTGTCGGTCCTGTCGACGATCGCCGCCGCCCGCACCGGCGGCAGCGCCTCGGGCACGGCCCTGACGGAGGGGTACGCCCTGGCCTTCCGCACGGGGGCGGCGGTCCTGCTCGGCTGCGCGGTGCTGATGCTGCTGTGGCTGCCCGGGGCGCGGACGCGGGAACCGGCGCGGACGCGAGCGGAGGCGGAGGCGCAGGCGAAGACGCAGGCATAGAGGCGGGCGCGGGGGCGGGGGCAGCTGTACGGGACGTACGGCCACAGGTGCCGGAGCCGCACGGGCTGTAGCCACAGGTGCCGGAGCCGCATGGGCTATACAGGTGGCACCGGAGACGGAACGCGTTCCACGGGATCGGGAGTTCGGACGTCCATGCCCATCGATGCAGCCGAGGCGCTCGCCGCCGGCCCCCGTTCCGCCGGGATCTCCTGGACCCCGAAGGACGTCCAGCTCTACCACCTCGGCCTCGGCGCGGGCGTCCCGGCGACCGACCCCGCCGAACTGCGCTACACCCTGGAGTCCCGGCTGCACGTCCTGCCGAGCTTCGCGACCGTCGCGGGCGGCGGGTCCGTGCTCGACGGCCTGACCGCCCCCGGCGTCGACGTGGACCTCGCCGACGTCCTGCACGGCGGCCAGCGCCTCACCCTGCACCGGCCGCTCCCGGTGCGCGGCGACGCGGTCGCCACCTCGCGGATCACCGCCGTGCACGACAAGGGCAAGGCGGCCGTCCTCGTCACCCTGACCGAGGCCGCCGACGCCGAGGGCCCGCTGTGGACGGCCGAGACGCGGCTCTACGTCCGCGGAGAGGGCGGCTTCGGCGGTGAGCGCGGTCCCTCCGGCCGCCTCCCGGCGCCCGCCGGCGAGCCCGACCTCACGGTCGACCGCCCGGTGCGCGAGGACCAGGCGCTGCTCTACCGCCTCTCCGGCGACCTCAACCCGCTGCACGCCGACCCCGCCTTCGCCGCCCGCGCCGGCTTCGCGCGGCCGGTCCTGCACGGCCTGTGCACGTACGGCATGACGCTCAAGGCGGTCGTCGACACCCTGCTCGGCGGGGACGTGGGCCGCGTCCGCTCGTACGGCGCGCGGTTCGCCGGGGTCGTCCTGCCCGGGGAGACCCTGCGGGTCCGGATGTGGCGGCGGGACGGCGCGGTCCGGGTGACGGTGGGGGCGGTGGAGCGGGACGACGCCCCGGTCCTCACCGACGCGGTCGTGGACCTCGCGGATGCCGCGGATGCCGCGGGTCTCGTGGCCCCCGCGGACGGAAGCGACCGCGAGGCCGGGGGCGACCGCGAGGCCGGGGCGGGCGGCGCGGCCGGGGCGGGCGGCGCGGCCCGCGTGTGAGGGGTTCTGTGCCCAGGGGCCGAAGGGCCGTGAGCCGCGTGGGCCGGGGTCCGGCGGCCGTGCGTACGGTTCCGGGCCGTTCGACGCGAAGGCCCCGCCCGGCGCGGTGGCCGGGCGGGGCCCCGGTACGTCGCCCGCCCGAGGTCACCGGGCCGGCGCGTCCGTCACGTCGTCCTGCGGCGGAACGGTCAGACCGTCACGTCCGGCTGGTCGGACGGTTTGCGGTGACGACCGTGCGGGATCGCCGCGTCGTTCTCCGCGCTCACCTCACCACGGTGCCTGCCGTGGCCGGTGTCCTCGGTCACCGCCCCCTGGGCGTCGGCGACCGAGATCTCCGTCGGGTTCATGTCACTCATGGAGAAATCCACCCCGTCAAACAAGATCCTCTTCGTACAGGCGGGCGAGTCTAACCGGTGGTGTCCCGCCCTCTTTCGGGCCGCCCGGGCTACCCGGCGGTCACTTCTCCGGGGCCGCGGACGGCGCCGGTGCGGAGCCGTTCCCTACGGCGTTCCCGGCGTCCGGACCGGCGTCCTCGTCGCCCTCGCCGCCCCTGCCGCCGCGTGCGGACGCGGGTGCGGGAGGGAAGACGGGGACGGACGTCGAGGGGACCACCCAGGTGAGGGTGGGCAGTCCCGAAGGGTCCGTCGCGGCGGCGGCTTCGGGCCAGCGCGTCGGCCCCGGTGCCGGTGCCGGTGCTGGTGCCGGCACCGGCATGGGCGCGGACGCGAGCGCGGACCCGGGACCGGGCGCGGCCGTGCCCTCCGGTGCGGGCGCCCCTTCGGGAGCGGTCCGTGACGACAGCGGCGGCAGGGGCACGCGCGTCCACCTCCCTTCCGCCGCCGACGACGCCGTCATCGACAGGGGCACAGGTGCCGCGGAGGCCGGGGGCGCCACCGGCTCCGGCGCGGACACCGGCGTCGGCAGGGGCGCGGGCATCTGCACAGGTGTGGACACCGGCGTCGGCAGGGGCGCGGGCCGGGGCATCGGTACGGATGCGGGTGCGGGCGGGGGCAGGGACGCCGACGCCGTCCTTCCGGCCGACGTGCCGCGGGCCATGCGGCGGCCCCGGAACGCCTCGGCGACGGCCCGGTTCCGCCGCGGGATGTCCCGCAGGGGAGCGTCCCGCGGAGCCGGTCCCCACGGGCCTCCCGCCGTATGCGGAGTGCCCTGCGCGCCCCGCGCATCCCCCACGGCCGAGACCGTCGAACCCGCCGGCTCCACCGGACCCGCAGGACCCGCAGGACCCGCCGGCCCCGCAAGGTCCGCCGGTCCCGCGGAACCTGCCGGAACCGTAGAGCCTGCCGGGTCCGTCGGACCCGCCGTGCCCTCCTGCTCCCCCTGACTTCCCCGGTCCCCCTGAAGCCCCTGTTCCCTCTGTTCCCTCTGGTCCCTCCGGCTTCCCCGGTCCTGCCGAGCCGCTCCCCGCGCCCCCGCCGTCACGTCGAGGTCCGCCCACGCGTCCCCCGCCCGCGCGGACGCCGTGACCTCGGCGATGCCGCACGGCACCGCCTCCGTCGCGTACGGCAGCCTCAGCACACCGTCCTTGGTGAACACCCCCGTGCCCGTCAGCCACCCCTCGGGCGCGCGCAGCCGGTGCACCTGGCGGTCGTAGGGGCGCCACACGCCGACCCGGCCGTCGCCGTCGTCGCCCCCGCCGTCGATCCACAAGGCCACCGCGCAGTGCTCCGGCGTCAGGACCTGCCCCGGCTGGATCGCGAACGGCCGTACCGCGGTGCCCGCGGGCCGCAGGCACTGCGGGAAGCGCACCGGGAGCGAACTGCCCAGCACGCCCCAGCCCAGCCGGGGCCGCCCGGGGGACGGCGCGTCCGAGCTGATCAGCAGCAGTCCGCTGGCGGCGTCCGCGAGGAGCAGGCGGTCGTCGCTCTCCTCGGTGATCTGCAGCAGGGGCGACACCTCCCCGCCCCGCCCGAGGTCGACGACCACCGACTTGGTCCGCCCGTCCAGCTCGCGGTCCAGCGCCAGCAGTCGGTCGCCGCCGCCCAGCCACACGCCGCCCGAGCAGCGCCCCGGCACCGTGGCCAGGTGCTCGGGCCCGAAGCTGCCGCCCGCCACCAGCCAGACGGCCGTCGACAGCGGGCCGACGGCGAGGGCGTACGCCCGTGTACCGCCCGGCGCGGGCGGCAGCAGGGCGAGCCGCGCCCCCTCGTCCGGGCACTCCACCGCCCCCAGGGGCACCTCGCCGGTGCCGGGCCCCGTCGGGTACAGCAGGGAGAAGGCGTGGTACTCGTCGAGGGGCCGGTGGACGAGCACGCGCCCGTCGCCCATCGGCAGCACCTCGGTGCCGGGGTCCTCGGTCCGGCCGCCCGGAAGCGGCACGGCGTAGGGCTCGGGGCCGTCGAGGGTCCAGCGCTCCGGGAACCGGGCGCCGCCGTCCGCCACGAGGCGCGCGGCGTAGGCGCCGTCCGCCGTGATCGTGCACCCGGGCCGGGCGGACGGGCCGTCCCCGCGGCCCGTCCCCGTCGCGGGCGGGGCGGGCGGTCTCAGGTCCGTCGGAGCCGGGACGCCGGGGGATGCACAGGCCGTCATCATTCGGTCACCTCCGGCGACGAAACTAGTTTTCGTACGTACGGCCGGGGCATCCGCAGGTGGTCACTTCACACGTACGGGTGGCCGTTTCCCGGATCTCCTTGAGGAGAAGGGGCGTATGTGCTCCCCGGGGCCGGGTGCACCGGGGACCGCGGACGGGCCTCGGGAACAGACGGGGAACAGGTGGGGGAGCGGGCGGACGGGGCCGCTGCGGGCGGGACCGGAGGGGCGCCGCCGCCGGGGGCAGGTAGCCTTCTGTCCGTGCCCCGTCTGTCTGAAGTCATCACCGCGCTCGACGCCCTCTGGCCCCCCTCGCGGGCGGAGGACTGGGACGCGGTCGGCACGGTCTGCGGAGACCCCGACCAGGAGGTTTCCCGCGTACTGCTCGCCGTCGACCCGGTACAGGAGACCGTGGACGAGGCGGTGGGCCTGGGCGCCGACCTGCTGATCACGCACCACCCCCTCTACCTGCGCGGCACGACGACGGTCGCGGCCTCCACCTTCAAGGGCCGCGTCGTGCACACGCTGATCCGCAGCGGCGTCGCGCTGCACGTCGCCCACACCAACGCCGACAAGGCCGACCCGGGCGTCTCCGACGCGCTCGCCGGCGCGCTGGACCTGCGCGTCGTACGGCCGCTCGTGCCGGACCCGACCGACCCCGACGGCCGCCGCGGCCTCGGCCGGGTCTGCGAGCTGGAGCACCCGGTGACGCTGCGCGAGTTCGCCGCGCGCGCCGCCGAGCGGCTGCCCGCCACCGCGCAGGGCATCCGGGTGGCCGGCGACCCCGACGCGACGGTGCGGACCGTCGCCGTCAGCGGCGGCAGCGGCGACAGCCTCTTCGGCGACGTGCGCGCCGCCGGCGTCGACGCCTTCCTCACCGCGGACCTGCGCCACCACCCGGCCTCCGAGGCCCGCGCCCACAGTCCTCTCGCGCTGCTCGACGCGGCCCACTGGGCCACCGAGTGGCCCTGGTGCGAGCTGGCGGCCGCCCAGCTCGACGAGATCTCCGACCGCCACGGCTGGGACCTGCGCGTCCACGTCTCGCAGGCGGTCACCGACCCCTGGACCCATCACTCCCCTTCACCTGGAGCCCCCAACTGAACGCCGCGCCCGCCGACCAGATCCGACTCCTCGACGTGCAGGCCCTCGACGTGCGCCTGCAGCAGCTCGCGCACAAGCGGAAGTCCCTGCCCGAGCACGCCGAGATCGAGTCGCTGACCAAGGACCTCACGCAACTGCGCGACCTGCTCGTCGCCGCGCAGACCGAGGAGAGCGACTGCGCCCGCGAGCAGACCAAGGCCGAGCAGGACGTCGACCAGGTGCGCCAGCGGGCCGCCCGCGACCAGCAGCGCCTGGACTCCGGCACCGTCACCTCGCCCAAGGACCTGGAGAACCTCCAGCGCGAGATCGTCTCCCTCGCCAGGCGCCAGGGCGACCTGGAGGACGTGGTCCTCGAGGTCATGGAGCGCCGCGAGTCCGCCCAGGAGCGGGTGAACGAGCTGACCGAGCGCGTCTCCTCCGTCCAGTCGAAGATCGACGACGCGACGGCCCGCCGGGACGCCGCGTACGAGACGCTGGACGGCGAGGCGGCCACGGTGACCAAGGAGCGCGAGGTCATCGCCGGCTCCGTCCCCGCCGACCTGCTCAAGCTGTACGACAAGCTGCGCGAGCAGCAGGGCGGCATCGGCGCGGCCAAGCTCTACCAGCGGCGCTGCGAGGGCTGCCGCCTGGAGCTGAACATCACCGAGCTGAACGAGGTGCGCGCCGCCGCCCCCGACACGGTCGTGCGCTGCGAGAACTGCCGCCGCATCCTCGTCCGCACCTCCGAGTCCGGGCTGTAGGGGCAGGGCCGCCGGGGACGAGACCGGACCGCGGGAAGAGAAGAGGGAGCCGCGATCGTGCGCGAGCTCATCGTCGAGGCCGACGGCGGGTCCCGGGGCAACCCGGGGCCGGCCGGCTACGGCGCCGTCGTCGTCGACGCGGAGACGGGACGGACGCTGGCCGAGCGGGCCGAGTACCTCGGCACCGCCACGAACAACGTCGCCGAGTACCGGGGCCTGCTCGCCGGCCTGCGCGCCGCGCACGAACTGGACCCGGCCGCCCGGGTCCACGTCCGCATGGACTCCAAGCTCGTCGTCGAGCAGATGTCGGGCCGCTGGAAGATCAAACACCCCGACCTGCGGCCCCTCGCCTCCGAGGCGAGCCGCGTCCTGTCGCCGTCCCGGGTGACGTACGAGTGGATCCCGCGCGAGCGCAACAAGCACGCGGACCGGCTGGCCAACGAGGCGATGGACGCGGGCGCGCGCGGCGAGCGGTGGTCGGCGTCGGCGTCGACGGCGGAGCTGGACACGGTCGCGGAGCGCGCCAGGGAACAGGTGCTGGACACGGTGGCCGAGGCGGAGGCGGAGGCGGCGGCCGCGGCGGACGCCGGGACCGCCCCCGGCGCGGGCGCCGCGTCCGGACCCGGCTCCTCCGGGACCGGGTCCGCCACCGCGCACAGGGCCGAGGCCGACGTACGGGCCGCCCGGAACGTGGCCTCGGCGGGCACGGGGCCGACGGCCGGCGCGGGGGCCGCCGGGGCCGCCGCTCCGGCGACCGGCGCGCGGCCCGCGGGAAGCACGGCTTCGACGGCGGACGCGCGGGCCATGGGGAGCACCGTCCCGGCGGCCGATGCGCGGGCCGCGGGAAGCGCCGCCCCGGCGGCCGAGGTGCGGGCCGCCGTGAGTGTCACCTCCGCCGGGGCCCCGCCGCCCGATCTCGGGGCGCCCGCCACCTTCGTCCTGCTGCGGCACGGGGAGACGCCGCTGACACCGCACAAGCGGTTCTCCGGGAGCGGGGGCAGCGACCCCTCGCTCTCCGACGTGGGCCGTCACCAGGCCGGACGGGTCGCCGCGGCGCTCGCCGCGCGCGGCACGGTCCAGGCCGTCGTCTCCTCGCCCCTCGCCCGCTGCCGCGAGACGGCGCGGATCGTCGCCGACCGCCTCGGCCTGGAGGTGCGGATCGAGGACGGGCTGCGGGAGACCGACTTCGGCGCGTGGGAGGGGCTGACCTTCGGCGAGGTGCGCGAGCGGTACCCGCGGGACATGGACGCCTGGCTGGCCTCGGAGGAGGCCGGGCCGACCGGCGGCGGCGAGAGCTTCGCCGAGGTCACCCGCCGGGTGGCGGCGGCCCGGGACCGGCTCGCCGCCGAGTACGCCGGCCGCACCGTCCTGCTCGTCTCGCACGTCACGCCGGTCAAGACCCTCGTACGCCTGGCGCTGGGGGCCCCGTCCGCGGCGCTGTTCCGCATGGAGCTGTCGGCCGCGTCCCTCTCGGCGGTGGCGTACTACGCGGACGGCAACGCGAGCGTGCGCCTGTTCAACGACACGTCCCACCTGCGCTGACGGCTCGCGCCGCCCGGCCGCGCGCCCGGAGCGGCGGCCGGTCACCGGTCCCGCGGGCCGGTCACCGGTCCCGCAGGCCGGCCGCCTCCCGGGCCAGGGACTCCACCCGGTCCCAGTCCTTCGCCGCGAGCGCGTCCGCCGGGAGCATCCAGGTGCCGCCCACGCAGGCGACGTTGGGCAGGGACAGGTAGGCGGGCGCCGTCGCCGCGTCGATGCCGCCGGTCGGGCAGAAGCGGGCCTGCGGCAGCGGGCCGGACAGCGACTTGAGGTACGCCGTGCCGCCCGCCGCCTGCGCGGGGAAGAACTTCATCTCGCGCACGCCGCGTTCGAGCAGCGCCACGACCTCCGAGGTGGTCGACACCCCGGGCAGGAACGGCACCCCGGACGCCCGCATCGCGTCGAGGAGCCCGTCGGTCCAGCCGGGGCTCACCAGGAAACGGGCCCCGGCCGCCACGGCGTCGGACACGTTCGCCGGAGTGACCACCGTGCCGGCGCCGACCACCGCCCCCGGTACGTCCCCGGCGATCGCCCGGATCGCGTCGAGCGCGGCGGGCGTCCGCAGCGTCACCTCGATCGCGGGCAGCCCGCCCGCGACGAGCGCCCGGGCCAGCGGCACGGCGTCGGCGGCGTCCTCCAGCACGACGACGGGGACGACGGGCGCCAGCTCCAGTACGGAACCGGTCGTGGACGGGGACGACGAGGGCAGGGGAGACGGGGGCAGCGGCGAAGTCATGGCCTCATCCTGCCTGCGGCAATCACCCTGCACAACGGTCGTTGCGCACAGTGCAACGCCAGGGTGGCGGCAGTGGTTACGGGCAGACCCCTCAGTGGACCTCGGTGACCAGCACGTCCAGCGTCCACGGCCTCCCGGCCTTCTCCGGCGCGGCCGCCTCCACCACGTACCCGAGGTCCCGCAGCGCCTCGACGAGACCGGCCGGGTCCTCCGGCGCGACGCCCTCCGTCAGCAGGCTGCGGACGATCCGCCCCTTGGTCGCCTTGTTGAAGTGGCTGACGACCTTGCGGGTCGGCGCGTGCAGCACCCGTACGCTCGCCGTCCGCTCCGCGACCTCCCCCTTCGGCTTCCAGGCCGCCGCGTACGCCGACGACCGCAGGTCCAGCACCAGTCCGTCGCCGGCGGCCTCGGGCAGCGCCGCGGCCATCGGCGTGCGCCAGTACGCGCCGAGCGCGCCCAGGCCCGGCAGCTTCACGCCCATCGAGCAGCGGTAGGAGGGGATCCGGTCCGAGACCCGGACGGCACCCCACAGCCCCGAGAAGACCAGCAGGGAACGGGCCGCGCGCTCCCGGGCGGCCGCGTCCAGCGTGGCCAGGCCGAGGGCGTCGTACAGCACGCCGGTGTAGATCTCCCCGGCCGGCCGCGCCCCGGCGGTCCGCAGTCCCGCGTTCTTGGCGACCTCACCCCGCAGCCCCTCGCTGAGCCCCAGCACCTCGCGCGCCTTGTCCTCGTCGGCCGCGCACAGCTCGACCACCTCGTCGAGGACGGCCCGCCGCGCCCCGGCCAGCCCCGGCAGCGACAGCGACCCGAGCTCCAGCGGGGCACCGTCGCCGGAGGGCGCCTTTCCTTCGGAGGGGGGCAGCAGGACAAGCACGGGGGACTCCTTCGGTCGATCTCCGGGCCAGGTTACGGCGCACCGCACGACGCGGACGTGCCGTGGCCCGCGTCAGCGTCCATGATCCTGTGTCACGGTCGTGGGAACGGCTCCCGTCCGACGAACGGCAGGTGCACGGATGTCCCAGTCCGATCGGCGACCGAGGAAGGAGCGTGACATGACCGCTGTTGCGCACGAACCGCTCGCGCAGGCGGACGTCCTGCTGGAGGGCTTCCTGGCGCTGGAGACCCCGGAGGGCTTCCGCGCCGAGCTGATCGAGGGGGAGATCGTCGTGACACCGCCGCCGGACGGGGACCACGAGAAGTACATCAGCCGGATGGTGCGGCAAGTGATCGAACGGTCCCGGACCGACATGGACTTCTCCGGGAACAAGGGGCTCAAGCTCAGGAGTGCGGATGCCGGCCCGAGGAGTCATACGATCCCGGACGTCACGTTCGCTCCTGTGGAACTCGACCTTTTCGCCGCCGCTGAATCCTGGATGCCGTGCGACGGTGTGGCCATGGTGGTCGAGGTGACCTCCACCCGGCCGCAGGCCGACCGTGAGGCCGAGCGGCGCTGCCACGCCCGCGGCGGCATCCCGCTGTACCTGCTGGTCGACCGCGGAGCCTCGTCGGTCACGCTGTTCAGTGACCCGCAAGGACACGACTACCGGCAGCACTGCACGATGCCCCTCGGCAAACCGATCGCCCTCCCCGAGCCCTTCGCCTTCGACCTGGAGACCTCGGACTTCCTCTGAGCCCCGCCGCACGGCCGGGGAGGAGCCGGTGGCGGCCGCCGGGTACCATGTCCAGCACGGCAGACGAGCCGGGCGGACGGCCGCGTGAGGATCTTCGGACCCTCCCGAGGAACGTCCGGGCTCCACAGGGCAGGGTGGTGGCTAACGGCCACCCGGGGTGACCCGCGGGACAGTGCCACAGAAAACAGACCGCCGGGGACCTCGGTCCTCGGTAAGGGTGAAACGGTGGTGTAAGAGACCACCAGTGCCCAGGGTGACCTGGGCAGCTAGGTAAACCCCACCCGGAGCAAGGTCAAAAGGAGCGCCGTGAAAGGCGCTCTGCGCGGACGATCGAGGGCTGCCCGCCCGAGTTCGCGGGTAGACCGCACGAGGCCGGTGGCAACACCGGTCCTAGATGGATGGCCGTCTCCCCGGCCGCCGCGAGGCGACCGGGCGACAGAACCCGGCGTACAGCCCGACTCGTCTGCCCCTCAGCTGTAGTCGGGCCGAAGTGCTAGACCTGCGGGTCGAGCGAGCGGAGCAGCTCCAGCAACCCCTGAGCCGGAACCAGCTGTTCGTCGGTCACGGGGTCGGGGCTGAAGTGCATCAAGTCATTGCGGAAGTTGCGGCATTCCTCCAGGGCTGTCAGGAAATACTCCTGGTCGATGCTCCACGTAAGAGCGGCCCAGTTCTCGGGAACCTTCAGCAGGTGCTTGTACGCCCCGAAGCTGAGGTCCGCGGCGGATCGCACTCTGGCAGCTAGTCCCTTGGGCACCGCGGCTCTGATCCGGTCGAGCGGAAGACACCTGTCGACCACCCGGCGCAGGCGCTGTTCAATCTCCTCGACCAGAACGAAGGGGCGCACGCGGGTACCGAACTGGACCGTCAAATCGGCGGCGGTGATCAAGCCGCAGACCTTGTGCTCGTGGTCGCGGACGACGACGTAGCCGGACTGCTGGATGGCCCCGATCCAATCGAGCAGGTCGTCGGAGCGGTCAGCCTCCTGTCCCCGTGCCGTCGCGGCGTCGAGACCGGCGTTCGAGTCAGCCATCCGGGCCCGCCCGATCGACTCCCAGCTGACGACGCCGCGCAGCCGCCCGTCGGGGTCCAGGACGGGCAGCTGACTGTAGCCGCGCAGGACCATGAGGGTGATAGCGGTCTGGAGGCTGTCTCCGACGCGAACGCACTCGGGCATGCGGTTGGCGGAGTCGAGGTTGCTCACCCGGTAGGCGACGGTCTCGGCCTCGGTCTCGTCCTCCGGCAGATGACCTGCGGCATGTGCGGCGCTCTGTACTGCGGGCGACTGCACCGCGCTGCCGGACAGCCGGCTCACCGCGCTCGTCCCCGACTCGTCCGGCTCGGCCCCTCCTGCCAGGACGGCGATCTGGCTGTCCAGCGTGCCTTCCGTGAACGGAGGGACGGTGACCAGGCCCCGGGCTTGAAGGTCGTTTATGATCTGCTCGCTCGCCGCCGGATGACGTCGCTGGACGCCCCATACGGCGAGGAAGTCCCGGATGGAAAGGGTCAGCGGCTCCTCAGCGCCGCGCCTGCGCACCTCCTCGTACAGCTTGGTGGGCTCGGTGAGGGTGGCGGCGAACTCGTCCGCGTCGGGCCGCCCCGGGTCGGGCTTTCCCTCGGCCAGCGCGGCCACGCGCTCCGCCGCCCCGAACCGGCTGAGCTCGAAGACGGTGAGTAGAGATCCCATGCTGTCCAGCAGATCGGATTGGAACATCTGCCGGTCGAGGTCCTTGACCAGCCACTGCACCCGCCGCACATGCCGCATGCCGTCGGGGGCGGCGGCCCGGTACTCGTAGTGGCCGCTCACCCGGCCGATGGCGACGCGCAGGGACTTCAGCGGCAAGACGACGAGATCACCGGGCCGAATCTCGTGGACGAAGCGGTAGAGCTGGCCGGCCCAGTTTCCGATCGTGTACGGACCTTCGTCGGGATAGGCGGCGGCCACGGCCGCCTTGATCGAGTCGCGGGTGGCCGCACCGGCGAGATCCTCACTCCGGAGCCTGTCCCAGCCGGCGACGAGAAGACCTTCCTCCAGAGCCACCCGCTCCCGCTCCCCGTTCGCTCCCGCACGCACTACCCAGGCCCGCATGCCGTCCCTCCCCGTGAATACCGCTGAACCAGCGATCGCGTGGCGCGACCCTATAGCAGAGTCGATCAACCGCCGGTGCATATCGGCCACTTGGCCTGTCTTAAGCAGTGCTTTCCAGACGCCTGTCCGGCTCGTGTGCAGCCCGTAGACTGATCGACAGCACGGGTACTGAGGTGCAAGACGTGACGTATGGGGTGGGGGTACGAGAGCGCCGATGAAGCCGCTGGACACCGCGACCGACCCGCGGGTGGTGGGCCCGTTCGAGCTGCTGGGCAAGCTCGGTCAGGGCGGCATGGGCGTCGCCTACCTGGCGCGCAGGATCCCGCTGGAGGGCTACTCGAACCAACTGGCCTCGGCGTACAACATGGTTGCGCCGGACGAGGCCGCCGAAGGCGAGGTGTCGCGCCTTGTCGTGGTCAAGATGATCCAGCCGCAGTTGCTGGAAGGCGACCCTCAGTACCGGGAGCGGTTCGGCCGGGAGATCGACGCCGTGCGGGCCGTGGTGAGCGACCGGGTGCCGGCGTTGATCGCCTTCGACGAGGTCCCGGCGGACGGCCGGCCGTGGTTTGCCATGGATTACATCAAGGGGCCGTCCCTGACCACCGTGGTGAAGGAGGCCGGCACCTTCGGCCTGGGCCCCTACGTCGCGCTCGGACTGGCTCTGGTGGACGCCCTGCGCGCGATCCACGGAGCCAACCTGCTGCACCGCGACCTCAAGCCCGACAACGTGGTCCTGGGCCCGGACGGTCCCGTCGTGCTCGACTTCGGGCTCGCCGTCCTGATCGAGCGGGCGTCCAGCGAGGCTCTGACGAAGACCGGGACCAGGATGGGAACCCGTGCCTACATGCCGTGGGAGCAGTACCGGGACGCCAAGCGCGCCAGCCGGCCCGCCGATGTCTACACGCTCGCTGCCACACTTTTCTTCGCCCTGACCGGCAGGCCGCCCTACCCCCACGGGCCGACCACCTCGGAGCCCGTGTGGGACGGGATCGAAGCACGCTTTCTGCCTCTGCTCGCCAAGACCCTGGTGAGCGTTCCGGCTCAGCGCCCCAGCCTGGACGCTGTCGAGGACAGCCTGATGACGCTGCTCAGCGACGCCGACCTGCCGCCCGAGACCGCGGCGCAACAGCTCAGGGAGCTGGTCGGGTCCGCGGAACTGGCCCCGGAGCTGCCCGCCGGAGCCCTCAGTGACGACGTCGATCCGGAGGTCCAGGAACTGGCCCGGCAGGCGATCGAGACCACCCTGCCCGAGATGGACCTGGGTTTCTTCGGCATCGTCACCACGGACGAGATCGAGCGGGCGGCAGAAGCCGCGGACCGCACCGACGGCTACACACCGACCCTTGCCGACCCGGCCCCCGGCCCGGCACCGGAACCGGAGCCCGCGCCGGCGAGCTACCGCATCCCGCCCCCGCACCCGGCGGATCAGAACCCGGAGCCGCAGCCTTCGATTCCGAAAGCGCCACCGCGCACCGCGCAGAAGGTGGCAGTCGGCCTACGGCAGCGCTACGCCCGCCGAGGAGATCTGTAAGCAACGGGCACGCTTGCCCGCTCACAGAGCACGGGGTTGAGGTGACGAGCCGTGACGGATTCACAGACGGCTCCCTCGGCCCCACTCACACAGCGCTACCCTCGACACGACCCGTACCACCTGAGAGGACCCTCCATGCCTGCCCTAGACGGCCCCCCGCCCGTCGGCTCGGTGATCGAGGTACGGGACGAGGAATGGATGGTCCGCAACCACAAGCAGGTACGTTCCGGAGAGTTTCTGGTCGAGGCGGTCGGCGCCTCCGATCTCGTCCGCGGTCAGGAGGCGAAGTTTCTCGTCCCGACCATGGACACCCCGCGCGTCCTCCTCCCCGAGAACACCGAACTCGTCGCCGACAGCTCCCCGCACTTCCGCCGCGGTCGTCTCTTCCTCGAGGCCGTCCTCCGCAAGACGCCGCTGCCCCAGCGAGAGCGGCGCCTGGCGCTCACGGACGGCTTCCTCCTCGACCGCATGGACTACCAGCTGCGCCCGGCGGCCAAGGCCCTGGCCAACCCGCTGCGCCCGCGCCTCCTGATCGGCGATGTCGTGGGCCTCGGCAAGACCCTGGAGATCGGTGTCATCCTCGGTGAGCTGATCCGGCGCGGGCGAGGCGAACGCATTCTCGTCGTCACCCCCGCCCCCGTCCTGGAACAGTTCCAGCACGAGATGTGGACCCGCTTCTCCCTCCCTCTGGTCCGCCTTGACAGTGCCGGTATCGCCCGTATCGAGCGGAAGATCCCCGCGGGCCGCAATCCGTTCACGTACTACAAGCGCGTGATCATCTCCATGGACACGCTCAAGAACCCCAGGCGCTACCGTCCGTGGCTGGAGCACATCCGCTGGGACGCGGTCGTCATCGACGAGTCCCACAACCTCATCAACCAGGGCAGCGACCGCCGCGCCCTCGCCGACCTGCTCGCCGAGAACACCGACGCGCTGATCCTGGCGAGCGCTACCCCGCACAACGGTGACATGCCCGCCTTCACCGGCCTGATCCGGCTCTTGGACCCCATGGCGATCCAGGACTCCCGCAAGCCCAAGCCGGAAGAGCTCAAGCCCCTGATGATCCGCCGCACCAAGGTCAGCGCCGAGGTCGCGGACCAGCTCTCCGGGCACTGGGCCCCGCGTGGTGGCTCCCACCCTCTGCGCTGCCGGGCGAACGCGCTGGAGGAGGAGGTCTTCCAGGAACTGGCCGACCACTGGCTGGTTCGGCCGGACAAGCACGTGGCCGCCGACGACCGGCTCTTCCCCTACGTCCTGCTCAAGTCCTTCCTCTCCTCCCACCGAGCCCTCTTCGCCACGGCCCGCAAGCGTCTCACCCAGACCGGCCACACCCTTCCCGAGCGGCACCGGATCACCGACTCCCTGCTTTCCGACATCGAGGAACGCACCGCGGAGGCCGCCAGCCTGCTGCGCCTGATGGAGCTGGCGCGCGCCATCGAACGCGCGGCGAAGGGGCCCGAGGGGATGAGCGCCACCTCCAAGCTCAAGGGGCTCGTCGACGAACTGCGCCGTATCAAGGTGCGCCCCGGCAGCCCCACCCGGGCGGTCGTCTTCTCCGAGCGCCGCGAGACCCTCGACTGGCTCGGCGAGGTGCTTCCGCCGCTGCTCGGCTGGACCGACCCCGACGACGCCAAGGCCGCGGTCAAGGTCCTGCACAGCAGCGGCGTCTCCGACCGGGTCCAGCAGGAGTACGTGGACGAGTTCGCCCGCGCCGGCGGTGACATCCGGCTGCTGCTCACCGGCGACGGCGCCTCGGAGGGCGTCAACCTGCACCGCCAGTGCCACCACCTGATCCACTGGGACCTGCCGTGGAGCCTGATCAGGGTCGAGCAGCGCAACGGCCGTATCGACCGGTACGGACAGACCCGCCCGCCCGAGTTCCGGGCGATGATCCTCCAGTCGGCGGTCGAGGGCGCGCTGGACGACACCCACATCGCCGAGAAGGTCCTCACCCGCGAGGAGCGGGTGCACGACGTCCTCGGTGCGGTCGAGGCGGCGACGAGAATGAACGACGGCGCACTGGAGGAGAAGCGCGTCATGGAGGCGCTTCTCAAGGGTGAACCGCCCCAGCAGGCCCTGGACGGCCTTCAGACCGTGTCGATGGACGACCTGGACGAGCTGGAAGCCGGGCGGACGCCCGCGGACCTGCCGCTCGCCCAGCAGCTGAACGCCGAGTTCGGCACGGGCGGCGACCCCTACGACGACGTGGAGGCCGCCTTCGACTTCGACGACGCGTTCGAGGAGGACGCGGGCTTCTCGTTCGATGACGACCCCGCGGACGAAGCCCCGGCCGTGATCCCGGACGGGGACACCGACACCGGGGAGGCCGAGGACCCGGACCGCGCCCCCCTCCGCGTCGTGGAGGAGCTGCGCCTGTTCTCGGACCGCCGCGACTACGTCCTCGCCGGACTGGAGGAGCTCGCCGATCTGGAGGCGTTCCGGCTGGACACCACCGTCGCGGGCCACGACCTCAGTTTCGACACCCCCGAGGACCTCGCCGACCGGCTCGACGTCCTGCCCACCGGCTATCTGCGCGACCACGGCATCACCCGCCGTATGAAGCTCACCTTCAGCCGGGAGGACGCCGCCGACTCCCTGCGCCGGGCCAGGGAGGACGCCGACTCCACCTCCCTGTGGCCGGACGCCCACTACGTGGGAGAACTCCACCCCGTCCTGGAGTGGATCACCGACAAGGTGCTGGTGCAGCTGGGCCGCCAGCGGGCCTACGTCATCCAGGCGGACCGGGCCCGGGTGCCGGAGCCCGTCTTCCTCACCCAGGGCGTGTGGTCCAACGAGGACGGCCGACCGACGGTCGTGGCCTGGCTGGCCGTCGACCGGCTGGACCGGCCCGGGGAGAAGCCCCGGGTCCGCGAGCTGACGAGGCCGCTCCTCGACGAGTTCGGTCTGCGCCCGGACATGCCGGACCACTTCGCCCAGGGCGACCCGGCCGCCCTCCAGCGGCTCGTCCCCGAAGCCGTGGCCGCCACCCGCCGTGAGATGGACCGGCTGCGGGCCCAGGCGGAGGAACACGTCGACGAGCCGCTGCGCAAGTACGAGGCGAAGGTCGGCCGTTGGCTGGAACAGCCACTGCCCGGCTTCACCGGCGGACGCAGCGCCCGCGAACGGGCCGCCGAGAACCTCGAAACGGCCGCGACCCGGCTGCGCACGACCGGCGACCCGATGATCCGGGTCCTGGCCGCTCTGGAGCCGAGCTCATGACCACAGGAGCCAGCGTGAAGTTCGACGCTCTGATCAACGAGGGCGAATACTTCCCGCCCTTCTACCTCGACGAGATCCTGCCCAAGCAGCTGAAGGGCGGACGGCTCAAGGAGTGGGCGGCCGAGGAGCGCCAGGGCCGCCCCACGCCCCGCCAGGGCCTGCGGGACCTGACCGGCCCCTATCTCGACGTACGGCTCACCGTGGGCGGCGAGGCGGAGAAGTTCAACTCACTGCCCGACCCGCAGGGCATCGCCGCCCAGCAGGCGGCGACCGACGCGCTGAAGGCGCACAGCGGCATGGAGGAACCACCGGCCTTCCAGCCCGGCCCCGCCGCGCGCACCTTCGGCGACGACCCCGAGGGCCAGTGGCGGGCGGGCCTGCACGCCTGGCACGTACGCGCCCTCGATGCGCTCGGCTTCGCCCCGCACCGCCCCGGGCACCTCACCGTGCACAGCGCCGCCGGCCCCGTCGCTGTGCCCGTCCTCCACAGCGAACCGGGCATCGCTGTACTCACCGGTGGCTTCGCCGACGACATCGCCGGCACGCGCGGCGACGGCTCCGCCAACCGCCTCGCCGTGCCCGTCCGCGTGGCCTCCGGTAAGACCCTGACCACGGTCACCGACCTCGCCGCCTGGCTGCTGGCCGCCGACAACGCGCCCCGCTATCTGCTGCTCCTCTTCGGCGGCGTCATGGTCCTCGCCGACCGGGAGAACTACGCGCGCGGCCGCCATCTGGCGGTCAGCCTGGAGACCGCCCTGCCCCGCAAGGGGGTCAAGGGGGCGACGGCCGGCGAACTCGACGTCATCGCGGCCCTGTTCGGCGCACCGTCCCTGCGCCCGGCCCGGGACGGCGGCGACGACGACATCGCGCGCCTGGTGGCCGAGTCCCGCGACCACTCCGTGGGCGTGACCAGCGATCTGCGCGAGGGCCTGAAAAGGTCCGTCCAGCTCATCGCCAACGAGGTCCTGGAACTCGCCGACAAGCAGGGCGTCAAGCCCGACGACCTGCCCGAGTGGCTCCCGGACGCGCTCGCCGAGCGGGACGCCCTGCCGCGCCTGCTCACCAAGGAGTCGCTGCGCTACCTCTACCGCATCCTCTTCCTGCTCTACGCCGAGGCCCGCCCCGAGCTGGGGATCCTGCCGATGAAGAGCGAGGAGTACGTCCAGGGCTACAGCGTCGCCCGCCTGCGCGAGCTGGCGGTCCAGGAGAAGCTGTCCAGCGCCTCCCGCGACCGCCACCACTTCCACGACTCCCTGGCCCTGCTGTGCGAGAAGGTCTTCACAGGTCACCCGGTGGCCGACACGATCACCTCCCGCGATGCCCTGCACGACGCCCCGGCCGAGAGCGCGGAGCTGTCCGAGGACGACGGCTACCAAGGCGTCCGCATCGAGGCCCTGAAGTCGCGGCTCTTCGACCCGAGGTCGATAAAGCTCGTCGACCAGGAGATCACCCACCCCGACGACATCGCCTCCGACGGCACGGTCGCCGACCAGCCCCGCCGCCTGGACCTGCGCCTGCGCAACAAGGTCCTGCACCAGGTGCTGCGCAATCTGACCGTCGTCGAGGGCCGGCGCGGCGGACGCGGCGGCTTCATCTCGTACGCCAACCTCAGCATCAACCATCTGGGCGCCGTGTACGAGGGTCTGATGTCGTACACCGGGTTCATCGCCGACGAGCCGCTGTACGAGGTCGCCAAGGGCGGCGACCCCAGCGGTGGTTCCTGGCTGATCCGCGCCAGCCAGGTCGCCTCGGGGCGCTACCCGGACGGTCCCGACGACAGCGTGTTCGTCAGCACGGAGATCAACCCCGAGACCGGTCGGCCCGTGCCGGTCCCGCACAAGGTCGGCTCGTACGTCTACCGTCTCGCCGGCCGTGACCGTCAGACCAGCGCCTCCTACTACACGCCCGAGTCCCTCACCCAGGCCACCGTCGAACAGACGCTGCGCTTCCGCCTCGACGAGCGGGGCGAGGTCGACCCGAAGGAGCCGGAGAAGGCGTGGGTCAACGCGGCCGACGTGCTGCGCTGGCGGGTCTGCGAACCGGCCCTCGGCTCCGGCGCGTTCCTCAACGAGGCCGTCAACCAGCTCGCCGAGCTGTACCTGCGCCTCGCCCAGCGCGAGCGGGGCGTGGAGCTCGACCCCGAGGACTACCAGCGCGAGCTGCAGAAGGTGAAGGCGTACATCGCCCTGCACAACGCGTACGGCGTCGACCTGAACGAGACGGCCGTCGAGCTCGCCGAGATCTCCCTCTGGCTGAACACCATGTACCAGGGGATGAAGGCCCCCTGGTACGGCCTCCACCTCCACCGGGGCAACTCGCTGATCGGCGCGTCCCGCAAGGTCTACCCCGGCAACCCCCTGAGCAAGGGCGGCTGGCTGACGTCCAAGGACCCGCAGAAACCGCGGCACGTGCCGCTAGGCGAGAAGCTCAGGGCCCGCGAGGTGCACCAGTTCCTGCTCCCCGCGGTGGGCTGGGGTTCCATCGGTGAGAAGGTCGGCCTGCGCACGCTGAAGAAGGGCACGCCGGAGGAGACCGTCAAGGCCGTCGTCGACGGCGACGTCGTCGACTGGCTGGAGCCGGAGCTGGTCGAGGCGCTGCGCAAGTGGCGCTCGGCGATGCGGCGCAATCCCAAGGGCGGTCCGAAGAGGACGGGGACGGCGAAGCCGAAGGTCGCCCCGACGCTGGAAGAGGTGGCCGAGAGGGACGCCGAGTCGGGGCAGGGGACGTTCGATCTCGGGCTGGAGATCTGGGAGCCGCTGTCGTTCGACTTTGCCTTGGCGGACAGTGGTGGTGCCGACCGTACCGGTCGCGGTGCTGACTCGGGCAAGGCCGCAGTTACGTCCGACGGCGATTGGGAGCCGGGGAAGACGACGCAGACAGGGCGGCTGATTAAGCTCGCCCGACGTGTCGAATACCTGTGGGGACTGGTCGTTATGCGGCTGAAGCTCTCCGAGCAAGAGATCGCGCGGCACGTGGACGTGTGGGGTGCGGCGGTTCCGCAGGACGGCCAGCGCGGTCGTGCGCCGATGGACCGGGACGCGGTCCTGGAAGCCCTGCACCGCAAGGGCAGCCCCTACTGGCGGCTCAAGCAGCTCATGGACGCGTGGTGTGCGCTGTGGTTCTGGCCGCTTGAGGAAATCGGTCTGCTCGACGGCACGGACCAGTTCGAGTACGCCCCGCACGGCGAGGACCTCACCGCGCTGCAGAAGGGCCACCCCGACCGGCGGGTCGCCCTCAAGTCCCTCGACGACTGGATCGAGTTCGCGGAGGCCGTGGTCGGGAACGAGGACGCGTTCGCGGAGGAGGGCAAGCAGGTCTCGATTGTTTCCTTCGAGGGCGTCGAAGATCTTGAGGAGCTGGACGAGAAGGAGCGTGAGCTCGACCGCAAGATGATCACGGGCCTGGCGTGGACCCGGCCGGCGGACCTCGGGCATACGTTCCCGTGGTACGGGACCGTGGAGCGGGTCGCCAGAGAGCGGGGCTTCTTCCACTGGGAGCTGGACTTCGCGCATGTTTTCGTGGAGGGCGGCTTCGACCTGATGGTGGGGAATCCGCCGTGGGTCAAGCAGGAGTGGAAGGAGAGCGGGGTCCTCGCCGAGTTCGAGCCATGGTTCGAGCTGGCCGAGAAGCCGAGCAACGAGGCCTGGGACGAGCGCAAAGCCGAGGTGATGGGGCGGCCTGGAGTCCGGTCGGCGTTCTTGGGTGAGTTGGCGGGGCATGCGGCCATGACCGGCTATTTGGCGTCGGCGGATACCTATCCGGAGCTGTTGGGGACTCAGCCGGATCTTTATCGGGCGTTCATGTTGGTGGGGTGGAGAGCCGTCGGCGAACGGGGAATCGCGGGGCTGATCCATCCGTCAACGCACCTGACGGGAGCGAAGGAAGGACAGCTTCGACGCGCGGCCTACCGGCACCTGCGGTTTCACGCTGACTTCACCAACGAGCTGCTCATTTTCGCCAATCCGGTGGGCAACAGCAGTCACTTCAGTGTCAACGTGTACGGGAAGGACAAGGAGGTCATCCACTTCCAGCACATGAGTTGGCTGTTGCATCCGAGCGTGTTGGTCAAGTCAGTTCGCCATGACGGCAAGGGCTCGCTGCCGGGTGTGAAGGACGGCGGTAAATGGGACCTGCGCCCGCACAGCAAGCGCATCGTAACGGTGGACCAGGCACGTCTCACCGAGTGGCGTGCCCTGGCGGGGGAGGAGAATCCGCCACCGATCGAGCAGGCCAAGTTGCTGTATCCGGTCACGCAGGCAGAAGAGGCGGCTATCCGGGCGCTCGCGAGGTGGCCATACCGTCTTGCCGAACTTCAACCGCGCATCAGCCGGGGCTTCGATGAGAAGAATGACCGCACTGCTGGTTACTTCACCTGGGCGCCTGGGCCAGTCGACAGTTGGCATGACGTCATACTCCAGGGCCCGTTGATCAGCGTTGCGACGCCGTACCACAAGCAGCCCCCCGAGGGTGGCTCGAAGAGCATGCGTGACTACGAGTCCTGGGACCACCTGAGCCTGGCGGAAGACGCGGTGCCACGTACGAATTACCGTCGTTCTGCCACTTGTTCGGTGAGCGACTACTATGCGGCTCTCGCTCGTCGCACTTGGACCGATGCGGAGCTGCATGGTGATTTGCGGAAGGACGAACGAGTGGCTGACGTCCTCCATGAGATCACCGACGAGGAGGACGAACGCGAGGCGCTTCTTTGGAGCTGGGCGAGTCGGCCGTACTCCCGCTTCTACCGGGTGGCCTGGCGGCGGCAGATCGCCTCAAACACGGAGCGCAGTCTCTTCGCTGCCTTGATCCCGCCTGGACCGGCGCACGTGCACATGATGCACAGTGCCGTGCTGGCCACCAGTCGGGAGACCGCACTGATGGCTGGTTTCTGGGCATCCTTGCCGCTGGACTACTTCCTGCGGGCCACCGGCCGTTCAGACCTGCAAAAGGGCGAGGCCGAGGTCATGCCCGCGCCCACCTCGGACCATCCCTTGGAGCGGGCTCTCCTCCTCCGCACCCTCCGTCTCAACTGCCAGACCAACGCCTATGCCCGACTTTGGGAGGAGCTGTACGATCCCGCCTGGCAGAAGGACACCTGGGCTGCGGGCAAGGCCTGGCCCGAAGACACGCCCCCGCTCACCCAGGGCGTCGGGCCCACCTGGACCCGTGACACCCCTCTGCGGACGGAGTTCTCTCGTCGCGCCGCCCTTGTCGAGATCGATGCCCTCGTCGCAGTATGGCTCGGCATCACTGCCGTTGAGCTGGTGGCCATGTACGACGCCAGGTTTCCCGTACTTCAGCAGTACGAGGAGAACATGTGGTTCGACGCCACGGGTCGGCGTATCGCGAAGGCACACCAGCAGCACGGGTACGGCCAGCCCAAGGACGCATGGAAGCAGCTGAGCTCAGCGGAGAACTTCCCGGAGGACTACAAGGTCCCGGACGGTTACACGGGTCCCCTCTACCGGGCCCACCGCAGGGCCGAGATGCGCGCCGCCCACGACGAGTTCAGCCGTCGCCTGCGTGAGGCGAGCTGACCGCGTGTACACACGAGAGCCCCGCCGTCCTCTGGAAGGAAGCGGCAGGGCTCTCGCGCACGTACGACTATCAGACGCGCGACTCCGACACCGCCAAGCCGACGAACCCCGCCCATGCCTCACGCGACACCGTGAGGACAGGCCCGGCGACGGCCTTGGAGTCCCGGACGAGCACGGCGGCCGTACTGGCCGCGACCTCTACGCACTGCCCACCCTCGGTTCCGCTGTAGCTGCTCTTGAACCAGGCGAGGCCGGATACGACGGTCGAGGACTCAGCGTTGTTCATAGCGCTCCCAGCAACCCTTCAATAAAATCCAGTGACTCTCGCGGGGTGAGAGCCTGTGATCGGATGATCCCATAGCGAGCGGCGGCGAGAGCCGTCTGTTCTGGGTCGGTATCCAGAGTGCTGTTCGCATGATTCTCGGCATACACGAACTTCTTGCCGTCCTTGCGGGTGACTACCGTGAACGGCCCATTCACGCCCGCGTTGTCCTCACACTCCAGTGGCATGACCTGAATCTCAACGTTGCGCTTGTGGCCGACCAACAGCAGATGCTCCAGCTGTCCCCGCAGCACTCCCTTGCCGCCGTACCGATGCCGCAAGACCGCCTCATCCATCACGAAACTCAGCAACGGCGCGAGGCGCCGGTCGAAGATGTCCTGCCGAGCCAGTCGTGCGGCCACGCGCTGTTCGACGGTGTCCTGGTCCAGAGGCGGACGGCGCATGGCGAGCAGGGATCGCATGTACTCCTCGGTCTGAAGCAGGCCGTTGATGACGTGGGCGTCGTACATGAGCAGCTCAATGCACTCCTTCTCCAACGTCGCCATCCCCTGAAAGAACACCGGATACTGCGCCCGCTCCACCTGCTCCTTCCACAGGCACAGCAATCCCTCCGCCCCCAGCACCTCATCCGCCCGGTCGATCGTCCGTGAGGACGGGATTCTCCGCCCTTGCTCGAACGACGCGATCGTCGCCGCCGAGTACCCGAGCCGCTTGCCGAACTCCGCCCGGTCGAGACCGGCCCGCAACCGCAGCGTCTTCATGGTCTGCCCGAACGCCGTGACGACGCCCTGACTGGTTTTGTCCGCCGCCCGAGGGCCGGAGCCGTCGTCGCTCGCCCACCCGTCCCCGAGACTCACGCCCGCCTCGATCTCCAGCCGTTCCGTCATCGCTGACCACCCGCCTCCCCGGCCCAACGCCCTCACAGGGAGAACCGTCACGCCACGCGCCTCGTACACGTCACCGCACCGCGCGTACACCCCGGCCGCGTCAGTGCGTCACCGCTGTTCACGCTACGCAACCAAAGGGATCGTTGGCGGCATGACGAGTGAACCCGCCAACCCCACAAGTACCTCTCGACTCAGCTCGCCCGGAGATCACTTGGCTACCAGCGCTGCCCCCGGCCCAGGTCGCACCTTCGGCATGCGCTTCACCTCCTCCCCGCGCGGCGCCCGCCTCGCCCGCCGTCTCGCAGCCGTGCGCCTCGACGCCTGGGGCATCCCCTACGGCACCCGCTCCCATGACGACCTCACGTTGATCGTCGCCGAGCTCACCGCGAACGCCGTCCAGCACGGACACGTCCCCGGCCGCGACTTCCACTTCCGCCTGGACACGGCACCCGACGGCCGTACGGTCCGGGTGGAGGTCACCGACACCCGCGCCGAGCGGCCACTGCGCCGCACCGCTCCCGCCGTACTCGCCCAAGGCCGCGCCGGCCTCGATGAGGGAAACCGCGGCCTGCTCCTCGTGTCCCGCCTGGCCGTCCGCTGGGACTGGCAGCCCCGCCCCGACGGGCCGGGTAAGACGGTCTGGGCGGAATACCTGCTGGACGCCACCGTGCTCTCCTGAACGCTCGACGGGTACGTACCCGTACCCATATCCTTGTGGAGGCGAGCGCGATCCCGTAACTCGTACAAGGAGACCCCGCATGTCCGACGCCAACATCCGCATCCCCGTCGAAGCCCGCGACAGGCTGGCCCGGATAGCGTCCTCCGAGGGACTGTCCCTGCGCGGTTACCTCGCCCACCTCGCGGAAACGCTCCTCACCCCGGAGGAGCGCACAGCTCGTGCGGAGCAGGCGCGTGCCGCCCTGCGGGAGTGGAACGGGTACGACCCGAGCGCCACCGAACAGGCGGCTCTCGACGCCGAGCTGGACCGGCGCCTCGGCGAGGCGGGGGTACGGTGACCGAGGCTCTGCACATCGTCCTCGACGAGACGGCGATGATCGCGGCCGGGAAGGGCAACGTGCTCGCGTCCCGGCTGATCCACCGAGCGCATGCCGAGGCGGGCTGGTTCCTCTATGCCCCGGCCTGCGCCCTGGTCGAGGCGGACCGGGTACGGCCCGGCACCGCGGAGCACCTCGCCGCACTCCCCGGGATCACGGTGCTCGATCTGGACCTACCCGCCGCGCTCGCTGTGGCGCAGGAGACGTCGTGGGGTTCCGCCCACACGAGATACGCCGCCGAGCCCACGGCGGAACGGCCGAGCGGGGCGGTGATCGCCACCGCCGCCCCCGAGGTCTGGGAGGGACAGCCCGTACGAGTCATCGACCTCGGTCCTTGAGCCTCCCATGACCTGTTGAAGGCCTCCCGTCCACCGATCCCGCCGAACGCGGCGGTGTTGTCGGACCTCCGCCGTAGAGTGGAACGTGATCGATTCTGATCGGTCGACGGGACGGGAACGGAAGACGGGGGCCACAGCGCGTCATGAGACCCACACTGGCCGCGCAGACACTGCGCGACACCACGGTCGAGTACCTGACCACGACCTTCGCGCTGGCCGAGCCCGACACCCAGGACGCCCTGGAGGCCTTCCTCACCGACCCGGCGGACGGCCTCTTCCGGGGGCCGTACCTGCGCCTGCGGCGGCCCTTCCGGCCCGCGGCAGACGGCTGGCAGCAGCACCTGGACTGGTATCCGGCCGACTTCCCGGTGCCGTACGCGCACCAGGCCGAGGCGTTCGCCCGGCTGACGAGCAAGGACGGGCACCGGCCGCAGCCGACCCTGGTCACCACCGGCACGGGATCCGGCAAGACCGAGTCCTTCCTCATTCCCGTCCTCGATCACTGCCGGCGGGCGAAGGCGGCCGGGCGGTTCGGAGTCAAGGCCGTCCTGCTGTACCCGATGAACGCGCTCGCCGGCGACCAGGCGGACCGGCTCGGCGACCTGCTCGACAAGGACCCCCGGCTGAGCGAGGTCACGGCGGGGCTGTACATCGGCGAGGCGTCCGCGCGGGGCAGCTCGCCGTACGGGCGCGTGGAGGTGGACCGCGCCGAGATACGCCGCAACCCGCCGGACATCCTCATCACCAACTACAAGATGCTCGACCTGCTGCTCCAGCGGCAGCAGGACGCCCCGCTGTGGCGGGACGCCGACCTCGCGTACGTCGTCATCGACGAGTTCCACACGTACGACGGCGCCCAGGGCACGGACGTCGCCATGCTGCTGCGACGCCTCGCGGCCGTCGTGGGCGCCGCCGAGAAGGGGCGGCCGCTCGGGTCCATCTGCCCCGTGGCGACCTCCGCGACCCTCGGGTCGGGCAGCTCGGTCGGCGGCACCCGGGCCATGCTGGGCGTGGCCTCGCAGGTGTTCGGGACGCGGTTCCCGGACGACGCGGTGGTGGGGGAGGACCGGCGGGACCTCGAGGAGTTCCTGTCCCCGGTCGACCACTCGCTGCCGCTGCCGAGCCCGCAGGAACTGGTCGGCCTGCCCGACCCGGCGCGGTCCCCCGACGGGCTGGACGCCGTCGCCCGTGCCACCGTCGACTGCGACACATCGGATCCGCGCGAGCTGGGGCGACGGCTGCTGGCCCACCCCTATACCCATGCGCTGCTGCGGGCGAAGGACGGTCCGCTGACCGCCGCCGAGGCGCTGGAGGCGTTCCCGGACGCGTCCGCCTGGCGAGCCGTGGCCGTACAGGACCCGCAGACCGCCGCCGCCGCTCTCGCCAGGTTCGTGGCGCTCGTCTCCGTGGCCCGCGAGCCGAAGTCACCGGACGGGAAGGACCGGCCGCTGCTGCTGGTGGAGACCCATCTGTGGTTGCGCGCGCTCTCCCGCGTGCTGCGGTTCGTCGCGCCCGAGCCGGTCTTCTCCTGGGCGGACACCGAGCAAGCCGCACTCGCCGAGGGCAACCGTGCCGGGCAGGACCGTGCCGACGCAGAGCAGCACGCCGTGGCCGTGGCCGCGCAGACCGAGCGGCGGCGGCGTGTGCAGCGCTCCGGGCGGCTGCCCGCGGCCTACTGCCGCCACTGCGGGCGCTCCGGCTGGGCGGCGATCTGCCCCGACCGCAATCCGCAGAACCTGGTGCACGATCCGGACGAGATCTACCGTGCCAGCGTCGCCCGCGGCGCTGCAAAGGGCCGGGTGCGGGCGATGATCGCCGCCACCCCGGCCGAGGCGGCGGAACAGGCCCGGGCCACGCTGGCCCGCCGGGCCGCCCGACGCGCCCGCCGGGGCGCCGCGCACGACGCGACGCTGCTGGTCCTGGAGGACAACGGCAGGGCCCTGCGGCGACTCGACCCCGACGAGGTCCTGCGCGCCGACGACAGCATCGCGCCGGCGCCCGAGAACGGCGTGTACGTGTGGACCTGGTTCGACAACCAGGAACAGAGCGAGTACGCCCAGCAGGACCGCTGCCCGGCCTGCGGGCAGTCCCAGGGCATCCGCTTCCTCGGTGCCGGTGTCGCCCCGCTCGCCTCGGTGGTCGTCACCCAGCTGTTCACCGGCAAGGAGCTGCCCGACCGGGACGAGCAGCAGCGGGACCGCCGCAAGACGCTGATCTTCAACGACTCCGTGCAGGACGCGGCCCACCGCGCCGGCTTCGTCGCCAGCCGCTCATGGAAGTTCTCCCTGCGTTCCCTCATCCATGAGCAGCTGTCCGCACGCATGCGGGACAACGAGGCGTTCACGGCCGACGGTGTCCCGCTGAACGAGCTGATCTCCTCCCTGGTGAGCCGGGCCGCTGTCCCCGAGGAGCGGCTGCTCGCCTCCGTCGTACCGCCCGACCTGCACGACATGGACCCGGTCAAGCGCCTCCTCGCGGGGCGCAAACGCATCCCGGAGTCGACCTGGGAGCTGGTCGGTGAGCGCCTCGCCTTCAACACCCTCCTCGAATTCGGCCTGCACTCGCGCCTGGGCCGCACACTGGAACTCACCCGCACGGTCGCGGCCGAGGTGCATCTGCCCAACCCGAGGGCCGCTGCCGAGGCAGCCGAGGCCCTCTTCGAGGTCCAGCTGGGGAAGGCGCTGCCGGGGACCGCGGACGCGGATGCCGGAACACCGGGCGTCGTCCTTCCGGAGAAGAACAGCCCGGAGCGCCTGCGCTACTTCGAGGGCTACGTGCGCGGACTGCTGGAACACCTCCGGCAGACCGGTGGCATCCACCATGTCTGGCTGGACACGTTCATAGACGAGGAAGGCCGCGGCCGTTACCCGCACCTCACCACCCTCCGCGCTCCCGGCATGCCAGCCTTCGGCGGCAACTCCGAAGCCCCCGCCTTCGTCCTCGCCGGAGCCCGCAGCGGGCGCACCGACTTCGAGCGGGCCGACAGCCGGGACAGCTGGTACGTGGACTTCACCCAGCGGTGCCTCGGCCTGGACCGGGACGCGGCACAGGAGTATGTGCCGGTCCTGCTGCGGGAACTGTCCCGCGAGAACATCGGCGCACTGGCCCGGCGGCGGACCAATCAGGCGGACAGGTCGGACACCGCCGGGGTCTACGGACTGACCCCCGGGCACATCCGGGTGCGCCCGCTGGACGACGAGCAGACCGCGCGCGCCGCCCTCACCTGCCCCGAGTGCGGCTGGACCCAGACCGTGCCGCCGGAGCGGGCCGCGGTCTGGCAGGGCACACGCTGTCCGCTGAAGCGCTGCGAGGGCACCCTCACCCGCCCCTCACCGGACGTGGGCGGGCGCGCCACCCGCGACTACCGCTCCGACTACTACCGGCGTCTGTACCGGGAGACCGAGCCGTACAGCGTGGTCGCCGCCGAACACACCGGCGTTCTCACCCGCAAGGAGCGGGAGCAGGTGGAGAAGGGCTTCCGGCGCGGTGTCCTGCACACCGACCCCAACGTCCTGTCCTGCACACCGACCCTGGAACTCGGTATCGACATCGGACAGCTGGAGGCCGTCATCCTCGCCTCCCTGCCGCCGTCCACGGCCGGCTACGTCCAGCGGGTCGGCCGCGCGGGGCGCTCCACCGGCAACGCGTTCATGGTCACGCTGGCCGACACCAGCCCCCGCGCGCTGTACCACCTCGCCGAACCGAAGAACCTCATCGCCGGTCCCATCCTGCCGCCCGGCTGCTTCCTGTCGGCCGGTGAGCTGCTCTGCCGCCAGTACACCGCCTACCTGATCGACCGGGCGGCCCGTGGCGCACTGGAAGGGGTGCCGCCCCTGCCGGACAGAGTGACCCAGCTGGTGGGCCGCACCGGCTGGTTGAAGGTGTTCCGGGACGCCACGAAGGGACGCCTCGACCTCGCGGACACCTTCCTGGACCTGTTCCCCCAGATCGAGGGCGTGCCCGGCTCCGGAGCCTCGTCCGACGCGCGGAAGACGCTCCGGCGCTACGCGGCCGAGAAGCTGGCCGAGCGGCTGGACGACGCCCGGAAGGCATGGGAGGCCGAACGGGCCGAACTCGCCCGGCGCCGCGCTCTGATCAACGACGCGGCCGACTCACTCCAGGAGCCCGTGCAGGACGAGGCACGCGAGCGGCGCAATCTCATCCGCGAGGCGAAGGGCGTGTCCCAGCTCCTGCAGAAGATGAGCCAGGCGGACGCCCAGAGCTTCCTCGTCGAACACGGTCTGCTGCCCAACTACAGCCTTGTCGAGGACGGCGTCCGGCTGGAGGCCCAGCTCACCTACAAGGAGCCACCGCGCAAGGCCCGTACGCCGGATGCGGCCCAGGCGGACGGGACGGAGAAGCCGAAGGTCCGCTGGAACAACGAGCCCCGCGTCTACGACCGGCCCGCCGAAGCCGCGCTCACCGAACTCGCCCCGGGCAACGCCTACTACGTCCGCGGCTACCGCCATGTCGTCGACGGCTTCGAACTGGGCCCCACACGGAAGGACTCCGCCGACGGCATGCCGGTGGGGCTCCGCACCTGGCGGGTGTGCAAGGAGTGCGGTCACGTACGCACCGGTGAGGGCGCCGCGCAGGACACCTCGCCCTGCCCGCGCTGCGGCGGCCCCGGCATCGGCGGACGGAACGCCCTGCACCGGGTCGTCGTGCCCCGTAAGGTCACCGCCCATGACAAGCGGGACGATGCACGAATCGTCGACGACCACGACAGCCGCAACCAGACCCCGTACACCACCGTCACCGCCGTCGACATCGCCCCCGGCAACATCAAGAAGAGCTGGCGGCACCACAAGGCCACCTTCGGCGTGGACCACGTCCGCGAGGCGGTCATCCGCCGCTTCAACCTGGGCAGGCGGCGGCACGGCAGGCCGAACGGCACCTACTTCGCCGGTACCGAGGTTGCTGCCATCACCGGCTTCACCGTCTGCCCGCGCTGCGGCGGCGCCACCGACCGCGAGCCCGGCCGCGCCCCGGTCCAGGAGTCGCTGAGCCAGTCCCTGCTCGGCCGGCCCGAACTGGCCCACCACCGTCCTTGGTGCCCCACCCGGCGCCGCGACAAGCAGGCCGAGCCGGAGGACATCCCGGTCATCACGGCCACCGAGCACCGCACAGAGGCCCTGCGTATCCTGCTGCCTGCCGCCACGCTGAACGTGCCGGAACGCCTCGCCTCCTTCGCCGCCTCCCTTCACCTCGGCCTCGCGCTGCGCTACGGCGGCGACCCGGCGCACATCCGCTCCGCACCCGCCACCGAACCCGACCGGGAGACCGAGCTCACCCGCAACTACCTCGTCCTGTACGACGCCCTGCCCGGCGGCACCGGCTATCTCCAGCGCCTCGTCGAGCGCGACGGCGAGGAGGTCAGGCTGGTCCTCGCCGAAGCGCAGCGGGCGCTGCGGGAGTGCCCGTGCCGGGACACCGCACGGCGCGCCTGTCATCGCTGCCTGCTCGGCTATGCCCCGGAGCGGGAGTATCCCTTCCTCGACCGGCAGGAAGCCCTGTGGATGCTGGACAATCTGCTGGGCGCCGACGGCCGCAGTGGGTGGGACTTCCACAAGGAGGACAAGGACGCGGCCGATGCCCGACTCCGTTTCGCCGAGCAGGCGGAGAGCGATCTCGAACGCCGCTTCATCGAATGCCTGGACCGCTGGCTCGCGAGCCAGGACAACGGCGCTGCGGCGGACCACGCCTCGACGCCCACTGGCCGACCCGGCAAACAGTTCACGCTGACCAGGCCGGACGGCAGCCAGGTCCGCTGGGAGGTGGTGGCCCAGAAGGACCTGCACGGCTACCGCACCCGCCCGGACCTGCTGTTCCGACCGGTCGCTGGAGACAGGACGAGTGACGGGGCGGCCCCGCTCCCGGTCGCCGTCTACCTGGACGGCTACCGTTGGCACGCCTCCTCCCACGCCAACCGGATCGCCTCCGACGCAGCCAAGCGCGCCCGGCTGCGCGCCGACGGGATACTCGTCTGGCAGATCACCTGGGACGACGTCGTCGTCTGGGACCGTGCTCTGAAGGGCGCGGGGACACCGGGCCCCGATGCCCCCGCCGACCCGCTCGCCGCCGTCATCGCGGGCGACGCGGCCGATGCTGCCTGGCCGCCGTACGATGTGACGTCGGTCGGTGGTCCTGGCGCGATGGTGCGCGAGCAGTGGCGCAAAGCACGGCGCGATCCCGCCGACGTGGACCGGCTGCTGTTCGCCGGTGCCGTACCCGCCCTGCTCGGTTTCCTGCGCGATCCCCATCCGGGCAAGTGGCAGCAGCTCGCCCAGCTCGCGGTGAGCGTGCCCGCCGTGCTGCGCAGGCGGGAACTGGTCGACGCGGACCCGGCCTCGGCGGTGCCGTGGATCGAGGCGGCCCTCCGCGGTGACACCGTTCCTCCGACCTCGGGTCAGGGGTTGAAGCTGCTTGCCTTCCGGGACGATTCGGGGCTGCCGCTGGTCGCGGTCGGGGCGCGACGGGCCGACGGCAAGGCGTGGCGGTGGAGTGCCCTCGCCGTGCTCGACGACCGGCCGGAAGCCGTCGCCGGGGACCGGGCCGAGCATCGCCGGCGCTGGAAGGCGTGGCTGTGCTGGGGGAACATCATCCAGTTCCTCGACCCGGCGGGGGCGGGGCTGGCCGACGGGCTGGCGCTCGCCCGCACCACGCTGGACCACTTCGATGCCGGACTGCTCGCGGTGACCGCGGGGCCGGTGAGCGGGTTGCTCGCGGCAGTGAGGAACGAGGCCCCGGGCACGGGACTGGTTCTACCGGACGACGAGCCTGAGCCGATCGCCGCCACGCCCCCCGAGCTGGTGGAGAACCGGCCTGCCGTTGGGGTGGCCCGTGAGGACATGACTCCGGTGGAGCGCACCACATGGGAGCTGCTCCTGGGAGAACTGACCAAGTGGGGCGACCCGGAGGTCGCCGCCCTGGCCGCGCGGCTGGCAGCGCTGGGTGATGCCCCACCGGGCAGGGCGAGTTGGGACGTCGACGGCCTGCCTCGCACGGTCGAGCTGGCCTGGCCCGGACCTAAGATCGGCATCGTCCTGGCGGAGGACGCCGAGGACACCGAGTACATGGCGCAGTGCGCGGTGGCCGGGTGGCAGGTGCGTGCACCGGACGCCTGGGACGTGGAGGAACTCGCCCGCATGCTGGGTGAGGAGGGGGGCGTGCGATGAGACACGGGGCGGGGCGTCCGGCCGGGCGTGGCAGAACACGGGTCCAGGTGAACCGGCAGGCGCACGCGGACGCGGAACGCCGAGGCCCGGCCGTGGCGGAGGCCGTCACCGATCTCGTCCAACGCCTGCGCGCCGACCGGAACAACCGCGCCCTGCGGCTGTCGTTCCTGCGGGAGGCCGGGGACAACGGGGACTTGCATGTCGCGCGCGCCGACAGCCATTGCATGGTGCTGCTGCTGTCGACGGACGGCGGGGACGAGATGCGGGTCCTGGCGGTGCGAGACGGGGCACGAGCCCGTGACGAACTCGCGCGGCTCACTGTGGAGATCAACCCGGTCTCGGGCGGGGTCGAAGTCGTCGACCAGAGCGAGGTCAGCGCCAACGTCGTCGCTCTCACCGAGCGGGCCACCCCGCTCTTCGCCAGGTACGGTCACCGCACCCTCGTCGACCTCGGTGTCGTCCCCTCCCTGCTGTCGGCACTCGACAAGGTCACCACCGACGAGCAGCTGGACGAGCTGCTCACTCACAACCTTCCCGAACTGACCCGCGACGTCCTCCTCGCCCTGCGCGACCGTATGGACCCGGAGGACGTACGGCGGCACATCACGGACCAGTGGCGCGCGGACGAGGAGGTTAACACCGACGACTGGGCGCGGGCGGCCAAACGTGCCGTGTCCCAGGCGGAAACCGACGACGATGCCGTTCTCGACGCGCTGGGCAGGAGCTTCGACGCCTGGCGACTGTTCCTCCACCCCGAGCAACACCGCATCGCCTCAACGAACTTCAAGGGGTCGGCGAAGGTGACCGGCGGCCCCGGCACCGGCAAGACGGTCGTCGCCCTGCATCGCGTCCGCCACCTCGTCGACAGACTGCCACCCGGGCACACGCGTCCGGTACTGCTCACCACCTACAACACCAACCTCGCCCTCGATCTGAAGGAGAGACTGCGTCAGCTGGGCGAGGACCTCTTGCGCCGGGTCGACATCAAGTCCGTCGACGCGCTCGCCCGCGAGGTCGTCCAGGAGTCCAGCTTGAACGTGGGCCTGCCCCTGGACGACGACGCTGCCATGGACCTGTGGCACACCGTGCGTACCGAGACGGACCTGCTGCAGTACGAAGCGGACTTCCTCGACGCCGAGTTCAAGCACGTGATCCTCGCCCACCGATGCGGTTCCTGGGATTTCTACCGGCGTGTCACCCGTGCGGGACGCCCGCGCATCAGCACCGGCCAGCGCCACGACGTGTGGCAACTCGTACAGGCTTACCGGGCCCAGTTGGACGCCGAGCGGCGAACCACGTACGCGCTCATCGCCGACCAGGCGGCCGGACTCGAGCAGCACCGCATGGCTCGTGTTGAGGAGCAGGCCCGCTACAAGGACGAGCACGGCGGCCTGGACCTCGTCCACCGGGAGGCGGGCAGCGGGATGTGGCTCAAGCCCCGCTATCAGCACATCGTGGTCGACGAGGCGCAGGACCTGTCCGCCTCGCACTGGCGGATGCTGCGTGCGATGGTCCGCAAAGGCCCCAACGACATCTTCTTGGCCGGGGACGCCCATCAGCGCATCTACGGCAGCCGCGTCGTCCTCAGCCACCACGGCATCGAGATCCGCGGCCGCGCCTCACGCCGTCTCACTCTCAACTACCGCACCACCCGGCAGATCCTGGGCAGCGCCAACCGTCTCATCGAGGGTGAGTCCTTCGACGACCTGGACACAGGCAGTGACACCCTCGACGGCTACCGATCCGTACTGACCGGTCTCGCACCCCAGTTCTGGCGTGCTCCGGACCGGCGGACCGAGATGCGAGCTGTCGCCACCCTCATCAGAGAGCGTCACGACACGTACGGCACGCTGTACTCGGCGATGGCTGTCGCCGTTCCGGACGGTGCTTCGGCCCAGGAGTTCGCCAACGTCTTCGTCAGCGAGTTCCGCTTGCCGGTCGTGGAACTCGGCAAGGACGGTGTCCGGTCGGACATCGATGCGGTTCGTATCGGCACCATGTACCGCTTCAAGGGACTGGAGTTCCAGCGTGTGTTCCTGACCTCGGTCGGCGAGGGGCAGGTGCCACACCAGCGCATCGAGCAGTACAAGCTCGCGAACGCGGACCGCTACCGGCAAGAGGAGCAGCGAGCCCGTTCCCTGGTGTTCGTCGCAGCCACACGGGCCCGGGATGAGCTCATCGTCACCTGGAGCGGCAAGGCCAGCCGTTTTCTCCCGCCAAACGCCGACGAGACCGCTTACCGCAGCACTGATCTGCTTAGACCAGATGAACCGCCATCCGGATCTTCAGGGTCCACCGCTGCCTGAGCTGGCCTGGTGCCTATCGGGGCTCTCAAGGATGGCTGTCGTGGACACCTTTTTGGCCACCTGGCTCCACCGGGAGCAGGCGTCCCCATGGCAGCCCGCGCGAAAGCGGCAGTCGTGCTATCAGAGCTGTGAGATGTCGATCACATGGCCGCGGCCCTGCCACGAAACCGCTTTCAGCCGCCGATGTGGCGCACTGGAGCCTGTCCTCGTCACAGACATTTTCCTGTTTACGGTCAGCGACAGCCTCAACCCGGGTCGATCCAGAGTCGAACCAGGGTTTTCCTCTAACTACCTCCGGCCGCCTCTGCGGCCCGTTCTAGCAGGCTACGGTCGACTCATCTGCAAAGCCGCAGGTCGAAAGAGCGCTTCTGGGACCCCGGCGTACAGCCCGACTCGTCTGCCCGCTATCCGCCCAGCGAGCGCTCCACCACCCGGTCCAGATGGGCCGTGAACACCTCGCGGGCGTCCGGAGTGAGGGTCCTCAGGCCCACCAGGGCCGTGATCACGACGTCGCACAGCTCGGACTGGACGTCCTCCCAGGTGTGGCTCACGCCCTTGCGCGGGTTCTGGCCCACCGCGCCTATCACCGCCTGCGCGGTCTCGCCGATCTCCTCGGACAGCTTCAGCACCCGCAGCAGCAGCGTCTCCTCTGGGGTGCGGGCGTTGTGCTCGTCCAGCCAGGAGCGCAGGCGGTCGACCGACGTCCAGAGGGCGTCGGCGGTGTCCTCGTGCGGCCCCGGCGCGGGCGGGGTGGTGGCGTGGTCGGTCATGGGGACAGCGTGTCATGCCCCTCTGACGGCGCCGTCCTCGTGACGGCCACGACGCCGCCGCCCTGCGGCGACGCCGTCTCCACGCCGCCGCCGTCCCTGCGGCAGCGCCGCCCCTCGACGGCGCCGTCCCTACGACGTCGCCGCGTCCTCCTCGCGGAACAGCGCCTCCTGCTCGCCCTCCTGCCGCTCGCGCAGCCGCCTGCTGCGGCCGCCGATCACGGCCGCGGTCGCCGCCGCCGTCACGCCCAGCGCCGCCGGGACCATCCAGCCGCGGTTGACCAGGTGGCCGAGCGCGTGGTCCAGCGAGAGGCGGCCGGGACCGGTGATCGCCAGGACGGCCGACGTCAGACCGAGGTAGCCCGCGTACTCGTAGCCGCCGCTCTGGGCGAAGAAGCCCTGCGGGGCGTGGACCGCCGCCGCGCCCGCCATCGCGCCGGCGGCGGACGCCCCGGCCGCGGGCGTCGCGAGCCCAAGGGCCAGCAGCGCGCCGCCGCCCGTCTCGGAGAGCCCCGCCGCCAGCGCGCTCTGCCGGCCGGGCGCGTACCCGATGGACTCCATGAACTCGTCCGTCCCCGCCAGGCCGCCCCCGCCGAACCAGCCGAACAGCTTCTGCGCGCCGTGCACGGCCAGCACACCCCCCGTTCCCAGGCGGAGCAGCAACAGCCCAAGGTCACGTCGGTCGAAACAGGTCACGGTGGCTCCTCGGAGGGTGAGCGGACGTCTCGGTCGTCCCCCCTCGTCCACCGTCGCACCGATCGGCCCTCCCGGGCCCGGGGCGGGCCGCTGTTCGAGTGGCGGGGCCCGCGGAGCGGTGTGAGTCTGGCGGACATGACGATCGAGGTGACACGCCTGCGCAACCCCGCCGTACGGGGTTTCGTCGGCGCCGTGAACGCCCATGACCGCGACGCCTTCCGCGCCGTGCTCGCGGGGGACGCGACCATGTCCGACGACGGTTCCGACCGCGACCCGCACGAATGGGGCGAGCGGGAGGTCTTCGTCCCCCACGGCTGGATGGACGTCGACGAGGAGACCGACGGCGGCCTCTGCCTCGTCACCCGCTACCGCAACGACACCTGGGGCGAGACGCGCAGGCGGTGGACCTTCCGGGTCGCGGACGACGGCAGGATCTCCCGCTTCGAGACGCGGCAGATCTAGGCGCGTCGGCTCCGGACCCGGCGGGCCGGCAGGTCCACCGCTCGGTCGCCTTGACGTAGATTCGTCCCGGTGGTGCCCGGCCCTCCCCCCGGCCGGGCCCCGCTTCCACGCGGACGGGGAAGGGCCCGTCGCCTCGACGGCGACGGGCCCTTCGTGCTTCCGGCCGTGCGGCAGCCGTCGCACGGCCGGGCCGGTCCCGCGGTCTCCCGCGGGCTTCCCCCCTGCCCCTGCCGCACGACGGCTGCAGTCCCCCCCTCGGAGCGGCAGCGGTGAGGCTGTGCTCCAAGTGTGAAGCTCTGGTGGAGAAGAGTTGAGCACACGGCTGCCATCGGGCGCAACGGCGCGGAGAGGTTTGTTCCGTTTGTGCAACCAGGTGTTGTGGGGCGGTTGCTCGAAGGGTGCGACGCCCGGGGCGAGCACCCCCAAGAGGGGTTGAATCGCCGCAGAGTTCGTGCGGGGGGTGTATTCGCGCGTGCGGCGGGGGCGGGGCGCGTGGGGCGAGGCCGTGTCCGGGTGTGCGGCGGGCCGGGGCGCCGCGGGCGCCGGAGTGCGGTCCGGCATCCGGAACTCATCCGTCCGACATCATCCTGTTGTGTACGCGACAGCCAGCCGTCGACCCCGCCCACTCCAATGCGTGGTGCCACCAACCACCAGGGGAGAGGGCCAGATGACACCCGCCGCCCGTTCGACGCAGCCGACGCCGCAGCACGCCCCCGAACTCCGCGCCGCAGCCCGCCACTTGGGGCGCCGCCGCTTCCTGACCGTCACCGGCGCCGCCGCCGCGCTGGCCTTCGCCGTCGACCTGCCCGCCGCCGGCGCGGCGAGCGCCGCCGAGCTCGACGCGGCGCGGATCACCGAGGACCCCTTCACGCTCGGCGTCGCCTCCGGCGACCCGCTGCCCACCTCCGTCCTGCTGTGGACGCGGCTCGCGCCCGCCCCGTACCAGCCCGACAGCGGTCTGCCGCAGCAGCGGGTCACCGTCCAGTGGGAGCTGGCCCACGACGCGGGGTTCCGCCGGATCGCCAGACGCGGAAGCACCACCGCGCACCCCGAGTTCCACCACGCCGTGCACGTCGAGGTGGGCGGACTCGCCCCCGACCGCGTCTACTACTACCGCTTCCGCACGGGCACGTGGGTCAGCGGGACCGGCCGCACGCGCACCGCGCCCGCCCCCGGCGCCCGCGTCTCCGGGCTCACCCTGGCCGCCGTCTCCTGCCAGGCGTACCACGACGGCTACTTCACCGCGTACGGGCACCTCGCCGAGGACGACGTCGACGTGGTCTTCCACCTGGGCGACTACCTCTACGAGTACGCCGTGAACTCCGTCGGCGGCGCCCGCAACTACACCGACCGCACGCTGCCCGACCTGTTCAACCACGAGACGGTGACGCTGGAGGACTACCGGCTGCGGTACGCCCTCTACAAGAGCGACCCCGACCTGATCGCCGCCCACGCCGCGCACCCCTTCGTGGTCACCTGGGACGACCACGAGACCGAGAACAACTACGCGGACGACGTGCCCGAGAACTCGGTGCCCCCCGAGGAGTTCCTGCTGCGCCGCGCCTCCGCCTACCGCGCGTACTGGGAGAACCAGCCGCTGCGCCGCCCGCAGCTGCCCGACGGCCCGGACATGCGGCTCTACCGCCGCCTGCAGTGGGGCCGGCTGGCGCAGTTCGACATCCTCGACACCCGCCAGTACCGCTCCGACCAGGCGTACGGCGACGGCTCGCACGTCCCCGGGCCCGAGTCCGAGGACCCGTCGCGCACCATGACCGGCGCGACGCAGGAGCGCTGGCTGATCGACGGCTGGCGCCGCTCGAAGGCCCTGTGGAACGTCGTGCCGCAGCAGGTCACCTTCTCCCAGCGCAAGCTGGACCTCAACGAGGTCGCCAAGGTGTCCATGGACGCCTGGGACGGCTACCCGGCCTCCCGCGACCGGGTGCTGGCGGGCGCCAGGTCGGCCGGTGTCGACAACCTGATGGTGCTCACCGGCGACGTCCACGTCGGGTACGCCTTCGACATCAAGGACGACTTCGACGACCCGTCGTCGCGGACCCTGGGCACGGAGATCGTGGCCACCTCGATCGCCAGCGGCAAGGACGGCGCGGAGAGGCCGTCCACCTGGGAGACGTACACCAGGGCCAACCCGCACCTGAAGTTCTTCGACGGGCGGCGCGGCTACGCGACCGTCGCGCTCGGGCAGCACGCGGCGCGGGCGGACTTCAAGACGGTGTCCGCCGTGACGACGCCGGGGGCGCCGATCACGACGGCCGCGTCCTTCGTGACCGAGGTCGGGGACCAGGGCCTGAAGCCCGCGTAGGACCCCGGGGGGTTCAGGCCCCGCGCACCTCACCGGGGTAGCGGACGCCGACGCGGTCCCGTACCGCGTCGAGCGTCCGCATCACGGCGAGAGTGCCGTCGAGCGGGACGCGCGGCGACTCCCGCTCACCGGCGCGCAGGCACCGCATGACCTCGGCCGCCTCGTGCCGGAACGTGCCGTGCGGGCCGTCGGCCGGGTCCAGGGCGTACTCCTGCGGCTCGCGGCCGTCGCGGTGCAGCACGAACCGCTCGGGGCTGAAGAAGCCGCCCGGGACGTCGATGCGGCCGGCGGACCCGGTGACCGAGGCGGTGACCCCGGTGCCGCCGACGATCGAGCAGTGCAGCAGCGCCTGGGCGCCGCTCTCCCAGGACAGCAGCATGCCCGTCTGGAGGTCGACGCCCTCGGCGGAGAGCGCGGCGTGCGCGGTGACGCCGGAGGGCTCGCCGAGCAGCAGGTGCGCGAACGAGACCGGGTAGACGCCGAGGTCGAGCAGCGCGCCGCCGCCGAGGGCCGGGTCGCGCAGCCGGTGCGAGGGCGGGAACGGGCCGGAGAGCCCGAAGTCGGCCTGGACCGTGCGCACCTCGCCGATCGCCCCGTCGTCGACCAGCCCCTTCAGCCGGCGGACCAGCGGGTTGCAGTACATCCACATGGCCTCCATGAGGAAGCGGCCGCGCTCGCGGGCGAGCGCGACCAGCTCCGCCGCCTCGCGCACGTTCAGCGTGAACGGCTTCTCGCACAGCACGTCGCGCCCGGCCTCCAGGCAGAGCCCGGCGGCGGCGCGGTGCGCCACGTGCGGCGTCGCCACGTACACGACGTCCACTTCCTCGTCGCGGGCGAGCTCCTCCCAGCTGCCGTACGCCCGGGGTATCCCGAACCGCTCCGCGAACGCCTTCGCCGGCTCCGCCGTCCGCGAGGCGACCGCCACCACCTCCGCGTCCGGCAGGTCCACCAGGTCCGCGGTGAACGCCGCCGCCATCCCCCCGGTCGCCAGCACGCCCCAGCGCATCTTCTCGGCCATCCTCGCCCGCCCCTCGTCGTCTTCGCGATCCCGAACCGCAATGTCGAGCTGAGAGCATAGGTGGCGGATTCAACGACAGGGAGGGGCACATGGCCGAACGCGGCCGCAGCGAGGGGGACCAGGCCGGACCGGAGAGCCGCACACCGCGGACGCCGGGGGCCGGTTCCGGGACCGTGGGGCGACAGGCGGCGGCCGCCGGCCGGCCGGGGGCTGTCGTCCAGCAACCACCGGCGATCACCGGCCGGCCGGCCGGCGCGGAACGGACGGCCGGCGCGGGGGAGACGACGGCCGCCGACGGGCGCACCGGCGCCGGGCCGGAGGAGCCCGCCGGCGGGGAGCCCGTACCCGGCGGGAGGGCCGCCGTCGGTGACGGGGGAAGCGCCGACGGCCTGAGGGACGCCCTCGGCAAGGGGAGTGCCCGCGGCAAGGGGAGCGCCGGCGGCAAGGGGAGCGCCGGCGAGAAGGTCGTGGCCCGCTCCGTGCCGGGCTCCCCGGCGCGGACCACGAGGGCCGCGAGTGCCGCGCAGGCCGCGCCGCCGGCCGCCCACCGTTCCGTGGGCCTGCTGGTCACGCTCGTCCTCGGCGGGCTCACCGCCGTGCCGCCGCTCTCCATGGACATGTACCTCCCGGCGCTGCCGGAGGTCACCGACTCCCTGCACGCCGGCGCCTCGACCGTGCAGCTCACGCTCACCGCCTGCCTCGCGGGCATGGCGTTCGGACAGCTCGTCGTCGGGCCGATGAGCGACCGGTGGGGACGGCGCCGCCCGCTGCTCGCCGGGCTCGCCGTCTACATCGCCGCCACCGTCGTCTGCGCGCTCGCGCCGACGGTCGAGCTGCTCGTCGCCTTCCGGCTGGTGCAGGGTCTGGCCGGGGCGGCCGGCATCGTCATCGCCCGGGCGGTCGTCCGCGACCTGTACGACGGCGTGGCCATGGCGCGGTTCTTCTCCACCCTCATGCTGATCTCCGGGGTCGCGCCGATCGTGGCGCCGCTGATCGGTGGCCAGGTGCTGCGCTTCACCGATTGGCGGGGCGTCTTCCACATCCTCACCGGGGTCGGCGTCGTGCTCACGGCCGTCGTCTGGCGGTTCCTGCCCGAGACGCTGCCGCCGCGGGAGCGGCAGGGCGGCGGCACCGCCGACGCCCTGCGCACCATGCGCGGGCTGCTGGCCGACCGCGCCTTCACCGGCTACATGCTCGCGGGCGGCTTCGCCTTCGCCGCGCTGTTCGCGTACGTCTCGGCCTCGCCGTTCGTCGTCCAGGAGATCTACGGCGCCTCCCCGCAGACGTACAGCCTGCTCTTCGGGGTCAACTCCGTGGGGCTCGTGGCCGTCGGCCAGATCAACGGCAAGTTCCTCGTCGGCCGCGTCGACATGGACAAGGTGCTGGCGGCGGGCCTGGCCGTGATCACCGTCGCGTCGGCCGCGCTGCTGCTGATGACCGCCGGCGTCTTCGGCGAGGTGGGCCTCGCCCCGGTCGCCGCCGGCCTGTTCGTCCTCATGTCCGCCATGAGCCTGTGCATGCCCAACACCAACGCGCTCGCGCTGATGCGCACCAAGCACGCCGCGGGCTCGGCCTCCGCGCTGCTCGGCACGTCCTCGTTCCTCGTCGGCGCGGTCGCCTCGCCGCTCGTCGGCGTCGCCGGCGAGCACACGGCCGTGCCGATGGCGGTGGTCCAGCTGGTGTGCTCGCTGGCCGCGGTCGCCTGCTTCGCGGGACTGTGCCGGCCCTTCGGCGGCCGTACGGCGACGGAGGGGGAGGAGAGCTGAACACACCGAGACTGCGTCCCGGCACGGCGGAGGGTGCCGGGCTCGACCCCGAGGAGATCGGGCACCTCGTACGGGAGGTCCGCGCCCTCACCGAAGGGGAGCGGCCCTGGGCGCCTGGCGTCGTGGTGGTCGCCGGGCGCGGGCCCGTCGTCGCCGTGGCGGAGGCGGCGGGCTGGGCCGTGCGGTACGCCTCGTACGACGAGGGGACGGACAGCGGCGTGGAGCTGCCGCCGGAGGCGCGCGTGCCCATGACCGTGGACACCCCCTTCGACCTGGCCTCCCTGACAAAACTGTTCACCTCGGTCGCGGCGGTGCAGCAGCTGGAGCGGGGCACCCTCGGCCTGGACGCCCCGGTGGCCGCGTACCTGCCGGAGTTCACGGCGGCCGCCGAGCACGGCATCACCGTGCGGCAGCTGCTCACGCACACCTCCGGGCTGCGGCCCGAGCTCCCGCTGCACGACCTGCCCTCCGCGGCGGCCCGGCTGGCGGCGCTGCGCGCGGAGGCGCCGCTGACCGGCCCGGGCACCGCGTACCGCTACTCGGACCTCAACCTGCTGCTGCTCCAGCACGTCCTGGAACGGGTCACAGGGCGCCCGCTCGACGCCCTGGTCCGGGACGGGATCACCCGGCCGCTGGGGATGGCGGCGACCCGGTTCGGGCCGTGCCCTGGCGCGGCCGCCACGGAGGACCAGCGGCGGCCGTGGGGCAAGGTCAACCGCGGGATGCTGCGGGGCGTCGTGCACGACGAGAACGCGTGGGCGCTCGGCGGGGTCGCGGGCCACGCGGGTCTCTTCTCCACGGGCCGCGACCTGGCCGTCCTGTGCCGTGCCCTGCTCTCCGGCGGCGCCTACGGCACCGCCCGCGTCCTCGGCGCCGACCACGTCCGTCTGATGCTGGCCCCGCCCGGCCTGGGCTTCGCGGTGGACCAGCCGTGGTTCATGGGGGACCCGGCCCCGGCGGGCACGGCCGGCCACACCGGCTTCACCGGCACGTCCCTGCTCCTGGACCCGACGACGGACACGTTCCTGGTCCTCCTGGCGAACACGGTGCACCCGCGCCGCCGCCCGCCGGACAACGGCCCGCGCGCGGCGGCGGCGACACGGCTGTTCCGGGCGGCACGGGGGCGGTGAGCGGCCCGGTGGCCGCCGCTCCGGCGGTCACCGGACCGGCGGCCGGACGGCCGGGGGACCGCCCCGCGCCCGTAGAATCGCGGGGTGAACCCCCCTTTCTCCCCCGACGAGGGCCTGCGTGACGCGCTCGCCGGGCTGCTCGACGGGCTGCCGCCCACCCAGGCCGCCCGGGCCGTCGACCGGCTGATCGCGAACTACCGGGGCGCCACCCCGACCGACGCCCCGATCCTGCGCGACCGCGCGGACGTGGTCGCGTACGCCGCGTACCGGATGCCCGCGACCTTCGGGGCGGTGCGGTCCGCGCTCGCCGCCCTCGCCGCCGCCGCGCCCGGCTGGACGCCCGGCGACCACGTCGACGTCGGCGGCGGCACCGGCGCGGCGACCTGGGCCGTCAACGCCGTCTGGCAGGACGAGCGGCCGGTGACGGTCCTCGACTGGGCCGAGCCCACCCTCGCGCTGGGCCGCGAGCTGGCCTCCCGCAACCCGCTGCTGAAGGCCGCCGAGTGGCGCCGCGCCCGGATCGGCCCGTCGCTCGCCCTGGACGCCGCCGACCTCGTCACCGTCTCGTACGTCCTGAACGAGCTGACCGCCGAGGACCGCCGCGCGGTCGTCGACGCGGCGGCCGCCGCCGCCCGGACCGTCGTGATCGTCGAGCCGGGCACCCCCGACGGCTACCTCCGGGTCGTCGAGGCCCGCGACCGGCTGGTCGCCGCCGGCTTCCGCGTCGCGGCCCCCTGCCCGCACAGCGGCACCTGCCCGATCGTCCGCGGCGAGGACTGGTGCCACTTCTCGGCCCGGGTGAGCCGTTCCTCCCTGCACCGCCGGGTCAAGGGCGGGTCCCTGGCGTACGAGGACGAGAAGTTCAGCTACGTCGCCGCCACCCGGCTCCCGGCGGACCCGGCGCCGTCCCGCGTCGTGCGCCGCCCGCAGATCCGCAAGGGCCAGGTGCTGCTCGACCTCTGCGAGCCGGGCGAACGGCTGCGCCGCGAGACGGTGACCAAGCGGCACGGCCCGCTGTACCGCGCCGCCCGCGACGCCGAGTGGGGCGACGCCTGGCCGCCGGCCCAGGAGGGCTGAGGGCGGGCGGCCGCCCACCCGTACGGGCGGGGAGGGCTGCTCGTCCTCCCCGCCCGTCTGCTCCTCCCGTGCGCCGCCCTCCGGACCCGCCTCTCCCGGGCCCGGGGAAGCGTCTCCCCGGTCCGGTCCGGCCGGTCCCTCCCGCGCCGCCCGCTCCTCCGCCGGCCTGCGCAGCAGTTCGCGTTTCCCCGTCTGCGGGTCCCGGGCGCCGCCGCGCAGCGCCCCGCGCCCCGGATTGCCGCGGGTGCCGCCGACTCCGAGCAGGTTCCCCGCTCCGCTCCTGGCCATGGCCCTCCGCCTCTCCTCCGGCACGACAGGAAAAGGGCACTTGCGAGACGATGCGTCTCGCAAGTGCCCTTCGCTCCCACCGTCAGGCGAGACGCCGCGTCTTGTCAACTGGTAGATTCGTCCCCATGGCAGCCCAGAAGTCCGCGCAGTCCCCGCAGCGGTCCCTCCGCAGGAACGCCCCCGACGCCGCCCGCCGCAGCGAGCGCTCCCGCCGCGCGATCTACGACGCCGCCCTCGCCCTCGTCTCCGAGGTCGGCTACCCGCGCACCACGATCGAGGGCATCGCCGCCCGCGCGGGGGTCGGAAAACAGACGATCTACCGCTGGTGGCCGTCGAAGGCCGACGTGCTCCTGGAGGCGTTCCTCGACCTGAGCGACCAGGCCTCCGAACTGGTCGCGGGGCCCGGCGGGGAGCGGCAGGACGACATCCCGGACACCGGCGACCTGGCGGCCGACCTCAAGCTGGTGCTGCGCGCCACCGTGGACGAGCTGCTGAACCCGAAGTTCGAGGCGCCCTGGCGCGCCCTCGCCGCCGAGGGCCTGGTCAACGAGCAGATCGGCACCGAATTCGTCGCCAAGCTGCTCGAACCCTCGCTCCAGCTCTACGTCCGGCGGCTGCGCGCGGCCCAGGAGCAGGGCGCCGTACGGCCCGGCGTCGACCCGCGCATCGCCCTGGAGCTGTTCGTCGCCCCGCTGGCCCAGCGCTGGCTGCAGCGCACCGGCCCCCTCTCGTACGAGTACACCGACACCCTCGTCGACTACGCCCTGCACGGCATCGCCCCCCGCTGAGGGCGGGCCGGCCGGGTGGCCGGGGGCGGGTGGGACGAAATGAGAGAAAGGTGCGCCGAGTCCCGATCGCGGTCCGGGGTACCCATGGTCCCGGCCATCCCGGTTGTCCGCTCCGGCCCCCCGGGGCGCACGATGATGGGACGATAAGGCATGCTGTCCGCACAACGGCGAGGCGAGGGGACAGATGAGCGCAGAGTTCGGACGCCGCACGGGCGGGCAGGGCAGGATCTCGCAGTGGCTGCGCGGCCGCCGACCCCGGACCGAGGCCGCGGACGACTCGGGGCGTGAGGCCCTGCTGCTGGCCGCGGCCGGCGCCGGGCTGCCGCTCGCGCCCGCCGCCCACCCCGCCGGCTACCGCTGCTCGTGCGACCGCGTCGGCTGTCCCACACCGGCCCGGCACCCGGTCTCCTTCGCCTGGCAGACCCAGTCGACGACCGACCGCGCGCAGGTCGAGCGCTGGGCGCGGCACCAGCCGCAGGCGAACTTCATCACCGCCACCGGCATGGTCCACGACGTGCTCGACGTCCCGCTGGACGCCGGCCGGGAGGCCCTGCGGCGGCTGCTCGACGCCGGCGTCGAGGTCGGCCCGGTCGCCGGGACCGGCGACGGCCGCATGCTCTTCTTCACCCTCACCCGCGGCACGCCCGAGGACGAGGACGAGTGGTGGCCCTGCGAGCTGGACTGCCACCCCGAGACGATGGACGAGCACCCGGGCCTGCGCTGGCACTGCCGAGGCTCCTACGTCCTCGTACCGCCGGCCAGGCTGCCCGGCGACCTCACCGTCGACTGGGTGCGGGGCCCCGAGCACCCGCTGCCCGACCCGCTGTCGCTGCTCGAGGTCCTCACCGACGAGTGCGCCCGGTACGCGGGCGAGGAGCCGGACCAGCTGTCGCCCTGGCCCCTGCGCCACTGACCCGGACGGGGAGCCGTCCGCGGGACCCGCGCGGCGGCGGCCCGGGAGCACCTCCCCGCGCCGCCGCGGACCCTACTCGCCCTTCGCCCCGGTCAGCCCCTGCACCCGGCTGAGGAACTCGACCCCCTGCTCGCCGGCGCTCTTCGCCGGGTCGAGGACGGCCTGGTTGGAGACCCACTGCAGGGTGAGCGACTGCTTGGGCTCGCCCGTCATCAGGGCCTTGACGTTGGCGTCCGAGACCGTGAGCGAGACGCCCTTGGCGGCCGTCTGCTTCTCGAAGTGGCGCGTCGCGAAGAACACCAGCGCCCCGCCGTCGGCGGTGCGCAGCCCGAGCGGCGCGTACTCGCCCGAGGTCAGCGGCTCGTCGACGTACTGGCGGACGAGGCCGGGCCGCTTCGCGTTCTTCTGCCGGGTGGCCCGCCACTGGGAGGTGTGCGTGCCGTCCGCGAAGGCGTCGCCGCCGTCCTGGAGGTAGTCCGCGTACTCCTCGCTCAGGTCCCGCGGCGCGACCGCGAGGTCGGCCTGGTCCGCGGTGACCGGCTCGGCCCAGCCGTCCTCGTCCTTCTCGAACTCGGGGACGTCGCCGGGGGAGAGCAGCGTCAGGTACGACACCTCCCACACCTCGTCCGCGCCGCCCCGGGTGAACACCAGGACCCAGCGGACGTCGCCGCCCTTGTTGCCCCTGGCGTCGGCGACGAACCAGCGCGGCCAGCCCGCCTTCTTGGGGATGGTGTACTCCGCGTCGCTCAGCTCCAGCGGCACGTAGTCCGGGTTGCCCTCGGGCCGGTTCTTCTCGCCCGCCCGCAGCTTCGCGCCGTCGATGTCGGCGAGCGGCCCGGCGACCCGGCCCGCGTCGAGCGACCGGTCGTTGGCCGCGTTGGCCTTGTTGTACGCGGTGGTGAAGTCCTTCAGGGCGCGTGCGGCCTCGGCCTTCGTGGCGGCCGGGAGCACCACCCGCTCGCCGTGCACGGTGACGCATGCGCTCGCGGTCATGGACAGCACGGCCGCCGACGCCGCCAGCAGCGTGCCCCGGCCGAGCCTACGCGGCCTCCGAGGGCCGTGATCCCTGCTCATCAGGTGCCTTCACCTTCCCCTTCCCGGAGGCGAACCCTACCGGTGCGGAACACGGCGCGGACGCCGGGACCGGGTACAGCGACCGCACCGTGACCCGGCCGTCCGGCCTGTCCCGGTCCGCCGCCCGCGCACGCCGGGGCGAAGGATGCCGACGGGCCGTCAGGCGTCCCGGCGCGGGGCGACCAGGACGGCCCCCGTGCGCGGGTGCGGGAAGACCTCGACCGGCTGCGCGTACACGTCGGTGAGCCGTCCCGCGGTGAAGACCTCGCCCGGCGGGCCGTCGGCGACGACGCGCCCGGCGCGCAGGATCGCGACCCGGTCCGCGTACGCGGCCGCGAGCCCCAGGTCGTGCAGCACCACGACCACCGCGTCCCCGGCCCGCGCCCGCTCCCGGCAGATCCGCAGCACCAGTTCCTGGTGGCGCAGGTCGAGGGCGGCGGTCGGCTCGTCGAGCAGCAGCAGCCGGGTGCGCTGGGCGAGGACGCGGGCGAGGGCGACCCGGGCCCGCTCGCCGCCGCTGAGCGCGGGGAAGGGCCGGTCCGCGAAGGCGGTCACCTCCGTCGCCGCCATGGCCTCGGCCACCGCCGCGTCGTCCTCGGCCGCCCGCTCGGTGCCCGCCCAGGGCGCCCGGCCCATCCGGACGACCTCCTCCACCGGGAAGGGGAAGGACAGGGCGGCCGACTGGGGCAGCACGGCCCGGCGCAGGGCGAGCGCGGGCGCGGACCAGTCGCCGGCGGGGCGCCCGTGGACGCGGACGACGCCCTCGGCGGCCGGCAGGTCGGCGGCCAGCGCGGCCAGCAGGGTCGACTTCCCGGCGCCGTTGGGCCCGACCAGGGCGAGCACCTCGCCCGCGCGGGCCGCCACGTCCACCCCGGACAGCACCGCGCGGGAGCCGAGCCGGACGTGCAGCCCGGCCGCCTCGGTCAGCGGATCGCCGGGGGACACCGGCTCCGGCAGCGCGGGTCCCACGCGCAGCCACCCCGTGCCCGGCCACTTCATGCCCAGCCTCCCTGCTTGCGACGGGTCCTGCGCAGCAGCCAGAAGAAGAACGGGCTGCCGAGCAGTGCCGTGAGCACCCCGAGCGGCAGCTCGGCGGGCACGGCGACGGTACGGGCGGTCAGGTCGCCCGCGAGCAGCACCAGCGCACCGCCGAGCGCGCTGCCCGGGACGAGGAAGCGGTGCCGGGGCCCCGCCGTCATGCGCAGCAGGTGCGGCACGACCAGGCCGACGAAGCCGATGACGCCGGAGACGGAGACCGCGGCGGCGGTGAGCAGCGCGATGACCAGGACAAGGACGATCCGCAGCCGCTCCACGTCCACGCCCAGGTGCCGGGCCGGGCGCTCGCCGAGCGCGAGCAGGTCCAGGCGCCGGGCGTGGAACGGCGCGGCGATCAGGCCGACCGCGGCGCACGGCAGCACCGCGAGCACCTTGGGCCAGGTCGCCTGGGAGAGCGAGCCGAGCTGCCAGAAGGTGATCTGGTTGACGGCGGCGGTGTCGGCGAGGAAGAGGAACAGGCCGATCAGCGCGCCCGCGAAGGCGTTCACGGCGATGCCCGTGAGGATCAGCGTGACGACCTCCGTACGGCCGCCGGAGCGCGACATCACGTACACCAGCAGCACCGTGGCCAGGCCCGAGACGAAGGCGAGCGCGGGGACGGTCCAGGTGCCCAGGAAGTTCAGGCCGAGGGAGATCGCGGCGACCGCGCCGACCGCCGCGCCGGACGAGACGCCGATGACGCCCGGTTCGGCGAGCGGGTTGCCGAACACCCCCTGCATCAGCGCGCCCGCGCAGCCCAGCGAGGCGCCGACGAGCAGCGCCAGCACGATCCGCGGGAAGCGCACGTTCCACAGCACGGACTCGGGGACCCGGTCCAGCGCCGCGCCGCCGAGGCCCGCGCGGTGGGCCACCGAGGCCAGGACGTCCGTGGTGGGCACGGAGTACGCGCCGACCCCGGCGGCGACCGGCACCAGCACGAGCAGGGCCACGACCAGCCCGGCGATCAGCAGCCGGCCGGTGCGGTGCCGCGTTTGGGGTGCGGCGTCCTCGCGCGGTGCGCCGTCCTTCCGCGGCGCCCCGGCGCTCCCGTCGGGTCCGCCGGACTCGCCGGTTCCGTCGGTTCTGTCCAGCAAGGTCACTCGGTGCCCCCGTGCAACTGGTCGGTCGGGGACCGCGGTACGCGATCCGCGCGCGGGCCGCGGGCGGGCGGCGCGCCGTCCCCGGCGGTCGCCCTGCCGTCCACCGGCCGCGCGGTGGCCGGCAGTCCGGGCCCGGGCGCGCCTTCGGGCGGCCGGATCCTGTCGGCCGCCGCGGCCGTTCCGGCCGGACCCGCGGCCGACCGGGCGGCGGGGTCCGACGGGCCTCTGCCGCCCGCCGCGGTCAGGGGGAGGGGGGCCGCCACCTGGGCTCCCGCCGCTCGTCCGTGCAAGCGTCGCACCGCCGTGTCGTTCCTCTCCGCCTCGTGTGTCCCGACGGGTCCCTTCCGGAACCGGTGCCGCACAGCTTAGGTTAGCCTTACCTTTCTCGCTAGATCCGATCGGGTCGGGCCGCGCTCCCGCGTTCCGGAGGGCGACCGCACCCTGGCCCCCGCCTCCCCGTGCCGCCGTCCTCGCACTCCTCGCCCCGCGCCGGTGGCGGGCCGTCCGGCCTCGGACGACACGCGGTGCGCCCGCGCCGCGTCCGCCTCCCGGGCGGCAGCGGGTCCAGGCACCCGGTGATGTTTCAATGCCCGCGTGACGGATTACGACGTGCTGCGCGTCTTCTGCGGCCCGCGCGGCGGATACGGCGACGAACTGGGGGTCGTGCGGAACGGCGCGCTGGTCCCGGAGCCGGACGACCGGCAGGCGTTCGCGGCGGAACTCGGCTTCGGCGAGACGGTGTTCGTCGACGACCCCGAGCGCGGGGTCGTCGACGTCTACACGCCGACGCTGCGCCTGCCGTTCGCCGGGCGCGCGTGCGTCGGCACGGCCTGGCTGCTGGACGTGCCCGAGCTGGTCACGCCCGCCGGGGCGGTGGGCGCCCGGGCCGACGGGGAGTTCAGCTGGATCGAGGCCCGCCCGGAGTGGGCGCCGCCGTGCACGCTGCGGCAGTACGGCTCGGCGGCCGAGGTCGAGGAGCTGGCGGTGCCGCCGGCGGGCGTGGGAGCCCCTCCCGCGCCTTCCGGGCGGCGGGGAAGGCTCTACGCATGGGCCTGGGAGGACGAGGCCGCGGGGCGGGTGCGCGCCCGTTCCTTCCCGGGGCGGGCCGACGAGCGCGGCGACAGCCGCTCCGGCGGAGCCGATGCCCGCATCGGGGGCACCGACGAGGACGAGGCGACGGGGGCGGCGGCCCTGCTGCTCACCGAGCGGTTGGGCCGCGCCCTCAACATCGTCCAGGGCGGCGGCTCGCAGATCCTCACGGCGCCGCAGCCGGAGGGGTGGGTGGAGATCGGGGGGCGGGTGGTCCTGGAGCGCTGAGGGCCGTACGGCCGCGCGGGAGGGCGCGTGCGGCCGGTGGAGCCGCGGGGCCCGGCACCGGCTGCGTCACCCCCGCCGCACGCCGGGTGCGGCCGCGCCCGGACCGGTCCACCGGTTCCGCGGCGGTCCACCCGTTCCGGGGCGGTCGCCCTCCGTCGGCCCCGGTCGCCCCGGGCCGCCTCAGGCGCTCAGCGGGAACTCCTCGCCCAGCTCCCGGAAGACCGCCGTGTTCAGTGCGAACGCCCGCTTGCACTCGGCGACCACGCGCTGCTTCTCCAGGTCGTCCGCCCGCAGCCCGTCGAGCAGTTCGCGGTACTCCCGCTTGAACGCCGCCGGGTTGGCGATCTCCTCGAAGACGTAGAACCGCACGCCGTCGCCCTTGCGGGCGAAGCCCCAGGTCCGCTCGGCACGGTCGCGGATGATCTGGCCGCCGGAGAGGTCGCCGAGGTAGCGGGTGTAGTGGTGCGCCACGTAGCCGCCGGGCCAGGTCGCGGCGCACTCGGCGACCCGGGCCGCGTACTCCTCGGTGGCCGGCAGGGCGCTCAGTCCCGCGCGCCAGTCCGCGCCCCGCAGGTGCGCCAGGTCCCGCTCCAGTGCGGCGAGCCGCATCAGTTCGGGGCGCACGAACGGGCCCGCCACCGGGTCGCCGGCCAGCCGCGGCGCGGCCTCCTCCAGCGCCCGGTACACGAACCACAGCTGCTCGGTGTAGCGCGCGTAGGCCTCGACGCCGAGCCCGCCGCCGAGGAGGTCGCTCATGAACGTCGAGGTCTCCGCCTCCGTGTGCTGTTCGTGCGACGCGGTGCGGATGAGCGTCGAGAACGACGTGCTCGCCGGGTTCATGGTGGACCTCCGGGGCCGAAGGGGACGAGAGTCGACTCGATCTTCTATGGTTAGGCTTACCTAAGTCAACTGCTTTCCGACAGCCTGTCGGCAACACGCTACTCCGCCTCCCGGCCGGTTTCCCGGGAAACGAAGAGCCCGCTTCCGCCGGCGGACGCGTCGGCTGAAGCGGGCGGGGTGTCCGGAGGTGTCCGAAAGTCCTCGGTGCCGGTGCCGGTGCCGGTGCCGGTGCCGGTGCCGGTGCCGGTGCCGGTCCGATGCCGGTTCCGGTGCGGGTCCGGGGCTACGGCCTCAGGGCAGGGTGAGGATGTCGGCGCCGGTGTCCGTGACGACCAGCGTGTGCTCGAACTGGGCGGTGCGCTTGCGGTCCTTGGTGACGACCGTCCAGCCGTCGTCCCACATCTCGTACTCGTGCGTGCCGAGCGTCAGCATGGGCTCGATCGTGAAGGTCATGCCGGGCCGCATCACCGTCGTGGCGTGCGGGCTGTCGTAGTGCGGAATGATCAGGCCGGAGTGGAACGAGGAGTTGATCCCGTGCCCGGTGAAGTCGCGCACGACCCCGTACCCGAAGCGCTTGGCGTACGACTCGATGACGCGCCCGATGATGTTGATCTGCCGACCGGGCCTGACCGCCTTGATGGCGCGGTTCAGCGACTCGCGGGTGCGCTCGACGAGCAGCCGCGACTCCTCGTCCACGTCGCCCACCAGGTACGTCGCGTTGTTGTCGCCGTGGACGCCGTGGATGTACGCGGTGACGTCGAGGTTGATGATGTCGCCGTCCCGCAGCACCGTGGAGTCGGGGATGCCGTGGCAGATGACCTCGTTGACCGAGCTGCACAGCGACTTGGGGAAGCCGCGGTAGCCGAGCGTGGAGGGGTAGGCGCCGTGGTCGCACATGTACTCGTGGGCGACCCGGTCGAGCGCGTCGGTGGTGACGCCCGGGGCGATCAGCTTGGCGGCCTCCTCCATGGCCCGCGCCGCGATCCGTCCGGCGACGCGCATCGCCTCGATCGTCTCCGGGGTCTGGACCTCCGGCCCCGTGTACGGCTTCGGGGCGGGCTTGCCCACGTACTCGGGGCGTCTGATGTTTCCGGGTACGGAACGGGTGGGAGAGAGCTCCCCTGGTACGAGCAGCGACTGGCCAGACATGCCTGCGAGTCTATCCAGCGGGCATGGGAGACCATGTCCGAGGCGAAAGGAGCCGGTCATGGCCCTGTTCAAGAAGCGCGCGGCCGGGAAGCCGGGCGAGTGGTACTACTGCCTGGAGCACAAGAAGGTCGAGGAGGGGCCGGAGTGCCCCGCCAAGGAGCGGCTCGGGCCGTACGCCACCCGCGAGGAGGCCCAGCGGGCGGTGGAGACCGCGGCGGAGCGCACCGCGCAGTGGGAGAACGACCCCCGCTGGAGCGACTCCGGCAGGTCCGGCGCGCAGGACGACTGATCCCGGTGGGGTGGACCGGTCCCGGTGAGGTGAGCCGCGCGGCTCCGGGCGCCGGGTCCGCGCGAGGGCCCGCACGGGCGTCCCGAACCGCACGGCACCGTATGACGCCGCTCCGCCCCCGCCCCGTCGGCCGCTCCGCCTCCGGCCCCGCTACCAGCGGGCCGGAGGCGGAGCCGTCAGATGGTCCGTGAGGCGGGCGAGGCGGTCGCGGAAGCGGCGGCGGCCGCGCGGCGACGGCAGGGCGTTCTCGCCCGCCGCCGCGCTCACCAGGTGCTGGACCGTGTCCAGGTCCAGCACCGGCTCCTCGGGCACCGTCAGCGCCTCGTGCGCCAGCGCCTGGAGATCGCGGTCGCCCGCGTCGAGCGCCATGACCGTGGCCCCGGCCCGCCGGGCGTCGTGGATGCGTTCCAGGAGCGTGCCGTCGGGCGCGTCCGGCGCCACCACCAGCAGTGTCTCGCCGCGCCGCGCCGCCGCCAGCCGCCCCGGCCCCACCGACAGGTGCGGTGGGTCCTCCGGCCGCGCCCCGTGCCGCACCAGCGTCGGCGCCAGCTCGGGCGTCCCCGACCAGGCCGCCTCGTCCGCGAGGTGCGCCGCCAGGTGCCACGGCTCGTACTCCGGCGTGCCCACCAGCAGCAGCCCGCCGCCGTGCGACACGACCGAGCCCCGCATCGCCCGCGCGAACCGCCGCGTGGCGACCGGCCACTCGGTCCCGGCCAGCACTTCCCGCAGCAACGCGACCCGTACGGCATCCATGGGGCCGCATCCTGCCGCACCCCCCGGCCCGACAGCCGCGGTTCACCTCGAATTCGCCCGGAGCGGGCAGGAGGCGGAACCGACCGTGCACGCACAGGGCGGATCCGGGCTCGAAAGGGACAACGAACGCCCGCCAGCGGCCCTGAAGCGTGCGGAACCGATCACGAGCCGTAGAGGGCGCCGGCGATGACAGCACCGAGCCCGGGGACGGACCCGGCGGCAGGCCCGGAGACAGGTCCGGCGGCGGGTCCTGGGACAGGCCAGGGAGCCGGCACGGCGGCGGGTCCGGCGGGTCCGGCGGGTCCGGCAACGTCGACGAGACCACCGCCGCCGAACTCCCCGACGGGCGCGTCTGCTTCGACACCCGCAACGACGCGCCGTCCCCGGGCACCCGCGCCGACGCCCGCTCCCGCGACGGCGGCCGCACCCTCGTCAAGCCGTTCCGCCCGCAGGCCGGCCTCGTCGCCCCCGTCGTCGAGTGCAGCGTGCTCCAGCTGCGCGACCCCGACGTGCTGCTCCTCTCCGGCCCCGCCGACCCCGGCTTCCGCGCCCCGATGACGCTGCGCGCGAGCACCGACGGCGGCACCACCTGGCAGCCGGTCCGCACCGTGGACGGACTGCCCGCCGCCTACTCCGACCTCGTCCGCGTCGACGCGCGGACGGTCGGGCTCCTCCACGGGGCGGGCGACTTCGGCGTCTACGGGACGATCACCTTCCGGCGGGTTCCGGTGACGCGGCTCACCCGTTCCCTGCCCGGTGCCCCGGCGGACGTACAGTCGGCCCATGACCTCTAGCGACAGTGTGCAGAAGGCGCCCGCGAAGGACCCCTGGGACCTGCCCGACGTGTCCGGGCTCGTCGTCGGCGTGATCGGCGGGACCGGCCCGCAGGGCAAGGGGCTGGCCTACCGGTTCGCCCGGGCCGGCCAGAAGGTGGTCCTCGGCTCCCGGGCCGCCGAGCGGGCCCGGGCCGCGGCGGAGGAGCTCGGCCACGGCGTCGAGGGCGCCGACAACGCCGAGTGCGCGCGGCGCAGCGACGTCGTCATCGTGGCGGTCCCGTGGGAGGGGCACGGCGAGACGCTGGCGGCCCTGCGCGAGGAGCTGGCCGGCAAGATCGTCGTCGACTGCGTCAACCCGCTCGGCTTCGACAAGAAGGGCGCGTACGCCCTGCGGCCGGAGGAGGGCAGCGCCGCGCAGCAGGCCGCCGCCCTGCTCCCGGACTCGCGGGTCACGGCGGCCTTCCACCACCTCTCGGCGGTGCTGCTGCAGGACCCGGGGATCGAGGAGATCGACACCGACGTGATGGTGCTCGGCGAGGAGCGCGCGGACGTGGAGACCGTCCAGGCGCTGGCGAGCCGCATCCCCGGCATGCGCGGCGTCTTCGCGGGCCGGCTGCGCAACGCCCACCAGGTCGAGTCCCTGGTCGCCAACCTGATCTCCGTCAACCGCCGCTACAAGGCCCACGCCGGCCTGCGCCTGACCGACGTGTAGGGCGCGCGGGGCACGGGACGCGCAGGACACGCGGAGGACGTACGGACGGACGGGTGCGGGGAGCACTGCGCGCGTGGGGGACACTGGAGGCGCAAGACCCGCAGTGTCCCCCGACAGGAGCCGACCCCATGCCTCCCGTGCCCCAGCCCGCCCAGCACCGGCGCCTCGCCGGCTACGCCCTCGCCGTCTGCGTACTCGCCGTCGTGGCGGCCGTCGTCTCCTTCGTCCAGGGCAGCTGGCTGGGCGTCGTGTGGGTGCTGCTGGCCGGGCTGTCGTCCAACATGGCCTGGTACTACCTGCGCCGCGGACGCCCCGCCCGGAACGCCGTCGGCCACTGACCGGCGACCGGCCGGCCACTGACCGGCGACCGGCGGGAGCGCCGCGCGGGAGCGGGGTGCTCCCGCCGGAGCACCGGACCGGTTCCGTGGACCGGGTCCGCCGGTCCCGTGGACCAGGCCCGTGGATTCCGCGGACCGGATCCGCCGGTCCTGCCGGTCGGGCCCTCGGATTCCGCCGGGCCGGGTGCCGCGGGTCCCGTCGGGCCGGCCCTCAGGGCCCTCCCGCTCCTCCCGGCCCGGCCGTCACTGCGCGACGCAGAACTCCGGCGTCCCCTGCCAGAAGCGGTACAGCCACTGCCCGCAGTCGGCCTGGAACCCCTCGACGCCCAGGCCGCCCAGGACCGCTTCGACCGCGTCGAAGAACCAGCCGTTGACCTCGGGGATCCACAGCACCGCGAACACGGCGATCAGCCCGAACGGGGCGAACGGCTCCACCTGCCGCCTGACCTTGTACGACAGCCACGGCTCGATGACGCCGTAGCCGTCCAGGCCCGGCACCGGCAGGAAGTTCAGGATCGCCGCCGTCACCTGGAGCAGCGCGAGGAACGCCAGCGCGTACCGGAAGACGGGCGGCACGCCGTCCAGCGCGCCCAGCCAGAAGGGCGCCGTGCAGACGACCGCGAACAGCGCGTTCGTCAGCGGGCCCGCGGCCGAGATCAGGCTGTGCTTCCAGCGGCCCCGGATCCGGCCGCGCTCGATGAAGACCGCGCCGCCCGGCAGGCCGATCCCGCCCATGATCACGAACAGCACCGGCAGCACGATGCTCAGCAGCGCGTGCGTGTACTTCAGCGGGTTCAGCGTCAGGTAGCCCTTCGAGCCGATCGAGATGTCGCCGCTGTGCAGGGCGGTGCGCGCGTGCGCGTACTCGTGCAGGCAGAGCGAGACGATCCAGGCGGCCGTCACGAAGAGGAAGACGGCCACGCCGGGCTGCTCGGCGAAGCCGGTCCAGGTGGCCCAGCCGGTCACCGCCGCGACGGCCACGATCCCGACGAAGACGGGGCTGATCCTCCGGTCACTGTGCCGTGAGGCGGCGGTGGTCATGCGGGCGGACTCCCTGAGCTGTGCGTGCGGACCGGACTGCGGCGTACGGGTGGTGCGGGTAGACCGTAACCCGGGGTGGGGGAGAACGTCCGGGGAGTGGCACGGGTTCCGTCCGCGGGGTCCCGAAACCCGGAGGCGGTGTGTGCGGGCCGCCGGGGAGAATGGGGTCCGTGCGCTACCGCATCCTCGGCACCACCCAGGCACTCCGCTCCGACGGCACGCCCGTCACCGTCGGCGGGGCGCGGCTGCGCGCCCTGCTGACCGTGCTCGCCCTGCGGCCCGGGCGCACCGTCCCCGCCGCCGTCCTGGCCGACGAGGTGTGGGGCGCCGACCCGCCCGCCGACGCCACGGGCGCGCTGCAGGCGCTCGTCGGACGGCTGCGCCGGGCGCTCGGCGCGGACGCCGTCGCCTCGGCCGAGGGCGGCTACCGGCTCACCGCGGGCGCCGACGACGTGGACCTGCACCGCTTCGACCGGCTCGCCGGCGAGGGCACCCGGGCGCTCGCCGACGGCGACGCGGAGAAGGCCGCCGTCCTCCTCGACGACGCCCTCGCGCTGTGGCGGGGGCCGGCCCTGGCCGACCTCCCGGACGGCGCCGCCGAGGCGGCCCGCTGGGAGACCCGGCGCCTGGACGCGCGCCGCGCCCGCCTCGCCGCGGACCTCGCCCTCGGCCGCGCCGGGCAGGCCCTGCCGGAGCTCACCGCCCTGTGCGACGGCCACCCGCTGGACGAGTCCCTGCAGCTCCTGCGGTTGCGGGCGCTGCGCGACGCGGGCCGCCCGGCCGAGGCCCTGGCCGCGTACGAGTCCGTGCGCCGGACGCTGGCCGACCGGCTCGGCTCCGACCCCGGACCGGAACTGCGGGCGCTGCACGCCGAGTTGCTGAGACCGGCCGACGGCCCGGCACCCGCTCCCCCCTCGGGCGCCGGGCCGTCCGCCGGACACGGGGGGAGCGCGTACCGCCACCGCCCCGCGGCACCGGACCCGGCGTCCCCGGGGGCGGCGCCGGTCCCGTCCCCCGGCAACCTCCGCGCCCGCCTCACCTCCTTCGTCGGGCGGGCCGCCGACATCGAGGCCATCGGCGAGGACCTCGCGGGCGCCCGGCTCGTCACACTGCTCGGGCCCGGCGGGGCCGGGAAGACGCGGCTGTCGCAGGAGGCCGCCGAGGCGGTCCTGCACACCGTCCCGGACGGCGTGTGGCTGGCCGAACTGGCGCCGGTCGACGACCCCCAGGCCGTGCCGGAGGCGGTGCTCACCGCCCTCGGCGCGCGCGAGACCGTGCTGCGCGGCGCCGGCGCCGAGGAACTGCGGGTGGCCTCCGAACGGCACGACGACCCCCTCGTACGCCTCGCCGAGCACTGCGCCAAGCGCCGCATGCTGCTGATCCTCGACAACTGCGAGCACGTCGTGGACGCGGCGGCCCGCCTGGTCGAGCAGCTCCTTCAGCGCTGCCCCGGCCTGACGGTGCTGGCGACCAGCCGCGAACCCCTCGGCGTGCCGGGGGAGGTGCTGCGGCCCGTGGAGCCGCTGCCGGAGCCGTCCGCGCTGCGGCTGCTGGCCGACCGGGGCGCCGCCGCCCGGCCCGGCTTCCGGGTCGAGGACGACCCCGCGGCCGCCGCCGAGATCTGCCGCCGCCTCGACGGGCTGCCCCTCGCCATCGAACTGGCCGCCGCCCGGCTGCGGATGCTCACCCCGCGCCAGATCGCCGACCGGCTCGACGACCGCTTCCGGCTGCTCACCTCCGGCAGCCGCACCGTGCTGCCGCGCCAGCAGACGCTGCGCGCCGTCGTCGACTGGTCCTGGGAACTGCTCGGCGCGGACGAGCGGGACGTGCTGAGCCGCCTGTCCGTCTTCGCCGGCGGCTGCGACCTCGCCGCCGCCGAGGCCGTGTGCGGTCCGGCCGCCCTGGAGGCACTGGGCTCCCTCGTCGACAAGTCCCTGGTCGTGGCCGCCCCCGCGGCCGACGGCACGATGCGCTACCGGCTCCTGGAGACCGTCGCCGAATACGCGCGCGAGCGGCTGGAGGAGTCCGGCGCCCGGGCCGCCGCCGAGCGCGCCCACCTGACGTACTACCGCGAGCTGGCCCGCACCACCGACCCCGGGCTGCGCGGACCGGGGCAGCGCGCGGCGATGGAGCGCTTCCAGCTGGAGTACGAGAACCTCCGCACCGCGCTGCGGCACGCGGTCGCCGAGGAGGACGAGCAGGAGGCGCTCTGCCTCGTGCTGTCGATGGCCTGGTACTGGCAGATACGCGACCTGCGCGTCGAGGCGCGCAACTGGTCCCGGGAGGCCGTACGGCTCGGTCCCGACCCGTTCGCCCGGCCCGTGCGCCCGGCCGAGCCGCTGTACGAGCGCTGCACCGACGCGCCGCCGCCGATGGGCCCCCAGGTGCTGGCCGAGGCCCGGCGCGGCGTCCACCTGGTCCACCTGGCCTGCATGGACCTGGACCTGGACGCGTGGCAGACGCCGGCGGCCCGGGACAAGCTGCGCGCCGTCGCCGAGACCTACCGGCCGGGTCTGCCGCAGACCTGCCGCGCCCCCGGCAACCTGTGGTTCTTCGCCGTGCTGCTGACCGGCGACATGGACCGGCTGCGCACCGTCGTCGACGCGAACGTGGAGACCTGCCGGGAGCTGGGCCACGCCTGGGAGCTGGCCGCGGCCCTGCAGTGGCGCGCCACCATCCTGGCCAACCGCTCCGACTGGGCGGGCGACGCCGTCCGGGACGCGGACGAGGCGCTGGAGACCTTCCGGCGGATCGGGGACGCCTGGGGCACCGCCGAGGCGCTCTCCGCGCGCGGCGAGGCGTGGGAGCGCAAGGGCGCGTACGCGGCGGCCGCGGCGGACTTCGAGGAGGCGGTCGCGCACACGGAGCGGCTCGGCGCCCACGCCCAGACGGTCGTCCTCACCGCCCGGCTCGGCAACGTGCTGCTGGAGGGCGGCGAGGCGGAGCGGGGTGAGCGGCTCCTGCGCGAGGTGCTCGCCCGGGCCCAGGACACCGCCCACGAGGCCCTGTCCGCCGCCCGCCTCTTCCTCGTGGCGTGGCTCGGCCACACCGGCCGCACGGAGGAGGCGCGCGAGCAGCTGGTGTGGCTGCGCGAGGAGTTCCGTGCGGGCGCCTTCGTGACCTTCGAGGGGATCATCCTCGGCGTGGAGGCCTGCCTGGACGCGTTCGACGGCCGGTACGAGGAGGCGCTGGACGGGGTGCGCCGGGCCCTGACGCGCGCCCGGGACGCGCTGTCCCTGATGATCACGCCCCACCTCCCCTCCGTCCACCTCGGCGTGGCGGCCCTCGTCCTGGCCCGGGCGGACGGCGGCCGGCGGGCCGCCGACGCGGCCCGCTGCCTGGGCGCCGCCGACGCCATGCTGTCGGCCGATCACGTCACCGGCCTGGTGGAGCGCCGGGTGCACGCGGACGCCGAGGCGGCGGCGCGCGCGGTCCTGGGCGAGGAGGCGTACGGGGCCGCGTACACCGAGGGCGGCGGGCTCTCCCTGGAGGAGGCCGCCGCCCTGGTCTGACGCGCAGGGCGCCGCGAGGGCACCGGGGGTCAGCTCTTCGTGCGGAACTTGTGGATCGCGACCGGCGCCATCACCGCCGTCAGGGCCACCGACCAGCCCAGCGTCACCCACAGGTCGTGCGCGACGGGACCGCCCAGCATCAGGCCGCGCGCGGTGTCCGCGAGCGAGGAGAGCGGGTTGTAGTCGGTGAAGGCCTGCAGCCAGCCCGGCATCGAGTCGGTCGGCGCGAAGATCGACGAGCCGAACTGCAGCGGCATCAGCACCAGGAACCCCATCGCCTGCACGGACTGGGCGTTCTTCATGATCACGCCGAGGGTGAGGAACACCCACATCAGGGCCGAGCCGAACACCGCGGACAGGCCCACGGAGGCGAGCAGGCCGGCCCAGTCGGTGACGTCGAAGCCGACGAGGACGGCGACGACCAGCAGCACCGCGGTGGCGAACAGCATCCGCAGCAGCTCCACCGCGATCTTGGCGAACAGCACGGAGCCGCGCCCGATCGGCAGGGACCGGAAGCGGTCCATCACCCCGGAGTTGAAGTCCTGGTTGAAGCCGGTGCCGACCCCCTGGGCCATGTTCATGCCCATCATGGCCATCAGGCCGGGGACGACGTACTGCACGTACGCCTGCTGCCCGCCGCCCAGGGACTGCCCGATGGAGCCGCCGAAGACGTACACGAACAGCAGGGTGAAGACGACCGGGAACAGCAGGGCGTCGAACATCGACTCCGGGTCCTGGCGGATCCACAGCAGGTTGCGCCGGACCAGCGCGCCGGTGTGGCGCAGATGGGCGCGCAGCCCGATGCGGCCCTCGCCCTGCGCGAGCCGCGCGGCGGGCGCGGCGACGGTGGCGGAACTCATACGGGTACCTCTTCGCGGGTGTCGGCGGGCACGGCGTCCTGCGGGGCACCGGCGCGGTGGCCGGTGAGGGACAGGAACACCTCGTCCAGGCTGGGCAGTTCGGTGGTGACGGAGGCGAGCGTGATCTCGCGGGCGGTGACCGCGCCGACCACCGCCGTCAGCTGCTCGTCGCTCAGGACCGGCACCAGCACGGCGCCGCGCTCGGCGTCGACGGTGGTGCCGGCGAGCCCGGTGATGCCCAGGCCGTCCAGCGCGGCGGCGAGCGGGCGCAGCTGCGCCGGGTCGGCCGGGCGGACGCGCAGGGTGCGGCCGCCGACCCGGGCCTTCAGGTCCTCGATGCCGCCGTGGGCGATCACCTTGCCGCGGTCCACGACGGTCAGTTCGGAGGCGAGCTGCTCGGCCTCCTCCATGTACTGGGTGGTGAGCAGCACGGTGACGCCCTCGCCGACCATGCGCTCGACCTCGTCCCACACCTCGTTGCGGGTGCGCGGGTCCAGGCCGGTGGTGGGCTCGTCGAGGTAGAGGACCGCCGGGTGGCCGATCATGGAGGCGGCGAGGTCGAGGCGGCGCCGCATGCCGCCGGAGTACGTGGCCGCCGGGCGCCTGGCCGCCTCCGTGAGCGAGAAGCGCTCCAGCAGCTCGTCGGCGCGGGCGCGGGCCCGCTTGCGCGGCAGGTCGAGCAGCCGCCCGATCAGGTAGAGGTTCTCCCACCCGGAGAGCTTCTCGTCGACCGAGGCGTACTGGCCGGTGAGGCCGATCACGCGGCGCAGCTGCCGGGGCTGGCGCACCACGTCGTACCCGGCGACGGTCGCGTGCCCGGCGTCGGGCGTCAGGAGGGTGGACAGGCAGCGGACGAGGGTGGTCTTGCCGGCGCCGTTGGGGCCGAGCACCCCGAGGACCGTGCCCTCGCGGACGTCCAGGTCGACCCCGTCCAGCGCCTTGGTCGCGCCGAAGTGCTTGACCAGCCCCCGTACGGTGACGGCGGTGCCGCCGCCGGGCTTGTCGTCGATGTGTGTCATGCCCACCAAGCTGTCAGCCGCCGCCGACAGAACACCGACAGAACACCGATAGGCAACGACAGTAACCGATATGTCGTCCACGAAACCGTGGCAGACTCGTCGGCCGCTCCTCCCGGGCGGCTCCCGGCCTTCCCGCACGGCCCCGGACCCGCGCCCGCACGGCCCCCGGACAGGGGACGGCCCCGCCGACGGGGGAAGATCGGCGGGGCCGTCCGGGTGCGGCAGTGGCTTCGGGGGACCCGGCCGCGGGCCCCGTGTCCGCCCTAGTGGACGGAGTGCTCCTCCTGAGGGAACGTTCCGCCGACGACGTCCTCGGCGAAGGCGCGCACCGCGTCGCCCATGACGGTGCGCAGATCCGCGTACCGCTTGACGAACTTCGGCACGCGGCCGGAGGTCAGGCCGAGCATGTCGGTCCAGACGAGGACCTGCGCGTCGGTCCCGGCGCCCGCGCCGATGCCCACCGTCGGGATCTGCAGCGTGCGCGTCACCTCGGCCGCCAGCTCCGCCGGGACCAGCTCCAGGACGACCGCGAACGCGCCCGCGTCCTGCACCGCCTTGGCGTCGCGCAGCAGCTGCTGCGCCGCCTCCTCGCCGCGGCCCTGCACCCGGTAGCCCATCGCGTTCACCGACTGCGGGGTCAGGCCGATGTGCGCCATCACCGGGATGCCGGACTCCACCAGCAGCTCGATCTGGCGGTGCGAGCGCTCGCCGCCCTCCAGCTTCACCGCGCCGACCCCGGCCTCCTTCACCAGGCGGGTGGCCGAGCGCAGCGCCTGCACCGGGCCCTCCTGGTACGAGCCGAACGGCAGGTCGCCGACGATCAGGGCGCGCGAGGTGCCCCGGACGACGGCCGCCGAGAGCATCGTCATCTCGTCGAGGGTGACGGGCACGGTCGTGTCGTACCCCAGGTGGCAGTTGCCCGCCGAGTCGCCGACGAGCAGGACCGGGACGCCGGCCTCGTCGAAGACGGACGCGGTCGCCGCGTCGTAGGCGGTGAGCATGGGCCACTTCTCGCCGCGCTCCTTGGCGGCGGTGATGTCGCGGACGGTGATGCGGCGGGTGCCCTTGCCCCCGTACAGCGCCCTGCCGCTGTCGGAGGGCTTGAGCGGGGACTGCTTCTGGGCAGCCGGAAGCTGCGTCATCGCAACGGCTCCTTCTGTCATCTCGAGGCGCCCTGACGGCGTCCCCGGACCACCTCCATGGTGGCATCCGGCACCGCGGCCCGGCTAGGGCCCCTTGCCGCGTACGCCGCGCCCCGGTTCCCGGCGGACCGTATGTGAGCGTTTCGTCACAGATCCCGCACCCCGGGCGCGCGAGCGGAACTGCCGGCACCCGCCCGCTCGTCCTCGTTTCCCGTACGGCCGCCCCGGGGCGGCGGGAACCGCAGCGATCATCCCCTAGGGTTCTTGGGTACCGGGGACGAGGTGCACGGCAGGTTGTGAGGCGAGGCATGGCGCAGGCGTACATGACGGAGACCGGAAGCGGCGGCTCGGGACCCGAGCGCCGGGGGAACCGGTTCCGGCGCCTGGCGGACACGCTGCGCCGCGACCGCCGGATCTGGCGCCGCGGCCTGGTCGTGGCCGCGCTCGCGGTCGTCCTGGCCCTGGTGATGGTGCTGCACGCGCAGATCCCCAACTCCATCGGCAACACCGGCAGTCTGACGGAGACGTTCCTGCCCTGGTTCGGCCTGGGCGTGCCCGTGCTGCTGGTGCTCGCGCTGGTCCGCAGGTCGGCGACCGCGCTGATCGCGGTGGTGCTGCCCGCGCTCGTCTGGCTCAACCTGTTCGGCGGGCTGCTCACCACCAAGTCCACCACCGGCGGCGACCTCACCGTCGTCACGCACAACGTCAACGCGGACAACCCCGACCCGGCCGGCACCGCCCGCGACGTCGCCGCCTCCGGCGCCGACGTGGTGGCCCTGGAGGAGCTGCAGGCCTCGGCGGTCCCCGTGTACGAGCGGGCGCTCGCGTCGGCGTACAGGTACCACTCCGTGCAGGGCACCGTCGGCCTGTGGAGCAAGTACCCGATCAGCGGGGCGAAGCCGGTGGACATCAAGCTGGGCTGGACGCGGGCGATGCGCGCGACGGTCGCCGCCCCGTCCGGTGACGTCCGCTTCTACGTGGCCCATCTGCCGTCCGTGCGCGTCAAGCTGGAGGCCGGGTTCACCGCGCGGCAGCGCGACAAGAGCGCCGACGCCCTCGGCGAGGCCATCGCCGACGACCCGCTGGGCCAGAAGATCCTGCTCGGCGACCTGAACGGCACCATGAACGACCGCGCCCTGAAGGCCGTGACCTCCCAGATGCGCTCCACCCAGGGCGCGGCGGGCGACGGCTTCGGCTTCAGCTGGCCCGCGTCGTTCCCGATGGCCCGCATCGACCAGATCATGGTGGAGGGCGTGGAGCCGGTCGGCTCCTGGTCGCTGCCGGCCACCGGCAGCGACCACCTCCCGGTGGCGGCCCGCGTCAAGGTTTCCGCAACGGCCCCGTAACCCCGCGGAATACTTCACCTGCCACACTTTGTTCCGTACGTAAACTTAACGTGCCCGCGCCCCCGTGCGCGGGCACGTCCATGCGGGCGGCCCCGGCCCGTCCCGGCGGCCCGCGCCGCACCGCACGCACCGCGCCGCGTACGGCTCCCCGCCGCACGTGGTGCTCCGCCCGCTCGAACCCGTGAAAGGTGAAGGGATCCCCATGCCCCTGGCCCTGCTCGCCCTGGCCGTGGGTGCCTTCGGCATCGGCACGACCGAGTTCGTGATGATGGGCCTGCTGCCCGACGTCGCGGACGACCTGGACATCTCGATCCCCAGCGCCGGGCACCTCGTCTCGGCGTACGCGCTCGGCGTCGTCGTCGGCGCCCCGCTGCTCGCCGCGGTCACCGCGAAGCTGGCCCGGCGCACCGTACTGATCGGCCTGATGGTGCTGTTCGTCGCGGGCAACGCGCTGTCGGCCCTCGCCCCCGGCGAGTACTCCCTGCTGGCCGCCCGGTTCGTCAGCGGGCTGCCGCACGGCGCCTTCTTCGGCGTCGGCGCCGTCGTCGCCACCACCCTGGTCGCCCCCGAGCGCAGGGCCCGCTCGGTCTCGCTGATGTTCCTCGGCCTGACCGTCGCCAACATCGCGGGCGTGCCCGCCGCCACGCTGATGGGCCAGCACTTCGGCTGGCGCGCCACGTTCCTCGCGGTCAGCGTCATCGGCCTGGCCGCCATCGCCTCCCTGGCGCTGCTGGTCCCGCAGGACCGCACGCACGGCGCCGCGGGCGGTCTGCGCGGCGAGCTGGCCGCGCTGCGCTCGCTGCCCGTGTGGCTCTCGCTCGGCACCACCGTCGCCGGGTTCGGCGCCCTGTTCTCGGCGTACAGCTACATCACGCCCATGCTCACCGACTCCGCCGGGTACGCCGGGTCCAGCGTGACCCTGCTGCTCGCGCTGTTCGGCGTCGGCGCCACCGCGGGCAACCTGCTCGGCGGCCGGCTGGCCGACCACTCGCTGCGCGGCACCCTCTTCGGCGGCCTCGCCGCGCTCGTCGTGGTCCTCGGCCTCTTCCCGGTCCTGATGGCGGCGCAGTGGAGCGCGGCGGTCGCGGTCACCCTGCTGGGCACGGCCGCGTTCGTCACGGGCTCCCCGCTGCAGCTGATGGTGATGGAGAAGGCGTCCGCCGCCCCGTCGCTGGCGTCCTCCGCCAACCAGGCGGCGTTCAACCTCGCCAACGCGGGCGGCGCCTGGATCGGCGGCCTTGCCCTGGCGGCCGGCCTCGGCGCCACCTCCCCGGCGCTGGCGGGCGCGGTCCTGGCCGTGCTCGGTCTCGCGGTGGCGGGGGTGGCGTACGCGGTGGACCGCCGCGCGGCCGCCCCGGCGGACCGCACGGGCCGCCTGGTCGCCGCGCACGTCCCGCGCCACACGGGGACGGCCGCGGAGGCGGCGGAGACCGCCGGCCACTGAGACGGTGACGGACACGAAGGGGCGCCCGGTGCGAAGGCACCGGGCGCCCCTTCGCCGTGTCCGGCGTGCGCCGCGGGTCAGAGGCGCTCGCGCCACTTGTTGGTGATCGGCAGGCGGCGGTCCTTGCCGAAGCCCTTCGCCGAGATCTTGGTGCCCGGCGGGTACTGGCGCCGCTTGTACTCGGCCGTGTCGACCATGCGCAGCGTCTTCGCCACCAGCTCCGGGTCGTACCCGGCGGCCACGATCGCGTCCGCGCCCTGGTCCCGGTCGACGTACATCTCCAGGATCGTGTCCAGGACCGGGTAGTCCGGCAGCGAGTCCGTGTCGACCTGGCCCGGGGCCAGCTCCGCGCTCGGCGGCTTGCTGATGGAGTTCTCCGGGATCGGCGGCGTGTGGCCGCGCTCCTCGGCCGCGCGGTTGCGCCACTTCGCGAGCCGGAAGACCGACGTCTTGTACACGTCCTTGATGGGCCCGTACGCGCCCACCGAGTCGCCGTACAGCGTCGAGTAGCCCACCGCCAGCTCGGACTTGTTGCCCGGGGCCAGCACGATGTGGCCCTCCTGGTTGGAGATCGCCATCAGCATCGTGCCGCGCAGCCGGGACTGGAGGTTCTCCTCCGCGAGACCGGTCAGGCCGAGCGAGCCCATGTACGCGTCGAACATCGGCTCGATGGGCACGGTGCGGAAGTTGAGGCCCGTGCGGCGCGCCAGCTCGGCGGCGTCGCCCTTGGAGTGGTCCGAGGAGTACTTCGAGGGCATCGAGATGCCGTACACGTTCTCCGCGCCCAGCGCGTCGCACGCGATCGCGGCCACCAGCGCCGAGTCGATGCCGCCCGACAGACCGACGAGCACGGAGCGGAAACCGTTCTTCGCCACGTACGCGCGCAGGCCGGTCACGAGCGCGGAGTAGACCTCCTCGTCGTCGTCGAGGCGGTCGGCGTAGCCGCCGGTCAGCTCCGGCTCGTAGGCCGGGAGCGGGTCGGCGGACAGCACGACGTGGTCGACGCGCAGGCCGTCGTCCACGGTGCCGGACGGCGGCTCGGGCGCGGCGGCGGGCAGGTCCAGGTCGAGGACGACGCAGCCCTCCGCGAACTGCGGGGCGCGGGCGACGACCTCGCCGTGCCTGTCGACCACGATGGAGTCGCCGTCGAAGACGAGCTCGTCCTGGCCGCCCATCATGGCGAGGTAGGCGGTGGTGCAGCCCGCCTCCTGGGCGCGCTTGCGCACCAGCTCCAGGCGGGTGTCGTCCTTCTCGCGCTCGTAGGGGGAGGCGTTGACGGAGATCAGCAGGCCCGCCCCGGCGGAGCAGGCGGCCGGCACGCGGCCGCCGTCCTGCCAGAGGTCCTCGCAGATGGCGAGGGCCACGTCGACGCCGTGCACGCGCACGATCGGCATCGTGTCGCCGGGCACGAAGTAGCGGAACTCGTCGAAGACGCCGTAGTTCGGCAGGTGGTGCTTGGCGAAGGTGAGCACCACCTCGCCGCGGTGCAGGACCGCCGCCGCGTTCTGCGGGGCGCCGGCCGGCTGGCCGTACTTGGGCTGCGCGGTCTCGCAGCGGTCGAGGTAGCCGACGATCACCGGCAGCTCGCCGAGGCCCTCCTCGGCGAGGCGCGCGGCCAGCGCGTGCAGGGCGGCGCGCGACGCCTCCACGAAGGACGACCGCAGGGCCAGGTCCTCGACGGGGTACCCGGTCAGCGCCATCTCCGGGAACGCCGCCAGATGCGCTCCCTGGTCGGCGGAGTGCCGGGTCCAACGGACGATCGCCTCGGCGTTCCCGGAGAGGTCGCCGACGGTCGAGTCGATCTGATTCAGAGCGAGGCGTAGTTGAGGCACACGTCCAGTGTAATCGTCAGAGCGACACGATCGGGTGAAGGACGCGACGCCGGAGCGTCACGGGGGCACGTGAGGCGCTACGGTGCGCTCCCGCAGCGGGGGCCCGCTGCGGGAGCGCACCGTAGCGCCTCCTCCGGGGCCGCGGGCCCGGGCGGCGCCCCGGCCCGCGGCCCCGCCCTCACGGCCCCTGCGACGCCGGGCGGCACCGGTCGCAGGGGGAGCGGCGAGGAGTTGCCGTTCCCACGAGTGCGGTGCCGAGCGGCCGCCGGTCGCAGAGCGAGCGGCAGGAGCCGTCGTCCTCATGGACCCGGTGCCGCGCGGCCTCCGGCCGCGGGGGAGAGCCGCAAGGGGTCGCCGTTCTCACCAGCTCGGTGCCGCGCGGTCCCCGGTCGCAGGAGGGGAGCCGCGAGAGGGCCGCCGTTCTCATGGGCGCGGTGCCGCGCCCCGTTTCCGCAGCATGTCCGCCATCAGGTCGATCTCCGCCTCCTGCCCCTCGACCATGGTCCGCGCGAGCCGGCGCTCCGCGCCCACCTCGCAGCGCGCGGCACAGCCCTCGGCCATGTGGACGCCGCCCTTGTGGTGGTCGGTCATCAGCTGCAGGTACAGCACCTCGGCCCGCCTGCCGCGGAGCGAGCCCAGCCGCTCCAGCTCGGCGTCCGTCGCCATGCCCGGCATCAGCGCGCCGTCCTCGCCGGGCGGCATGCCGCCCATGCCCATCCAGGTCATCGGCGGATCGGCCGACACCTTCGGCAGCTCCCACAGGTCCAGCCAGCCCAGCAGCATCCCGCGCTGGTTGGCCTGCGTCTGCGCGACGTCGTACGCGAGCCGCCGCACCTCCTCGTCGTCGGTGCGGTCGCGCACGACGAACGACATCTCCACGGCCTGCTGGTGATGCACCGTCATGTCCCGTGCGAAGCCCGCGTCCGCGGAGTCCGCGGACGGCGTCCGCGGCCCGGAGCCGCGCCCGTCCGCGCCGGAGGCGTCCCCGTCCGCGACCGCGTACGTGATCGCCCCGGCCGTCACCAGCGCGGCCGCCATGACACCGGCCGCCAGGAACCGTCCGGCATGCCGCATCCCGCGTGTCCTCCTCGTCGGGTGTCGAGTGGCCCCCGGCCGGAGAGCCCCCGTCCGTGCCGCCCTCACTCCGACAGCCCGCCCGTGCAGGAGGCCCCCGGCTCGGGCGTCTGCTCGCCCTGGACGAACTCCGAGAAGAACGCGTCGAGGGCGGGGTCGTCCGCGCCCTTCACGGCGCGCTGTCTGCCCCAGGCGCTGAGCACGACGGGGTCCTTCTGCTCCGCCACCGGGCTCATCAGCGTGTACGGCGTCCTGCGGACCTTCTCGGCGAGCGCCTTCACCTCGGCCTCGGGCGCCCTGCCGTTGTACGTGACCCAGACGGCGCCGTGCTCCAGCGCGTGCACGGCGTTCTCGTCCCTGACCGCCCCGGCGTAGACGTCGCCGTCGCAGTTCATCCACACCGGGGCGTGGTCGCCGCCGACCGGCGGCGTCATCGGGTAGTCCACGTCCCCGGAGACGTGGTGGCGCGACAGCGTGCCCCGCCAGGTCCGTACGCCGTCCTCGCCCGTCACGAAGCGCCCCGGCGCGTCCGTCCCGCTCGCCCCGCCCGCCGCGTCCGCCCCGTTCCTGGCGTCGCCGCCCGCCGGGGTCCGCTCGTCGGCGGCGGACCGCTCCGAGACGACGTACGTGCCGCCGGCCACGAGCGCGGCGACCACCAGCACGCTCCCGGCGACGGCGCGGACACGGCCGCGGCGCGTCCCCTCGGCGCGGCTCGGGTGCGACGGCGTGCCGGAATCCGGGGCGGTACCCATGAAGTGCGTCCTTTACGGAGAGAGCAGAAGCGATCACCGATCGTAGCCAAGAATCGCGCGGAGGTGTGAGGGGAGGCGCGACTCCCGCCGGCAGGCCCGTTCCGCGCCCGCCTTGCCCCACTTGTCCGGGTGGTCGCCCGCGCGGCGGGCCGTACGGAGACCGCGTGGGGGTCGCCCGTTACGCGGGCGCGGGTGAGCAGGCAGTATGGGCGGTAGCGCAGTGCATCTGCCGTACGCGGGGCGTTCGGACCGGGGACGGTCGGCCGATCATGGTCCGCAACGCGCGTGAAATGGTGTTGTGGTGGGATGCTCAGGTGCCCGACTGCCCCCGGTGACGTGAGTGCAGGCAGCCTGACCAGCAAGGATGGGTGGAAGCGGAAGATGGACAAGCAGCAGGAGTTCGTGCTCCGGACACTGGAGGAGCGCGACATCCGGTTCGTGCGTCTGTGGTTCACGGACGTGCTCGGCTTCCTCAAGTCGGTCGCCGTGGCCCCGGCCGAGCTGGAACAGGCGTTCGACGAAGGTATCGGCTTCGACGGCTCGGCCATCGAGGGCTTCGCCCGGGTCTACGAGTCCGACATGATCGCCAAGCCGGACCCGTCGACGTTCCAGGTGCTGCCGTGGCGCGCCGAGGCGCCCGGCACCGCGCGGATGTTCTGCGACATCCTCATGCCGGACGGCTCGCCGTCCTTCGCGGACCCGCGCTACGTGCTCAAGCGGGCCCTGGCGAAGACCTCCGACCTGGGCTTCACGTTCTACACGCACCCGGAGATCGAGTTCTTCCTGCTGAAGGACAAGCCGGTCGACGGCGCGCGGCCGACCCCGGCCGACAACTCCGGGTACTTCGACCACACCCCGCAGAACGTCGGCATGGACTTCCGCCGCCAGGCGATCACCATGCTGGAGTCGATGGGCATCTCGGTGGAGTTCTCCCACCACGAGGGCGCCCCGGGCCAGCAGGAGATCGACCTGCGCTACGCGGACGCGCTCTCCACGGCCGACAACATCATGACGTTCCGCCTGGTCATGAAGCAGGTGGCGCTGGAGCAGGGCGTGCAGGCCACGTTCATGCCGAAGCCGTTCTCCGAGCACCCCGGCTCGGGCATGCACACGCACCTCTCCCTCTTCGAGGGCGACCGGAACGCGTTCTACGAGTCGGGCGCCGAGTACCAGCTCTCCAAGGTCGGCCGCTCCTTCATCGCGGGCCTGCTGAAGCACGCCGCCGAGACCTCCGCGGTCACCAACCAGTGGGTCAACTCCTACAAGCGCATCTGGGGCGGCACGGAGCGCACCGCCGGCGCCGGCGGCGAGGCCCCGTCCTACATCTGCTGGGGCCACAACAACCGCTCGGCCCTGGTCCGCGTGCCCATGTACAAGCCCGGCAAGACCGGCTCGGCGCGGGTCGAGGTCCGCTCCCTCGACTCGGGCGCGAACCCGTACCTGTCGTACGCGGTCCTGCTCGCCGCCGGCCTCAAGGGCATCGAGGAGGGCTACGAGCTGCCGCCGGGCGCCGACGACGACGTGTGGGCCCTGCGCGACGCGGAGCGCCGCGCCCTGGGCATCGAGCCCCTCCCGCAGAACCTCGGCGAGGCCCTGACCCTGATGGAGCGCAGCGAACTCGTCGCCGAGACGCTGGGCGAGCACGTCTTCGACTTCTTCCTGCGCAACAAGAAGCAGGAGTGGGAGGAGTACCGCTCCGAGGTCACCGCCTTCGAGCTGAGGAAGAACCTGCCGGTGCTGTAGGCGGGGCGGCCCGGTCCGCGGAACGCCGCGCCCCGCACCCGCACGACGGGTGCGGGGCGCGCGGCGTGTCCGCCGCCGGCACCTCCGGGAACCCCGCGCCCCCACCCGTGACCGTCCGGCCGGCGGCCGGCCCCGCGACGCCGTTCCCCAGGAGCTCCCCCCGGTGAAGACCCCCGCGACCGTCGACCCGGCCCCGCCGGGCGATCTCCACCCGACCCACGTCTGGTACACCTCGTACGGCTCCAACACGGACCTGGCGCGGCTCGCCTGCTACCTGCGGGGCGGCCGGCCGGCGGGGGCGGTCAGGGAGCAGCCCGGGTGCCGGGACCCGGGGATGCCCGCCCGCTCCCTCCCCGCCGAACTCCCCGGCGCCCTGTACTTCGCCACCGAGTCGCAGGTGTGGGGCGGCGGCAGGGCGTTCTACGACCCCCGGGCGAGCGGCCGCGTCCTGGCCCGGGCGCACCTGGTGTCCGCGGCCCAGTTCTCCGACATCGCGGCCCAGGAGATGTACCGCGCGCCGGGGGAGCCCCTGGACCTGGCGGAGGTCCTCACCCGCGGCCGGGCGACGCTGGGGCAGGGGCGCTACGAGACGCTCGTGCACGCCGGCCGGGTCGACGGCCTGCCCCTGCTGACCTTCACGGCCCCCTGGCGCATGGACGACGTGGAGCACACCCCTCCGTCGCCCGCCTACCTGCGCTGCCTGGTCTCGGGCCTGCTGTCGGCGGACGCGTGGTCCCCGGAGACGATCACCGCGTACGTCGCCGCGTGCCCGGGGGCGTACGGCCACTGGCCGGCGGACGCCGTGGCCGGCGTGGTGCGCGACTGCCGGGCCGGCGGCCCGGCGCGCACCCGGCACGCCGGGTGACCCGAATACGCGGACCACGCGGCCCCGCGGACGCGTGCTCCCGCGGGCCCGCCGCCCCGGCGCTTCCCGCTCCCCGTGCGGTTAGGCTCGGTCCGTACGACCTTGATCCGCTCGATCCACAGGAGGCCGGGGATGACGGCGCCGGGGCGCAGAAGCAGTACCTTCACGCGGCTGCTGCGGCACGGCTTCACCGATCCCTCCGCCGCCGAGCGGCTGCTGGAGAGCGGGGAGCTGGCGCCGATACGGAACGACCCGGTGCTGCTCGACGCGCTGGGCGCCACCGCCGACCCGGACCAGGCGCTGCTCGGGCTCGTGCGGCTGGCCGAGGCGCAGCCCGGGCCCAGCGGGCAGCGCGAGCTGCTGGACACGCTGATCGCGTCCAAGCCCCTGCGCGACCGGCTGCTCGGGGTGCTGGGCGCGTCCGAGGCCCTGGGGGACCACCTGGCCCGGCACCCGCTGGACTGGCAGGCGCTCGTCACCTACGAGGCGCGGGACCTGCACCCGGGGACGGCCGAGTTCGAGCGCGGGCTCGCCGAGGCCGACGACCCGGTGTCGCTGCGCGTCGCCTACCGGCGGTGCCTGCTGTCCATCGCCGCCCGCGACGTGTGCGGCACCATCGACGTCGTCGAGACCGCCGCCGAGCTGGCCGACCTCGCCACCGCCACGCTGCGCGCCGCGCTCGCCGTCGCGCGGGCCGCGGCGCCCGAGGACGCCGCGCTCGCCCGGCTCGCGGTGATCGCGATGGGCAAGACCGGCGGCCACGAGCTCAACTACGTCTCGGACGTCGACGTCATCTTCGTGGCGGAGTCGGCCGAGGGCGCCGACGAGCAGAAGGCGCTGCGGGCCGCGACCCGGCTGGCCTCCCACCTGATGCGGATCTGCTCCGAGACGACCGTCGAGGGGTCCATCTGGCCCGTCGACGCCAACCTGCGGCCCGAGGGGCGCAACGGACCGCTCGTGCGGACCCTGTCCTCCCACGTCGCGTACTACCAGCGGTGGGCGAAGACCTGGGAGTTCCAGGCGCTGCTCAAGGCCCGGCCCGTCGCCGGCGACATGGAGCTGGGCCGGGAGTACGCCGACGCGCTCTCGCCGCTCGTCTGGCACGCCGCCGAGCGCGAGAACTTCGTCGCCGACGTGCAGGGCATGCGCCGCAGGGTCGTCGCGAACATCCCCGCCGCCGAGATCGAGCGCGAGCTGAAGCTCGGCCCCGGCGGGCTGCGCGACGTGGAGTTCGCCGTGCAGATGCTCCAGCTCGTGCACGGGCGCGCCGACACGACGCTGCGCTCGGGCACCACGCTGGACGCGCTGAAGGCGCTGGCCGACGGCGGGTACGTCGGGCGCGCCGACGCCGAGCAGCTCGACGCGGCGTACCGCTTCCTGCGCTCCATGGAGCACCGCATCCAGCTTCACAAGCTGCGCCGCACCCACCTCGTGCCCGAGGACGAGGCCGACCTCAGGCGCCTGGGCCGCTCCCTCGGCCTGCGCACCGAGCCGGTCGCCTCGCTCACCCGGGAGTGGCGCCGGCACGCCGCCGTCGTGCGGCGGCTGCACGAGAAGCTCTTCTACCGGCCGCTGCTCGACGCGGTCGCCCAGCTCGCGCCCGGCGAGGCGCGGCTGAGCGCCGAGGCGGCCCGGGAGCGGCTGACCGCGCTCGGCTACGCGGACCCGGCGGCGGCCCGGCGCCACCTGGAGGCGCTGGCCTCGGGCGTCTCGCGCAAGGCCGCCATCCAGCGCACGCTGCTGCCCGTGCTCCTCGGCTGGTTCGCCGACTCCGCCGACCCGGACGCGGGACTGCTGAACTTCCGCAAGGTCTCCGACGCGCTCGGCAAGACCCCCTGGTACCTGCGGCTGCTGCGGGACGAGGGGGCCGCCGCCGAGAACCTCGCGCGCGTGCTGTCCGCCGGGCGGCTCGCCCCCGACCTGCTGCTGCGGGCCCCGGAGGCGGTGGCGCTGCTCGGCGACGGCACCGGCCTGGAGCCCCGCGGCCGCGTCCAGCTGGAACAGGAGATCCTCGCCGCGGTCAACCGCGCCTCCGGGGGCGAGGCGGCCGTCACCGCCGCCCGGGGCGTGCGGCGGCGCGAGCTGTTCCGCACCGCCGCGGCCGACATCATCGGCTCCTACGGGACCGAGGAGTCGCCGGCCGAGGCGGACCAGGGCGCGCTCGTGGACCTGGTGGGCGGCGCCGTCTCCGACCTGACCGCGGCGACCCTCGCGGGCACGCTGCGGGCGGTGGTGCGGGACCACTGGGGCGACGAACTGCCCACCCGGTTCGCCGTCATCGGCATGGGGCGCTTCGGCGGGCACGAGCTGAACTACGGCTCCGACGCCGACGTGCTGTTCGTGCACGAGCCCCGCGAGGGCGTCGACGAGCAGGAGGCGTCCCGGGCCGCGAACCGGGTCGTCTCCGAGATGCGGCGGCTGCTGCAGCTCCCCAGCGCCGACCCGCCGCTGATCGTCGACGCCGATCTGCGCCCGGAGGGCAAGTCGGGCCCGCTGGTGCGGACCCTGAAGTCGTACGAGGCGTACTACCGGCGGTGGTCGCTGGTGTGGGAGTCGCAGGCGCTGCTGCGCGCCGAGTTCGTCGCGGGGGACGAGGACCTGGGGCGGCGGTTCACGGAGCTGGTCGACCCGCTGCGCTACCCGGCCGGGGGGCTCGGCGAGGACGCGGTGCGCGAGATCCGGCGGCTCAAGGCGCGCATGGAGGCGGAGCGGCTGCCGCGCGGCGCCGACCCGACGCTCCACACCAAGCTGGGGCGCGGCGGCCTGTCCGACGTGGAGTGGACGGTGCAGCTGCTGCAGATGCGGCACGGCGCCGCCGAGCCGGGGCTGCGGACGACCCGCACCCGCGAGGCGCTGGCCGCCGCGCGGGCCGCCGGTCTGATCGGGGACGAGGAGGCGGCCACGCTGGACGAGGCATGGGTCCTGGCCACCCGCGTGCGCAACGCCGTGATGCTGGTCAGGGGCCGGGCGGGCGACACCTTCCCCCCGGACACGCGGGAGATGGCCGCCGTGGGCCGCTACCTGGGCTACGGGCCCGGTCACGTGGGCGACATGCTGGACGACTACCGGCGGACGACGCGGCGGGCGCGCGGCGTGGTGGACCAGCTCTTCTACGGCGCGACGGAGCGCTGAGCGGCTTCCGCGCCGTCGCCGCCTGCGGCGGCGCGGCGGCGGACCGCCACCCGGATCCGGACCCGGTCGCGTCCCGGGGTCCTCCCGGCCGCCTTCCCGGCGGCCCGCTCCGGGGACCCCTCCCGGCCCTGCGGCAGGCGCGGCAGCGCGTGGGGCAGCGCCCCGTACCAGAGGGAGGCGACCAGATAGCCGAAGGCGACGCAGAGCAGGCCGCCCACCGCGTCGAGCCAGAAGTGGTTGGCGGTGGCGACGATCACCACGAGCGTGGCCACCGGGTACAGCGCGCCCAGCACGCGCAGCCACGGCACCCGCGCCAGGGCGAGGACCGTGAGGCCGCACCACAGGGACCAGCCGATGTGCATGGAGGGCATCGCGGCGTACTGGTTCGACATGTGCTTCAGGTCGCCCGAGGCCATGGACCCCCAGGTGTCGTGCACCAGGACCGTGTCGACGAAACCGCCGCCGGGCACCAGGCGGGGCGGGGCCAGCGGATACAGGTAGTAGCCGACCAGGGCGACCGCGGTGGTCGCGAAGAGGGCGAGGCGGGCCGCCGCGTACCGGCCCGGATGTCTGCGGTAGAGCCACACCAGGACGGCGAGCGTGACCACGAAGTGCAGCGTGGCGTAGTAGTAGTTCATGCCGACGACCAGCCACGTCACGCCGTTCACGGCGTGGTTGACGGTCTGCTCGACGGCTATCCCGAGGCGCTGCTCCGCGGACCAGATCCAGTCGGCGTTGCGCAGGGCCTGCGCCTTCTGCTCCGGCACCGCGTTGCGGATGAGCGAGTACGTCCAGTAACTCACCGCGATGAGCAGGATCTCGAACCACAGGCGGGGACGGCTCGGCGTCCGCAGCCGGCGGAGCAGGGCAGGGGCGGCCCGCCCCGCGCCGGGCCCGTCGGCCTCGTCCGCGACGGGGGCCACAGCGGCCTGCTGCCGGCCGTCCGCAGTCGTCACGGTCGTCTCACCCATAGGGACAGAGTCTGCCAGATAACCTCTACCCCACAGATCATCCCCTGGGCGGGTGTCGACCGCATGTTCTACCCCCGGGGAGTCAGGGTCCTCTCCACCTCGGGGACGAGGCGGTCACCTAGGGGCGGAAGCGGTCGAACCGCGCACCACCAGTTCCGGCATGAACACGAACTCGCTGTGCGGGGCGGGCGTCCCGCCGATCTCCTCCAGGAGCGTGCGCACGGCCGCCTGGCCCATGGCGGGCACCGGCTTGCGGACCGTGGTCAGCGGCGGGTCGGTGAAGGCGATCAGCGGGGAGTCGTCGAAGCCGACGACCGAGACGTCGCGGGGGACCTCCAGGCCGCGCTGGCGGGCCGCCCGGATCGCGCCGAGCGCCATCATGTCGCTCGCGCACACCACGGCCGTACAGTCGCGGTCGATGAGGGCGGCGGCCGCGGCCTGCCCGCCCTCCAGGGTGTACAGCGAGTGCTGCACGAGCCGCTGCTCGATCTCCTCCGTGCCCAGTCCCAGCAGGTCCTGCACGGTGCGCACGAAGCCCTCGATCTTGCGCTGGACCGGCACGAACCGCTTCGGGCCCAGCGCGAGCCCGATACGGGTGTGGCCGAGCGAGACGAGGTGGGTGACGGCGAGCGACATGGCGGCCCGGTCGTCGGGCGAGATGAAGGGCGCCTGCACCTTGGGGGAGAAGCCGTCGACGAGGACGAACGGCACGCCCTGGCCGCGCAGCCGCTCGTAGCGCTGCATGTCGGCGGAGGTGTCGGCGTGCAGTCCGGAGACGAAGATGATGCCGGCGACGCCCCGGTCGACCAGCATCTCGGTCAGCTCGTCCTCGGTGGAGCCGCCGGGCGTCTGGGTGGCGAGCACCGGGGTGTAGCCCTGCCGGGTCAGCGCCTGCCCGATGACCTGGGCCAGGGCGGGGAATATGGGGTTCTCCAGCTCCGGGGTGATCAGGCCCACCAGACCCTCGCTGCGCTGGCGCAGCCGGACGGGGCGCTCGTAGCCGAGCACGTCCAGGGCGGCCAGTACGGACTGGCGGGTGGTGGCGGCGACGCCCGGCTTCCCGTTCAGGACGCGGCTGACGGTCGCTTCGCTCACCCCCGCCTGAGCAGCGATGTCGGCAAGCCGTGTGGTCACGGGATGGGACTGTACCGGCCGGGTCTGCCGTTGCCCACCGGCCGGACGCCGTGTGCGGGCGGTCGAACGGCCCGCGGCGGGCTGCTGCGTCATCGCGCTCCCTCGTGTACTGGTCGGCGTCCGACGCGCGCGCCGGAAGGAGTGGGGTCCTGCCGTCCTTGACGGGGCGATGATCCTCGCACCGGACCGGTGTGGCAAGAGCTTGCAGAGTCTTGCACAAGACTCGTCCACCCCTGCGAGCGGCGTCAACTCCGGGTCTCTACGGGGGCGCGGCCGGATCACGGCCGGGTAACTGTCGCCCCCTCTTGCACTTTTTTGCTGCAAGGTCTTTCGGATCGCTTACATCGCTGTTACGTTCACGTCGCCCGGCCGCCCCGCAACGGCGCAGTCGGCAAGTCGGCAGAGGAACGGCGGACGGGACCGTTCCTCGACCACACGGGCTTTCACCCTCAAGGAGAACTCATGCGGCGTGGCACAGCGGCCACCGCGCTGGTGGCGTCCCTCGCCCTCGCGGCGACGGCCTGCGGCGGAAGCGACGGCGGCGACAGCGCCGAGGGTCCGGTCACCCTCACCTACTGGGACACGTCCAACGCCACCAACGAGGCGCCGACGTACAAGGCCTTGGTCCAGGAGTTCGAGGCCGCCCACAAGGACATCAAGGTCAAGTACGTCAACGTCCCCTTCGACCAGGCGCAGAACAAGTTCGACACCGCCGCCGGCGCCTCGGGCGCCCCGGACGTGCTGCGCTCCGAGGTCGGCTGGACCCCGGCGTTCGCGAAGAAGGGCTACTTCCTGCCGCTCGACGGCACCGAGGCCCTCGCGGACCAGGACAAGTTCCAGGCGAGCCTGATCGAGCAGGCCCGGTACGAGGGCAAGACCTACGGCGTCCCGCTGGTCACCGACACCCTGGCCCTGGTCTACAACAAGCAGCTCTTCGAGAAGGCCGGCGTCGAGGTCCCCAAGACCTGGGACGACCTGAAGAAGGCCGCCGCCACCATCAAGGAGAGGACCGGCGTCGACGGCTACCAGGGCTCCGCCGCGGGGTACTACGGGCAGCCGTTCCTCCACGGCGAGGGCACCGACACGGTCGACGCCGAGGGCAAGAAGATCACCGTCGCCTCGGCCGAGGCCAAGAAGGGCTACAAGACCTGGCTCGGCCTGTTCGACGGCAAGGGCCTCGGCAAGGCCGACACCACCGCCGACGCCTACGCCCACAAGCAGGACGCGTTCGTCAACGGCAAGGTCGCCTCGATCATCGAGGGCCCCTGGGAGATCACGAACTTCTACAAGGGCTCGGCCTTCAAGGACAAGGAGAACCTGGGCATCGCCACCGTCCCGGCCGGCTCCACCGGGAAGGCGGGCGCCCCGACCGGCGGCCACAACCTCTCCGTGTACGCGGGCTCGGACAAGGCGCACCAGGAGGCGGCGCTGAAGTTCGTGAACTTCATGACCTCGGCGAAGTCCCAGGAGACCGTCGCCCTGAAGAACTCCACGCTGCCCACCCGCGAGGACGCCTACACGGACGAGGTGAGGGCCGACCCGGGCATCGCCGGCTACCAGGGCGTGCTCGCCGCGGCCCAGCCGCGTCCGGCGCTGCCCGAGTACAGCTCCTTCTGGACCCCCCTCGACGACGAGCTGCCCGCGATCGCGAGCGGCAAGAAGTCCCTCGACAAGGGGCTGAGCGACGCGGAGACGGCGATCGCCGAGCTGGTGCCGGACTTCGGCAAGTGATCCGCGCGGCCGCCGCGTCCTTCCCCGGACCCCGGGTGAACGGCCGCGGCGGCCTCCGCCCGGTGCCGTGCGGCCCGCGACGCCGCCCGCGCCTGGCTCCACCGGCCGCCCCGGGCCGTACCCCTGAACACGCAGAAGGTGTCGAACCATGACAGTCGCCATCGACCGAGCGACCGGCAAGCGGCGCGGTGGGCCGGCCCCGCGCCGCGGCCCGCTCCAGCGCCTCAGGCAGGGCTACCAGAAGTACTGGTACGCGTACGCGATGATCGCCCCGGTGGTCGCCGTGATCGGCGTCCTCGTGCTCTACCCGCTGGCCCGGGGCCTCTACCTGACGTTCACGAACGCCAACAGCCTCAACTCCGCCCGCACCATCGGCGTGAACGAGATCGAGGCCACCTACGAGTGGATCGGCCTCGACAACTACGCCGACATCCTGTGGGGCCCGACCGCCTACGACCGGTTCTGGTCGCACTTCATCTGGACGATCGTCTGGACGGCGCTCTGCGTCACCCTGCACTACGTCATCGGCCTCGGCCTCGCGCTGCTGCTCAACCAGAAGCTGCGCGGCCGCACCCTGTACCGGCTGATCCTGGTGCTGCCGTGGGCGGTGCCCACCTTCGTCACCGTCTTCGGCTGGCGCTTCATGCTCGCCGACTCCGGCGTCATCAACAACGCGCTGGACTCGATCGGCCTGCCGACGCCGCTGTGGCTGGAGGACAGCTTCTGGCAGCGGTTCGCGGCGGTCATGGTGAACACCTGGTGCGGTGTGCCGTTCATGATGGTCTCGCTGCTCGGCGGGCTCCAGTCCATCGACTCCTCGCTGTACGAGGCCGCCGAGATGGACGGCGCGAACGCCTGGCAGCGCTTCCGCCACGTCACCCTGCCGGGTCTGAGGTCCGTCAGCTCCACCGTGGTGCTGCTCGGCGTGATCTGGACGTTCAACCAGTTCGCGGTGATCTTCCTGCTCTTCGGCAACACCGCGCCCGACGCGCAGATCCTCGTCACCTGGGCCTACCAGCTGGGCTTCGGCCAGCAGCCGCGCGACTACGCGCAGTCGGCCGCCTACGGCATCCTGCTCCTCTCCATCCTGATCGTCTTCACCTCCGTCTACCGCCGCTGGCTGGACCGCAACGGGCAGCAGCCCGCGCTCTGAGGCAGGAGTTCCCATGAGCACCACGACCCTCCCGACCGCCGCGCCCGCGGACCGGGCCCCCGCGGCGGCCGCTCCACCGCGCAAGGGGCGCGGGCGGCGCGGCCTCGCCGGCTCCCTCGTCTCGCACGCGGTCCTGATCGTGGCGAGCTTCGCCGCGCTCTTCCCGATCGCCTGGCTGGTCTTCCTCTCGCTCGGCCCCGACAAGGACGACTACCTGCACCCCGGGCGCATCTTCGGCAGGATGACGCTCGACAACTACACGTTCGTGCTGACCGAGACGAACTTCTCGGACTGGCTGGTGAGCACGCTCGTCGTCTCGCTCGGCACCACCGTCATCGGCGTCCTCGTCGCCGCCACCACCGGCTACGCGGTCTCCCGCATGCGCTTCCCGGGCTACCGCAAGTTCATGTGGGTGCTGCTGGTCACGCAGATGTTCCCGGTGGCCGTGCTGATGGTGCCGATGTACGAGATCCTCTCCGAGCTCCGCCTCGTCGACAGCTACCTCGGCCTGGTCCTCGTCTACTGCTCGACCGCGGTGCCGTACTGCGCCTGGCTGCTCAAGGGCTACTTCGACACCATCCCGTTCGAGATCGACGAGGCCGGACGCGTCGACGGACTGACCCCCTTCGGCACGTTCGCCCGGCTGATCCTGCCGCTCGCCAGGCCGGGCCTGGCCGTCGCCGCCTTCTACAGCTTCATCACGGCGGTCGGCGAGGTCGCCTTCGCCACCACGTTCCTGCTCTCCGACACGAAGTACACCTTCGCCGTCGGCCTGCAGAGCTTCGTCAGCGAGCACGACGCCCAGCGGCAGTACATGGCCGCGACCGCCGTGCTGGTCGCCGTCCCGGTCTCCGCCTTCTTCTACCTTGTCCAGAAGAATCTGGTGACCGGTCTCACCGCGGGCGGCACGAAGGGCTGACGCCCTAAGCTCCCGTGCGCGCTCACCGCGCGCGGGCGGCGGCCGCGGCGGCACCATCCGACCCCGCCACCCGCCGCGGCCGCCTCGTCATCCGCACGTGCACCCGCAGGTGCGCCCGCAGGTGCGCCCGCAGGTGCGTCCGCACCCGTGCACCACCGACCGAATCCGTCTCGCATCAAGGACGCCATGAGCCAGCACTCCGCCGACCCGGCCCCGACCTCCGCCCTCGCCACCGTCGCCGCCCACCGCGACTGGTGGCGGGACGCGGTGATCTACCAGGTCTATCCGCGCAGCTTCGCCGACAGCGACGGCGACGGCATGGGCGACCTGGAGGGCGTGCGCGCCCGACTGCCGTATCTGCGCGATCTCGGCGTCGACGCCGTGTGGCTGAGCCCGTTCTACGCCTCGCCGCAGGCCGACGCCGGCTACGACGTGGCGGACTACCGGGCCGTCGACCCCATGTTCGGCTCCCTCCTCGACGCCGACGCGCTGATCCGCGACGCCCATGCGGTGGGGCTGCGCGTCATCGTCGACATCGTTCCCAACCACTCCTCCGACCAGCACGAATGGTTCAAGCGCGCCCTCGCCGAGGGCCCTGGTTCGCCGCTGCGGGAGCGCTACCACTTCCGGCCCGGCAAGGGCGCGGACGGCGAACTGCCGCCCAACGACTGGGAGTCCGTCTTCGGCGGGCCCGCCTGGACCCGGGTCACCGAGCCCGACGGCACCCCCGGCGAGTGGTACCTGCACCTCTTCGCGCCCGAGCAGCCCGACTTCAACTGGGATCACCCGGCCGTGGGAGACGAATTCCGGTCGATCCTGCGGTTCTGGCTCGACATGGGGGTGGACGGCTTCCGTATCGACGTCGCGCACGGTCTCGTCAAGGCCGAGGGCCTGCCGGACCTGGGTTCCCATGATCAGGTTAGGCTTCTCGGCAACGATGTCATGCCGTTCTTCGACCAGGACGGCGTGCACGAGATCTACCGGCAGTGGCGGACGATCCTCGACGAGTACTCCGAAAAAGAGGAGCGGCCCGAAGGGCCTTCCGGAGAAGGGCGGTGGTGGGCGACGGGCGGGCGGATCTTCGTCGCCGAGGCCTGGACGCCGACCGTCGAGCGCACCGCCCACTACGTGCGCCCCGACGAGCTGCACCAGGCGTTCAACTTCCAGTACCTGAGCACCCACTGGGACGCCGACGAGCTGCGCTCGGTCATCGACCGGACCCTGGACGCCATGCGGCCGGTCGGCGCCCCCTCGACCTGGGTGCTGTCCAACCACGACGTGACCCGGCACGCCACCCGGTTCGCCAACCCGGCCGGGCTCGGCACCCAGATCCGCCTCGCCGGCGACCGCGAGCTGGGCCTGCGCCGGGCCCGCGCGGCCACCCTGCTGATGCTGGCCCTGCCCGGCTCGGCCTACCTCTACCAGGGCGAGGAGCTGGGCCTGCCGGACGTCGTCGACCTGCCGGACGAGGTGCGCCAGGACCCGGCGTACTTCCGCGGCGCCGGGCAGGACGGCTTCCGCGACGGCTGCCGAGTGCCGATCCCGTGGACCCGCGAGGGCTCCTCGTACGGCTTCGGCGACGGTGGCAGCTGGCTGCCCCAGCCCGAGGGGTGGGGCGAGCTGAGCGTCGAGGCGCAGACCGGGGTCGCCGGCTCCACGCTGGAGCTGTACCGCTCGGCGCTCGCCGTCCGCCGCGAGCACCCGGACCTCGGTGCGGGCGACGCGGTGGAGTGGCTGCCGGCGCCCGCGGGCGTCCTGGCCTTCCGGCGCGGGGACTTCGTGTGCACGGCGAACACCGGCGACAAGGCGGTGACCGTCCCCGCGTACGGGCGGGTGCTGGTCGCCAGCGCCGAGCCGGCGGTCGAGGGGCCCGAGGCCGAACTGCCCGCGGACACCACGGTGTGGTGGGCGGTCTGACCCGGTCCTGACGTACGACGGCGGCGTCCCGGTCCTGTGCGGACCGGGGCGCCATCGCGTTGCGGTGGTCTTCACGACGGCCCCACGGGGCGCCGTGCGGGCCGAATGTCCGTGTGATCAACCAGCAGTTCGGGCAAGGTCGTTGAAATCTGTTACGACATATTGCTGAAACTTGCCTGCAAGGGATACGGTCCCGCTCACATCCGGATCCGTTCACGGCCGAACCGTCCGAGGAGCCGGACGCGATCCCGTGCGATCCCCCCACCCACCCGCACAAGGCTGTGCAGGAGGACCAGATGATCAAGAGATCCCTCGCCGCGGCGCTCGCCCTCGTCGCCGGCGCCGCGGCCGTCGTGGCCGCACCGCAGGGCACCGCCCAGGCGTCGCCCCCCGGAACCAAGGACGTCACCGCCGTCCTGTTCGAGTGGAAGTTCGCCTCCGTCGCCAAGGAGTGCACCAACCGCCTCGGCCCCGCCGGCTACGGATACGTGCAGGTCTCACCGCCCGCCGAGCACATACAGGGCGCGCAGTGGTGGACCTCGTACCAGCCGGTGAGCTATAAGATCGCCGGCCGGCTCGGCGACCGGACCGCCTTCAAGAACATGGTCGACACGTGTCACGCGGCCGGCGTGAAGGTCGTCGCCGACACGGTCGTCAACCACATGTCGGCCGGCTCGGGCACCGGCACCGGCGGCAGTTCGTACACGAAGTACAACTACCCCGGTCTGTACTCGTCGTACGACTTCGACAACTGCACGAGCCGGATCAGCAACTACCAGGACCGCGCGAACGTGCAGAACTGCGAGCTGGTCGGGCTCGCCGACCTGGACACCGGCGAGGAGTACGTCCGCAGGACCATCGCCGGGTACATGAACGACCTGCTCTCCCTCGGGGTCGACGGCTTCCGCGTCGACGCGGCCAAGCACATGCCCGCGGCCGACCTCGCCAACATCAGGTCGCGGCTGACCAACCCCTCCGCGTACTGGAAGCAGGAGGTCATCCACGGCGCCGGGGAGGCGGTCCAGCCGACCGAGTACACCGGCAACGGCGACGTCCAGGAGTTCCGCTACGCCTACGACCTCAAGCGGGTCTTCACCAACGAGAACCTCGCCTACCTGAAGAACTACGGCGAGGGCTGGGGCTACCTGAACAGCTCGTCGGCGGGCGTCTTCGTCGACAACCACGACACCGAGCGCAACGGCTCCACGCTCACCTACAAGGACAACGCCGCCTACACCCTGGCCAACGTCTTCATGCTGGCCTGGCCGTACGGGGCGCCCGACATCAACTCCGGCTACGAGTTCTCCGACACGGACGCGGGCCCGCCCAACGGCGGCACCGTCAACGCCTGCTGGCAGGACGGCTGGAAGTGCCAGCACGCGTGGCCGGAGATCCAGTCGATGGTGGCCTTCCGCAACGCCACGCGCGGCCAGGCGGTCACCGACTGGTGGGACAACGGGGGCGACGCGATCGCGTTCGGCCGCGGGAACAAGGGCTTCGTGGCCGTCAACCACGAGTCCTCGTCGCTGACCCGCACCTACCAGACCTCGCTCCCGGCGGGCACGTACTGCAACGTGCAGAACAACACGACGGTGACCGTGAACGGGTCCGGGCAGCTCACCGCGACCCTGGGCGCCCACACGGCGCTGGCCGTCCACAGCGGCAGGACGAGCTGCTGACGGCTCCCGCGCGGCGGCCGTAGCGGCGGCGGCCGCACGGGCGCCACGCGAGCACCGCCGGCCCGGCCCGCCCCTTCCCGGCGGGCCGGGCCTCCGGCGTCCCCGGACACCGGGGTCCCACCCGTGACCTCGGAAGAAAACTCTTTCCGTTACTTGCAAGCATCTTGCTGTAAGCCTTGCGAGGGCGGTACGTTCACGCCGCGCCGGACGGAGCAGTCCGCGTCCCGGCGCAGGGGTCGGACCCACAAGAGCCGTATGTCGCTAGGAGTTCACACCTGTGGCCCTGATACCGAGATGGCCGGCGCCCCGGACGCGCCGCGCCGCGTACCGCGGGCGGACCGCGGCCGTGGCCGCCGCCGCGCTCGCCGCCACCCTCGTCCAGCCGCTCGCGGCACAGGCCGCGGCGCCGCCCGCGCCCCCGTCGGACGCGAGGCTCGCGGCCGAACCGGCCCGTCACGACCTGACGCGCGAGCAGTTCTACTTCGTCCTGCCGGACCGTTTCGCCAACGGCGACCCGTCCAACGACAAGGGCGGCCTGACCGGTTCGCGCGCGTCCACCGGGTACGACCCCACCGACAAGGGCTTCTACCAGGGCGGCGACCTCAAGGGCCTGACGAAGAGGCTCGACTACGTCAAGGGCCTCGGCACCACCGCCATCTGGCTGGCCCCGATCTTCAAGAACCAGCCCGTGCAGGGGACCGGGGAGAACGCCTCGGCGGGCTACCACGGCTACTGGATCACCGACTTCACCCAGGTCGACCCGCACTTCGGGACCAACGCCGACCTGGAGAAGCTGATCGACAAGGCCCACGCCAAGGGCATGAAGGTCTTCTTCGACGTCATCACCAACCACACCGCCGACGTCGTCGACTACGAGGAGAAGTCCTACGGGTACCTCTCCAAGGGCGCGTTCCCGTACCTGACGGAGGACGGCGAGCCCTTCGACGACGCCGACTACGCGGACGGGAGGAAGAAGTTCCCGAAGGCCGACACGGGCTCCTTCCCGTACACGCCCTCCGTGCCCGCCGCCAAGAAGGACGCCAAGGTCCCGTCCTGGCTGAACGACCCGGCGATGTACCACAACCGGGGCGACTCCACCTGGGCCGGCGAGTCCGCCACGTACGGGGACTTCAACGGCCTGGACGACCTGTGGACCGAGCGTCCCGAGGTCGTCGGGGGCATGGAGAGGATCTACCAGCGGTGGGTCAGGGACTTCGACATCGACGGCTTCCGGATCGACACCGTGAAACACGTCGACATGGAGTTCTGGACCCAGTGGGCCACCGCACTCGACGCGTACGCGGCCAAGAAGGGCCGCGACGACTTCTTCATGTTCGGCGAGGTCTACTCCGCCGACACCTCGGTCACCGCGCCGTACGTCACCCAGGGGCGGCTCGACTCCACGCTGGACTTCCCGTTCCAGGACGCGGCCCGCGCGTACGCCTCGCAGGGCGGCAGCGCCCGGAAGCTGGCCGCGCTCTTCGGTGACGACTACAAGTACACGACCGACAAGGCCAACGCGTACGAGCAGGTCACCTTCCTCGGCAACCACGACATGGGCCGCTTCGGCACCTTCCTGAAGCAGGACGACGCCGACGCCTCCGACGCCGAGCTGGTGAAGAGGGCGAAGCTCGCCAACGAGCTGATGTTCCTCAGCCGCGGCAACCCGGTCGTCTACTACGGCGACGAGCAGGGCTTCACCGGCGCGGGCGGCGACAAGGACAGCCGCCAGACGATGTTCGCCTCGAAGGTCGCCGACTACCTGGACGACGACCTGCTCGGCACCGGCCGCACCCACGCCGAGGACGCCTACGACACCAAGGCGCCGCTCTACCGCCAGATCGCCGCGCTGGCCGAGCTGCGCAAGGCCAACCCCGCCCTCGCCGACGGCGTGCAGACGGAGCGGTACGCGGCCGACGGCGCGGGCGTGTACGCCTTCTCCCGCACGGAGGCGAGGACCGGCACCGAGTACGTCGTCGCCTTCAACAACGCGGACGAGGCGAAGACGGCGACGTTCGCGACCGGCTCCGCGGGCATGACGTTCCGCGGCATCCACGGCACCGACGCCTCCGTGAGGAGCGGCTCGGACAAGAAGGTCACCGTCACCGTCCCGGCCGGTTCGTCGGTCGTGTTCAAGGCGGCCGGCCGGCTGGGCAAGCCGGACACCAAGCCGTCCGTGACCCTGAAGGCCCCGGACGCGGGCGCCACCGGCACCGTCGAGCTGACGGCGGACGTCGACGGCGGGCAGCTCGACCGCGTCGTCTTCGCCGCCCGGACCGGCGACGGCAAGTGGCAGGTCCTCGGCTCCGCCGACCACGCCCCGTACAAGGTCACCCACACCATCGGGAAGGACGTCCCGGCCGGGACCGCCCTGCGCTACAAGGCCGTGGTCGTGGACTCGGCGGGCCGTACGGCGAGCGCGACGGCCGCCTCCACCACCGGCACCCCGCCCGACGGGGAGGTCCCCACCGCGTCGTCCCGTGACTACGCGATCGTCCACTACAAGCGCGAGGACGGCGACTACGACGACTGGGGCCTGTACGCCTGGGGCGACCTCGCCGACGGCGAGGCGACCACCTGGCCCGAGAGCCACCCGTTCACCGGCCGGGACGCGTACGGCGCCTTCGCCTACGTCAAGCTGAAGCCGGGCGCCTCGAACGTGAGCTTCCTCGTCATCGACAAGGACGGGAACAAGGACGTCTCCGCCGACCGGACCGTCGACGTCACCAGGACGGGCGAGGTCTGGATCGAGCAGGGCAAGGAGACCGTGCTCACCGAACGGCCCTCCGGCGCGTACCCCGAGCAGGACAAGACCAGGGCCGTCCTCCACTACCACCGCGCCGACGGGGACTACGACGGCTGGGGACTGCACGTCTGGGGCGGCGCGGCGAATCCGACGGACTGGGCGAAGCCCCTGCAGCCGGTGAAGACTGACGCCTATGGCGCTGTCTTCGAAGTACCGCTCACCGAGGGTGCCACGAACCTCGGCTACATCATCCACAAGGGCGACGAGAAGGACCTCCCCAGCGACCGGGCGCTGGACCTCAAGGCCGACGGCCACGAGGTGTGGCTGGTGAGCGGCCAGGAGGAGTACCTGCTCCCGCAGCCCGCGGGCAGTGCGGCGGCCCTGGACCTGACCACCTCCGAGGCGGTCTGGATCGACCGGGACACCCTCGCCTGGGACGGCAGCCCGAGCGCCGCGTCCACCCAGCTGCTGTACGCGCGCGACGGGTCGATCGCGGTCGAGAACGGCACGCTGACCGGTGACGCGAAGGTGCTCCGGCTGTCGAGGTCCGAGCTCACCGACGCGCAGAAGGAGAAGTTCCCGCACCTGAAGGCGTACACCGCCTGGACCGTCGACCCGCGCGACCGCGACCGGGTGCGCGAGGCGCTGCAGGGCCAGGTCGTGGCCGCGCAGAAGGCCGCGAACGGTGCCGTGCTCGCGGCGACGGGCGTGCAGCTCGCCGGGGTGCTCGACGACCTGTACGACGCGACGGAGGCGGACCTCGGGCCGACGTTCGACCGCAAGGGCCGGCCCACGCTCGCCGTGTGGGCGCCGACGGCGCGGTCCGTGTCGCTGGAGCTGGGCGGCAGGACGGTCGCCATGAAGCGGGACGGCGGTACCGGCGTCTGGTCCGTCACCGGCCCCTCGTCCTGGAAGAACAAGCCGTACCGGTACGTCGTCAAGGTGTGGGCGCCGACCGTCGGCAAGATCGTCACCAACAAGGTCACCGACCCGTACTCCGTCGCCCTGACCACCGATTCCGAGCACAGCCTCGTCGTCGACCTGGGGGACAGGTCCCTGGCGCCCAGCGGCTGGTCGGACCTGACCAAGCCCAAGGCCGTGCCGCTCAAGGACGCCCAGATCCAGGAGCTGCACATCCGGGACTTCTCGGTGGAGGACAAGACCTCCCCGGCCGAGCACCGGGGCACCTACCTCGCCTTCACCGACAAGAACAGCGACGGCTCCGAGCACCTGCGGAAGCTGGCCGAGTCCGGTACGTCGTACGTGCACCTGCTGCCCGCCTTCGACATCGCCACGATCCCGGAGCGGAGGGCCGACCGGGCCACCGTCGACTGCGACCTGGCCTCCTACGCGCCCGACTCGGACGAGCAGCAGAAGTGCGTGGCGAAGGCCGCCGCGAAGGACGCCTACAACTGGGGCTACGACCCGTACCACTACACGGTCCCCGAGGGTTCCTACGCGACCGACCCCGACGGCACCCGGCGCACGGTCGAGTTCCGGCAGATGGTCAAGGCGCTGAACGAGGACGGCCTGCGGGTCGTCATGGACGTCGTCTACAACCACACCGCCGCGAGCGGCCAGGCGGACACCTCCGTCCTGGACCGGATCGTGCCCGGCTACTACCAGCGGCTGCTCGCCGACGGCTCCGTGGCGACCAGCACCTGCTGCGCCAACACGGCGACAGAGAACGCCATGATGGGCAAGCTGGTCGTGGACTCGATCGTCACGTGGGCCAAGGAGTACAAGGTCGACGGCTTCCGCTTCGACCTCATGGGCCACCACCCGAAGGCCAACATCCTCGCCGTGCGCGAGGCCCTGGACGCGCTGACCGCGGCGGAGGACGGCGTCGACGGGAAGTCGATCATCCTGTACGGGGAGGGCTGGAACTTCGGCGAGGTCGCCGACGACGCGCGCTTCGTCCAGGCCACGCAGAAGAACATGGCCGGTACCGGCGTCGCGACCTTCTCCGACCGGGCCCGCGACGCCGTGCGCGGCGGCGGCCCCTTCGACGAGGACCCCGGCGTCCAGGGCTTCGCCTCCGGCCTCTACACCGACCCCAACGCCTCGTCCGCCAACGGCACCCCGGCCGAGCAGAGGGCCCGTCTGCTGCACTACCAGGACCTGATCAAGGTGGGCCTGACCGGCGGCCTCGCCGGCTACCGCTTCACCGGCACCGACGGCAGGGAGGTCACCGGCGCCCAGGTCGACTACAACGGCGCCCCCGCCGGGTACGCGCAGGCCCCGGGCGACGCCCTCGCCTACGCCGACGCGCACGACAACGAGTCGCTGTTCGACGCCCTCGCCTTCAAGCTGCCGAAGGACACCTCCGCGAGCGACCGGGCCCGTATGCAGGTGCTGGCGATGGCGACGGCCGCCCTCTCGCAGGGCCCGGCGCTCTCCCAGGCCGGAACCGACCTGCTGCGCTCCAAGTCCCTGGACCGCAACTCCTACGACAGCGGCGACTGGTTCAACGCGATCCACTGGGACTGCGCGGACGGCAACGGCTTCGGGCGCGGCCTGCCGCCGGCCGCCGACAACGAGGCCAAGTGGCCCTACGCCCGGCCGCTGCTGACCTCCGTGAAGGCGGACTGCCCGCAGATCGAGGGGGCGTCGGCCGCCTACCGCGATCTGCTGAGGATCCGTACGTCGGAGGGGGCGTTCTCGCTCGGCACGGCCGACCGGGTCCAGGAGCGGCTGTCCTTCCCGCTGTCGGGCCGGGACGAGACGCCCGGTGTGATCACGATGCAACTCGGTGACCTGGTCGTGGTGTTCAACGCGACCCCCGAGCGGCGTGACCAGCGGGTGGCCGCGCTGGCCGGCGCGGACTACGCCCTGCACCCCGTGCAGGCGGCGGGGGCCGACCCCGTGGTGAAGGAGGCGGCGTACCGGACGGCGTCGGGCACCTTCACCGTTCCCGCTCGTACTGTCGCCGTATTCACCCGGGCCGCCCGTTAGGGCACTAATTTGGTGGGGCGGGATCCGGTTCCGGCGCCCGCCCCACCGAAGCGGGTTTCGAGGGACGGCGCATGCAGGTCAACGGCGAGCCGACGGACTGCACCGTGCTGGTGGTGGACGACGCCGCCGCCGGCCGGTACGCGATGGGCGCGGTGCTGCGCCGGGCCGGGCACCGGGTCGTCCTGACCGCCAGCGCCGGCGAGGCGCTCGTCGAGCTCGACGCCCGGCTGCGCGCGGGCAGCCTCCCCGACGTGGCGCTCATCGACGTCGGCCTGCCCGACATGAACGGCTTCGACCTGTGCCGCAGGCTCAAGGCGCTGCCGCCCATGGCCGCCCTGCCCGTGGTGCACTTCTCCGCCGCGGCCGTGGGGCCGCTGGACCGCTGCCGGGGCCTCGACGTGGGCGGCGAGGCATATCTGACGGTGCCCGCCGAGCCCGAGGAGATCCAGGCGGTCGTCCGCGCCGCCGTGCGCCACGCCCGGATGCGCAGCGGGGCGGAGAACCGCGTCCGGCGGCTGACGCTGCTCGCCGAGACCATCGTCGCCGTGCAGGCGGCGCGCTGCCTGGGCGAACTCGCGGACGCCGCCGCCGAGGGCGCCGCCCGGCTCACCGACGGCCCGGCCGCGGTGTTCGTCCTCGGCGAGGACGGCGAACTCCACGTCGGCTCCTCCCGCACGGGCGTCTCCTACGGGATCAGGGCGCCGATCGCCGCCGGGGTCGGCGGGGCCGGCGGGCGGAGTCCGGGGTCGGGCGGCGTCGGCCCGCCCGACCGCAGCGCGTACGACGCCGTGAGACGGCTGATGCAGCGGGGCATGGCGGGACGGACCGGGGTGCGCCGGATCGTCGTGCCCGCGCCGCTGTGGCCCCGCGGCTTCTTCCGGCCCGCCGTGCCCGACGACGCCCGGCTGGTGCTCGCCCGGCACCAGGACGGCACCTCGCTGGTGTGCCTGGCCACCCCGGTGGACGCCCCGCCGGGCAACGGCGGGCCGGGCGGCCACCACGACCCCGACGGCCTGGTGCCCCGGCTCGCCACGGCCACCGCGCTCGCCGCCGAACCGCTCCTGATGTACCAGGTGGAGCGGCGGGTCGCCCTCACGCTCCAGCACAGCTTCCTGCCCAAGCGGCTGCCCGAGCTGCCGGGCGTCGACGTCGTGGTGCGCTACGTCCCCGCGTCCCGGCAGGCCGAGATCGGCGGCGACTTCTACGCGGCCCTGCGGACCCCCGACGGCGTGCTCGCCCTGGTCGGCGACGTCGTGGGCCACTCGCTGGAGGCGGCCACCGTCATGGTGGAGATCCGGCACGCGCTGCGCGCCTACTGCGTGGAGGACTCCGAGCCGAACCGGCTCGTGAGGCGGCTCGACCGGATGCTCCAGCGCTACCACCCCGACGCCACGGCCACCGTCTGCATGGCCGTCGTCGACCCGGCCACCGGGCACACCCGCATCGCCAGCGCCGGGCACATCCCGCCGCTGCTCGTGCGCGAGGGCCGGGACGCCGAGTACGTCGAGGTGTCCGGGCCGCTGCTGGGCCTGGGCCTGGACCGGCCGCCGCCGGCCGAGGTCGTGCTGGGCCGCGGCGACCGGCTCCTGCTCGTCACCGACGGACTGATCGAGACGCGCGGCACGGACCTGTCGGTCTCCCTGGAGCAGCTGCGCACGGCCGCCGCCGACGCCCCCGAGGGCGTGGGCCCGCTGTGCGACACGCTCCTCGACTGCTTCGGGCGCGACCGGGAGGACGACATCGCCCTGCTGGCGCTGCGGCTGGAGTGAGACCCGCGTCCGCCATGCGGGAAGAGGTTGTGCCGCCCGGCGAACGGCGTGAAGGTGAAGATCCACGGCAGGGCCCGGCGCGGGGTCCGCGGCGGCGGTCCCGGACGGGCCCGCCGCCGCCCCGCGTCCCGGCACCCGCCACCCGCGATCCGCACAGGAGACCTCATGCCGCAGATCACCGTCGACCACCCCGTGTCGCTCACCGGCGCCTTCGACCGCACGGGCTTCGCGCTCGCCCTGCACGCGGTGGTCGTCGACCTCGCGAACGCCCGGATCGAGGCGTGCAAGACCCGGTTCCGGCCCACGGAGGACAACGTCGTCGGCGGCGACGGCGAGGGCCACGACATCGTGCACGTCGGCCTCGCCCTGCTGCCGGGCCGCAGCGAGGAGACCAAGGCCCGGCTGACCGAGGCGGTCCTGGAGCTGGTGCGCGCGCACGTGAGGCCGGCGCCGGGCCGCGGCCTGCACGTCTCGGCCGAGGTGCGCGAACTGGACGCCTCGTACCGGAAGTCCGAGGAGTAGGGGCGCAGGACGCCGAGGCGCAGGGAGCAGGGGAGCCGCCCGCCGCGCGCGGCCGGGACGCCGGGGCGGGCGCGGTCAGGACGCCAGGGCGACGAGCCGGGTGACGAGGTCGGTGAACGGCCCGTCGGCCGGCTCGTCCGCGAAGACCCGGCGCAGCAGCGCGCCCATCTCCTCGTCGTGGGCGGCGCTCACCGCCGCGAGCGCCCCGAAGTCGTGCACGAGCTGCACCTCCAGCTCGCGGCGCGGGACGCGGCGGCCGTCCAGCCAGATGAGGGCGGTGGACTCGGCGAGGGAGATCCAGGAGCGCACGACCAGCTCCAGCCGGGCGGGCGGCGGGCCCTCGACCCCCAGGTGCGACAGGATCTGCAGGTACGCGGCCTGCCGTACGCCGTCGATCAGGGCGTTCGTCGTCGACGAGCCCACCGCGGGGCCGCCGCGCATGAGCGCCGAGAAGCCGGGCCCGTGCTCGTCCACGAAGTCGAAGTACCGGCCCATGACCCGCAGCAGCCGGGAGCCCAGCGGCCCCTCGTGCGGCTCCACGAACCGCTGCGCCAGGTCGTCGGAGGCGCGCTTCAGGGCGGCCTCGTACAGGCTGAGCTTGCCGGGGAAGTAGTGGTACACCAGCGGGCGGGAGATACCGGCGGCCGCCGCTATCTCGTCGATGGACACCTCGTCGGGCGACCGGCGGCTGAACAGGTCGAGCGCGACGCCGATCAGCTGCTGGCGCCGCTCCTCCACGGCCATCCTGCGGCGCACCCCGGTTGTCATAAGAACACTTTACCGATCGGAATCGGCCGCCAACCGGGCCGCCACGCACAAGATGTTCGCCAACGGGACACGAAACGCTCACGCAGAGGGCCCGCCGGGCGGGTGGCCCCACCAGGACTAGCGCAATCCCGTGATCTCCTGACCGTCCGTCAGCCGCCCCTTCAGGGTGGCCTGCGCGCCCTTCTCCGCCGGTGCGGTGAGGAGGTTGCCCGCGGCCCGGGCCTCGACCGCGCCCGTCGTGGCGACCGACGCCGTGTCCGGGTCGCCCGCCGCCAGCAGGTGCCACTCGCCCGTGCCGGACTTCCACAGCACGCCCGCCAGCACGTGCGGGTCGCGCGGGCCGCAGGCGGCGGAGTCCGCGGCCCTGGCCGCCACCGCCGCGTACGGGCCGCCGGGCGTGCGGAACTGGGCGAGGACCCCGGCGCCGGTGCCGCGCCAGGTCTCGGCGCGCGTGCACAGCCAGGCCGCAGTGCCGCTCCCGTCCGGCAGCGGCTGCGCGGCGAACTGCCAGGCGTTCACCGAGCGCACGCCCTGGCCCCGTACGGCGGCGAGCGAGCAGGCGAGCGGCGACCAGGCCGCCGGGTCCGCCTCCTGCGGCGCTCCCGGGCGGCCCGACGTCAGGTGCGCCGGGACGAGTTCACCGAGGTCGGAGGTCATGCGGGTGCCTCCGGCATCGGTCAGCTCCAGCACGTTCCAGGAGCGGCACGCGCCGGTCCGCTCCGCGGGGCCCGCCAGCGGGTCGGTCACACCGTCCGCCGAGCGGCCCAGGCGCGCGGCGCCGCTCCCGGGCTTCAGCAGGTCGCGGACGGCCGTGCCGGTCACCCAGGGGGCCGTCAGATAGCGGACGTTGCCGTCGGTGCGGTCCAGGACCACCGCGGCCGCCTCGGCGCCGTCCGCGCCGTCCACGCGCGCGAAGTCCAGGGCCGCGCCGCTCGTGCCGCTCCTCGGCTCGGCGTAGCGGGCGACGCGCAGCCCGTCGTACAGCAGCACGACCCGCGACCGGTCGACCTCGCCCGCGTACAGGAGCTGCGGCGGACCGGCCGGACCGCCGGCCGGGGTGCCCGCGGTCGCCGAGACGCGCACCGATGCGCCCGGGCGCGCCCACACCGCGAGCGCGCGGCGCAGCAGGGCCTTGTCGTCGGTCAGACCGCCGCGTGCCGGCCACACGGCGAAGCCGCGCCGGGTGGCCGTCTTCCACGCCGCCGGGGCGGCCCTGGTCAGCCTGTCCGGTTCCAGGGCCGCCTGGGCGGCGGCGTTTCGCGCGTACGGGGGCGCCGCGGGGCCGTCGGAGCCCCAGCCGTCGCCGGGCAGCGCCAGCAGCGTTCCGCACACGGCCGCCGCGACGGCCGCGGCGAGCGCCGCCCGCGTCCTGCGGCGCCGGGCCACCAGGTCCGTCGGCCGCGCCTGCAGCGAGCACGGGTCGAACTCGGGGGAGTCCAGCAGCGCGTACTCCTGCCCTCCGTCGCCGGCCTCGCGCAGCGCCGCGTCCGGGTCGTCGACGCCGGCCATGGCGAGCACCTCGCGCACGTACGCGTCGGGCAGCTGCTCCAGGGCGCGCAGCGCGCAGGCGGCGCGGGCCGGTCCGGAGAGGGCCGCGAGGCGCTGGTCGAGGGCGAGTTCGTCCGCGCCGCCGGAGCGCGGGAACAGCCGCAGGCCCCACACCTGCGGGAGCAGCGGCGGCAGCTGCGCGCGCCTGGGGAGGCCGCCGCGCAGGAGCGGCCGGGCCGCCTCCAGCGCCGTGCGCACCACCTGCAGGCGGACGAACGCGTAGCCGGCGTCGCCGTGGCGGCCGGCCGCCTGCTGGGCCGGGACGACGGGGGCGGCCGGTGCCTGGGCGCCGGCACGGCCCCGGGGCAGGGCCCGCTGGACGAGCGCGTGCGCGGTCAGCACCCGGCGCTTGCGGCCGAGGCGCGGCGGCAGCACCAGATAGGCGAGCCGGACGAGCCGCGGGTAGTGCTCGACGAGCGCGGCTTCGGCGCGCTCGACGTCGACGACCGGGTCTGCGGAGGGGCGCGTGACGACATCCTGTGGCTGCACGTTCAGCAGAACGAGCGAACCGCCGGACGGTCACTGACCTCCGCGCCCGCCGCACGGCGGCCGGATCGTCAACTGGCAGTCGCAGACGACGCGTTGCGGCCGCACGACGCACCGGATGCACGGACCGCAGGACGCGCGCCCCGGCCCACCGCCCGCGTGCGCCGCCCGCCTCACGCGTTCCCGAGCGCGCCGTCGCCTCACACGTCCCCGGGCGCCCCGGCCCGCCGTCCGTGCGCCCGCCGCGCCGCCGCCCGCGTCCTCAGGAGGCCGCTCGGCCTTCCGTGTCCTGGGCCACCAGCGCCCGCGCGTAGTTCGCCATCGACCGCTGGTAGCGCGGCAGGTGCGGGGCGAGGGCGCCCAGGGCCAGGGAGAGGCCCTCGCGCTCGCGGCCGAGGTTCGCCAGGCACAGGGCGAGCGTCGCGCGTACGGCGTCGTCCAGTTCGTCGGACGGCGCGTCGAGTTCGGGGGTGAGCAGGGCGACACCGTCCTCCGCGCGGCCGACGTTCCGCAGCGAGCTGGCGAGCTGGATCTTCGTCCGGCGGGCGCGGTAGCCGCTCGGCCCGCGCGCCAGCGCCTCCTCGTAGAGCGCGCACGGCGCGGTCGGAGTGCCCGGTCGGGTCCCAGGCGCAGGCCCGCTCGAAGGGGTCGGCCGGGCTGTCCGGGGGCAGCTCGGCCACCAGGCCGTCGATCACGGCGCGGAAGTCCGCCGCGCGCTCCTCGCCGTAGGCGTCGAACGCGGCCCGGGCGGCGGTCACGCGCTCTTCCCAGTCCTCGGGCGTCGTCGCAGTCGTGGTCACGGGCCCACCCTCGCACGGGCGGATCCGTGGCCGCACCACGTTCGTTCTGCCGGTCCCGGGGGCGTCCCGCCGCCCCCGGGGTCACTCCAGCCGCCAGCCGCTGAATTCCACCGTGCCGCGCGTCCCGTCGCCGCCGTCGGCGGCGCTCATGAACAGCCCCACGTCCTGGGCGGCCGCCGCTCCCGGCACCCGCACCTGGGCGACGGTCCGCCAGGTCGCCCCGCCGTCCGTCGAGCAGGCACCGGTGTACGCGCCGCCGGACCGGGCCAGCCGCAGCAGGACCGGCGCTTCGACGCCGGTGATCCGCCGGTAGGTGTCCAGGGTGCCGTCGCCGGTGGTGTCGTACGAGAGCACGACGCCGTTGACGGGCGTGACGGCCAGGTTCAGGAAGCCGGGGGAGCCGGGCACGGCGAGGGCGTCACGGGCGACGATCCCGGCGCGCGCCCACGGGCCGGTGGCGGCCTGGGAGTCGACCCGCACCGTCACCGCGGCGCCGTCCGCGAGAGCGCCCTCGCGGTAGGCCGTGCCGAACTCCGCCGTGCCCTTCCACAGGTCGGCGCCCGCGCCGTCGATCGCGAACCGGCCGTCCAGGTGCCCGAAGACGGCCCCGTTGCCCGTGTACGTCCGCCAGCCCTCCGGGAGCGGTCCCGCCTCGAAGAGCGTGCCCGCGTGCTCCGTGCGCACCCGGTCCTCGCCGCGCGGCCCGTACGTCACCGCGAGCGTGTACGGCAGGGGGCGCAGCGGCCGGTCCAGCGGGGTGCCCGGGGCGCTCGCCCGCCAGCGGACGGTGCCGCGCCCGGCGGCCGGGACGCCGGCGAGGGAGGTCGGCCCCTCGGGCTCCGCGTCGGGGCCGGACAGCGCGAAGTCCACGCGCCCGGTCGCCCGCAACCCGCTGACGTTGGTGAACACGGCCTCCACGCGCGCGCTCCCGCCGGGCGGGAAGGCGGGTGGTTCGGCGGTCACCTCCAGAAGGCCCTGGTACGGCGCCCGGCTGAGCACGTCGTGGACCCGGGCGGCCGTCCGGTACGGATCGCCCACCGGCCGCAGCGGGTAGTCCTTGCGCTCCCGCGTCCACGGCTCCTCGAACGCGTACCAGTCGACGGCCGCGGGCGGCGTCCCCGTGTCGAGGGCGTCCTGGAGCGCGTCGAGCCACTTCTGCCAGCGCGGCACGTAGAAGTCGGCCATCAGGCCCTGCCACTCGCGGTTGCCGTACTCGTGCAGGGTGTCCGCGGTGGCCCGGCCGCCCCACACCGTGATCAGCGCCTTGGCGGTGCGCTCGAACGCGGCGCGCTCGGCGTCGTCCGTGGCCGTGCGGCGGGCGTCGGCGATCCAGCGGCCCAGCAGGAAGTCGGGCCGGGCCCCGGTGACCTCGTCCGACAGCCGCATCAGCCGCAGCCACAGCGTCGCCAGCGCCCGGAAGGTGTCCGCGTCCCCGCGCTCGTACGCCGCCTTCAGCTGCGGCAGGTACCGGCGGCTGCGGTGCGCCAGCGCCTGCCGCGCCACGTCCACCAGGTCGTACCGGTACGCCGAGCTGCCCCGCAGGTCCGCGGGGACGCCGAGCAGGCCGGTGAAGGCCGCGTCGAAGCGGCCCGGGTCGTAGGTCAGGGCCCGCGGCGCGTACTCGGCGGCGCGGTCCGCGGACAGGTCGGGGCGGGCGCAGAACAGCGAGTCGTGAGGGTCGCTGCGCTCGACGGCCCGGTGCTGGTACGCGGTGTCGTGCAGGGCCCGCCAGGCCGCCCGCGCAAAACCGTTCCGTCTGCCGTACCGGAAGTCCGCGTACCCGTCGAACCAGGCCGCCCGGTCGATCCGCTCCTCCCGCCAGGCCAGCTCCGAGAACAGCTCGAAGGCGGCCGGGTCCCGGTCGGTGGCCTCCGGCATGTAGGCCGTGCCGGCGAGCGCGCTGCCCGGCTTGTCGCGCCAGGCGAAGAACTTCTCCTCCCAGACGTGGGCGCGGGCGCCGAGCGTGGTGCGGCCGCCGAAGTTGGGGATCGTGCCGAACGCGTACGGCGTGCCGCCCCAGTCCCGCTCCCGGTCCGTGACGCCCGCGTAGCGGTCGGAGACCCCGTCGACGATCAGCATCCGGTCCCTGTCGACGGCGTCCAGCAGCTCCGGCAGCGGGTTCTCCTGCCAGCCGAGGATCACCCACGTCGCCTCCGGGTGGGCCTCGCGCAGCGCCCCCTCCACGCCGCGCGCCGCGTCCGGCACCGGTACGTCGCCCGCCGTGCCGCCCTCGTGCAGCAGGTCCATCTTGAAGTGCGCGGCCGGGCCGAGGACGTCCTTCTGGTGGGCGTAGAAGGCGGCGGCCACCTTCGCGAACGCCTCGGTGCGCGGGTCCAGCCAGTCCGGGCGCCGGAAGCCGTGCCAGGTGCCCTGCGGCACGACGCGCGCGTCCCCGCCGTTGCGCGCCGCGAACTCCTGGGGCACGTGCCCGTAGTAGCCGGGCAGGACGGGCGCCATGCCCAGCTCGCGCAGCCGGTCCGTGATCCTGCGGCCCAGCTCCGCCCGTTTCGCGATCAGCCCGGGGGAGAGCGGGCCGCCGTAACCGGACAGGTTCTGCAGCAGCCACCACGGCTGGTGGGAGGGCGCGGGCAGCCAGGCCCGCGCCTCCGCGTCGCTGTAGCCGAAGTCCTTCAGGAGCCGGTGGTAGACCGCCTCCATGCCCGCGATCACCAGCACCTCGTTGCAGCCGTGCAGCGCGAGGACGTCGATCATGCGCTCCCAGTACGGCCAGTCCGCGTACGGGGCGGTGTAGCCGTCGTTGGTGTCGTTGAGCGCGAAGCGGTGCGGCAGGGCCGTGGCGCGGGCCAGCGGCCGGGACGGCGCGGGCAGCCGCCGCGGCAGGCCGAGCCGGTCGCCGTTCCAGGAGATGTGCGCGTTGCACGCGTACTTCAGGTACCAGTGGACCCCGGTGAGCAGGACGGCGGGCGTGGTGCCGGTGACGGTGACGGCCCCGGCGGTGCCGGTGACGCGGAAGCGGTCGCCGGCGCCGTCCCGTTCGGCGGCGACGAGGCGGATCTGGCCGGCGTGCCCGGGGAGCAGCCGATTGAGCGCGGCGCGCGCGGGAGCCGTATCGAAGGCGGGGCCCCCGCCGGGCCCCTTCGCGGCGTGGGCCGGGACCGCCACCCCCAGGGCGGTGCCGAGGCCGACGGCACCGGCCGTGCCCAGCACCGAGCGTCGCGACGGACGGTTCATCTGCGTGCCCCCTGTGTCGACTGCTGCGGCACGCTAACGGGAGGGCTGTCCGTGCTCAACGGTGCTCACGAAGACGGCGCGATCACGTCGCCGGCCGGACCGGAGGAAACGCATGAGGTTGACACGTACGGGAGTCGCGGCCCTGGGCGCCGCCCTGCTGCTCACGGGCTGTGCGGGCGGCGGGGGCGGTGACGCCGGCGCCGTTCCGGAGACGGCCACGGGGAGCCTGGAGCACCTGGCCGCCGAGGTGCGCTGCGAGCCCGACATGCAGACCGACGCGGACGAGTTGCGCCAGGCCATCTGCGAGAACGACGACGGGAAGTTCGTCCTGGCGACCTTCGCGACCGACCGCGGCCAGCGCGAGTGGCTCAATCAGGCGAAGGACTACGGCGGTTCCTACCTGGTCGGCGCGAAATGGGTGGCCGTCGGCGAGGAGGAGGTCGTCACGGCGCTGCGCGGCCGGCTCGGCGGGACCGTGGAGGAGGGGACCTCGCACCACTCGGGGAACAGTGGCGGTGGGGGGGACGAGGCCACGCACTCCGGTCACCGCTCGGGCTGACCGCGCAGGTTCGGGGACGGCAGGGCCGGCGGCGGATCACCGCAGCCGGCCCCTCGCGGCGTCATGTGCGCCTCACGGCGTCACGTGCGTCCTACGGCGTCACGTGCAGCGCTTGCCGGTGTTGATGCACTTGACCATCTTGTTCATCAGGTTCTCGTCGAAGACGTTGATGAAGTCGTCGTGGTCGGTGATCGGCTTGTGCAGCTGCTCGGGGAAGCCGTCGACGGCGTAGGGGTTCTGCACCTGGCCGTTCTCGACCGTCGGCGCCGGGATGTCGTACACCAGGCGCATCTGCAGCTGCGGGATCGCCTTGAAGCCGTTCGCGCAGTTGCCGCCGGCGTCCGCGAAGGCCACGTGGGAGCGGTGGTTGGCGCTGTCGGTGTTCTGGCCGTCCCAGCAGCTCTGGAACTTGAAGGTGCGCACCACGCTGCTGCCCTCGGGGCAGATCGGGTACTTGTCGCTCAGCTGCCGGTTCTCGAAGCCGGTGCAGCTCCAGTTCGCGTTGGCGTTCGCGGTGCCGTTGGTGAATGCCTTGGCGTCACCGGTGATGATGCGCAGGAACTTCGGCATCGCGACGACCTTGCTGCGCGGGTTGCCGACGAACTTGATCTCGGCCTGGGTGGCCTTGAGGATCTTTCCGACGTTGCCTTCCTTGCCGCCGCCGTCGTTGTTCGCGTCGAAGTCGCTCGACCCGTCCTGGACGCGCACCACCGGCCAGTAGTACGAGGACTTGTCGCCCTGGTTGGTGCAGCTGGTCTCGGCCGCGGCGAAGGTGTCGTTGTTGGCGAACGCGTCGTTCGACTGGTTGCCCACGTAGTCGTGCAGGTGGTGCGCGCCGTTGGCCACGCCGGGCGCCACGATCACGTTGTCGGTGTTGTGGTTGCCGTTCTCGTTGACACCGCAGGACGTGGTGAAGGTGCCGGTTGAGCCGCCGCGCTTGGTGCGCACCTTCTTGACGTTGGGCTGGACGGTGGTGATGTCCACGAAGTCGTCGGCCGCCGGGCCGTTGCCCGCCTGGCCGCCGTTGCCCTGGTTCTGGTCCTGGCCGCCGCCGTCCTGGCCGCCGCCCTCCTGACCGCCGCCGTTCTGGTCCTGCCCGCCGCCGTTCTGGCCGTCGCCGTTCTGACCGTCCTGGCCGCCCTGGTCCTGGCCGTTCCCGGCCTGGCCGTCGGTGGTCTCCGGCTGGTCCGCGGGGCGGCCGGAGCACGGCGCGAGCCGGTCCAGGTCGGCGTGGGCCGGCCCGCCGACCCGGGTGATCTCCAGCTGGATCCGGTCGATGATGGCCTGCCGCCGGTCCTTCAGCGGCCCGAGGATCGCGTTCTGCACGTAGCCCGCGTCCCGGGTCTGGGCGTCGCGCGTGGCCGCCAGCCGCTGGTACGCCTCGGTGATCTGCTGGTCCAGGGTGGCCAGTTCGCCGTCCACCTCGCCGCGCGCCCTGTCCGGCACGTCGGACAGCTGCTGACCGACGTCGGGGCAGTCGATCGTCGCCGTCCGCGCGGCGGTGGTCGTCGCGTTCCGCGTCGAGGCAGAGTTCTCCTCGTGCGCCGAGGCGTAGAAATTCGCCGCGATCAGACCGCCGCCGCCCAGCGCGAGAGCCGCCGATGCGGCTATCGCCCGGTTGGCGAGCGTGGAGCGGCGTTTTCGTGATGTGCGTCCCATGGAACTCCTCATGGCTTCCTTGCGGGGCATCGAGGCGCCCGACAGGAGTTGAAGCGGCTCCATTCCATACGGAGAGGGTCGCGCACGTGTTCAGCCGTCTCGGAAACAGGTAAGAGTTTCGTGGAGCGATTCCGGCACAACAGCCCCAGACCCCCCGGATTCGCCGCGCGCGGTCGAAGATCCTTGAATCCTCTTCAAAGAAGTGCGCCGTTTTTCGGCTGCTTTCCGGCGGCAGCTCCGAAAAAAGAGGGGAAGGGCCGGAACGCGGCGGTCGCCGCACCGGGCGGGACGGCGCCGGGACCCGGCACCGCCGGACGCGGCGCGGCGGGCGGCCCCGGGCCCGGCGCGGTGTCAGTCGCCGGTCGGCGGGGCGTACTTGTAGCCGACGCGGCGGACCGTACGGATCACCTGGCGGTGCTCCGCGCCGAGCTTGCGGCGCAGCCGGGCGACGTGGACGTCGACGGTGCGGCCGTCCCCGACGTGCCCGTAGCCCCACACCGTGGTGACCAGCTGGTCCCGCGTGTGCACCCGGTGCGGGTGCGCGACCAGGTGCGCCAGCAGCTCGAACTCCAGGTACGTCAGGTCGAGCTGCCGCCCGGCGACCTCGGCCGTGCGCCGCACGGTGTCGACGCGGATCAGCGGCGCGTCCCCGGCGTCCGCCGCGGCGTCGCCGGCCGGGTCCCCCGCGGCCCCCTCGTCCGGGGCCCCGGCTCCGGTCCGGGTCCCCTCGGGCGCGGGCACCGGGAACAGCGGCTGCCGGTCGGCCGGCACCAGGACCAGGTAGCCGACCATCGGTGGCCGGCCCGGCAGCGCGGGCAGGGCGTGCGGGGGAGCGGGCAGCCAGGTGGTGCCCGGCGGGAGGAGGTCGGTGACGTCGACGGTCTCGTCCCGGTCGACCGCACGCAGCCGGTGCCGGGCGGGGTGGCCGGCCGGGGCGTGGGGAACGGCGACGGACGAGAAGGAACGGGTGTTCGCCATGAGAGGTCAGCTCTTTCGCGCGAAGAAGTCGTCTGGGAGGCCGACGCCCGAGGACTCGTGGTCGAAAGGCGTCAGGGACGTACGTCGTGCGCGACGGCCGGAAGCCGGGAAGGGGAGGAGATACGGCTCACCGGGCGCGCGCGGTCGTCGCGCGGCAACACACCCGGTCGAAGTCGTGGTGCTGACGGGAGGGCCAGAAGGGCTCGAGGTCGCAACGACCCGTCGCGGTGTTCCTCCGGAAGCCTGCCATGGGCCCATTGAAGCAGACGGCGCCCGGACGGAGGAGATCTCCTCCCCACCTTCTCGGCAGGTGATACGGGCGCCCGGCCCGGGCGCGGCCGCGGAGCGGGCACGGCGCGGGGGTGTCCGCGGACACGGCGCAGGGGCGCCCGCCGGATCGGCGGACGCCCCTCGCGTGTGGATCCGTGCCCGGCGGCGCCGGAGGATCAGACCTGGCCGGCCTTCTCCAGCGCGGAGCAGCAGGTGTCGACGAGCAGCCGCGTCACGACGTACGGGTCGACGTTGGCGTTCGGGCGGCGGTCCTCGATGTAGCCCTTGCCGTCCTTCTCGACCTGCCACGGGATGCGGACCGAGGCGCCGCGGTCGGAGACGCCGTAGCTGTACTCGTTCCACGGGGCGGTCTCGTGCAGGCCCGTCAGACGGTCGTCGATGCCGGCGCCGTAGTTCTTGACGTGGTCCAGCGGCTTGGAGCCCTCACCGAGCGACTCGGCGGCGGTGATGATCGCGTCGTAGCCCTCGCGCATCGCCTTGGTGGAGAAGTTGGTGTGCGCGCCGGCGCCGTTCCAGTCGCCCTTGACCGGCTTGGGGTCGAGGGTGGCGGAGACGCCGAAGTCCTCGGCGGTGCGGTAGAGCAGCCAGCGGGCCACCCACAGCTGGTCGGCGACCTCCAGCGGGGCCAGCGGGCCGACCTGGAACTCCCACTGGCCGGGCATGACCTCGGCGTTGATGCCGGAGATGCCCAGGCCCGCCTTGAGGCAGTTGTCCAGGTGAGCCTCGACGATCTTCCGGCCGAAGATCTCGTCGGCGCCGACGCCGCAGTAGTAGCCGCCCTGCGGGGCCGGGAAGCCGCCCGCGGGGAAGCCGAGCGGGCGGGTGCCGTCGAAGAAGGTGTACTCCTGCTCGATGCCGAAGATCGGCTCCTGCGCGGCGAACTTCTCCGCGACCTCGGTGAGCGCGGCACGGGTGTTGGACTCGTGCGGCGTCATGTCGATGTTCAGGACCTCGCACAGCACGAGGACGTCGTCGCCGCAGCGGATCGGGTCCGGGCAGGTGAAGACCGGCTTGAGCACGCGGTCCGAGGCATGGCCCTCGGCCTGGTTCGTGGAGGACCCGTCGAAGCCCCAGATCGGCAGCTCGGCGCCCTTCGCGTCGTCCGCGAGGATCTTCGTCTTGGAACGGAGCTTGGCCGTCGGCTGGGTGCCGTCGATCCAGATGTACTCAGCCTTGAAGGTCACGGGCCACATCCTTCGGGGTGGGTCTCGACTGCGCGGTGCGCGGGCGCGGCGCTGCGGCACCGGGGCGCCGCGGTACGACCGGCAGCCTGTCAACGGGCGATTTCCCGCCCATTGCCCGCACGTGAACCCCGTGTTACCCGGGGAGGGTGTGCCCGGAGTCACGGCGCGGGCGGCGTTCGCATCCGTGACCGCGGCGGTCCGTGAGGCCCGGGGAGCGTCGCTCCGGGGCGGCGCGCGCCGCCCCGCGCGGCCCGGACCGTCCCTTCCCCGGGACGGCCCGGTGGCTCGTATGCGATGGGTTTCGGCGGGCGGGGCCGGGTCCCGGCGCGGCCGCGGGGCGACGCCGGGCCCGGGTCCCGCCGGTGGCGGGCCTCAGCCCGCCCGCTCGACGCGGGCGTTGCGGACCAGGAACCTCCCGGCCTCGCGGACCTGCTCGAACGCCGCGTCGTTCAGCAGGACGCAGCTGCCGGAGACCGAGGTGACCTCCACGGTCGTCGACCTGCCGTTGTCCAGGTTGGTCACCTTCAGCCGCGTACCGGCCGGGAACCGGTCGCTGGAGGCCGCCGGGGCCCCCGCCTCGCCGGACAGCGTCACGGTGGAGCCGGCGCACACCTGCTCACCGGCGGATCCCGCGCCGTCCCCGGCCCCGGATCCCGCACCCTTCCCGGCTCCGGCTCCGTCCCCGGAGCCCGCGCCCGCCTCGCCGCCGGTCCCGGTGCCGTCCGCCGGCGCGCTCGCGGCCGACGAGGGGGCGGCGGTCCCGGCGGCCGCTCCGCCCGCCCCGCCGTCCCCGGCCCCGATCGGGCAGCCCGACGCCGCCTGCTTGCGCTGGATCTCCTCGACCACCGCCTCGCGGTTGGCGATCCGGGCCTGCGACTGCGCGTCGGGGGCGGCGCGCTGCTGCTCGATGAACCGCTCGTTGTCGGCCAGGGCCGTGGCCAGCCCCTGGCAGACCACGGAGGACCCGGCCCGCTCTGCGGGCGCCGCGTTCGAGGTGCTCGCCAGTGCGAAGGCCCCGCTCCCGGCGACGGCCGCGGCGCCCATCAGCAGCGCGAGCTTCTTCTTCGGGCCGAGCGTTCTCCTGCGCGACATGCGGGCCTCCTGCTCCGGGCCGCCCGCGACGGCGGTCCGGCGACGACGACGGGGGGTGCCCCCGCCCGGGCGGCGGGGGAGCGTACGCCGCTGGGTACGGAATCCCGGACGGGATTGCTCACCATCCCGCCCGGACCACCCGCGCGACGTGCCGCGCACGGCCCCGCCGCCGCCCCTTCCGGCCACCGGGGCAGCGCCTCCCGGCCACCGGGACAGCGCCTTCCGGCCACCGGGGCAGCCCCTCCCGGCTACCGGGACAGCGCCTCCCGCACCGCCTCGTCCGTGCGGGCCACCACCGCGCTGCCGTCCTCGGCGGTGATGATCGGCCGCTGGATGAGCTTCGGGTGGGCGGCCAGCGCCGCGATCCACCGCTCCCGTGCGCCGGCGTCGCGCGGCCACTCCTTCAGGCCGAGCTCCTTCGCGGCCGGCTCCTGGGTACGGGTGATGTCCCACGGTTCGAGCCCGAGCCGGCCGAGCACGTCGCGGATCTCGTCCTCGCCCGGGACGTCCTCCAGGTAGCGGCGGACGGTGTAGTCGGCGCCCTCGGCGTCGAGCAGGCGCAGCGCGCTCCGGCACTTCGAGCAGGCCGGGTTGATCCAGATCTCCATGCTCCAAAGGTACGCGGAACACCGTGCGCCCCGGGTGTCACAGAAGGCCTCAAAGCCCTTCTGGCCAGGGGCTTTTGTCAGTGCCCGGCAGTAGAATAGAAGCAGTGTTCGAGGGGTCGTCGTATGTTCCGAGGTCCCCGACCGCGACAGGAGGATGCCCGTGCCCGCTGCCGCCATCACCCCGCTGCCCACCCAGACCACGGTCAGGAGGGCGGTCCCGCTCGACCGTCCGTACGCCCCCGTGGAGAAGCGCCCGCTGCCGCCGGGCCGCCCCCGCGAGTGGTACATCACCCACAACCGCCGCCTGAAGGCGATGCGGCTGGCCATCGCCCTGCTCGACCTCGGGGTCCACAGCGCGAACCAGGCCCGCGACGAGAAGATACGCAGCACCGCCGAGCTGATCGGCGTCCACCCGCCGTCCGACACCACCTGCCGCATGGTCCGGGCCCTCATGCGCTACTCCCGCTGAGGTCCCGCCACGGCCTCCGGCGTCCCGGTCCCGGCGGACCGGGGCGCCGGCCCGTGCCACCTGCGCCGCCCGCCCGGTTCCGTCCGTCCGCGCCGCTGCCACGCGCCCGGCCCCCCGTTACGCTGGCCGTGTGGGACCGGAGAGGTCCGCCGACCACTACGCCGTGGTCGCGGTCGCGTCGTCCGCGGGCGGCGTCCACGCGCTGGGCACCCTGCTCGGCGGTCTCGGTCCCCGGCTGCCGGTGCCGGTCCTCGTCGTGCAGCACCTCGACCCGCGCCACCGCACCGTCATCGCCGACGTCCTGCGCCGCCGTACGCGCCTCGCCGTCGAGCTCGCCGAGGACGGCGGGCGGGCGCTGCCCGGCACCGTGCACATCGCCCCGCCCGACCGCCATCTCCTGGTCGGCCCCGGCGGCACCCTCACCCTGACCGGGAGCGAGCTGGTCCACTTCGTACGGCCCTCCGCCGACCTGCTCTTCGAGTCCTGCGCGGGCGCGTACGGACGGCGGACCATCGCCTGCGTGCTGACCGGCACCGGACGGGACGGCGCGATGGGCGTCGAGGCGGTGAAGTCCCGCGGAGGCACCGTCATCGTGGAGGATCCGCGCTCGGCGGAGTTCGCGGGCATGCCCGAGGCGGCGGTGGGTACGGGCGCGGTGGACTTCGTGCTACCTCTTGAGGAGATCGCCCCGGTCGTATGCGGGCTGACGGACATCGAGAAGCGGTAGCGCATGAAGGGGCGGCCATGAGCGACGTGCGGGACGTGGAGACCGACGAGGAGCTGGAGGAGCTGCTCGGCTTCCTGCGGGACGCCCGCGGTTTCGACTTCACCGGCTACAAGCGGTCCACGCTCGGCCGCCGCATCCGCAAGCGCATGGCGGAGGCGGAGGCGGAGACGTACGCCGACTACCGCGACCACCTGGAGACCAACGCCGACGAATTCAACGCGCTGTTCAACACCATCCTGATCAACGTCACGTCGGTCTTCCGCGATGCCGACGCCTGGACGTTCCTGCGGCGCGAGGTGCTGCCCGAGCTGCTGTCCCGGAGCGGCGCCGACGACGAGATCCGGGTGTGGAGCGCGGGCTGCTCCAGTGGCGAGGAGGCGTACTCGCTGGCGATCATGTTCGCGGAGGCCCTCGGCGTCGACGAGGCCCTCGGCCGTGTCAAGATCTACGGCACGGACGTCGACGAGGAGGCGCTGCGCGAGGCGCGCTCGGGGCTGTACCCGGCGAAGGCCCTCGAACCGCTCGCCCCCGAACTGCGCGAGAAGTACTTCGAGCAGCACGGCACCCGGTTCGGCTTCCGCCCCGACCTGCGCCGCCGCGTCATCTTCGGCCGCCACGACATCACCCGGGACGCGCCCATCTCCCGCCTCGACCTGCTGGTGTGCCGCAACACCCTCATGTACTTCAACGTCGAGGCGCAGACGCAGATCCTCGACCGGTTCCACTTCGCCCTGCGCGAGGGCGGCTTCCTCTTCCTCGGCAAGGCCGAGATGCTGCTGAACGACGCCGACCGGTTCGACGTCCTCAACATGCGCCAGCGGATCTTCCGCCGCCGCCCCGGCGACGCCGTGACGCCCTACCAGCCGACCGCGCCGAAGCCCAGGTCCGGCCTCGGCGCGGGCAGCGAACCGCACACCGCCGTGCGCGCCCGCCAGCTGCGCGACCTCATCCTCGACGCCTCGCCCGGCGCCTCCCTCGCCGTGGACACGGAGGGCACCGTCGTCCTCATCAACAGCCAGGCGCGCGGGCAGTTCGGGCTGACCGCGAACGACGTCGGACGGCCCATCCAGGACCTGGAGATCTCCTACCGCCCGGTGGAGCTGCGCTCGCTGATCGAACAGGCCACGCACGAACGCCGCACGCTGCGGGTCAACGGGGCCGAGCGCCGCACCGGCGACGACGTCCAGTACTTCGACATCTCCGTCCAGCCGCTCATCGGCGCCGACAGCCTGCCCGCCGCCACCGCCGTCACCTTCGTGGACGTCACGGTGGCCACCCGGCTCAAGGCCGAGGTCAAGCGCGTACGGGAGGACCTGGAGACGGCGTACGAGGAGCTCCAGTCGACCAACGAGGAGCTGGAGACCACCAACGAGGAACTCCAGTCCAGCATCGAGGAGCTGGAGACGACCAACGAGGAGCTCCAGTCGACCAACGAGGAGCTGGAGACCACCAACGAGGAACTCCAGTCCGGCAACGAGGAGCTGGAGACCATGAACGAGGAGATGCGCATCCGCACCGACGAGCTGGACGAGGCCCGCGCCTTCCTGGAGGCCGTCCTGACCAGCATCGCGGCGGGCGTCGTCGTCCTCGACAAGGACCTGAGGGTCAGGAGCTGGAACAAGGGCGCCGCGGACCTGTGGGGCCTGCGCCCGGAGGAGGTGCTGGACCGGCCGTTCTTCGACCTGGAGTTCGGACTGCCCACCCGGGAGCTGCGCGGGACGGTCCAGCGGTGCCTCGACGACGGGCGGCGCGCCGAGCCGGCCCTCGTCCCCGCGGTCAACCGGCTCGGCCGGCGCATCGGGTGCTCGGTGCTGTGCAGCCCCTTCGACGGGCACAACGGCGGTGTCGTCCTGCTGATGGAAGAGGAGCGAAGCGGCAGCGCTCCGTGACGGCCGTGGGCGTACCATGCAGGCATGCCCCCCGAGCGGGAAGTTCCGGAAGCCGCCTGGCGAGCACGTCGCCGCGCGGCCCAGGCGAGCGAGCGGGCGGAGCGGGAGCAGGCCGCCGCCGAGCGCAACGAACGCCTGGCCGCCGACACGGGCCAGGACTTCTACCGGCAGGCCGCGGCCGCGCACCGCAGGGCGGCCGCCGCCCACCGCAGGACGGCATCCTGCCAGCTGACGACCGCCCGGTTGCACGAGGCGCACGCGAGCAGCCTGCGGGCCTGGCGGACGAGCCGGAGCGGCGACCGCCCGCGCTTCATGACCGGTGTCGCGAGAGCGTGCGGCACCACGAGCGCGGCCGTCTCCCTCATCGGCCCCGACCGCGCCAGGCTCGCGGTCGCGGCCTCGAACGACCGGGCGCACGCCGCCCAGGAGCTGGAGTACCTGCTGGGCGAGGGGCCGGCCCGCGACGCCGCGAACGAGGTCCGCGTGGTCGCCGAGTCCGGCCGGGCCCTGCAGGAGCACTGGCCCGCGTACGGCCCGGCCCTGCGCGAGATGGGCATCACCGGGGTGATCGCGGCGCCGCTGCACGTGCCCGGCGGGTGCATCGGGGCCCTCTCCGTCTTCGGCGAGGGGGACGGCATGGCCGGAACCGGGCTCATCGCCGAAGTCGCCGACGCCCTCACCCGTACTGTGTTCCTCGGCCCGGACGCGGACCCGGGACTGTACGGTGACACCGACCTGGAGGCCGTCGTGCACCAGGCGGCCGGCATGGTCTCCGTACAGCTCGGCTGCCGGATCGGTGACGCGCTCGAACTCGTCAAGGCGCGTGCCTTCGCAGAAGGGGAGAGTCTGCGGACGATCGCCGAGCGCATCGTGCGCCGTGAACTGACACTCGGCTGAGACCGGCCGGGTGTCCCGTCAACGCCACGGACCTAGAGGCGGAAGGGAAACCATGACCACGCCCACGCCGGAGCAGCAACTGGCGCATATGTTCGTCGAGCTTGCCGGCGGTACGGTCACCGAGCCGTCGGACCCGTCGGGGATCCTGGCGATGCTGGCCGCGCACAGCACGCGCCTCCTGGCCGCCCGCGCCTCCAGCGTGCTGTACGTGCCGGACGACCGCGCCCCGCGCCAACTGGCCTCCACGGACCAGGAGCTGCTGCACCTGGAGGAGAGCGCCGTCGAATGGGGGGAGGGGCCCGGGTACGACGCCCACCGCTCCGGCCGGCGGGTGCCGGACACCCCGCTGGACTCCGACGAGGCGCACCGCCGCTGGCCGCAGTACGCGCCGCGGGCCGTGAAGCTGGGGCACCGGCGGGCCGCCGCGCTCCCGCTGCCCGGCCGGTCGGCCGAGCAGCCGGTGCTGGGCGCCCTGATCCTGCTGCGCTCCGACGACACGCCGTTCACCGCCGAGGTCCTGACGCTCGGCCAGTCCCTCACGGCCGTCGCGGGGCAGGTGCTGGCCCGCGAGCGCGAGGTCAGCGAGAGCCGCGCCCTGGCCGACCAGCTGGGCCAGGCGCTGACCAGCCGCGTCATCATCGAGCAGGCCAAGGGGGTGCTGGCCGCCCGGCTCTCCGTCCCGGTCGACGAGGCGTTCCGCCTGCTGCGCGGATACGCCCGCTCGCACCAGCGGCGCCTTGCCGAGGTGGCCCGCGAGGTGGTCCACGAGGACCTCAAGATCACCGGCTGACCGGGGGCGGGGCGCGGGACTCAGCCGAGGACCGCGTCCACGAACCGCCGCCGGTCCGCCGCGTGCTGCTGCAGCCACAGCCCCACCTGGTGCCCGGCGTCCGGCAGGTCCAGCCGCGCGAAGTCGGCGCCCTCGGTGAGCGCGGCGGCGACGGCCCCGGTCACCTCGGGCGGGATCACCTCGTCGGTGCCGGGCACGGCGAGGACCGCCCGGCCGGTGTACCGCCGCAGCGCGTCGAGCGCGGGGGAGTCGCGCCAGCTGCCGGGCGTACGGATGAGGGTGCTGAACGGCCCGTCGCCCGTCCCGAAGGGCAGGGACCAGGCCGCCGCCGCGTAGACGGCGGGCGCGCACAGGCCCAGCGCCACCACCCGGCTCCCGAAGTGCCCGGCCAGGTCGGCGACCGTCTGGCCGCTCATGCTGAAACCCACCACGACCAGCGGCCCGTCCGCCGGCACGCGCGCCCCGACGACGGAGACCGCCTGCTCGAACCGTCCCCGCAGGCTCAGCCCGCGCTGCTCCCCGGTGCTGTCCCCGTGCCCGGAGAAGTCGAAGGCCAGCCCGCGCAGGCCGCGCGCCGCGAACTCCTCGAGCAGCGGGAGCAGCCGCTCCTTGCTGCCGTGCCCGGCTCCGTGCAGCAGGACGGCGGTGGCCGGCCGCGCGCCGTCCGCGCCGGCGGGCACCGCCTCCACCCCGCTGAGGCGCTCTCCGTCGTGGTCGTGTGTGAAGGGGATCAGCTCGGTCATGCCCTCCATTCACTCACGCCCCACGGGGCCGCGGTCCACCCCTCCCGGCCGTTATTCGCTACCGCGGGGACGCCGCCCCCGGCAGACTGGAGTTACGCTCGACGCACGGACAACTACTCTCCGCGCACCGGCGGGCCGGTGCCGACACCCGCGCCGCGCCGGACACCTCAAGGTCCCACACCCCCGTTCAAGGAGATCCGCCATGGGTGCCTTGATCACTACGGCGACCCTCGTCCTGGTCGTCCTGGGCTTCGGCGAACCGCTCTGGTGGCTCGCCGCCTGCGCCCTGCTCCTCCTCTACGCCCTGTACGGCCGCCCCGGACGGCGCTCGTCCACCCGCTCCTCGTACGGCAGCGGCGTCCCGGCGGCCCCGCAGACGCGGTTCGACACCAGCTACCGCGCCTACCGCGAGCGCCGCGACCGCCAGGCCAGGTACGAGCGCCGCTACCGCCGCGAGCGTCCCGTCGAGGCCCGGCGGCAGGAGCGCCAGGGAGGCGGCCGGGCGTAGCACGGGACGAGGCCCCGTCCCCACCCGAAGGGCGGCGACGGGGCCTCGTCCCGTGAACCGTGCGGCGCGGCGCACGCGGTGCGTCCGCGCGGGTCCGGCTGCCGATCACACGTCGAAGTAGAGCTCGAACTCGTGCGGGTGCGGACGCAGCTGCAGCGGCGCGATCTCGTTCGTGCGCTTGTAGTCGATCCACGTCTCGATCAGGTCGGACGTGAAGACGTCGCCCTGGAGCAGGAACTCGTGGTCGGCCTCCAGCGAGTCGAGGACGGCCGGGAGCGAGGTCGGGACCTGCGGGACGCCCGCGTGCTCCTCGGGGGCCAGCTCGTAGAGGTCCTTGTCGATCGGTTCGGCCGGCTCGATCTTGTTCTTGATGCCGTCGAGGCCGGCGAGCAGCAGCGCCGAGAAGGCCAGGTACGGGTTGCCGGAGGAGTCCGGGGCGCGGAACTCGACGCGCTTGGCCTTCGGGTTGGAGCCGGTGATCGGGATGCGCATGGCCGCGGAGCGGTTGCGCTGCGAGTACACCAGGTTGACCGGGGCCTCGAAGCCGGGCACCAGGCGGTGGTAGGAGTTCACCGTCGGGTTGGTGAAGGCCAGCAGCGACGGGGCGTGCTTGAGGATGCCGCCGATGTAGTAGCGGGCGGTGTCGGACAGGCCCGCGTAGCCGGCCTCGTCGTAGAAGAGCGGGGAGCCGCCCTGCCACAGCGACTGGTGGACGTGCATGCCCGAGCCGTTGTCACCGAAGATCGGCTTCGGCATGAAGGTCGCGGTCTTGCCGTTGCGCCAGGCCACGTTCTTCACGATGTACTTGAAGAGCTGGAGGTCGTCGGCGGCGGCGAGCAGCGTGTTGAACTTGTAGTTGATCTCGGCCTGGCCCGCGGTGCCCACCTCGTGGTGCTGGCGCTCGATCTGCAGGCCGGCCTTCTCCAGCTCCAGGGAGATCTCGGCGCGCAGGTCGGCGAAGTGGTCGACCGGCGGGGCCGGGAAGTAGCCGCCCTTGTAGCGGACCTTGTAGCCGCGGTTGTCCTCGACGGCCCCGGTGTTCCAGGCGCCCGCCTCGGAGTCGATGTGGTAGTACGCCTCGTTCTCGGCGGTCTTGAAGCGCACGCTGTCGAAGACGTAGAACTCGGCCTCGGGGCCGAAGAAGGCGGTGTCGGCGATGCCGGTGGAGGCGAGGTATGCCTCGGCCTTCTTCGCCACGTTGCGCGGGTCGCGGGAGTACTGCTCGCCCGTGATCGGGTCGTGGATGAAGAAGTTGATGTTGACCGTCTTGTCGCGGCGGAAGGGGTCGACGCGCGCGGTGGACAGGTCGGCGCGGAGCGCCATGTCGGACTCGTGGATGGCCTGGAAGCCTCGGATCGAGGAGCCGTCGAACGCCAGCTCCTCGGACGGGTCGAAGGTCGCGGCCGGCACCGTGAAGTGCTGCATCACGCCCGGCAGGTCGCAGAAGCGGACGTCGACGAACTTGACGTCCTCGTCCGCGATGAACTTCTTGGCCTCGTCGGCGTTCTGGAACATCCAGCTCCTCCTACTCCCGGCCCGCCTCGGACCGGGGTGGTAGTTCGTTCGTGCGGCCAGTGCGGTGGCACACGCTGGACCCGACCATAGGGACGGGGGATTTCTCCAGCATGACTCATTTGTTTCGGAGAAGTTAACCGGAGTGGCGCCGCCGGGCCGCCCCGTCCACCCCGCCCGGCGGGCACCGCGCCCCGGCGCAGTACCGTGGACGGGTGGACAACAGGCAAGCAATCGGATCGTGGCTCTCCGGACCGCGCGCGGCCGCGGAGGACGCGGGTGTCGACTTCGGCTACCGGGGCGAGCAGCTCGGCCTCCCCGAGCACGGACCGGGTTCGATCGCCCGTCCCGGGCGGCGCCTGGGGGCCCTCGCCGTCGACTGGGCCCTGTGCCTGCTGATCGCATACGGCCTCCTCGCCGACGGTTACGACCAGACGACGAGCAACTGGGCGCTGCTCGTCTTCTTCGTCCTGAGCGTCCTCACCGTCGGCACGGTGGGCTTCACGCCGGGCAAGCGCCTGTTCGGCCTGCGGGTGGTCGCCGAGGGCACCGGCCGCGTCAGCCCGGCCCGCGGGCTGCTGCGCACCGTCCTGCTGTGCCTCGCGATCCCCGCCCTCGTCTGGGACCGCGACGGCCGCGGCCTGCACGACCGCCTGGCCCGCACGGTCGAGGTACGGAGCTGACCCCGCCGGGGCCGGGGCGCGGGCCCCGGTCCGGGGGCCCCGTACGGCGTGCCGGGAGTCCACGGCGTGCGCGGGAAAGGAAGAGGGGCGCCCGGGAACGTCGTTCCCGGGCGCCCCTCGCCGTGTCCGGCGCTGTCAGCGCATCTTCGGTCCGCCGCGCGGCATCCGCATGCCCTTGGGCATCGGGCCCTTCGGCAGCGGCATGTTGCTCATCAGGTCGCCCAGCGCGCGCAGGCGGTCGTTGGTCGCGGTGACCTGCGGGCCGCTGAGGACGCGGGGCAGCTTCAGCATGGTCGTGCGGACCTTCTTCAGCGGCACCTGGCCCTCGCCGTTGCCCACGACGATGTCGTGCACCGGCACGTCCGCCACGATGCGGTTCATCTTCTTCTTCTCGGCGGCCAGCAGGCTCTTCACCCGGTTCGGGTTGCCCTCGGCGACCAGCACGATGCCGGCCTTGCCGACGGCCCGGTGCACCACGTCCTGGCTGCGGTTCATGGCCACCGCCGGGGTCGTCGTCCAGCCGCGCCCGACGTTGTCGAGGACGGCCGCGGCGGCGCCCGGCTGGCCCTCCATCTGCCCGAAGGCGGCACGCTCGGCCCGGCGCCCGAAGACGATCGCCGTCGCGAGGAAGGCGAGCAGGAGGCCGAGAATGCCGAGATAGACCGGGTGACCGATCAAGAAGCCGATCGCGAGGAAGACACCAAGGGTGACGATGCCGACAGCCGCGAGTACAAGACCGATCTTCGAATCGGCCTTGCGGGTCATCTTGTAGGTCAGGGCGATCTGCTTGAGCCGCCCGGGGTTCGCAGCGTCCGCTGCGGGTTCCTTCCTCGCCATGCTCTGAAGTCTACGTGTCCCCCACGGGGCGGACGACGTCAGGAGGCCGGTGGTGCCGTCCGCGGAAACGATCGGTACCGAACCGGTACGGGACCAGTAGGGGTCCGTAATGATCGGTGACCGGTCGGAGCCGGACGCTACGGGCGGGTGGCCAGACCGGCCTGTTCGAACACGCGCTGCGCCTCGACCCTGTCCTTGGCGCGGCGGCGGTCCTCCAGGACCGACGTCCAGGCGTTGCGGCGGGCGGTGCGCTGACCGCCGCTCATGAGGAGGGACTCGACGGCACGGAGTGCATCGGTGAACGACGGGATCGCGGTGGCGCGGACGGGCGCGGCCTGCATGGTGGAGGTCCCCCCTCGGGATGGCGGCACTGGGTGAAGCTCTACGTGCGTGAGTCCAGGGTCACTGATTGGTGTTACCAGGGCGTGACCTGGCGGTCAAACGCCCATGAAGCCCCCATGTCGCGGCCCGGAGCGCGGGCGCGGCCCCGGCACCGCTCCCCATCTGCGGGAACGGCCGGGGCCGCGGCGTCTCGGACACTACTGGGAAGTAGCCTCTTGTGCGCGAATTCACACGGAAGGCGGAGCCCCCGTGCGGGGCACGGCTGACGGCGCGTCAGACGGCCTGCGAGGCGACGTACGCACCGCGCTTCTCGACCGCCATCTGGTAGAGGCGCCCGGCGCGGTACGAGGAGCGCACCAGCGGGCCCGACATCACACCGGAGAAGCCGATCTGCTCGGCCTCCTCCTTCAGCTCCACGAACTCGTTCGGCTTGACCCAGCGCTCCACCGGGTGGTGGCGGACGCTCGGCCGCAGGTACTGCGTGATGGTGATCAGCTCGCAGCCGGCCTCGTGCAGCTGGCGCAGCGCCTCGCCGACCTCCTCGCGGGTCTCGCCCATGCCGAGGATCAGGTTCGACTTGGTGACCAGGCCGTGGTCGCGGGCCTCGGTGATGACCTTCAGGGAGCGCTCGTAGCGGAAGCCGGGGCGGATGCGCTTGAAGATCCGCGGGACCGTCTCGACGTTGTGCGCGAAGACCTCGGGGCGGGAGGCGAAGACCTCCGCCAGCAGCTCCGGGACGGCGTTGAAGTCGGGGGCGAGCAGCTCGACCTTGGTGCGGCCGCCCTCGCGGTCCGCCGTCTGCGCGTGGATCTGGCGCACGGTCTCGGCGTACAGCCAGGCGCCGCCGTCCTCCAGGTCGTCGCGGGCGACGCCGGTGATCGTGGCGTAGTTCAGGTCCATCGTGACGACGGACTCGCCGACACGGCGCGGCTCGTCGCGGTCGAGCGCCTCGGGCTTGCCCGTGTCGATCTGGCAGAAGTCGCAGCGCCGGGTGCACTGGTCACCGCCGATGAGGAAGGTGGCCTCGCGGTCCTCCCAGCACTCGTAGATGTTGGGGCAGCCGGCTTCCTGGCAGACCGTGTGCAGGCCCTCGCTCTTCACGAGGTTCTGCATCTTGGTGTACTCGGGGCCCATTTTCGCCCGCGTCTTGATCCACTCGGGCTTGCGCTCGATGGGGGTCTGGGCGTTCCGGACCTCCAGGCGCAGCATCTTGCGTCCGTCGGGTGCGACTGCGGACACATCGGCTCCCTGTAGCTTCGATTCGTGGGCGTACCTCAGGGTACGCCCGTTGATTGCGCGGCCGGACGGCCGGGTGCCGGCCGCACTGCCCCTTGAGGCAACCCCGGCCCCGCGGGGCGCATTCCCCCGCGCCGGACCGGGGTCCCACCGCGGGCCGTGGCCCGCGTCACACCGTGGCGCGCTCGACCTCGCGCGGCTTGAGCTCGGCGTTCTCCAGCACCTCGCGCAGGTGGCGCTCCACCACCGGCAGGACCTCCTCGACCGTGACGTCGCGGCCCAGCTCGTTGGCCAGCGAGGTGACGCCCGCGTCGCGGATGCCGCACGGGATGATCCGGTCGAACCAGGCGTTGTCCGGGTTCACGTTGAACGAGAAGCCGTGCATCGTGACGCCCTTGGCGACGCGGATGCCGATGGCGGCGATCTTGCGGTCCTCGCGGCGCTGGCCCGCGTTGGAGGGCGCGTACTCCGGGCCGTTCAGGCGCGGGTCGAACTCCTCGTCCGTCAGGCGCGGGTCGAAGTCCAGGGACAGGCCGCCGAGCGACGGGCGCTGCTCGACGGGGTCGCCGAGGACCCAGACGCCGCTGCGGCCCTCGACCCGGGTGGTCTCCAGGCCGAACTCCGTACACGTGCGGATCAGGGCCTCCTCCAGGCGGCGCACGTGGGCGACGACGTCCACCGGGCGCGGCAGCTTCTGGATCGGGTAGCCCACGAGCTGGCCCGGGCCGTGCCAGGTGATCTTGCCGCCGCGGTCCACGTCGATGACCGGCGTGCCGTCCAGCGGCCGCTCGCTGTCCTCGGTGCGCCGCCCGGCCGTGTAGACCGGCGGGTGCTCCAGCAGCAGGCAGGTGTCGGGGATCTCGTCCTGGAAGCGGGCGGCGTGCACACGGCGCTGCTCGTCCCACGCCTCCTGGTACTCCACGGCGTCCGGGCCGAACCCCATGCGGACGAACCGCAACTCACTCACGGCAAGCGCCTCCTCTTCAGCGGCCGCGGGCCCGGAGACCGTCACCCCGGGTCTGCGTAAGGCACGAAAGATGCCCTTGCCACTGTACGACCGCCCGCCGTCCGTCAGCCGCGCGGGCGATACTCACCCGATTGGATGAATGGACGTGGAAGTGTGCGAGTCCCTGACTACGGAACGCTACATTCGCGCCGTTCATGAGGCCAATGAGGGCTGCTTGAGGCACGGCGGCCGACCTCGCCGACGCCGGAAGGCAGGAGATCGCACCGCAGATGACGGAACGACCCGCGCAGCGCATCCCCAATCGTCAGCTAGCCGCGCTCATCGCAGAAGCGGGATTCTCCAACGCGGGGCTCGCCCGCCGCGTGGACCAGCTCGGTCTGGAACACGGGCTGGACCTGAGATACGACAAGACCTCGGTCACCCGCTGGCTGCGCGGCCAGCAGCCCCGGGGCACGACCCCGGCCCTGATCGCCGAGGTGTTCACCCGCCGGCTCGGACGCCGGCTCACCGCCCAGGACCTCGGTCTCGACGCCTGCGCCCCCGTCTACGCGGGGCTGGAGTTCGCGGCCAGCCCGGAGGAGGCCGTCGACATCGTCAGCGGGCTGTGGCGCAAGGACTCCGGCAGCCACGCCGAGCTGCGCAAGATCGCGTTCACCCCGGCCGGGCTCGTCGTGCCGAGCCGGGACTGGCTGATCGGCCGCCCCGACGACCGGGTCGCCCGGGCCGAGGCGCCCCCGGGCGGCCGGGTGCCCCCGCAGGGCCGGCCCGTCGGCCGCCCCATGGCGGTGCCGGAGCAGCCGGGACAGGTGCCCCGGCAGCGGGCGCGCACCGAGCGCGAGCCCGGCCAGCGGGTGACCGGCGGCGACATCGCCGCGCTGCGCTCGGTGGGCGAGCTCTTCCGCGCGCTCGACCACGCCTACGGCGGCGGCCACGCCCGCCAGGCCCTGGTCCGCTACCTGGAGCACGAGGCCGAGCCGATGCTCCGCGGCAGCTACGGCGAGCAGACCGGGCGCCGGCTGTTCGCCGCGGTCGCCGACCTGACCCGGCTGGCCGGCTGGACCTCGTTCGACATCGGCGCGCACGGCCTGGCCCAGCGCTACTTCGTGCAGGCGCTGCGGCTCGCGCAGGCGGCGGGCGACCGGGCCTACGGCTCGTACGTGCTGGTGACCATGAGCCGCCAGGCCGTCTACCTGGGCCACGGCCGGGAGGCGATCCAGCTGGCGCGCGTCGCCCAGCAGGGCGTGGGCTCGTCCGCGCCGCCCGCCGTCCAGGCGCTGCTGTACGCCGTCGAGGCGCGCGGCCACGGCGTGCTCGGCGAGGTCCGGGCGTGCACCGCCTCGCTCGTCCGGTCCGAACGGGCGCTGGAGGCGTCCCGGACCACCGACGAGGTGCCGCACTGGGCGCGCTTCTTCGACGAGGCCCAGCTCGCCGACGAGTTCGGGCACTGCCACCGCGACCTGCAGCAGTACCGGGCCGCGGCGCAGCACGCGGAGCGCTCGCTGCAGCTGAGGGCGCCCGCCTTCGCGCGCAGCCGGCTGTTCTGCCGGGTCGTCCTCGCCTGCTCCCGGCTGGGTCTCGGCGAGCTCGACCAGGCGTGCCGGCTGGGCGCCGAGTCGGCGGCGCAGGCGTCGGAGATGCGGTCGGCCCGCGCGATCGAGTACGTGCGGGACTTCGAGCGCCGCCTGGAGCCGTACCGGGACGCGGCGCCCGTGCGCGGCTACCGGGACAAGGTGGCGACGCTCGGCTAGCCGGGCGGGACGCCTCCTGAGCGGCGGCCCCGGTGCGGACCCCTTCCGCGCCGGGGCCGCCCGCGTCCCGGCGGTCAGGCGGCGTGCGGCAGCGGGTCCGAGGCGAACGCCGCGCCCACGCCCAGGTCCGCGAGGACCGCCGCGGCGGCCCGGTGCCCCGAGCGCAGCGCGCCCTGGACCGTGCCGGTGTCGCGGTGGTCGCCGCAGACGTAGAGGCCGTCGAGGAGGCGGACCGGGCGGCGGGCGTCGTGCGGCGGCGGCATGGCCGGGACGGCCTCCGGCGTGTGGCGCACGGCGAGCGTCTCCCAGCGGTACGTCGGTCTGCCGTACAGGACCGCGAGCCGGGCCCGGACCACGGCCTCGACGTCGGCGGGCGGCGGACCGAGGACCGTGGTCGAGACCAGCGCGCGGCCCGCGGGCGCCCGCGACGGGTCCACCTCGCTGACGACCGCCGTGTGCGCCACCGGGCTGCGGCGGTCCGCGTCGAGCAGCAGCGACGGCTCGGCGAGCGGCGCCTCGTCGGCGGTGTGGTGCACCACCGTCACCGGGTGGAACGGCGGGACCCTGAGCCCCGGCAGCAGCTCGGCCGCGTCCCGCGCGCCGGTCGCCACCAGGACCGCGCGGCAGCGCAGTACGCCGTGGTCCGCGGTCGTCACGGAGGTGGTGGACACCGAGGTCGCCCGCACCCCCGTGCGGACCGTGCCGGCGGGCAGGGCCGCCGCCAGCAGCTCCGGCAGCGCGTCGGCGCCGCCCTCCGGCACGCACAGCCGGCCCGCGGCGAAGGAGCGCAGCGCGAGGTCCGCGCAGCGGCTGGACGTCGTCAGGTCCGGATCGCCGAGCAGCGCGGCCAGCAGCGGGCGCAGCAGCCCGTCGGCGGTACGGGAGGCGACGCCACGCGCCGCGAACGCCTCGCGGGCGGTCGTCTCCGGCCGGGACAGCAGCCGTTCCACGGGCGTGGCGGCGAGGCGGGCGAGCGCGGCGGTCAGGCGCGCCTGGTCGGAACCCAGAGGGGCGCTCACGAGGGCGCGTGCCGCGGTGAGTGCGCCCCGCGCGCCCCCGGCGCGTACGGTGCCGCCGACGCGCTGGGTGCGTCCCTCGCCGTGCACGAGGACGCCGGGCGCGAAGGGCCGCAGGACCAGGGCGTCAAGGCCCGGGGCGAGGCGCGGTTCCTGGGGCGAGGCCGACAGGAACCGCCCGACGCGGTCCAGCCGGAACCCGTCGATCTTCTCGGTCGCCATCCGGCCACCCGCACAGGAGGCGGCCTCCAGAACCACGGTGGGGACTCCCGCCCTGGTCAGCCGGTGGGCTGCGGTGAGTCCCGCGACTCCCGCCCCCACGACGACGACATCCGCCCGGAACGCCGGCTCAAGCACGTGCCCCTCCTCGAGGTTGCGCGGCTGTCGGAGACGTCATGCCCCCAACAACGTTCGGAAATACCCGAGTTCGCGTCGAGAGTAGGTCCGTGTCCGATCAGAGACAGTCGCGCATCGGAGAGGCACGGTCGCACGCCGGTCGCATACGGGTCGCACACGGCCGGAAGTTGTCACGGAGGGTGAGGCCGGGGCCCGGACCGGGGTCGGGGCCCGAGGTCCGGAGCCCGGACCGGCGCTCAGTCCAGTGCCGCCCTGATGGCCTGCTCGATCTTCGGGAAGGCGAAGTCGAAACCCGACTCCAGCAGGCGCGAGGGCAGGACGCGCTGGCTGCCGAGCACGTCCCCGGAGAACTCCCCGAGCACGGTCCGCAGGACCGGCGCCGGCACCGCGAACACCGTGGGCCGGCGCAGCACCCGCCCCATCGCCGCCGTCACCTCCCGGTTGGTGACCGGTTCCGGTGCCGTCAGGTTGAACGGGCCCGACAGGCCCTCCGTCTCCAGCAGGTGCCGCAGCGCCGCCACCTCGTCGTGCAGCGCGATGAAGCTCCAGTACTGCCGCCCGTCGCCGAGGCGCCCGCCGAGCCCCGCCTTGAACAGCGGGAACAGCCGCCCCCACGCGCCGCCGCCGGAGGCCACCACCAGGCCGGTGCGGGCGAACACCGTCCGGACGCCCGCCTCCCGCGCCGGAGCCGCCGCCTCCTCCCACTGGACGCACAGCGAGGGCAGGAAGCCGTCGCCCGGGGGCGCGCTCTCGTCCACCGCGCGGTCGCCGGTCTCCCCGTAGAAGCCGATCGCGCTGCCGTTGAGCAGCACCCGCGGCGGTTCGTCGAGCGCGGCGGCCGCCTCCGCGAGCGTCGCCGTGCCGAGCACCCGGCTGTCGCGGATCGTCCGCTTGTACGCGTCGGTCCAGCGGTGGTCGCCGACGCCGGCGCCCGCGAGGTTCACCACGGCCGTGCAGCCGGCGAGTCCGGCCGCGTCGACGTACTGCCGTTCCGGGTCCCAGCGGACCTCGTCCTGCGCGCGCGGCGCGCGCCGCACCAGCCGCACCACCTCGTGCCCGTCGGCGGTCAGTGAGCGCACCAGTGCCGTACCGATCAGTCCGGACGCGCCGGCCACGGCGATTCGGGTAGGTTCCATGCCCCCATCCTGCGCCACCCGCCCCCCGGACGAGGGGCGCGGGCCCGGGCCGGAGCAGGTGATTCCGGACGTGCCGCCGTGTTCCGGCCGTACAGTGACGTCCATGCCCGAGCCGCACGAGCCGTACATACGCACCGCCCTGCCCGACGACGAGGACGAGCTCGGCCGTCTGGACCGGGCGGCCTGGTCGCCCCTGCACGCGGTCAGCCCGCCGCCGCGACCGCCGTACGAGCCGTTCTTCACCGAGCGCTTCGGACCGCGCGACCACCTCGTCGCCGAGCTCGACGGGCGGATCGCCGGCTACGTGCGCCTCGGCTTCCCGACCTCCCTGCCCTCCAACGCGCACGTCCGCCAGATCCAGGGGCTCGCCGTCGCCGCCGAGGCGCGCGGCCGGGGCGTCGGCCGCGCGCTGCTCAGGGCGGTGGCCGAGGTGGCCCGCCGCCAGGGGGCGCTGCGCCTCACGCTGCGCGTCCTCGGCCACAACACGCCCGCGCGCAGGCTGTACGAGTCGGAGGGCTTCGTCGTCGAGGGCGTCCAGCCGGGGGAGTTCCACCTGGACGGGGAGTACGTGGACGACGTGCTGATGGGGCGCAGGCTCTAGGAGCCCGAAGCCCGAAGCCCGGGGGCCGGGGTTCCGGAGGCCCGGACGGCGGTGTCCCGTCGGGGGCGGGCGGGCCGGTGTCCCGTCAGGGGCGGATGCCGTCCATGAAACGGCGCAGGCAGCGGACCGCGAGGTCCCGGGGCGAGCCCGGGCCCTCCACGTCCGCGTCCGTCTCGGACCAGGTCTCCAGGGCGACCCGGATGGCGTCGGTGGCGGCCGCGGCCGCCAGGCGCACCTCCAGCGGGTCCGCGTCGCCGGCGAAGCGGGCCACCACCGGGACGAGCCGGTCCTCCGACTCCCGGTTCACCCGGTACCAGACCGTGCGCAGCGCCGGGTCCGCCGCGGCCGCCCGCAGCAGTCCGCGCGTCCAGCGCAGCCCCTCCGCCTTGAGCTCGCCGCGGACGGTCAGGGACTCCGCGATCGCCGCCTCCAGCGCCTCCGGGAGCGCCGTGTCCGGCGGCATCGCCGCCAGCCGCTCCCGCCAGTGGTCCCCGCCGACCGCCAGGAGCGGCGCGACCGCGTCCTGCTTGTTGCGGAAGTAGCGGTAGAACGTGCGCAGCGCGACGCCCGCGCGGGCCGCGATCTCCTCCGTCGTGGTGGCGTCCGGGCCCCGCTCGGTGAAGAGCTCGGCCGCCGCCCGGGCGATCTCGAACTGGGTGGCGGCCTTGCGGCGTTCGGTCAGGGAGGGGCCCTTGGCGGGGCCGGTGGACGCGCTGGACGCGGGGGGCGCGGGGGGCGCGGGGGACCCGGCGGGCGGAGTGGACCCGGCGGGTGCGGCGGACCCGGCGGACGCGACGGGCTTGGCGGACCTGGTGCTCACCGAAGGAAGCGTACGCCCGTGCGAGCACCGGCAACATGTGTCGCGCCCGTCCCGCCCGTCCCTTCCGCCTCGGGCACCGGCAGGGAGGCGGAAAGGGCGGGCGGTGCCGGGGACGCGCAGCTCAGGAGGTGACCGGGTCGCCGGTGTCCACCGGCCGCGTGGCGTCCGCCGCGCGTTCCGCTTCGGCCGCCACCTCGTCGGCCGTCAGCACGTACCCCGTCTCGTCGTCCGACGTGGAGCGGGCGAAGACCACGCCGTAGACCTCGCCGCCGGTCGTCAGCAGCGGCCCGCCGGAGTTGCCGGGGCGGACCGTGGAGCGGATCGAGTAGATCTCGCGGGTGACCATGCCGGTGCCGTAGATGTCCTGGCCGCGGGCCTGCGTCTTGCCGGCGACCGTGGCCGCCCGCAGGTCCAGGCCGCCGTCCTCCGGATAGCCCGCCACGACGGCCGCGTCCCCGCCGGCCGCACCGGTGTCGAAGTCCAGCACCGGTGCCCGGAGCCCGGGCACGTCGAGCACGGCCACGTCCTTGCCGGGGTCGAAGAGCACGACGCGCGCCTCGTACGCCCGGCCCGTGCCGCCCACCCGTACGGTCGGCTCGTCGATGCCGGCGACCACGTGCGCGTTCGTCATCACGTGCTCCGCCGCGTACACGAAGCCGCTGCCCTCGCGGCCCTGGGTGCCCGTGACGCCCTCGACCTTGACGGTGCTGAGCTGGGCCGCGCGCCTGGCGGCGGCCGTGACGCTGTCCCCGGAGGGGCGGGCGACGCCGGTGGTGGGCTCGTTCTCGAAGGGGTTGAACACCTGCGGGAACCCGGCCTCCGTGAGGGCCGAGGTGGCCCGCGCGAACCAGGTCGGCGTCGTCTCCGGCATCACGTCCTGCACCGTGCCGAGCAGCGCGGAGCCGCGGATCGCCCGGGTGAGCACCGGCGAGGCGGACGCGGCCAGGACGCTCGCGGCGACCCAGGCGACGAGCAGGACGGCGACGGCGTTCGCGGCGGCGCCGCCCACGCCGTCGACCACCCGGACCGGGCCGCCCGCGCGGTCGAGGCCGCGGCGCAGCCGCAGCGCAAGCCGCCCGGTCAGCTCGTGGCCGATCACGGCGGGCACCAGTACGGTCAGGACGGCCGTGACCGTCGCCGCCGTCGTGCCCGCCGTCACGAAGTCCATCACCCAGGGCAGCAGCCACACACCGACGACGGCTCCGCCCACGAAGCCGGCCAGCGAGACGCAGCCCGCCACGAGGCCGCGGCGGTAGCCGGACCCCGCGTAAGCCACCATCACCAGCAACAGCACGATGTCGAGCAGGTCCACGAGGCTCCTTCCGTCCGGGTCCCCTCGTCCGTACGACGCCGGGACCCCACGTACGTACGCCGCGTGCCCCGTGATCAGGCGCGGCCCGTGGACCTGTATAAACGTCCCGGACCAGGACATTGGTTCCACCGGCCGGCACACCACACGTCGCGGACGTCCGGAGTGTCCCGGAGAGTGGGGACCATGCGTGTCTTCCGCCCGCCCACCGTGCGCAGCAGCCGGGGCGCCGCCCTGCGCCGCCTGCTGCGCACGAGGCACGCGCGCGGAACGCACGGCGCGGCGAGCGGGGCGACGGAGCCTGAGCAAGACGAGGCGAGCGGGACGACGGCGCCTGCGCGAGGCGACGTGAGCGGGGCGACGGCATCGGCGTGCGGCGCGGCGAGCGGGGCGACGGCACCCGCGCACGACGGTGCCTCCGGGGCGACGGCGCCCACCCGGGGCACCTCTGCCCAGGGGGCCTCCGCCCAGGGCGCCCCCGGCCGGTACACCCCGCCCCAGGGCGCCTCCGCCCACGGCGCCTCCGTCCCGCCGCGCCGCTCCCCGTACCGCCGGCCCCCCGGCCGGCGGCGCCGGGCCAGGCACAGACGGCCGCGGGCCGTCCGGCCGGCGGTGCCGTTCCGGGGAGCGGCGCTGCCGCGCGCCGCGCGGGCCGCGCTCGGGTGCCTTCCCGGGCTCGTGGCCGTCGCCGCGCTCGTGCTGTGCGCGACGGGGGTCGACCGGAGCGCCACCGGGCCGGGGCGGGCCGCCGGGACACGGGCCACCGGGCCGCGGCCCGACATCGTGCCGCGGGAGCGCTGGGCCGCCGGCACCACGCGGAGCGAGGCACCCGTACGGTACGCGGACCGGGTGGCCGCCGTCTTCGTGCACCACACCGACTCCCCGAACGACTACGACTGCGCCGACGTGCCCCGCATCATCCGGACCCTGTACGAGGGCCAGGCCGGCGACCGGCACTGGGACGACATCGGCTACAACTTCCTCGTCGACCGCTGCGGCACCGTCTACGAGGGCCGCGCGGGCGGCGTCGAGCGCCCCGTCGTCGGCGCGCACACCCAGGGCTTCAACGCCGGCACGGCCGGCATCGCCGCGATCGGGACGTTCACGGAGGGCGTGCCCGTGCCGCGGGCCATGACCGACGCCATCGCGGCGGTCGCCGCCTGGAAGCTGGGCCTGTCCGGCGTCGACCCGCGCGCCCCGGTGCGACTGGTGTCCAGCAACAGCCTGAGCAGGTACCGCGCGGGCACCAGCGCCACCTTCAGGGCCGTCGCCGGGCACACCGACGGCTACGCCACCGTCTGCCCCGGCGCCGCCCTCACGGCCCGGCTCCCGGGGATCAGGGAGCGGGCCGCCCGCCTCCAGGGCCGCACCTGAGGCCGGCGCACCGCACAGGCGCCCCACAGCCGCCCCACCGGCCCCGCCGGCCCCGCCGGACTCCGCCCCCCGCTGCGGCCGGGGCGGTCCGCCGGTCAGTCCCCGAAGCGTTCCCAGAGCCTGGGCAGCCGGCGCGCCAGCGCCGCCTCGTCCGTCAGGTCCAGGGCGGTGCCCGCCGGCTGCGCGGGCGCGGGCGGGAGATCGAGGTCCGGCACGACGGTGCCGGTGAGCTGCTCGTACGCCTCGTCCGCCGCGTAGCCGAGCTCCTCGCCGTCGCCGTCGACCTCCTCGTCGAACCCGGCCAGCAGGTGGGCCAGCGCGTCCGGGTCGTGCACGGCCCTCTCGTACACCTCGCGCCCCTGCCCGATCAGCCAGCAGCGGAAGAGGTCGAAGGCGTCGTCGCCGTCGTCTCCCAGGAGGATCCGGGCGGCGCCCCACAGGTCCCAGGTGTACGCGCGGTTGTAGCGGGCCTCGAAGTGACGGGCGAAGTCCAGGACCGACTCGGGGTCCGACCGGACGAGCCGCTCGACGAGCAGGTCGGCCTGCTCGTCGGGGTCGCCCCCGGCGGCCTCGCGCGTGGTGTCCACCAGCTCCCAGAACCGTGTCTCGTCCATCACGGGTCCAGCATCGGCCTTGCGCCGGGCCCGCGCACCCGGGACATACGGCCCTTTGTCCGTGCCCGGCACCGCACGTCCCCTCCGTCCGCGGCGTCCGTCCGGCGGGCGGCCGGACGCCCCCGACGGGGGGAAGGAAAATCCGGCGGAACGTGCCGCCCGCGCGGTCGCCGCCCCGGTCTCCCGCGGTCGCCGGCCCGGACCGGGCCCGCCCGAACGGCCGGTCCCCGCCCGGCGGGCGGCCCGCCCGGGGGCGCGGCGTCACGGGCGCCGTCGGCTCCCGCCCGGACGTGCGGGGCCGCCCGCGGGACGGATCGGCGGGCCGGGAGGGCAGCCCGCCGCCGGACCCCGCAAGCCGCCGCCGGAGCCGCCCGGCGGGGGCGGCGCCTCAGTCCGCGTACAGCGCCGCCGCCCGCGCCGCCGCCTCCGCGAAACGGCGGCGCAGCGCGGGCGGCTCCAGGACCTCCGCCTCCGGGCCAAGCGCCAGCAGCTGGGCGTACGCCACCTCGTGCGACTCGACCGGGAGGGTCACGGTGAGCCGGCCCCCGGCGTCCGGCGGTCCCGCCGCCTCCAGCGCCTCGCGGGCGGCGGCGGGGTCGGCCACGTGCGGCAGCAGGCGGGCGCCCTGCTCCGACAGGCGCACCACCGCCTTCGCGCGCAGCAGCGAGCGCGCGAACTGCTCGGCCCGCTCCGCCCAGAAGGCGGGGAGGTCGAACTCCTCGTCGCGGTCGTAGCGGTCGGCGCCCGGCTCCACCGAGGTGAAGCGGTCGATCCGGTAGACGCGGTACGCCCCGGCTTCGGGGACGCGGGCGCACAGGTACCACACGCCCGCCTTCAGCACGAGCCCGTAGGGCTCCAGCTCCCGCTTCACGTCCGCCTCCCGGCGGCGGTAGCGGGCGACGACCCGCCGGTCGTCCCACACGGCGTCCGCGACGGCCGGCAGCCACTCGGGCGTGCGCGGCTCGGCGAACCAGGCCGGGGCGTCCAGGTGGAACCGCTGCGCCGCCGTCCGCGAGGCGTCCCGCAGGGACGGCAGCAGCGCGGCGGACACCTTCAGCCGGGCCGCCGAGGCCGCGTCCTCCAGGCCCATCTCGCGCAGCGCGCCCGGCACCCCGCTGAGGAACAGCGCCTCCGCCTCACCCCGGGCCAGGCCCGTCAGCCGGGTGCGGTAGCCGCCGATCAGGCGGTAGCCGCCGGTCCTGCCGCGGTCGGCGTACACCGGGACACCCGCCTCCGACAGGGCCTGGGCGTCCCGGGCGATCGTCCGCTCGGACACCTCCAGCTCCCGGGCCAGCTCCGCGGCGGTCATCGACGGCCGGGACTGGAGCAGCAGCACCATCTTGATCAGGCGGGCAGCGCGCATGGACTCATCATGCCGCGCGCCGCCGGCACCGCACGGCGGCAGCCGGGGGAGGAGGGCGCGTACGGCGAGGGGCGCGGCGGCCGAAGCCACCGCGCCCCTCGTCACCCCTCCCGGTCCACCGGAAGGGGATCACAGATCACAGGCCGTAGCGCTCGCGCGCCTCCTTCACGGCCGTCGCCTTGACCTCGCCGCGCCGGGCCAGCTGGGCCAGCGCCGCGACGACGATCGACTGCGCGTCGACGCCGAAGTGGCGGCGGGCCGCCTCGCGGGTGTCGGAGAGGCCGAAGCCGTCCGTGCCCAGCGAGGTGTAGTCCTGCTCGACCCACTGCGCGATCTGGTCCGGGACCTGGCGCATGTAGTCGGAGACCGCGAGGACCGGGCCCTCGGCGCCCTGGAGCGCCCGGCGCACGAACGGCACCCGCTCCTCGCCGCGCAGCAGCGCCTCGTCGGCCTCCATGGCGTCGCGCCGCAGCTCGGTCCAGGAGGTCGCGGACCACACGTCGGCGGCCACGCCCCACTCCTCGGCGAGCAGCCGCTGGGCGTCGAGGGCCCAGTGGATCGCCGTGCCGGAGCCGAGGAGCTGGATGCGCGGGGCGTTCGCCGGCGCGGTCAGGCCCGCGGTCTCCGCCGTGTTGAAGCGGTACAGGCCCTTGACGATGCCCTCGTCGATGCCGGGGACGGCCGGCTTCGCGGGCTGCGGCAGCGGCTCGTTGTAGACCGTCAGGTAGTAGAAGACGTTCTGGTCCTCGCCCGGGGCCGCCTCGCCGTACATCCGGCGCAGGCCCTCCTTGACGATGGCCGCGACCTCGTAGGCGAAGGCCGGGTCGTACGTCAGCGCCGCCGGGTTGGTGGCCGCGATGACCGGGGTGTGGCCGTCGGCGTGCTGCAGGCCCTCGCCGGTCAGCGTGGTGCGGCCGGCCGTGGCGCCGATCAGGAAGCCGCGGCCGAGCTGGTCGCCGAGCTGCCACATCTGGTCGGCGGTGCGCTGCCAGCCGAACATCGAGTAGAAGATGTAGAACGGGATCATCGCCTCGCCGTGCGTCGCGTACGCGGTCGACGCGGCGATGAAGTCGGCCATCGAGCCGGCCTCGGTGATCCCCTCGTTGAGGATCTGGCCGTCCTTGGCCTCCTTGTAGTACATCAGCTGGTCGCGGTCGACCGGCTCGTACGTCTGGCCCTTGGGCGAGTAGATGCCCAGCGACGGGAAGAGGCTCTCCATGCCGAAGGTGCGGGCCTCGTCGGGGACGATCGGCACCCAGCGCTTGCCGGTCTCCTTGTCGCGGACCAGGTCCTTGACCAGGCGGACGAAGGCCATGGTGGTGGCCACGTTCTGGGAGCCGGAGCCCTTGTCGAAGGCGGCGAACGCCTTGTCGGCGGGGGCGGGCAGCGGGGCGAGCGCGTGCGTGCGGCGGGCCGGGGCGGGGCCGCCGAGGGCCGCGCGGCGCTCCTGGAGGTAGCGGACCTCGGGGGAGTCGGCGCCCGGGTGGCCGTAGGGAACCTGGCCGTCGGCGAAGGCGCTGTCCGCGATGGGCAGCTCCAGGAGGTCGCGCATCTCCTTGAACTCGTCCACCGTCAGCTTCTTCATCTGGTGGTTGGCGTTCTTGGAGGCGAAGCCCTTGCCGAGCGTGAAGCCCTTGACCGTCTGCGCGAGGATCACGGTCGGCGCGCCCTTGTGGGACAGGGCCGCCTTGTAGGCCGCGTAGACCTTGCGGGCCTCGTGGCCGCCGCGCGAGAGGTGGAAGCACTCGAGGATCTTGTCGTCGCTCAGCAGCTTCGCCATCTCGACGAGCGCCGGGTCCTTGCCGAAGAAGTCCTCGCGGATGTAGGCCGCGTCGCGCGTCTGGTACGTCTGCACCTGCGCGTCGGGCACCTCGCGCAGGCGGCGGACCAGGGCGCCGGTGGTGTCGAGCCGGAACAGCTCGTCCCAGGCGGTGCCCCACAGGGTCTTGACGACGTTCCAGCCGGCGCCGCGGAACTGGGCCTCCAGCTCCTGCACGATCTTGAAGTTGGCGCGGACCGGGCCGTCCAGGCGCTGCAGGTTGCAGTTGATGACGAAGGTCAGGTTGTCCAGGCCCTCGCGGGAGGCGAGCGCCAGGGCCGCCGTCGACTCGGGCTCGTCCATCTCGCCGTCGCCGAGGAACGCCCACACGTGGGAGTCGGAGACGTCCTTGATGCCGCGGCTGGTCAGGTAGCGGTTGAAGCGCGCCTGGTAGATCGCCGACAGCGGGCCGAGGCCCATGGAGACGGTCGGGAACTCCCACAGCCAGGGGAGGCGGCGCGGGTGCGGGTAGGAGGGCAGGCCGTTGCCGCCGGCCTCCTGCCGGAAGTTGTCGAGGTGCGCCTCGGTGAGGCGGCCGTCGAGGAAGGCGCGGGCGTAGATGCCGGGGGCGGCGTGGCCCTGGACGTAGAGCTGGTCGCCGGAGCCGTCACCCTCCTTGCCCCTGAAGAAGTGGTTGAAGCCCGTCTCGTAGAGCCAGGCCGCGGAGGCGAAGGTGGCGATGTGGCCGCCGACGCCGTACTTGCTGCCGCGGGTCACCATCGCGGCCGCGTTCCAGCGGTTCCACGCGGTGATCTTCCGCTCCATCTCCTCGTCGCCGTCCACGGTGGGCTCGGCGGCGGTGGGGATGGTGTTGACGTAGTCCGTCTCCAGGAGCTTGGGCAGCGCGAGGCCGTTGCCCTCGGCGCGCTCCAGCGTGCGCCGCATCAGGTACGCGGCGCGGTGCGGCCCGGCCGCCTGGGTGACGGCGTCCAGGGAGGCCTGCCATTCGGCGGTCTCCTCGGGGTCGCGGTCCGGGAGCTGGTCGAGCTCGCTCGGCTGGATAGCGGTGGGGTCGGTCATTGCGCCGCCTTCCGGATGCGGAGGGGGGTTCCCTCGTCGGTAAGGGGTTTGGGGGTGCCCTTGGTCTTTGGCAGGACAGGGCGGCGGGCTTGGTGGAAGCCCGTCGAGGACTGTAACTCCGTGATCGATGATCGATCAAAGGGTTGACCAAGAAAACTTCTTGATCGCGACAAAGTAGGCACCGGGTGCCTTCCCATTAGGCACCCGGTGCCTTGTTTTCGAAGGATTCTCGCAGGTCGTGGCGGGTTCGAGCGAATCCGCGGCTTGCCGCGGGACGCCGTCCGGCGGTTTCGGCAACCGATGACCGGTGCTTTTCGCCCAGGCTCGTCCGGCGCCCCTCACGCACGCGGCGCGCAGCCCAGGACGTGCGCCTTGACCAGGTCCGCGATCAGCGGGTCCCGCCGCCGGAACGCCGCCACGAGCGCCTCGTGCTCCTCCGCGTACGACTGCTGCACGGTGCCCAGCCAGCGGATGGACAGCGCCGTGAACACCTCGATGCCGAGGCCCTCCCAGGTGTGCAGCAGGACGGAGTTGCCCGCGGCCCGCACCAGCTCGCGGTGGAAGGCGACCGTGTGGCGCACCTGCGCCGTGCCGTCCGCGTGCCGGTCGGCCTCGTAGAGCGCGGCCACGTGCGGCTCCAGGGCCGAGCAGTCCTCGGCCAGCCGGGCGGCCGCCAGCTCGGCGGCGATGGCCTCCAGACCGGCCCGCACCGGGTAGCTCTCCTCCAGGTCCGCCGCCGTCAGGTTCCGCACCCGCACGCCCTTGTTGGGTGCCGACTCGATCAGCCGCAGGGACTCCAGCTCGCGCAGCGCCTCGCGCACGGGGGTCTGGCTGACCTCCAGCTCCGTGGCGATGCGGCGCTCGACGATGCGCTCGCCCGGCTTCCAGCGCCCGCTGACGATCCCCTCCACGATGTGCTCGCGGATCTGTTCGCGCAGCGAGTGGACGACGGGCGCGGTCATGGAGGCTCCTTCGGCGGGGACGCACAGGACCCGAGGGCGTTGACTTCTAGACAATAAAGCCGTATCGCCCCGGTGCAGACCCGCGCGGGGGCGCTCGTCCACAGGTGAGACGAGGCGCACACGCCCCCGTCCCGCTCGTCCCTTTCGTACGCGGAGCCGGGCCGGGCGGACGGCCGCCGGACACGGCGGTGCCCCCGCCCGGACGTCCGGACGGGGGCACCGCGCACACCTGGCCCGAGGGGTCAGAGGCCGAGCTCGACCTCGAACTCGCCCGCCTCCAGGATGGCCTTGACCGTGGTCAGGTAACGGGCCGCGTCGGCGCCGTCCACCAGACGGTGGTCGTAGGAGAGGGTCAGGTAGGTCATGTCGCGGACGCCGATGACCGTGCCCTCCTCCGTCTCGATGACGGCCGGGCGCTTGACCGTGGCACCGATGCCGAGGATCGCGACCTGGTTCGGCGGCACGATGATCGTGTCGAACAGCGCGCCGCGCGAGCCGGTGTTGCTGATGGTGAAGGTCGCGCCGGCCAGCTCGTCCGGGCTGATCTTGCTGGCCCGGACCTTGCCCGCCAGCTCGGCCGTGGCCTTGGCGATGCCGGCGATGTTCAGGTCGCCCGCGTGCTTGATGACCGGGGTCATCAGGCCCTTCTCCGAGTCCACCGCGATACCGACGTTCTCGGTGTCGAAGTAGGTGATCGTGCCCTCGGCCTCGTTGATCCGGGCGTTGATGACCGGGTGGGCCTTCAGCGCCTGGGCGGCGGCCTTGACGAAGAACGGCATCGGGGAGAGCTTGACGCCCTCGCGCGCCGCGAACGCGTCCTTGGCCCGGGCGCGCAGCTTCATCAGGCGGGTGACGTCGACCTCGACCACCGAGGACAGCTGGGCCTGCTCGTGCAGGGCCTTGACCATGTTGTCGCCGATGACCTTGCGGATGCGCGGCATCTTGACGGTCTGGCCGCGCAGCGGGGAGGCCTCCAGGGAGGGGGCCTTCCTCGCCGAGGGGGCGGCCTGGGCGGGAGCCGCGGCCGGGGCCGGAGCGGCCTTCGCGGCCTCGGCGGCGGCGACGACGTCCTGCTTGCGGATGCGGCCGCCGACGCCCGTGCCCTTGACGGAGCCCAGGTCGACGCCGTTCTCGGCGGCGAGCTTGCGCACCAGCGGGGTCACGTACGCGCCCTCGCCACCGGAGGCCGCGGCCGGAGCCGGGGCCGGAGCGGCGGGAGCCTGCGCGGGGGCCGGAGCCGGAGCGGGGGCGGCGGGCGCCGGCTCGGAGGCCGGGGTGCGCTGCTCCTGCGGGGCCGGGGCGCTGGGCGCCTGCGGGGCGGCCGGCTGGGCCGGGGCCGCGGGGGCGGCCTGGGCCGGGGCCGCCTGCTGCGGGGCCGGAGCCGGGGCGGGAGCCTCGGCCGGGGCCTGCGGGGCCTCCTGCGGGGCGGCGGCCGGAGCCGCGCCCGGGGCGCCGATGACGCCGAGCTTGGCGCCCACCTCGGCCGTCTCGTCCTCGTTGACCGTGATCTCCAGGAGCACACCGGAGGTGGGCGCCGGGATCTCGGTGTCGACCTTGTCCGTGGAGACCTCGAGCAGCGGCTCGTCGGCCTCGACGGAGTCGCCCACCTCCTTGAGCCAGCGGGTGACGGTGCCCTCGGTGACCGACTCGCCCAGCGCGGGCAGGACGACGTCGGTGCCCTCGGCGCTGCCGCCGCCGGAGGCGGCCTCGGCGGTCGGGGCCGGGGCGGGGGCCTCGGTCTCGGTGGACGGCTTGGCCTGCGGGGCCTCGGGGGCCTGCTCCTGCCGGGCCGGAGCCTGCTCCTGCTGGGCCGGGGCGGCCTCGGCGGCCGGGGCCGGGGTCTCGGCCGGGGCGCCGGAACCGTCGTCGATCACGGCCAGCTCGGCGCCGACCTCGACGGTCTCGTCCTCGGCGACCTTGATGGAGGCGAGCACGCCGGCGGCCGGCGAGGGGATCTCGGTGTCGACCTTGTCGGTGGAGACCTCGAGCAGCGGCTCGTCGGCCTCGACACGCTCGCCCTCGGCCTTCAGCCAGCGGGTGACAGTGCCCTCGGTGACGCTCTCGCCGAGCGCCGGAAGGGTTACGGAAACCGCCATGGTTTCGGTTGCTCCTTACGAAAGTGCGGAAGTCTTGTCGTCGCCCGAGGGCTGTCAGTCGTGGGAGTGCAGCGGCTTGCCGGCCAGGGCCAGGTGGGCCTCGCCGAGCGCCTCGTTCTGGGTCGGGTGGGCGTGGATGAGCTGCGCGACCTCGGCGGGCAGCGCCTCCCAGTTGTAGATCAGCTGGGCCTCGCCGACCTGCTCGCCCATGCGGTCGCCGACCATGTGGACGCCGACCACGGCACCGTCCTTGACCTGGACGAGCTTGATCTCGCCCGCGGTCTTGAGGATCTTGCTCCGGCCGTTGCCCGCGAGGTTGTACTTCAGCGCGACGACCTTGTCCGCACCGTAGACCTCCTTGGCCTTGGCCTCGGTGATGCCGACGGAGGCGACCTCGGGGTGGCAGTAGGTCACGCGCGGCACGCCGTCGTAGTCGATCGGGACGGTCTTCAGGCCGGCCAGGCGCTCCGCGACGAGGATGCCCTCGGCGAAGCCGACGTGCGCGAGCTGGAGGGTCGGGACGAGGTCGCCGACGGCCGAGATCGTCGGCACGTTCGTACGCATGTACTCGTCGACCAGGACGTAGCCGCGGTCCATGGCGACCCCGGCCTCCTCGTAGCCCAGGCCCTGCGAGACCGGGCCGCGGCCGATGGCGACCAGCAGGACCTCGGCCTCGAACTCCTTGCCGTCGGCCAGGGTGACCTTGACGCCGTCCTGGGTGTACTCGGCCTTCTCGAAGAAGGTGCCCAGGTTGAACTTGATCCCGCGCTTGCGGAAGGCGCGCTCCAGCAGCTTGGAGCTGTTCTCGTCCTCGACCGGGACGAGGTGCTTCAGGCCCTCGACGATGGTGACGTCGGTGCCGAAGGACTTCCATGCGGAGGCGAACTCGACGCCGATGACGCCGCCGCCCAGGATGATCGCCGACTTCGGCACGCGGTCCAGGACGAGGGCGTGGTCGGAGGAGATGATCCGGTCGCCGTCGATGGTCAGGCCCGGCAGCGACTTCGGCACGGAGCCGGTCGCCAGCAGGACGTGGCGCCCCTGGACCCGCTGACCGTTGACGTCCACCGAGGTCGGGGAGGACAGGCGGCCCTCGCCCTCGATGTAGGTCACCTTGCGGGAGGCGATCAGGCCCTGCAGACCCTTGTACAGGCCCGAGATGACCTCGTCCTTGTACTTCTGGACGGCGGGGACGTCGATCCCCTCGAAGGTGGCCTTGACACCGAACTGCTCGCTCTCGCGGGCCTGGTCGGCGATCTCGCCCGCGTGGAGCAGGGCCTTGGTGGGAATGCATCCCTTGTGCAGGCAGGTGCCGCCGACCTTGTCCTTCTCGATCAGGGCGACGTCCAGACCCAGCTGCGCCCCGCGCAGGGCCGCGGCGTAACCACCGCTACCACCGCCGAGGATCACTAGGTCGAAAACGGTGCTGGCGTCGTTCGCCACGTCACGTCCTCCATGCATTGCGCCGTACGCCGGTCTCCACTGACCGGGCGGCGGCTGGTGTCCGGCCGCTCTTTCTTCGGCCCTGTGGTGGGGGCCCTGTCCTGCCGAGAACCCATCTTCGCACTTGTCGGGGACAGGTGGGACGCGGGGCCGGTGTGTGGACGTGTGATCGCTCACGTGACCGCCCGCGTGCGGGGAGCGCGGGCGCGCGGCGAGGCGCGGGTCCCGCCGGACGCGGAACGCGGCGCCGCGGGCCGGCTCCGGGCGCGTGGGCGCCCGGAGCCGGCCCGCCGGTGCTCAGCCCAGGTCGCCGGCGGCCGTCAGCTCGGCGAGCCGGACCAGGGTGCGCACCGCGGAGCCGGTGCCGCCCTTCGGGGTGTAGCCGAAGGGGGCCTGCTCGTTGAAGGCCGGGCCCGCGATGTCCAGGTGGGCCCACGAGATGCCCTCGCCGACGAACTCGCGCAGGAACAGGCCGGCCACCAGGCCGCCGCCCATGCGCTCGCCCATGTTGGCGATGTCGGCGGTCGCGGAGTCCATGCCCTTGCGCAGGTGCTCGGGCAGCGGCATCGGCCAGGCCGGCTCGCCGACCTCCTCGGCGGCCTCGTGGACGGCGGTGCGGAACGCGTCGTCGTTGGCCATGATGCCGAAGGTGCGGCTGCCGAGCGCGAGCATCATCGCGCCGGTCAGGGTCGCCACGTCGACGATCGCGTCCGGCTTCTCCTCGGAGGCCATCCACAGCGCGTCGGCCAGGACCAGGCGGCCCTCGGCGTCGGTGTTGAGCACCTCGACGGTCTTGCCGCTGTACATGCGCAGCACGTCGCCGGGGCGGGCGGCGGAGCCGGAGGGCATGTTCTCGGCGAGCGCCAGGTAGGCGGTGACGTTGACCTCCAGGCCGAGGCGGGCGGCGGCCACGACCGCGGCGAACACGGCGGCGGCGCCGCTCATGTCGCACTTCATCGTCTCGTTGTGCCCGGCCGGCTTGAGCGAGATGCCGCCCGAGTCGTACGTGATGCCCTTGCCGACGAAGGCCAGGTGCTTCTTCGCCTTGGAGGAGGTGTACGACAGCTTCACCAGGCGCGGGGGCGTGGCGGAGCCGGAGCCGACGCCGAGGATGCCGCCGTAGCCGCCCTTGGCCAGCGCCTTCTCGTCGAGCACCTGCACCTTCAGGCCGTGCTCCTTGGCCACGGTCTGCGCGATGGCGGCGAAGGCCGGCGGGTTGAGGTCGTTCGGCGGGGTGTTGATCAGGTCGCGGGCGCGGTTGAGCTCCTCCGACACGGTGACGGCGCGCTCGAGCGCGGCCTTGTAGGCCTTGTCGCGCGGCTTGCCGCCCAGGAGCACGGCCTCGCCGAGCGGGGCCTTGCCCTTCTTGGCGGCGTCCTTCCCGCCGTTCTCCTTGTACGCGTCGAACACGTACGCGCCCAGCAGGGCGCCCTCGCCGATCACGCCCGCGTCCGCGGCGTCCGCGACCGGCAGGGCGAAGGCGGCCTTCTTGGCGCCGACGAGCGCGCGGGCCGCGGACCCGGCCGCGCGGCGCAGGGCGTCCGCGTCGAAGGAGCCGTCCTTCTCGGGGACCGCGCCCAGGCCGACCGCCACCACGACGGGGGCCTTGAAGCCGGAGGGGGCCGGCAGCTTCGTCACCTCGCCCTCGGCGCCGGAGGCGCCGAGGGTCTCCAGGACACCGGCGAGCTTGCCGTCGTAGGCCTTGTCCACGGCCTCGGCGCCCGGCGCGACGACCGGTCCGTCGGTGCCCTTGGCGACACCGACGACGATCGCGTCGGCCCGCAGGCCCGACACCGCGGAGGTACTGAGAGTGAGAGCAGTCACGGTGGTGAAATCTCGCTTCCATTGAGTTGCTGTGGCCGGAGGGTGGGTCGACCGGGCCCTGAGCAGATCATGGAAACCCTAGAACGGGGCGATGAGACAGCCTGGACCGGGCCGGAGCGGTGCCCAGGACGAGCCTACGCGCGGGGTCGGGTTTCGCGGCTGCGCCGGAGCGGTTCGTTCCCGTGCGGCGTGGTGGCCGCGTTCCGTTGTGTGACGTCGTGTGCCCGGGAGCCGGGCGCGGATTCCCATGGGACCACGGCGGCGTCCCCCGTGTCCGCGCGGTACGCCGTACGGGGTGCCCGCGTCCCGTACGGCGGCGCACCGGGCTTCGGCTGACGGCCCGTCAGGGGCGGGGGCGGGGCCTCAGGGGCGCAGCGCCATGACGACCAGGGCGGCGGTCGCGGCCGTCTCGGCGAGGCCGCCGAAGACGTCGCCGGTCACCCCGCCGAAGCGGCGGGTGCAGCGGGCCAGCAGGAGCTCCGCGGCGCCGCAGGCCGCGACGACGGCGAGCGCGGCCCGCGCCGCGCCCCAGGGGCCCGCGAGCGCGCCCGCGCCGGCGGCGGCGCACACCACCACGGCCGCGGTGGCCAGCGCCGCGGGCACCGGGACCGTGCCCGCGACGGCGGCCCCCAGCCCTTCCGGGCGGGCCGGGGGGACGCCCGTGCGCGCGGCGAGGGTGAGGGCGAGCCGGGCGGCGACCGCCGGCACCACGGCGGCCAGGGCGCCCCACGCCCACGACGCCTCGTACGCCCGGGAGAGCGCCGCCACCTGGGCGAGCAGGACGAGGACCAGCGTGACGACGCCGAACGGGCCGATGTCGGACTGCTTCATGATCCGCAGCGCGTCCTCGGCGGGCCTGCCGCTGCCGAGGCCGTCCGCGGTGTCCGCGAGGCCGTCGAGGTGCAGTCCCCGGGTCAGCACGGCCGGCACCGCCGCACTCGCCACGGCGGCGAGCAGCGGGCCGGCGCCCAGGGCCAGCGCCAGCAGTCCGGCGGCGGCCGAGCCGAGGCCGACCACGAGCCCCGCGACGGGCGCGCACACCATGCCGCCGCGCGCCGCCCCGCGGTCCCACCTGGCCACCCGCACGGGCAGCACGGTGAGGGTCCCGAAGGCGAAGCGCAGGCCGTCCGGCCAGGGGTTTCTCGACACGGGCGCAGGCTACGCCACGGCCGGGGCGGGGCCGGTCCGCGGCCTCGGCCCGGTGCACGGGGCGAGTGGCCGGGGTGCCGTCCGCCGGGGGAGGGCGGTCCCGTGGCGCGGTCCCGGGCCCGCCCGTCGCCCCGTGCCCTATGCGGCGCCCGAGGGGTTCCCGGCGTCCGGCGCCTCCGCCGTCTCCGGCTCCTCCACCGCTTCCGGCGTCTGGGGCGTCTTCGTCAGGGCCGTCGGGGCCGGGTGCTCGGGCAGTTCCGCCGACAGGGCGGCCGCCGCCTGGACCAGGGGGAGGGCGAGCAGGGCGCCCGTGCCCTCGCCGACCGTCACGCCGTGGTCGAGGAGGGGTTCGAGGGCCATCCGGTCCAGGGCCTTGGCCTGGGCCGGCTCCCCGCTGGCGTGACCCGCCAGCCACCAGTCCGGGGCCCGGAACGCCACCCGCTGCCCGACCAGCGCGCACGCCGCCGACACCACGCCGTCCAGGATCACCGGCATCTTCCGCACGGCGCTCTGCAGCAGGAACCCGGTGATCGCGGCGAGGTCGGCGCCGCCCACCGTCGCCAGCAGCCGCAACTGGTCCCCGAGCACCGGACGGGCCCGGCGCAGCGCGTCCCGCACCGCCGCGCACTTGCGCATCCACGCCAGGTCGTCGATGGCCCGCCCGCCGCGCCCGGTGACCACCGAGGCGTCGGTCCCGCACAGCGCGGCGACCAGCACCGCCGCCGCCGTCGTCCCGCCCACGCTCAGGTCGCCGAGGACGACCAGGTCGGTGCCGGAGTCGGCCTCCTCGTCGGCGACCGCCATGCCCGCGCGGACGGCGGCCTCCGCCTCCTCCAGGGTCAGCGCGTCCTCGACGTCGATCCGGCCCGAGCCCCGGCGCACCCGGTGGCGCGTCACCTCCTCGGGCAGCCCCGCCGGGTCGCCGTCGAGCGCCATGTCCACCACGCGCACCGGCACGCCGAGCCGCCGGGCCAGCACCGCCACCGGGCTGCCGCCGTCGAGCACGTCCCGCACCAGCCGGCCGGCCGTGCCCGCGGGGCGCGCCGACACGTCCAGTCCGGCGACGCCGTGGTCGCCCGCGAACAGCACCACGCGCGGGTGCTCGATCGGCCGCACCGGCACGGCCGCCTGCGCCGCCGCCAGCCACTCACCCAGTTCGTCGAGCCGGCCCAGGGCCCCGGGGGGCACGGACAGCCGTTCCCGGCGGGCCTCGGCGTCACGGCGCACACCACCGTCCGGACGCTCGATCAGATCGGTGAAGTCGTCGAGATTAAGCGAGCTCATTCGCCGAACAGTACCGGCCGCGATCGAACACGGTCCCTGACGGGCCGTCAGGGGCGCGGAGGGGGAGGAAAGGCCCGCGTGCGCGGCGGTCCCGGCCCCTCCCGTCCCGCCGGCGGCGGCCGCTCCCGGCCCCCGGCCCGCCGGATCGGGTCACGCCGCGTGAACCGCCGACCCCGGCACGTCATTGCATCGGGGGCACCCATCCCATACGTTCCGGTTCGCACGGATTGTCGTAGCGCCAGGAGCTGCCCATGCCGCCCACCCCGCAGACCGTCGCAGCCCGCCGTGTCGCGTACCTCGGCGCACTCGCGCGGGGCACGGAGCGGTTCCACGAACCGCGCCGCCCCGACTGCCCCTGGTGCGGCTCCCGCCGCCTGCGCACCCGGCTGCGCACCGGCGACCTGCTCCAGGGCAAGCCCGGCACCTTCGTGGTCGACGAGTGCGAGGACTGCGCCCACGCCTTCCAGAACCCGCGCCTGACCGCCGAGGGACTCGCCTTCTACCACCGCGACCTGCGGCTGAACTCCGGCCCGGGGGCCTTCGCCGAGCGGTTCCTGCGCGGACGGGCGAACCGGGGCCGCCACCTCGCGGCGGCCCGCGCCATGCTCCCGTACCCCGAGCCCGAGAGCTGGCTGGACGTCGGCACGGGCCTCGGCCACTTCCCGGCCGCCGCCCGCGAGGTGCACCCGTACACGGCCTTCGACGGGACCGGCGCCGGCCGCGCCGTCGAGGTGGCGCGCACCGCCGGGCGGATCGACGAGGCGCACCGCGGCCGCCTCACCGACCTCGCCGGACGGCTGAGCGCCCGCTACGACGTGGTCAGCATGTTCCACCACCTGGAACACAGCCCCGACCCGCGCGAGGAGCTGTGCGCCGCGCTGCGCGTGCTGCGCCCCGGCGGCCACCTGCTGATCGAGGTGCCGGACCCCGCCTGCGCGTTCGGGATGCTGCTCGGCAAGTGGTGGGTGGCCTACGACCAGCCCCGCCACCTGCACCTCATCCCGCTGCACAACCTGCTCGGCGAACTGGAGCGGCTGGGCTGCTCCGTCGTCCGCACCGACCGGCGCGAGCCGCACGTCCCGTACGACCTGACCGGCGCGCTGGCCCTCGCCATCGGGCACCGGCTGCCCGGCGCCGACGAGCCGTGGTACCCCGTCCCGCCGTCCGAGCTCCAGCGCACCGTGCGCACGGTCCTCACCCGGGCCGCCGTGCCGGTGCTCGCCTCCGCGGCCGTCGTGGACCACGCCCTCGCCCCGCTGCTGCGGCGCACCCGCTTCTCGAACGCGTACCGGCTCATCGCCCGCAAGAACCCGGAACCGCCCCCGCTGTGGCCCGGCCACGAGGAGGGGGCGTCCGCCGACGGCACGGACGCCGGCGGACGGGGCGCCAGGAGGAGGAGCGCCGGGGGAACGGACGCCTGAGCGCCCCGGGCCGTACGGGACGCGCCGGTCCGGGGCGGGGCGGTACGGGACGGGCGCCGGGCCGGGGCGCTCAGGCGCCCTTCAGCGGCAGCGCCTGCCCCGCCACCACCAGCAGCACGTGCTCGCACTCGGCCGCGAACGCCGCGTTCAGACGGCCCAGTTCGTCGCGGTAGCGGCGGCCGGAGGCGGTCGCGGGGACGATGCCGGAGCCCACCTCGTTGGAGACGGCGACGACCGTGCGGCGGGTGTGCCGCACCGCCTCCGCCAGCTCCCCGACGCGGGTCCGCAGCTCCCGCTCGCCGCCGCCCGCCCACTCCGCGTCGTCCCAGGCGCCCACCGCGTCCATGGCGTCGGTCAGCCACAGCGACAGGCAGTCGATCAGCAGCGGCGGCCCGTCGTCCTTCAGGAGCGGGACGAGGTCGCAGGTCTCGGCGGTGCGCCAGGAGCCGGGCCGCCGCTCCCGGTGGGCGTGCACGCGCGCCGCCCACTCGCCGTCGCCGTTCCGCGTCCCGCCCGTCGCCACGTACAGCACGTCCGGGAACGCCTCCAGGCGCCGCTCCGCCTCCGCCGACTTGCCCGAGCGGGCGCCGCCCAGCACCAGCGTGCGGCGCGGCACGTCCGGCACGTCCTCGTACGCGCCCACGATCAGCGTGCTGCCGTCCGGCACCGCCCGCGCCCCGGCGGCCGCGAGGCGGCGCCGCAGCTCCGCGCCGGGCGGCACGTCGTGGTCGAGGTGCACGGCGACCACGTCCGTGGTCGGCCCGACGGCGCCGGCCGCCCGCAGCCGGGCCAGGGCGTCGGGCCGCCCGAGCACGTCCGCGAGGACCATGCCGTACACGCCGGGCGCCTCGCCGGGCGCCGCGGGGGCCGCGCCCGGCGGCAGGTAGAGCAGCCGCTCCCCGTCCGGGCCCGTCACCGCGTACCCGGTGCCCGGCGCGTCCATCGGCACCGCCCGCACCCGGTGCCCCGTCAGCAGCGCCAGCTCCCGCCCGTCGGGCACCCGGGCCGGCTGCGGCAGACCCGCCGGGATCTCGACCGGGGGACCGTCGTGCGGATGCGTGAGCAGCACCTGCCGTACGCCGCCCAGCGAGTGCCCGGCGCGGGCGGCCGCCAGGACGGCGCCGGGCGTGAGGTCGAGCAGCAGCGTGCCGTCCACGAGCAGCGCGGTCGCCGCGCGCGCCTGCGCGCCGTGCGCGGTGGCGCAGGAGGCGCAGGGGCAGTCGGGGCGGGGCAGGCCCGCGGGGGCACCGGTGCCGAGCAGTGTCAGTTCCACGGTGCCGATTTTTCCGTGTCCCCGCAGGTCTTGCGCGCCCGGCTAGGCTTCGGACGGGGAGTGGGATCTTGTCCGGCCCCCGCTCGGCAGCGAGTTCACACTGGGAGGCGTACATGGCGGCATGGACGTGGCGGTTCGAGAAGGCCGACGGGACGGAGGTCGAGCCCGCGGTCCAGCCGGAGGAGTTCACCACCCAGGGCGACGCCGAGTCCTGGGTCGGCGAGCACTGGAAGGAACTGGCCGACGGGGGAGCGGACCAGGTCCGCCTCTTCGAGGACGCCACCGAGATCTACGGGCCGATGAGCCTGCACGCGGCGGACTCGTGATCCCGCGGTCCCGCGACGCCCGCGACCCGCGGCCGTAGTCCGCTGGACCCGCGTGCACGTGCGCGTGCGACGGCCCCGTCCGGACCGCTCCGGACGGGGCCGTCGCACGCCGTGCCGCTGCGGGCCGTGCACCGAACCGCCGCACGCCGTGCCGCTGTCGCGCGCCGTGCCCTCGCGCGCCGTGTCCCGCGCCGCCGTGGCCGGCCGTCCGCCGGACGCGGCTCAGGGTCACTGCTCGCCCAGCGTGACCCGGGCGGTCCGCTCCCGCCCCTCCCTGACGTACGTCACCTTCGCCCGGTCGCCGGGCCGGAGGGCCGCGAGCGCCTCGGAGAGCGCGGTGATCGTGGCGACGTCCGTGTCGCCGAGCCGGGTGATCACGTCCCCGGCGCGCAGGCCCGCCCGGTCGGCCGCGCCGCCGTCCCGCACCTCCGCCACGGCGACCCCGGCGGGCCGCGCGTCCCCGCCGACCACCGTACGGCCGGTGATGTCCAGCGCCGCCCGGCCCGAGTCGACGACCCGGCCGTGCTCCACGATCTGCCCGGCGATCGTCCGCACCGTCGACGCGGGGATCGCGAAGCCGATGCCGGGCGCCGCGCCGCCGCCCTGCCCCGGGTCCGCCGCGGCGAGCGTCGGGACGCCGACGACCCGGCCCCGGAGGTCGACCAGGGCGCCCCCGCTGTTGCCCGGGTTGATCGCCGCCGACGTCTGCACCAGGCCGGGGATCGTCGCGCCGGTGCCGCCGCCCTCACTGCTCTCGGTGACGGTCCGCCCGGTCGCCGACACGATGCCCTGGGTCACGCTGGACGACAGCCCGAGCGGCGAGCCCATCGCCAGCACGATCTGCCCGACCTGGACCTTCCCGGAGTCGCCGAACTCGGCGGCCCGCAGCCCGTCCGGCACCCGGTCCAGCTTGATCACCGCCAGGTCCTGCTGCGGGTACGAGGAGACCAGGCGCGCGGCCAGCACCTCCTCGCTGCCCGCCGTCGTCACCCGGAACGTCCGTGCGTCGCCGACGACGTGGGCGTTGGTGACGATGTGCCCCTTGTCGTCGTAGACGACGCCGGAGCCGAGGTCGGAGCCGGCCTGGATCTGCACGACCGACGGCAGCGCGTCCTCGATCACGCGCAGGTAGTCGTCCTCCAGCGCGTTGGCGGCACCGGGCGCGACGGCCCGGGCGGCGTCGGCCGCCTCGCGCGGGCGCTCGCTCCGCGCCGCGGCCGGCGTCTCGGAGGTCCCGCTCCCGGCGGCCCGTTCCGTGCCGGGGCCGGAGCAGCCGCCGAGCAGCGCGGCACAGCAGGCGGCCGCGGGCGCGACCGCGGCCGCGACCGGCAGGACCGGCTCCGGAGCCCGGCGGGACCTGCGGACGGAACGGGCGGAACGGGCGGAGCGGACGGACGTGCGGGGGGCTTCCGAGTCCCTGGGGGCTTCCATGTCCCGAGTGTGACCGCGGCACCACCGCCCGGTCCTGCGGTGCGCCGCCGATCAGGGGGTCTGCCGGGCCGGCCTGGGCGCCCGCACCGGGCGCCCAGGCCGCGGGGCCGCCCAGGCGGCTCGTCCGCGGTTCAGCCGCGCACCCCGCACAGGTGCAGCAGGGCCGCCACCCGCCGGTAGGGATCGGTGCGGCCGGCCCGCTCCTCCACGGCCAGCAGGGTCTCCAGGGCCGCCGGGTCCGCCGGGGGCTCCGCCTCGTCGGCCGCCGTGTCGGTGAAGACCCGTACGCCGTACCACGCGTGCAGCGGGGCGCTGATGCCCGTGAGCGTGGCCGTCAGCGCGTCCAGCCGGTCGGCGCGCACGTCCAGGCCGAGCCGGTTGGTGTACGCGTCGGTGCCGAACGCGGCCAGCGCCCCGGCCCAGTCGCCGGCCAGGCCCGGCCGCATGGCGAGCGCGTCGGCGTTGCGCACGAGCAGCGACAGCAGCCCGCCCGGGGCCAGCATCCGGGCCAGCCCGGCGAGCGTCGCGTCGGGGTCCTCGACGTACATCAGCACGCCGTGGCAGACCACCACGTCGAAGCTGCCCGGCAGGAAGTGCACGCCGGTCTCCTGGCCCGCGCCCTCCACGAACCGCACCCGGCCGCGGATGCCCTCCGGCTCGGCGGCCAGCGCCTCACGCGCCGCGGCCAGCAGCTTGGCGTCCCGCTCCAGGCCGGTGACCTTGTGCCCCGCCCGGGCCAGGCGCAGCACCTGGCCGCCCTCGCCCATCCCGACGTCGAGCACGCGCAGCCGCCGCCCGACCGGGAACCGCGCGGCTATCTGCTCGTCGAGCTGCCGGGCCACCAGCTCCTTGCGCACGACCTCGCGCAGCCCGCCGAGGCGGTTGAGCCAGGTGTCCGCCGCATCCGGTGTGTACGGTGCCTCGCTCAGGGCCGCTCTCCGCGCTTGACCTGCGGCTTCGGCAGGCGCAGGCGACGCATCTGAAGGGTGCGCATCAGCGCGTAGGCGACGGCGCCCTTACGGGGCGTGTCGGGGAAGCGCTCGTTCAGCTGCTTCTTCAGACGGAACCCGATGCCGATCGAGTCGATCACGATCAGCACGATCACGAAGAGCCACAGCAGCAGTGCGATGTTCTGCAGCTGCGGGACCCGGATCATGCTGAGGACCAGGATGACCACGGCCAGCGGCAGGAAGAACTCCGCGATGGCGAACCGGGAGTCCACGAAGTCGCGCGCGAACTTGCGCACCGGCCCCTTGTCCCGGGCGGGCAGATAGCGCTCGTCGCCGCTGGCCAGCGCCTGGCGCTGCTTCTCCAGCTGGGCACGGCGCTCGTCGCGCTGCCGCTTCGCCGCTTCCTTGCGGGTCGTCGGCGTATTGGCGACGCTGCGGCGCTGGGACTGCGCCACGCTGCGCTTCGGCGTGGGCCGGCCCTTCGGGGCCTGCGGGTCACGGGGCTGATTGGAGACGGCCACCTGCGCCTGATCGGCGGGGGCCTTCTCTTCCTTGGCACGGCTACGGAACACAAAAGCCAAGGGTACGGGGTGGGGCCCCGAGGACCCCAGCGGAGTGGGGAACGATCCGGCAACACCGGACGTCTGTACGGGGACAGAGGGGACGATGCGCGCGGTTCGCCGGGATCGGGACCGGGGCCGCAGCGGCGTCCGGGATGACGGGTGCGGAAGCCGGGAAGGATCTCCGGGACGGCCGGTGGCGAGCGCGGGGACGGCTCGGGGACGGCTCGGGGAGGGACCTCGGGGAAGGACGGGGGAGCACCGGGGTACCGGGGAAGCGACCAGGGGAGCCCGGGGAGGGGGACTCGGGGAAGCGCCTACTCCTCACGCCGGATCGGAGCACGTCGCAGGTCGTCCTTGGGGAGGAGCGCATCCGTCCCCGAACAGTGCGGTAATGGAAGCAGGACCCGTACTGTGGGTTCTGTTGCAGTGGCTGGAGCCGGAGTCCGTCAGAAGGGGGCGCGCGAAGCCCATGAGCGGTGTCATGAAGCGTATGGGGATGATCTTCCGCGCGAAGGCGAACAAGGCCCTTGACCGGGCCGAGGACCCGCGCGAGACCCTGGACTACTCGTACCAGAAGCAGCTGGAGCTGCTGCAGAAGGTCCGCCGGGGCGTCGCCGACGTGGCGACCTCCCGCAAGCGGCTCGAACTGCAGCTCAACCAGCTCCAGTCGCAGTCCTCCAAGCTGGAGGACCAGGGCCGCAAGGCGCTGGCGCTGGGCCGGGAGGACCTGGCCCGCGAGGCGCTGTCACGCCGGGCCGCGCTCCAGCAGCAGGTCACCGACCTGGAGACGCAGCACCAGACGCTCCAGGGCGAGGAGGAGAAGCTCACCCTCGCGGCGCAGCGGCTGCAGGCCAAGGTGGACGCCTTCCGCACGAAGAAGGAGACCATCAAGGCCACGTACACCGCGGCGCAGGCGCAGACCCGGATCGGCGAGGCCTTCTCCGGCATCTCCGAGGAGATGGGCGACGTCGGCCTGGCCATCCAGCGGGCCGAGGACAAGACCGCGCAGATGCAGGCGCGGGCCGGCGCCATCGACGAGCTGCTCGCCTCCGGCGCCCTCGACGACCCGTCCGGCATGGCCAAGGACGACATCCAGGCCGAGCTGGACCGGCTCTCCGGCGGTACGGACGTGGAACTGGAGCTGCAGCGGATGAAGGCGGAACTGGCCGGGGGGTCGGCGCCCCAACAGGCGATCGAGCCCGGACAGGACCAGACTCGGTCGCAGCAGCAGCCGCAGGACACCCCGCGCTTCGACAAGCAGTAGCGCGGGCGGGTCCCACGCCGAGGAGGGCGACGTGATCGTACGGATCATGGGAGAGGGACAGGCGAGGCTGGACGACGGCCACCTCGCGGAACTCGACCGGCTGGACGACGAGCTCCTGGCGGAGGTGGAGAAGGGCGACGAGCCCGGGTTCCGCCGGACGCTCGGCGCCCTCCTCGACGCCGTGCGCCGCCTCGGCACGCCCCTGCCCGACGACGCCCTGGAACCGTCGGAACTGATCCTTCCGGCCCCGGACGCCTCCCTGGAGGAGGTCCGCGAGATGCTCGGCGACGGCGGCCTGATCCCGGGCTGACCCGGGCCCGAGTCCGGGACCGGTGCCACGCCGCCCCGCCCCGGGCGCGTACCGCACCGGTCCGCTCCCGGGGACGCACCCCGCACGGGCTCGTCCTCGGGGACGCACCGCCCCGGCCGCCTCACGCGCACGCCCCACCACCGGCTCGCTCCGGGCGCGCACGGACACGTTCCGTCCCCGGGCGCGCGCCGCAGCGGTCCGCTCCCGGGCGAGTGCCGCACCGCCCCGATCGGCTCACGCGCCCGTGCCGCACCACCGGCCTGCTCCCGGGCGCGCCCGGACACGGCCCGTTCCCGGGCGCGTGTGCCGTGCCGGGCGGTGCCCAGGCGCAGGGCGTCCCGGGCGGCTCCGGGCACTCGTCGCCCCGGGCGGCTCCCGGGCGTGGGCCGCCGGGCGGCTCCCCGGGCGTACGCGCCGGGGCGACCGCTCTCCGCCGGACGCGCACGCCGAGAGGGCACCGCCGGGAGGGCGGCCGCCCCGGCGGCGCGCCGCCACGGGGACGGCCCCGCTCCCGGCCGTCCGCGTTCCGCCCGCCCGCGGCGGCCCCGTACCGTGTGGGCGTGAGCACACTGGAGCGGACGCGGTGCCGGATGCGGGCGCACCCGCTGGTCGTGGACGGGGCACTGGCCGCGGCCGTGCTGGTCTGCATGGTGGTGGCCTCGTTCGCCGGTCCGCACGGCGGGCAGGGGCCCGAGTGGGGCACGCGCTCGCCGGGCGTCCTCGGGGTGGTCCTGATGGTCCTCGGCGCCGCCGCGCTCGTCCTGCGGCGCCGCGCCCCGATGGCGGTGCTCGCCGTCACCGCGGCCCTGTGCCTGGTGGAGTTCGTGGCCGGCGAGGTCCGCGTCCCCGTCGCGATGTCCTGCGCCGTCGCCCTGTACACGGTGGCCGCGACCACCGACCGCCCCACCACCTGGCGCGTCGGCCTGCTCACCATGACCGTGCTCACCGGCTGCGCCATGCTCGCCGGCCCGCTGCCCTGGTACGCCCAGGAAAACCTCGGCATCTTCGCCTGGACCGGCATGGCCGCCGCCGCGGGCGACGCCGTCCGCAGCCGCCGCGCCTTCGTGGACGCCATCCGCGAGCGGGCCGAGCGCGCCGAGCGCACCCGCGAGGAGGAGGCCCGCCGCCGGGTGGCCGAGGAGCGGCTGCGCATCGCCCGCGACCTGCACGACGTCGTCGCGCACCACATCGCCCTGGTCAACGTGCAGGCCGGGGTCGCCGCCCACGTCATGGACCGGCGCCCGGACCAGGCCAAGGAGGCGCTCGCGCACGTGCGCGAGGCCAGCCGCTCCGCGCTGGACGAGCTGCGCGCCACCGTCGGCCTGCTGCGGCAGAGCGGCGACCCGGCGGCGCCCACGGAACCGGCGCCCGGCCTCGACCGGCTCGACGACCTCGTCGGCACCTTCCACAGCGCCGGGCTCGCCGTCGAGGTGGCCCGCGCCGACCACGGCACGGTGCTGCCCGCGGCCGTCGGCCTCGCGGCGTACCGCGTCGTCCAGGAGGCCCTCACCAACGTGCAGAAGCACGCGGGAACGGGGGCGAAGGCCGAGGTCAGCATCGTACGCGTGGGCGCGCACGTGGAGATCACCGTCCTCGACGACGGAGGCGGGGGCGGGCGCGGGGAGGACGGGAGCGACGGGAGCGGGGGCCGCGACCGCGACGGGAGCGGGGACGGCGGCGCCCGGCCGGACGGCTCCGGCGGCCACGGCCTCCTCGGCATGCGCGAGCGCGTCACCGCCCTCGGCGGCCGCTGCACGGCGGGACCCCGGCACGGCGGCGGCTGGCGGGTCCATGCGATCCTGCCGGTCGACCACCGCGACCGGACCACGGCCACCACGGGGGAGCCCGCATGACCATCCGCGTCCTGCTCGCCGACGACCAGGCGCTCCTCAGGAGCGCCTTCCGCGTCCTGGTCGACTCCGAGCCCGACATGGAGGTGGTGGGGGAGGCGTCGGACGGGGCCGACGCGGTCCGCCTCGCCCGCGAGGAGCGCGCCGACGTCGTGCTCATGGACATCCGGATGCCCGGCACCGACGGGCTCGCCGCGACCCGCCTGATCAGCGCGGACCCGGACCTGAAGGACGTACGGGTGGTCATGCTCACCACCTTCGAGGTGGACGAGTACGTGGTGGAGTCGCTGCGGGCCGGCGCCTCCGGCTTCCTCGGCAAGGGCTCGGAGCCCGACGAGCTGCTCGCCGCCATCCGCATCGCGGCGGCCGGCGAGGCGCTGCTGTCGCCCGCCGCCACCAAGAGCCTGATCGCCCGGTTCCTCGCCCAGGGCGGCGCGGACGACGGCCGCGACCCCGCCCGCTCCGACCGCCTCGACGCGCTCACGGTCCGGGAGCGGGAGGTGCTGGTCCAAGTGGCGGGCGGCCATTCCAACGACGAGATCGCCGAACGCCTCCAGGTCAGTCCGCTGACCGTCAAGACGCACGTCAACCGGGCGATGGCCAAGCTGGGCGCCCGCGACCGGGCGCAGCTGGTGGTCATCGCCTACGAGTCCGGACTGGTCCGTCCGAGGGTGGACTGAGACACCGCCCGAGGGTGTACCGGTGGCGCGCCCGGTCTACTGCGCTCGTAGTAGGGAGGGCGTGAGGAACGGCACCGGGGGCTGACACATCGGGCCCCGCGCATGCCCCAGTGTGAGAGAGCGGGTGCCGTTCCGCGCCCGGCCTGCTTTCCCGCCACGGAAGAGAGACCCTGACCCATGTCCTGGCTGTCCCGATTCAGCCTCGCACAACGGGCCCTGATCGGACTGATGTCCATCGTCGCGCTCGTCTTCGGAGCGATCGCGATACCGCAGCTCAAGCAGCAGCTCCTGCCCACCATCGAACTGCCCATGGTCTCGGTGGTCGCGCCCTACCAGGGCGCGTCCCCGGACGTGGTCGAGAAGCAGGTCGTCGAGCCCATCGAGAACAACCTCGAAGCCGTCGACGGCCTCACCGGCGTCACCTCCACCGCCAGCGAGGGCAGCGCCGTGATCATGGCGTCCTTCGACTACGGCCCCGGCACCGACCAGCTCGTCGCCGACGTCCAGCAGGCCGTCAACCGGGCCCGCGCCCTGCTGCCCGACGAGGTCGACCCGCAGGTCGTCGCCGGGTCCACCGACGACCTGCCGACCGTGGTGCTGGCCGTCACCTCGGACAAGGACCAGCAGGCGCTCTCCGACCAGCTCGACCGGACCGTCGTCCCCGAGCTGAAGGGGATCGACGGCGTCGCCCGGGTCGCCGTGGACGGCGTGCGCGACCTCCGGGTCGCCGTCACGCCCGACGACGCGAAGACCGCGCGGGCGGGCCTCACCTCCGCGGCGATCGTCCAGGCCCTTCAGGCCGGCGGCGCCAGCGTGCCCGCCGGCTCCTTCGACGAGGACGGCGCCAGCCGCACCGTCCGGGTCGGCGGCGGCTTCACCTCGGTGAAGCAGATCGAGGACCTGAGGATCACCGGCGAGGGCGACGGCGGGCCCGTACGCCTCGGCGACGTCGCCGAGGTGAAGGAGGAGCAGGCCCCGGCCGACTCCCTCACCCGCACGAACGGCGAGCCGAGCCTGGCCGTGTCCGTCACCATGGACCACGACGGCAGCGCGGTCGCCATCTCCGACGCCGTCGCCGACAAGCTGCCGGAGATGCGCGAGGCGCTCGGCTCCGGCGCGACGGTCACCGTCGTCAGCGACCAGGGGCCCGCGGTCTCCAAGTCGATCGAGGGCCTGACCACCGAGGGCGCGCTCGGCCTGCTCTTCGCGGTCGTCGTCATCCTCGTCTTCCTGGCCTCGGTCCGCTCCACGCTGGTGACGGCCGTGTCCATCCCGCTGTCGGTCGTCCTCGCGCTGATCGTGCTGTGGACCCGCGACCTGTCGCTGAACATGCTGACGCTGGGCGCGCTGACCATCGCCATCGGCCGCGTCGTCGACGACTCGATCGTGGTCCTGGAGAACATCAAGCGCCACCTCGGCTACGGCGAGGAGCGCCAGGAGGCGATCCTCAAGGCCGTGCGCGAGGTCGCGGGCGCGGTGACCTCCTCGACGCTGACGACGGTCGCGGTGTTCCTGCCGATCGGCCTGACCGGCGGCATGGTCGGCGAGCTGTTCGGTTCCTTCAGCCTGACCGTGACGGCGGCGCTGCTCGCGTCCCTGCTGGTGTCGCTGACCGTGGTGCCGGTGCTGTCGTACTGGTTCCTGCGCGCGCCCAAGGGCACGCCCGAGGACGCCGAGGAGGCCCGCCGGCAGGCCGAGGAGAAGGAGGCGCGCAGCCGCCTGCAGCGCTTCTACGTGCCGGTCCTGCGCTTCGCCACCCGGCGCCGGCTGACCAGCGTGGCCATCGCGGTCGTCGTCCTGATCGCCACGTTCGGCATGGCGCCGCTGCTGAAGACGAACTTCTTCGACCAGGGCGAGCAGGAGGTCCTGAGCATCAGCCAGGAGCTGGAGCCCGGCACCGGCCTGGCGAGGACCGACGCGGCCGCGCAGAAGGTCGAGAAGCTGCTCGACGGCGTCGAGGGCGTGGCCGACTACCAGGTCACCGTCGGCTCCTCCGGCTTCATGGCGGCCTTCGGCGGCGGCTCGGGCACCAACCAGGCGTCGTACTCGGTCAGGATCGCGGACTCCGCCTCGTACGCGGACGTGGAGGACGCGATCGAGAAGGGGCTCGGCAAGCTCTCCGGGATCGGCGAGACGACCGTCGCGGGCGGCGACGGCTTCGGCAACCAGGACCTCAGCGTGGTGGTCAAGGCCGCCGACGCGGACGTGCTGCGCAAGGCCGCGGACGAGGTGCGGGACACGGTCGCCGGCCTGGACGACGTCACCGACGTCACCAGCGACCTGGCGCAGTCGGTGCCGCGGATCTCGGTGAAGGCCAGGCCCGCCGCGGCCGCGGCCGGGCTCGACGACCAGAAGCTCGGCGCGCTGGTCGCCCAGGCGGTGCGCGGCACCACCGGAGGCAAGGCGGTCCTGGGCGACACCGAGCGCGACGTCGTGGTCGTGTCGGCGAAGCCCGCGCGGACGCTGGACGAGCTGAAGAGGCTGCCGGTCGGACCGGACGCGCGGCTGAGCGACGTCGCGACGGTCGAACTCGTCGACGGACCGGTGTCGATGACCCGGATCGACGGCCAGCGGGCCGCCACGATCACGGCGAAGCCGACCGGTGACAACACCGGCGCGGTCAGCGCCGACCTCACGAAGAAGCTCGACGCGCTGAAGCTGCCGGCGGGCGCCACGGCCGAGATCGGCGGCGTCACCGCGGACCAGGACGAGGCGTTCACCAACCTGTTCCTCGCGATGCTCGCGGCGGTCGCCATCGTGTTCATGCTGCTGGTGGCGACCTTCCGTTCGCTGGTCCAGCCGCTGATCCTGCTCGTGTCCATCCCGTTCGCGGCGACGGGCGCGATCGGCCTCCTGGTGGCGACCGGCACCCCGATGGGCGTCCCCGCGATGATCGGCATGCTGATGCTGATCGGCATCGTGGTGACCAACGCGATCGTGCTGATCGACCTGATCAACCAGTACCGCGCCCAGGGGTACGGTGTCGTGGAGGCCGTCCTGGAGGGCGGCCGGCACCGGCTCCGCCCGATCCTGATGACGGCCCTGGCGACGATCTTCGCCCTGCTCCCGATGGCCCTCGGGGTCACCGGCGAGGGCGGCTTCATCGCCCAGCCGCTGGCGGTCGTGGTGATCGGCGGTCTGGTCACGTCGACGCTGCTCACGCTGCTGCTCGTGCCGACGCTCTACGCGATGATCGAGCTGCGCAAGGAGCGCCGGGCCGCGAAGCGCGCGGCCCGGCGGGCCGGCCGGGAGGGCGGAACGGGCGAGGGCCGGGACGGCGGCAGGGACGAGGGCGACGGCGGCACCCCGCCCACCCCGTCCCCGTCCGACGACCCGGAGCCGGCCCGGGCCTGACCGGAACCGGACACGGGGTGCGCGTCCCGCCCGCAGGACGGCGGGACGCGCACCCCTTCCGAGACAGTGCAAACGGCGCAGAGGGCGCGGAGACCACTCTCCGCGCCCTCTGCGCCGTTCCGGGAAGGTGCCCGCAGCCCGCCGGGACTCCGGTGCACCGCCACTCCAGTGCGCGGGGCCCCGGCGCGCCGGGGCCCCGCGGGTCCGCTACGGCAGCGCCAGCATCCGCTCCAGCGCCAGCTTCGCGAACGCCTCCGTCTCCTTGTCGACCTCGATGCGGTTGACCAGGGTGCCCTCGGCCAGGGACTCCAGGGTCCACACCAGGTGGGGGAGGTCGATGCGGTTCATCGTCGAGCAGAAGCAGACCGTCCGGTCGAGGAAGACGATCTCCTTGCCCTCGGGAGCGAAACGGTTCGCCAGACGGCGGACCAGGTTCAGCTCCGTGCCGATCGCCCACTTGGAGCCGGCCGGGGCCGCCTCCAGCGCCTTGATGATGTACTCCGTGGACCCCACGTAGTCGGCCGCGGCGACGACCTCGTGCCTGCACTCGGGGTGGACGAGGACGTTCACGCCGGGGATGCGCTCGCGCACGTCGTTCACCGAGTCCAGGCTGAACCGGCCGTGCACGGAGCAGTGCCCGCGCCACAGGATCATCCTCGCGTCGCGCAGCTGCTCGGGCGTGAGCCCGCCGCCCGGCTTGTGCGGGTTGTAGACCACGCAGTCGTCCAGGGACATCCCCATGTCCCGCACGGCGGTGTTGCGGCCCAGGTGCTGGTCGGGCAGGAAGAGCACCTTCTCGCCCTGCTCGAACGCCCACTCCAGGGCCCGGCGGGCGTTGGAGGACGTGCAGATCGTGCCGCCGTGCTTGCCGGTGAAGGCCTTGATGTCCGCCGACGAGTTCATGTACGAGACGGGCACGACCTGCTCGGCGATCCCCGCCTCGGTCAGCACGTCCCAGCACTCGGCGACCTGCTCGGCGGTGGCCATGTCGGCCATCGAGCAGCCGGCGGCCAGGTCCGGCAGGACGACCTTCTGGTCGTCGGAGGTCAGGATGTCGGCCGACTCGGCCATGAAGTGCACGCCGCAGAAGACGATGTACTCGGCCTCCGGGCGGGCGGCGGCGTCCCGCGCGAGCTTGAAGGAGTCGCCCGTGACGTCCGCGAACTGGATGACCTCGTCGCGCTGGTAGTGGTGGCCGAGCACGAAGACCTTGTCCCCGAGCTTCTCCTTGGCCGCGCGGGCGCGCTCCACCAGGTCCGGGTCGGACGGCGAGGGGAGGTCGCCGGGGCACTCGACGCCGCGCTCGCTCCTGGGGTCGGCCTCGCGGCCGAGCAGCAGCAGGGCGAGGGGCGTCGGCTCTACGTCGAGCTCCTGGGGCTGGGCGGTGGTCACGACACGCACCCTTTCTGTTCTGCGGTTCGCCGCCCGCTGACCGGTCCGGCGAGACATGTGGGACATGCCTTTTCGTCGAATTGACGTTATCTATCATAACCGCTTCACGTCAGTTTGACGATGGCCATAGCGTCGATGTGACGTGAATCCCGGACGCCTGTCCGCCGCGGCGGTGACGTCGCCCACCGGCCGGTTCTCGCTCCGCGGCGCATGTGCGAGCATGAGGAGGAAGGGCACGGATCGAAAGACGGTGCCCGGCCCGGAATGAATCCGCGGCCCCGCCGGTTGGAACCGTCGGCAAGCAGTCTCCGTACAACCCGGGAGAGATGTAGATGTCCGTATCGGACGAGACCACCACCGTCACCGACGGCATCATCCTGACCGACGCCGCCGCGGCCAAGGTCAAGGCCCTGCTCGACCAGGAAGGCCGTGACGACCTGGCGCTCCGCGTCGCCGTTCAGCCCGGCGGCTGCTCCGGCCTGCGGTACCAGCTCTTCTTCGACGAGCGCTCCCTCGACGGCGACGTCGTCAAGGAGTTCGGCGGCGTGAAGGTCGTCACCGACCGCATGAGCGCCCCGTACCTGGGCGGCGCGTCCATCGACTTCGTGGACACCATCGAGAAGCAGGGCTTCACGATCGACAACCCGAACGCGACGGGTTCCTGCGCCTGCGGCGACTCCTTCAGCTGAGCCGCACCCACCGTGCGCCAAGGCGGCGCCCCCCGTTCCGGGGGGCGCCGCCTTGGCGTGTGAGGTCCGGCGGATCCGCGCGGTCCGGCGGGTCCGGCGCTACTCGGCGCTCCGCGCGGGCGACCCCTTCTCCTCCGGCACCGGCTTGCCGTCCGTGCCGACGACCTCGCGGTCGCCGAGCCCGCGCTCCAGCTCCACCGGCTCGCGGTAGACCCTGGCCACCGCGATGCAGACCTGCCGGTCCCGCTGGGGCTTCCCGCTCACCTCGACCGTCACCTTCTCGGCGCTCTCCCGCACGGTCGCGGTGTAGTCGCTGCACACCCCGCCCGTGAAGCGCAGGGTCAGCTCCTCGCCGTCCACGGTGTACGCCTCCACGTCGACGTCGCGGGGCTCCGACGCGCCGCCCGGCCGCGACGGCTCCCGCTCCGCACCGTCCGGGCCGCCCGACGGGGCCAGGTAGGCGGGGTCGACCGCCGGGCGCGTCACGACGGAGGTGTCCGGCGCGCCCTGCGGCCGCACCTCGAACAGCCAGGACGGCACCAGTGCCGGACGCCCGCCCACGGAGTGCGCGGCCAGGCCGAACGCGGCCTTCTCCACGGTGACCGGAGCGGTCTGCGGCCTCGCCGTCGCCGACGTCTCGCACGGCGCCTGCGTGCCGTCCTCCAGCGGTACGGGACCGGTGCAGCCGCCGATGCCGGCGCGCCCGCGGGCCGCGGACGAGCCGTTCATCGACTCCAGCGTCTCCTGGGCGCCCAGCACCGGATACGTGTCCTTCTCCACCGGGGCCTTCAGCTGCCCGCTGCCCCCGACGACCCGGCCGTCCGCGCCGACCTGGACACCGGTGGTCCAGCCGTACGTCGGCAGCCCGCCGATCTCGGGCTCGGCGTTCACGACGCGCACGGACCCCGTCAGCTGATCCGCGTCCAGCTTCGCCCCGTCCTGGCCCACGGCCTTCAGCACGGGCGCGGCGGCCTCCTTCGCGGTGTCCTCGTCCACCGGGTCGGCCTGCGACGCGCCGGGGCCCTTGCACCTGCCGGGGGTGGCGCAGCCGTTGTCGCCGCCGGGCGCGTACCTGCTGAACGTCCAGGTGCCCGGGGCCCGCTCGCCGACCCGCAGCGTCGGGCCGGAGCCGTCCCCGCCCTCCCCGACGCGCCACGAGCCGCCCTCCGCCCGCGGTGTGCCCGGCACGCCGAGCGCCTTCGCGAGCCGGGCCACCTCGGCCGCGGTGACCTTCCCCTCGGCCCGGTACACGGCCGCCGAGCGGGGGCCGTCGGGAAGGCCGCCCTCGGCGCGGTAGACGGTGCCGTAGGGGTCGGGCTCGCCGGGCGCGATCCCGTTCGCGCCGCCGGCCGGGGCGTCGTCCAGGGCGAGCCGCGGCGGCGCGCCGCCGCCCGCCGGGCCGCCCGGGCCGCCGTCGTCACCGCCGGACGCGGTCGCGGCGACGTACGCCGCACCGCCCGCGACGAGCAGGACCGCGGCCGCGACCGAGGCGACGGCCGCCCTGGAACGCCGCCGGGGCGGCCGGGCCGCTTCGTCCTCGGGCCGCTCGGTGTTCACCGCGTTCACCGCATCGCTCCTTCTGCCGTGCCGCCGGGCCGGGGGAGCCCGGCCCGGCCCGGCCGGGACGCCCCGTCGTGACCGGCGTCCCCTTCACCGGGACGGCGATGGGACGCGGCACGGAAGCGCCCGGTTCCCCGATGCGCCCTTTTCTTGTCGGTGTCCGGTCAGTCGCCGTAGTCGGACATGGCGTCCAGCAGCCGGGCGGAGGCCGGGGGCACGGACACGCCGTGGATGCGGGACGGCGGCACCGGCCGCGGGGCGGTCCGGACGGGCGCCGCCCAGTGCGGGGCCATGCGGACGCAGTCGCCGCGCAGCGCCGCCAGGCCCTCCTCGTGCTCGGGTGAAGCGGAACCGTGGACCTTCGGATGCGTCATGGGGGCACCGTAAGCACCCCGGAGCCAGGAGGAAAAGCCCTACTATCGCGTAGTTTCCCCTGCTTCTGAGCAGGGTGACGACCGGGTAGCGTGAACTGTCAGTCCATCATCCCCGCAGGAGCGTGTCCTCGCCGTGCGTATCGCAGTCACCGGCTCCATCGCCACCGACCACCTCATGACCTTCCCCGGCCGCTTCGCCGACCAGCTCGTCGCGGACCAGTTGCACACGGTCTCCCTGTCCTTCCTGGTCGACAAGTTGAACGTGCGCCGGGGCGGCGTCGGCGCGAACATCGCCTTCGGCATGGGCCAGCTGGGCAGCTCGCCGGTCCTCGTCGGCGCCGCGGGCGCCGACTTCGACGAGTACCGCGCCTGGCTGGACCGGCACGGCGTCGACACCGAGTCGGTGCGCATCTCCGAGACGCTGCACACCGCGCGCTTCGTGTGCACCACGGACGCCGACCACAACCAGATCGGCTCCTTCTACACCGGCGCCATGAGCGAGGCCCGCCTCATCGAGCTGAAGACCGTCGCGGACCGCGTCGGCGGCCTCGACCTGGTCCTGATCGGCGCGGACGACCCGGAGGCGATGCTGCGCCACACGGAGGAGTGCCGCTCCCGCTCCATCCCCTTCGCGGCCGACTTCTCCCAGCAGATCGCCCGTATGGACGGCGAGGAGATCCGGATACTGCTGGACGGGGCGACCTACCTCTTCTCCAACGAGTACGAGAAGGGGCTCATCGAGTCCAAGACCGGCTGGTCCGACGAGGAGATCCTGGGCCGGGTCGGCCACCGCGTGACCACCCTCGGCGCGCGCGGCGTCCGCATCGAGCGCAAGGGCGAGGACCCGATCGAGGTCGGCGTCCCCCAGGAGACCGCCAAGGTCGATCCCACCGGCGTGGGCGACGCCTTCCGCGCCGGCTTCCTGTCCGGCCTGGCCTGGGGCGTCTCCCTGGAGCGCGCCGCCCAGGTCGGCTGCATGCTCGCCACGCTGGTGATCGAGACGCTGGGCACCCAGGAGTACCAGCTGCGCCGCGCCCACTTCATGGAGCGCTTCACCGGGGCCTACGGCGAGGACGCCGCCTCCGAGGTCAAGAAGCACCTGCTCTGAGCCGTACCGCGGGAAGGGGGGAGGGGCGGACACGCTCCTCCCCCCTTCCCGCGGGCCGCTACACCAGGCGGCGCACCACGTACGCCGCGCCCCGCTCCGCCGGCTCCTCGCCGACGTACTCCTGGCCGCGCATCTCGCACCACGCCGGGACGTCCAGGCGCGCGGCCTCGTCGTCGGACAGGACCCGGACCGTGCCGCCCAGGGGCACGTCGCCGATCACCTTCGCCAGCTCGATCACCGGAACGGGGCAGCGCCGGCCGAGCGCGTCCACGACCAGTTCGTCCCCGCGGGGCACGGCCCGCGGCGCGGCCGCCGGGGCGCCCAGCTGGGCGCGGACGGCCGCGACCGCCTCCGGCAGCACCCGCAGGAACCCCTCCACGTCCCCGGCGGCCGTGCCCGGGGGCAGGGACACCCGGACGTTGCCCTCGCTCAGCACCCCCATCGCCTTCAGCACGTGGCTCGGGGTGAGCGTGCTGCTCGTGCAGGACGAGCCGGAGGAGACGGAGTAACCCGCCCGGTCCAACGCGTGCAGCAGGCTCTCGCCGTCCACGTAGAGACAGGAGAACGTGACCAGGTGCGGCAGCCGCCGCTCCGGGTCGCCGACCACCTCCACGTCCGGCACCAGCTCCGGCACCCGGGCGCGGATCCGCTCCGTCAGCTCCCGCAGCCGGGCCGCCTCCGCCGCCGCCTCGGCGCGCACGGCCCGCAGCGAGGCCGCCGCGGCCACGATCGCGGGCAGGTCGGGGAAGCCCGGCGCGCGCCCGGACTCCCGCTCGTCGGCCGGGCCCTGCGGCGCGAACCGCGTCCCCTTGCGCACCACGAGCAGCCCCACCCCCGACGGCCCGCCCCATTTGTGGGCGCTCCCCGTCAGCAGCGACCACGCGCCCTCCACCGGACCCCAGGCCAGCGACTGGGCCGCGTCCACCAGCAGCGGCACCCCGGCCTCCCGGCACGCCTGCGCCACCTCGGCGACCGGCTGCACCGTGCCCACCTCGTGGTTGGCGGACTGCAGGCAGGCCAGCGCGGTGTCCTCGCGCAGCGCGGCGGCGTACGCCTCCGCACCGGCCGCGCCCGCGCGGTCCACCGGCACCTCGGTGACCGTGCCGCCCGCGGCGCGGTGCGTGTCCGCCGAATGGAGCACCGACGAGTGTTCGACGGCGGACACGACCAGGTGCCGCCCGGCCCGGCGCCGCCCGGCCAGCGCCCCGGCGATCCCGGAGTGCACCGCCGTGGTGCCCGAGGAGGTGAAGGCCAGCTCGTCCGGACGGCAGCCCACCGCCTCGGCGGCCGCCTCGCGCGCCGCGTCCAGCAGCAGCCGGGCCCGGCGTCCCTCCCGGTACAGCCGGGCGGGGTCGGCCCAGCCCTCGTCGAGGGAGGCCAGCAGGGCCTGCCGGGCCACGGGGTGCAGGGGGGCGGCGGAGGCGGCGTCGAAGTAGGGCACGGCGACACGCTAACCCCTGGCCCGGACGCCGGTCCCGGGCCGAGGGCCCGTCAGGAGGCGGACCGCCCAGGTCCGTCGGGTGCCGCGATCCCCCCGCGGAATGCCCGCGTCCACCCCTTCGGGGAGTCGGACGGCGCGTTGGGCACCCTCCCCGCGCGACCCCAAATGGCGTCCAGTAGGGTTTGGTCCGCATAAACATCCAAACCCCTGCCCGACGCAGGGCGGCGACCGACCAGCGAGAAGGCCGCAGCCGACCGCGCGGGCGAGACTCTCGGGAAGGCGCTACGTGAGTCCCAACGGCTCCGACCGCTCGCCGCGGCGCCCGATGCGGCGGAAGCTGCTGCAGGCACTGACCGCGGGCCTGGTCCTGGCGACCGCCACCGGTTGCACATACGAGGACTTCCCCCGCCTCGGCATGCCCACCCCGACCACGGAAGAGGCTCCGCGGATCCTCTCCCTGTGGCAGGGTTCCTGGGCCGCCGCGCTCGCCGTCGGCGTGCTGGTGTGGGGCCTGATCCTGTGGAGTGCTTTCTTCCACCGGCGCAGCCGCACCAAGGTCGAGGTACCTCCGCAGACCCGGTACAACATGCCCATCGAGGCGCTGTACACGGTCGTCCCCCTGATCATCGTCTCGGTGCTGTTCTACTTCACCGCCCGTGACGAGTCGAAGCTCCTGGACATGTCCAAGAAGCCCGACGTCACCGTCAACGTCGTCGGCTACCAGTGGAGCTGGGCCTTCAACTACGTCGAGGACGTCGAGGGCTCGACGGGCGACGCGAAGACCGACAAGAACCTGGACGCCATTCCGGACCGGTACAAGAAGGACTTCCCGGCGAACGCGGGCGGCGTCTACGACGCCGGCATCCCCAGCACGCGGAACCCGCAGACGAACAACCCCGGCCCGACCCTCTGGCTGCCCAAGGGCAAGACGGTCCGCTTCGTCCTGACCTCGCGCGACGTCATCCACTCCTTCTGGGTGGTGCCGTTCCTCATGAAGCAGGACGTCATCCCGGGCCACACCAACTCCTTCCAGGTGACCCCCAACAAGGAGGGCACCTTCCTGGGCAAGTGCGCCGAACTCTGCGGCGTCGACCACTCCCGGATGCTCTTCAACGTGAAGGTCGTCTCGCCCGAGCGCTACGAGGCCCACCTCAAGGAGCTCGCCGAGAAGGGCCAGACCGGTTACGTCCCCTCGGGCATTGAGCAGGCGGGCCACGAGAAGAACCGGGAGTCGAACATCCTGTGAGCATCCTCAACGAACCCCAGGGTGCCGCCACCGCAGCAGGCACCTACCAGGACGAAGTGCCGGTCCGGCGTCAGCGCCGCGGTGAGCTCGTCGTCAAGTGGATGACCACCACTGACCACAAGACGATCGGCTCGCTGTACCTGATCACGTCCTTCATCTTCTTCTGCATCGGCGGCGTGATGGCGCTCCTCATGCGCGCCGAGCTGGCCCGTCCGGGCCTGCAGATCATGTCGAACGAGCAGTTCAACCAGGCGTTCACCATGCATGGCACGATCATGCTGCTGATGTTCGCCACCCCGCTGTTCGCCGGCTTCGCGAACTGGATCATGCCGCTGCAGATCGGCGCGCCCGACGTGGCGTTCCCGCGGCTGAACATGTTCGCCTACTGGCTCTACCTGATCGGCTCGACGATCGCGGTGGGCGGCTTCCTCACCCCGCAGGGCGCGGCCGACTTCGGCTGGTTCGCCTACTCCCCGCTGTCGGACGCGGTCCGCTCGCCGGGCGTCGGCGCCGACATGTGGATCATGGGTCTGGCCCTCTCCGGCTTCGGCACGATCCTCGGCGCGGTCAACTTCATCACCACGATCATCTGCATGCGCGCCCCCGGCATGACGATGTTCCGCATGCCGATCTTCACCTGGAACGTGCTGCTCACCGGTGTGCTGGTGCTGCTGGCCTTCCCGGTCCTCGCGGCCGCGCTGTTCGCCCTGGAGGCGGACCGCAAGTTCGGTGCCCACGTCTTCGACGCGGCCAACGGCGGAGCGCTGCTGTGGCAGCACCTCTTCTGGTTCTTCGGCCACCCAGAGGTGTACATCATCGCGCTGCCGTTCTTCGGGATCATCTCCGAGATCATCCCGGTCTTCTCGCGCAAGCCGATGTTCGGCTACATGGGCCTGATCGGCGCCACCATCGCCATCGCCGGCCTGTCCGTGACCGTGTGGGCGCACCACATGTACGTCACCGGCGGCGTGCTCCTGCCGTTCTTCTCCTTCATGACGTTCCTCATCGCCGTCCCCACCGGCGTGAAGTTCTTCAACTGGATCGGCACGATGTGGAAGGGCTCGCTGTCCTTCGAGACGCCGATGCTGTGGACGATCGGCTTCCTGATCACCTTCACCTTCGGCGGTCTGACCGGTGTCATCCTGGCGTCGCCGCCGATGGACTTCCACGTCTCCGACTCGTACTTCGTCGTCGCGCACTTCCACTACGTCGTCTTCGGCACCGTGGTCTTCGCGATGTTCGCCGGCTTCCACTTCTGGTGGCCGAAGTTCACGGGCAAGATGCTGGACGAGCGGCTCGGCAAGATCACCTTCTGGACGCTGTTCATCGGCTTCCACGGCACGTTCCTGGTCCAGCACTGGCTGGGCGCCGAGGGCATGCCGCGCCGGTACGCGGACTACCTCGCGGCCGACGGCTTCACCGCGCTGAACACGATCTCGACGATCAGCTCGTTCCTGCTCGGCCTGTCGATCCTGCCGTTCTTCTACAACGTCTGGAAGACCGCCAAGTACGGCAAGCCCGTCGAGGTCGACGACCCGTGGGGCTACGGCCGGTCGCTGGAGTGGGCCACGTCCTGCCCGCCGCCGCGCCACAACTTCCTGGTCCTGCCGCGGATCCGCAGCGAATCCCCGGCCTTCGACCTGCACCACCCCGAGATCGCCGCGCTCGACCAGCTCGAGAACGTCGGTCACGGTGAGAAGGCCCTCGCGGGTGAGAAGGAGGCCGGCAAGTGAAGATCCAGGGCAAGATGTTCATCTGGCTGGCCGTCTTCATCCTCGTCATGGCGATCGTCTATGGCGTGTGGTCGAAGGAGCCGGCCGGCACCACGGCGCTCTTCCTGGCCTTCGGCCTGAGCATCATGATCGGCTTCTACCTGGCCTTCACGGCCCGGCGGGTCGACGCGGGCGCGCAGGACAACAAGGAGGCCGACGTCGCGGACGACGCCGGTGAGCTGGGCTTCTTCAGCCCGCACAGCTGGCAGCCGCTCTCCCTGGCCGTCGGTGGCGCCCTCGCCTTCCTGGGCGTCGTCTTCGGCTGGTGGCTGATGTTCTTCTCGGCGCCGATCCTGCTGATCGGCCTGTGGGGCTGGGTCTTCGAGTACTACCGCGGTGAGAACCGCACCCAGTAGCACGCGCTGAGCACCGGGAGCCCGGACACTCCGTCAGGAGGTCCGGGCTCCCGTGTTTCCCCCGCGCCCGTCCCCCACACGGATCACTCGCCGCGCCGGGCCCCGGCGGCCTCCCTAGCGTGGGCCCATGAGCCACTCACCGCGCACCCGCACCGTCGTCGGCTGCACCCTGCTGGTGGCCGTCCTCGTCGCGGGCGGCACCGCGTGCGACGAGCGGGGCGGTCACCCGCTCGCGGCCCGGCCGTACGACGCGGCGGACCAGATCGCCTTCGACGGCCCGGTGGGCCGCGGCCGGACGGCCGACCCCGACCGGCCCCTGTCCGTCACCCTCAAGGACGAGAAGGGGCGCATCACGGACGTCACGGCCGCCGACGCCTCGGGGCGCCGCGTGGCGGGCGAGCTGTCCGCCGACGGCAGCCGCTGGCACAGCACCTCGCCGCTCGCCGCGGGGACCCGCTACACGGTCCGCGTGAGCACGGAGAACGAGAGGGGCGAGCCCGGCCGCCGGGTCCTCCTCCTCGACACCAGCGCGCCCACCGCCAGGAAGCGGCTCACCGTCACGTTCGGCCCCGGGCAGGGCACGTTCGGGGTCGGCCAGCCCGTCGTCGCCGAACTCGGCGAGCCCGTCCGGGACAGGGCGGCCCGCGCCGTCGTCGAGCGCGGGCTGCACGTGGAGTCGACGCCCGCGGTGCAGGGCTCCTGGCACTGGGTGGACGACAGGACGCTGCACTACCGCCCCAGGGAGTACTGGCCCGCCCACGCCACCGTGGTGGCCCGCAGCGGCCTGCGGGGCGTCCGGGTGGGCGAGCGGCTGTGGGGCGGCGAGGCGGACCCGCTCGAATTCCGTACCGGCGACCGCGTGGTGGCGGTGACGGACGCCGCCGCGCACACGATGACCGTCCACCGCAACGGCCGGGTCGTACGGCGTATCCCGGTGACCACCGGCAAGCCCGGCTTCGAGACCCGCAACGGCGTCAAGGTGGTGCTCGGCAAGGAGCGCCTCGTACGCATGCGCGGTACGACCATCGGCATCGCGGAGGGCTCCACCGAGTCCTACGACCTGAAGGTGCACTACGCCACCCGGGTGACCTGGAGCGGCGAGTACGTGCACGCGGCGCCCTGGTCGGTGGGGTCGCAGGGCTACGCCAACGTCAGCCACGGCTGCACCGGCATGAGCACCGCCGAGGCGAAGTGGTTCTTCGAGACCGTGCGCGAGGGCGACGTCGTCCAGGTCGTCAACTCCGACGGCGAGACCATGGAGTCCTTCGGCAACGGCTACGGGGACTGGAACCTCGGCTGGGCGGAATGGCGCAAGGGGAGCGCTCTGACGGGTGACGGGGCCCAGGACGGACCCCGTCGCGCGGAGCGTGCGCGGCTGCGCCCGCAGGCCCTCTGAGGGGCCGGGCCCGCCGCCCGCGGGGCGGGGCCCGTCAGGCGCCCACGGCGGTCCGCCGGCGCAGCAGGGCGGCCAGCGCGTCCGCGAACTCCACCGGGTCCACCGGCTGCGTCACGGCGGCGTCCGCACGGCTCCAGGTGGCCAGCCAGGCGTCCTGCGGGCGGCCGATCAGCAGCAGCACGGGCGGGCAGTCGAAGACCTCGTCCTTGATCTGGCGGCACACGCCCATGCCGCCCGCCGGCACGGCCTCGCCGTCCAGGACGCAGACGTCGACCCCGCCCCGCTCCAGCTCCTTCAGGACGGCCGGCAGCGTCGCGCACTCGACGAACTCGACGGCCGGGACGTCGGCGGCCGGCCTGCGGCCCGTCGCCAGCCGGACCTGTTCGCGGGTGGTGGAGTCGTCGCTGTAGACCAGCACCGTGGCGGTCGGCTGCATAGTTCCTCCGTGACTTCGGCGACGTCGGCGTTGTACGGGTGTGTGAACCTTGCGCGGATGCTACTCCCTCCCCCCGCCCGTCGACACCGTCCCGTACGGGGGTCGGCTGGGCCATACGGGCAGGACACACCCCGCAGACACTCCGAACGGCACCCCCCGGAGTGAGGGCGGGATAAGCGACCGACATAATGTCGGTCGTGGCGACAGCAACGACAGTAGAAACCGGGCACGCGCACCCGTCGGTCAATCGACCGAACCTCACCAGCGTCGGAACCATCATCTGGCTGAGTTCCGAGCTGATGTTCTTCGCGGCCCTCTTCGCGATGTACTTCACCCTGCGATCGGTGACCGGTCCCGAGTTCTGGAGCGAGAAGGCCTCGGCCTTGAACTTCCCGTTCTCGGCGACCAACACCACGATCCTGGTGCTCTCCTCCCTCACCTGTCAGCTCGGCGTGTTCGCCGCCGAGCGCGGTGACGTGAAGAAGCTCAGGATGTGGTTCATCGTCACCTTCGTCATGGGCGCGATCTTCATCGGCGGTCAGGTGTACGAGTACACCGAGCTGGTCAAGCACGAGGGCCTCTCGCTCTCGTCCGACCCGTACGGCTCGGTGTTCTACCTGACCACCGGCTTCCACGGCCTGCACGTGACGGGTGGTCTCATCGCCTTCCTGCTGGTCCTCGGCCGCACCTACGCGGCGCGGAGGTTCACCCACGAGCAGGCGACCGCCGCCATCGTCGTGTCCTACTACTGGCACTTCGTCGATGTCGTCTGGATCGGCCTCTTCGCCACGATCTACATGATCAAGTAGCGGGTCCGCTCCCGCACAGTCCAGAAGCACCGACGCAGAAGATCCTGACACCGGGGTAATCCGTGAAAAAGCTCTCCGCACGACGACGCCATCCGCTGGCGGCGGTCGTCGTTCTCCTCCTCGCGCTGGCGGCCACCGGGGGGCTGTACGCCGTGTTCGCGCCCGCGGGCAAGGCACAGGCCGAGGAAACCGCCCAGTCGATGGCCATCGACGAGGGCAAGAAGCTCTATTCCGTCGGCTGTGCCACGTGCCACGGCACCGGGGGTCAGGGCACCTCCGACGGCCCGTCGCTGGTGGGTGTGGGCGCGGCGGCCGTCGACTTCCAGGTCGGCACCGGCCGTATGCCGGCCCAGCAGCCCGGCGCGCAGGTGCCGAAGAAGAAGGTCATCTACACGCAGGCCGAGATCGACCAGCTCGCGGCCTACATCGCTTCGCTGGGCGCCGGTCCCGCCGTGCCGACCGAGGAGAAGTACGGGCCCGAGGGCGCCGACATCGCCGCCGGCGGTGAGCTGTTCCGCACCAACTGCGCCCAGTGCCACAACTTCACCGGCAAGGGCGGCGCGCTGACGAACGGCAAGTTCGCCCCGAACCTCGAAGGCGTCTCCGCGAAGCACATCTACGAGGCCATGCAGACCGGCCCGCAGAACATGCCGTCCTTCCCCGACACCACGCTGTCGGAGAAGAACAAGAAGGACATCATCGCTTACCTCGACGCGGTCAACGGTGACAAGACGGAGAGCGCCGGCGGTCTGGAGCTGGGCGGCCTCGGGCCGGTCAGCGAGGGCCTCTTCGGCTGGATCTTCGGCCTCGGCACCCTGATCGCCGTCGCCGCCTGGGTCGCCGCTCGGACCGCAAAGGCCAAGAAGTCATGAGTAGCCAAGACATTCCCGAGAAGAACCTGCCCGCTGAGCAGGGCCACGCGCACGGCGCGGTGGGCACCGTGGAGGGCGACCCGTTCGCCGACCCCGGCATGCCGCCGCACGAGCACCGGATCCAGGACATCGACGAGCGGGCAGCCAAGCGCTCCGAGCGCGTGGTCGCCCTGCTGTTCACGGTGTCCATGCTGGCCACCATCGGCTTCATCGCCTCCTACGTGGCCATCCCGCACGACAAGTCGATCTACCTCTTCCCGCTCGGGCACATCAGCGCGCAGAACTTCGCGCTGGGCGTGACGCTCGGCGTGGCGCTGTTCACCATCGGCGCGGGCGCGGTCCACTGGGCCCGCACCCTGATGTCCGACGTGGAGATCGCCGACGAGCGCCACGCGATCGAGGCGCCGGCCGAGGTCAGCGAGAAGGTCAAGGCGGACTTCCGGCTGGGTGCCGAGGAGTCGCAGCTGGGCCGCCGCAAGCTGATCCGCAACACGATGTTCGGCGCGCTGGCCCTGGTCCCGCTCTCCGGTGTCGTCCTGCTGCGCGACCTGGGCCCGCTGCCCGAGGAGAAGCTGCGGCACACCATCTGGCGCAAGGGCAAGCTGCTCGTCAACATGAACACCGACGAGCCGCTGCGTCCCTCCGACGTCGCCGTGGGGTCGCTGACCTTCGCCAAGCCCGAGGGCCTGGAGGAGCACGACCACGATTTCCAGAACGAGATCGCCAAGGCGGCCCTGATGATCGTCCGGCTGCAGCCCGACGACATCAAGGACAAGCGGGAACTCGAGTGGTCCCACGAGGGCATCGTGGCGTACTCGAAGATCTGCACCCACGTCGGTTGCCCGATCTCCCTGTACGAGCAGCAGACGCACCACGTGCTCTGCCCCTGCCACCAGTCCACCTTCGACCTCTCCGACGGTGCCCGAGTGATCTTCGGCCCCGCGGGTCACGCCCTGCCGCAGCTGCGCATCGGCGTGAACGATGAGGGCTACCTCGAGGCGCTCGGCGACTTCGAAGAGCCCGTCGGTCCTGCTTTCTGGGAGCGCGGATGAGCACTTCGACCACGACCGACTCGCGCTCGCGCGGGAAAGCCCCGGCCGGCGAGCGGATCGCCGACTGGGCGGACGGCCGGCTCGGGATCTACTCCCTGGCCAAGGCCAACATGCGCAAGATCTTCCCCGACCACTGGTCGTTCATGCTGGGCGAGATCTGCATGTACAGCTTCATCATCATCATCCTCACGGGTGTGTACCTGACGCTGTTCTTCCACCCGTCGATGAACGAGGTGGAGTACCACGGCAGCTACGTCCCGCTGCAGGGCCAGCTGATGAGCGAGGCGTTCAACTCGACGCTGCACATCAGCTTCGAGGTCCGCGGCGGTCTGCTCATCCGGCAGATCCACCACTGGGCCGCGCTGATCTTCATCGCCGGCATGTTCGTGCACATGATGCGCGTGTTCTTCACCGGCGCGTTCCGCAAGCCGCGTGAGATCAACTGGCTGTTCGGCTTCCTGCTGCTCGTCCTGGGCATGTTCACCGGTTTCACCGGCTACTCGCTCCCGGACGACCTGCTCTCCGGCACCGGTGTCCGCTTCACGCAGGGCGCGATCCTGTCCGTGCCGATCGTCGGCACGTACATCTCGATGTTCCTGTTCGGCGGCGAGTTCCCGGGCGGCGACTTCGTGGCCCGCTTCTACTCGATCCACATCCTGCTGCTGCCGGGCATCATGCTCGGCCTGATGGTGGCGCACCTGATCCTGGTCTTCTACCACAAGCACACGCAGTTCGCGGGTCCCGGCAAGACCAACACCAACGTGGTGGGCATGCCCCTGCTGCCGGTGTACATGGCGAAGGCCGGAGGCTTCTTCTTCCTGGTCTTCGGCGTGATCGCGCTCATCGCGGGCATCGCCTCGATCAACCCGATCTGGGCCCTGGGCCCGTACCGCCCGGACCAGGTGTCCACCGGCGCCCAGCCCGACTGGTACATGGGCTTCGCCGAGGGTCTGGTCCGCGCCATGCCGGGCTGGGAGATCAACTTCTGGGGCCACACGCTCGTCCTGGGCGTGTTCATCCCGCTGGTCCTCTTCGGGCTGCTGCTGGGCGTCATCGCCGTCTACCCGTTCATCGAGTCCTGGGTCACCGGCGACAAGCGCGAGCACCACATCCTGGACCGCCCGCGCAACGCGCCGACCCGCACGGCTTTCGGCGTCGCCTGGGCCACCGCCTACCTGGTGGGTCTGCTCGGCGGTGGCAACGACATCATCGCGACGCACTTCCACATGTCGCTGAACGCGGTCACCTGGTTCGTCCGCATCGCGTTCTTCGTCGGCCCGGTCGTCGCGTTCATCATCACCAAGCGGATCTGCCTCGGCCTGCAGCGCCGCGACAAGGAGAAGGTGCTGCACGGCCGCGAGTCGGGCATCATCAAGCGCCTGCCGCACGGTGAGTTCATCGAGGTGCACGAGCCGCTCAGCCAGGAGCAGCTGCACACCCTCACGGCGCACGAGCAGTACAAGCCCGCCGAGATCGGCCCGACGGTCGACGAGAACGGCGTCGAGCGCAAGGTCAAGCGCTCGGAGAAGCTGCGGGCGAAACTGAGCGAGTCCTACTACGGCGAGGACAGCCAGATCGCCAAGCCGACCGCCGAGGAGTACCGGGAGATCACCAGCGGCCACGGCCACCACTGACCCCCCGGCCGTGAACGGCCACTGATCACCGTCGATCGCCACGGCGAGGGCCCCGTCCAGTGCATGGACGGGGCTCTTCGCCGTTCCGGGGGCCGATAGGGTGGAGCCGTCCCGCCGGCGCCCCGCACGCGCCGCGGAGAACCCGTTGGATGTCCCGTGAGCGGGACGGACCCCAGGAGCGGCCGATGAGCGCTGTGACCCCCGCTGGAGGCGACACCACGGCGGGCCGTTCCTGGCCCCGGGTGCTGAACGGACTGCTCGACGGCCGCGACCAGAGCGCCGCCGACACGGCCTGGGCGATGGACCGCATCATGCGCGGCGAGGCGACGGACGTGCAGATCGCCGGGTTCGCGGTGGCGCTGCGGGCCAAGGGCGAGACGGTCGACGAGATCACCGGCCTGGTCCGGGCGATGTACGAGCACGCCAACGTGATCGAGGTACCGGGGCGGACCGTCGACATCGTCGGCACGGGCGGCGACGGCGCCAGGACCGTCAACATCTCCACCATGTCCGCGATCGTCGTCGCCGGCACGGGCGCGAAGGTCGTCAAGCACGGCAACCGCGCGGCCTCCTCTGCCTCCGGCGCCTCCGACGTCCTGGAGAAGCTCGGCGTCAATCTGGAGCTGACCCCGAAGCGGGTCGCCGAGGTCGCCGAGGAGGCCGGGATCACCTTCTGCTTCGCGGTGAAGTTCCACCCCGCCCTGCGCCACGTGGGCGTGGCCCGCGGCCAGCTCGGCATCCGGACCGTCTTCAACTTCCTCGGCCCGCTCACCAACCCCGCGCGCGTGAAGGCGCAGGCGGTGGGCGTCGCCGACCCGCGCATGGCGCCCATCGTGGCCGGCGTCTTCGCCGAGCGCGGCCACTCCTCGCTGGTCTTCCGCGGCGACGACGGCCTCGACGAGCTGACCACCACGTCGACCTCCCGGGTGTGGGTCGTGCGCGACGGGCAGGTGCGCGAGGAGACCTTCGACCCGCGCGACGTCGGCATCGACCTGGTCCCCGTGGAGGCCCTGCGCGGAGCCGACGCCTCGTACAACGCGGACGTGGCCCGCCGCCTGCTGAACGGCGAGAAGGGGCCCGTACGGGACGCGGTGCTGCTCAACTCGGCCGCCGCCCTGGCCGCCCTGGAGCCGGGCGAGGGCCCGCTCGCCGAGCAGATCCGCGCGGGCATGGAGAGGGCCGCCGAGTCCATCGACTCGGGCGCGGCGGCGCGGACGCTGGAGCGCTGGGTGGCGGCCACCAACGCGTGACGCCCCGGCGGTCCGCCGCCGGGGTCCGGCACGCGCTCCCGGCGGGGCGCGTGCCGGACGGAAGCGCCCGCGGGACGAGGCGCTGTACGCGAGAGGCGCTGCGCGAACCGCAGACCTCCTGCGGCCCCTTCACGCCCGGAGCCGCCGCACCGGGCGGCCGGTCCCGGCCGTCCGCGGGCCCCTGCCCGGACGCCGTCCCGGGATCCGGACAGGGGTTGCGGGCGACGATCACTTGTCGTACGTTCGGCGGCAGGTCATGAGCGACAGCCATGAGGCCCCGGCCGGCTGTCCGGCAACCCTCCGTCCGTGGCGGGGTGCCCCGGGTGAGGACCAGGCCGTGGACAGCAAGGTCCGCGGCAAGCGCGGACCCCTCGCGTCACCAGGGGTCCTGGTCGTTCGAGGGAGCCTTCCGTGAGCAAGCGAATGCGCTAGGGCGTCGAGCCCCGCCTCCGCATCCTCCGTTCCGTCACCTCGTGTGCACCCCTGCGCCGTCGACGTCCCCCCGCGCGGACCGTCCGGCGTACGGACACACCTGCCTTCTCACGGGAGTTCGCCATGTCCGCACCCACCGCTGCCACCGCCGCCCCCGCCACCGCTTCCGGCGCCGACCGCTGCGTGCGCGCCCCGCTGCCCGTCCTCGGCCGCGACGTCACCGTCCCGCTCGTCACCGGCGGCGAGGTCGCCTACGCCGCGCTCGACTACGCCGCCAGCGCCCCGGCCCTGCAGCGGGTCTGGGACGACGTCGCCGCGTACGCCCCGTACTACGGCAGCGTGCACCGCGGCGCCGGGTACCTCTCGCAGCTGTCCACCGACCTGTTCGAGAACGCCCGCCGGACGGTCGCGGAGTTCCTCGGCTGCCGCGACGGCGACCAGGTCGTCTTCACCCGGTCCACCACCGACTCCCTGAACCTGCTGGCCGCCGCGCTGCCCGCCGGCTGCGAGGTCCTCGTCTTCGAGACCGAGCACCACGCCTCGCTGCTGCCCTGGCGCGGCGCCCGGGTGACGTACCTGGACGCCCCCCGCACCCCGGACGAGGCCGTGGACGCCCTGGAGCGCGCCCTCGCCGGCCGCGAGCCCCACGGACCCGCCCTGGTGTGCGTCACCGGCGCCTCCAACGTCACCGGCGAGCTGTGGCCGGTGCGCGAACTGGCCGCCGCCGCGCACGCGCACGGCGCCCGCATCGTGCTCGACGCCGCGCAGCTCGCCCCGCACCACCCGGTGTCCGTGACGGACCTGGACGTCGACTGGGTCGCCTTCTCCGGGCACAAGCTGTACGCGCCCTTCGGCTCCGGGGTCCTGGCCGGCCGCGCCGACTGGCTGCGCGAGGCCGAGCCGTATCTCGCGGGCGGCGGCGCCTCCCGCACGGTCTCCCGGCGCGCGGACGGCGGCGTGGACGTCGAGTGGCACGACGGCGCCGCCCGCCACGAGGCCGGCTCCCCGAACGTCATCGGCGCCCACGCCGTCGCCTCCGCCTGCAAGGCGCTCACCGAGGAGGGCTTCGAGAACCTCGTCGCCCGCGAGCGCCACCTGATCGGGAAGGTGCGCACGGGCCTGGCCGCGGTCCCCGGGGTACGGATCCTGTCGCTCTTCGGCGACGACGCCCCGCGCGTCGGCGTCATCAGCTTCGTCGTCGAGGGCTGGAACAGCTCGCACTTCGCCGCCGCGCTCTCCGCCGAGTACGGCATCGGCGTCCGCGACGGCCTGTTCTGCGCCCACCCGCTGGTGCGCATCCTGCTGGGCGGCGACCCGCAGGCGCAGGGGGAGTGCGGCGCCCCCGAGGCCGCGCCCGGCGAGAAGTCCCTCAACGCCGTGCGGGTGAGCTTCGGCGCGGGCACGCCGGACGAGCACGTGGAGCGGTTCGTGCGCGCGACGGCCGAACTGGTCGCCCAGGGCGCGCAGTGGGACTACCGCACGCAGGACGGCCGCTGCGTGCCGGTCGTCTGACCTGCCTGCCCCTTCCCCCGGCGGCCCCCGGCCGCTCACCGGGCGCCCCGCGCGGTCCGTGCCGTCCCGGCGCGGGCCGCGGGACCCTTCTCAGGAGTCCGGGCGACCCTTCAGGAGTCCAGGCCGATCGCGAAGGCCGCCTCCAGGTCGTGCTGCGAATAGGTGCGGAAGGCGACGTGCGTGTCCGTGCCCTCCACGCCCTGGATCTTGCTGATGCGGCCGGGGATGACCTCGGCCAGGTCCTCGTGCTCCCGGACCCGGACCATCGCGATCAGGTCGTAGGTCCCGGTGACGGAGAACACCTCGCTGACGGAGTCCAGCGCGGCGATCTGCTCCGCGATCTCGGGGATCCGGTCCACGCTGGTCTTGATGAGCACGATCGCGGTGATCACGGCTGGCTGTCTCCCTCGGGGGCCGTCGCTGGGGACTTCACTCTAGCCCTACGCCCCGGCCGTCCGGCCGTGCGCCCGTAGCGCACCCACGCGTAGAGAAGTCCCAGCGTGAAGCCGATGAGATGGGCCAGGTAGGCCACTGTGGGACCCGCCTCGGCGCGGCCCGCCGCCAGCCACTGCAGGGCCACCCAGAAGGGCAGCACGACCCACGCCGGGAAGCGCAGCGGCAGGAAGAACAGGAACGGGAAGAGACTGGTCACGCGCGCGGTGGGGAACAGGTACAGGAACGCGCCGAGGACCGCGGAGATCGCGCCCGACGCGCCGACCAGCGTCTGCTCCGAGCCGGCGTTGGCCACCGCGTAGCCGAGCAGCGCGAGACAGCCGCAGGCCAGGTAGAGCAGGGCGAACCCGGTCCGGCCCATGCGCTCCTCGGCCATCGCGCCGAACACGTAGAGGAAGAGCATGTTCCCCAGGAGATGCAGCCAGCTGCCGTGCACGAAGAGCGCGGTGGCCGGCGTCGCGAGGGCGCGCGGCGCACCGCCCGTCAGATCGGCCGGGATCACGCCCCAGCGGGCGAAGTAGTCCTGCTGCGCCGCGAGCAGCTCGTCGCCGGTGCCGTACACCGGGTTGAGTCCGGCCGCCGGGCCCAGTACGAAGACGAGGCAGCACAGGACGATCGCCCCGTGCGTCACCGGCGCCGACTGCTTTCCGACCGCCCTGGTGACGGTCGCGCCCCACTTGTCCCACTTGCCGATCATTGACAGAGCATGACGTAACAGGACGGACTGGCGTGAAACGCCTCGCCGCCGTGGACGCACGAGCGGCGGGTACGGGCCAGGCCGTAGGGTTACGAGCCACACGCACCAGGGAAACTGGCGCATCACGGAGACTGGAAGGAAGAGCAGGCACGATGACCGTTCCGCTGCCCACGGACAAGACCCGGTGGCGCTGCACGCTCTGCGGCAACCTCACCCGGTTCGACGTGACCCGCTCCTCGAAGGTCGTCGAGTACGTTCACCTCGACCTGGCCGGTGAGCCGAGCGTCGAGGAGCGCGAGGTGGTCAGTGAGACCATCGAGTCGGTCCGGTGCCGCTGGTGCAACGCGGTGGACCAGGTGGAACTAGTGGACAGGCCGGGCACCGGCTCCTGAGGTCAGGGGCCGGTCCCGCACGGAGGATGGGTGTGACGGATGGCGGAGACCACGGGTGAGGGGCCGGGCGACGGCGCCGCCGAGGTGCTCGACCGTCCGCTGCCCGACGGCGTGCGGCGGCGGGTCGTCCAGATCGTCTCGGACGGCTTCGGCGGCCTGACCGTCGCGGAACTGCCCGCGCAGCTGCGGCAGTACGCCCGGTTCGCCCCGAACCGCCGGGCCAAGTTCGCGGGCAACGCCATGGCGACCGCCCTGGAGACCGACCCGCTGTTCCGGCAGCGGATCGGGGAGAAGCTCAGAGACGCGCAGCCGGAGCTGGCCGGCGCCCTCGACGCCGGTTCGCCGCCCCCGGCCGCGGACCCGCTGGACGTGGCGGCCGCGGCCTACGTGCTGCGTCCCACGGGCTGGGTGAAGCTCGTGACCGCCGCGGGCGAGGAGGCCCAGCGGGCGGACGCCGAGCGCGCGGACGAGGAGAGCCGCGCCGAACTGGAGCGGCTGCGCGCCCAGCTGGCCGAGGCCCGCGCCCAGACCCGGGCGGAGACCGAGCGCCTGCGGGCGGAACTGGAGTCCGCCAGGAGGGAAGCGGAATCGCTTCACCGCAAGCTGCGCGGCGCCCTGAGCGACGTCAAGCGGGGCGAGGCGGCCCTGCGCAAGGCGCAGGCGGAGGTCGAGGCGGCGCGCACCGAGGGGCAGACGCAGGTGTCCGCCGCGGAGAGCGAGGCCCGGCGGCTCAAGGCGCGGCTCGGCGAGGCCGAGGCGGCCCTGGAGGCCACCCGGCGGGCGGCCCGTGAGGGGCGCAGCGTCGAGGACATGCGGGTGCGGCTGCTGCTGGACACGGTGCTCGACGCGGCGCAGGGCCTGCGCCGCGAACTGGCGCTGCCGCCCGTCTCCGTGCGCCCCGCCGAGACCGTGGACGCGGTCGAGCCGGGCCGGATGACCCCCAAGGACATCGCGGCCCGCGCGCTGTCCGAGCACGACCCCGCGATCCTGGACCAGTTGCTCGCGCTGCCCCAGGCGCACCTGGTCGTCGACGGCTACAACGTCACCAAGACCGGCTATCCGCAGATGCCGCTGGAGAAGCAGCGCCTCAGACTGCTCGGCCAGCTCTCGCAGCTCGCCGCGCAGACCGGGGCCGAGGTCACCTGCGTCTTCGACGGGGCCGAACTGGCGGCCCCCGTACTGCTCGCGCCGCCGCGCGGGGTGCGGGTGCTGTTCTCCAAGCCGGGCGTCACCGCGGACGAGCTGATCCGCCAGCTGGTGCGGGCCGAGCCGCCCGGGCGGCCGGTGATCGTCGCCTCCACCGACCGCGAGGTCGCCGACGGCGTCGCCAAGGCGGGCGCCCGCCCGGTGGCCTCGGCGGTCCTGCTGAAGCGGTTCATGCGCGGCTGAGCCGCGGGGCGCCGGCGGGTCCCGCGCCGCCCGGTCCCGCCCGGGTGCCGGGCGGCCGCGAGCGGGGGCCGGGCGGCCGCGGTCGGGAGCGGGCGCGGGGCCGGACGGCCTCGGAGCCGGGTCGGACGGGGGCCGCGTCGAACAGCCTCGTACGCGTGGCCGATTCCCGCGCCCCGTGGCCGGAATCGACCGTTCCGTACGTCCCGCGCCCCTGTGGCGCGCCGCTGTCCCTCCTGTCTCGTACGACCCGGTCGGCGCCGTACGTCTCTGTCGTAACTTCTGGGCTGCTTGCCCGAGTTGGAGAAACCTTCGCGCAACGTAGCGTCAGGACGGCATCACCGCACGTGAGCCAGGGGAACGGAATGCGTTCGGTAACCGAGATTTTTCTGTTGAGGATTTGAACTGATCACAAGAAGGTCACTAGGGTCTGGCGTCGAACCTCCGCTCGGGTGATCGCTCATCGGGAGTGACGGCGGAGGGGCACCGCCCACCGGTGTGTTCGGTAGGCGGCTGGAGGAAGAAGGAGCTCGCCTCCGTGGCGTCCCACCGTCGACCCAAGCAGCCGAGCCGTGCCCGCGTGACCGTGCTCACCGCGACCGCGGCCGCCGCCGTGGCCCTCACCTCCCAGGCCGCGAACGCCGCCCCGAGCGAGAAGCCGAGCAAGGACGAGGTCAAGTCCAAGGTCGACAAGCTCTACGAAGAGGCGGAGAAGGCCACCGAGAAGTACAACGGGGCCAAGGAGAAGCAGGAGAAGCTCGAGAAGCAGATCGACGATCTGCAGGACAACGTGGCCCGCGGCCAGGAGGAGCTCAACGAGCTGCGGGACGGCCTCGGCTCGATGGCCAGCGCCCAGTACCGCTCGGGCGGCATCGATCCCTCCGTCCAGCTCTTCCTCTCCGCCGACCCGGACGACTACCTCGACAAGGCGTCCACCATGGACCAGCTGAGCGGTCAGCAGGTCGAGGCGCTGAAGAAGGTCCAGGAGAAGCAGCGCTCGCTCGCCCAGCAGCGCAAGGAGGCCTCCGAGAAGCTCGCGGACCTCGCCGACACCCGCACCGAGCTCGGCAAGAAGAAGAAGGAAGTCCAGGGCAAGCTCGCCGAGGCGCAGAAGCTGCTCAACTCCCTGACGGCCGCGGAGAGGGCCGCGCTCCAGGAGGAGGAGCAGAGAGCCTCCCGCGCCAGCGAGCGCAACGCCCTCGACGCGAGCACCGGGAGCGCCGGGAGCGGTGGCCAGGCGGCCTCCGGCCGCGCCTCGGCCGCGTACGCCGCCGCGCAGAGCAGGATCGGCTCGCCGTACGTCTACGGTGCCACCGGCCCCAGCTCCTTCGACTGCTCCGGCCTCACCTCCTGGGCCTACGCCCAGGCCGGCGTCGGCATCCCGCGCACCTCCGAGGCCCAGGCCAACTACGGCACGCGCATCTACTCCCAGAGCGACCTCCAGATCGGCGACCTGGTCTTCTTCTTCAACGACCTGCACCACGTCGGCCTCTACGCCGGCAACGGCCAGGTCCTGCACGCGCCGCGCACCGGCACCGTCGTGCGGTACGAGTCGATGAACACCATCGGCGGCCCGTTCATGTTCGGCGTCCGGGTCTGATCCGGCCGGCCCCTCCACGGCCTCCGCGGGCCACGCCTCCTACCGCCCGATCGGGCGAATTCGGCGCCGCATGCTGACCCCTCGCCCCGCCGGTGACCTGCGTCTCCGGCGGGGCGTCGCCGTGTCCGCCCGGTCGCGTCTTTGTCCGCCGCGTGATCGCGCGGCTACTCTCTGCCGCGTTTCCCCCAACTCCGGGGGACCGTCAGCGGAAGGGAGACCGGCTTCCCGTGGGGTCCCATCGCCGTCCCGCACCATCCGGCCTCGACCGGGGCGCCCGCAGCGCCGCCCTCTGCGTGCTCTCCGTCGCCGCCGCCTTCGGCTCGCTCCCGGCCGCCGGCGCCGCGCCCGAGGACGACGTCCGCGCCCGGGTGGACCGCCTGTACGAGGAGGCCGAGCGCGCCACCGAGGCGTACAACAAGGCCGACGACCGGGCGGACGGCCTGAGCGAGCAGGTGGGCCTGGCCCAGGACCGCCTCGCACGGCAGCAGGACCGGGTCAACGCCCTGCGGGACGCGCTCGGTTCGCTCGCCGGGGCCCAGTACCGCTCCGGTGGCATCGACCCCTCGCTCGCCCTGCTCTTCTCCACGGACCCGGACGGCTACCTCGACAAGGCCGCCGCCCTGGACCGGATCGGCGTCCGCCAGGCGGGCGAGCTCCGGCGCCTCAACTCGGCCCTGCGCGTCCTGGGACAGCAGCGCGAGGAGGCCGGCCGCAAGCTCGCCGAGCTGGAGGAGAGCCGCCGGGACGTGGCCCGCAACAAGCGCCTCGTCGAGCGGAAGCTCGCGGTGGCCCGGCGGCTGCTCAACACGCTGTCCGCCGACGAGCGCGAGGCGTTCGGCCGGGCCTCCCGCTCGGCGCGCGGCGCGCTGCCGGAGTTCGGCGGCTCGGCCGCGCCCTCCGGCCGCGCCGCCGCCGCCCTCGCCGCGGCCCGCTCCGCCCTCGGCCGCCCGTACGTGTGGGGCGCCACCGGTCCCTCCGGCTTCGACTGCTCGGGCCTCATGCAGTGGTCGTACGCGCAGGCGGGCGTCGCCCTGCCGCGCACCTCGCAGGAGCAGCGGCACGCCGGGCGGCAGGTGCCGCTCGCCGAGGCCCGCCCCGGCGACCTGGTCACCTATCGCTCGGACGCCAGCCACGTCGGGATGTACGTCGGCGGCGGGCAGGTCATCCACGCGCCCCACCCGGGCGCCGCGGTCCGCTACGACCCGGTGGGCATGATGCCCGTCTCGTCCGTGACGCGCCCCTGAGCCGGCGGCGCGGACCCCGTACGATCGGGCGGATGGCCGGTCGAAGCGTTGCGTCGGGATGGGTCGTGGGGCTGCTGCTCGCCGGCCTGGTGGGCTGCGGGGCGCCGGCCTCGCCGGACACCACGGCCGCGGCGGTGCAGCGGCTGCTCGACCGGCGGGCCGGTGCGGTGCTCGACGGGGACGCGGTCGCGTACGCGGAGACCTCGGCTCCGGCCGGTGGCGCGTCCGCCGGGACGGACCTCGGCCGGCTGCGCGCCGTTCCGCTCGCCGCCTGGTCCTACCGCGTGACCGCCGTCCGCCGCGACGGCGACGCGGCCACCGTGCGGGCCGAGCTGCGCTACCGCCTCGACGGGTACGACCGGGCGCCCGTCACCGCCGGGCGCACCCTGCGGCTGACCCGCACCGACGGGCGCTGGTACGTGGCCTCGGACCGGCCCGCCGGGCGGTCGGCGCAGCAGCTGTGGGACCAGGGCGCCGTCCGCGCGGTGCGGGGCGGGCACAGCCTCGTCCTGGGGGCGGGGCAGTCCGAGGAAACGTTGCGCCGGTACGCGGACCTCGCCGACCGCGCGGTGCCCGCGGTGCGGGCGGCGTGGGACGGGGACTGGCCGGGGCGGGTGGTGGTCCTGGTGCCCGGCTCGGTGGACGGGATGGCGGCGCTGCTCGGGGCGTCCGCGTCCGCGTACCGGGGGATAGCGGCGGTCACCACGGGCGAGACGGGCGGCGGGGAGAAGGTCCCGGCGGACCGGATCGTGGTGAACCCGGACGCGTACGGCGCCCTCGGCGACCTCGGCAGGCAGGTCGTGCTCACCCACGAGACCACGCACGTGGCGACCCGCGCGCACACCTCGGCGGCCACCCCGCTGTGGCTCTCCGAGGGGTACGCGGACTGGGCCGGCTACCGCGGCACCGGCCGGACGGCCGCCCAGGCGGCGCCCGAGCTGCGGCGCGCCGTGGCGGCGGGGGACCGGCCCGCCGAGCTGCCGCAGGACGCGGACTTCGCCTTCTCCGGGGACGCCGCGCGGCTGGCGCGGGCGTACGAGGGCGGCTGGCTGGCCTGCCGCATGGTCGCCGGCCGCTGGGGCGAGGCCCGCCTGAACGAGTTCTACCGGGCGGTGGCCGCCCACGGACGGCGCGCGGGCGCGCTGGAGACGGCCCTGCGGGACGTCCTGGGCACGACCCCGCAAAAGTTCACGGCGGACTGGAAGGCGTACGTCGCGGACCGGCTGGGGTGAGCGGGGCCGGGGACGCGGAACCGGCCCGGGGACGGGCGGCGGCGCGCGTTGGATAGGGTCGGCCCCGATGCACAAGACCCTGATCGTGACGAACGACTTCCCGCCGCGGCCCGGTGGCATCCAGGCGTTCCTGCACAACATGGCGCTGCGCCTGGACCCCGAGCGGGTCGTCGTCTACGCGTCCACCTGGAAGCGGAGCCGGGAGGGCGTCGGGGCCACGGCCGCGTTCGACGCCGAGCAGCCCTTCACGGTCGTACGCGACCGCACCACGATGCTGCTGCCCACGCCGGGCGCCACGCGCCGCGCCACCGGGCTGCTGCGCGAGCACGGCTGCACGTCGGTGTGGTTCGGCGCGGCGGCGCCGCTCGGGCTGATGGCGCCCGCGCTGCGCGCGGCGGGGGCCGAGCGGCTGGTGGCCACCACCCACGGCCACGAGGCGGGCTGGGCCCAGCTGCCCGCCGCGCGCGGCCTGCTGCGCCGCATCGGCGAGGCCACGGACACGGTCACGTACCTGGGCGAGTACACGCGCTCCCGGATCGCGGGGGCGCTGAGCCCGGCGGCGGCCGACCGGATGGCCCACCTGCCGCCCGGCGTCGACGAGAAGACCTTCCACCCCGGCTCCGGCGGCGACGAGGTCCGTGCCCGGCTGGGGCTCACCGACCGCCCGGTCGTCGTCTGCGTCTCCCGCCTCGTGCCGCGCAAGGGCCAGGACACGCTGATCCGGGCCATGCCGCGGATCCTGGCCGGGGAGTCGGACGCCGTCCTGCTGATCGTCGGCGGTGGCCCGTACGAGAGGGACCTGCGCCGGCTGGCGGAGGAGACCGGGGTCGCCGGCTCCGTGCGCTTCACCGGGTCGGTGCCCTGGTCCGAGCTGCCGGCCCACTACGGCGCAGGCGACGTCTTCGCCATGCCGTGCCGCACCCGCCGGGGCGGGCTCGACGTGGAGGGGCTCGGCATCGTGTACCTGGAGGCCTCGGCGACCGGGCTGCCGGTCGTCGCGGGCGACTCCGGCGGCGCCCCGGACGCCGTCCTGGACGGCGAGACCGGCTGGGTCGTGCGCGGCGGCTCCCCGGAGGAGGCCGCGGACCGGATCACCGCGCTGCTCGGCGACGCGGAGCTGCGCCGCCGCATGGGGGAGCGCGGCCGGGCGTGGGTCGAGGAGAAGTGGCGCTGGGACCTGCTGGCGGAGCGGTTGCAGGAGCTGCTGTAGCGACCGGCGGCCCGCACGGGCCTACGCAGGGGGCGCGGGACCTCGTCCGAGGTCCCGCGCCCCCTGCGTACGAGCGGTTCGTTCGTGGGGCTCAGCCCCGGTAGAGCGCCTCGATCTCGTCCGCGTAGTCCTTGGCGACGACGTTGCGCTTGAGCTTCAGGGACGGGGTGAGGTGCCCCGACTCCTCGGTGAACTGGGCGGACAGGACGCGGAACTTGCGCACCGACTCCGCCTTCGACACCGCGGCGTTGCCGTCGTCGACCGCGGACTGGACCGCGGCCAGCAGGTCCGCGTCCTCGCGCAGCGTCGCCGCCGTGGAGCCGGCCGGCTTGCCGTGCTCGGCGCACCAGCGGGCCAGGAACTCCTCGTCGAGCGTGACCAGCGCGCCCACGAACGGCCGCCCGTCGCCGACCACCATGCACTCCGCGACCAGCGCGTGCGCCCGGATGCGGTCCTCGATCACGGCCGGGGCGACGTTCTTGCCGCCCGCGGTGACGATGATCTCCTTCTTGCGGCCGGTGATCCGCAGGTAGCCGTCCTCGTCGAGGGTGCCGAGGTCGCCGGTGTGGAACCAGCCGTCCGCGAGCGCCTCGGCGGTCGCGCCGTCGTTGTTCCAGTACTCCTTGAACAGGTGCTCGCCGTGCAGCAGCACCTCGCCGTCGTCGGCGATGCGCACCACCGAGCCCGGCAGCGGCTGGCCGACCGTGCCGATCTTCTGCCGGTCCCACGGGTTGAACGCCGTGGCCGCGCAGGACTCCGTCAGGCCGTAGCCCTCCAGGACGGAGAAGCCGATGCCGCGGAAGAAGTGGCCGAGCCGCTCGCCCAGCGGGGCGCCGCCGGAGATCGCGTACTCGCCCCGGCCGCCGAGCACCGCGCGCAGCTTGCCGTAGACCAGCTTGTCGAAGAGCTTGTGCTTGAGCCTGAGGCCGAGGGACGGGCCCGAGGGGGTGTCCAGCGCGCGGCTGTACGCGATCGCCGTGTCCGCCGCCCTGTCGAAGATCCGGCCCTTGCCGTCGGCCTGCGCCTTGGCCCGCGCGCCGTTGTAGACCTTCTCGAAGACCCGCGGCACGCCGAGGATCAGCGTCGGCCGGAACGCGGCCAGCTCGTCGGTGAGGTTCTTGATGTCCGGGACCAGGCCCAGCTTGATCGGCGCCATCATCGGCGCGATCTGCACCAGCCGCCCGAAGACGTGGGCCAGCGGCAGGAACAGCAGCACCGAGCACTCGCCCGTGCGGAACAGGGGGCGCAGCCGCTCCACGATGTTGCCGCACTCGGCGAAGAAGCTGCGGTGGGTGAGCACGCAGCCCTTGGGGCGCCCCGTGGTGCCGGAGGTGTAGACGATGGTCGCCGGGTCGTCGGCCTTCGCGACCGAGCTGCGCTCCTCGACGGTCGCGTCCTCGACGTCCGCGCCGAGCCGCTCCAGCTCCGCCACGCCGCCGCCGTCGATCCGCCAGAGGTGCTCCAGGGCGGGCAGCCGGTCGCGCACGGACTCCACGGACGCCGCGTGCGCCGCCGTCTCCACGACGCAGGCCACGGCGCCGGAGTCGCCGAGGATCCACTGGACCTGCTCGGGCGAGCTGGTCTCGTACACCGGCACGGTGACGCCGCCCGCGCTCCAGATCGCGAAGTCCAGCAGCGTCCACTCGTAGCGGGTGCGCGACATCAGGCCGACCCGGTCGCCGGGCCGCACGCCGGCGGCGATCAGCCCCTTGGCGGCGGCCCTGACCTCGGCGAGGAACGCGGTGGCGGTGACGTCCGTCCAGGTGCCGCCGGTCTTGCGGGCGATCACGGCGACATCGGGGTGCTGCGCGGCGTTTCTGCGGACGATGTCGGTCAGATTGCCGTCCGCTGGGACCTCGTACAAGGCCGGAAGGCTGAACTCGCGCAAGACTGCTGCTCCTCATAGGGCGCCGGCGCCACGACTCTGTGTGATGCGACGGTGCGGTCCAAGGCTCGGGCAGGCACTCGGGGGACGGCGTGGCTGACACCTGAGTGCGACTGGACTGCCCGGACGTTACCCGCCGGTACTGCTGTCACGACAGGGGGTCGGGCGGAGATGTTCCCTGCGTCACACAGCTCGGCATTCCTTTCGCGCACAGTAGTCCACGGGATTCCCGACTGAGAAGTAACCGCAGGTCCGGCTGCGTCTGCACACGCCTGCTCCACGGCTCTACGCTTGATCGCCATGGCAGCTACACAGAACGGGCGGGGCGAACGGCCCGGCACCCGCGTCCACGTGGTGAGCGACGTGCACGGCAACGCGCGCGACCTGGCCGTGGCGGGGGAGGGCGCCGACGCCCTGATCTGCCTGGGCGACCTCATCCTCTTCCTCGACTACGCCGACCACTCGCGCGGCATCTTCCCCGACCTCTTCGGCGAGGAGAACGCGGACCGCATCGTCGAGCTGCGCACCGCGCGCCGCTTCGAGGAGGCGCGCGCGTTCGGACGGCGGCTGTGGGCGGGCCTCGACCGCGAGGCGGCTACGGAGAGGGCGGTGCGCAAGCAGTACGCCGAGCTGTTCGCCGCGTTCCCCACGCCGACGTACGCCACGTACGGCAACGTCGACATGCCGGCCCTGTGGCCGGAGTACGCCGGACCCGGTACGACCGTGCTGGACGGCGAGCGGGTCGAGATCGGCGGCCGGGTCTTCGGCTTCGTCGGCGGCGGCCTGCGCACCCCGATGAGGACGCCCTTCGAGATCGGCGACGAGGAGTACGCGGCCAAGATCGAGGCCGTCGGCGAGGTGGACGTGCTGTGCACGCACATCCCGCCCGAGGTGCCGGAGCTCGTGTACGACACGGTGGCGCGCCGCTTCGAGCGGGGCAGCCGCGCCCTGCTGGACGCCATCCGGCGGACCCGTCCGCGCTACTCCCTCTTCGGGCACGTGCACCAGCCGCTGGCGCGGCGCATGCGGATCGGGGCGACCGAGTGCGTCAACGTGGGGCACTTCGCCAGGACGGGGAAGCCGTGGGTGCTGGAGTGGTGACGCCCGGGCGGCCCGGCCGGCGGGCCGGCGGGCGGACCGGGACACCGGCGCGCTGAACCGGCGGACCGGCAGGTCGGACCGGTGGACCGGTGGGCGGGGGCGGTGGACCGGCCGGCCGGACCGGTGGACCGGCGGGCGGGGGCGGCGGCGGTGCCGGGGCCCGTGCACCCCGGGCGCCCCGGCGGCTTCCGGCCACCGGGGGCGCGCGGCGGGGCACCGGGCTCCGGGGCGGGGGCCGTCGGCGGGGCGCCGCGCGGTAGCCTTCACGCTGCATACACACGCGCGGGTCCGTGCACCGCGAACGTGCGGGTCACGCGGACAGCGCCCCTCTTCACCGGACCGCACCTGGAGGAGCCACGGCGATGGCGGAACACACCAGCTCGAGCATCACGATCGAGGCGGCGCCGGCCGACGTCATGGGAGTGATCGCCGACTTCGCCCGCTACCCGGACTGGACGGGAGAGGTGAAGGAGGCGGAGGTGCTCGCCACCGACGACCGGGGCCGCGCCGAGCAGGTGCGCCTCGTCATGGACGCGGGCGCCATCAAGGACGACCAGACCCTCGCGTACACCTGGACCGGCGACCACGAGGTGTCGTGGACCCTGGTGAAGTCCCAGATGCTGCGCTCGCTCGACGGCTCCTACCTGCTGCGCCCCGCGGGCGACGGCGTCACGGAGGTCACCTACCGGCTGACCGTCGACGTCAAGATCCCCATGCTCGGGATGATCAAGCGCAAGGCGGAGAAGGTCATCATCGACCGCGCCCTGGCGGGCCTGAAGAAGCGCGTGGAGTCGGGCGAGAAGTAGCACCGGCCCGACGGCGGGGCGGGCGGCCGACGCTCCCCGGCGCCGGCCGCCGGCTTCCGGGGCCCGCCGGGCCCGTGCCCCGGGGGCGGTCGGACGCGCGCCCGGCCGCTTGAGGGACCGGCCCCCTCGGGACCCGTGCCCGGCCACCGCGGCACCCGTGCCCGGCCGCCGGCCCGGTCCGTACGCGGGCCGGCCCGGACCGCCGTGCTCCGTGAACCGGACCGGGCCGCCCGCCGTTACGTCGCGCGTGGGCCGGTCCGGGCCGCCCGCCGTTACGTCGCGCGTGGGCCGGTCCGGGCCGCCTGTCGTTCGTGGGCCGGTCGGGGCCGCCCGGCGTGCCCGTCGCCCGTGGGCCGGGCCGCCTGTCGTGTCCGTCGCCTGTCGTTCGTGGGCCGCTCCGGGCCGCCCGGCGTGCCCGTGACCCGTCCGTCGCCCGTGGGCCGGGCCGGAGCCGGGCGGGGGCCGGGGGAAGCCGCCCCGCAGCCCGGACCGGTGCAGCGGCCGTGATCCGGAGCGGGCGGGCGGCGCGGGTAGCGTTCAGCCCCATGCGCACCATCCTGATCACCGGGCCCGGCGGCAGCGGCCGCACCACGGTCGCCGCGGCCACCGCGCTCGCCGCCGCCCGCGAGGGCGCCCGCACGCTCGTACTGGGCGCCGACCGCACCGACACGCTGGGCGCGGCCCTCGGCGTGCGCACGGGCCCGGAGCCCGTCACGGCCGCCCCCGGCCTGACCGCCCTGCGCCCGGACCCCGACGCGGACTTCCGCGCGGCCCTCCTCTCCCTGCAGGACCGCGCGGCCACCGCCCTCGACCTGCTCGGCTCCGCCCGCCTGGAGGACGAGGAGCTGACCCCGCTCCCGGGCGCCGGGGAGCTGTCCCTGCTGCGCGCCCTGCGCGAGGCGGCGACGGCGGACGCGTACGACCTGCTCGTGCTCGACCTCCCGCCGGCCGCGCAGGCCCTCGCCCTCCTCGCGCTCCCCGAGGAACTGCGCCGCTACCTGCGCCGGCTGCTGCCGCCCGAACGGCAGGCGGCCCGCGCCCTGCGCCCCGTCCTCGGCCGGCTCGCGGGCGTTCCCATGCCGGCCGAGCGGCTGTACGAGACGGCCGCCCGCTGGGACCTGGAGCTGGCCGCCGCCGAGGCCGTCGTGAACGACCCGGGGACGACCGTGCGGCTCGTCGCGGAGCCCGGACCGGCGGGCCTCGACGCGGTGCGCGACGCCGTGACCGGGTGCGCGCTGCGCGGACTGCGCGTCGAGGGCGTGATCGCCAACCGCGTCCTGCCCGACGATCCGGCCGACGCCCGGCTCGCCGGGCTCGCCGCCCAGCAGCGCAAGGCCGTGGACGAGTGGCGCGCGGCGAGCGAGGTGGACGTGGTGGACGTGGTGGCGCACCTCGGGCGCGACCCGCGCGGCGCCGACGACCTCGCCGCGCTCGCCGTGCCCGGCGCCGGCGACGCCCCCGGGCCCGTCCGCTGGCCCGTGCGCGACCGGCTCGCCGACGACGGCGTCCTGGTCTGGCACATACCCCTGCCCGGCGCGGTGCGCGGGGAGGTCGAGCTCGTCCGCCGCGGGGACGAACTCGTCGTCGCCGCGGGCCGCTTCCGCCGCGTCGTGCCGCTGCCGTCCGTGCTGCGCCGCTGCACCGTCGACGGCGCGGCCCTGCGCGAGGGCGAGCTGACCGTCCGCTTCGCGCCCGACCCGGAGCTGTGGCCGCGGGAGCGGTGAGCGCGCCGCGCGGGGACGGCCGCCCGGCCGGCACCCGCCGGTCCCGCGGCCGTCCGCCGTCGCCCGCGCCGCCCGGCGGCGTGGCCGGTCCCGATCGGGGAGTGCGCGGGCGGTGAACGGTTTACGCCCGTTCGGGTAACGTCGGAAGGGACAGCGCCGACGCTTGGAGTCCGCCATGAGCGAAGAGCACCCCCCGTCCGGGCCCGCGCACGGGGCGGCCGACGAGGTGCGTGCCACCGAGGCCGACGCCGACGCCTGGGCGAAGGCGTGCGCGGAGGACCTGGAGGCGGAGAAGGCCCGCCGCCGGGCGGAGTACGGGCCGCCCCCCGGCTCGGCCGCCGAGGAGCTGCGCAAGCTCGTCGACGCGGTCGCGGACAAGCTCGCCGGCCTGCAGTCCCCGCTGTTCGGAGCGGTCGCCCAGGGGGGCGCCCAGCAGCTGGTGAACCAGGTGGTGCGGCAGGCCAAAGCCGCCGTCGAGCCCGTCGTCGAACGCAATCCCGAGGTCTTCGACCACCTGGCGGCGGCCGGCTCCGAGCTGCTCGCCGCCTACCGCTCCGCCGTGGAGGCGCAGGAACGGCGCTGGACCCGTGGTCCCGACCGCACCCGGGGCCGCGGCGAGGAGCCCGGACCCGGGGAACACATCGACCTGGACTGAGGCCCCTCGGGTACGGTTGGCCGTAGCGGGGCTCGACCGAAACTGAGGGATTCATGGGACTCACCATCGGCGTCGACATCGGCGGCACGAAGATCGCGGCCGGCGTGGTCGACGAGGAAGGCAACATCCTCTCGACCTTCAAGGTGCCGACTCCCACGACGCCGGAAGCCATCGTGGACGCCATCGCCTCCGCCGTGGAGGGCGCCAGGGCGGGGCACGAGATCGTCGGCGTGGGCATCGGCGCCGCCGGCTACGTCAACCGGCAGCGCTCCACCGTCTACTTCGCGCCCAACATCGACTGGCGCCAGGAGCCGCTCAAGGCCGAGGTGGAGGGGCGCGTCGGCCTGCCCGTCGTCGTGGAGAACGACGCGAACGCGGCGGCCTGGGGCGAGTACAAGTTCGGCGCGGGCAAGGGCCACCGCAACGTCATCTGCATCACGCTCGGCACCGGCCTGGGCGGCGGCATCATCATCGGCAACAAGCTGCGCCGCGGCCACTTCGGCGTCGCCGCCGAGTTCGGCCACATCCGGATGGTGCCGGACGGCCTGCTGTGCGGCTGCGGCTCGCAGGGCTGCTGGGAGCAGTACGCCTCGGGCCGCGCCCTCGTCCGCTACGCCAAGCAGCGGGCGAACGCCACGCCCGAGCGCGCCGAGACCCTGCTCGCGCTGGGCGACGGCACCCCCGACGGCATCGAGGGCAAGCACATCTCGGTGGCCGCTCGGCAGGGCGACCCGGTGGCGGTCGACTCCTACCGCGAGCTGGCCCGCTGGGCGGGCGCCGGCCTGGCCGACCTGGCCTCGCTGTTCGACCCGTCCGCGTTCATCGTCGGCGGCGGCCTCTCGGACGAGGGCGAGCTGGTCCTCGACCCGATCCGCAAGTCGTACAAGCGCTGGCTCGTCGGCGGCAACTGGCGGCCGGTGGCCGACGTGATCGCCGCCCAGCTCGGCAACGACGCGGGCCTCGTGGGCGCGGCCGACCTGGCCCGGGAGCCCGACCCGATCATGTGACACGGGCGTCCCCGGCGACGCCCGCACGACGACGCCCGCCGCTCCCTCCGGGGAGGGCGGGCGCTCGCCGTTCAGGGACCCCGCCCGGCAGGCCCGTCCCGGGGACCTGACCGGCACGTCTGACCCGGGGACCTGACCGGCACGCGCACGCCGGGGACCCGTCCGGCACCTCTGGTCCGGGGGTCCGCCCGGGCACGCCCGTGCCGGTACCGGCACCGTCCGCGGGAGGGCGCCGTGCCGCTTCCGTGCCCCGCCGCTCCCCGGCGGCGGACCGCCCGAGGCGTATCTTGATCGGCATGCCGACCAGTTCCACGCCGTTCACCCTGCCCAACTCCCGCACGGAGCCGGACGGTTCGGCCGTCGTCCGGGTGCTGAGCTACAACATCCGCTCGATGCAGGACGACACCGCCGCGCTCGCCCGGGTGATCGCCGCGTGCGCGCCCGACCTGGTCCTGCTGCAGGAGGCGCCGCGGTTCTTCCGCTGGCGCAAGAAGCTGGCCCGGCTCGCGGCCGCGTCGGGGCTGGTGACCCTGTCGGGCGGCGGCACCGCCGCGGGCCCCGCGCTGCTCTGCTCGCTGCGGGCCACCGTCGAACGCACCGAGGACGTCCTGCTGCCGCTCACCCCGGGCCTGCACCGGCGCGGCCTCGCCACCGCGGTCGTCCGCTTCGGCGGCGCCCGCCTCGGCGTGCTGAGCTGCCACCTCTCGCTCCAGCGGGACGAGCGGTACGAGCAGGGCGGCATGCTCCTGGACCGGCTCGCCGGGCTCGGCGTCCCGCACGCCGTCGCCGGCGGCGACCTCAACGAACGGCCCGAGGGGCGCACCTTCCGGCGCCTGGCCTCCCACCTCCAGGACGGCTGGGCGGTCGCGCCCCGGGGCGGCGAGCACACCTACGCGGCCACCGGCCCGTACCAGCGCATCGACTCCGTCTTCGCCACGGCGGGCGTGGAGGTCCTCGGCTGCGGCGTCCCGCTCGGCCACCCGGGGGTCACGGAGGCGGACCTGCGGGCGGCCACGGACCACCTGCCCGTCCTCGCCGACCTCCGGGTCCCGGCCGCCTGACCCCGCCCGGTGAGGACGGGCGGGACCGCGACGGAAGCCAGGACCGTACGGAAGGCGGGCCGTGCCGGCGGGCGGCGCGCCCGGGTCAGACCACCGCGCCGCGGCCGGGGTCGTCGTCGTCCTCGTCGCCGGGGTTCATCCGCATCACCAGCGTCGCGAAGCCGCCCAGGAAGCCGCCGATGCCGAGCGTGGTCAGCCACCAGGTCATGTCCCAGCCGAGCAGCACGGCGAGCAGCAGCAGGACCGGGCCGCCGACGACCGCGAGCCAGGCGAACTTGACCGTCGCGTCCGCCTCGGGCAGCGGAGGCGGCTCCGGCGGCACGAAGTGGTCCTCGTCGTCCGCGTCGGCGTCCGGCGCCTCGTAGTCGCGCGGGCCGCTGCGCACGCCCGGTGCGAAGGCCACCGAGGAGCCCAGGGGTCTCACGGCCACCGGCGGCTCGTCCTCGCCGCCGTCCCGGGGACCCGGACCGCTCCCGCGGTCCTCCCCGTCCCCGTCCTTCCGGGCGCCGCCCCCCGGGTCGCCGGAGCCGCCCGGACTGCCGGGCCGGTCGGACCCGCCCGGCCCGGCGCCGGTCTCCGGCTCCGGCAGGAACAGGTTCTCGACGGGTCTGAAGGGCCTGGTGCCGGGCGGGTCCGCCGGCTCCTCGCCGTAGCCCGCGACGATCGCGGCCCACGCGGCGTCCTCGTCGAACGGCGCCTCCCGCGCGTCGTCCCGGCCGCCGTCCCGCTCCTTTTGCGCGCCGTCCTCCTCGCCCCCGGCGTGCTTCTCCCGGTCCTCCCGGTCCTCGTGCTTCTCCCGGTCCTCGCGCTCCTCGCGTCCTTCGCGGTCCGCGTCGTACTCAGCCACCGGAGCCCGTCCCTTCCTGCTGCCCCACCTGCTCCGCGACGGCCCCCTCGCCGGCGCCGGGTGCGAGCCGGCCGATGAACGAGTGGCTCTCCTCGAAGATCCGGTCCGCGTCGTGGTCCAACGTCGCGACGTGGTAGCTGTGTTCCAGCAGCACCTCCGTCACGTCCGTGGACGACACCCGGCCGAGGACGCGGGCCGCGTCGACGGGCGGCACCACGTGGTCCTGGGGGCTGCGCAGCAGCAGGAGCGGCTGCGTCACCTGCGGCAGCTCGGCGTCGACCAGCCGCAGGAAGGACCGCAGCGAGTGGGCCGCGTGCAGGGGCACCCGGTCGTAACCGAGCTCGGTGGCGCCCTCCTTCGCGATGTCGTCGGTCAGGCCCCTGGTCGTGCGCACCACGTGGCGCAGCAGCGGCAGGGCGTACGCCGACAGGCCGTGCACCCTGTTCGCCGGGTTGACGACGACCACGCCCGCGACCGCGTCCCCGTGCCGGGCGGCGAGTCGCAACGCCAGCGCGCCACCCATGGACAGACCGCACACGAAGACCCGGGAGCACCGCTCGCGCAGGGAGCGCAGCTCGCGGTCCACCTCCGCGTACCAGTCCTGCCAGCCGGTGACCTGCATGTCCTCCCAGCGGGTGCCGTGTCCGGGCAGCAGCGGGAGCGAGACGGTCAGGTCGCGCGCGGCGAGGTACTCCGCCCAGGGGCGCAGCGACTGCGGGGAACCGGTGAAACCGTGACAGAGGAGGACGCCGACCTCCCCGCCCTCGTGGCGGTACGGCTCGGCTCCGGGGAGGACCGGCACCTTCGGTCTCCTGTTCGTGAGAGGGAGGAACGGGACGCGGCGGAACACGGGGGACGCGGACGGGACCGGAGGACGGTGACGGGCACCGGCGCCCGGGCGCGGACGGGACCGGACGGTACGGCCCCGCGGGACCGGGCCGTGCTTCACGCTTCACGGTACGCGACCGCACTGACACCGACCAGGGTCGACGGCCCCGTTCGGTGACGCTCCGGGTTAAGGTCTGATCCACAGACACAGGAGGCACTCGGTTTGATCTACGGCGCAATGAAGTTTTCCATCGGAGGACCGCTGAAGCTCGCCTTCCGGCCCTGGGTGGAAGGCCTCGAGAACGTGCCCGCCGAGGGCCCCGCCGTCCTGGCGAGCAACCACCTGTCGTTCTCGGACTCCTTCTTCCTGCCCGCGGTCCTGGACCGCAAGGTCACGTTCATCGCCAAGGCCGAGTACTTCACGACGCCCGGCGTCAAGGGGCGCCTGACCGCCGCCTTCTTCAAGGGCGTCGGCCAGCTGCCGGTGGACCGCTCCGGCGCGCGCGGCGCCGGCGAGGCCGCGATCAGGAGCGGTATCGAGGTCCTGGAGCGCGGCGAGCTGTTCGGTATCTATCCCGAGGGCACGCGCTCGCCCGACGGGCGCCTGTACCGCGGCAAGCCCGGCGGCCTCGCCCGCGTGGCGCTCGCCACCGGCGCGCCCGTCATCCCCGTGGCGATGATCGACACGGAGAAGATCCAGCCGCCGGGCAAGGTCGTCCCGAAGCTGATGCGGCCCGGCATCCGGATCGGCAGGCCGCTGGACTTCAGCCGGTACCACGGTATGGAGCACGACCGTTTCGTGCTGCGCGCGGTGACCGACGAGGTCATGTACGAGATCATGAAGCTCTCCGGCCAGGAGTACGTCGACATGTACGCGACCGCCGCCAAGCGGCAGATCGCGGAGGCGGCCAAGGCCGAGAAGCAGGCCCACAAGCAGGCCGGGCCGGAGCGGAAGCAGGCCGAGGAGCGGGCCGAGCAGGTCCGGCGGCAGGACGGGCCCGGGGAGAAGCCGGACGACGAGCCGGGCGGCGCGCCGGACGGCGGCACGGACGAGCGGGCGCACGGGGAAGGCGGACCGGGCCGCGGGGACGCGGCCGGGGACGCGAAGCGGTAGGCCGCAGGAGGACGGCCCGGTTCCGGGGCGTCCGTCGCGGCGGGGGTGGGGGACATGGCCGAGCGCGGAAAAGTCATGAGGATGTCGGTCGAGCAGCCGCTGTGGCGTGCGCTCACCGCGTACCGGGTCCTGACGATGGTCTACGCCGTCGGGCTCTTCGTCGCCCAGCACGACGCGTTCCCGCGGCCCGAAGTGGCCGTCGCCTACTACGCGGTGCTGGTGCCCTGGACGCTCGCGACGCTGCCGAAGGTCGCGAACGCGGCGAGCTGCACCCGGTGGTTCCTCGCCGTGGACCTGTCCGTCGCCCTCACCGGCATCCTGCTCACGCCGGTCGCGGACGCCCACGACCGGATCGTCGCGGGCGGCCCGACCCTGCCGTCGATATGGACCGCGGGCTCCGTCCTGGCGTTCGCGATCAAGGGCGGCTGGCGCTGGGCGGCCTTCGCCTCCGCGCTCGTCGGCGTCGCCAACCTCGTGCAGCGCGGCGCCGCCAGCCAGGACACCGTCCACAACGTCCTGCTGGTCTGGGTCGCCGCCATCGCCATCGGCTACGTCGTCGAGGTCGCCCGCGCCTCCGAGCGCACCCTCGCCCGCGCCCTGGAGATCGAGGCCGCGACCCGCGAGCGGGAGCGGCTGGCCCGGGACATCCACGACAGCGTGCTGCAGGTGCTGGCCATGGTGCAGCGGCGCGGCACCGCGATCGGCGGCGAGGCGGCCGAACTGGGCCGGATGGCCGGCGAGCAGGAGGTGGCGCTGCGCACGCTCGTCACCGGCGGCCTGGCACCCGCGTCCCCGGCGCCCGAGGACGCCTCCCGGCCGCCCGCGGCGCGTGCGGACGGCGCGCCCGGCGGGGCGGACGGCGCGTCCGGCGGGGCGGGCGAGGCCGACCTGCGCCCGCTGCTCGCCGCGTACGCCACGGCCCGCGTGACCCTGTCCGAGCCCGGCGCACCCGTCCTGCTCGCGCCCGTCGCCGCGCGGGAACTGGCCGCGGCCGTCGGCGCCGCCCTGGACAATGTCCACCGGCACGCGGGGGACGGTGCGCGCGCCTGGATATTGGTCGAGGACGAGCCGGACGAGGTGATCGTGACCGTGCGCGACGACGGGCCGGGCATCCCCGAGGGGCGGCTCGCCCAGGCCGAGGGCGAGGGGCGCCTGGGGGTGGCCCTGTCCATCCGCGGCCGGCTGCGCGACATCGGGGGCACGGCCGAGCTGGTCTCGGTCCCGGGCCAGGGCACGGAAGTCGAACTGAAGGTCCCACGGGGGAAGGCGGAGCAGCGATGACAGGGACGGCGGAGACCACGGACGAGCGGCCGCGGGACACGATCAGGGTGATGGTGGTCGACGACCACCCGATGTGGCGCGACGCCGTCGCCCGCGACCTGGGCGAGGCGGGCTTCGACGTGGTGGCCACGGCGGGCGACGGCGAGCAGGCGGTCCGCCGGGCCGGGGCGGCCGCCCCGGACGTCCTGGTGCTCGACCTCAACCTGCCCGTCAAGCCCGGCGTCCAGGTCTGCAAGGAACTCGTCGGCGCCGACCCGAGGCTGCGCGTCCTCGTCCTGTCGGCCAGCGGCGAGCACGCCGACGTCCTGGAGGCCGTGAAGTCGGGCGCCACCGGCTACCTGGTGAAGTCCGCCTCCACGGAGGAGCTGATCGACGCGGTGGGCCGTACGGCGGTGGGCGACCCCGTCTTCACGCCGGGCCTCGCGGGCCTGGTCCTCGGCGAGTACCGGCGCCTGGCCTCCGAGCCCGCGCCCGCCGCGGGCGCCGACGAGCCGGGGGCCCCGCGGCTCACCGAGCGCGAGACCGAGGTGCTGCGGCTGGTCGCCAAGGGCCTGAGCTACAAGCAGATCGCCGAGCGCCTGGTCATCTCCCACCGCACCGTGCAGAACCACGTGCAGAACACCCTCGGCAAGCTCCAGCTGCACAACCGCGTGGAGCTGGTCCGGTACGCGATCGAGCGCGGACTGGACGACGAGTGATCCGCGCGGGCCGGGGGCGGCTCCCGCGGCCGCCGGGACCCGGACGTCAAGGGCGGGGGCGCGTACCCGCCTTCGGGTGATGGTGCGGCAGTCAACTGCGCCCGTCCGTACCGTAATTGACGCTCCGCACCATCCCGGAGTGACGTGGATCACTATTAGCGTGTCCCTTCACCAGGCACCCCCGGCGAAGGGACATTTCCATGCGGGTCGGAGTACTGACCGGAGGCGGCGACTGCCCCGGGCTCAACGCCGTCATCCGGGGCGTCGTCCGCAAGGGCGTACAGGAGTACGGCTACGAATTCACCGGCTTCCGGGACGGCTGGCGGGGGCCGCTGGAGGGCGACGCCGTACGGCTCGACATCCCGGCCGTCCGCGGCATCCTGCCGCGCGGCGGCACCATCCTCGGCTCCTCGCGCACCAACCCCCTCAAACTGGAGAACGGCATCCGCCGGATCAAGGACAACCTCGCCAAGTGCGAGGTCGACTCCCTGATCGCGATCGGCGGGGAGGACACCCTGGGCGTCGCCGCGCGCCTCAGCGACGAGTACGGCGTGCCCGTCGTCGGCGTGCCCAAGACCATCGACAACGACCTGTCCGCCACCGACTACACCTTCGGCTTCGACACGGCCGTCAACATCGCCACCGAGGCGATCGACCGCCTGCACACCACGGCCGAGTCGCACATGCGGGTGCTCGTCGTGGAGGTCATGGGCCGGCACGCGGGCTGGATCGCCCTGCACTCCGGGCTCGCGGGCGGCGCGAACGTCATCCTCATCCCCGAGCAGCGCTTCGACCTCGACCAGGTCTGCGCCTGGGTGACCTCCCGCTTCCGCGCCAGCTACGCCCCCATCGTGGTCGTCGCCGAGGGCGCGACGCCCAGGGACGGCGAGATGGTGCTCAAGGACGAGTCGCTGGACTCCTTCGGGCACGTGCGGCTGTCCGGGGTGGGCGAGTGGCTGGCCAAGCAGATCGAGAAGCGCACCGGCAAGGAGGCCCGCACGACCGTTCTCGGCCACGTCCAGCGCGGCGGCACCCCGAGCGCCTTCGACCGCTGGCTCGCCACCCGCTTCGGGCTGCACGCGATCGACGCCGTGCGCGACGGCGACTTCGGGAAGATGGTCGCGCTGCGCGGCACCGACATCGTGCGGGTGCCGATCGGGGAGGCCACGGCCCGGCTGAAGACGGTGGACCCGCGCCTGTACCAGGAGGTCGGGGTGTTCTTCGGCTGATACCGGCCGGCGCTTTGCGGCCCGCCCGGCGCCGCGGTGGCCGCCGCCCTGCATTCGGCGGTGACCACCGCAGACGGGAGAAACCGTGGAGATCCTCGCGTTCGGCGTGCAGGCCGACGAGAAGCCGCTGACCGAGAAGACCTTCGCCGCGCACCGGCACGACGTGCGGTGCCTGGACGTCTCCCCGGACGGGGACACCGCGCCCATCGCGGCCGTACCCGGGCCCTCGTCGCCGAGCTGCGCGAGGGCCGCTTCACGGGCGTCGGCCTGGACGTGTACGAGGCGGAGGCCGGGCTCTTCCTCCAGGACCGGTCCCCGCGGGGCATCGACGACGACACCCTCGCCCGCCTCGTCACCTTCCCGAACGTGCTGGTCACGTTCCACCAGGCGTACTACACGGTGGACGCCGCCGGGCAGATCGCCGGGACCACCGCGGGCACCGTCGTGGACTACCTCGCGGGCCGCCGCTCGGGGAACGTGCTGGTGCCCGCGCTCGTCCGCAGCCGACCCAGCAGCTCGCGCACGATGCCGGCCCCGCGCAGCGACAGCACCGACTCCGGGTGGAACTGCACGCCCGCGAAGCCCGGCCCGCGCAGCGCGTGCACCTCGCCCGTGCGGGCGTCCCGGCTGACCTCCACCCCGTGCGCCGCCAGCTCCGCGGCGGCCTCGTCGTCGCAGCGCGCCACGAAGCTGTTGTAGAAGCCGACCGTCTCGGTCCGCCCGAACAGGTCGACCGCGCACTGCGCGCCCTGGTACGGGACCCGCTTGCGGACGACGTCCAGGCCCAGCTCGGCCGCGATCAGCTCGTGGCCCAGGCAGACGCCGAGCACGCCGTGCCGGTGCGCGGGGGCCGCGCCGGGCGTGCGGGACCGCACCCGGGAGTGGATCACGTCGGCGGTCAGGGCGCGCAGGAACGCCATCTTCGGGTCGGCGGTGTCCGCGGGGTCGCCGGGGCCGGGGCCCAGGACCAGCGGGCCCTCGTGGGCGAGCGCGGCCTCGCGCAGCCCCGGCTCGTCGAAGCGGCGCACCGTCACCTGAAGGCCCGACGAGCGCAGCAGGTGCGCGAGCATCGCCGTGAAGGTGTCCTCGCCGTCCACGACCAGGGCGTGCCCCTCCAGGGCGGCCGAGCGCTCCTGCATCCGCAGCCAGAACGGCGCGAGCGCGGCGCGCCGCCCGTCGAGGGCGGCCCGCACCCGCGGGTCGTCCGCGAGGACGGGCCGGTGCGCCTCCTCGCGCGGGCGGCCCGGCCGCACCCCCAGCGCGGCCAGCACCCCGGCGGCCTTCGCGTGCGTCTCCGCCACCTCGCCGTGCGGGTCCGAGCCGCGCACCAGGGTCGCCCCGACCGGCACCCGCAGCCGCCCGTCGGCGGCGATGTCGGCGGTGCGGATCAGGATGGGGGAGTCCAGCGTCTGGGCGCCGCCGTCGTCGCGCCCGACCAGCGCGAGGGCGCCCGCGTAGTAGCCGCGCCCGCCGGGCTCGTACCGCTCGATGACGCGGCAGGCGTTCTGCACCGGCGAGCCCGTGACGGTCGCGGCGAACATGGTCTCCCTCAGCACCGCCCGCACGTCCAGCGAGGAGCGGCCGCGCAGCTCGTACTCGGTGTGCGCGAGGTGGGCCATCTCCCTCAGGCGCGGCCCGACGACGACCCCGCCCCGGTCGCCGACCGTGCACATCATCTTGAGCTCCTCGTCGACGACCATCGACAGCTCCTCGGTCTCCTTGCCGTCGGCGAGGAAGTCCAGCAGGCCCTCGGCGTCCGGGCCGCCGGCCGGGTAGCGGTAGGTCCCGCTGATCGGGTTCATCACGACCGTGCCGCCGGACATCCGCACGTGCACCTCCGGGCTGGCGCCCACCAGCACGCGCCCACCCGTCCCCCGCCCCCGCCCTTCCGGGGAAGGCCCTCCGGGCCCTTCTCCCCCTCCGGTGTGCACGACGAAGGTCCAGTACGCGCCGCGCTCGCCGACGAGCAGCCGGCGGAAGAGCGCCAGCGCGTCGGCCCGCCCGAAGCCGGGGACCACGCCCTCGTAGGTCCGGCGGATCACGAAGTTCGCGCCCTCGCCCCGGCCGATCTCGTCGCGCAGCACCCGCCCGACGATCTGCGCGTACTCCTCGTCGGGGACGTCGAAGCCGCCGTCCTCCACCCGCACGTCGTGCGCCGGGAGCTGGTCGAGGGCGTCGGCCAGCGGCAGCTCGTACGTCTCCTCGGGCGTCAGCACGGTCAGGGGCGTGCCGTCGTCGCGCACGTCGAAGCCGCGCTCGCGCAGCTGGCGGAAGGGGACGAGGGCCAGGCCGTCGGGGATGTCGGCCAGCCGCTCGTACTCGGCGACGGGTCCGACCAGCACCTCCACGGTGTCGTGGTCGCGGCCGGGCGTGCGGCGGCGCAGCAGGGCGAAGGGGCGGTCGTCGTGCTGCAGGTCGAGCAGGTTCATCGGTCCTGTTCCTTCTCGCGTCGAGGGGATCGGGGAGAGGAACGGCCGGGTGGCGGAGACGCCGAAGGCCGCCCCTCGGGGCGGCCTTCGCGAAGTCCTGTCAGTACGCGCAGATCAGCGGGCCGCCGGAGGAGCGGTCCACCACCAGTTCCGGTTCGAGTGCGCGTACATGCCGGTCACCCTACCCGATGCCGGTCGCGGCGTGACACGGATCATGAGCGGACGGTGTCTCAATTGATGAGCACACGGAGGGGCGCCCCGGCCGACCCCGTAGGGTTGTCGCGTGACCGTGAACGCTAAGACCAGTGAGAGCGCTGGCAACACCTGGCGAAACCTGCCCGCGGCGCAGCAGCCCGAGTACCCCGATGCCGAGGCTCTGCGCGATGTGATCGCGGACCTCGAGTCGTATCCGCCGCTCGTCTTCGCGGGCGAGTGCGACCAGCTGCGCGCCCGGATGGGAGCCGTCGCCAGGGGCGAGGCGTTCCTGCTCCAGGGCGGCGACTGCGCCGAGGCCTTCGATGCCGTCTCCGCCGACCACATCCGCAACAAGCTCAAGACGCTGCTGCAGATGGGTGCCGTCCTCACGTACGCGGCCTCCGTGCCGGTCGTGAAGGTGGGCCGCATCGCCGGCCAGTACTCCAAGCCGCGCTCCAAGCCGACCGAGACCCGCGACGGCGTGACGCTGCCGACCTACCGCGGCGACTCCGTCAACGGCTTCGAGTTCACCGAGGAGGCCCGCGTCCCGGACCCCGAGCGCCTGAAGCGGATGTACCACGCCTCCGCCTCGACGCTGAACCTGGTGCGCGCCTTCACCACCGGCGGCTACGCCGACCTGCGCCAGGTGCACGCCTGGAACCAGGACTTCGTGAAGTCCTCCCCCTCGGGCCAGCGCTACGAGCAGCTGGCGCGCGAGATCGACAACGCGCTGAACTTCATGCGGGCCTGCGGCACCGACCCGGAGGAGTTCAAGACCGTCGAGTTCTTCGCCTCCCACGAGGCGCTGCTGCTCGACTACGAGTCGGCGCTGACCCGCGTGGACTCGCGCACCGGGCAGCTGTACGACGTCTCCGGCCACATGGTGTGGATCGGTGAGCGCACCCGGCAGCTGGACGGGGCGCACATCGAGTTCGCCTCGAAGATCCGCAACCCGATCGGCGTCAAGCTCGGCCCGACGACGACGGCCGAGGAGGCGCTGCAGTACATCGAGCGGCTCGACCCGGACCGCGAGCCGGGCCGGCTGACCTTCATCGTCCGTATGGGCGCCGACAAGGTCCGCGACCGGCTGCCCGAGCTGGTCGAGAAGGTCACCGCCTCGGGCGCGACCGTGGCCTGGGTGACCGACCCGATGCACGGCAACACCTTCGAGGCGGCCTCCGGACACAAGACCCGCCGCTTCGACGACGTGCTCGACGAGGTCAAGGGCTTCTTCGAGGTCCACAAGGGGCTCGGCACCCACCCGGGCGGCATCCACGTCGAGCTGACCGGCGACGACGTCACCGAGTGCGTGGGCGGCGGCGACGAGATCTTCGTCGACGACCTGCACCAGCGCTACGAGACGGCCTGCGACCCGCGGCTCAACCGCAGCCAGTCCCTGGACCTGGCGTTCCTGGTGGCGGAGATGTACCGGGACCAGTAGCGGGTCACCCGTCACGACAGTGCGTACTGGGGCGCGGATCACATGCGATCCGCGCCCCCTCGCGCTTTTGCGGGTGCACAGTGACGGGTAAGGTTAGGTTTGCCTCACCAAATCGGGGAGTGCTCCGCAGACCGTTCCCCGTCGGGAGGTGGACTCCGTGTTCGTCTGCAGCTGTTTCGGTGTGACCGAGGAGCAGGTGAGGAAGCACGCCGAGTCCGGCGCCTGCACACCCCGCCAGATCGCCTCGGCCTGCAAGGCGGGCACGGACTGCGGTGGCTGCGTACGGCGTATCCAGGCACTGCTCGGCCGGGGCGCGTGCCCGCGCCGGGAATCGGCCGACCGGGGCGCGCCCGCTCTCACGGGTGCCGCGGCGGCGCGGACGGGCGAGGACCGGCAGGGCGCACCCGTGGCGCTGCCCGACGCGGCCTAGCCGGCCGGACCGGGGTCCGGTCCACCGGGCGGGCTAGTGGGTGGAGCCGAGGTTCGGGGTGTCGGGCTGGCTCTGCTCGATGACCGTCGAGAGGTAGAGCGGCTCGCCCAGTTTCTCGATCAGGTCCAGCTGGGTCTCCAGGTAGTCGACGTGCAGCTCCTCGTCGGCGAGGATGGCCTCGAAGATGTTCGCCGACGTGATGTCGTTCTTGGCGCGCATGACCTGGATCCCGCGCCGCAGCCGGTCGATCGCCTCGATCTCGACCTGCCGGTCGGCCTCGAACATCTCGGTGACGGTCTGGCCCACCCGGACGTGGAAGAGTCGCTGGTAGTTCGGCAGGCCGTCCAGCAGCAGGATGCGGTCGGTCAGGAGCTCCGCGTGCCGCATCTCGTCGAAGGACTCGTCGCGGGTGTACTTGGCGAGCCTCGTCCAGCCCTTGTGGTCCTGCAGCTTGGAGTGCAGGAAGTACTGGTTGATCGCGGTCAGCTCGGCGGTCAGCTGCTCGTTCAGGAACTCGATGACCTCGGGGTCGCCCTGCATGGCAGAGGCTCCTTCCAGAAGGGACCGGTGGGTTGCGCCGCATGATTGCATCGGTGCGACAGGTCGTCCAGTAAGTGCCTCCTTAGTAGGAGTTGCCCGAATCGGGGGAGGGCTGGTCGGGCGCATCGGCTCCCGTCTGTCAGGATGGAGACATGGGTCAGCCGGTGGATCGCGCATCTGGGGAAGCAGGACAGCAGGAGCTTCCGCCGGGCCAGCGCCTCCAGAGGGGCTGGCCGGTCACCCACTACGGGCCCGTACCGAAGTTCCGCCCCGAGCGGTGGGAGTTCCGGGTCTTCGGCGCCACGGCCGACCAGGAGAAGCACGGCTGGACGCACGAGGAGTTCACGGCCCTGCCGTACGCCACGGTCGTCGCCGACCTGCACTGCGTCACGAAGTACAGCATGCTCGGGGCCGAATGGGGCGGTGTCCCGGCCCGGACCCTCCTGGAGATCGTGCCGCCCGCGCCCGCCGTCACCCACGTGATGGTGTGGGCCGAGTACGGCTTCAGCTCCAACCTGCGGCTGAGCGACTTCGCCGCCGAGCGCACCATCTTCGCCACCCACAAGGACGGCGAGCTGCTCACCGCCGAGCACGGCTTCCCGCTCCGCCTCGTGGTGCCGCACCTGTACGCCTGGAAGGGGCCCAAATGGGTGCGCGGTGTCGAGTACATGACCGCGGACCGGCGCGGCTTCTGGGAGGAGCGCGGCTACCACAACATCGGCGACCCCTGGCGCGAGCAGCGCTACTCCTACCAGGAGGAACCGGGGGACGGTCCGGAGCTGTAGCCCGTCCGGGGCGGCGGCCCGTCCCGGACGGAGGCCCGCTCAGCCCTCGCGGCTCTCGCGCAGCTTCTTCAGGCGCTCCACGTCCGCGGCGTGCCCCTCCTTGCCGCCGGGCGTCTCGATGACCAGCGGCACGCCCTCGGTGGCGGGATGGGTCATCAGGGCGCGGAACGGGTCCTCGCCGATGTGGCCCGCGCCGATGTTGGCGTGCCGGTCCTTGTGCGCGCCCACGACGTCCTTGGAGTCGTTGGCGTGGACCAGCTTCAGCCGTCCCGGGCCGACCGTGCCGACCAGCAGGTCCAGGGTCTGATGCATCCCGGCCGGCCCGGTCAGGTCGTGCCCGGCCGCGAAGACGTGGCAGGTGTCCAGGCAGACGCCCAGCCTCGGGTGGGCGTCCAGCGCCTCGAAGTACGGGCCGAAGTCCCAGGTCCGCGAGCAGAGCGAGGAGCCCTGGCCCGCGGTGGACTCCAGCAGCAGGTACGGGTCGTCGTCGTGCGTCAGCTCGTCGAGGAGCGGCAGGACGCGCTCGCGCACCTGGCGCAGGGCGACCGCGCGCTCCCGGCCGCCGGTCGCCGAGCCCGTGTGGACGACGACGCCCAGCGCGCCGATCTGCCGGGCGCGCCGCAGGGAGTGCCGCAGCGAGTCCACCGACCGCTCCACGGTGGCCTCGGTGTGCGAACCGAAGTTGATCAGATAGGGCGCGTGGACGTACGCGGGGATCCCCCCGTCGGCGCAGGCGGCCCGGAACTCCTCGTCCTGCCGCGGGTTGCCGGCCGGCGTCGCCCAGCCGCGCGGGTTGGCCACGAACACCTGCACCGCCTCGGCGCCGAGGTCCCGTGCGTACGACAGCCCGACCGAGGCGAGCCCGCCGGCGACGGGCACATGACCGCCGACGGGATTGCGCGACACCTGCTTGCTCACCCCTCAAGGGTCCCACGTGCCGCGGACCACCCGGACGGCGGAGCGGGCCGAAGGCGCCGAGGACCGACGGACCGCCGGCGTCCGCGCCGCCCTGCGGCCCCGGTCAGCGAATGGTGATCTTGATGGTGGAGCCCTTCGGGGCCTCCTCGCCGCCCTCCACCGACTGGCTTCTGACCGTGTCGCCGAAGAGGCCCAGCAGCCCGCGGTCCTCCCGGACCTCGAAGCCCGCCTCCTCCAGCGCCCGCCTCGCGTCGTCGACGCTGTCGCCCACGACGTCCGGGACCTCGACCGTCTCGGGCCCCCTGGAGAGCGTCAGCGTCACCGTGTCGCCCTCGGCCACCTGCTCGCCGGGCGCCGGCGACTGCTCCGCGACCTCGCCCTTGCCGTACTCGTCGGAGGTGACCTGCCGCGTGGAGACCTTCACCTCCAGGCCGTCCTCCTCCAGGGCCTCCCGCGCGCCGTCCAGGTCCGAGCCCAGGACGTCGGGCACCTCCACCGGCGCGCCCCTGCTCACGACCAGCGCGATGGCCGAGCCGGCCCGCCGCTCCGTGCCGGTGCCCGGCTCCGTGCGCACGACCCTGCCCTCGGCCACCTCCCCGCTGAACGCGCGGGTGACCATGCCCGGCTCCAGGCCGCTCTCCTTCAGCAGGGACTTCGCCTCGGCCAGCGGCCGGCCGCCCACGTCGGGCACCTTCACGGTCTCCGGGCCCCTGGAGATCGTCAGGGACACGGAGTCGTTGTCGCGTATCCGCTCGCCGGGCGCCGGGTCGGTGCTGACGACCTTGCCGCGCGCGACCGTGTCGCTGTAGGCCTCCTCGACGTCGCCGACGCCCAGACCGGCCTGCTCCAGCCGCTCCTTCGCCTGCGCCTCCGTCTTCGACAGCAGCGCCGGGACCTCGGTGAACTGGCCGGAGTTGATGTACCAGACGCCCGTGCCGACCCCCAGCACCAGCAGGACGGCGGCCACGACCGCCAGCACGCGGCGGCGCGGGCGCGCGGTGCGCCGCGGGGGAGCGGGCGGCGGGCTCTCCAGGACGCTCGTGCGGTGCACCCCGTCCCCTGCGGCCCCGGCACCCTCGCCGCCCTCGTCCACGGGGAGCGGCCGCGGCACCACCGGCGTGCGCGGGAGCACGCTCGTGCGGTCCTCCGCGTTGTCGTGCCGGCCGTCGCCGACGGCCCCCGGCGGCACGGAGTCCAGCTGCTCGGCGGAGAGCTCGGCGCGCGCCCGGCGCACCAGCGCGAGCAGCGCCACCGCGTCGGGCGGCCGTACGTCCGCGTCGCGCGCCGTCGCCGTGGCGACCAGGGCGTCCAGCCCGCCGGCCAGGCCCGGGACGACGGCCGAGGGCGGCGGCACGTCCTCGTGGAGGTGCTTGTAGAGGATCTGCGCGGGGGAGTCGCCCGAGTGCGGACGGTCGCCCGTGAGCATCTCGTACAGGACGATGCCGCACGCGTAGACGTCGACCCGGGGGTCGGCCGTGCCGTGCTCGATCTGCTCGGGCGCGAGGTACGAGACGGTGCCGAGGACCGACCCCGTCGAGTGCGTGACGGTGTCCACGGCCCGCACGAGGCCGAAGTCGGCCACCTTGACCCGCCCGTCGTCGCCGATCAGGACGTTCTCGGGCTTCATGTCGCGGTGCACGAAGCCGGCGCGATGCGCGGCGCCCAGCGCGGCGAGGACCGGCTCCAGGACGTCCAGGGCCGCGCGCGGCTGCAGCGCCCCGCGCTCGCGCAGCACGTCGCGCAGCGTGCACCCGGCGACGTACTCCATCGCGAGGTAGACGTACGAGCCGTCCGTGCCCTGGTCGAAGACGCCCACCACGTTCGGGTGCGCGAGCCGGGCCACGGACTTCGCCTCGCGGATGAAGCGGTCGACGAAGGTGGCGTCGGCGGCCAGCGTCGGATGCATCACCTTGAGCGCGAGCACGCGGTCGAGGCGGGTGTCCACGGCCCGGTAGACCGTGGCCATCCCGCCGACCGCGATCCGCGCGTCCACGCGGTAGCGGCCGTCGAGCACCTGCCCGACCAGGGGGTCATGAAGGGTCGTGTCCACGCAGGTGAGTCTACGAGCCGTCGCCCGGGCCCCACCCGCTTCGGTTCGACCATTGCCGTACTGCAGCCGACCTGTGACACCGGGCCCGCGCCCGGCGGGCCCGGTGACGGCGCTGGTCAGAAGGCGGGGCGCTCCGGGTCCAGGCGCGCGAGGCCGTCCGTGGGCGAGGACGCCTCGGCGAAGTGGCGGCGCGGGATGCGCCCGGCCCGGTAGGCCAGCCGTCCCGCCTCCACCGCGTGCCGCATGCCCTCGGCCATCAGCACCGGCTCCTGCGCCCGCGTCACCGCCGAGGCGAGCATCACGCCGGCGCACCCCAGCTCCATGGCGAGCGCCGCGTCGGACGCCGTGCCGGCCCCCGCGTCCAGGATCACCGGCACGCCCGCGTTCTCCACGATCAGCTGGAAGTTGTGCGGGTTGCGGATGCCGAGCCCGGAGCCGATGGGGGAGCCGAGCGGCATGATCGCCGCACAGCCGGCGTCCTCCAGCTTCCGGGCGAGGACCGGGTCGTCGTTGGTGTACGGCAGGACCGTGAAGCCGTCGTCGACCAGGGTCTCGGCGGCGTCGAGCAGCTCGACCGGGTCGGGCAGCAGGGTGCGCTCGTCGGCGATGACCTCCAGCTTGACCAGGTCCGTGCCGAGGGCCTCGCGTGCGAGGCGGGCGGTCAGCACGGCCTCGCCCGCGGTGAAGCAGCCCGCGGTGTTCGGCAGGACGCGGATGCCCAGCCTCTCCAGCACGGACAGGACCGAGCCGTGCACGGAGGCGTCCACGCGCCGCATCGCGACCGTGGTCAGCTCGGTGCCCGAGGCGGCCAGCGAGCGCTCCAGGACGTCGAGGCTCGGGGCACCGCCGGTGCCCATGATCAGGCGGGACGCGTAGGTCGTGCCGCCGAGGACGAAGGGGTCGTCGGCCATGGTGTTCAGCCTCCTTGGACGGCGGTGAGGACTTCCACGCGGTCTCCCTCGGCCAGGGCGGTCGACGGCCACTGCGCGCGCGGGACGACGGTCTCGTTGAGGGCGGCGGCCACGCCGGAGGGCGCCGCGGTGAGGGTGGCGACGAGCGCGTCCAGGGCGGTGCCCGGGGCGATCCGGCGCGGCTCGCCGTTGACGCAGACGGAGATCGTGGCGGAAGAGACGGTCATGCGGGCTGCTCCCCGAGTCGTGCGGACGGCTCCCCGTGCCGTGCGGGCTGCTCGGCGAGGGGGACGGGCTGCTCCCCGTGTCGTGCGGGCTGCTCGGCGAGGGGGACGGGGGGTACGGGCCGCTCCCCGGGGCGTACGGGCCGCTCCGCGGGCGCGGTGCCGAAACGGCGGGGGGTGAAGGCGCGGGCCACGTCCGGGAGTTCGCCGGTGGTGAGCACCTGCGCCATGACGTCGCCGGTGACCGGTGTGAGCAGGACGCCGTTGCGGTGGTGCCCGGTGGCCAGCAGCAGTCCGGGCAGATCGGTCGGGCCGAGCAGCGGAGCGTTGTCCGGGGAGCCCGGCCGCAGCCCGGCCCGGGTCTCGGTCAGCGGCAGCTCGGTGATGCCGGGCACCAGCTCGTGGGCGTCGCGCAGCAGCCCGTAGACGCCGCCCGCGGTCACCGTGGTGTCCCAGCCCAGCTCCTCGCTGGTGGCGCCGACGACCAGCTCGCCGTTCTCGCGCGGCACCAGGTAGACGTGGCTGCCGCGGACGACGGCCCGCACGGTGCGGCTCAGGAACGGCGCGTACCGGGGCGGCACGGCCAGCCGCAGCACCTGCCCCTTCACGGGCCGCACCGGCGGCAGCACCTCCTCGGGGACGCCGGCCAGCCTCCCGCTGAGGCTGCCGCCCGCGAGGACCACCTGCCCGGCGGCCAGCGCGGCGCCCTCCTCCGTGACGACGCCGGCGGCCCGGCCCCGCTCGACGACGAGCCGCCCGGCCCAGCCGCGGTGGAACACGACCCCGGCGCGCTCGCACGCCACGACCAGCGCGGCCGCCAGCCGCCGCGGGTCGATCTGGTGGTCGCCGTCCACCCGGAGGCCGCCGCGCACGCCGGGCGCCAGCATCGGCTCCAGACGCCGGCACTCGCGCCCCGTCAGCCACTCCGACTCCAGCCCCGAACCGCGCTGGAAGGCGTGGAGCTCGCGCAGGTGGGCGCGGTCGTCGGCGTCGAGCGCGACCGTCAGCGTGCCGCACGTGCGGTAGCCGAGGTCCCGGCCGCTCGCCTCGGCCAGCTCGGCGGCGAAGACCGGGTAGCGGCGCGCGGAGGCGAGGTTGAGGCCGAGCAGCGTCTGCTCGCCGTAGTGCAGTTCCGTGACGGCGGCCAGCATGCCGGCCGCGACCTGCGCGGCGCCGCCGCCGGGCGCGGGGTCCACGAGCGCGGTCGCCAGACCGCGCTGCGCGGCCCGCCAGGCCGTGACCAGGCCGATGATCCCGCCCCCCACGACGAGGACGTCGGAGGTGTCCGGTGGTGTGCGCGACATGGGCGTCCAGCCCCTCCCTTCGCCGGCATGACCCGGATCAGGTTCGTACGGTCGGAGGCCGCGCCAGCCTCCCTCTCAGCCCGCTGCGTCCGGGCTCCCGCGAGTGCTCTACGGTGGCCACCCTAGCCCGCCGCCACGCCGCCCAGTAAGGGAGCCTCCCCATGACCGCCCCGTCCCGCAGGTCCCTGGACGGCCTCGTCCTCGCCCCGGTCGCGGACCAGGCCCCCGGTCAGGTGGGGACCCGCACCCGGTTCGCGTACCACGAGCGGGACGGCGTGGTCTGGGCCGAGTACGCGGGCGGCGACGTCGTCCGCGGCCACCTCGTGGGCACGAGGGAGGGCGACCGGCTCGACTTCCGCTACGTCCAGCTGAAGCACGACGGGACCACGTCGAGCGGGCACTGCGTGTCCGCCGTCGGCGAGACGGCCGACGGCCGGATCCGCCTGGAGGAGACGTGGGAGTGGGAGTCGCAGGAGGGCAGCGGCACGAGCGTGGTGGAGGAGCTCGCCCCGGGCCCGCAGGAGGGGACCGGCGCCTGACGGGTACCGGAGGGCCCGCTCCGCCACCGGCCCGCGGTTGTCTAGGGTGATCCGGTGACCGAAGAGACGCAGGAACCCGGCCGGGCGGCGGCCCGGCGCGCCGTCGTGGTGGGCGCGGGCATGGCGGGGGCGCAGACCGCGGTCGCCCTGCGCGAGCAGGGCTTCACCGGTGAGCTGACCGTGCTGGGCGCGGAACCGCACCAGCCGTACGACCGCCCGCCGCTGTCCAAGGCCGTCCTGCTCGGCAAGGCGGAGAGCGCGGCCCTCGACGTGGACTTCGCGGCGCTGGGCGTCGACCTGCGGCTGGGCCGCGAGGCGAGCGGCGTCCGCCCGGCCGACCACGAACTGGACACCGCCGACGGGCCCGTGCCGTACGACGTGCTGGTCGTCGCGACCGGTGCCGAAGCGATCCGGCTGCCGGGCACCGAGGGCGTCCCCGGCGTCCACCTGCTGCGCACCCTGGACGACGCGGAGCGGCTGCGGCCCGTCCTCGCCGAGCAGCGCGACGTCGTGGTGGTGGGCGCGGGCTGGATCGGCGCCGAGTTCGCGACGGCCGCGCGGGAGGCCGGCTGCGCGGTGACCGTCGTCGAGGCCGCCGACCGCCCCCTGGCGGGAGCGCTCCCGGCCGAGGCGGCCGCCCCCATGGCCGCCTGGTACGCGGACAGCGGGGCCGAGTTGCGCACCCACGCGCGCGTGGCGCGCGTCGAGCCCGGCGCGGTGGTCCTCGACGACGGCACCCGGGTGCCCGCGGGCGCGGTCGTCGTGGGCATCGGCGCGCGCCCCGCGACCGGCTGGCTGGCCGGTTCCGGGATCGGGCTGGGCGTCCACGGCGAGGTGCTCGCGGACGAGTTCCTGCGCACCTCCGCGCCCGACGTGTACGCGGTCGGCGACTGCGCCTCCTTCCCGTCGCGCCGCTACGGCGAGCGCCTGCTGGTCCACCACTGGGACAACGCCCTCCAGGGCCCGCGCACGGTCGCCGCGGACGTCGTGGGCGCGGCGCCCGCGCCGTACGACCCGGTGCCGTACTTCTGGTCCGAGCAGTTCGGCCGCTTCGTGCAGTACGCCGGGCACCACGGCGCGGCCGACGCGACGGTGTGGCGCGGCGACCCGGCCGGGCCCGCCTGGTCGGTCTGCTGGCTGCGCGAGAACCGCCTGGTCGCGGTCCTCGCCGTGGGCCGCCCCCGGGACCTGGCCCAGGGCCGCAAACTGATCGAGTCGGCGACCCCGATGAACCCCGCGACCCTGGCGGACCCGTCCCGCCCCCTGAAGAAGGCGACGGCCTGAGAACCGCCGTCCGCCGGCCGACGGACGGACGGGACGGCCCGAGGGCCGTGGCCCGCGCAGGGGCGCGGTCCGGCGGGCGGTCCCGTCCGTCCGCGCGGCGCCGTCCGGGGCGGCCCGTCGCGGCCGTGCCCCGTGCCCCGGGGCCCCCGCCCGGACCCGCCCGGCTTCCCGCTGTCGGTGCGGGATGGCAGGCTTGATTCCGTGACCGAGATTGACGCAAAGATCGATGCTCTCGTCCCCGCCTGGCTCACCCTCCCCGACATCGCCGAACAGTTCGGCGTCGAGGTGACCCGCGTCCGGCAGCTGGTCAAGGAGGGCCAGCTCATCGCCGTACGCCGTGGTGAGAACCGGGCGCTGCACGTCCCCGCCGCCTTCATCGACGGGGACAAGGTCGTCAAGGGCCTGACCGGCCTGCTGACGCTCCTGCGGGACGACGGCTTCACCGACGAAGAGATGCTGGAGTGGCTCTTCACCGCCGACCCGACCCTGCCCGGCACCCCGGCGCAGGCCCTGAGCGAGAATCGCGGCACGGAGGTGAAGCGCCGCGCCCAGGCGCTCGCCGTCTGATCGACCCGCCCGTCCGGCGTACGGACCGCGCGGCCGGCCCCCGCCGCCGCGCGGTCCGCACGTCCGGGCCCGACCGTCCGGGGGACCCCTGATGCCCGAAGCCACCGCCCGCGCGCAGCTCGCCGACGCCCGGCTCTACCTGTGCACGGACGCCCGCAGGCGCCAGGGGGACCTCCCGGCCTTCCTGGACGCGGTCCTGGCGAACGGCGTCGACATCGTGCAGCTGCGCGACAAGGGCATGGAGGCCGCCGAGGAGCTGACGCACCTGCGGACCTTCGCCGACGCCTGCGCCCGCCACGGCAAGCTCCTCGCGGTGAACGACCGGGCGGACGTCGCCCACGCCGCCGCCTCCGACGTCCTCCACCTCGGCCAGGGCGACCTGCCCGTGCCGGCCGCCCGCGCGATCCTCGGCGGGGACGTCCTCGTCGGCCGCTCCACGCACAGCGAGGAGGAGGCCGCGGCCGCCGCGGTCCAGGACGGCGTGGACTACTTCTGCACGGGCCCCTGCTGGCCGACCCCCACCAAGCCGGGCCGCCCCGCGCCGGGCCTGGACCTGGTGCGGTACGCGGCCTCCCTGGGCACGCGGCGCCCCTGGTTCGCCATCGGCGGCATCGACCTCGGCAACCTCGACGAGGTGCTGGCGGCGGGCGCCCGCCGCGTCGTGGTCGTACGGGCGATCACGGACGCCGAGGACCCGGGCGCGGCGGCGGCGGAGTTCGCCGAGCGCCTGCGCAAGGTCTGAGCGGCGGCCGCGCCCGGCCCCCGCGGGCCCGGCCGGATGCGCGCACGGCCGCCCGCCGGCCACGTGTGCACGGCCGCCACGCGCGGGCCGCGTACGGCCTGCGCGCGGTCGGTGCGCGGCCCGCACGCGGCCGCCGCGCGGCCCGTGTGCCGCCCCGCTGTCCGAGGGGTGGACAACAAAGCGGCAAGTCCGACAAATCACCGGCTTGCGGTTGGGGGACCGTCATGCCCTGGCTAACCTGCGAGTATGGCCCTAGGAACTGCTTCCACCAGGACTGACCGCGCACGCACCGTGCGCGACATGCTCGCGAGCGGCAAGACGACGTACTCCTTCGAGTTCTCGGCGCCGAAGACGCCCAAGGGCGAGCGGAACCTGTGGAACGCCCTCCGCCGGGTCGAGGCCGTCGCCCCCGACTTCGTCTCCGTCACCTACGGCGCGGGCGGCTCCACGCGCGCCGGCACGGTCAAGGAGACCCAGCAGATCGTCGCGGACACGACGCTCACCCCGGTCGCCCACCTCACGGCGGTCGACCACTCCGTCGCCGAGCTGCGCAACATCATCGGCCAGTACGCCGACGCCGGCATCCGCAACATGCTCGCCGTGCGCGGCGACCCGCCGGGCGACCCGATGGGCGAGTGGGTGGCCCACCCGCAGGGCCTGACCTACGCGGCCGAACTGGTCCGCCTCATCAAGGAGTCCGGCGACTTCTGCGTGGGCGTCGCGGCCTTCCCCGAGATGCACCCGCGCTCCTCGGACTGGGACGCCGACGTGCGGCACTTCGTCGACAAGTGCCGCGCCGGCGCCGACTACGCCATCACGCAGATGTTCTTCCACCCGGAGGCGTACCTGAGGCTGCGCGACCGGGTGGCCGCGGCCGGGTGCGAGACCCCGGTGATCCCCGAGATCCTGCCCGTGACCAGTGTCAGAATGCTGGAGCGGCTGCCCAGGCTGAGCAACGCGGCCTTCCCCGCACAGCTGGGGGAGCGGATGCTCACAGCCAAGGACGATCCGGCCGCTGTACGCTCCCTCGGTATCGACTTCGCCACGGAGTTCTGTGCGAAGCTGCTGGCCGAGGGAGTCCCCGGACTGCACTTCATCACACTCAACAACTCCACTGCGACACTGGAAATTCACGAGAACCTGGGCCTGCAGACACCACAGCAGACCTAGACCGGTCGCATCGTCGTACGACACACTGCGTAGCGGCCATAGGGAGAGGGGCGCCATGGGCTGGACGGTCCTGTACATCGCGTTCGGCATCGTCGCGCTCTGGCTGCTCGGCGAGGTGCTGCTGCAGTACAAGGCGCGGCTGCGCTGGCGGCTGCTCGCCTTCGTCGGCTTCCTCGGCGTCGTCGTCGGCGTGCTGATCCCCTCCGTGCCGGTCATCGGCCTGGGCGCGGCCGCCTTCGCCGTCGGCCAGACCTACGTCACCCTCTCCTTCCGCCGCGGCTTCTCCACCGGCTGGGCGCTCAAGAACGGCCGTGGCGGCGGCGCCCCCAGCAAGCGCCGCCGGGGCGGGGACCGCCGGGACCCGACGCTGGAGGTCTCCGGCCTGGAGGTCTCCGACCCGGGGGCGGCGGACGCCGGAACGTACCGCCACGATCCCGGCCACGACGACGTGACGGCCGACGACGACAACGTCTTCGCCCCCGCGCAGCGCACCTCCCCGGAGGCCGGGGCCACGACGGTGTACGAGCCGCAGCCGATGCCCGACGACACCAACCAGTACGGCGTCTACAGCGACGCCGCGTACGCCGCCGCCACCGACCCGTCCTACGCGCCGGCGGGCCGGCCGTCCGACGGCCGGGACCACGCCTACGACGGCTACGCGGGCGGCTACGACCCCCAGCAGCAGTACGGCTACGACGCGGGGCAGCAGCAGTACGCGGGCTACACCGACCCGTACGGGGGCGGCCAGGGCTACGACGGCGGCTCCTACGACGGCACCGGGCAGCAGCAGTACGGGCAGCAGGGGTACGGGCAGCAGGGGTACGGCCAGGACCAGTACGGCGACGGCACCGGGGCCGAGGGCTACGGCGAGACCCCGCCGGGCGGCCTGTGGGTGCCGCAGCAGCGCGGCGCCCAGGACCAGTACGGCGGCGAGCTGCCCGCCGAGCAGCCGTACCCGTACCAGGACGGTCACACCTACGACGACCGGCAGCAGTACCGGTACTAGGGCACCCAGCGCACCACCGGGGACGCGAGGGCGCCGGGCCGGGGCGTGCGACCGGTCCGGGGCGTGCGACCGGTCCGGCCGGGCGCCTCCCGCACGGGACGCGCCGCCCGCGTCACCGCCGAGCCCGCACCTGCCACAGCGAGCCCGCATCCCGTCACCGCGGACCCGCGCCCGTCACTGCGAGCCGCGGAAGTCCGGCCCCTCGACGATCAGCCCGGCGACCAGCGCGCCCGACATGCCCGCGTGCGGCAGGCCGCCGCCCGGGTGCGCCCAGCCGCCGACCGCGAACAGCCCCGGTACGCGGGTGGAGTTGGCCGGGTGCAGCAGCCGCCCCCGCGCGGCCGACAGGGCCGGTGCCGGGACCGCCCCTCCCGGTGCGCCGGTGGTCCCGGCGACGTCCCAGGGCGTGCGGACCTCGTGCCACAGCATGCGGTCCCGCAGGCCGGGGACGGCCCGCTCGGCGTGCCGGATCATCTCCCGGGCCTGCTCGGCGAAGAACCGCCGAGACGCCTCCTCCGGGGCGCCGTGCGCCGCGGGCACCGTCGCCGTCAGCGTGACCGCCTCGTGCCCGCCGTCCGGGACCAGCTCCGCGTCGTCGGGCCGCAGCACGGTGACCGTGGGCCCCGCCACCGCCGTGAAGGAGCCGCCGAACACCGCGTCCAGCTCCGCGTCGCGGTCCGCCGCGTGCACCACGGTCCGGTGCGGGGTGCCCGCCGGGCGGGCACCCCGCAGCGCCAGGTGGACCGTCAGGCGGCTGGTCCCCCCGCGCTGGGCGGGCACCTCGCCCTCCCCGCGCAGGGCGGCGGGACCCAGCCGGTCCAGCACCTCCGGCGCGACGCCGGCGACCACGAAGTCGGCGTCCACGACGGTCCGCCCCCCGGAGCCGGCGGCCCCAAAGGCGCCCTCGGCCAGCTCCACGCCCGCCGCCCGGCCGTCCTTCTCGACGATCCGCTCCACGGACGCCCCGAAGACGAACTCGACCCGGCGGGCCAGGCACCGCTCGTACACGGCGCGCGCCAGCCGCCGCAGCCCGCCCTTCACGTACCAGGTGCCGAAGGCGTGCTCCATGTAGGGCAGGACGGCCGCCGAGGCGGGCGCGGTGCGCGGGTCCAGGCCGTACGCCAGCGCGTGGCTCTCCAGCAGGGCCGCGAGCCGCGGGTCGCCCAGCTCCAGGGCGCCGACCTCGGCGAGGGTGGCCGCCGTACGGGTCACCAGCAGCCGGCGCCGCCGCACCGCCGGGTAGGGCTCGCGCCCGGCGAGCACGTCCCAGTTCGACCACAGCGTCTCCTCCAGGAGCGGCCGGCGCGTGCGGTCCCAGGTCTCACGGGCGCGGACCAGGAACTCGCCCCAGCGCTCGCCCGCGTCCGCGCCGAGCGCCGCGCCCAGGGCCGAGACGACGCCCGCGCGCGAGGCGTTCGCCAGCGGGGCCTCGGTGCCGTCGGCGAAGACGTGGTGCGCGGACGGGTCGACCTGGACGAGGTCGACGCACCGCTCCAGGGGCTCCTTGCCCGTCTTGACGAACAGGTCGCGGTAGACCGCGGGCAGCGGGAGCAGACCCGGGCCCGTGTCGAAGACGAAACCGTCCCGCTCGAAGGTCCCCACCGCCCCGCCGTACGTCGCCGCGCGCTCGTACACCGTCACCCGGTGGCCCGCGACGGCCAGCCGGGCGGCAGCCGCCATGGCGCCCATCCCGGCGCCGATCACCGCAATCCGTGCCATGCCAGGGACTTTATCGGCCGCCTGCGACCGTCCCGTCAGGGGTGCCGGTCCGCGGCCCGGCCGCCGGTGGCGGCGGCGGGGGCGGCGGCGGGGGCACCGGCGCGGACGCGGCCGTCCCCGGCCGCGGGCGGCGCGTCCTGGGCAGGAGCGCGCACGGCTGAGTACATGTACCTAGGAAGCGACTTGAGTAGGCGTGCGGATAGGCCCCGACCTGCGCGGACGGGAGAGTGGGGGCACGGAAGAGGGGCACGGCTCCGGCACCGCCGACACGGGGCGGCGGAACGGACCGGACCCTTGACCGCTCCTTCCGCCGGCACCGTCGGCGGGAGCGAGGCACGGGGGACTCCGGGGGAGATCCACGGGGGTCCGCACGGGGGATGCACGGGGGTGCACCACGGGGGGCGCGGAGGAGCGCCGGTTCGATCGGTCCACGGGGGCGGCCGGTCGGAGCGGCGCTCCGACGTGCGGGCCCGCTCCGGCCCGCTCCGCTCCGGCTCGACCCGGCCCGCCGGACGGCCGGACCACGGACCGGGACGGCCGGGCGGACCGGAGCGGCAGGTCTCAGCGGCCGCCCGACACCCGGCCCTGCAGCAGCCGGGACAGCGCCGCGTGGACGTCGTCCAGGGACCGCTCCGGCTGGAACGCCTGCCAGTCCAGGGCCGCCACCAGGACCATGCCGACCAGCGCCGCCGCCGTCAGCGGGATGTCGATCTCCTCGCTCAGCTCGCCGTCGGCGACGCCCGCGCGCAGCACGTCCTCGACGACCGCGACCGCCTGCTGCCTGACCACCATCAGGGTGGACTGCCAGGCCCGGTTGGTGCGCCACAGCTCGGCGACGTACAGCTGGGTGAAGGCCGGGTAGCGGTCGATGAACACGAGACCCGCCCGGATCATCGCGTCCAGCGCGTCGACCCTGCTCCCGCCCTCCCGCGCGGTCCGCTCGGCGGCCTCCCGCAGGGAGGCGGTGAGCAGCCCCACGCCGTGCCGCAGCAACTCCTCGAAGAGGACGGACTTGCTGGCGAAGTTGTAGTAGACGGTGCCCTTCGCGACCCCGGCGCGTTCGGCGATCTCGTCCACCGTGGTGGCCGAGAACCCCTGCTCCGCGATGAGGGTGACGGCTGCTTCGTAGAGCTTCTGCCGGGTGGCCTCGCGGCGGCCGCCGGCACCTCCCGTGGCGCTGCTGCGTTCCATGGCCCCGATTCTCACAGGAGCGGTCACAGGGTCAGCTCCGGGTGGAGCCGGTCCAGGGTCCACACCTGCTTGCGGCGCGCGGAGAGCGCGGTCAGCGCCAGGGCGCCCGCGGTGAAGGCCGCGAGAACAACGCACGCCTGCCGGACCGGGTCCAGGCCGCCGCCCGTGATGAGCCTCCTCAGGGCCTCGACGACGTAGCTCATCGGCAGGAAGGGGTGGATCGCGTTGAAGAACCCCGGGCTGGTCTGCACCGGGTACGTGCCGCCCGCCGACGTCAGCTGGAGCATCAGCAGGGCGAGCACCAGGATGCGGCCCGCCGCCCCGAAGCGCGCGTTCAGCCACTGCACGACCGCCGCGAAGCAGGCCGTGACGAGGAAGAGGAAGGCGACGGTCCCGGCGGCGTGCACCATGCGCAGTCCGACGGCCCAGTGCAGGACGGACATCAGGGCGGCGGTCTGCAGCACGCCCAGGGCGGCCACCGGAAGCCAGCCCGCCGTCGCGATGCGCCACGCGGGGGCGCCCGTGGCGAGCGCGCGCCGGTTGAGCGGCGGGATCACCATGTAGGCCACCATCGCGCCCACCCACAGGGACAGCGGAATGAAGTACGGGGCGAAACCGGTGCCGTAGTTGGGCGCCTTGTGCAGGTCCCGTGAGGCGAGCCGCACCGGGTCGGACATCACCTCGGTGCGCAGGTCGCGGTCCTTCTCGTCGTAGTCGGGGATCCTGTCGGCACCGTCGTGCAGCCCGCCGGCCAGCTCCTCGGAGCCGTCGACCAGCCTGTGGATGCCGCCGTCGAGGTCGTCCGCGCCGGTGCGCAGCGTGCCGATGCCGGTGTCGAGATCGTCGGCGCCGGTCCTCGCCGTGCCCAGGCCGGTGTGCAGCGTCTTCGCGCCCTCGGCGACCCGCCCGGCCCCCTTGTTCAGCGCGTCGACCTTCGCGACCGCCGTGTCGAGGTCCTCGCTCAGGTGCGGCGCGGCCTTCGCCAGGGCCCGGGCCTGCCTCTGGAGGGTGGCCAGGTCCTCGTCCAGGGACTTCACGTCGCCCCCGTAGTCCCTCACCACGGTGTCGACGTCCCCGGTGAGGCGCGCCGCGTCCGCCGCGGCGTCCCTGGCCTTCTTCAGGTCCCCGCAGGCCGCGTCGGGCACCGCCGGCCGGGTCCCGTCCTGCGGGCCCGCGCCCTGCCCGGCCTCGCAGCGCCTCGCGTAGACGCCGTCCAGCGTGTCGGCCGCCTCGCGGGTGCCGGCCGCCGCCAGGGGCACCGTCCTCACGAAGGCGTCCAGGTGCTCGCGGACCGTGCCCGCCGAGTCGGCGACCAGGGCGGCCGTGTCCGCGATCGTCGCGCCGTTCTCCCTCAGGAACGGCCGCACCCGGTCGGCGGCCCCGTGCACCTTGTCCGCGAGGGCCTGGGTGCCCTCGGCGACCTGCCGCGAACCGTCCTCCAGGTCCCCGGCCCCCGTGTCGAGCTTCTTCAGGCCCCGGGCGAGCCTGCCGCTGCCCTTCTCGGCGTCCTTCAGGCCGTCGGCGAGGTCCTTCGCGCCCTTCTTCGCCCGGCCGATGCCGCCCTCCAGCTCGTCGGCGCCCTCGGCCGCCTTCACGGTCTCGCCGTGGATGTCGGAGAACGAGATGAAGATCCTGTCCAGGAACGAGCGCGACGCCCTGGTCGACGCCGCCGACCGCACCTCGCTGAAGACGGTCCGCGAGATCTGCCCGACGATGTAGTTGTTCGCGTCGTTCGTACGCACCTGGAGCGCGCCCGTCTCGGGGCTGTCCCCGGAGCTCGACGCGATCCTCTCGCTGAAGTCCGAGGGCATGGTCAGCGACAGGTAGTACGTGCCGTTCTCGACCCCCGCGCGGGCCTCGGCGGCGCTCACCTCGTGCCACTCGAAGGTGTCGCTCTCGTGCAGCCCTTCGGTGATGTCGTCGCCCGCCGTGAGCTTCCGGCCCGCGGCCGTGGCCCCCTTGTCGTCGTTCACCAGCGCCACCGGGATCCGGTCGAGCCGGCCGTACGGGTCCCAGAACGACCACAGGTAGAGGGCGCCGTACAGCAGCGGCAGCAGCAGGAGCGCCGCGAGGGCCGCGCGGGGCAGCCGGCCCCGGCCGAAGCGCCGCAGCTCAAGCGCGGCCAGTCGCGGGGAGCGCATCCGCCGCCTCCTCGTCGTCGTGATCGTCCTGGACGTCGTGATCGTCGTGGTCGTCGGGCTCGTCGCCGTCCCCGGGGTCTTCGCGGCCGGCGCCGTCCTCGGGGTCCGCGGGGCCCTCCCGGTCCTCCCGGTCCCCGTGCGGGGTCCCGGCGGGCGGGGCGGTGGAGACGGTGGAGACCACGAGCGCGTCCTCGGGCGCTTCGCTGCACACCGTCACGACCGTCGTGCCGGAGGCGGCGACCGTGCGCAGCAGGGCCCAGGCCTCGGCCCGTTCGGCGTCCGGGAGCTTGAGGTCGGTGTCGTCGACGCCCAGCAGGCGCGGGCGCCCGATCAGGGCCAGCGCGACGGAGAGGCGCAGCGCCTCCAGCCGTCCGAGGTCGCGCACGGCGGTCCGGACGCCCTTGGGCAGCGTCCGCGGGTCCAGCCCCGCGGCGGCGAGCGCGGCGTCGATCCGCCGGCCGGCCTCCGCGGCCCTTCCCCCGGCTCCCGGCGGGGTCGGGCCGGAGGCGCCCGCCGCGCGCGGCCGCAGCAGTTCCCGCAGCGGGCCGCCGAACCTGCGCTCCAGCAGCGCCCGTTCCCGCAGGTGCTCGCCGACGGTGAGGGCCGGGTCCAGGTCGGTCACGCCCGGCACGTGGGCGAGTCCGGCGAGTCTGCGGACCGCCGCCGCCTGCTTCGGCAGCCTCGCCGGGCCGACGCGCGCCGTCCCCTCGGTGGTCCTCATCCGGCCGGTGAGCGCGAGCAGCAGCGCCGTGCGCCCCGAACCGGACGGCCCCTCGACCGCGACGAGCGAGCCGGGCCCGGCATCGAAGGAGACCCCCCGGAACGCCCAGCCGCGCGGGCCCCTCAGGCCCAAGTCCCGGGCCGTGACGGCGAGTCCCTCCGGTTCCTCCGGTCCGTCCACCGCGTCCCCACTCCCCGGAAGTTTTTGCACTGACTGGTCAGTGCAAAAATTACCCCGAACCTCCGGACGGGGCAAAAGGCCAGGTCAGAACGGATTGTCAGTGCCATACCCCACTATGGGCACATACGGCCACAGAGCCGTCACGGAGACGACAGGAGGTTCGTCATGGCCAGCTACGACGCAGCCGCCGCCCGCCGGCGCCGCGCCACCGGCCCTGCCCCCTCACTGACCGGCCCGGCGAGCGACGTGCACCCCGTGCTGCGCCGGGCGACGGCCCCGCCGGCCGCGCTGGACCTGCTGGCCCAGGCCCGCGCCGGACTCGACGAGGCAGCCGTCCTGGAGACGCCCAACGAGCGCTACGCGACGGCGCACCTCGCCGCCCTGCGTACCGCGGCCGCCGTTCTCGCCGCCCGGGGCCGCCCGGAGACCACGCCCCGGCGCCGGGCCCGCATACGGAGCGCCTGGGAGGTGCTCCCGGAGATAGCGCCGGAACTGAGCGAGTGGAGCGCGCTCTTCGCCTCCGGCGCCGCCCGCCGGGCCCGCGCCGAGGCGGGCATACAGGGCGCGGCCAGCGGCCGCGACGCCGACGACCTGATCCGCGACGTGGCCATGTTCCTGCGTCTGGTCGAGCGGATGCTGGTGCTGCAGCCGGTCCTGCCGCAGCCCCGGCAGGACACCGGCCGGGACGCGGAGCAGGGGACGAGACGGCGCCCGGGCAGGGGGAGCGGCGAGGACGTCCCGGACGCGGGGTGACCGTGCCCGCCGGCCGCGGGTGACGGCCCGTCCGCCCACCACGGAGCGACCGCGCCCCCACTTCCGCCGGGCGACCGAGCGCCCGCCGGACGCGGGGCGTCCGGGCGTCGGCGCGGGGCGTGTCCGGCGCGCGGGACGCGGCGCCGGGCCCGGCGCCGCAGGCAATAGGGTTGGAGAAGCCGCATCTCCCGTGGCCGAGAACCGGCCGGGGGAGCCATCCCATCGCTCCGCCGTTCACTCAGGCGGTGCCGCGCCGAGGAGTCAACTGCCGTGTCGGACCCGATGCGCCCCCGCGCCTCTCTCCGTACCGCCGTGGTCTGGGACGTACTGAAGGACGCGCTCGACCGGCGGGCCAAGACCGCGGGACGCGATCCGCACGGCGTCCTGGACGTGCTCGACACCGGCGGCGGCAGCGGCAACTTCGCGGTCCCGGTCGCCCGCCTGGGCCACCGGGTCACGGTCGTGGACCCCAGCCCGAACGCGCTGTTCGCGCTGGAGCGCCGGGCCGCCGAGGCCGGCGTGGCCGACCGGGTGAAGGGCGTGCAGGGCGACGCGCACGGCCTCTTCGACGTGGTGGAGCCCGGCGGGTACGACGCCGTGCTGTGCCACGGCGTGCTGGAGTACGTGGACGACCCGGCGGAGGGCGTGCGCAACGTGGTCCGCGCGCTGCGCCCCGAGGGCGTCCTCAGCCTGCTCGCCGCCGGTCTGGGCGGCGCGGTGCTCGCCCGCGCGCTCGCCGGGCACTTCAAGGAGGCGCACCAGGCGCTGAGCGACCCGGACGGCCGCTGGGGCGAGGGCGACCCCGTCCCGCACCGCTTCACCGCCGAGCAGCTCACCGCCCTGGTCGAGGACGCGGGCCTGCGGGTCGGGGCCGTGCACGGCGTGCGGGTCTTCGCGGACCTGGTGCCCGGCGTCCTCGTCGACACCGAGCCCGGCGCGCTGGACGCGCTGCTGAAGCTGGAGGCCGCGGCGGCCGAGCTGTCCGCCTTCCACTCCGTGGCCACGCAGCTGCACGTGTTGGCCGAGGCGGAGGAGACCGCCGGAGGCAGTTGAGACGCCTGGGACCACCGGGGCTCGTGACGCCTGCCGGGGTGCGCCCGCTGATCAGGAACGGGACGGCGGATGGAGTACGCCACAGGCCCCCCGATCGGGCGTCCGGCGCCGTATGATCGAGGGAGGCCGCCCGGCATGACGGGCCGGTCACTGGGGAATTCAGATCTCAGTGAACCGGGTTGCCATGGCGGGCTCCGGTTGGCGAATTGGCGTAGAGGGGCGGGTTTCACGGGGGCGATTCCCTGCCTATCCTGAAGGGACCCCCTGTCGCCCCGGCGACTGCACGATGAGGAGGACTCCGTGCCGCTCTCGGAGCACGAGCAGCGCATGCTCGAGCAGATGGAGCGAGCGCTGTACGCCGAAGATCCCAAGTTCGCGACAGCGCTCGAGGGAAGCGGGCTGCGTACGTACACCCGGCGACGGGTCTACCAGGCGGTCGCCGGCTTCCTCGTAGGTATCGCGCTCCTCATGGCCGGAATGGTCGCACAGCAGATCTGGATCAGCGTGGTGGGCTTCCTCGTCATGCTGGGCTGCGCGGTGCTCGCCGTGACCGGTTGGCGCAAGGCCCCCAAGCCGGGCGAGCAGCCTGCCGCGGGCGTCCCCGGCGCGCCGCAGGCGCGGCGGCGGAACAGGCCGCGCGGCTCCATGATGGACCGCATCGAGCAGCGCTGGCAGCGCCGCCGGGACGAGCAGCAGGGTCACTAGCCCTCCGGGACGGACGAGGTCCCGGCACGGAATCGTCGACGAGGGGTGACCGCCGCAGGGCGGATCACCCCTCACGCATGCGCACGGATCCCGGTGGGGTCCGCCGGCCCCGGCCGACCGCCGGTGCCCACCGGTGCGGCGCCCGCGTCGCTCACCGGCTTGAGGCCCGCGTTCGGTGTGGCGGAATCCGCCCGTGTTCCGGCGACGAGGCCCCGTCCGTGAAGTCCGTCCGCGCTCGCGGGACGGGGTTGTGAGGTCCGTCCGCGCCGCGGGGCCGGCCCGTGGAGTGTGCCCACGTTCGTGGGACTGTCCCGTGAAGTGTGTCCGCGCTCGCGGGACAGGGGGCTTTGTTCGTGCCCGGGTGACGGGATCCGTCCGCATCCGTCCACGCGCGTGTGGCGCGGTTCGGTCGTGCCCGGTCGGTCGTGCCGGTGGCGCCGTCCCCGAGGGCGGCGCCACCGCCACGACCGGTATCCGTGGTCATCGCACCGACTTGCCGGTGCCGGCCGGTGTCAGGCCGTGGGCGTGGTCTCCGTGGTCCCCGCGCCTCCCCGGGAGGACCGGTGCCGCAGCGCCGCCCAGCGGGTGATCACCCGGGCCCTGAGCGCCGCCCAGCGGTCGGCGACGGCCCAGACCACCCGTACGGACGAACGCGGCAGGAGAAGTGCCCTGAGGCGGGTGCCGCGGCCCGCCGCGGCCCGCAGGGACCCGGTCACCCGGCGCACGTCGTCGGCCAGCCCCGCCTGCGGCCGCGGCCGCGGCGCGTACAGGGACTGCTCCAGCGCGGTCACCACCCGGTGCAGTGAGGCCGAGGCCGCCTCGTCCAGTCGGCCGGCCCGGGCGATCCGCGCGGCCGCGACGCGCGGCGTCAGCGACTCGTCCGGCAGGATGCCGTGGTCCCAGGCCGTGTCGGTCACCTCCTGCCACGTCGCGAGGGCCCGCCCGGCCGTCTCCCGCGCGCCGCGGTCCCGGGCCGCGGCGGCCGCCTGCGGCGACGCCGCGGTGACGGGTCCGGCCGCGCCCTGCGCGCCGCGGCCGTACGCGCCGAGCCGCACGGCCCGGACCCGTGTCCGCCACAGCAGCGGCAACAGGAGGACCACCAGCGCGAGGAGCCCGGCGGCGCTCCAGAGGGCGATCCGGAACCACGGCGGGCCGTCGTCCGTCGCGCCCACCGCCGCCTCCGGCGACTGGCTGCCGCACGGCTCGTTCAGCCGCCGCTGCGCCACCGAGCAGCTCTCGTCCGCCGACGGCGCGGCGGACGGCTCCGCGGACTCCTCCTCCGAGGGCACCGCCGGGTCCGGCACGGTGGTGCCGGACGACTGCGGCCGCGTGTACTCGGGGGTCGTGCCGCGGGTCGGGGTCGGCTCGAAACGGGTCCAGCCGACGCCCTCGAAGTACAGCTCGGGCCAGGCGTGCGCGTCCCGCAGGCCCACCGACATCGTGCCGTCCGCCTGCGCGGAGCCGGGGGTGAAGCCGACCGCCACCCGGGCGGGGATGCCGAGCGTGCGGGCCATCGCGGCCATCGAGAAGGAGAAGTGGACGCAGAAGCCCTCCTTGTCCCGCAGGAACCGCGCTATGGCCGCGGACCCGCTGCCCACCTGCACCTGCGTGTCGTAGGTGAAGCCGCCGTCCACGGAGAACCAGTCCTGCAGGTCGACCGCCCGCTCGTAGTCGTTGGCAGCCCCCTCGGTGACCTCCCGCGCCGTCTGCGCCACCACCCCCGGCAGCGACTCCGGGACCTGCGTGAACTCCCGCCGCAGGTCCGCGGGCGCCTCCGGGGCGTCGGCCAGCTGCGCCGCCGTGGGCCGCACCACCAGGCTGTCGACCGTGTACCGGGCGCCGCGCGTGTTCTGGCCGTGGTCCCCGACGAGGGTGCGGCCCACCTCCTCGTACCGCCACTGGCCGTCGATGTCGACCCGGCTGGCCGGGTACGGCATGGGCAGCCAGTCCTGCGCGTACCAGTTCGCGGCCGCGATGTTCGTGCGGATCTCCGTGCGCCGGACGTCGCCGGCGAGGCCGGGCGGGGTCGGGAAGGACTCGGGGACGTCCTTGATGCGCCGCACGGCCGGCTTCCAGGCCGTGCCGTCGAAGTCGTCCAGGGAGACGATGCGCAGGTACAGGTCCTGGGTCTCCTCCGAGTTCGTGCGGTACGACATGACCTCGCGGTCCTCGTCCACGTTCAGGCTGTCGCGCAGGGAGACCAGGGGGTTGACCGCGGAGATCGTGCCGCCGCCGCCCGAGCCCGTGCCGACCCCGGCGCCCGCGCCGTCCAGCAGCCCGCCGTCGAGCGAGGGCAGGCCCAGCGGCACCACCAGCGCGATGCCGAGCGCGACGACGCCGATGCGCCGCCCGGTGCGCAGCGGCGCCGCCGTGCCGCCGGCCGGCTTCTCGGCAGGGGTGCGCGGCGCGCCGCTGAAGACGCGGCCCCACTGCGCGAGCCGGTCGCGGCCCTCCGCGAGCAGCAGCACCAGGTAGCCGACGGCAGCGAGCAGGAACCACAGCCAGCCCGCGCCGCCGTCCGACAGCCCCGCGGCCACCGAGTACAGCGCGAGCAGCGGCAGGCCGGCCGGGGCCGCGCTGCGGAACGTCACCGCCAGCGCGTCCACCGCGAGCCCGATCAGCACCACGCCGCCGACCAGCATCAGCCGGATGCCGTCGGTCAGCGGCGCCGGTATCGCGTACTGCCCGACGTCCTCCGCGCCCGTCCGCAGCAGCTCGCCGAACCGCAGGAACACGTCCGGGCCGGGCAGGAAGCCCGCGAGCGCCTGCTCGCGGGCGAAGAACAGCGTCAGCAGCAGCAGGGTGACCGCCGCCTGCGCCGCGACCGTCAGCGTCCGGGCCAGCGGCACGCGCCGCGCCGCGGCGCCCGCGCCGGTCTGCACGGCCAGCAGGAACGCCGCCTGCAGGATCCACGTCGCCGGGTCGACGAGCGGCAGCAGCGCGCACGCCGCCGCCAGTGTGGCCACCGCGGCGCACACCGCCAGCCGGGTCCGTCCGCTCATGAGGCACCTCCCGCCGTGCCGCCCGTGGACGCCGCGCCCACGCGCTGCTGGTCGGCCCGGCGCCACAGGTCGGCCGGCTCCGCGCCCGGAGGCACCGGCAGCGCGGTCCAGCCCGCCTCGCGCAGCATCCGCAGCCGCTCCCCGGCCGTTCCGGTCCCGTCGGGTCCGCCGTCCTGTCCGTCCGCGGCGCCGCCGCGCAGCCACGCCCCGCTGTCCAGCAGGAAGGCGATCGCCGCGCCGCTGCGCCGCCGCATCCGGGCGAGCAGGGCCGCCTGCTCCTCGTCGAGGTCGCCGAGGAAGGCCACCAGCAGCCCCTCGGTCCCGCCGCGCAGCACGTCGTACGCCCGGGACAGGCCCGTGCCGTCGGAGTGGTCGACCACCGCGAGGGTGTCCATCAGCAGTCCCGCCGCGTCCGCCGACTCCTGGCCGGTGCCCGCGAACCCCTCGGAGCCCTCCCCGGGCACCGAACTGCCGGTGTCCGTCAGCAGCCGCACGGAGAAGCCCCGTCCCAGCATGTGCACCAGCACGGAGGCCGCGCCCGACACCGCCCACTCGAAGGCCGAGTCGGGTCCTGCCCCCTCGAAGGCGACGGTCCGGGTGTCCAGCAGCACCGTGCAGCGGGCGCGCTGCGGCTGCTCCTCGCGGCGCACCATCAGCTCGCCGTGGCGCGCGGTCGAGCGCCAGTGGACCCGGCGCAGGTCGTCGCCGTGCCGGTAGCCGCGCGGGATGATGTCGTCCTCGCCGGCCAGCGCCAGCGAGCGCTGCCGCCCGTCGCCGTACCCCGTGGCCTCGCCGCTCAGCCGCACCGGGGGCAGCGCCTGCACGCGGGGGACCACGGTCAGCGTGTCGTACGTGGAGAAGGAGCGGGTCAGCTCGCACATGCCGAAGGGGTCGCCGAGCCGCAGCTGCAGCGGTCCGAGGGGGTAGCGGCCCCGCAGGTCGGAGCGGACCCGGTAGGACACCTCGCGGCGGCCGCCCGCCTCCATCCGGTCCAGGACGAACCGGGGCCGCGGCCCCAGCACGTACGGCACCCGGTCCTGGAGCATCAGCAGGCCGGTGGGAAGCCGCGAGACGTTGTCCACGCGCAGGTGGACGCGGGCCTCGGAGCCGGCGGGCACCCGCTCGGGGGAGAGCCGGCGGCCGCCCGCGACCCGGTAGCGGGTGCGGTGGAGCATGACCGCGCAGACCAGCGGCAGCACGGCGAGCAGCACCCCGACCCGGAGCAGGTCGCCCTGCCCCAGGACGTACGCGCAGACGGCGGCGGCCACACCGGCGGCCAGGAAGGAGCGCCCGCGGGTGGTGAGCCCGGCCAGTGCCGTGCGCAGCCCACCGCTGTCGTGCTCCCCGTCCCGGGCCGGCGGCGCCCCCGGGGCCATCACGGCCTCCGCGGCTGCTGCCGGCCGTAGGCGGGGCCGCCCCGGCCGAAGGCGAGGCCGCTCTGCTGCGGGGCGGCCGGCACCGGTGTGCGCTGCACGATCTCCTCGACGACCTGCTCGGCCGTGCGGCGGTTGAGCTGGGCCTGTGCGGTGGGCAGCAGGCGGTGCGCCAGGACGGCCACGGCCAGCGACTGGACGTCGTCCGGCAGCGCGTACTCCCGGCCGTCCATGGCGGCGGACGCCTTCGCCGCGCGCAGCAGGTGCAGGGTGGCGCGCGGCGAGGCGCCGAGTCTGAGGTCCGGGTGGGTGCGGGTGGCGGCGACCAGGTCGACCGCGTACCTGCGGACCGGCTCGGAGACGTGGACCTCGCGGACCGCCTCCACGAGCTTCACGATCTCGTGCGCGTGCGCCACCGGCTGGAGGTCGTCCAGCGGGGAGACGCCCCCGTGCACGTCCAGCATCTCCACCTCGGCCTCCGCGCTGGGGTAGCCGATGGAGACGCGGGCCATGAAGCGGTCGCGCTGCGCCTCCGGCAGTGGGTAGGTGCCCTCCATCTCCACCGGGTTCTGCGTGGCCACCACCATGAAGGGGCTGGGCAGTTCGTACGTCTGCCCGTCGGTGGTGACCTGGCGCTCCTCCATGGACTCCAGCAGCGCCGACTGGGTCTTGGGCGAGGCGCGGTTGATCTCGTCGCCGATCACGATCTGCGCGAAGATCGCACCCGGCTTGAACTCGAAGTCCCGGCGCTGCTGGTCCCAGATGGACACCCCGGTGATGTCCGAGGGCAGCAGGTCGGGCGTGAACTGGATGCGCCGCACCGAGCAGTCGATGGACCGCGCCAGCGCCTTGGCGAGCATCGTCTTGCCGACGCCGGGGACGTCCTCGATCAGAAGGTGTCCCTCGGCGAGCAGCACCGTCAGGGAGAGCCGTACGACCTCGGGCTTGCCCTCGATCACCGCCTCCACCGAGGCGCGGACACGGTCCACGGTGGCGGTCAGGTCGTCCCCCACCCGTGAATATGCCCGGACGGGGGCGCCCCCATGGCTCGCCTGATCGTCATAGGTCGTCACCCGGCCCTCCTCGGCCCTTCCCCGAGCCCCACGAGGAGCAGGGGGATACCCCTAACACGCGGACCGTCGCTCTGTGATGCGGACCGGCCCACCCCGAAACACGGACACCACGCGTGGAAAGTTCCGCGTGACGCCACACCCGCATTCTTGTTGCCGTTACCGGTTCGTGTCACTCGCCTGTGGACAACTCCCGGCGAAATGCCGGGTCTTAGGCGCTTTGTACGGGATCGATCTCGCGCAGCCGGCCGGTCTTCACGTCGAACACGAAGCCGCGGATGTCGTCGGTGTGCAGCAGGAAGGGGGAGGTGCGCACCCGCTGCATCGACTGCCGCACGTCCTGGTCGACGTCGCGGAACGCCTCCACCGCCCAGGACGGCCGCTGCCCGACCTCCATCTCCAGCTCGTGCCGGAACTCCTCGGTCAGCGACTCCAGACCGCAGCCGGTGTGGTGGATGAGGACGACGCTGCGGGTGCCGAGCGCCCGCTGGCTGATGGTGAGGGAGCGGATCACGTCGTCGGTGACGACGCCGCCCGCGTTGCGGATGGTGTGGCAGTCGCCCAGCTCCAGGCCGAGTGCGGCGTGCAGGTCGAGCCGGGCGTCCATGCATGCCACGACGGCGACGCGGAGCACCGGGCGGGCGTCCATGCCCGGGTCGGTGAACTCGGCGGCGTAGCGCCCGTTGGCCTCGACGAGACGGTCGGTGACCGTACCGGCGGGGGACATGGCGTCTTCGGGCTCGGCGGGAACGGATGCAGAAGTCGTCATGCCTATGACGTTACTGGTCACACGGCCCGGCGGCCCGTCGTGAGACGGGACAAAGAACGTCAACGAGCGTTGTTGTGAGGTAACCCACAGGGTCGGCGACATCTCGCCCTTATGGGGGATTCCGGCCGTTCCGCGGCTTCGGGGCGGAGGAACCGCGACGCGCAGGCCGGTTGATTGACCGGAAGACAGGGTGGACTAAAGTGACGCGAAGCGGGAGGCGAGAGGCTCTCCCCGCGACTGTCATCCCGGAGGGTCCGGCACACGCCGGAATCTCCCCGCGTGCGCGGTGCGTACGTACGGCTCGGCCTCCCCCGCTCCCGGTCGGCTGACGCCCTTCCCCGGCGCCGGCGGGCCGCGCCCCCTCACCGGGGGCACCTCCCGGCGCAGGCCGGGAAGGGCGGGGACCCGGCGGTGCGTACGGCCGCGCCGGACCTGAGAGGGCCACATGCAACGGCGCGAAGCGCTTCCTCGAGAGGGCGCCGGCGGCGGGCGGGAGGGGCAGAGCCGACACGTTCCGGTGATGCTCCAGCGGTGCCTGGACCTGCTCGCCCCCGCCCTTCAGAGGCCGGGCGCCGTCGTCGTCGACTGCACCCTCGGCCTCGGCGGCCACAGCGAGGCGCTGCTCACCCGCTTCCCCGAGGCCCGGCTCGTCGCCCTCGACCGCGACAAGGAGGCGCTGCGCCTGTCCGGGGAGCGGCTCGCCCCCTTCGGCGACCGCGCCACCCTGGTGCACGCCGTCTACGACGAGCTGCCCGACGTGCTCGCCCGGCTCGGCGTGCCGCGCGTCCAGGGCGTCCTGTTCGACCTGGGCGTCTCCTCCATGCAGCTGGACGAGGCGGACCGCGGCTTCGCGTACGCCCAGGACGCCCCCCTGGACATGCGCATGGACCAGACGACCGGCGTCAGCGCCGCCGAGGTGCTCAACACCTACCCGGCGGGCGAGCTGGTGCGGATCCTGCGGGCCTACGGCGAGGAGAAGCAGGCCAAGCGGATCGTGGGAGCGATCGTGCGGGAGCGCGAGAAGGAGCCCTTCACCACCAGCGCCCGGCTGGTGGAGCTGATCCGCGACAGCCTGCCGCAGGCCGCCAAGCGCACCGGCGGCAACCCCGCGAAGCGCACCTTCCAGGCGCTGCGCATCGAGGTCAACGGCGAACTCGCCGTCCTGGAGCGGGCGGTCCCGGCCGCCGTGAAGGCGCTCGCCGTGGACGGCCGGATCGCCGTGCTGTCCTACCACTCGCTGGAGGACCGGCTGGTCAAGCAGGTCTTCGCGGCCGGTGCCGCCTCCACCGCGCCGCCCGGCCTGCCGGTCGTGCCCGAGCGCTACCAGCCCCGCCTGAAGCTGCTCACGCGCGGCGCCGAACTGCCCACCGAGGAAGAGGTCGCACAGAACCGCAGGGCCGCTCCGGCCCGGCTGCGCGGCGCCCAGCGCATCCGGGAGGACGCGGAGTGACGCGAGGGGGTGCGCGGGCGGCGTTCCGGAACCCCGGCACGGGACGCGCGGCCCTCGTCCGTACCGCCGGGCGCCCCGGCGCGGAGCCGGCCGTACCGGGCGGCGGGGACGCGCGCCTGTGTCCCGGACCCGCGGGGGAGGGCGCATGAGCAAGGAGCCCGAGCTGAGGGGCAGGGGGGCCCGGCTCGCCCGGCTGTTCCCCGCCGCGGGCGGCCGCTCCGCCGCCCGTACGCCCTTCGTCCTGCTGGTCGTGGCGCTGCTCGGCGGCGGCCTGATCGGGCTGCTGGTGCTGAACTCCGCGCTCAGCGAGGGGTCGTTCCGCCTCGACGACCTGGAGCGGGACACCAAGAGCCTCACCGACGAGGAGCAGGCGCTGCAGCGGGACGTGGACTCCTACTCCGCCCCGGACGCCCTGCAGCGCCGCGCCCTCGAACTGGGCATGGTGCCCGGCGGCGACCCGGTCTTCCTCGACCCCGACGGCACCGTGCGCGGCGTGCCCGGCACCGCCGGCGCCGACCCGTCCTCCGTACGCCTCCCCGCGGTGCGCCCGCAGCAGATGCCGGGGTCGCTTCCCGTGCCGGACCCCGCCGGCGCGCCGTCCGGCGCCCCGGGCACCGGCACCGCCGTCCCCGCCCAGCCCCCGACCACCCCCGGCAGGTGAACGGAACAGTGTCCGACAGGGAACCGCCGCGCCGCCGGGTGCCCCCGCCCGCACGGCCCGTCCGCCCCGCCACCCGGCAGCGGCCCGGTCCCGGCGCCCGTCCCGCCCGGCGCCCGTCCCGTCCGCAGGCCGGGGCCGCGCGCGGGGGGCCGCGCTCCCGCCGCCCCGGGGGCCCGCGCACCATCCGGCTCGGCAGCCCCAGGCCCCGGCTGCGGCTGGTCGGCCTCGCGCTGACGCTGGTGATGCTCGTGTTCGTGGTCAGGCTGCTCCAGGTGCAGGCCGTCGACGCCGACGCGTACGCGGCCAAGGCCGCGCAGAACCGCTACTACACCCACACCCTGGCCGCCGAGCGCGGCGGCATCACCGACCGCAACGGCGTCGAGCTGGCGATCAGTGTGGACGCCAACGACATCACGGCCGACCCCACGCTGTTCACGGAGAAGGCGACCGGGGTCCCGGACGCCCCGGAGCAGGCGGCCGCGCTCCTGGCGCCCATCCTCGGCGAGGACGCCGCCGACCTCGCCGCGCTGCTGCGCAAGAAGGACACCCGCTACGTCCTGCTCGCCCGCCGGCAGACCCCCGAGGTCTGGAAGCAGATCAAGGACCTGAAGGCCACCCTCGCGGCCAAGGCCACCAAGGACCCCGGAACCGTGAACGTGCTGGCCGGCGTCCTGTCCGACCCCAGCAGCAAGCGCGTGTACCCCAACGGCGACCTGGCCGCCGGGATACTGGGCTGGGTCAACGCCGAGGGCAAGGGCGGCGGCGGCGTCGAGCAGCAGCTGGACAAGGAGCTCGCGGGCAAGGACGGCCAGATCCGCTACGCCCAGTCAGGCGGCCGCCAGGTGCCCACGGCGGGCTCCACGGAGACCCCCGCCGTGGCCGGCTCCGACGTCGAGCTGACCCTCGACCGCGACATCCAGTGGGCCGCGCAGAACGCGATCACCGAGCAGGTGGAGAAGTCCCGGGCGGACCGCGGCTACGTGATCGTGCAGGACACCCGGACCGGCGAGATCCTCGCCATGGCGAACTCGCCCGGCTTCGACCCCAACGACCTCTCCTCGGCCGACTCCGCCGCGCTGGGCAACGCCGCCGTCCAGGACGCCTACGAGCCCGGCTCGACCGCCAAGGTCATGTCGATGGCCGCCGTCCTGGAGGAGGGGGCCGCCACCCCCGCCACGCACGTCACCGTGCCCAACCGGCTGCACCGCGGCGACCGCCTCTTCCAGGACGACGTCGACCACCCGACCTGGTACCTCACGCTCAACGGCGTGCTCGCCAAGTCCAGCAACATCGGCACCATCCTGGCCACCGGGCAGCTCGGCAGGACGCAGAAGGAGGCCAACCGGGTCCTCCACTCGTACCTGCGCAAGTTCGGCATCGGAGAGAAGACCGGCCTGGACTTCCCCGGCGAGACGAAGGGCATCCTCGCGCCGCCCTCCCAGTGGTCCACCTCGCAGCAGTACACGATCCCTTTCGGCCAGGGCGTGTCCGTCAACGCGATGCAGGCGGCCTCCGTCTACTCCACCATCGCCAACGGCGGCGTACGCGTCGAACCGACCCTCGTCCGCGGCACCAAGGGGGCCGACGGACGTTTCACCCCGGCCGACAAGCCCGAGAAGACGCGGGTCGTGAGCGAGAAGACGGCGAAGACCCTGGCCCGGATGCTGGAGTCGGTCGTGGACGACGAGGAGGGCACCGGCACCAAGGCCCGCATCCCCGGCTACCGCGTCGCGGGCAAGACCGGTACGGCGAACCGAGTGGATCCGGCCACCGGGAAGTACAAGGGCTACACGTCCTCCTTCGCCGGGTTCGCCCCCGCCGACCAGCCGCGCGTCACCGTGTACTGCGCCATCCAGAACGCCACCGAGGGCAGCTACTTCGGCGGCCAGATCTGCGGACCCGTCTACAAGGAGGTCATGGAGTTCGCGCTCAAGACCCTCCAGGTCCCGCCCACCGGCGCCGACCCCGCGAGACTGCCCGTCACCTTCAAGCCCTGAGCCCCGTCCCGCGCCCACGACGGCCCGCACCGCACATCCGTGATCCAGACCAGGAACCGCCCGTGACAACGATCACTCCCGGCCCGGGCAACCGGCCGGCCCCCTCCCCTTCCCCCGGCGCGTCCCCGGCTCCGCCGGACGGCCCCGTCCGCGCACACCGCTTTGGCTCCGGCGGGGGTCGGCCCGGTACGCTCACCGCCGTGCCACACGCTGATCCTTCCCAAACCACCCAGAAGGGCGTTCCTGTGACATATCCGGGACCGCCGCGACCGGTGCGGGTGACCGCCGTATCCCTCGCGGACCTCGCCGCTCAGCTGGGTGTTCCCGCGCCGGAGGGCGCCGCCGAGGTCACGGGCATCACCCATGACTCCCGCGCCGTGCGCCCCGGCGACCTGTACGCCGCCCTGCCCGGCGCCCGGCTGCACGGCGCCGACTTCGTCGACCAGGCCGCAAGCCTCGGCGCCGCCGCCGTGCTCACCGACCCGACCGGCGCCGAGCGCGCCGCGTCCGCCGGGCTGCCGGTCCTCGTCACCGACGACCCGCGCGGCGGCATGGGCGAGCTGGCCGCCACCGTCTACGGCCACCCCGGCCGCGATCTGCTGCAGATCGGCATCACCGGCACCTCGGGCAAGACCACGACGGCGTACCTGATGGAGGGCGGCCTCAGGACCGTCCGCAACACCGGGCTGATCGGCACCGTCGAGATGCGCATCGGCGACGAGCGCATCAAGTCCGAGCGCACCACCCCCGAGGCCACCGACCTCCAGGCGCTGTTCGCGGTCATGCGAGAGCGCGGCGTGGACGCGGTCGCCATGGAGGTCTCCAGCCACGCGCTGGTCCTCGGCCGGGTGGACGGCTGCGTCTTCGACGTCGCCGTCTTCACCAACCTCAGCCCGGAGCACATGGAGTTCCACTCCGACATGGAGGACTACTTCCGGGCCAAGGCGCAGCTGTTCACGCCGAGGCGCAGCAAACAGGGCGTGGTCAACCTCGACGACGAGTACGGCCGCCGGCTGGTGAAGGAGGCCGGCGTCCCCGTCGTCACCTTCTCCGCCGAGGGGCACCCGGACGCCGACTGGCGCGCCGTGGACGTCGAGGTCGGCCGGCTGGACTCGACGTTCACCGCGATCGGCCCCAAGGGCGAGCGGATCGCCGCCAGGTCGCCGCTGCCCGGCCCCTTCAACGTGGCCAACACCCTCGCCGCGATCGCCGCCCTGGCCGTGGCCGGGATCGACCCGCAGACCGCCGCCGACGGCGTGGCCGCCGTCCCCGGCGTGCCCGGCCGCCTGGAGCGCGTGGACGCCGGCCAGGACTTCCTCGCGGTCGTCGACTACGCCCACAAGACGGACGCCGTCGAGTCCGTGCTGCGCGCGCTGCGCAAGGTCACCGAGGGGCGGCTGCACGTCGTCCTCGGCTGCGGCGGCGACCGCGACAGGACCAAGCGGATGCCGATGGGCGCCGCGGTGGCCCGCCTGGCCGACACGGCCGTGCTGACCTCGGACAACCCCCGCTCGGAAGACCCCCTGGCGATTCTCGCCACCATGCTCGCGGGCGCCGCCGGGGTGCCGTCGCACGAGCGCGGCGAGGTCCAGGTCTTCGAGGACCGGGCGGCCGCCATCGCCGCGGCCGTCGCCCGCGCCCGGCCCGGCGACACCGTCCTCGTCGCGGGCAAGGGCCACGAACAAGGCCAGGACATCGCCGGCGTCGTCCGCCCCTTCGACGACCGCCAGGTGCTTCGCGAAGCTATCCAGAAGACCCAGGGATGAACTTGTGATCGCCCTCTCCCTCGCCGAGATCGCATCAGTGGTCGGCGGGCAGACGCACGACATACCGGATCCGTCGGTCCAGGTCACCGGACCCGTCGTCAGAGACTCCCGGGAGGCCGTTCCCGGCAGCCTGTTCGTCGCCTTCGTGGGCGAGCGCGTCGACGGCCACGACTTCGCCGCCCGGGTCGTCGAGGCAGGCGCGGCCGCCGTACTGGCCTCCCGCCCCGTCGGCGTCCCCGCGATCGTCGTCGACGACGTGCAGGCCGCCCTCGGCGCCCTCGCCCGGCACGTGGTCGAGCGGCTCGGCGCCACCCTCGTCGCCCTCACCGGCTCGGCCGGCAAGACCAGCACCAAGGACCTGATCGCCCAGGTCCTCGGCCGGATGGCCCCGACCGTCTTCACGCCGGGCTCGCTCAACAACGAGATCGGACTGCCCCTCACCGCGCTCACCGCCACCGAGGAGACCCGCTACCTCGTCCTGGAGATGGGTGCCCGCGGCATCGGCCACATCCGCTACCTCACGGGCCTCACCCCGCCGAGGATAGGGGTGGTGCTGAACGTCGGCTCCGCCCACATCGGCGAGTTCGGCGGCCGCGAGCAGATCGCCCAGGCCAAGGGCGAGCTGGTGGAGAGCCTGCCCTCCGCGGACGCCGGCGGCACCGCGGTCCTCAACGCCGACGATCCCCTCGTGCGGGCCATGGCCGCGCGCACCAAGGCGCGCGTCCTGCTCTTCGGAGAGTCCGACGAAGCGGACGTACGGGCGGAGAACGTCCGTCTCACGGCCGCCGGACAGCCCTCGTTCAGGCTTCACACACCCTCCGGGTGCAGCGACGTGACCATGCGCCTGTACGGTGAGCACCACGTGTCGAACGCGCTCGCCGCGGCCGCCGTCGCCCATGAGCTGGGCATGCCCGCAGACGAGATCGCAGTGGCGCTCTCCGAGGCGGGCTCCCTCTCCCGCTGGCGCATGGAGGTCACCGAGCGCCCGGACGGCGTGACGGTCGTCAACGACGCCTACAACGCGAACCCCGAGTCCATGCGAGCCGCCCTGCGCGCGCTCGTGGCGATGGGCCAGGGGCGCCGTACGTGGGCGGTGCTCGGCAAGATGGCCGAGCTCGGTGACGAGGCGCTCGCCGAGCACGACGCGGTCGGACGGCTCGCCGTCCGGCTCAACGTCAGCAAGCTCGTCGCGGTCGGGGGCAGGGAAGCGTCCTGGCTGCAACTGGGCGCATATAACGAGGGTTCGTGGGGTGAGGAGTCGGTGCACGTGTCCGACGCACAGGCGGCTGTCGACCTGTTGCGCAGCGAGCTGCGCCCGGGGGATGTCGTGCTCGTGAAGGCGTCCCGGTCGGTCGGTCTGGAGAGCGTGGCGCAGGCGCTGCTCGAGACCGGTGCCGAGGGTGAGGTTGCCGCCCGATGATGAATCAGATCCTGTTCGCGGGCGTCATCGGACTCTTCCTGACGCTCGTGGGCACGCCGCTGCTGATCAAGCTGCTCGCGCGCAAGGGCTACGGCCAGTACATCCGCGACGACGGCCCGCGCGAGCACCACAGCAAGCGCGGTACGCCGACCATGGGCGGCATCGCCTTCATCCTGGCGACGATCATCGCGTACTTCGCCAGCAAGGTGATCACCGGCAAGCCGATCACCTTCTCGGGTCTGCTGGTGCTCGGCCTGATGGCGGGCATGGGCCTGGTCGGCTTCCTGGACGACTACATCAAGATCGTCAAGCGGCGCTCGCTCGGTCTGCGCGCCAAGGCCAAGATGGCGGGCCAGCTGATCGTCGGCATCGCCTTCGCGGTGCTCGCGCTGCAGTTCGCGGACAACCGCGGCAACACCCCGGCCTCCACGAAGCTCTCCTTCATCACGGACTTCGGCTGGACCATCGGCCCGGTGCTGTTCGTGGTCTGGGCGCTGTTCATGATCCTGGCCATGTCCAACGGCGTGAACCTGACGGACGGTCTGGACGGCCTGGCCACCGGCGCGTCGGTGATGGTCTTCGGCGCCTACACCTTCATCGGCGTCTGGCAGTTCCAGGAGTCGTGCGCCAACGCGGCCACGCTCACCAACCCGGCGGCCTGCTTCGAGGTGCGCGACCCGCTCGACCTCGCGGTCGTGGCCTCCGCCCTGATGGGCGCCTGCTTCGGCTTCCTGTGGTGGAACACCTCCCCGGCCAAGATCTTCATGGGCGACACCGGTTCGCTCGCGCTCGGCGGCGCGCTCGCCGGCCTCGCGATCTGCTCCCGCACCGAGCTGCTGCTCGCGCTGCTCGGCGGCCTGTTCGTGCTGATCACCATGTCGGTCGTCATCCAGGTCGGCTCCTTCCGCCTCACCGGCAAGCGGGTCTTCCGGATGGCCCCGCTCCAGCACCACTTCGAGCTCAAGGGCTGGTCCGAGGTGCTCGTCGTGGTCCGCTTCTGGATCATCCAGGGCATGTGCGTGATCGTCGGCCTCGGAATCTTCTACGCGGGATGGGCAGCGGAGAAATGACCACCTCCTGGGCAGGCCGGCACGTCACCGTCGCCGGTCTCGGCGTGAGCGGCGTCAGCGCCGCGCGCGCCCTGGCCGGCCTCGGCGCGTCGGTCACCGTCGTGGACGGCGGCGACTCCGAGGCGCTGCGGGAGCGGGCCGAGGGCCTGCGCGCGGGGGGCCTCGCGGTGCGCCTCGGCGACGCGGAGACGCTCCCCGAGGGCACGGACCTCGTCGTCACCTCGCCGGGCTGGAAGCCGTCGAGCCCGCTGTTCGCGGCGGCCGCGGCGGCGGGCGTGGAGGTCGTCGGCGACGTGGAGGTCGCCTGGCGGCTGCGCGGCCCCGGCGCGGCCCCCTGGCTGGCCGTCACGGGCACCAACGGCAAGACCACCACCACCCGCATGCTGGCCTCGATCCTGCGCGCCGCGGGGCTGCGCACGGCCGAGGTCGGCAACATCGGCACGCCGATCGTCGACGTGGTCCTGGAGGGCGACGCCGCGTACGACGTGCTGGCCGTGGAGCTGTCCAGCTACCAGCTGCACTGGGCGCCCTCCCTGCGCGCCCACTCCGCCGCCGTCCTCAACCTCGCCCCCGACCACCTCGACTGGCACGGCTCCATGGAGGCGTACGCCGCCGACAAGGGCCGGATCTACGAGGGCAACACGGTCGCCTGCGTCTACAACGTCGCCGACAAGGCCACCGAGGACCTGGTGCGCGAGGCGGACGTGGAGGAGGGCTGCCGGGCCGTCGGCTTCACGCTGGGCACCCCCGGCCCGTCCCAACTCGGCGTCGTGGAGGGCATCCTGGTCGACCGCGCCTTCGTCGAGAACCGGCACAAGAACGCCCAGGAGCTCGCCGAGGTCGCCGACGTCGACCCGCCCGCCCCGCACAACATCGCCAACGCCCTGGCGGCGGCGGCCCTGGCCCGCGCCTTCGGCGTGCCCGCCACGGCCGTCCGCGACGGCCTGCGGGCCTTCCGCCCGGACGCCCACCGCATCCAGCACGTGGCCGACGTGGCCGGGGTCGCGTACGTCGACGACTCCAAGGCCACCAACACCCACGCCGCACAGGCGTCGTTGGCGGCGTACGACCCCGTCGTGTGGATCGCCGGCGGCCTGGCCAAGGGCGCGGCCTTCGACGAGCTGGTCGCGGGGTCCGCGCAGCGGCTGCGGGGCGTCGTCCTGATCGGCGCCGACCGGCACCTGATCCGCGAAGCACTCGCGCGACACGCGCCCGAGGTACCCGTCGTCGACCTCGACCGGACCGACACTGGGGCGATGTCCGAGGCGGTGCGGGAGGCGGCGCGGCTCGCCGAGCCGGGGGACACGGTGCTGCTGGCGCCGGCCTGCGCCTCGATGGACATGTTCGCCAACTACAACCAGCGCGGCGACGCGTTCGCGGAGGCCGTCCGCGGACTCGGCGCCTGAGAGTCCGGCCGCCCCGCCGGGCGACCTCGGAGGGACGCGTGACAGGGTTGCGTCCGGTGTCCGGCGGATGCGGAGGTAGCGATGCCCAGTAGTAGTCGTACCCGGCCGCCCGTGCAGCGGGCGGCCCGGCGGCCCGCCGTCGCGTCGAGCCCGCCCCGGGACACCCCGGTGCACCGGCTGGTGGCCCGCGTCCGGCGCGCCTGGGACCGGCCGCTGACCGCGTACTACCTGATCCTCGGCAGCAGCCTGCTGATCACCGTGCTCGGCCTGGTCATGGTCTACTCGGCCTCGATGATCACGGCGCTGCAGCTGTCGCTGCCCGGGTCGTACTTCTTCCGCAAGCAGTTCCTGGCCGCCGTCATCGGCGCCGTGCTGCTGCTGGCCGCCTCGCGGATGCCGGTGCGGCTGCACCGGGCGCTGGCCTACCCGATGCTCGCGGTCTCCGTCTTCCTGATGGTGCTGGTGCAGATCCCGGGGATAGGGCGGTCGGTCAACGGCAACCAGAACTGGATCTCCATCGGCGGCCCCTTCCAGCTCCAGCCCAGCGAGTTCGGCAAGCTGGCGCTGGTGCTGTGGGGCGCCGACCTGCTCGCCCGCAAGAGCGACAAGCGGCTGCTGACGCAGTGGAAGCACATGCTGGTGCCGCTGGTCCCGGTGGCCTTCATGCTGCTCGGGCTGATCATGCTCGGCGGCGACATGGGCACCGCGATCATCCTCACGGCGATCCTGTTCGGCCTGCTGTGGCTGGCCGGCGCGCCGACGCGGCTGTTCGCGGGCGTGCTCGCCGTCGCCGCGGCCATCGGCGTACTGCTGATCAGGACCAGCCCCAACCGCATGGCCCGGCTCGCCTGCATCGGCGCCTCCGAACCCGGCCCGAACGACCAGTGCTGGCAGGCCGTGCACGGCATCTACGCGCTCGCCTCGGGCGGGTTCTTCGGCTCGGGCCTGGGAGCGAGTGTGGAGAAATGGGGCCAACTGCCCGAAGCCCACACCGACTTCATCTTCGCCATCACCGGTGAGGAATTGGGCCTCGCGGGTACGCTGTCGGTCCTCGCGCTCTTCGCGGCTCTAGGCTATGCGGGTATCCGCGTGGCCGGACGCACGGAGGACCCCTTCGTGAGGTACGCCGCGGGAGGCGTGACCACCTGGATCACGGCCCAGGCCGTGATCAACGTGGGTGCGGTGCTCGGCCTGCTGCCGATCGCCGGAGTCCCCCTCCCGCTGTTCTCCTACGGGGGGTCGGCCCTGCTGCCGACCATGTTCGCCGTCGGGCTGCTGATCGCCTTCGCGCGGGAGGACCCCGCCGCGCGGGCGGCGCTTGCGATGCGGCAACCCCGTTTTGGTAGAAAGCGAGTCGCGGTGCGAGGCTCCGTGTCGAACCGGGGGCCTCGGAGATGGAACACGATGCGACGGCGCGCTCCCGCGCGTCCGTCCGGAGAGCGGTGAATTTCGGTGCATGTCGTACTCGCTGGTGGGGGGACCGCCGGCCACATCGAGCCCGCGCTCGCCCTCGCGGACGCCCTGCGCAGGCAGGACCCGACCGTGGGGATCACGGCCCTGGGCACGGAGCGGGGCCTGGAGACCCGGCTCGTGCCCGAGCGCGGCTACGAACTCGCGCTGATCCCCGCCGTGCCCCTGCCCCGCAAGCCCACCCCCGAGCTGATCACCGTCCCCGGGCGGCTGCGCGGCACGATCAAGGCGGCCGAGCAGGTCCTGGAGCGCACCAAGGCGGACGCGGTCGTGGGCTTCGGCGGCTACGTGGCGCTGCCCGGCTACCTCGCGGCCAAGCGCCTGGGCGTGCCGATCGTGATCCACGAGGCGAACGCCCGGCCGGGCCTGGCCAACAAGATCGGTTCGCGGTACGCGGCCCGGGTCGCCGTCTCCACCCCGGACAGCAAGCTGCGCGACGCCCGCTACATCGGCATCCCGCTGCGGCGCTCCATCGCCACCCTCGACCGGGCCGCCGTGCGCCCGGAGGCCCGCGCCGCCTTCGGTCTCGACCCGAACCTGCCGACCCTGCTCGTCTCCGGCGGCTCCCAGGGCGCCCGGCGCCTGAACGAGGTGGTCCAGCAGGTCGCGCCGTTCCTCCAGCAGGCCGGCATCCAGATCCTGCACGCGGTCGGCCCCAAGAACGAACTGCCGCACGTCCAGCAGATGCCGGGGATGCCCCCCTACATCCCGGTACCGTACGTGGACCGGATGGACCTCGCGTACGCCGCGGCCGACATGATGCTCTGCCGCGCGGGCGCGATGACCGTCGCCGAGCTGTCCGCCGTCGGGCTGCCGGCCGCGTACGTCCCGCTGCCGATCGGCAACGGCGAGCAGCGGCTGAACGCCCAGCCACTGGTCAAGGCCGGCGGCGGTCTGCTGGTCGACGACGCGGAGCTGACCCCGCAGTGGGTCCAGTCCCACGTACTGCCCGTGCTCGCCGACCCGCACCGGCTGTACGAGATGTCCCGCGCCGCCGGCGAGTTCGGCCGCCGGGACGCCGACGACCTGCTCGTCGGCATGGTGTACGAGGCGATCGCCGCCCGCCGCTAGGGCGGCACCGCCCTTCGTTTCGAGGAAGGCAGGGGCAAGCACGTGGCCGGACCGGTGACCGCCGAGCGCGGTGGACGGCAGCAGTCGGAGTCCGGCCCGCCCCGGCCGCCCCGCCGCCTCGCGCGGCTCGTCCGCCCCCGCGCGCTCGCCCTCCTGGCCCTCGGCGCCGTCCTGCTCGGCGGGGCGGCGCTCTGGGTCCTGTACGGCTCGCAGTGGCTGCGCGCGGAGCGCGTCACCGTCTCCGGCACGCGCGTCCTGACGCCCGCTCAGGTGCGCGCGGCGGCGGACGTCCCTCTGGGGCACCCGTTGATTTCCGTGGACACCGATGCCGTCGAGGCGAGACTGCGCTCGGAATTGCCGCGTATCGCCTCGGTCGACGTGGTCCGATCCTGGCCACATGAAATCGGGCTGAAAGTGACCGAGCGGACTCCGGTTCTTCTTGTCGAAAAGGGTGGAAAGTTCATCGAAGTGGACGCGGAAGGGGTGCGATTTGCCACGGTTTCCCGTGCCCCGGAAGGGGTTCCCACCCTGGAATTGACGGCCTCCCAGTCCGCCACGGGAACCGCCAGCCTGCGACGTTTCGGGGCAAACCGGCTGATGGGCGAGGCGGTCCGGGTGGCAGGTGACATTCCGGCCGCCGTGGCGCGTGACGCCCGCGTGGTTCGCGTCGCCTCCTACGACGGCATTTCCCTGGAGTTGACCGGGGACCGGACCGTCGACTGGGGGAGCGGTGAGAAGGGCCCGGCCAAGGCCAGGACGCTGACCGCGCTGATGAAAGCGTCCCCGGGCGCGCTCCACTTCGACGTGAGCGTTCCCACCGCTCCGGCGGCATCGGCGAGTTGACGCACATCCGTGCAGGCCAGCACCCTGGTTGGGCACCCCTATGGCTGATCACATAGGGTGAAAAGAAAAACGGGAGGTTCGGCGTGTTCGTTGAACGTGCGCCACTTGTCGACTTAGTGTCCTGTTCGGAAGAGTCCAGGGAACAGACACACTGGTAACCCTAAACTTCAGCGTTAGGGTTCGGGTCGGCGTATCGGACCGTCCCATTCGGCATCAGTCGTCGGATCGCGGCACAGCGAGGCGGCGACACGTAACTCGAGGCGAGAGGCCTTCGACGTGGCAGCACCGCAGAACTACCTCGCAGTCATCAAAGTCATCGGTGTCGGCGGCGGTGGTGTCAATGCCATCAACCGGATGATCGAGGTCGGTCTGAAGGGCGTCGAGTTCATCGCCATCAACACCGACGCGCAGGCGTTGTTGATGAGCGACGCCGACGTCAAGCTGGACGTCGGCCGGGAACTCACCCGGGGGCTCGGCGCCGGCGCCAACCCGGCCGTCGGCCGCAAGGCCGCCGAGGACCACCGCGAGGAGATCGAGGAGGTCCTCAAGGGGGCCGACATGGTCTTCGTGACGGCCGGTGAGGGCGGCGGCACGGGCACCGGCGGTGCACCCGTCGTGGCCAACATCGCGCGTTCCCTGGGCGCCCTCACCATCGGCGTCGTCACGCGCCCGTTCACCTTCGAGGGCCGCCGCCGCGCCAACCAGGCCGAGGACGGCATCGCCGAGCTGCGCGAAGAGGTCGACACCCTCATCGTCATCCCGAACGACCGGCTGCTGTCCATCTCGGACCGCCAGGTCAGCGTGCTCGACGCCTTCAAGTCCGCCGACCAGGTCCTGCTCTCCGGCGTCCAGGGCATCACCGATCTCATCACCACGCCCGGCCTGATCAACCTCGACTTCGCCGACGTCAAGTCCGTGATGTCCGAGGCCGGTTCCGCGCTCATGGGCATCGGCTCGGCCCGCGGCGACGACCGCGCGGTGGCCGCCGCCGAGATGGCGATCTCCTCGCCGCTCCTCGAGGCGTCCATCGACGGCGCCCGGGGCGTGCTGCTGTCCATCTCCGGCGGCTCGGACCTCGGCCTGTTCGAGATCAACGAGGCGGCCCAGCTGGTGAGCGAGGCCGCCCACCCGGAAGCCAACATCATCTTCGGCGCCGTCATCGACGACGCGCTCGGCGACGAGGTGCGGGTCACCGTGATCGCCGCCGGTTTCGACGGCGGACAGCCGCCGGCCAAGCGGGACAACGTCCTCGGCTCCTCCTCCGCCAAGCGCGAGGAGCCCGCCCCGCCCCGCCCCGTCGAGAGCCGCCCGTCCTTCGGCGCGCTCGGCAGCGTCACGCCGAAGGAGGCCCCGGAGCCCGCCGCGCCCGAGCCGGCCCCGGCCCCCGAACTGCCGGTCTCCCCGCCGGTCCCGCCGTCGCGCGCCTACTCGGACAGCGCGGCCGAGGAGCTGGACGTACCGGACTTCCTGAAGTGATAGGACCACGCTCCGGCACGAGCACGACGAGCGGCGCGCACTTCGGCTTCACCGACCGGTGGGGCGGGGTGAGCGCCGCTCCGTACGAGGAGCTCAACCTCGGCGGGGCGGTCGGCGACGCCCCCGAGGCGGTACGGGCCAACCGCGAGATCGCCGCCAAGTCGCTGGGGATCGACCCGGCGCGCGTCGTGTGGATGAACCAGGTGCACGGACGGGACGTCGCCGTGGTCGACGGACCGTGGGGCGAGCGCCCCGTGCCCGAGGTCGACGCGGTCGTCACCGCCCGCCGCGGCCTCGCCCTCGCCGTGCTCACCGCCGACTGCACCCCCGTCCTGCTGGCCGACCCGGTCGCCGGGGTCGTCGCCGCCGCCCACGCCGGCCGGCCCGGCATGGTCGCCGGGGTCGTGCCCGCCGCCGTCGAGGCGATGGTCCGGCTCGGCGCCGAGCCCGCCCGGATCGTCGCCCGCACGGGCCCCGCCGTCTGCGGCCGCTGCTACGAGGTCCCCGCGGACATGCGGGACGAGGTGGCCGCCGTCGAGCCGGCCGCGTACGCCGAGACGAGCTGGGGCACACCCGCCGTGGACGTGACCGCCGGCGTGCACGCACAGCTCGAACGGCTCGGAGTGCGCGACCGTGAGCGGTCCTCCGTGTGCACGCGGGAGTCGGACGATCACTTCTCGTACCGCCGCGACCGCACCACGGGGCGGCTCGCGGGCTATGTATGGCTGGACTGATGGGGCATGACGGAACGTAAGGATCAACTCGCCGCGAACCTGGCGAAGGTGGAGGAGCGCATCGCCGCGGCGTGCGCGGCGGCGGGCCGCGCCCGCGAGGAGGTGACCCTGATCGTGGTCACCAAGACGTACCCCGCGAGCGACGTGCGCGTCCTGTGTGAACTGGGCGTGCGGCACGTCGCCGAGAACCGCGACCAGGACGCGGCGCCCAAGGCCGCCGCGTGCGCGGACCTGCCGCTGACGTGGCACTTCGTCGGTCAACTGCAGACCAATAAAGTACGTTCCGTGGTCGGTTACGCGGACTTCGTGCAGTCCGTCGACCGGTCCAGGCTGGTCGCGGCGCTGTCCCGGGAGGCGGTGCGCGCCGGGCGCGAGGTGGGGTGCCTCCTGCAGGTCGCGCTCGACGCGGACGAGAGCGGGCGGGGAGCCCGCGGGGGTGTGGCGCCCGAGGGCGTCCCCGAACTGGCCGACCTCGTGGCCGGGTCGCCGGGGCTGAGGCTCGACGGCCTGATGACCGTCGCCCCGCTCACCGGCCCGTACGCCGGACGCGAACAGGCGGCGTTCGAGCGGCTGATGGATTTGTCGACCGACCTGCGCCGGGCTCATCCGGCTGCGAACATGGTCTCGGCAGGGATGAGCTCGGACCTCGAGCAGGCCGTGGCGGCCGGAGCGACACATGTGCGCATCGGTACCGCGGTACTCGGAGTCCGTGCCGGGCTCGGGTAACGTCGCCAAGAAGTCGGACCACAGCAGAAAATATGGTCATTACCGCCACGAAGGCGGGCATACGACCTCGTGGATCGCGGGCACTTGGCAATCGTCAGCCGATCCACCACAGAGCGGAGGACTCAGAGCATGGCCGGCGCGATGCGCAAGATGGCGGTCTACCTCGGCCTCGTGGAGGACGATGGGTACGACGGCCGGGGTTTCGACCCCGACGACGACTTCGAGCCCGAACTCGATCCGGAGCCCGAGCGGGACCACCGGCGGCACGATCCGCCGCATCAGGCGCACCCGCCCCACCGGGAGGAACCGGTACGCGTGGTACAGCCCCCGGCGCAGCGCGACCCGGTGTCCCATTCCGCACCGCTTCCCGCCGAAACCGGGCGTCCGGCGCGTATCGCACCCGTGGCGTCCATCACACAAGAACGTCAGAGTCTGGAGAAGAACGCGCCGGTGATCATGCCCAAGGTCGTGTCCGAGCGAGAGCCGTACCGGATCACCACGCTCCACCCCCGGACCTACAACGAGGCCCGTACCATCGGGGAACACTTCCGTGAGGGCACTCCGGTGATCATGAATCTCACGGAGATGGACGACACCGACGCGAAGCGACTTGTCGACTTTGCGGCCGGTCTGGTCTTCGGCCTGCACGGCAGCATCGAGCGGGTGACGCAGAAGGTGTTCCTGTTGTCTCCTGCTAACGTCGATGTCACGGCGGAGGACAAGGCCCGCATCGCAGAGGGCGGGTTCTTCAACCAGAGCTGATACGCAGGACCAGACACAGCACGGAAACAGGGGAGAGGGAAGCACGGATCATGGGCGTGGTCTTGGATGTCGTCTACATCGCGCTGATGTGCTTCCTCATCGTGCTGATCTTCCGGTTGGTCATGGACTACGTCTTCCAGTTCGCCCGCTCGTGGCAACCCGGCAAGGCGATGGTGGTCGTTCTGGAGGCCACTTACACTGTCACTGATCCACCGCTCAAGCTTCTGCGGCGGTTCATCCCGCCGCTGCGTCTCGGGGGCGTGGCGCTCGACTTGTCCTTCTTCGTACTGATGATCATCGTCTACATCCTGATCTCCGTTGTGAGCCGGCTGTGAACGATACGGTCTTGCCGAACGCCGACGATGCCGACGACTACGTTGAGGTGAAGAGATGCCGTTGACCCCCGAGGACGTGCGGAACAAGCAGTTCACGACCGTCCGCCTCCGAGAAGGCTATGACGAGGACGAGGTCGATGCCTTCCTCGACGAGGTCGAGGCCGAGCTGACCCGTCTGCTCCGTGAGAACGAGGACCTGCGCGCCAAGCTGGCGGCGGCCACGCGTGCCGCGGCCCAGAACCAGCAGCAGGGCATGCGCAAACCCCCCGAGCAGCAGGACCAGCAGCAGCACCCGCAGCACCCGCAGCAGCAGGGCATGCGCGGTCCGGGCGCCCCCGTGCCCGCCGCCATATCGGGCCCGCAGCCGGTTCCGCCGCAGCAGCAGCAGATGGGCGGCCCCATGGGCGGTCCTCCGCAGCTGCCGAGCGGCGCGCCGCAGCTGCCCGCAGGCCCCGGCGGCCAGGGCGGTCCGCAGGGTCCCGGCCCGATGGGCCAGGGTCCGATGGGTCAGGGCCCGGGTCCGATGCAGCAGCAGATGGGCGGCCCCATGGGCGGTCCCATGGGCGGCCCGATGGGCGGCCACGGCGGCCCGCAGATGCCCCAGCCCGGTCAGGGCCCCGGCGGCGACAGCGCCGCGCGCGTCCTGTCGCTGGCCCAGCAGACCGCGGACCAGGCGATCGCCGAGGCCCGCTCCGAGGCCAACAAGATCGTCGGTGAGGCCCGCAGCCGTGCCGAGGGTCTGGAGCGCGACGCCCGCGCCAAGGCCGACGCCCTGGAGCGGGACGCCCAGGAGAAGCACCGCGTCGCGATGGGCTCCCTGGAGTCCGCCCGCGCCACGCTGGAGCGCAAGGTCGAGGACCTGCGCGGTTTCGAGCGCGAGTACCGCACGCGGCTGAAGTCCTACCTGGAGTCGCAGCTGCGCCAGCTGGAGACCCAGGCCGACGACTCGCTGGCCCCGCCGCGGACGCCCGCGACCGCCTCGCTGCCCTCCTCGGCCCCGTCCATGGCCCCGGCCGGCGCGAGCGCCCCGTCCTACGGCGGCAACCAGTCGATGGGCGGCGGACCCGGCCAGGGCGGCCCGTCCTACGGCGGCGGCCAGCAGCAGATGTCGCCGGCCATGACCCAGCCGATGGCGCCGGTGCGGCCGCAGGGCCCGTCCCCGATGGGGCAGGCTCCGTCGCCGATGCGCGGCTTCCTCATCGACGAGGACGACAACTGACGGTCTTCCTCACGTCGTAGACGTCGGCAGCGTTCAGGGCGGGGCCCCGGGAGTACGTCTCCCGGGGCCCCGCCCTTGTCGTACGCGGGCTCCCGGTGCGCCGGGGCCCCGGTCCGGGGTCGCTCGTTCGGCTGGAACGGCGGCACGGTACACGGCGGGGCGCGGAAGGCGGCGCAGGCGCGCTCTCGCGCACCCGTTCCGGACGGAACCGGCGTTCGCGCGGGACGGGCCGGATGTGAACAGGTGTTCGTATCGGGCGGGCGTCCGTACGGGCGCCCGCACGGACGGAGGGCGGCGACGCCGAAGGCCCGGGGCCGCCGGAGGAGATCCGGGGCCCCGGGCCTTCGCGCGCTCGCTACGCCCTGCGGAGACGGAAGACGAGGGACAGGCCCTCGTCGACGAAGGCGGAGCCGAAGCTGTCGTCCGCCTCGCCCTGCCCGAAGTCCGTGGCGAGTACCTCGTCGGCGATGAGCGCCTCGTGCTCGGACAGTGCCGCGACGACCGCCGGGTCCGTGGACGTCCAGCGCAGCACGATGCGGTCGGCGACGTCCAGGCCGCTGTTCTTGCGGGCCTCCTGGATCAGCCGGATCGCGTCACGGGCCAGGCCCGCCCGGCGCAGCTCCTCGGTGATCTCCAGGTCCAGGGCGACCGTGGCACCGGAGTCGGAGGCCACGGACCAGCCCTCGCGCGGGGTCTCCGTGATGATCACCTCGTCGGGCGCGAGTGTGATCGTCTCGCCGTCGACCTCCACCGACGCCGTGCCCTCGCGCAGGGCCAGGGACAGCGCGGCCGCGTCGGCGTTCGCGACGGCCCTGGCCACGTCCTGCACGCGCTTGCCGAAGCGCTTGCCGAGCGCGCGGAAGTTCGCCTTGGCGGTGGTGTCCACCAGCGAGCCGCCCACCTCGGAGAGCGAGGCCAGCGAGGAGACGTTCAGCTCCTCGGTGATCTGCGCGTGCAGCTCGCGGTCGAGCGTCTCGAAGCCGGCCGCCGCCACCAGCGCGCGCGACAGCGGCTGGCGGGTCTTGACGCCCGACTCCGCGCGGGTGGCGCGGCCCAGCTCGACCAGTCGGCGCACGAGCACCATCTGCCGCGACAGCTCCGGGTCGACGGCGGTGAGGTCCGCCTGGGGCCAGGAGGACAGGTGCACGGACTCCGGGGCGCCCGGGGTGACGGGCACGATCAGGTCCTGCCAGACCCGCTCGGTGATGAACGGGGTCAGCGGGGCCATCAGCTTCGTGACCGTCTCCACGACCTCGTGCAGGGTGCGCAGCGCGGCCTTGTCGCCCTGCCAGAAGCGGCGGCGCGAGCGGCGCACGTACCAGTTGGACAGGTCGTCGACGAACGCGGACAGCAGCTTGCCGGCGCGCTGGGTGTCGTACGCCTCCAGGGCCTGGGTGACCTGGTCGGTGAGCGCGTGCAGCTCGGAGAGCAGCCAGCGGTCCAGGACCGGGCGGTCGGCCGGGGCCGGGTCGGCCTCCGACGGCGCCCAGCCCGCGGTGCGGGCGTACAGGGCCTGGAAGGCGACGGTGTTCCAGTAGGTCAGCAGCGTCTTGCGGACGACCTCCTGGATCGTGCCGTGGCCGACGCGGCGGGCCGCCCACGGGGAGCCGCCGGCCGCCATGAACCAGCGCACCGCGTCCGCGCCGTGCTGGTCCATGAGCGGGATCGGCTGCAGGATGTTGCCCAGGTGCTTGGACATCTTGCGGCCGTCCTCGGCGAGGATGTGGCCGAGGCACACGACGTTCTCGTACGACGACTTGTCGAACACCAGCGTGCCGACCGCCATCAGCGTGTAGAACCAGCCGCGGGTCTGGTCGATGGCCTCCGAGATGAACTGCGCCGGGTAGCGGCTCTCGAAGAGCTCCTTGTTCTTGTACGGGTAGCCCCACTGCGCGAACGGCATCGAGCCCGAGTCGTACCAGGCGTCGATCACCTCGGGGACGCGCACGGCCGTCTTCGCGCACTCCGGGCAGGCGAACGTGACCTCGTCGATGTACGGGCGGTGCGGGTCGAGGTCCGACTGGTCGGTGCCGGTCAGCTCGGTCAGCTCGGCGCGCGAGCCGACGCAGGTGAGGTGGCCGTCCTCGCAGCGCCACAGTGGCAGCGGGGTGCCCCAGTAGCGGCTGCGGGAGAGCGCCCAGTCGATGTTGTTGTTCAGCCAGTCGCCGAAGCGGCCGTGCTTGACCGACTCCGGGAACCAGTTGGTCTTCTCGTTCTCCTGGAGGAGGCGGTCCTTGACGGCCGTGGTGCGGATGTACCAGGACGGCTGCGCGTAATAGAGGAGCGCCGTGTGGCAGCGCCAGCAGTGCGGGTAGCTGTGCTCGTACGGCAGGTGCCGGAAGAGCAGGCCGCGGTCCTTCAGGTCCGCGGTGAGCGCTTCGTCGGCCTTCTTGAAGAAGACGCCGCCGACCAGGGGCAGGTCCTCCTCGAAGGTGCCGTCCGGGCGGACCGGGTTGACCACGGGCAGGCCGTAGGAGCGGCAGACCTTGAGGTCGTCCTCACCGAAGGCGGGGGACTGGTGGACCAGACCCGTGCCGTCCTCGGTCGTGACGTACTCGGCGTTGACGACGAAATGCGCCGCGGCGGGACCGTGCCCGTCGGTTCCCTCGCCGATGCTCGGGAACTCGACGAAGTCGAAGGGACGTTGATAGGTCCAGCGCTCCATCTCGGCGCCCGTGAAGGTCTCGCCGGTGGTCTCCCAGCCCTCGCCGAGCGCCTTGGCCACCAGCGGCTCGGCGACGACGAGCTTCTCCTCGCCGTTCGTGGCGACGACGTAGGTGACGCCGGGGTGGGCGGCGACCGCGGTGTTGGACACCAGGGTCCACGGGGTCGTCGTCCACACCAGGAGCGCGGCCTCGCCCGCGAGCGGACCGGAGGTGAGCGGGAAACGGACGTACACCGAGGGGTCGACGACCGTCTCGTAGCCCTGCGCCAGCTCGTGGTCGGACAGGCCGGTGCCGCAGCGCGGGCACCAGGGGGCGACGCGGTGGTCCTCGACCAGCAGGCCCTTGTTGAAGATCTCCTTGAGCGACCACCAGACCGACTCCACGTACTCGGGGTCCATGGTCCGGTAGGCGTCGTCCAGGTCCACCCAGTAGCCCATGCGGGTGGTCAGCTCGGCGAAGGCGTCGGTGTGCCGGGTCACGGACTCGCGGCACTTGGCGTTGAACTCGGCGATGCCGTACGCCTCGATGTCCTTCTTGCCGGAGAAGCCGAGCTCCTTCTCGACCGCCAGCTCCACGGGGAGGCCGTGGCAGTCCCAGCCGGCCTTGCGGCCCACGTGGTAGCCGCGCATGGTGCGGAAGCGCGGGAAGACGTCCTTGAAGACGCGTGCCTCGATGTGGTGGGCGCCCGGCATGCCGTTGGCGGTCGGCGGGCCCTCGTAGAAGACCCACTCGGGGCGGCCCTGGGACTGCTCCAGGCTCTTGGCGAAGATCTTCTGCTCGCGCCAGAAGTCGAGCACGGCGTGCTCGAGGGCGGGCAGGTCGACCTGGGCGGGCACCTGGCGGTACTGCGGCTGAGTGTTCAACGGCCTTCCTCCGGCGGACTTGCTGCCTTCCGTCCGGAGGGACGAGAGCCGTATGGCTACGTGCGCCGTGTGCGGCGCGCTCCCGCGGTACCACCCTCCTTGGCCCCCCGGCGCGCCCAGCGCTCCGGTGAGCCCCCTCATTGGGGTCGCGATGCCGGTTCTACTCGCCCTCGGATGCGGGCTTTCCTCCGGCGGCTCCGGGGTGATCTTCACGACGCGCTCGCCCCCGGGCTTCCACCGTCCCCGGGTCGCTCATGGCCGCGTACGCCGCTACTCGTCCCCATCCACGCTTTTCGCTGTGCCCAGTGTACGGCGCCCGGCGGGCGGCGGCGGACCGGTTTTCCCGCCGCCGCCGCGCGGGAGCGGCGGACCGCGGCGGTGACCCGAACGGCGACACCGCGGCGGACACGTTCCGGGGTGCCGGAGCCGGCCGGCGACAGGTCGCGGAGCTGGGAACACCTCCGGCGGGTGCGCCGGGCGGCACTCCGGGGGCGGCCGGAAGGGGCGGCGTGCCCCGTTGCCGCCGGACTCGAGTCGATTTATCGTCCCAGCACGATTCGCGTGCAAGATCACAATATGTGAAGGGGCCGCGGCCATGGTGGCGAAGAGGACCGCCGTACAGCAGTCGGCGTCGGGCAGATCCACGGGTGCGGCGGGCGCCGGGGGCGTCGGCGCGGAGAAGGCCGCGCGGACGGCGTCCGCGGCGGAGCCGGGCGCCCGGACGGCCGGGGGCGCGGCGCCGTCCGGTTCCGGCGGGCCGTCGGTCGCCGAGACGGACGTCGGGCCCGGTCCCGTGCCCACGAAGAAGTCGGTCGCCGGGCGGACGGCCCTCGGGGGGTCCGGGCGGACGGCCGGCGGGGGGTCCGGGAGGACGGCCGGCGGGGAGGCCGCCTCCGAGGGGACGGCGGGGAAGGAAGGGGCCGGGAGGAAGGCAGGGGCCGAGAAGGCGGAGGGGAAGAGGACCGCGGCCCGGAAGGCGGCGGGGAAGAAGGCCGCGGCGGGGAAGGCCGCTGCCGGGGACACCGCTGTCCCTGGTGCTGCCCCCGGCACCGGCGCCGGGGGCGCCGCCCCCGGGGACGGTGCCGGGAAGGCCGCCCCCGGGGCGGACGCCGCGCGGCACGGCGGTCGTGCGGACGGCCCGAGGGATGCCGGGGGCGCGGTGGGGAAGAACGTGGAGCGGACGGACGGCGGAGCGGCCGGGGAGAGGACCGCCCCGGGGGCGGCGGCCGGGAGCACGACCGACAAGGCGGTCGCTCGCGCGGCCGAGGACGCGGCCGAGGCCGCGACGACGACGGGAGCCACGACGGTGGTTGCGAAGAAGAGTCCTGGCACGGCCGCGGCGACGGACGAGCACACCGCGGTCCCCAAGGCGCGTTCCGCGGCGGCGGAGCCCGGCGAGCTTCCGGTGCGCCCCGGCGAGGAGCCCTGGACGCCCGAGGAGGTGGAGGAGGCCCGCGGGGAGCTGGACTCCGAGGCGGAGCGGCTGCGCGCCGAGATCGACTCCTCCGAGAGGGCCCTGGCGGGCCTGATGCGCGACTCCGGCGACGGTGCCGGGGACGACCAGGCCGACACCGGGACCAAGAACATCACCCGCGAGCACGAGATGGCGCTCGCGGCCAACGCGCGCGAGATGCTCCTGCAGACCGAGCGGGCCCTGCAGCGCCTCGACGCGGGCACGTACGGCCTGTGCGAGAACTGCGGCCGTCCCATCGGCAAGGCGCGCATGCAGGCGTTCCCGCGCGCCACCCTGTGCGTCGAGTGCAAGCAGAAGCAGGAGCGGCGCCCCTGAGGGGCGCCGCCCCGCCGGCGGCCGGGCACCGGGAGGACGCCGCCCCGCCGGCCGGGCGCACCCGCACGCCGCCGATCGTCCCCGTGCCCCTCCTGAGCACGTGGCCGCGCGGGGACGTGCCGTACTCTCGTCTCCAGTCAGGCACCTAGGTTGAGGGACTCACGTGGCAGAGGCGGAGCGCATCATCGGTACGCCGGACACCCCGCGCGCGGCGGGGTCCGAGCCGGGCCAGTCCGACGCGAACGCGGCAGCGGGCGAACGGGCCGGCACCGAAGCGGCGCGGCCCCGTACCGGGGAGCCGTCCGCCCCCGCCCCGGAGCGGGCCCCGGGGGCCGCTCCGGCGGCCCCGGACGCGAGCGCCTCCGCCGGGGGCGCGGCCCCCGCCGAGGGCGCCGCGGCCCGTGCCGGGGACGCTCCCGCCGGTCCGGACGGTTCCGCGCCGGCGGAGGGTTCCCCGCACGCCGGGGCCGCCGCGGCGGGGGAGCGGCCCGGAGGGCGGCGCCGCATCGCCGTGCTCTTCACCGTCGCCGCCCTGGCGTACGCCCTGGACCTGGCCAGCAAGATGCTCGTGGTCGCGAAGCTGGAGCACCACGAGCCGATCGAGATCGTCGGGGAGTGGCTGCGCTTCGAGGCGATCCGCAACGCGGGCGCGGCCTTCGGCTTCGGCGAGGCCTTCACCGTGATCTTCACGGTGATCGCGGCGGTCGTGATCGTGGTGATCGCCCGGCTCGCGCGCAAGCTCTACAGCCTGCCCTGGGCGATCGCGCTCGGCCTGCTCCTCGGCGGGGCGCTGGGCAACCTCACCGACCGGATCTTCCGCTCGCCGGGCGTCTTCGAGGGCGCCGTCGTCGACTTCATCGCGCCCAAGGGCTTCGCGGTGTTCAACCTCGCGGACTCGGCGATCGTGTGCGGCGGCATCCTGATCGTGCTGCTGTCCTTCCGGGGCCTGGACCCGGACGGGACCGTGCACAAGGACTGACCGCGCTCCGGGGCGGGCGTACGGGAGCGGACGGGCGTACGGGAGTGCCGGGCGCGTCCGGCATACTCGACGGGTGAGCACGATTCCCGAGATCCGTACCCTGCCCGTGCCCGACGGCCTGGAGGGCGAGCGCGTCGACGCCGCCATCTCCCGCATGTTCGGCTTCTCCCGTACCAAGGCCGCCGAGCTGGCCGCGGCGGGCAAGGTGCAGGTCGACGGGGCGGTGGTCGGCAAGTCCGAGCGCGTGCACGGTGGTGCCTGGCTGGAGGTCGAGATGCCGCAGGCGCCCGCGCCCGTGCAGATCGTCGCCGAGCCGGTCGAGGGCATGGAGATCGTGCACGACGACGAGGACGTGGTCGTGATCGTCAAGCCGGTCGGGGTGGCCGCCCACCCGAGCCCCGGCTGGACCGGTCCGACCGTGATCGGCGGCCTGGCCGCCGCCGGGTACCGGATCTCCACCTCGGGCGCCGCCGAGCGCCAGGGCATCGTGCACCGCCTGGACGTGGGCACCTCGGGCCTGATGGTGGTGGCCAAGTCGGAGCGCGCGTACACGTCGCTCAAGCGCCAGTTCAAGGAGCGCACGGTCGACAAGCGCTACCACACGCTGGTCCAGGGCCACCCCGACCCGACGAGCGGCACCATCGACGCCCCCATCGGCCGGCACCCGAACCACGACTACAAGTGGGCCGTGACGGCCGAGGGCAAGCCCTCCGTCACGCACTACGACCTCATCGAGGCGTTCCGCGCGGCCTCGCTCCTCGACGTCAAGCTGGAGACCGGGCGCACCCACCAGATCCGCGTGCACATGTCGGCCCACCGCCACCCGTGCGTGGGCGACCTGACCTACGGCGCGGACCCCACGCTGGCCAAGCGGCTCGGCCTGACCCGCCAGTGGCTGCACGCGGTGCGCCTCGGCTTCGAGCATCCGGGCGACGGCCAGTGGGTGGAGTTCGCCAGCGACTACCCCGAGGACCTGCAGAAGGCCCTGGACCGGGTGCGTGAGGAGACCTACGCATGAGCGCGCCGGCCCACGTGGTGCGGGTCGCCGAGGACCCCGCCGACCGCGAGGCCTGCTTCGCGGTCCGCAAGGAGGTCTTCGTCGCCGAGCAGGGCGTCCCCGAGGACATCGAGTACGACGCGTACGACGCCGGCGCGCTGCACGTGATCGCGGTGCGGGAGGACGGGACGCCGCTCGGCACCGGCCGCCTGCTGCACGGTCCCGGCGTGGCGCACAAGACCGGCGGCGACCTCACGGTCGGCTCGCTCGGGCGGCTCGCCGTGACCCGGGAGGCGCGCGGGCTCGGGGTCGGGGCCGCGCTGGTCCGCGCCGTCGAGGACGCGGCCCGCGCGCGGGGTCTCGCGGCGGTCGACCTGCACGCCCAGACGCACGCGCTCGGCTTCTACGAGCGGCTCGGGTACGAGGCGTACGGGCCCGAGTTCCCGGACGCGGGCATTCCGCACCGCGCGATGCGGCGTTCCCTCTAGATCGCTCCGGATCGCGCGGGAAGTCCGGCGCGGGTGTCCGAGCAGGCCGGTCGTACCGGTTAGACGGCCGGGACACGTGGAACGCTTGAGGTCTGGTTGCTTGATCGCCTAGACCCCGCGGAGCACTCACGTGGATCAGTTGGCCCTGTTGTTCGTGCTGCTGCTCGGGGCCGTCGTCAGCGTCCCCGTGGGCGACCGGCTCGGGCTGCCCGCGCCGGTGCTGATGACGGTCTTCGGGATCGTCCTCGCCCTCCTGGAGTTCGTGCCGAACGTCGAGGTCCCGCCCGACCTCATCCTGCCCGCGCTGCTGCCGCCGCTGCTCTACGCCGCCGTGCGGCGCACCTCCTGGCGGCAGTTCGCGGCGAACAAACGGCCGATCTTCCTGCTCGCGGTGGCCCTGGTCTTCGTCACCACGGCGGCCGTGGCGGCCGTGGCCCACACGGTCGTGGCCGGACTGCCGATCGCCGCCGCCGTCGCCCTCGGCGCCCTCGTCGCGCCGCCCGACCCGGTCGCGGCGACCGCCGTCGCGGGCCGCCTCGGGCTGCCCCGGCGCCTGGTGTCGATCCTGGAGGGCGAGGGACTGTTCAACGACGTCACGGCCATCGTGCTCTACCACATCGCGATCTCCGCGGTCGTCAGCGGGACGTTCTCGGCGCCCGAGGCCGCCCTCGACCTGGTGCTGTCCGCCGTCGTCGCGGTCGCCGTCGGCGTCGTCCTGGGCTGGGTCGCCAACCGGCTGATGAGCCTCCTCGACGACGCCACGCTGCAGATCGGCCTCACCCTGCTGGTCCCGTACGGCTCGTACGTGCTGGCCGAGGAGCTGCACGGCTCCGGGGTGCTGGCGGTGCTCACCACCGCGCTGTTCCTCGCGGAGTACGCCTCCGACGCCGACGACGTGCTGACCCGGCTGGCCGGGCACACCTTCTGGGACGTCGTGGACACGCTGATCACCGGCGTCGCGTTCGGGCTCATCGGACTCGAACTGCACATCGCCCTGCGCACCGCCTCCGGCCGCTGGGGCGAGATGCTCGGGCTGGCCGCCGCGGTCGTCGCCGTCGTCGTCTTCGTCCGGCTGGCGTGGCTGCTGCCCGCCACCTGGCTCGCCCGGCGGATGCACCGCAAACGGGACCAGGACGAGGAGATCCCCACGACCTGGCGGGAGACCGTGGTCATGTGGTGGTCCGGCATGCGCGGCGTGGCCTCCGTGGCGCTGGTGCTGGCGATCCCGCTGGAGACGGACGACGGGGCGCCGTTCCCGCACCGCGAGGAGATCGTCTTCATCGCCTTCGGCGTGATCATGACCACGCTGCTCCTCCAGGGGCTCACCCTGCCGTGGCTGGTCAAGCGGCTCGGGGTGCGGGCCGACTCCGAGAGCGAGAAGGAGTTCGAGAAGCAGCTCGCCCTGCGGGCCGCGCGCGCCGCCAAGCAGCGGTTCCACGAGATCGAGAAGGACGAGGAACTGCCCGAGGACCTGGCCGAGCAGCTGCGGCGCCGGGCCCTGGACATCGGCCTGCGGATCAGCCCCGACATCGGCGAGGAGGAGCGGCGCGAGGCGCACCGGCAGCGGGTGAAGCAGATCAGGAAGATCCGCCGGATCCAGGGGGAGATGCTGTCCGCGGCCCGCCACGAGGTGCTGGCGGCGCGCAGCGAGCCGGGCTCCGACCCCGAGATCGTCGACCGAGTCCTGCGCCACCTGGACGTACGCAGTCTGCGCTGAGCGGGGGCGCGGGAGGGCGGCGGAACCGGTGCGCCGCGCGGCGGGCGCTCCTACCATCGGCCGCATGGCACGCAACGTGGTGGTCAGCGGTGGCGGCACGGGCATCGGGCTCGCGACGGCCCGGGCGTTCGCGGCGGACGGTGACCGGGTGCTGCTGCTCGGCCGGCGCGAGCCGGTGCTGCGCGCGGCGGACGTGCCGGGCGCGCTCACCCTCGCGGCCGACCTGAGCGACGTCGGGGCGGTGCGCCGGGTGCGCGCCTTCGTCGCGGAGGAGCTGGGCACCGTGGACGTCCTGGTGCACAGCGCGGGCGGCGCCGGGCAGCGCGTCCCCGGGCCGGTGAGCGACGACCCGCTCGACGTCGCCGCGCACAGCTGGACGGAGAACTTCCGGCTCAACACCCTGACGGCGGTGCTGCTCACCGAGGCGCTGCGGGACCGGCTCGCCTCGCCCGGCGGACGCGTGCTGTTCCTCAGCTCCATCGCCGCCTACCGGGGCTCGGGCAGCGGGTCGTACGGCGGCTCCAAGGCCGCGCTGCACCCGTACGCCTTCGAACTCGCCCGGGACCTGGGCCCGCGCGGCGTCACGGTGAACGTGGTGGCGCCCGGCTACGTCGAGGACACCGGCTTCTTCGGCGGGGCCGTGGACGCGGCGCGCCGCGAGCGGCTGATCGGCGAGACATCCACCGGCCGCGCGGGCACGCCCGGGGACGTCGCCGCGACGCTGCACTGGCTGGCCTCCCACGGCGCCGGGCACATCACCGCCCAGGTGATCCAGGTGAACGGGGGCGCGGAGCGCGGTCACTGAACCGCGCCCCGCGCCCCTGACGGCCGTGTCCGTGCCTCCGGCGGCCGTGCTCCGGCGGAACCGGGTCCGTGCCCCGGCGGCCGTGCCCGTCGTGCCCCCTCAGGGCGGGCCGGTGCCGGTGCCGGTCTCAGCCCTTCCTCGGCACCTCGTGGAACCGGCTGCGGCCGCGCGGCACGTGCCCGTCGCCGCGGCCGTCCGCACGGCCGTCGGGACGGCCGGGCGGCAGCACCGCGTCGGCCGTGTTGACCCGCGGCAGCGCGTAGGGGTGACGCTCGGTCAGCCAGCGGACCATCCGCTCGCGGACGGTGACCCGCACCGTCCAGATGTCGTCCGCGTCCTTGGCGGTCGCCAGGGCGCGCACCTCCAGGGTGGTGGGGGTGGTGTCGGTGACGGACAGGTCCCAGGCACGGCCGTCCCAGGCCGGGCACTCGCGCAGGATGTCGCGCAGCTTCTCGCGCATGGCCTCCACGGGCGCGGAGTGGTCGACGTGGAAGAAGACGGTGCCGGTCATCTGCGGGGTGCCCCGCGACCAGTTCTCGAAGGGCTTGGCGGTGAAGTAGGAGACCGGCATGGTGATCCGCCGGTCGTCCCAGGTGCGGACGGTCAGGAAGGTCAGCGTGATCTCGTCGACGGTGCCCCACTCGCCGTCCACCACCACCGTGTCGCCCAGCCGGACCATGTCGCCGAAGGCGATCTGCAGGCCGGCAAAGAGGTTGCTGAGCGTGGACTGGGCGGCGACGCCGGCGACGATGCCGAGGACGCCGGCCGAGGCCAGCAGGGAGGCGCCGGCCGTGCGCATGCCGGGGAAGGTCAGCAGCATCGCGGCGGCCGCGACCACGCCGACGACCGCGGTCACCACCCGCTGGATCAGCGCCACCTGCGTACGGACCCGGCGGACCCGGGCCGGGTCGCGGTGCGCGTGGGCGTAGCGGGCGTACGAGGACTCCACGACCGCCGCCGCGATGCGGATCACCAGCCAGGCCGTGCAGCCGATGAGGACCAGGGTGAGGCCCCGGCCGATCAGCGCCGACTGGTTCGTGAGGATCCCCATCTGGGGGTAGGCGCCTCTCAGCGCGGCCGTGCACAGGACCACCTGGAGGGGGATCCGGACACGGCGCAGCAGACCCCACAGCGGTGTCTCGCGGTGCCGCTCGTCGGCCCGTCGCAGCAGCCGGTCGACGGCCCACCCGACGACCAGCACGAGCACGACCGTGCCGCCGACGACGATCAACGGACGCAGTACGTTCTCCATGAATGCGAACGTAACCGGCTCCGGGCGGTGATGAACATGTGATCTGGGTCCCGCCCTGGGTAGCGCGCGCGAGCGGAGCCGCCCGCGGACCGGACGCCCCGGCGGGACGGACGGGGCCGCGGGGAACGGACGGCCACGGGGAACGGGGCGGGTCCGGGAGCGGGCTGGTCACGCGGGACGAGGCCGGCCCGGAAGCGCGCGGCCACGGGGAACGGGGCGGGTCCGGGGACGGGCGGGGCCGCCGGGCTGGCACCATGGCCCCATGAACATCATGCTCTTCCACTCGACCTACGGTCTGCGGCCCGCCGTGCGCGACGCGGCGGACCGGCTGCGCGCCGCGGGACACGAGGTGTGGACCCCCGACCTCTTCGAGGGACGCGTCTTCGACACCGTCGAGGAGGGCATGGCCTGCCAGAACGAGATCGGCAACGACGAGCTGCTCAGGCGCGCGGTCCTCGCCGCCGCCCCGTACTCGGGGCGGGGGCTCGTGTACGCCGGGTTCTCCTTCGGCGCCGCGACCGCGCAGACCCTCGCCCTCGGCGACGCCGAGGCGCGCGGCCTGCTGCTCCTGCACGGCACCTCGGACATCGCCGAGAACGCGTCGGTGGACGACCTGCCGGTGCAGCTGCACGTCGCCGAGCCGGACCCGTTCGAGACGGACGACTGGCTGAGCGCCTGGTACCTGCAGATGCGGAAGGCCGGCGCCGACGTGGAGGTCCACCGCTACCCCGGCGCGGGGCACCTGTACACCGACCCGGACCTGCCCGACCACGACGCCGAGGCCGCCGAGGCCACCTGGCGGGTGGCGCTCGGCTTCCTCGACAGCCTGTAGGCCCGCGGCCGCCCGCGCCTACACCGGGGCGTGGACGCGCTCGATCCGCTGGGTGCCGCTGCGCGTGCGGTAGGACCGGGCCCAGGACGCCGTCGCGCCGGGGTCGGTCCGGTCGGACAGCACGTAGTAGTCCATCTGCGCGCGCTCGGCGGTCAGGTCGAGGACGCCGAAGCCGTGGCGGTCGGTGTCGACCCAGTGGACGTGCCGGTTGGCGGCGCGGATCAGCGGTGCGGCGACGGCGGAGACGGTGCCCTCGGCCGCGCCCACGGCGTCGTCCAGGTTGTCGGAGGTGACCGAGGTGACGACGAACTCCGTGGCGGCCGAGGCGGACAGCGGGTACGTGGCGGCGTGCACGGGCACGTCGTTCGCCCACGCCATGTGGATGTCGCCGGTCAGGAAGACCGTGTTCCGGATCGCCTGGTCGCGCAGGTGGGCGAGGAGCTCGCGGCGGTCGGCGGTGTAGCCGTCCCACTGGTCGGTGTTCAGGGCCAGCCCTCCGCGCGGCAGTCCGAGCAGCTCGGCGAGGGGCCCGAGGAGCGTGGCCGGCAGCGAGCCGACCGCGAAGGGCGCGATCATCACCGGGTTGCCGATGAGCCGCCAGGTGGTGTCCGACGCGCTCAGCCCGGCCTTCAGCCAGTCCATCTGGGCGCGGCCGGTGAGGGTGCGCGCGGGGTCGTCGACCGCGCCGCTGCCGGTGGCGGCCTGCTGCGTACGGAAGGTCCGCAGGTCCAGCAGCGACAGGTCGGCGAGGGCGCCGAAGCGCAGCCTGCGGTAGGTGGTGCCCTCGGTCGCCGTGCGGACCGGCATCCACTCGAAGTACGCCTGCCGGGCGGCGGCCTGCCGGGCGGACCACGTGCCCTCCGCGCCCTCGGTGTGGTTCCCGGCCCCGCCGGACCAGGCGTTGTCCGCGAACTCGTGGTCGTCCCAGATCGCGACCACGGGGGCCGCTGCGTGCAGCGCCTGCAGGTCGGGGTCGGTCCTGTAGCGGCCGTGCCGGGTGCGGTAGTCGGCGAGGGTGACGGTCTCGTGCGCGGGGGCGTGCGGGCGCACGACCGTGCCGCGGGCCGCGTACTCCCCGGTCCCGTACTCGTAGACGTAGTCCCCGAGGTGCAGCCAGGCGTCCAGGTCGCCGCGCGCGGCCAGGTGGCGGTGGGCGGAGAAGTGCCCGGCCTCCCAGTTGGCGCAGGAGACCACGCCGAAGCGGAGGTTCGCCACCGCCGCGTCCCGAGCCGGGGCGGTGCGGGTGCGGGCGGCGGGGGAGGCGGCGCCGCCGGCGGTGAAGCGGAACCAGTAGTCCGTCGCGGGCCGCAGACCGCGCACGTCGGCCTTGACGGTGTGGTCACAGGCGGCGGTCGCGGTGACCGCGCCCTCGGCGACGACGTCCGCGAACGCCCGGTCGGCGGCCACCGTCCAGCGCACCTCGACGTCAGGGCCGAGCCCGGAGCCGGGTATCGCCTCGGGCACGGGTGTCACGCGCGTCCACAGCAGGACGCCGTCGGGCAGCGGGTCGCCGGAGGCGACGCCGTGCAGGAAGGCGGGGGTGCCGGTCGCTGCGCGGGCGGGGGACGCGGCGGCGAGGGGGCCCGCCAGGACGGCGCCGGCGGCCGCGGCCCGGACGACCGTGCGGCGGCGCGGCGCGAGGGGAGCGGTGACGGGGGCGGGGACGGCGGTGGCGGCCGGGGAGCCGGCGGCCGCGGGGGAAGGATCACGACGGGTGCTGGTCACGGGCGATCAGATTACTGATCGGTACAGCCGAAGAGCGGGCGGACTCGTGAGAGTTCGCCCGCTCTTCGGTCGGATGTCGCTCGGGGACGGGCCGTCCGGAGGCGCCCGCCCGGGTGCCGTCCGGGACGGCGCGGACTCAGGCCTTGAGCGCCTTGTCGATCGCCGTGTTGAAGTCGGCGACGGTCATCGGGGCGTTCTGCCCGTCCGAGCCGACCAGCTTCTCGCCGTCCATCTTCAGCGTCGGGGTGCCGCTCACGCCGCTCTTGTCGAACTTCTCCGACATCAGCAGCGCCCACTTGTCGTAGGTGCCGTCCTCGACGGCCTTCTGGAACTCCTTGTTGCCCTTGAGCTCGTCGACCGTGTTCGCGACCTTGATCAGGTACGCGTCGTCCTTGAACTTGTCCTCGGTCTCCTCGGGGTGGTACTCCGCCGAGTACAGCGCGGTCTTGTACGCGAGGAACGCCTCCGGGCTCACGTTCAGCGCGGCGCCCATCGCGCTGAGCGCGTTCTTGGACCCCTCGCCCTGGGTGCTGTCGTCGATGAACGTGGCACCGATGTACTGGATCTTGTACTTGCCGTCCTCGACGCCCTTGTCGACCGTCTCGCCGACGGTCTGCTCGAAGCTGGCGCAGACCGGGCAGCGCGGGTCCTCGTACATCTCGAGGGTCTTCTCGGCGCTGTCCTTGCCGATCACGACGGTCGTGCCGTTCTCGCCGGAGGTGTTGGCGGGCTTGACGAGCTTGTCGTCCTTGGCGGCCTCCCAGTGGCCGGGCTTGTTGGCCTGGACGACCGCGTAGCCGATGCCGCCGGCTATCGCGAGCACGGCGACCATCGAGCCGGCGACGATCGCCTGCCGCTTCGCCTTGTCGCGCTTGGCCTGCCGCTCGCGCTCGATGCGCAGCCGCTCGCGGGCCGCCGTCTTCGCCGCCTGGCTGTTCCTCTTGCTCATGGGGGTGATCTCCCTGTGGGGGACGCGCACGTCGCGTGCGCATGATGCGTACGGGGGACTGCTGTGTCTTGTGTCCGCCGGGGCCGGGCGGGGACGCGGGCTCCCGCCCGGGTGTCCCGGCCGGAGTCCGGGCCCGTGGCCCGGCGGCTCGCCGTGCGCTCGCTCCGTCCGCCCGGGGCGGGCCCGCGGGCGGTTCAGACGAGGGCGGCGGCCGGGGCGGGCGGTCCGCGCAGCCCCAGGGAGTGCACCAGGAGGAGGGTGCGCGGGCCGGCGACCCGGCGGACGGGACGCGGCAGCCGGCGTACGGGCGCCGGGCGCGCCGTCACCGCGGCGACCGCGATCAGCAGGGGCCGGAAGGTGGCCGCGGCCACCGCCCGCAGCAGCTGGTCCAGGGCCCGCTCGCCGCGGCGCAGCCAGGCGGCCGCGAGCAGTCCGACGCCGACGTGCGCGCCGAGCAGCAGCCACGCCGTGGCCGGGTCGGCGTGCATCACCAGGGACGCGGCGCGGCCTGCCGGGGCGCCGGTCACGTGCGCCAGCGGGGTGCCGACGCTGCCGCCGCCGCACAGCACGTCGAGGCCGACGGAGCGCAGCGGACCCGCGACGGGGCCGCCCGCCCGGCCGTAGCAGACGTGCTGGCCGGTGGTGAACACCGTGTCGGCGGCCAGCTCCAGCGGGATCAGCAGGGCGGAGATCGCTCCGAAGCCCCGCTCGCGGCCCGCCAGGGCGTATGCGACGGCGAACACGGCGGCCGAGATCACGGCCACCGTGCCCAGCGGCAGCGGGGCCCGGGACAGCAGGACGTGCGACGCGGTGGAGAGCGTCACGACGACAGCCGTGAACAGCGCCGCGCGTACGGCTCTGAGCTGGGTCCCGGTTATGTCCATGGCGGAGGGAAGTGTCCCACGTGCTCCTGTAAGGGGCCGTTAAAGGGCCTAAGGCGTTACCGGAGCGTTGTGCGACGGTCGTAGGGGCGGTCAGCGGGTGGTCACTGGGTACGGAGGCCGGGGATCCGGCCGTTGCGGAACAGGTCCACGAAGATCTGGTGGTCGGCCCGGGCGCGGGCGCCGTACGCGTGCGCGAAGTCCACGAGCAGGTCCCCGAAGCCGTCCTCGTCGGCGGCGATGGCCGCGTCGATGGCGCGCTCCGTGGAGAACGGCACCAGGGACTCGCCGGACTGGTCGTCCGCCGCCGCGTGCATGGTCGCCGTGGCCCGGCCCAGGTCGGCGACGACGGCCGCGATCTCCTCCGGGTCGTCGATGTCGCCCCAGTCCAGGTCGACTGCGTACGGCGAGACCTCGGCGACCAGCTGGCCCGCGCCGTCCAGCTCGGTCCAGCCCAGCCACGGGTCGGCGTGCGCCTGCAGCGCGCGCTGCGAGATCACCGTGCGGTGCCCCTCGTGCTGGAAGTAGGCGCGGATGGCGGGGTCCGTGACGTGCCGGGAGACGGCCGGGGTCTGGGCCTGCTTGACGTAGATCACCACGTCGTTCTCCAGGGCGTCGCTGTTGCCCTCCAGCAGGATGTTGTACGACGGCAGGCCCGCGGAGCCTATGCCGATGCCGCGGCGGCCGACGACGTCCTTCACACGGTAGGAGTCGGGGCGGGCCAGCGAGGACTCCGGGAGCGTCTCCAGGTAGCCGTCGAAGGCGGCGAGCACCTTGTAGCGCGTGGCCGCGTCCAGCTCGATCGAGCCGCCGCCGGGCGCGAAGCGGCGCTCGAAGTCGCGGATCTCCGTCATCGAGTCCAGCAGCCCGAAGCGGGTCAGCGACCGGGCGTCGCGCAGCGCGTCCAGCAGGGCGCCCTGGGCGGTGTCCAGGGTGAAGGGCGGCACCTCGTCGCTCTTGGCGCCCGTGGCCAGGGCGTGGACGCGCTCGCGGTAGGCCGCCGCGTAGATCCGCACCAGCTCGGTGATCTGCCCGTCGCTGAGCGCCTTCGCGTAGCCGATCAGCGCCACGGAGGCCGCGAAGCGGCCGAGGTCCCAGGTGAAGGGGCCTACATAGGCCTCGTCGAAGTCGTTGACGTTGAAGATCAGGCGGCCCTGGGAGTCCATGTACGTGCCGAAGTTCTCCGCGTGCAGGTCGCCGTGGATCCACACCCGCGAGGTCCGCTCGTCCAGGTACGGCCCGCCGGCCACGCGGCTGGTGCCCAGGCCCGTCTCCCCGGCGTCGAGGTCGCGGTAGAAGAGGCACGCCGTGCCGCGGTAGAAGGCGAACGCGGAGGCCGCCATCTTGCGGAACTTCACGCGGAACGCGGCCGGGTCCGCGGCCAGCAGTTCGCCGAAGGCGGTGTCGAAGACGGCGAGGATCTGCTCCCCGCGCTGCTCGTCGCTGAGCTGCGGAACCGACATCGCTGGGTGCCTCCTGGTACGGGTGGTGCGGCGGGACGGACGGCCCGTCCCCTCGACAACGGACGACGGTACGCGGGAGTGCCCGCCCGGCGCCCGGGAACCCCGCCGACCGGTGGCGCGCCCCCGGCCCACGCGTCCCCACCGCAGGGCGGCGACGGAAGGCGACGGCCGGCCCGAGACGCCCCAACCGTCTCGACCGCCCCGGCCGCCCCGGCCGCCCCGACCGGGGCGTCTCGGGGCCCAGGTCGGGCGGTGCCGGGCAGGACCCGTGCGGGCGGCACGGGGCGGGCCGCCCGCACGGCCCGCACGCCCCCGGGGCGGCGGTACGGAGCGCTCCGCGCGCCCGTCCGGGGCACGGAGCGTGAGCGGCCGTGTGCCGTCCGCGCCGCGGATTCCGTGCCTCCGGAACACGTCCCGGCCGTGGGGGGCGGGCGACCGCGCGGTGCCGGCCGGCGGGCATAGACTTCGAGGCTGTCCCCCAGGACTGTCCGCCACCCGTCGCCCGGTGTTCCCCAGGAGGCCCCAGCCGTGTCGAAGCCGCCGTTCACGCACCTGCACGTCCACACCCAGTACTCGCTGCTGGACGGTGCCGCGCGGCTCAAGGACATGTTCGATGCCTGCAATGAGATGGGCATGACGCACATCGCCATGAGCGACCACGGCAACCTCCACGGGGCGTACGACTTCTTCCACTCCGCCAAGAAGGCGGGGGTCACGCCGATCATCGGCATCGAGGCCTACGTGGCGCCCGAGTCGCGGCGCACCAAGCGCAAGATCCAGTGGGGCCAGCCGCACCAGAAGCGGGACGACGTCTCCGGTTCGGGCGGTTACACCCACAAGACGATCTGGGCGGCGAACGCCACCGGCCTGCACAACCTCTTCCGGCTCTCCTCCGACGCGTACGCCGAGGGCTGGCTGCAGAAGTGGCCCCGCATGGACAAGGAGTCCATCTCCCAGTGGTCCGAGGGGCTCATCGCCTCCACGGGCTGCCCCTCGGGCGAGCTGCAGACCCGGCTGCGCCTCGGCCAGTACGACGAGGCCCTGAAGTCGGCGGCCGAGTACCAGGACATCTTCGGCAAGGACCGTTACTTCCTGGAGCTGATGGACCACGGCATCGAGATCGAGCGCCGGGTCCGCGACGGCCTGCTGGAGATCGGCAGGAAGCTCGGCATCCCGCCGCTGGTGACGAACGACTCGCACTACACGCACGCGCACGAGGCGACCGCCCACGACGCCCTGCTGTGCATCCAGACCGGCAAGAACCTCTCCGACCCCGACCGCTTCAAGTTCGACGGCACCGGCTACTACCTGAAGTCCACGGAGGAGATGTACGCCATCGACTCCTCGGACGCCTGGCAGGAGGGCTGCCGCAACACGCTCCTGGTGGCCGAGCAGATCGACACCACCGGGATGTTCGAGAAGCGCGACCTGATGCCGAAGTTCGACATCCCGGAGGGCTACACCGAGGTCACCTGGTTCAAGGAGGAGGTCCGCCGCGGCATGGAGCGCCGCTTCCCGGGCGGCATCCCCGAGGACCGCCAGAAGCAGGTCGAGTACGAGATGGACGTCATCATCCAGATGGGGTTCCCGGGGTACTTCCTCGTCGTCGCCGACTTCATCATGTGGGCCAAGAACAACGGCATCGCGGTCGGCCCCGGCCGCGGTTCCGCGGCCGGCTCGATCGTCGCCTACGCCCTGGGCATCACCGACCTCGACCCGATCCCGCACGGCCTGATCTTCGAGCGGTTCCTCAACCCCGAGCGCGTCTCCATGCCCGACGTCGACATCGACTTCGACGAGCGCAGGCGCGTCGAGGTGATCAGGTACGTGACGGAGAAGTACGGCGCCGACAAGGTCGCCATGATCGGCACCTACGGCAAGATCAAGGCCAAGAACGCGATCAAGGACTCCGCGCGCGTGCTGGGCTACCCGTACGCGATGGGCGACCGGATCACCAAGGCCATGCCCGCCGACGTGCTCGGCAAGGGCATCGACCTGGACGGCATCACCAACCCCTCGCACCCCCGGTACAACGAGGCGGGCGAGGTCCGCGCGATGTACGAGAACGAGCCGGACGTGAAGAAGGTCATCGACACCGCCAAGGGCGTCGAGGGCCTGGTCCGGCAGATGGGCGTGCACGCCGCCGGCGTGATCATGTCCAGCGAGACCATCACCGAGCACGTGCCCGTCTGGGTGCGCCACACCGACGGCGTGACCATCACGCAGTGGGACTACCCGAGCTGCGAGTCGCTCGGCCTGCTGAAGATGGACTTCCTCGGCCTGCGCAACCTGACGATCATGGACGACGCCGTCAAGATGGTGAAGTCCAACAAGGGCGTCGACATCGACCTGCTGAGCCTGCCGCTCGACGACCCCAAGACCTTCGAACTGCTCCAGCGCGGCGACACCCTCGGCGTCTTCCAGTTCGACGGCGGCCCCATGCGCTCCCTGCTGCGCCTGATGAAGCCCGACAACTTCGAGGACATCTCCGCCGTCTCGGCCCTGTACCGCCCCGGCCCGATGGGCATGGACTCGCACACGAACTACGCGCTGCGCAAGAACGGCCTCCAGGAGATCACCCCGATCCACAAGGAGCTGGAGGAGCCGCTCAAGGAGGTCCTGGACGTCACCTACGGCCTGATCGTCTACCAGGAGCAGGTGCAGAAGGCCGCCCAGATCATCGCCGGCTACTCGCTCGGCGAGGCCGACATCCTCCGCCGCGTGATGGGCAAGAAGAAGCCCGACGAACTGGCGAAGAACTTCACCATCTTCCAGGCCGGCGCCCAGAAGAACGGCTACAGCGACGAGGCGATCCAGGCGCTGTGGGACGTGCTGGTGCCGTTCGCCGGCTACGCGTTCAACAAGGCCCACTCCGCCGCGTACGGACTGGTCTCGTACTGGACCGCGTACCTCAAGGCCAACTACCCCGCCGAGTACATGGCGGCGCTGCTGACGTCCGTCAAGGACGACAAGGACAAGTCGGCCGTCTACCTCAACGAGTGCCGGCGCATGGGCATCAAGGTGCTCCCGCCGGACGTCAACGAGTCGGAGTCGAACTTCGCCGCCCAGGGCGACGACGTGATCCTCTTCGGTCTCTCCGCCGTCCGCAACGTCGGCACGAACGTGGTGGACTCGATCATCCGCTGCCGCAAGGCCAAGGGGAAGTACGCCTCGTTCCCCGACTACCTCGACAAGGTCGAGGCGGTCGTCTGCAACAAGCGCACCACCGAATCGCTCATCAAGGCGGGCGCGTTCGACACCATGGGGCACACCCGCAAGGGCCTCATGGCGCAGTACGAGCCGATGATCGACAACGTGGTGCAGGTCAAGCGCAAGGAGGCCGAGGGCCAGTTCGACCTCTTCGGCGGCATGGGGGAGGAGGACAGCAGCGAACCGGGCTTCGGGCTCGACGTCACCTTCACCGACGAGGAGTGGGACAAGACCTACCTCCTCGCCCAGGAGCGGGAGATGCTCGGCCTGTACGTCTCCGACCACCCGCTCTTCGGCCTGGAGCACGTGCTGTCCGACAAGGCGGACGCGGGCATCTCCCAGCTCACCGGAGGCGAGCACGCGGACGGCGCGGTCGTCACCATCGGCGGCATCATCTCCGGCCTCCAGCGCAAGATGACCAAGCAGGGCAACGCCTGGGCGATCGCCACGGTCGAGGACCTCGCGGGCTCCATCGAGTGCATGTTCTTCCCGGCGACCTACCAGCTGGTGTCCACGCAACTCGTCGAGGACGCCGTGGTGTTCGTCAAGGGACGCCTGGACAAGCGCGAGGACGTGCCGCGCCTGGTGGCCATGGAGCTGATGGTCCCGGACCTGTCGAACGCGGGCGCCAACGCGCCCGTGGTCCTCACCATCCCGGCCCTGAAGGTCACCCCGCCCATGGTCAGCAGGCTCGGTGAGATCCTCGGCAACCACAAGGGCGACAGCGAGGTGCGGATCAGGCTCCAGGGCCCGCGCAAGACCACGGTGCTGCGGCTCGACCGGCACCGGGTGAAGCCCGACCCCGCGCTCTTCGGCGACCTGAAGGTGCTGCTCGGCCCGGCCTGCCTGGCGGGCTGAGCGGCGCCCGCCCGGGCCCGGGGCGCCACGGGGTCCGGGCCGGTGACCGCGCGGGGCCGGGGCCCGGGGCACCACGGGTGAGGGGCGCGTCCGCCGGCGGACGCGCCCCTCACCCGTATGCGGGCCGCAACAGCCCTTCACGGCGGCCTCAGTTGTGGCCGAAACGCTTCTGTTGCTTACGGGCGACATCGGCGGGGCTGCCCTGCACGTGCGACAGCGTCGCCTGCTGCGACTCGGCGGCCGAGCCCACCGCCCGTTCCGGGGCCGGGCCCGCCTGCGTACTGCGCTCCTGCTGGCCGGGCTGCTTGCGGTTCTTGTTCTTGGCCATGGTGATGCCTCCTGTGGGGGTCTCTAGGGACCAGGGCCGGAATCAGCCTCACATGAGGCGACATGCCGCGCATGTCAGGGAATCACCCTGTGTGACAAGGCCTGTCGGGACGTGTCGCGCGGATCCGCCACGCCGAAGATCGAGTTCGAGCCGTTAACCTCCGCGTGGTCGGGCAGACTCGAAGGAAGCCCGAAGCACACCTCCAGGAAAGAGGGTGGACCGCGTGGACCGCTGCATCGTCCTGGTGGACGCCGGGTATCTGCTCGGGGCCGCCGCCAGCCTGCTCGCCGGCGAGCCCTCGCGATCGCGGATCACCGTCGACCACGCCGCCCTCATCCAGGGGCTGCGCGAACGCGCCGAGTCCGACACCGGACGGCCGCTGCTGCGGATCTACTGGTTCGACGGCGCGCCCGACCGCGTACCGCAGCCCGAGCACCGCCGGCTGCGCGTCATGCCGCGCGTGACGGTCCGGCTCGGCGCCCTGACCCGCAGCGACGGCCGGTGGGCGCAGAAGGGCGTGGACGCCGCGATGCACGCCGAGCTGACCGAACTGGCGCGCAACCGCGCCTGCTCCGACGTCGTCCTCGTCACCGGCGACGGCGATCTGCTGCCGGGCATGATGGCCGCCAAGGAGCACGGGGTGGCCGTGCACCTGTGGGCCGTGCAGGCCGCCGACGGCGACTACAACCAGTCCGAGGACCTGGTCGCCGAGGCCGACGAGCGCCGCGTCCTGGACCGGGTCTGGATCACCCGGGCCGTGCGCCCCAAGGAGTTCGGCGGGGTCTGCGCGCCGCCGCCCGTGCCGCGGCCCGAGATCGCCGCGATCCTCTCGGCACCGCTGCCCGAGTCCGCGCTCGCCGCCGCCTCGGAGCGGCGCGCGCAGGAGGCCGAGCACACCTCCCCGGCCGCCGCGCGCAACGGCGACGCGGAGCGCGCCCCGGCCGCCAAGGGCGTCCCGACGCCGAAGGACCTCGCCGCGCTGCGCGCGCCCGGCGCCACGGCCGGCGTCCAGCACCCCGCGAGCGCGACGCTGCGCTGGTCCTCCGACAAGGGCTGGGTCGACCGGCCCGGCGTCGCCGCCGAGCCCCCGGAGGCCGCGTCGCTGCCGACGCTGGCGCAGCTGACCACGGCCGAGCAGCGCTGGGCCGACCGCGAGGAGGACATCACGACGGTCGGCGGCGACCCGTACGAGGTCGGACAGGTGTTCGCACGCCGCTGGATGGAGCGGCTGCCGGACCAGACGCAGCTGCGGAAGCTGTCGGCCCTGTACCCGCGGGTGCCGCACCGCATCGACGGCGAGCTGCTGCGGTACGCGGCCCGGTTCGGGCTGCTCGCCCACAAGGACGACCAGATCGACGAGCACGACCGCTACGCCATCCGGGCGGGTTTCTGGCGCGAGGTCGACACGCGGACGGCGGTGGAGCACGCGCAGGCACGGGACTGAGGCGCCGCGCGACGGGACCCGGGGCCCGTACGGGCGCCTCGGCGAGGCGGCCGGCCGGAACCGCCGGACGGGTCCGGGGTGCCCTGCCCGCGCACCGGGCGGTGCGGGCGTCCCGTACGGCGGCCGACGGAGCGCGGGATCCCTCCGGCCGGAGGTCCGGGCGCGTGCCTCCCGGCCCGGCGGCGGCGCCCGGGCGGACCCCTCCGTGAGAGCGCCGGCGGTGGTTTCGGGCGGGCTCGGGGCGTATGTCCCCGGTGGTCCTCCCCGCCGCTCCCGAGGGCGGCCGGGGGTCCCGGCGGAGGGGCCGCCGGGCCGGGCCGCCGCGCGGGGTGTGCGCTGTTCGCCCGACCCGGAAGTGGTTCCGGGCGCGGGACCCCGTAGTCTCGTCCTTCGTGAGCACGCGCATCCCACAGACGGTCCGCCCCGGACGCGAGGGCGACGTCGTGTGCGCGGTGCGCGGTCTGACCAAGACCTATCCGGCCGTGCGCGGGCGGCGCGGCGTACCCGGCACCCCCGAGGTGCGCGCCACCGACGCCGTCGACCTGGACATCAGACGCGGCGAGATCTTCGGCCTGCTCGGCCCGAACGGCGCGGGCAAGTCCACCCTCGTACGGCAGATGACCGGGCTGATGCGCCCCGACCGCGGCAGCGTGGAGATTCTCGGCCACGACATCGTGCGCCACCCGGAGCGGGCCGCGCGGATCCTGGCCTACCTCGGCCAGGAGTCCACCGCCCTCGACGAGCTGACCGTCTCGCTCGCCGCCGAGACCACCGGGCGCCTGCGCGGCCTCGACGTCGCGAGCGCCCGCGCCGAGCGGGACGCCGTCCTGGACGAACTGGGGCTCGCCCCGCTCGCGGCGCGCCCGCTCAGACGCCTCTCCGGCGGCCAGCGGCGGCTCGCCTGCTTCGCCGCCGCGCTGGTGGGCCGGCGCCCGTTCCTGGTGCTCGACGAGCCGACCACGGGCATGGACCCGGTGGCCCGCCGCGCCGTCTGGGCCGCCGTCGACCGGCGCAGGGCCGAGCACGGCGCGACCGTCCTGCTGGTCACCCACAACGTCATCGAGGCCGAGACCGTCCTCGACCGCGTCGCCGTCCTCGACCGGGGCCGGGTCATCGCCTGCGACACCCCGAGCGGGCTGAAGGAGCAGGTCGCGGGCGAGGTGCGGGTCGAACTCGTCTGGCGCGAGCGCGCGCCGCTCGACGTCCCCGAGGTCGCCGCCCTGCGCGAGGCCGCCGTGGAGTCGGGCCGCCGCTGGACGCTGCGCCTGGCCCCCGAGGAGGCCCGCGCGGCCGTCGCCACGGTCACCGGCGGCGACGCCTTCGCCGCCCTGGACGACTTCACGCTCGCCACGCCCAGCCTGGAGGACGTGTACCTGGCCCTGGGCGGGGACGCGCGGGGACTGGTGAAGGCATGAGCGCGCGAGCCGCCGCGTCCGTACGGGACAGGACGGCAGTCCGAGCGAAGAGGAGCAGCACGACGTGAGTGTCGTACCCGCCGAGGTCCTGCCGGGCCGTGCCGCGCCCGCACAGGACACGGCCGGCCGCGGTGCCGGGCCGGCCGAGCTCGGTCCGCGCGCCCGCCTGTGGCCCGCGCTGAGCGCCGTGTACCGGGCGCAGCTCTCCCGTGCCCGGGTGGCGCGGATCCCGCTGCTGTTCGTCGCCACCTTCCAGTCCGTCGGGATCATGATCCTGATGCGCGGGGTGGTGGACGGCGGCCACGAGGCGCGGGCCGTGGTGGCCGGCGCCTCCGTCCTGGTCGTCGCGTTCGTCGCGCTCAACCTGCTCGCCCAGTACTTCGGGCAGCTGCGGGCCAGCGGCGGGCTCGACCACTACGCCACGCTGCCGGTGCCGCCCGCGGCCGTGGTCCTCGGCGCGGCGGCCGCGTACGCCTCGTTCACCGTGCCGGGCACCGTCGTCACGGCCGTCTTCGGCTGCCTGCTGTTCCAGCTGCCGCTGGCGCACCTGTGGGTGCTGGCGGCGGTGATCCCGCTGGCGGGCGCCGCGCTCGCCGGGCTCGGGGCGGCGCTGGGACTGCTCGCGCCGCGCCCCGAGCTGGCCACGCTGCTGGGCCAGCTCGGCATGTCGGCGGCGCTGCTGCTCGGCGTGCTGCCGCCGGACAGACTGCCGTCGGTGGTGCGGCTCGGCCGCGACCTGCTGCCCTCGACGTACGGCGTGGAGGCCTTCGCCCGCACGTTCGACGGGCATCCCGACTGGGCCGTCGTCCTGCTCGACCTCTCCGTCTGCGCCGGGGTCGGGGTGGCCTCGCTCGCCGTCGCCACCTGGGCGTACCGCCGCGCCGCCGTCCGATGACGCGCCGGGCGGGCGGGCCTGGCACGATGTCAGGGTGACCGCACCGCTGACTCCGCCCCCGCCGCCCCGCCAGCCCTCGCACCACGACCGGCAGGGACCGCCCGCAGGGAGTGCCGTGGGACTCGCCGCGTACGAACAGGACGGCCCCGGGATGAAGACCGAAGTGCGGGAGTCCGCCGTGGTCGCGGTGGCCATGGGCGTCGGCGGGGTGCTGCTCGGACTGCTGTGGTGGTGGCTGGCGCCCCAGGTGCCGCTGGTCGCGAACGCGGAGGCCGTGTACCTGAAGGACTCCGAGGGCGAGCAGGCCATCGGCGTCGACGGAACGTTCACGCTGCTGGCGCTCGGCTTCGGCGCGCTGAGCGCGCTCGTGGTGTTCCTGGTGCGCCGCCGCGGCGGCGCACCGCTCGTGGTGGGCATGACCGTCGGCGGGCTGCTCGGCTCACTGCTCGCCTGGCGGCTCGGCGTCTGGCTCGGTCCCGCCCAGGACGTGGTCGCGCACGCCAAGGAGGTCGGCAAGGGCGTCACGTTCGCCGCGCCGCTGGAGCTGGGCGCCAAGGGCGCGCTGCTCGCCTGGTCCGTCGCCGCGCTCGTCGTCCACCTCGGCCTGACGGCCCTGTTCGGCCCGCGCGACCCCGACCCGTACGCGGCGTCCCCGTACCCGCCCGAGGCGTCCCCGTACCCGCCGGAGGACGGGCCCCGGTCCTGACGGCACGGGGCGGGCCGCTCGCGCCCGGCACCGGCACCCACGTACGCCGGGGGGCCGGCCCGCTCACCGCGGACCGGCCCCCTGCCCTTCGTCCTCCCGTCGCCGGACGGTGTCGTCCGCCTCTCTGGTGCCGTGACCGGAAAGGTTCACCGGCTCACGACGCCCGGCACGGCACTAGGCGGGCCGCCGACCGTGGTTGGAGCGGGACTTCCTCACCCGCCACTTGCGCTTGCGCGTCCTCTTCGACATGTCCTCGGTACTTAGCCGAGGACCGGGCGCCCGTCGAGGGTCCGCGCACCCGGGACCGCCCGTACCGGACGCACCGGGCCGGGAACGCGCCGGTGCCGCGGCGGGCGGCACCGGCGGCGCCGCGGGCCGCTACGGGCGGGCGACCGGGGCCGAGACGGCGTCCGTGAGCTTCTCCAGGTCGGCCGGTGCGAGTTCGACCTCCAGGCCGCGGCGCCCGGCCGAGACGCAGATCGTCTCGTGCGCGCGGGCCGAGGCGTCCAGCACCGTGCGCAGCTTCTTGCGCTGGCCCAGCGGGGAGATGCCGCCGCGCACGTAGCCCGTCGTGCGCTCGGCGGCCGCCGGGTCGGCCATCGCGGCCCGCTTGCCGCCGACCGCCGAGGCCAGCGCCTTCAGGTCGAGCGACCCGGCGACGGGGACGACGGCGACGGTCAGCTCGCCGTCCACGTCCGCCACCAGCGTCTTGAAGACCCGCTCGGGGGAGACGCCCATCGCCTGCGCCGCCTCCTCGCCGTACGAGGGGTGCGAGGGGTCGTGCTCGTAGGCGTGCACGGTGAACGCGACACCCGCCGCGGTGAGGGCGACGGTCGCGGGGGTCCCCCCGGACTGCTGCTGCTTCTTCGTCTTCTTCGCCAAGGAATCCACGTCCTGCGTTCGTCCGGGACCCGTCGTCGGCCGGGTCCCGCCGGCTGTCTGGTGCGACGCGTCAGTTGAGACTCGTCGGCCCGCGGGTCAGGTCCGCCGCGGGCAGTGAGGGCAGCGTACGGATGATCGCGGTCTCGGCGCGCAGGAGTTTCAGCTCGTCGCGCAGGCGCGAGGCGGTGTCCGGAGCCTGGAGCAGCCGCTGCTTGGCGGGCACGTCCAGCATCGCGGCCGCCGCGACCAGGTACGAGACCACGGCCGGCTCGTCCGGCAGGTCGCCGCCGGCCGACAGGGACCGCTCGCGGGCCCCGGCGAGGCGCTTCTGGTACTGGCGGAAGGCCCGCAGGACGCTCTCGGCGAGCGCGTCCGCCTCGTCGCCCGGCTCCTCGGCCAGCTCCTCCAGCTCGGCGGTCAGATAGGGGCCGGAGGCGTCCACGGACAGCAGCCGCACCCGGGTCGTCCCGGTGGCCAGCACCTCGAAGCCGCCGTCGGGGCGCTCCCGGACCGTCGCCGCGTCCGCGACGCAGCCGACCTTGTGGAAGGAGCGCGCCGGGTCGTCGCCGAAGCCGGCCGCGGGACCCCGCTCGGGCGCGGCCGTCGGGTCCGGCATGCCCGGCGCGCTGGGGGCGACCTCGTGGCCGTCCCGGATCGCCACGACGGCGAACCGGCGCGGTTCGTCCTCGGGGGTCTTCAGCAGGTCGCGCATCATGGCGCGATAGCGCTCCTCGAACACGTTCAACGGGAGCACCAGTCCCGGGAACAGCACCGAGTTGAGGGGAAAGAGCGGCAGCCGCACGGTGGTCACGACGCAAGAGCCTAATGGGCGGCCCCGGTGGAGCGTCCGCCGCGGTCACCCTCCGCAAGGACGCGGTCGCTCGCTCGCGGGCACAGCGGCGTCGCGCGGGCCACTTCGAGGCGCACGGCGCGGCGCAGTTCCAGGAAGCGGCCGAGCGGGTCCCCGTCCGGCCGGTCCCACGGGAACGAGGTCGCGTACGGGCCGGTCAGCCGGAACTGCTCGAGCGCGTCCCGCCAGCGCTCCAGGGCGGCCAGCACGTACGCGAGCACGTTGCGGCCCTCCGCGGACCAGGGGTCCGCGGACGGGTGGTGCCGGGAGACGGCGATCGCGAGGTCGGCCGCGGCGTCCAGGCGTGCGCGCGGGACGGCGGCCCCGTCCGGCGGCGCTCCCCCGCCGGGCCCGGCCCCGGTCAGGTACGCGAAGGCCGCGCGTGCCGGGAGCGCCTGCGCCGGCGAGCCGGGCGCCGCGTCCTGGGCGGCGCGCTCGGCGAAGTCGAAGCACTCGCGGTACGAGCCGCGCCGGGCGGCGGACAGGTACTGCAGGGCCGAGACGTGGCAGCCGTAGTGGAGCGCGCTGCGGCGGACGGCCTCGGCCCACAGCTCCTCGAAGGCGGTGTGCGGGGCGTGCGTGCCCCGGGCGTGGTCCAGCGCGATCCGCCAGGGCACCGGGTCGCCCGGGCTCGCCTGGGCGGCCGCGGCGATCAGGGGCGCGACCGGGCGCAGCAGCTCGTCCCGGGCCGGCGACGCCCACGCCCGCGTCACCGCCAGCTCGGCCCCGAGCAGCAGGACGTCGGGGTCGTCCGGCGCCGCCCGCCGCCAGCGCTCGAACCACTCGGGCCGGGAGCGCGCGAAGGCCGCGAGCCGGACCGCGTACCGGTCCCGGTGCTCCCACTCGGCGGCCTCGCGCGTGGCGGCCAGCAGCGCGGACGCCGGCCCGTACTCGCCGCGCCCGGCCCCGACGAGCGCGGGGCCGAGCCGTCCGTCGGGGGCGTCGAGCAGGACGTCGTCGTCGGGCGGCAGTCCGACGGAGAGGCGGGGGGAGTGCTTGATCGTCCGGGCCGTCCGGAGGACCGTGCGCAGAAGTGCCATGTCGCCGACCATTGAAGAGCCCGCGCGGGAGCGGTTCCAGCACGTTTGGGTAAACGCGTCAGGGTTGTACCCGGACTGGTCAAGGGCGGGCAAAAACGCGCTGTGTGCGGTCTGTTGGCCCGCCGTCCACCCGTCCGTCGCCGTCCGTCCGCCGTGGCGCGCGGGGGCACGGGGGCACGGAGGCATGCGGTCCCGGGTCCGCGGGATCAGCTGCGGCGCAGGAGTCTGGTCGCGCCGGCCGCGACGGTCGTGGCCAGGGTCCAGCCGAGCAGGATCACCACGGCGGCCAGCCACTGCCAGCCGCCGCGCAGCTGCCAGTAGCCCACCTGCCCGAGGTCGATGACCGGCAGGAGCAGGTCCAGCGCGAACAGGGAGGCGTTCCACGGCGGGTGCTCGCCGCTCTTGATCGGCGGGTGGTCCGCGTGCGAGAAGGCGAGCGAGGTCGCCGCCCACAGCACCGCCATCCACACGGCGGCCCGGCCCGGCCGGTAGCCGTAGGCCACCGTCCAGTCCTGCACGTAGCCCCACAGTTTGCCCGCGGGCGGCAGGATCTCCCGGCGGTGGCGCTGCTTGGCCAGCAGCACCTCGCGGGCGCCCTCGTCCTCGCCGCCGTTGCGCAGCACGGCGGCGAGCCGCTCGTACGGCTCCGGGTTGTACTCGGCGGTCGCGGCGGCCACCCACTGCAACCGCTCCACCAGCGGGAACGGGCCGCGCGGCACGAGGTTCTCGTAGCAGAAGCCGCCCATGTGCAGCATGCCGGGGCCCGGCCAGCTCGCCGCGCGGTCCATCAGGTTGACCACCCGGGCCCCGGACAGCACCACGTGTCCCGCGCGCGGCCGCTCGCCCAGGAAGCGCAGCTCGGGCGTCTGCACCCGGCGCAGCGACAGCTCCTGGTCGCCGGCCAGCAGGAACCGTGCCCGGTCGAGGTCGACGGCGTCCCCGAACCGCCCGTCGTCCAGCCGCATCCCGCCCCGGCACTCGAAGCGCTGGACGCGGGTGCCCTGCGCCGGGGTGACGCCGGCGGCCTGCTGCGGGCCGCCGACGCCGGCCGGGGTCAGGTACAGCGTGCGCTCGACGGTCAGCTGCGGCGCGTTCAGGGCGAAGCGCTCGCGGGGGTTGCTCAGGCGGCTGCCGCGCAGGCTGAGAGAGACGCCGATCTGGGCGCCGCGCAGGCTCAGTTCGCCGTACGACTCCAGCATCTCGGCCTGCAGGTCCTGGCCGACGGTCATGCCGTCGCCCGCGATGGAGCGGCCGCGCCGGTCCGGGTGCACGACCGCCTGGCTGAGCAGCAGGTCCGTGCCGATGTGCGCGTCGGTGAGGCGGACGCCGCGGCGGAAGCGGCAGCGCGGCAGGTGCAGGTCGCCCTCGGTGTGCAGCCGGGCGGCCTCCAGGCGCGGCACCGAGCAGTCCACCAGCCGCAGGGTCGTGAACCGCGTCTCGGGCAGCACGACCTCCTTCTCGAACCGGCAGCCCCGCAGCTCCACGTACGGCTCGATCGTGCCGCCCGCGAGGTCCAGGACGCCGGTGATCCGTAAGCCGGTCAGCTTCAGGGACGAGACCCGGCCCGACAGGGCGGGCGGCCCGTCCAGCAGCAGCATGGCGACGACGCGCGCCCGCACGCTGCGCTCCGGCCCCCACGGGGCCGCGCCGTGCGGATCGTCCACGGCGGCGTCCCCGCTGCTCAGGTCGTACTCGCTGCCGTTGCGGAACGCCTGCCACATTCCCGCCTCGGCACTGGTCACTCCGTCCGGCAGCTCCCCGGTCCCTGCCCCGTCCGTCACGGCGCGTCCCTCCGTCCCCGACAGTGCACCCCTTCGCACAACCGTTCATGCCCGCTGAGTGACGGCGTGAACGCCGAGAGTGACAAAGATCTTGTGCGGGGCGGAGACCGGCCGGCGTCCGCCCCGGCCCGGACGCCGGCCCGGGCACCGCCCCGGCCGTGTCCGGGACGCGCCCGGGCCGCCCCGGTGAGTTTCCGCACAGCGGCCCGGCGGTGCCGGGCGCCGCCGGACACGCGCCCGGCGGCGCCCGCCGCCCCCGGGGCCCGCGCGTGCGGTCCGCTCCCGGTCCTGCCGGCCGCCGCCCCTCCCGCCCGGACGGCCGTATCAGCGATTGATACGGCCGTCCGGCGCCGTCCGCGGGTCTGAGAGAATTGGGACCGTGATCTCCCGAATCGATCTGCGCGGCGACGCCCTCCCCGAGGGCTCCGCCCTGCGCGCTCTGCTGCCCCGAGCCGACTTCGACGTAGCGGCCGCCCTGGAGAAGGTGCGTCCGATCTGCGAGGACGTGCATCATCGCGGGGACGAGGCGCTGATCGAGTACGCGGAGCGGTTCGACGGCGTCCGCCTCGACGAGGTGCGGGTGCCCGCCGAGGCGCTCACCCGGGCCCTGGAGGAGCTGGACCCGGCCGTGCGCGCGGCCCTGGAGGAGTCCATCCGCCGCGCCCGCCTGGTCCACCGCGCCCAGCGCCGCGAGGCGCACACCACGCAGGTCGTGCCCGGCGGCACGGTCAAGGAGAAGTGGGTCCCGGTCGAGCGCGTCGGCCTGTACGCGCCGGGCGGCCGCTCCGTCTACCCCTCCTCCGTGATCATGAACGCGGTGCCCGCGCAGGAGGCCGGCGTCGCGTCGGTCGCGCTGGCCTCGCCCGCCCAGGCGGAGTTCGGCGGTCTGCCGCACCCGACGATCCTGGCCGCCTGCGCGCTGCTCGGCGTCGACGAGGTGTACGCGGCGGGCGGCGCCACGGCCGTCGCGATGTTCGCGTACGGCACCGAGTCCTGCGCCCCGGCCGACATGGTCACCGGTCCCGGCAACATCTGGGTCGCCGCCGCCAAGCGCTACTTCACCGGGAAGATCGGCATCGACACCGAGGCGGGACCGACCGAGATCGCGATCCTCGCCGACGACACCGCCGACCCGGTGCACGTCGCCTCCGACCTGATCAGCCAGGCCGAGCACGACCCGCTGGCCGCCGCCGTCCTCGTCACCGACTCGGCCGAGCTGGCCGACGCCGTGGCGAAGGAGCTGGTCCCGCAGGTCGGGGCCAGCAAGCACGTGACCGACCGGATCGCACCGGCGCTCGCCGGCAAGCAGTCCGCGATCGTGCTGGTCGACGGCGTCGAGGAGGGCCTGCGCGTCGTCGACGCGTACGGCGCCGAGCACCTGGAGATCCAGACCCGCGACGCCGCGGCCGTCGCCGACCGCGTGAGGAACGCGGGCGCGGTCTTCGTCGGCCCCTGGGCGCCCGTCTCGCTCGGCGACTACGCCGCGGGCTCCAACCACGTGCTGCCCACCGGCGGCTGCGCCTGCCACTCCTCGGGCCTGAGCGTGCAGTCCTTCCTGCGCGGCATCCACGTCGTGGACTACACGCGCGACGCCCTGGCCGAGGTCGCCCACCACGTGGTGACCCTCGCCGAGGCCGAGGACCTGCCCGCACACGGGGCCGCGATCAAGGCCCGCTTCGGATGGAAGGTGCCGGAAGGCAAGTGACCGACGTACGCATCGACGACCTCCCCGTCCGCGAGGAACTGCGCGGCAAGTCCCCGTACGGCGCGCCCCAGCTCGACGTCCCCGTGCGGCTGAACACCAACGAGAACCCCTACCCGCTGCCCGAGCCGCTGGTGGAGCGGATCGCGGAGCGGGTGCGCGAGGCCGCGCGGAACCTCAACCGCTACCCCGACCGGGACGCGGTCGAGCTGCGCACCGAGCTGGCCCGCTACCTGACCAGGACCGGCGGGTACGCGGTCGGTACGGAGAACGTCTGGGCGGCCAACGGCTCCAACGAGGTCATCCAGCAGCTGCTGCAGACCTTCGGCGGCCCCGGCCGCACCGCGATCGGCTTCGAGCCCTCGTACTCGATGCACGGCCTGATCGCGCGCGGCACCGGCACCGGCTGGATCTCCGGCCCCCGGAACGAGGACTTCACGATCGACCTCGCGGCGGCCGAGAGGGCCATCGCCGAGCACCGGCCGGACGTCGTCTTCGTCACCACGCCCAACAACCCCACCGGCAACAGCGTCCCGCCCGGGACGGTCCTCGCCCTGTACGAGGCCGCGCAGGCGGCGAAGCCGTCCATGGTGGTCGTGGACGAGGCCTACGTGGAGTTCAGCCACGGCGCCTCGCTGCTGCCGCTCCTGGAGGGCCGCCCGCACCTGGTCGTCTCCCGGACCATGTCCAAGGCGTTCGGCGCGGCCGGGCTGCGCCTGGGCTACCTCGCCGCGCACCCCGCGGTCGTGGACGCCGTCCAGCTCGTCCGCCTGCCCTACCACCTGTCGGCCGTCACCCAGGCCACCGCCCTGGCCGCCCTGGAGCACACCGACACGCTGCTGAAGTACGTCGAGCAGCTGAAGGCCGAGCGCGACCGGCTGGTCGCCGAGCTGCGCGGACTCGGCTACGACGTCGTGGAGTCGGACGCGAACTTCGTCCAGTTCGGACGGTTCGACGACGCCCACGAGGTCTGGCGGAAGATCCTCGACCGGGGCGTCCTGGTCCGGGACAACGGGGTTCCGGGGTGGCTGCGCGTCTGCGCCGGCACGCCCGAAGAGAACGACGCGTTCCTCGATGCGGTACGCGAACTGAAGAAGGAGCAGCACGCATGAGCCGCACAGGCCGGGTCGAACGGACCACCAAGGAGACCTCCGTCCTCGTCGAGATCGACCTCGACGGCACGGGGAAGGTCGACGTGTCGACCGGGGTCGGCTTCTTCGACCACATGCTCGACCAGCTCGGCCGCCACGGTCTGTTCGACCTCACCGTGAAGACCGAGGGCGACCTGCACATCGACTCGCACCACACCATCGAGGACACCGCCCTCGCGCTGGGCGCCGCCTTCAAGCAGGCCCTCGGCGACAAGGTCGGCATCTACCGCTTCGGCAACTGCACGGTCCCGCTGGACGAGTCCCTCGCCCAGGTCACCGTCGACCTCTCCGGCCGCCCGTACCTCGTGCACACCGAGCCCGAGAACATGGCGCCGATGATCGGCGAGTACGACACGACGATGACCCGGCACATCCTGGAGTCGCTCGTGGCGCAGGCGCAGATCGCGCTGCACGTGCACGTGCCCTACGGGCGCAACGCCCACCACATCGTGGAGTGCCAGTTCAAGGCCCTCGCCCGCGCGCTGCGCTACGCCAGTGAGCGCGACCCGCGCGCGGCCGGCATCCTGCCCTCCACGAAGGGCGCGCTGTAGAGCCATGAACGGCCTGTCCACCGTCCTGATCGTCGTCGGTCTCTTCCTGATCGGCGGGATCATCTCCTTCGTCAAGCAGCAGATGCCCAAGAGCCTGATCGTGCTGCTGTCCATCGGCGCCGCGATGTGCCTCGCGGCGGGAATCCTCCGGCTGGAGGTGTGGAATTGAGTTCCCCCAAGAAGGTCGTCGTCTTCGACTACGGCTTCGGCAACGTCCGCTCCGCCGAGCGCGCCCTGGCGCGCGCGGGGGCCGACGTCGAGATCACACGTGACTTCGACCGCGCCATGAACGCCGACGGGCTCCTCGTGCCAGGCGTCGGCGCCTTCGCCGCCTGCATGACCGGGCTCAAGGAGGCCCGCGGCGACTGGATCGTCGGCCGCCGGCTGGCCGGGGGCCGCCCGGTCATGGGCATCTGCGTCGGCATGCAGATCCTGTTCTCCCGCGGCATCGAGCACGGCGTGGAGGCCGAGGGCCTCGACGAGTGGCCCGGCACGGTCGGTCCGCTCCAGGCCGACGTCGTCCCGCACATGGGCTGGAACACGGTCGAGGCTCCGGCCGGTTCGCAGCTGTTCGCGGACCTCGACGAGGACGCACGCTTCTACTTCGTGCACTCCTACGCCGTGCACGACTGGTCCCTGGAGACCGCGAACCCGGCGATGAAGGCCCCCCTGGTGACCTGGTCCACGCACGGCAAGCCCTTCGTGGCGGCCGTGGAGAACGGCGCCCTGTGGGCCACGCAGTTCCACCCCGAGAAGTCCGGCGACGCCGGAGCGCAGCTGCTGAACAACTGGATCGGAACCCTCTGATGGCCGTCAAGCTCGAACTCCTCCCCGCCGTCGACGTGCGCGACGGCCAGGCCGTCCGCCTGGTGCACGGCGAGTCCGGCACGGAGACCTCCTACGGCTCGCCGCTGGAGGCGGCCCTCGCCTGGCAGCGGGCGGGCGCCGAGTGGCTGCACCTGGTCGACCTGGACGCCGCGTTCGGCACGGGCGACAACCGCGCGCTGATCGCCGAGGTCACCCAGGCGATGGACATCAAGGTGGAGCTGTCCGGCGGCATCCGCGACGACGACACGCTCGCCGCCGCCCTCGCCACCGGCTGCACCCGCGTCAACCTCGGCACCGCCGCCCTGGAGACCCCCGAGTGGGTCGCCAAGGTCATCGCCGAGCACGGCGACAGGATCGCGGTCGGCCTCGACGTGCGCGGCACCACGCTGCGCGGCCGCGGCTGGACCCGCGACGGCGGCGACCTGTACGAGACGCTGGAGCGCCTGAACAAGGAGGGCTGCGCCCGCTACGTGGTCACCGACATCGCCAAGGACGGCACGCTCCAGGGCCCCAACCTGGAGCTGCTGAGGAACGTCTGCGCGGCGACCGACCGCCCCGTGGTCGCCTCCGGCGGCGTCTCGTCCCTGGACGACCTGCGCGCGATCGCGGAGCTCGTCCCGCTGGGCGTGGAGGGCTCCATCGTCGGCAAGGCCCTGTACGCGAAGGCGTTCACCCTCGAAGAGGCCCTGGCGGCCGTGGAGTGACGAAGGAAGCGGTGACATGACGTCCGACGCCGTGCGGCGGGTGCGCAGCGGGAGCTCCTGGGAGGAGGCCTTCGGCTTCGCGCGCGCCGTCGCGGCGGGCGACCGTGTCCTGGTGGCCGGCACGACGGCCTTCAAGGACGAGGTGCTCCACGGGGAGGGCGACCCCTACGAGCAGGCCAGGGTGGCTTTCGGGCAGGCCCTGGAGGCGATCGCGGAGTTCGGGCTCGACGCCCGGTCCGTGGTCCTGACCCGGATGTACCTGACCCACGCGCACGACGTGGAGGAGGTGGGCCGCGCCCACCGGGAACTCTTCGGTGCGGCGCCGCCGGCCGCGACCCTTCTGGTCGTGGACGGCTTCGTGGACCCGCGCATCCTGGTCGAAGTGGAACTGGAAGCATTCAGAGGAGCCGAGAACCCATGACCCTGGCGGTCCGAGTCATCCCCTGCCTGGACGTCGACAACGGCCGGGTCGTCAAGGGAGTCAACTTCCAGAACCTGCGCGACGCGGGCGACCCCGTCGAGATGGCCAAGGTGTACGACGCCGAGGGCGCCGACGAGCTGACGTTCCTGGACATCACCGCGTCCTCCGGCAACCGCGAGACCACCTACGACGTGGTCCGCCGCACCGCCGAGCAGGTCTTCATCCCGCTCACCGTCGGCGGCGGCGTGCGCACCGCCGAGGACGTGGACAGGCTGCTGCGGGCCGGCGCGGACAAGGTCGGCGTGAACACCGCCGCCATCGCCCGCCCCGACCTCATCCGCGAGATCGCCGAGCGCTTCGGCCGCCAGGTGCTGGTCCTCTCGGTGGACGCCCGCCGCACGGAGACCGGCTCCTTCGAGGTCACCACCCACGGCGGCCGCAAGGGCACCGGCATCGACGCCGTGGAGTGGGCGCACCGCGCGGCCGAGCTGGGCGCGGGGGAGATCCTGCTGAACTCCATGGACGCCGACGGCACCAAGGACGGCTACGACATCGAGATGATCCGGGCCGTCCGCAAGCACGTGAGCGTCCCCGTCATCGCCTCCGGCGGCGCGGGCGCCCTGGAGCACTTCCCGCCGGCCGTCGACGCGGGCGCCGACGCGGTCCTGGCCGCCTCGGTCTTCCACTTCGGCGACCTGCGCATCGGCGAGGTCAAGGCCACACTGCGCACGGCGGGCCACCCGGTCCGCTGACGCCCGGCGCGGCCCGTGCCGCACGCCGCCGCGGCGGCCCCGGGCCCCCGGCTGCCCGTGCCGCCCGGCGGACACCTGCCGCCTCGTCGGGCCGGCGGACTCCGGACCCGGCCGTCCCGGCGGGGCGGCGCGCTCCGGGGCCCGTCGGCTCAGCCGGCCGGGGCCTCCGCCTCCATCAGCTGGATCAGGTTGCCCACCGTGTCGTCGAGGATCGCGGCGAGGACGGGGCCCTGCCGTCCGGGCGGCTGGGGGAAGCCGACCTCCAGGGCGCGCAGGCGGTCGTACTCGGCGCGCAGGTCGTCCACCGAGAAGACGACGGCCGGGATGCCCGCCTCGTACAGCGCCCTGCGGTACGGCTCGGCGATCGGCCCCCCGCCCGGCTCCAGCAGCAGCTCCACGTCCTGCCGGCCGCCCGCCGCGCCCACCGTGACGAACGGTGCGCCGCCGCCCACGTCCACGTTCGTCCGCGTCTCGAAGCCGAGCACGTCCGTGTAGAAGGCGTGGGCCCGCGGCACGTCGTCGACGTACACACCGGTCATGGCGACTCTGATCATCGACGTGCTCCCGGGCGGTTCAGATCCCCAGCTGCTTGGTCTCCTGCAGCCTCGCGATCGCTTCCTTGTCGCCGTCCACCTCGACGTCGGCGGCGTTCTGCCGACCGTAGGCGAAGAGCAGCAGCTCGGAGGGCTCACCCGTCACGGTCACCACAGGCGTACCCCGGTGGGCGACGACCGTACGGCCGTCCGGGCGCCGCAGCACCAGGCCGACCGGCGCCTTGCGGCCCACCAGCCTGGCCGTGCGCTCCAGGTTCGACCACAGGGTGTCCTGGAAGACGGGGTCCAGCTCGCGCCGCGAGAAGTCGGGGCGGGCCCGGCGCACGTCCTCCGTGTGGACGTAGAACTCCACCGTGTTGGCCGCCTCGTCGATCTGCTTGAGCGAGAAGGGCGAGACACGGGGCGGGCCGGTCCTGATGAGCCGGACCAGCTCCTCGTAGGGCTTCGCGGCGAAGTCCGCGCGCACCCGCTCCGCCCGCGCGGCCAGCGGCTTGATGACGGCGCCCGCCGCGGCGTCCGGGCGGCGCTCCCGCACGACCACGTGGGCGGCGAGATCACGGGTCTTCCAGCCCTCGCACAGAGTGGGGGCGTCCGGTCCCTCGGCCTCCAACAGGTCGGCGAGGAGGAGTCGTTCGCGCTTGGCATGGGTCGACATGTCCGCCAGCCTACGGCCGGGCGGGACGTCCGCCCACCCGTAGTCCGGCCGCCCTCGGACCGCTTTCCGCCCCGGGCGCCCCGCCTCTCGGTCCGTGGACGCGGGCGGGGCCCGCCGCTCCGGCGCGGCACAATGGGCGGATGACCAGCACGCCCCCGCCCAGCAGCCTCGACCCCGCCATCGCCGCGCGCCTCAAGCGCAGCCCCGACGGGCTCGTCCCCGCCATCGCCCAGCAGTACGACACCGGAGAGGTGCTGATGCTGGGCTGGATGGACGACGAGGCGCTGCACCGCACGCTGACCACGGGCCGCTGCACCTACTGGTCGCGCAGCCGCCGCGAGTACTGGGTGAAGGGCGACACCTCCGGGCACGTCCAGCTCGTGAAGTCGGTGGCCCTGGACTGCGACGCCGACACCGTGCTCGTCAAGGTCGACCAGGTGGGCGCCGCCTGCCACACGGGCGCCCGCACCTGCTTCGACGAGGACGTCCTGCCCGTACGGGAGGGGTCCCGCTCCGACGTCCCGACCGCCGGTCAGTAGGGTCGGCGGCCATGGATCTCGAGACGTTCCGCAAGCTGGCCGCCGACCGGCGCGTCATCCCCGTCAGCCGCAAGCTCCTCGCCGACGGGGACACGCCCGTCGCCCTCTACCGCAAGCTGGCCGCCGAGCGCCCCGGCACCTTCCTGCTGGAATCCGCCGATGGGGGTGCCACCCACGCGTTCAGCAGTGGGGGAGGCCGCACCTGGTCCCGCTACTCCTTCGTGGGCGTGCGCAGCGCCGCCACCCTCACCGAGCGCGACGGACAGGCCCACTGGCTGGGCACCCCGCCCGTCGGCGTCCCCGTGGAGGGCGACCCGCTCGCGGCCCTGCGCGCCACCGTCGAGGCGCTGCACACCCCGCGCGACCTCGCCGCCGGGCTGCCCCCGTTCACCGGCGGCATGGTCGGCTACCTCGGCTACGACATCGTGCGCCGCCTGGAGAAGATCGGTCCCGGCGAGCGGGACGACCTGAAGCTGCCCGAGCTGACCATGCTGCTGACCAGCGACCTCGCGGTCCTGGACCACTGGGACGGCTCGGTCCTGCTGATCGCCAACGCCATCAACCACAACGACCTCGACACCGGGGTCGACGAGGCGTACGCGGACGCCGTCGCCCGCCTCGACGCCATGGAGGCCGACCTCTCCCGGCCGGTCTCCCAGCCCCCGGCGGCCCTGCCGCCCTCGGAGCTGCCCGAGTACACCGCGCTGTGGGGCGGCGCGCAGTTCCAGGAGGCCGTGGAGGACGTCAAGGAGCGCATCAGGGCGGGCGAGGCCTTCCAGGTCGTGCCCTCCCAGCGCTTCGAGACGCCGTGCACCGCGAGCGCGCTCGACGTCTACCGGGTGCTGCGGGCCACGAACCCCTCCCCGTACATGTACCTCTTGCGCCTCGACGGCTTCGACGTCGTCGGCTCCTCCCCGGAGGCACTGGTCAAGGTCGAGGACGGGCACGCGATGCTGCACCCCATCGCCGGCACCCGGCCGCGCGGCGCCACCCCGCAGGAGGACCAGGCGCTCGCCGAGGAGCTGCTCGCCGACCCCAAGGAGCGCGCCGAGCACCTGATGCTCGTCGACCTCGGCCGCAACGACCTGGGCCGGGTCTGCGAGCCCGGCTCCGTCGAGGTCGTGGACTTCATGTCCATCGAGCGGTACTCGCACGTCATGCACATCGTGTCGACGGTGACGGGCAAGGTGGCCGAAAACCGTACGGCCTTCGACGTGCTCACCGCCTGCTTCCCCGCGGGCACCCTGTCCGGCGCGCCCAAGCCGCGCGCGATGCAGATCATCGACGAGCTGGAGCCCAGCAGGCGCGGCCTGTACGGCGGCTGCGTCGGCTACCTCGACTTCGCGGGCGACTCCGACACCGCCATCGCCATCCGCACCGCCCTGCTGCGCGACGGCACGGCGTACGTGCAGGCCGGGGCGGGCGTCGTCGCCGACTCCGACCCGGTCGCCGAGGACGCCGAGTGCCGCAACAAGGCGGCGGCCGTGCTCCGCGCGGTGCACACCGCCAACAGGCTGGGACGTTAGGCGACTTCCGGCCGCGGGACGGCGCGTCCCGCGGCCCGGACGCCGCCCGCGCGGACCGCGCCCGGCCGCCGAATGGGGCGCTTCTCACGTGAACCCCGGGTACGTGTCCGCCGGGGTTCGGGTGATAGTGGAGTACGTGACTGCTGTACCTCACCCCCGTTCCCAGGCCGCCGTGGACGTACGGTCCGCCCGGCGCAGCCTCGGCCTCGCCCTGCTGTTCGGCGCCCTCGGCGCGGCCGTGGCGCTGCTCTCCTCGCGCCAGGGCTGGTCGCAGGGGACCGCCACGGTCGCCGGCGGCGCCTTCCCGCTGAGCGCCAAGGGCAGCGACGTCACCGGCGTCCCCGCGGCCCTCGCCATAGTGGGCCTCGCCGCCCTCGTCGCCGTCTTCGCGGTGCGCCGCTCCGGCCGCCTGCTGGTCGCCGCCCTCCTCGCGCTGTCCGGCGCCGGCACCGTGGCCGCGGCCCTGCTCGGCGCCGACGACAGCTCCGCCCTCGACGCGAAGGCCGCCGCGGCCTCCGGGGACACCGCGGCGACGGTCGACACCATGAGCCACACCGGCTGGCCGTACGTCGCCGCCGCCGGCGGTCTGCTCCTGCTGCTCGCCGGCCTGCTCGCGCTGCGCTACGGGCGGCTGTGGCCGGTCATGTCCGGCCGGTACGAGCGCTCCGGCGCGCCCCGGCCGCGCCGCGCGAGGCCCGTCGTGGACCCCGACCGCCCCGAGGACCTGTGGAAGGCCCTGGACCGCGGCGAGGACCCCACCCGTCCGTAGCCCCGTGCACGGGTCCCGGGCGGCGCGCCCGGAGCGACCCCGGGTCACGCGCGGCGCGCGGGTGCGGGACAATGGTCACCGAGCGTCGGACTCGCACAACGCCACAGCAACGAGGAGCTACGTCATGTCGGGCAGCAGCCACGGACACACCCCGGCCGCCTGGACCGGTGTCATCATCGCCTTCATCGGTTTCTGCGCCGCGGGGGCCTTCATGGTGATGGCCAACCCGGTCGGCTTCTGGGCCAGCATGGCGGTCGTCCTTCTCGGCGGCGTCGTCGGCGCCATCATGCGCGCGATGGGCATGGGGCAGCCGAAGGAGACCCACCCGACCCACAAGGTCGCCGCGGACGCCTGACCCCAGGCCCTCCGCAGCACGGGAGACGGGACCCGGCCGTACGGCCCGGGCCCGCCTCCCGCCGCACGTATGGAGCAAGGCCCCCGCGACGGCGGCACCACCCGCCCTCCCGCACGCGGGAGCCGGGGCCCGCTCCCCTCGTGCACGGCGGCCGGGACCCGCTCCCCTCGCGTGCGGCGGCCGGGACCACCCGGCAGAATGCGGCGGGTGAACGCCGACACGCCTCCGGTGACGCCGTCCCCCGCACCCCCGGCCGCCGCCACCGGCCCCGTCCCGCGCCGGCTCGCCGTGCCCGCCGCCGTCCTCGCGGCCGTCGCCGGGGCCTTCGCCTACGTCGGCGCCGTCGACCCGAACGAGCCCGGCCACTACCCCGTCTGCCCGCTCCTGCGCAGCACGGGCCTGTACTGCCCCGGCTGCGGCGGGCTGCGCAGCGCGCACGCGTTCGTGCACGGGGACCTGGTGACCGCGCTGCACGCCAACGCCGCCGCCGTCCTCGGCTTCCTCGCCTTCGCGGTCCTGTGGACCGTCTGGGTGGTCCGCGTGCTGGGGAAGCGGCCCGTCCGCCTCGATCCGGGACCGGTCGTGCCGGCCGTCTCCGGCCTGTTGCTGCTGGTCTTCACGGTTGTCCGGAACCTGCCCTTCGGCGGTTGGCTCCATCCTTGACGGATCGGCGAAGGCCCAGGTGGGGGCATCGGCGTCAACCGGATGCGAAGGCTGCGCCCCGCTGCGGATACCATCGCAATGACCGCCGTACCACCCTCGGGGGCGACCCGGACCGAGGTTTCCCACCGCTGCAGACGTCCACTGTCAGGAAGGGGGCCGCTCGCGTGAGTGTGCTCGACGAGATCATCGACGGAGTCCGTGCCGACCTCGCGGAGCGGCAGGCGCGCGTCAGCCTCGACGAGCTCAAGGAGCGCGCCGCGCAGGCTGCCCCCGCCAAGGACGGCGCCGCCGCGCTGCGCGGCGACGGCGTCAAGGTGATCTGCGAGGTCAAGCGCTCCAGCCCGTCCAAGGGCGCGCTCGCCGCGATCGCCGACCCGGCGGGACTCGCCGCCGACTACGAGGCGGGCGGCGCGGCCGTCATCTCCGTCCTCACGGAGCAGCGCCGCTTCGGCGGCTCGCTGGCCGACCTGGAGGCCGTGCGCGCCCGGGTCGACATCCCGGTGCTGCGCAAGGACTTCATCGTCACCTCGTACCAGCTGTGGGAGGCCCGCGCGTACGGCGCCGACCTCGCCCTGCTGATCGTCGCCGCCCTGGAGCAGCCCGCCCTGGAGTCCCTGATCGAGCGCGCCGAGTCCATCGGTCTGACGCCGCTGGTCGAGGTGCACGACGAGGAGGAGGTCGAGCGGGCGGTCGCCGCCGGCGCCCGGGTGGTCGGCGTCAACGCGCGCAACCTCAAGACCCTCAAGGTCGACCGCGACACCTTCGAGCGGGTCGCCCCCGAGATCCCGGACGGCCTCGTCAAGGTCGCCGAGTCCGGCGTCCGCGGCCCGCACGACCTGATCGCGTACGCCAACGCGGGCGCCGACGCGGTCCTGGTCGGCGAGTCCCTCGTCACCGGCCGCGACCCCAGGACGGCCGTCGCCGACCTGGTGGCGGCGGGCGAGCACCCCGCGCTGCGGCACGGACGGAGCTGAGCCCCGGCCGTGCGTCCCGCCCCGTCCGACCTCCGCCGCTCCCGGTCCGGTGCCCTCGCCGGACCGGCCGCCGGGGTGCGCGCGGACGGCCGGCGCACGGAAGCGCAGGCCCCGGCTCCGGCAGCCGCGGCCGCTCCGGGCCCCCGCCGGACCGGCCCCGCGGCTCCGGGCCGCGGTACGGTCCCGGCCGGGCCGGCCGTCGTGCCCGCTGCCCGCGTCCGGCCCGGTGCCGCGACCGTGACGCGGCCGGGCCCCACCGGCCAGGCGCCGCACGCCCCCGGCCGTCCGGGGCCCGCCGCCGCGTGTGCGGACGGCACCGGGTCCCGTACCGCCGCGAGCGGGGGAGGGGCCCCGGTTCCCGCCCTCTTCCCGGCCACCGTCCGGGCCGCCGTCCGGCCCCGTCCCGCCGTCGGCGCGGGCGTCTCCGGAGCCGTGCTGTCCCCGGCCGCCACCGGACGGGCCGCCGCCACGGCCGCCCGCGACCCCTACGCCCGCCTCGCCCGGGGATGCCGGCCGCGCGGCTGCCGCGCGCCCGCACGGCGCGTGCACGGCCGCCGCGTCCGCTACGTCATCGGCGACGAGCCGGGCCAGGTCAACGGCATGCGATGGCGCCGCCGCGTGCGCACGCGGCTCTTCCGCGGCTGATCCGGACCGTCCTCCCGCCCTGCCGGCGTCGGCAGACGCCTGACGGCGCCGGACGGCGGCCGACGCCCCGGCGGACCACCGCCCGGCACGGCAGTCGGCCGGTCCCGGACCGGTGGTCTCCGGCCTGGTGTCCGGCGCGGCAGTCGGCGGGTCCCGGCCCGGCCGTCTCCGCCCGGCCTGTGCCGGACCGCGGCAGCCGGCCGGTCGGACCGGTACCGCGGTCCGGCCCGTCCGGAGGCTCGCCGCCCGTCCGGAGGCCCCGCCCGCCGCCCGTTCCCGCGCCGCCCCCGGCGACGCCGGGGCGGACGGCCGGAGGGAGGCCGCCCGGAGCCGAGGCCCGGCCGTGTGCGTACGCGCGTCACCCGCGCGACCGTTTCCCGACGTCTTCGACCGGGGCCCGAGCCCCAGCGAGGTATCCGCATGCCCAGCGAGTTCTTCATTCCCGACCCCGACGGCGGGGTCCCCGGCGCCGAGGGCTACTTCGGCGCGTTCGGCGGCAAGTTCATCCCGGAGGCGCTGGTCGCCGCCGTGGACGAGGTCGCCGTCGAGTACGACAAGGCCAAGAACGACCCCGAGTTCGCCCGTGAGCTGGACGAACTGCTCGTCCACTACACCGGCCGGCCCAGCTCCCTCACCGAGGTGTCCCGGTTCGCCGAGCACGCCGGCGGCGCCCGGGTCTTCCTCAAGCGCGAGGACCTGAACCACACCGGCTCGCACAAGATCAACAATGTGCTCGGCCAGGCCCTGCTCACCAAGCGGATGGGCAAGACCCGCGTCATCGCCGAGACCGGCGCGGGCCAGCACGGCGTCGCGACCGCCACCGCCTGCGCGCTGTTCGGTCTCGAGTGCACGATCTACATGGGTGAGATCGACACGCAGCGCCAGGCCCTGAACGTGGCCCGCATGCGCATGCTGGGCGCCGAGGTCGTCGCGGTGAAGTCCGGCAGCCGCACCCTGAAGGACGCCATCAACGAGGCGTTCCGCGACTGGGTCGCCAACGTCGACCGCACCCACTACCTCTTCGGCACGGTCGCGGGCCCCCACCCCTTCCCGGCGATGGTGCGCGACTTCCACCGCGTCATCGGCGTGGAGGCCAGGCGGCAGATCCTCCAGCGCGCGGGCCGGCTGCCCGACGCCGCGATCGCCTGCGTGGGCGGCGGCTCCAACGCCATCGGCCTCTTCCACGCCTTCATCCCCGACGAGGGCGTGCGCCTGATCGGCTGCGAACCCGCCGGGCACGGCGTCGAGACCGGCGAGCACGCGGCGACCCTGACCGCCGGCGAGCCCGGCATCCTGCACGGGTCGCGCTCGTACGTCCTGCAGGACGACGAGGGGCAGATCACCGAGCCGTACTCGATCTCGGCCGGCCTGGACTACCCGGGCATCGGCCCCGAGCACGCCTACCTCAAGGACAGCGGCCGCGGCGAGTACCGCGCGGTCACCGACGACGCGGCCATGCGGGCGCTGCGCCTGCTGTCGCGCACCGAGGGCATCATCCCGGCCATCGAGAGCGCCCACGCCCTGGCCGGCGCCCTGGAGGTCGGCAGGGAGCTGGGCGAGGACGGGCTGATCGTCGTCAACCTGTCCGGGCGCGGCGACAAGGACATGGACACGGCCGCCCGTTACTTCGGCCTGTACGACACCGACGCGGCCGTCCCCGAGGACGCCGCCGACCTCGCCGAGATCGAGGAGGACGCCAAGTGAGCGGCAACGTCCAGCTGTTGAGCGACACCCTCGCCGCGGCGCGGGCCGAGGGCCGCGCCGCCCTGATCAGCTACCTCCCGGCCGGCTTCCCGACCGTGGACGGCGGCATCGCGGCGATCAGGGCCGTCTTCGACGGCGGCGCCGACGTCGTCGAGGTCGGGCTGCCGCACAGCGACCCGGTCCTGGACGGCCCCGTCATCCAGACCGCCGACGACATCGCCCTGCGCGGCGGCGTGCGGATCGCGGACGTCATGCGCACGGTCCGCGAGGCGTACGAGGCGACCGGCAAGCCCGTGCTCGTCATGACGTACTGGAACCCCGTCGACCGCTACGGCGTCGAGCGGTTCACCGCGGAACTGGCCGAGGCGGGCGGCGCCGGCTGCATCCTGCCCGACCTGCCCGTGCAGGAGTCCGCGCTGTGGCGCGAGCACGCGGAGAAGCACGGCCTCGCGACCGTCTTCGTCGTCGCCCCCAGCAGCAAGGACGCCCGCCTCGCCGAGATCACCGCGGCCGGCAGCGGCTTCGTGTACGCGGCCTCGCTGATGGGCGTCACCGGCACCCGCGAATCGGTGGGCGAGCAGGCCCAGGACCTGGTGCGGCGTACCAAGGCCACCACCGACCTGCCGGTCTGCGTCGGCCTCGGCGTCTCCAACGCCACCCAGGCCGCCGAGGTCGCGGGCTTCGCCGACGGCGTCATCGTCGGCTCCGCCTTCGTCAAGCTGCTGCTGGACGCCCCGGACGAGGCGGCCGGTCTGGAGGCCGTCCGGGCCCTCGCCGGGGACCTCGCCAAGGGCGTGCGCGGCACCGCGTAGGCGCTGTCCGGCCCGTGCCCGCGCGGACCGGACACCGTGATCACTCGAACGGGTGGACCTGGGACCGGGGAGGCGCGCTGCGCCTCCCCGGTTCGTTCTGCCGGATGTGAGCGAGAAGAACCGTGAGGGAAAGCGCACCGCCCGCGAGCGTCTGGCGGCCGAGCGCAAGAAGCAGAGGACCGCGGAGAAGCGCCGCCGGGGGCTGATCGTGGGCGGCGCCGTCGCCGGCGTGCTGGCCCTGGCCGCGGCCGGCGGCGTCCTGGCCGCGAGTGCGGGCAAGGACGACGGCGCCTCGGCGGGCCCGGTCGTCATCCCCTCCGGCGCCCAGGGCAAGGACGCCCTCGCGATCCCCGTCGGCGAGGACGGCGCCAGGTCGACCCTCACGGTGTGGGAGGACTTCCGCTGCCCGGTCTGCAAGACCTTCGAGGACGCCTACCGCTCCACGCTCCACGAGCTGACCGACTCGGGGCAGCTGAAGATCGAGTACCACTTCGCCACGATCATCGACGGGAACATGAGGGGCAGCGGCTCCCTGCGCGCGACCAACGCCGCCGCCTGCGCCCAGGACGCCGGGAAGTTCCCCGAGTACCACGACGTGCTGTACCAGAACCAGCCGCAGGAGGCGGACGACCGGTTCGCCGACAACGGCAGGCTGCTCGACCTGGCCGAGAAGGTCGACGGCCTGCGCACCGACGCGTTCGAGAAGTGCGTCGAGGACGGCACGCACGACAGCTGGGTCGCCAAGTCCGCCGCCGCCTTCCGCGAGAGCGGCCACCAGGGCACGCCGACCGTGCTGCTCAACGGCAAGCAGCTCTTCGAGGACGGGACGCTGACCCCGGACAAGTTCAAGCGGATGGTCGTGGAGGCGAACAAGGCGTAGCTCCCGGAGGGACCCGCTCCGGCGGGCCTTGTTATGGAGCCGTAGCCGGGTGGGCGGCCGCGCCCGACGCCCGGCACGGTAGCGTCGACCCTGCCATGGACCTTGCCTACATTCCCAGCCCGTCACGCGGGGTGCTGTACCTCGGCCCCCTTCCGCTGCGCGGCTATGCGTTCTGCATCATCATCGGCGTCTTCGTGGCCGTCTGGCTCGGCAACAAACGCTGGGTCGCCCGCGGCGGCCGGTCCGGCACCGTGGCCGACATCGCCGTCTGGGCGGTGCCGTTCGGCCTGGTCGGCGGCCGCCTCTACCACGTGATCACGGACTACGAGCTGTACTTCAGCGAGGGCCGCGACTGGGTGGACGCCTTCAAGGTCTGGGAGGGCGGCCTCGGCATCTGGGGCGCGATCGCGCTCGGCGCCGTCGGAGCCTGGATCGGCTGCCGGCGCCGGGGCATCCCGATGCCCGCGTACGCCGACGCCGTGGCGCCCGGCATCGCCGTCGCCCAGGCCCTGGGCCGCTGGGGCAACTGGTTCAACCAGGAGCTCTACGGCCGGGAGACCACCCTCCCCTGGGCGGTGAGGATCACTTCCTCGGAGGGCGGCCGCGTCCCGGGCACGTACCACCCGACGTTCCTGTACGAGTCGCTGTGGTGCATCGGCGTCGCGCTGCTGGTGATCTGGGCGGACCGCCGCTTCAAGCTCGGGCACGGCCGCGCCTTCGCGCTGTACGTCGCCGCGTACTGCGCGGGCCGCTTCTGGATCGAGTACATGCGCGTCGACGAGGCCCACCACATCCTGGGCCTGCGGCTGAACAACTGGACCGCCCTGCTGGTGTTCGTGCTCGCCGTGGTCTACATCGTGGTGTCGGCGCGGGTGCGGCCGGGCCGCGAGGAGGTCGTCGAGCCCGGCGCGGCCGAGGACACCGGCGCCGCCGAGGAGGCCGGTGACGGGACGGACGCGGACGAGAAGGAGTCGGCCGGGACGGCGGGCGAGCAGGACGGGACGGCGGGCGACGGGGCCTCCGCCGCTTCCGCGGACGGCGGGAAGCCCGAGGCCAAGGCCGAGGACGGGGCCGGATCCCTCAAGAAGAGCTGACCGCTCACACGTACGCGAGAAGGGGCGTCCCGGGGAGACCGGGGCGCCCCTTCTCTGTGTGCCTCGGTGTGCCCTCGGGCCGCCGGACCGCCCGCCACGGAGGGCGAAATCGCAGGTAAGTACGGCCTTCCTTGCTGGCGGGCCGGAAATGCGCGGCGTACTTTTGGTGTTGTCAAAGAATGGATTCAGTCCAAACAAGCACCATGAGGGGCCGGCGTGAGCATCATCGAGACCGAGGCGGCGCTGCACGAGGCGCACCGCGACAACCACACCCACCGGGACGTCAACGGGGGCTGGCTGCGGCCCGCCGTCTTCGGCGCGATGGACGGCCTGGTCTCCAACCTCGCCCTGATGACCGGCGTCGCCGGCGGGGACGTCAGCCAGCGGACCCTCGTCGTCACCGGGCTCGCGGGGCTGGCGGCCGGCGCCTTCTCGATGGCCGCGGGCGAGTACACCTCGGTCGCCTCCCAGCGCGAGCTGGTCGAGGCCGAGCTCGACGTCGAGCGCCGTGAGCTGCGCAAACACCCCCTGGACGAGGAGCGGGAGCTGGCCGAGCTCTATGTGGCCCGCGGGGTCGAGCCGGGGCTGGCCCGCGAGGTCGCCCGGCAGCTGTCCGCCGACCCCGAGCAGGCGCTGGAGATCCACGCCCGTGAGGAGCTGGGCGTCGACCCCGGCGACCTGCCCTCGCCCGCGGTGGCGGCCGTGTCGTCCTTCGGGTCGTTCGCGCTCGGCGCCCTGCTGCCGGTGCTGCCCTACCTGCTGGGCGCGAGCGCCCTGTGGCCCGCCGTGCTGCTGGCGCTGGCCGGGCTCTTCGCGTGCGGTGCGGTCGTGGCCAAGGTGACGGCCCGCTCCTGGTGGTTCAGCGGTCTGCGGCAACTCGCGCTGGGCGGGGCCGCGGCGGGTGTGACGTACGCCCTGGGCAGTCTGTTCGGAACGGCCGTAAACTGAGGCTGGAGCACTTATGCAAGGGACTGCATAAGTACCCGTTACCCGCTGGTTTCAAATCCATGACCACTGGGCATGAGCCGTAAGCGCCGCTGGCAATGACGCCTGCTCCGCACCCCACGCGACGGGCGACGAAGCCCTCCGCGCACGGGCCGTGGGGACCGATCTGTCCCCAAGCGCCCCCTTGACTTCGCCGCCACGAGCGGCACCTTGCCGCCACCAGCGGTGTCCGCATGTTGGAATGAACTATCCGCTTCCCGGGAGTCGCTCCATCATGTAACCTGCTCGAAATTTCGCCAGGGCCAGCGTCGTCCCTAATCACGCCCCCAGAGCCGGCCGCAAAGGCCTGGGAGGCCGCCCTCCCAGAGCACCGAAGCCGAGGCCTGGGAAGCACCCCCGCCCTCCCAGAGCCCCGAAAGCCTGCGAGGTATCCCCATCACGACGACGACGGGAGAGCCGATGCGTACGCCGCGCCAGCCGTCCCAGCACTCCGCGAGTGGCCAGAACTGGTCGTTCATGGATGCTCGCCCTGCCGCGCAGGGCATGTACGACCCGCGCAACGAGCACGACGCCTGCGGCGTCGGCTTCGTGGCCACCCTCACCGGTGAGGCGAGCCATGCGCTGGTCGAGCAGGCGCTGACCGTGCTCCGCAATCTGGAGCACCGCGGCGCCACCGGCTCCGAGCCGGACTCGGGCGACGGCGCGGGCCTGCTGTCCCAGGTGCCCCACGCCTTCTTCCGCGAGGTGGCCGGATTCGAGCTGCCCGAGGCGGGCGCCTACGCGGTCGGTATCGCCTTCCTGCCCGAGGACGGCGCCGCCGAGGCCGTCTCGCGCATCGAGACGATCGCCGCCGAGGAGAGCCTGACGGTGCTCGGCTGGCGCGAGGTCCCGGTCGCCCCCGAGCTGCTGGGCGCCACCGCCCGCTCGACGATGCCGGCCTTCCGCCAGATCTTCGTCGCCGACACCGTCGGCGCGAGCACGGGCATCGACCTCGACCGCAAGGCGTTCGTGCTGCGCAAGCGCGCCGAGCGCGAGGCGGGCGTCTACTTCCCGTCGCTGTCCGCGCGGACGATCGTCTACAAGGGCATGCTGACCACCGGCCAGCTGGAGCCCTTCTTCCCGGACCTGTCCGACCGCCGCTTCGCCTCCGCGATCGCGCTGGTCCACTCCCGGTTCTCCACCAACACCTTCCCGAGCTGGCCGCTGGCCCACCCGTACCGCTTCGTCGCGCACAACGGCGAGATCAACACGGTCAAGGGCAACCGCAACTGGATGCGCGCCCGCGAGTCGCAGCTCGCCTCGGAGCTGTTCGGCGGCGAGAACCTCGACCGGATCTTCCCCGTCTGCACGCCGGACGCCTCCGACTCCGCCTCCTTCGACGAGGTCCTGGAGCTGCTCCACCTCGGCGGCCGCTCCCTGCCGCACTCCGTGCTGATGATGATCCCGGAGGCGTGGGAGAACCACGACTCCATGGACCCGGCCAGGCGCGCCTTCTACCAGTACCACTCCACGATGATGGAGCCCTGGGACGGCCCGGCCTGCGTCACCTTCACCGACGGCACCCAGGTCGGCGCGGTCCTGGACCGCAACGGCCTGCGCCCGGGGCGCTACTGGGTCACCGACGACGGCCTCGTCGTCCTCGGCTCCGAGGTCGGCGTCCTCGACATCGACCCCGCCAAGGTGGTCCGCAAGGGCCGGCTGCAGCCCGGCCGGATGTTCCTCGTGGACACCGCCGAGCACCGCATCATCGAGGACGACGAGATCAAGGCCGACCTCGCCGCCGAGCAGCCGTACCAGGAGTGGCTGGAGGCCGGCGAGATCGAGCTCTCCGACCTGCCCGAGCGCGAGCACATCGTGCACACCCACGCCTCGGTCACCCGCCGCCAGCAGACCTTCGGCTACACCGAGGAGGAGCTGCGCGTCATCCTCGCGCCGATGGCCAAGGCCGGCGCCGAGCCGATCGGCTCCATGGGCACCGACTCGCCGATCGCCGCCCTGTCGACGCGCCCCCGCCTCCTCTTCGACTACTTCACCCAGCTCTTCGCGCAGGTCACCAACCCGCCGCTGGACGCCATCCGCGAGGAGCTCGTCACCTCGCTGCGCTCCTCCCTCGGCCCGCAGGGCAACCTGCTGGAGCCGACCGCCGCGTCCTGTCGCAGCGTCACCCTGCCCTTCCCGGTGATCGACAACGACGAGCTGGCCAAGCTCATCCACATCAACGCCGACGGCGACATGCCCGGCATGAAGGCCGCGACCCTGTCCGGCCTGTACCGGGTCTCCGGCGGCGGCGAGGCGCTGGCCGCGCGGATCGAGGAGATCTGCGCCGAGGCCGACGCCGCCATCGGCAACGGCGCCCGCCTGATCGTCCTGTCGGACCGCCACTCCGACGCCGAGCACGCGCCGATCCCGTCGCTGCTGCTCACCGCGGCCGTCCACCACCACCTCATCCGCACCAAGCAGCGCACCCAGGTGGGCCTGCTGGTCGAGGCGGGCGACGTCCGCGAGGTGCACCACGTCGCCCTGCTCATCGGCTACGGCGCCGCCGCGGTCAACCCGTACCTGGCGATGGAGTCCGTCGAGGACCTGGTCCGCGCCGGCACCTTCCTGCCCGGCATCGAGCCCGAGAAGGCCATCCGCAACCTGATCTACGCCCTGGGCAAGGGCGTGCTCAAGGTCATGTCCAAGATGGGCATCTCGACCGTCGCCTCCTACCGCGGCGCCCAGGTCTTCGAGGCCGTCGGCCTGGACGAGTCCTTCGTCGAGAAGTACTTCAACGGCACCGCCACCAAGATCGGCGGCGTCGGCATCGACGTCGTCGCCGAGGAGGTCGCCGCCCGCCACGCCAAGGCCTACCCGGTCTCCGGCATCGCCCCGGCGCACCGCGCGCTGGAGATCGGCGGCGAGTACCAGTGGCGCCGCGAGGGCGAGCCGCACCTGTTCGACCCGGAGACGGTCTTCCGCCTGCAGCACTCCACGCGCTCGGGCCGCTACGACATCTTCAAGAAGTACACGGACCGCGTGAACGAGCAGTCCGAGCGGCTGATGACGCTGCGCGGCCTGTTCGGCTTCAAGTCCGACCGCCCCTCGATCCCGGTCGAGGAGGTCGAGCCGGTCTCCGAGATCGTCAAGCGGTTCTCCACCGGCGCCATGTCGTACGGCTCGATCTCCCGCGAGGCGCACGAGACCCTGGCCATCGCCATGAACCAGCTGGGCGGCAAGTCCAACACCGGTGAGGGCGGCGAGGACCCGGAGCGCCTGTACGACCCGGCGCGCCGCTCCAGCATCAAGCAGGTGGCCTCCGGCCGCTTCGGCGTGACCTCCGAGTACCTGGTCAACGCCGACGACATCCAGATCAAGATGGCCCAGGGCGCCAAGCCCGGCGAGGGCGGCCAGCTGCCCGGCCACAAGGTGTACCCGTGGGTGGCCAAGACCCGGCACAGCACCCCCGGTGTCGGTCTGATCTCCCCGCCGCCGCACCACGACATCTACTCCATCGAGGACCTGGCGCAGCTGATCCACGACCTGAAGAACGCCAACCCGCAGGCCCGCATCCACGTGAAGCTGGTCTCCGAGGTCGGCGTCGGCACGGTCGCGGCCGGCGTGTCCAAGGCCCACGCGGACGTCGTGCTGATCTCCGGCCACGACGGCGGCACGGGCGCCTCGCCGCTCACCTCGCTGAAGCACGCGGGCGGCCCCTGGGAGCTCGGCCTCGCCGAGACCCAGCAGACGCTGCTGCTCAACGGCCTGCGCGACCGCATCGTGGTGCAGACCGACGGCCAGCTGAAGACCGGCCGCGACGTGGTCATCGCCGCGCTGCTCGGCGCCGAGGAGTTCGGCTTCGCGACCGCGCCGCTCGTCGTCTCCGGCTGCGTCATGATGCGCGTGTGCCACCTGGACACCTGCCCGGTCGGCATCGCCACCCAGAACCCGGTGCTGCGCGAGCGCTTCTCCGGCAAGGCCGAGTACGTGGTGAACTTCTTCCGGTTCATCGCGCAGGAGGTCCGCGAGCTCCTGGCCGAGCTGGGCTTCCGCTCCATCGAGGAGGCCGTCGGCCACGCCGAGGCGCTCGACGTGACCCGCGCGGTGAACCACTGGAAGGCGCAGGGCCTGGACCTGGAGCCGCTGTTCCACGTGCCCGAGCTGCCCGAGGGCGCGGTGCGCCACCAGCTGATCGCCCAGGACCACGGCCTGGAGAAGGCGCTCGACAACCAGCTGATCAAGCTGGCCGCCGACGCCCTGGCCGCGTCCGGCGCGGCCGAGGCCCAGCCGGTGCGCGCCCAGGTCCCGATCCGCAACATCAACCGCACGGTCGGCACCATGCTCGGCCACGAGGTGACGAAGAAGTTCGGCGGCGCGGGCCTGCCCGACGACACCATCGACATCACCTTCACCGGCTCCGCGGGCCAGTCCTTCGGCGCCTTCCTGCCGCGCGGTGTCACCCTGCGCCTGGAGGGCGACGCCAACGACTACGTCGGCAAGGGCCTGTCCGGCGGCCGCGTGATCGTCCGTCCCGACCGGGGCGCCGACCACCTGGCCGAGTACTCCACGATCGCGGGCAACACGATCGGCTACGGCGCCACCGGCGGCGAGCTGTTCCTGCGCGGCCGCACCGGCGAGCGCTTCTGCGTGCGCAACTCCGGCGCGCTGGTCGTCTCCGAGGGCGTGGGCGACCACGGCTGCGAGTACATGACCGGCGGTCACGCGGTCGTCCTCGGCGAGACGGGCCGCAACTTCGCGGCCGGCATGTCGGGCGGCGTCGCCTACGTGATCGACCTGAACCGCGACAACGTCAACGCCGGCAACGTCTCCGCGATCGAGGCCCTCGACGACGCGGACAAGCAGTGGCTGCACGACGTGGTGCGCCGGCACCAGGAGGAGACCGGCTCGACCGTGGCCGAGAAGCTCCTGGCGGAGTGGGACACGGCCGTGGACCGCTTCAGCAAGATCATCCCCAGCACGTACAAGGCAGTGCTCGCCGCCAAGGACGCCGCCGAGCGAGCCGGTCTCTCCGAGACCGAGATCACCGAGAAGATGATGGAGGCGGCGACCAATGGCTGATCCCAAGGGCTTTCTCAACCACGGCCGCGAGGTCGCCCGGACCCGTCCGGTCGAGGAGCGCGTCAAGGACTGGAACGAGGTCTACGTCCCCGGCTCCCTGCTGCCGATCATCAGCAAGCAGGCCAGCCGGTGCATGGACTGCGGCATCCCGTTCTGCCACAACGGCTGTCCGCTGGGGAACCTGATCCCCGAGTGGAACGACTACGCCTACCGCGAGGACTGGTCCTCGGCCTCCGAACGGCTGCACGCCACCAACAACTTCCCGGAGTTCACGGGCCGGCTGTGCCCCGCCCCGTGCGAGTCGGCGTGCGTGCTCGGCATCAACCAGCCCCCGGTGACCATCAAGAACGTCGAGGTCTCCATCATCGACAAGGCGTGGGACAGCGGTGACGTCAGGCCGCAGGCGCCCGAGCGCCTGTCGGGCAAGACGGTCGCGGTGATCGGTTCGGGCCCCGCCGGGCTCGCCGCCGCGCAGCAGCTGACCCGGGCCGGCCACACCGTCGCCGTCTACGAGCGCGCGGACCGCATCGGAGGCCTCCTCCGCTACGGCATCCCCGAGTTCAAGATGGAGAAGCGGCACATCAACCGCCGTATCGAGCAGATGCGCGCGGAGGGCACCAAGTTCCGCACCGGCGTGGAGGTCGGCCGGGACATCGACGCGGCCAAGCTGCGCCGCCGCTACGACGCCGTGGTCATCGCCGCCGGCTCCACCACCGCCCGCGACCTGCCCGTCCCGGGCCGCGAGCTCAAGGGCGTCTACCAGGCGATGGAGTACCTGCCGCTGGCCAACAAGGTGCAGGAGGGCGACTACGTCACCTCGCCGGTCTCGGCCGAGGGCAAGCACGTCGTCGTGATCGGCGGCGGTGACACCGGCGCGGACTGCGTGGGCACCGCCCACCGCCAGGGCGCGGCCTCCGTCACCCAGCTGGAGATCATGCCGAAGCCGGGCGAGGAGCGGAGCGAGGGCCAGCCCTGGCCGACGTTCCCGATGCTCTACAAGGTCACCTCCGCGCACGAGGAGGGCGGCGAGCGGGTCTACTCCGTCAACACCACCCACTTCGAGGGCGACGAGGACGGCAACGTCCAGTGGCTGCACCTGGTCGAGGTCGAGTTCGTCGACGGCAAGCTGACCTCCAAGCCGGGCACGGAGCGCAGGATCCCCGCCCAGCTGGTCACCCTGGCCATGGGCTTCACGGGCACCGACAAGGAGAACGGCCTGGTCGAGCAGTTCGGTCTGGACCTCGACGAGCGCGGCAACATCGCCCGCGACGCCGACTTCCAGACCAACGTGCCGGGCGTGTTCGTCGCCGGTGACGCGGGCCGCGGCCAGTCGCTGATCGTGTGGGCCATCGCGGAGGGCCGCTCGGCCGCCCGCGGCGTCGACCGCTTCCTCACGGGCGCCAGCGACCTGCCCGCCCCGATCCGCCCGACGGACCGCGCACTGATGGTCTGACCGCGGCACGCGGTACCGCGCCCGCGCGGTACCGCTCCGCACGCACCACCCGCACCACCCACAGGACGTCCGTACAAAGGCGTACGGAACCGAGCACGGCGCTTGCCCTGTCCCCGACCGGACGACGGCAGGCGCCGTGGCGCATACGGAGACCGGCGCCCGCCCCCGTCGTACGACGGGGGCGGGCGCCGGCGTGTGCAGAGGGGCGTCCCGGTCAGGGCACCCGGTAGGTCTCCCCGTACACCTGCCACTGCAGCGGGGTGTCCAGGCCCGTGTTGCCGTCGTGCAGGAACCGGCGCTGGGCGGTGTCGATGCGGCTGGTGTCGCGGTCGGGGCCCTTGGCCCGCTCCATGGCCTCGCGGCGGACGTCCAGGAAGATGTCGAGATACGCCTTCTCCTCGCCGCCCTGGGCGGGGGTGTCGGCCTCCTCCATGGCGCGCTCGCGCAGGCCGTAGAAGCCGTCCGGGTCGGTGTCGGGGCCGTGCAGGACCATCGCGTCGTAGTAGACGAACTGGCCCAGCGTGCCCAGGCCGTCGAGCTTGGCCAGCCGCACGGCCGGGTCGAAGTAGACGCGGTCGCGCTCGGTCTCCTGGGCCTCGCGGAACGCCTCGACCCGCGCCTCCGCCCGCCACGCGGCGGTGAAGCCGGGGTCCAGGCCCTCGTGGGAGTCGGTGCCGTCCACCTCGCGCAGCGCGGGCAGGTAGCGGGCGAGCCCGTTGCCGGGGTGGTCCTTCGTGTAGCGCTCGACGAGGGTGAGCAGGTCGTGGGTGCCGGTGCAGAAGCCGACGATGCCGGCGGTGTAGCCGTCGCCGTCGCCGGTGTCCTCTATGGAGCCGTACTGGCTGCGCCAGTCGAGCGTGGCGCTCTCCGCGCTCGTCACGATCTTCTGCGCCAGCTCCTTCTTCTCCGGCGCGGCGAGCCCGGGCGGCATGCTCGCGACCGCCGCGTCGTCGGCCTCGCGCTCGGCCTCCTCCTTGGCCGCCCGGGCGTCCTGGTCCTGGCTCTGCGCCGCCGCCGTCGTGCTCCCGCCGTCCCGCGACCCGGACTCGGCGGGCGAGAACAGGTAGACCACCGCCGTGACGGCGACGGGGACGGTGACGAAGAGCAGACAGCCGGCGCGTTTCATGGGGGACAGGGTAAGCGGGGTTTCGGCCACCGGCCGATCCCGTTCCCGAACTGGTATCCGATTGCGGGGGGTTGGGCGCCCCCCTCCCTACGGCCGCCCGGACGGTCCGCGCGTGCGCCGCGGGTCAGACCGCGCCGTCGCGCAGCGCCGCCGCCCTGACGGCGGCGAGGAGCACGAGCAGCACCAGGGCGCCCGCGCACGCGGCGGCCTGCACCGCGCTCCGGCGCGGCCCCCGGGGCGCGTACGCGAGGGCCGCCGTGACCGCGCCGCCCGTCAGCAGCCCGCCGAGGTGCCCCTGCCAGGAGGTCAGCCCCGCCGAGACGAGCAGCCAGATCAGCAGGCCCGCCATGAACCGGTCGACACCGCGCGGGTCGCCGCCGAGCCGGCGGGCCGTGACGTAGTACGCCGCCCCCAGACCGAAGATCGCGCCCGAGGCGCCGACGGTGGGCACGTCCGGCGCGAGCAGCAGCACGAGCACCGAGCCGCCGAGCGCCGACAGCAGGTACAGCGCGAGGTACCGGACGCGGCCGAGCTGCGCCTCGACGGCCCGGCCCACCATCCACAGCAGGACCATGTTCAGCACGACGTGCAGCACGCCGAACGTGCCGTCGGTGGGCGGCAGATGCAGGAACGCCCCGGTCAGCAGCCGGTACCACTCCCCGGCGACGACGCCCTCCGGCTCGTAGCCCGGCGGGTACGCGTCCTGCCAGACGTAGTGCCCGCCGTCCGGTCCCGCCAGCCCCGCGCCCAGCGTCTCGAAGCGGTCCACGATCTCGGGGCGCACCAGCTCGGCCAGGTAGACCAGCAGGTTGAGGCAGATCAGCGCCGACGTCACGCCGGGCGCCCCGAAGACCCGGCCGCCGAACGCCGTGCGGGCCCGCCGCACGCACCGCGGACACCGGGGACCCGCGGCCGCCCCGCGCCTGCAGTCCGGGCAGACGTACCGGTCGCAGCGGCCGCAGCGGACGTGCGCCCCGGCCCCCGGATGGCGGTGGCAGACGGCGACCGCGGACTCCGGAGGGAGGGGGGAGGGGGACTCGGGTTCCACGACCGGGCTCCTCGGGAGGCGCGTGAACGCGGGGACGGGGGACGGGCGTCGGGGGCGGCGGGCCGGTGGGGACGGCGACCGACAACATAACCGACCGGCGGCCCGCCGCAGCGGCACGGCTTCCGCGCACGCTCGCCATCCCGCCGTCCGGCCCGGGAGCGCGGGTATGGCCGCGATCGGTCTCGACAAGGCGGAGCGCACCGCCCCGCGCCGGCCGGCCTCTCCGAGCGGGCGGGCGCGCCCCGGCCGGGAACGGGCCGGACCGGACGGAGCGCCGCCGCCCACCCGGCCGTCGGCCGCTCCGGCTCGACGCGGCCGTACCGCGGGGACGGCCGCGTGCGGGCGCTCGCCGACCGCGTCCTCGGGCTCTTGGCACACCGGGACGACGGCGGGTCCGTGCCGGTGATGTTCTCCTCCGCCGCCTCCTCCGCCGCCTCCGCCGCCGCCTCCGCCGCCGCCGCCTCCGCCGACGCCGCCGCCTCCGCCGCCGCCTCCGCCGCCCCCGCCTCCGCCGATGCCGACGCGGTGACGCGCGTGACCGACCCGCGCGAGGCCGCGACCGCCTCCCGCCGGTGCCGCCCCCGGCCTGCCGGTGCCGCACCCGGCCCGGCGGGTACCGCACCCGGCCCGGTCGGTGTCGACGCGGCCCGGCCGGTGCTGTACGCGGCCCTGCGGGCAGCCGTACGAGGTCCGCCGGTCCGCCGGTCCGTGGGGGCGGCGGACCGGCGCCGCCCCCACTTCCACCGATCTGCGTACCGCAACCCGGCGCCGGGAACGCTGGACCCCGGCCGCCCAGGTCGCGAGGATGCCCGGCAGGGGCGGCGCCGCGGAGGTGGGCCACAGGATGGACGTTCCGTTCGTGGGGCGCGGGGACTGCCTCGCGCTGCTCGCGCAGGCGCGTGAGGGGGCGCGCGACGGCCGGCCCCGCCGCGTGCTCGTCGAGGGCCCGGCCGGCATCGGCAAGACGGCCCTCGTCCGCCGGTTCCTGGGCGAGGGCCCGGCCGTGCTGTACGCGGCGGGGGAGGAGGCCGAGTCCGCCCTCGACTTCGGGCTGCTGGAACGGCTGCTCGGCACCCGCGCGCGCTGGCCCGACGCGCACGCGGCCGGAGCGGCCCTGCTGGAGGCGCTCGACGAGGCGCAGACGGAGCGGGCGCCCGTCGCGCTCGCCGTCGACGACGCCCAGTGGGCCGACCAGCCCTCGCTGCAGGCCCTGGCGTTCGCCGTGCGGCGGCTGCGCGCCGACCGGGTGCTGGTGCTCCTCGTGGTCCGGGACGCGGCGGAGGCCCGGCTGCCCGAGGGGCTGCGCCGGCTGTTCACCGAGGACGACGCCGTACGGGTCCGCGTCGACGGACTCGCCCCCGCCGACCTGCGGCGGCTCGCCGGCGCGCTGGGGGTGCGCGGCCTGACCGCGCGCGCCGCGGCCCGGCTGCACGCCCACACCGCGGGCAACCCCCTGTACGCCAGGGCCCTGCTGGAGCAGGAGGGCGACGGGCTCCTCGACGCCCTCGCCGAGCCCGACGTCGCCCCGCCCGCCCCCAGGTCCTTCACGGCGCTGGTCCTGGCCAGGCTCGCCGCCTGCTCCCCGGCGGCCGACGCCCTGGTGTGCGCCGCGTCCGTGCTGGGCGCGCACTGCGTGCTGACCGACGCCTGGGAGGTGGCCGCGGCGGACCTGCTCGCGGCGGACCACGAGGACGCCGAGGTGCTCACCGCCCTGGAGGAGGCGGCCGGCGCCGGCCTGCTCACCGAGGCGCCCGGCGACCCGGTGATCCGCTTCCCGCACCCCCTGGTGCACGCCGCCGTCTACCACCAGCTCGGCCCGTCCCGCCGCGGCGCCCTGCACCTGCGGGCCGCCCGCACCGTCGGCGACCCGGCGCAGCGGCTGCGCCACCGGGCCCTGGCCGCACCCGGCCCCGACCCCGGCCTCGCGGCGGAACTCGCCACGCTGGGGCGTGGCTTCGCCGCCACCGGCGCCTGGCACAACGCCGCCGGGCAGCTGTCGGCGGCGGCCCGGCTGAGCGGCGACACCGCCCGCTACGAGCGGTACACCCTGGAGGCCGTCGAGTGCGCGCTGCTCGCCGGGGACGTCCCCGACGTGGGCGAGGCGGCCGAGCGGATCGCCCGCTTCGCCCCCGGCGGCTGGCGCAGCTATCTGCTCGGCCGGCTCAGCCTGTACGACCTGGAGCGGGCGGAGGAACTGCTCACCGACGCCTGGCGGCGCTGCGACCCGGCCGCCGAACCCCGCCTCGCGGCCCGGATCGCGGGCCAGTTCGCCGCGCTGCACGGCAGCATGGCGCACGGCGGCGAGATGGCCGAGTGGGCCGGACTCGCGCTGCGGCTCGCCCCCGACGACACCGCCACCGACCTGATCCGCTACCTGCGCCTCAGCGGCCTCGCCCTGAACGGCGAGGCCGTCCCGGCGCTCGCCGCGCTCGGCCCGCTGCCCGACCCCGTCCTCGCGGGACCGGCCGAACTGGAGGAGCTGCTCGGCCGCGGCACCCTGCGCGCGTGGACCGGCGACCTCACCGGCGCCGTACGGGACCTGCGGGGCGTCCTCGGGGTCTGCCGCGACCGCGCCGCCTCCTTCCGGGTGGTCTGCGCGACCGCGCTGGCCTCCGCCGAGTACCGGGCCGGCCACTGGGACGACGTGGTCGTCCACACCGGTCTGGCCCTGTCGCTCGCCGACGACACCGACCAGCCGCACATCGCCCTGTACTGCCGGCTGCTCGCCGCGCTGGTGCACTCCGCGCGCGGCGCCTTCGAGGAGGCCCGCGCCCACGCGCGCGTCAACCGCGACTACGCCGCGGGCGGGCACGTCCACCCCACCCTGTGGGCCGCGCTCGCCGAGGCCCAGCTCGCCCGCGCCGAGGGCCGGCCCGAGGGCGTCGCGCTGGCGCTGGGACCGCTGCCCGGCCTCGCCGCCCGCGGCGACCTGCTGGAACCGGGCGGCATCCCCTGGTCCGACCTGCTGGCCGAGGCCCGGGCCGCGCTCGGCGACGACAAGGGCGCCGAGCAGGCCCTCGCCCCGTACGAGACGCTCGCCGCGCGGCGCGGGCACCGCACGGCGATGCTGGCGGCCGCCCGAGCCCGGGGCGTCCTGGAGGCGGGGCGCGGCGACGCCGGGGCCGCCGAACGCGCCTTCCGCGCGGGCCTGGAGCACGCCGCGCACGTCGAGGCGCCCTTCGACCGCGCGCTGCTGCACCTGGCCTACGGCTCGTTCCTGCGCCGGGCCGGCCGCCGCACCCGCGCGGGCGAGCAGCTGACGCGCGCCCGCGACCTCCTCGCCCGCCTGGGCGCGGCCCCCGACCTGGCGCGCTGCGAGCGGGAGCTGGCCGCGTGCGGCGTCGGTCCGGCCGAGCGCGAGCCGCGCGTCCGGGGCACCGACGGGCTGACCGCGCAGGAGCTCGCGGTGGCCCGCCTGGTGATCTCCGGCCTCACCAACCGGCAGGTGGCGCGCGAGCTGGTGATCAGCGTGAAGACGGTCGAGTACCACCTGGGCCGGATCTTCACCAAGCTCGGCGTGGACTCCCGCACCCGCCTCACGGCCGTCCTGGCCGACGCGTCCTAGGCCCTGTCGCCAGACTCCCGCCTGCCACGCGACACCTGGTGCGTGCGGCCGCCCCGCGGGCGACGACGGGAGTTCGACGACAGGACCCAGCCGGTCACCGGACCCCGGCGAGGGGACCTAGGAATTTCCCCGGGGCATACCCCGGGGCGCCGGGACGGCCGGTTCCGTACCGTCTGTGGGGCCTTCGCGGTGCACCGGCCGCCGGACACGGGGGGTTTGGCGGTCCACCGTCCCAGGTGGTGCGAGACCGGCGCGCGCCGACCGGGCGGCTCCCGGCGGCACCGGCCGACCACGGTGGCACGGAGGCGGGCAGGGCCGTCGTCCGTCGACGGGAGAGTCGGACGGCGGTCCTGCGCTGTGGCGTGTGCGCACCGGGCGGAGGCGGGACGGCCGTCCTCCGTCCCTCGTCCCCCGCCGTCCCCCGTCCTCGCTGTTTTTCGTCCTTCGCCGTCCCTCGTCCTCGCTGTTTTTCGTCCTTCGCCGTCCCTCGTCCTCGCTGTTCCTCGTCCTCCGCCGTCCCTCGTCCTCCGCCCCGCGGCCCCGGCCCCGCGCACGCCCCCGGCGCCACGGGCCGGGTCACGTGTCGCACTCCAGCACCGTGCGGCACAGACCGCAGCGCGCCCGCACCCGCCCCCGCACCGGCACCCGGATGCGCTGGTGGCAGGTCGGGCACGGGAAGGACACGCGCAGCGGACCCCCGGCGTCCGGCGTGAACGCGTACGGCACGCCCGGCGTCGGGCCGGGGGAGGAGGACTCCTGGGCGCGCCGGCGGTCGCGCGCGTACCGGCGGCGGCCCGCCCAGCCGGCCGCCGTCAGCGGCGGCTGCCGCGCGTCGGATCGGGCCCGCGCCAGGCCCTCGGCGTACGCGGTGTACGCCTGCGGGCTGGTGAACCACACCGCCGGGTCCTCGCCGAACGCCAGGGCCCGCTTGGCCAGCACGTACCCGAACTCCTCCGGGGTCAGATAGCCCAGCTTCTGCGACGAGGCGGCGTCCTCGCGGTAGGCGTCGAGCAGCAGCCAGCCCGCGCCCAGGTAGGCGGCCGCGGTGTCGGTGAGGATCTCGTTGTCGCGCGTGCCCGGGAACGTCAGGTCCAGGCGGTGCAGCAGGACGTGCGTCACCTCGTGCGCGAGGGCCGCGCCGATGTCCCGGCGGTGGGTGCGGAAGCGGTCGTTCAGCTCGACGAAGTACTCGGGACCGGCGGCCAGTTCGACGTTCGCGGCGTGCCGCATCGCGCGGAAGGCGACGATCATGCGGGCGTCCGGCAGCCGGTAGTGCCGCACCAGCTCGCGGGCCACCCGCTGCGCGCCCAGGTGCAGGTCGTCGGTGTCGCAGAACGCCACGTCCGCGGGGGCCACGCTGGTGCCGAAGGAGTGGACGCTGTCGTACGAGAGCCGCCGGTACAGCGCGGTGATCGCCGCCCGCACCGTGTCCAGGTGCGGGTAGCCGTGCTCGACCGGTCCGTCGTTCGCCACGCCCGCACCCCCACGGAGCCGCCTGAACCTCCCCCCACTCTAGGACGACGGCCCCGGCCCACCCAGCCCCGCGCCCGCCCGCCGCCGGCTCGGCCCGGTCCGCCCCGGCGTCGGCCTCCGGCACGGGGCGCTGCCCGTGGTCGGCCCCCGCGTCCCCGGCCACCACGTGGCCGGGGACGTCAGCGCGGGCGACGGCTGGTCCGAGGGCGCCGACGGCCGCCGCCGGACCGCCGCCGAGCGCGCCGCCCGGCACGGCATGACCACCGACCGGCTGCGCGCCGCCGTGCGCCGCGACGCAGGCCGCACCCCCGAGGAGTACCTGCCCGGCATCCGCCCGGGCCGCGCCGAGGACCTCCTCGCCACCGCCGACCCGCCCGTCGCGGCCGCGGCCCGCCGGGCCGGCTACGACGCCCCCGCCCGCTTCCCCCGGCCGGTCACCCGCCGGGCGGCCACCGCCCCCGTCCGCTTCCGCGCCCGGCGGGGCCGCACCGTCCCCGGCGGCAGGCGCCACCAGGTGGCCGGTCCCGGCGGCCCACCGGCGGCCGACGGCACCCCGGACCCTTAGGGTGGACGCCCATGAGCACCCGCAGCACGGACGACACCGCCGTCCCCGGAGCCGAGGGCTCCGCCGGAGCCGGCGCCCACCGCAACGATCCGGCCAGCCCTCGCACCCCGGGAGCCCGTCCCGCCCCCGACGTCGACCCCGCCGTCCGCGAGGAGCTCGGCGCCCTGCGCGACAGCATCGACAACATCGACGCCGCCGTGGTGCACATGCTCGCCGAACGCTTCAAGTGCACCCAGCAGGTCGGGCGGCTCAAGGCGCTCCACCACCTGCCGCCCGCCGACCCGGCCCGCGAGGCCCGGCAGATCGACCGGCTGCGCCGGCTCGCCGAGAGCGCCAAACTCGACCCGGCGTTCGCCGAGAAGCTCCTCAACTTCATCATCGCCGAGGTCATCCGCCATCACGAGCGCCTCGCGGAGGACGCGCAGACCACCCGCTGACCCCTGCCGCGGGCCCGTGCCCGCGGCACGGCGGAAAACCTTCGACGTTGTCGGCATATCCTCTCGGCGCGTGCGCCGAAATACGGCATCGTTCCCTCTGCACCCCCAGCACTCCTTACGGCCGACGGGTATCCACCGTCCGCGGATTCGGGCAGAAGCTGTTGTTCCAAGCGAGGGGACGTCGCTCCATGCCGCCGGATGCCAAGATCCTCATCGTCGACGACCATGAGGACACGCTGTACGCACTCGAGAGCGCCCTGGCCCCGCTGGGGTACCGGATCACCCGCGCCACCAGCGGCGACGAGGCCCTCAAACAGGTTCTGCGCGGCCAGGTCGGGCTGCTTCTCCTCGACGTCCGCATGCCCGGCGTCAGCGGCCTCGACGTCGTCCGCTACATGCGCCGCCTGGAACAGACGAGAAACATCCCCGTCGTCCTCGTCACCGGCTTCGGCCCCAACAGCGAACTCGCCACCACCGCCTTCCGGCTCGGCGTCGCCGACCTGGTCATGAAGCCCATCGACCCCTGGACGCTGCGTACCAAGATCCGCTACCTGTACGACTACCACCGCCGCTGCCAGGCGCTCGAACAGGAGGTCCGCGACCTGCGGGCCCGCGTCAAGGAGGAGAACGACGCCGGGCACCTCCCGGCCCGCGCCCACTCCGACACCGCCCGCGTCCCCCTCGCCCGGTCCCGCCCCCACGAACACGAACGCGAACAGGACAGAACCGCCTGACCACCCGTGTCCTGAGCGCCCGACCGCCGGTGTCCCACGAGCACCCGACCGCCCGTGTCCCACGAGCACCCGGCGGATCGAGAGGCCGGCGGTCCGACGGCCCGGCCGCCTCCGAGCCGCTCCTCCCGACCCGGCTCCGAGTCCGTCCGTCCCGCCCGCCGCACCCGCTCCCGCCCCCGGTGAGCCGCCCGCCGAAGCACCTCCCCGCACCCGGCGCACCTCCCCGCACCCGGCGCAGTCCGCCGGACCCGTCCGGTGTCCAGTACAACCGCCTCACGGGGTCACCCCTGTGCCCGGCCGAGCCCATCAGGCAGCATGTCCCCATGTCCGTACTGACGCGCGCCGAAGCGCAGACCCGTGCCAGGCTCCTCGACGTCCACCGCTACCGCGTCGAACTCGACCTCACCGGCGGCGACGAGACCTTCGGCTCCCGCACCACGATCCGCTTCACCGCCCGCGCCACCGCGGACACCTTCGTCGAGCTCAAGCCCGCCGCGCTGCGCTCCGCCGCCCTCGACGGACACCCCCTGGACCCGGCGGACCTCGACGGCGGCCGGTTCCCCCTGAAGGACCTCGCCGCCGGCGAGCACGAACTCGTCGTCGACGCCGAGATGCGCTACTCCCGCACCGGCGAGGGCATGCACCGCTTCACCGACCCCAGCGACGGCGAGACCTACCTCTACACCCAGCTCTTCCTCGACGACGTCCAGCGCGTCTTCGCCGCCTTCGACCAGCCCGACCTCAAGGCCGTCTTCGACCTGGAGATCACCGCGCCCGAGGGCTGGACCGTCCTCGCCAACAGCGTCACCGAGGACCTCGGCGGCGGCCGCTGGCGCGCCGCGACCACCCCGCCGATCTCCACCTACCTCGTCGCCGTCGCCGCGGGCCCCTGGCACTCCGTGCGCACCCGCCACCGCGGCCTGCCCTTCGGCATCCACTGCCGCCGCTCCCTGGCCCCGTACCTCGACGCCGACGCCGAGGAGATCCTCGACATCACCCGCGCCTGCTTCGACCGCTACCACGAGAGGTTCGACGAGCCCTACCCCTTCGACTCCTACGACCAGGCGTTCGTCCCCGAGTTCAACGCCGGCGCCATGGAGAACCCCGGCCTCGTCACCTTCCGCGACGAGTACGTCTTCCGCTCCGCCGTCACCGACACCGAGCGCCAGACCCGCGCCGTCGTCGTCGCCCACGAGATGGCCCACATGTGGTTCGGCGACCTCGTCACCCTCAAGTGGTGGGACGACATCTGGCTCAACGAGTCCTTCGCCGAGTACATGGGCTACCAGATCCTCACCGAGGCCACCCGTTTCACCGGCACCTGGACCGACTTCGGCATCGCCCGCAAGGCCTGGGGCTACGACGCCGACCAGCGCCCCTCCACCCACCCCGTCGCCCCCGACGCCGTCCCCGACACCGCCTCCGCACTGCTCAACTTCGACGGCATCTCCTACGCCAAGGGCGCGTCCGCCCTGCGCCAGCTCGTCACCTGGCTCGGCGAGAAGGACTTCCTCGCCGGCATCAACACCCACTTCACCCGGCACAAGTTCGCCAACGCCACCCTGGCCGACCTCATCGAGTCCCTCGCCTCGGCCACCGACCGCGACGTCCACGCCTGGGCCGAGACCTGGCTGCGCACCACCGGCGTCGACATCCTCACCGCCGCCGTCGACGCCCGTCCCGGCGACTGGACCCTCGCCCTCGACCACCGCGGCGGCCGCCCGCACCGCATCGCCGTCGGCGTCTACGAGCGCGAACTCACCGGGGACCGCGCCCTCGTCCTGCGCGAACGCTACGAGACCGACGTCCCCGGCGCCCCGGAGACACGGCGCGGCCCCCGCCCCGCCCTCGTCGTCCCCAACGACCAGGACCTCTCCTACACCAAGATCCGCCTGGACGCGGCGTCCCAGGAGACCGCCCTGCGCTGCCTCTCCGGCGTCCCCGACCCCCTCACCCGCACCGTCCTGTGGAACGCGCTGCGCGACATGGTCCGCGACGGCGACCTCGCACCCGCCGCGTACCTGGAGGCCGCCCGCACCCACCTCCCCGAGGAGAGCGACCTCGCGATCGTGCAGGGCGTCCTCGCCTTCGCCGTCACCCAGGTCACCGACCGCCTCCTGCCCGCCGCCGGGCGCCCCGCCGCCCTCGCCACCCTCACCGACCTGTGCCGCGACCTGATCCGCCGCACCGAGGACGGCGACCACCCCGGACTGCGCCTGACCGCCGTACGGCACCTCATCGACGTCGCCGCCCACCCCGACACCCTCGCCGCCTGGCTCTCCGAGGGCACCGTCCCCGGCGGCCCCGAACTCGACCCCGAGCTGCGCTGGCGCATCCTCGGCCGCCTCGCCGTCCTCGGCGCGATCGACGACGTCGTCATCGAGGCCGAACTCGTCCAGGACCCCAGCGCCACCGGCCAGGAGGGAGCCGCCCGCTGCCGCGCCGCCCTGCCCGACCCCGACGCCAAGCGCGCCGCCTGGGACGCCCTCTTCCACCGCGACGACCTGTCCAACTACCTGTTCACCGCCACCGCCCAGGGCTTCTGGCAGCCCGAGCAGGCCGACCTCACCCGCACCTACGTCCCGCGCTACTTCACCGACGTCGTCGCCGTGGCCGCCCGCCGGGGCCCCGCCATCGCCGAGGCCGCCGGACGGTACGCCTTCCCCGCCCACGCCGTCGACCCCGGGACCCTGCGCCTGGGGCACGCCTGCCTCGACGGGGACGGCCCCACCCCCGCCCTGCGCCGCAAGCTCACCGACCAGCTCGACGACCTGGCCCGCGCCCTGCGCGTCCGAGAGGCCCACGGGGACTGACCGGACCCGCCCGCACACGCCGACGGCGCCGGCGCCCCGCGAAGGGGCACCGGCGCCGTCGGCGTACGCTCCGGAGGACCGAGGACCGAGGACCGAGGACCCGGGGACCCGAGGACCCGGGGACCGGCGGACCGGGGACCCGGGACGGTCAGAACACCGGCACGCCGTCCCGCGTCAGACGCCAGTCCACCGACGCGAAGTCCGCCGGGTCCAGCGTCCCCCTCGCCGTCACCCACTCCGCGATCCGGGTACGGATCTCCGTCGACTCCGACCACACCTCCGTCGCCGACGCCACGTGCGGGAACGCCCCGCCGCCGTTGGCCCGGTAGTTGTTCACCGCGAACACGAACCGCTGCGCGTCGTCCAGCGCCGCGCCGCCGTACGTCAGGTTCTTGATCCGCGACCCCGCCGGCTGCGCGACGTCGATGTCGTACCGCACCCCGGACACGTAGTCGTAGTTGTAGTCCGGCCGATTGCCCGCGTTCGTCAGCTTGTCCGCGTCCACCGCCGCGCCGGCCGGCGTCTGCACGTAGTACTCCGCCGAGTACTCCAGGTACGCCCGCACCTGCGCACCCGTCATCACCTTCGCCACCAGCGTGTTGTCGTACACGTACAGGCTCGACAGGTCCCGGATCGTCACCTCGCCCGCCGGGATCTCCGAGGTGCGCGAGAACGGCGACGCCTGCGAGAGCACCGGCAGGTCCGCGTACTCCGTCCCCGCCAGCGCCTCCCGGACCACGTCCTCCTGGACCTTGTTGATCAGGTCGATGATCGGGGCGTCCTTGTACCGGGCGTCCACCGTCGTCAGCGTCTCGGTCGCGCTGCCCACGACCTGGTTGACGTACTCCACGACCGCCTCGTGCTGCTTGCGCAGCAGCCTGGTGATCCGCGGGTCGTCGGCCGCCGTGCGCGCGTCCCGCAGCGACGCCTTCACCGACTCCACCTGCCAGCGGCCCTTGTCGAAGACCAGCTCGAAGTCGAACAGCGTCAGCCGCTCGCCCCACATCAGCGGCTCCGACAGCACGACCGTCCTCCCGGTCCTCTCGTTGACGACCTTCAGCTCGGCGATCTCCTGGTGCGCGTGGCCCACCAGGATCGCGTCGATCCCGGGCACCTGCTGCGCCACCAGCGCCGCCGAGTTCTCCACGTACGGCAGCTGGTCACCGTAGGACGACGTGCCGGACGCGCCGCTGTGCGCCGAGACCACGACCACGTCCGCGCCCATCGAGCGCAGCTTCGGCACCCACTTCGCCGCCTGCTCCTCCAGCCCCGGGAACTTCAGCCTGCCCTGCACGTACGCCTTGTCCCAGATCGCGATGCCCGGGTTCGTCAGGCCGAGGACCGCGACCTTCACCGGCGGCAGGCCCTTCGCCTTCAGCGTCTTGAAGAAGTAGGGCGGGAAGGCCGGCTTCAGCGTCCTGGCGTCCACCGCGTTCGCGCCGAGCAGCGGGAAGTCGCACTGCGACTCGAACCTGCGCAGCGTCTCGATGCCGTAGTTGAACTCGTGGTTGCCCAGCGCCACCGCGTCGTACCCGATCGCGTTCATGGCCTTCGCCATCGGGTGCACCGGGCCGCCCTCGGCGGTGATCGGGTCGACCTTCGCGTAGTAGTACGTCAGCGGCGTGCCCTGGATCGTGTCGCCCGCGTCGATCAGCAGCGTGTTGGCGCGGCCCTTCTCCTCGCGGACCTCGTCCACCAGCGTCGCGATCCGGGCCAGGCCCATCGCGTTGCCCGCGGCGTCGGAGTACTCCGCGTCCTTGAAGTAGTCCCAGTTGAAGACGTGCCCGTGCAGGTCCGTGGTGCCCAGGACGGTGAACGCGTACCGCTTCGCCTTCGACGGCTTCGGCCGCCCGTGACCCCGGTCCGGGGCCGCCGCGGCGGGCACCGCGGCCGCGCCGGTCAGGGCCACCCCCGCCCCCGTCGCGGCGGACCGGCCCAGGAACGACCTTCTGTCGAGCGGCATTGCTTACTCCTCGATAACCCGGTGATCGGAGCGTCGCGGTGCGACGCGGGCGCACGTCGCGGCACGGCGGATCCGCGCACCACGGCACAACGCGCGTAGATTCTGACCCACCCCAGGTAGCGGGCAACACCCCCGCAACGTTTCGATCCGATGACCGGCCACCGCCGCCCGCCCCGCCCGCGCCTACCCGCCCGCACCGCCCGCCACCTCGGCGAACCCGTCCGCGCGCTCAACAGAGCACCCATGCGCACACTTCAACACTTGTCAATTCCCCTTCACCGAACCGCCGTTGAGTAGTCACGCACGACCAAACCCCTACCCATCGGTAAGCCCTAATCTCGAACCATGCGCCGAGCCAAAATCGTCTGCACCCTGGGCCCCGCGACCCACACGTACGATCAGATCAAGGCCCTGGTCGAAGCCGGAATGGACGTAGCACGCTTCAACCTCAGCCACGGCAGCCACGCCGAGCACGAAGAGCGCTACCACCACGTCCGCAAGGCCTCCGACGAGACCGGACGCAGCGTCGGCATCCTCGCCGACCTTCAAGGCCCGAAGATCAGGCTCGGCCGCTTCACCGAAGGACCCGTACTCCTCGAACGCGGCGACAGCTTCACCATCACCGTCGAAGAAGGCACCGAAGGCGACCGCCAGACCTGCGGCACCACCTACGAAGGCCTCGCCGCCGACGTCACCCCCGGCGAACGCATCCTCGTCGACGACGGCAAGGTCTGCCTGGAGGTCACCGAGGTCGACGGCCCCCGCGTCCGCACCACCGTCGTCGAAGGCGGCATGGTCTCCGACCACAAGGGCCTCAACCTCCCCGGCGTCGCCGTCTCCGTCCCCGCCCTGTCCGACAAGGACGAGGCCGACCTCCGCTGGGCCCTGCGCACCGGCTTCGACGTCATCGCCCTCTCCTTCGTCCGCACCGGCCGCGACATCGAGGACGTCCACCGCATCATGGACGAGGAGGGCCGCCGCCTCCCCGTCATCGCCAAGGTCGAGAAACCCCAGGCCGTCGAGAACATCGACGACATCGTCGCCGCCTTCGACGGCATCATGGTCGCCCGCGGCGACCTCGGCGTCGAGATGCCCCTCGAACAGGTCCCCATCGTCCAGAAGCGCGCCGTCAAACTCGCCCGCCGCAACGCCAAGCCGGTCATCGTCGCCACCCAGATGCTCGACTCCATGATCGACAACTCCCGGCCCACCCGCGCCGAGGCCAGCGACGTCGCCAACGCCGTCATCGACGGCACCGACGCCGTCATGCTCTCCGGCGAGACCAGCGTCGGCAAATACCCCGTCGAGACCGTCCGCACCATGGCCCGCATCGTCGAGGCAGCCGAGGAGGACATCCTCGCCAAGGGCCTGCCGCCGCTGACCGAGCGCAACAAGCCCCGCACCCAGGGCGGCGCCGTCGCCCGCGCCGCCGCCGAGATGGGCGACTTCCTCGGCGCCAAGTTCCTCGTCGCCTTCACCCAGTCCGGCGACACGGTGCGACGCCTGTCCCGCTACCGCTCGCCCATCCCCCTCCTGGCCTTCACCCCCGAACCGGCCACCCGCTCCCAGCTCAGCCTCACCTGGGGCGTCGAGACCTTCCTCGGCCCGCACGTCGACTCCACCGACGCGATGGTCGACCAGGTCGACGAACTCCTCCTCCAGTACGGCCGCTGCCAGAAGGGCGACACCGTCGTCATCACCGCCGGCTCCCCGCCCGGCGTCTCCGGCTCCACGAACCTCGTCCGCGTCCACCACATCGGCGAGGACGACAGCCCCAAGTAGGCAGCCGTACCGGCGGGCCCCTCCCAGGAGGGGACCCGCCGGCGGCCCCGAGCGAACCGCACCCCGGACGGCTCCCCCTCCGGCCGCCCTTACGATCGTCCGCGTGTGCGCAGACGTCATCGTCGCCGAAGACGACGGAAAACAGGCCGAACTCATACGCCGCTACCTCGAACGCGAGGGCCACACGGTCACCGTCGTCGCGGACGGCCTCACCGCCCTCGAACAGGTACGGCACCGCGACCCCGACCTCCTGCTCCTCGACGTGATGATGCCCCGCGCCGACGGCCTGGACGTCGTCCGCGTCCTGCGCGCCGAACACCGCGACCTCCCCGTCCTCATGCTCACCGCCCGCACCACCGAGGACGACCTGCTGCTCGGCCTCGACCTCGGCGCCGACGACTACATGACCAAGCCCTACAGCCCCCGCGAACTCATGGCCCGGGTACGCACCCTCCTGCGCCGCCCCCGACGCACCGCCGACCCCGGCCCCGCCCCGGACACGCCCCTGCGCGTCGGCACCCTCGCCGTCGACCCGGCCCGCCACGAGGTCTCCGTCGACGGCACCCCCGTCGACTGCACACCCGGTGAGTTCCGCATCCTCGCCGCCCTGGCCGCCGAACCCGGACGCGTCTTCAGCAGACGGCGGCTCCTCGAAGAACTCCACGGCTTCGACCGCTACATCGGCCACCGCACCGTCGACATGCACATCTCCAACCTGCGCAAGAAGATCGAACCCGATCCCCGGCGACCGGCCCTGCTGCTCACCGTCTTCGGCGTCGGCTACAAGATGGCAGACCCGGGAAAGGGTCCACGACGTGCCGAGCCGTGACCGCACCGACGAACGACGCACCCGGCCCCCGCTCCGCAAGAGCCTCCTCGGCCGCCTCCTGCTCATGTCCGCGCTGGTCGCCGCCTGCTCGGTCACTGCCACCGCCTGGCTCGCCTCCCAGACCACCTCCGGCGCCATCAGACAGCAGCAAGGACGCGACCTCACCGCCGACGCCCGCATCTACAACACCCTCCTCGGCTACGCCGCCGCCCACCCCCGCTGGGACGGCGTCCAGCAGACCGTGCGGGACCTGGCGGAACACTCCGAGCGCCGCATCGTCCTCACCACCCAGAGCCGCCGGCCCATCGCCGACTCCGGCGGACGCAGCACACCACCGACCCTGCCCCCGCAGGCATCGGCGGTCGTGGACCCCCTGTCGGTGGACACCGCCCTCACCGATGCCTCCTCCGGCACGGCCGACCGCATCGACCCCCGCGCAGTGGGCCCCTTCCTGCTCCCCGCCGCCGAACAGAGAGCACTCCGCAAGGCCGCGGACGAGCACGTCGCCTGCCTCAACCGCCTCGGCATCGCCGCCGACGTCGTCCGGACGGCCAGCGGACGCCCCCGCGTCCAGCTCGTCGGCGGCCAGACCGCCACCACCCAGGACACCCGCTGCCGCACGAGCACACTGGACCGGCCCACCACCACCGAACAACAGGCCCTCGGCGCCCTCAACCAACTGGCCGACGCCTGCCTGGACCGCCAGGACCGCCCCGGTATCCGGCTCAACCTGGACTTCTCCTGGCCCCGGGCCGGCACGGACGGCTACGACACCTCGCCGACCGAAGCCCCCGTCGCCGCCGAACGCGCCCCGACCGCCGTACCCGCCCCGACCGCCGTACCCGCCCCCGCCCCCTCCACCGAACCCACCGTCCCCGACAGCGAGGCCGACCGCGCCGCCGCCTCCTGCGTCGACAGCGCCCGCCGCGAACAACTCGGCTCCTACGTCGCCTCACCCGCGCTGCTCTTCATCACCGACCCCGGCGGCACCACCGCCACCCCCACGTACGACCTCACCCCGGCCAACACCGCACGCATCGCCGGAGTCGCCGCCATCGTCCTCGCCCTCACCGTCGGCGCCTCACTCCTCGCCGGAGCCCGGCTCGTACGCCCCCTGCACGCCCTCACCGGCGCCGCCCAGCGCATGCGCGACGGCGAGGAACCCGAGACCGTACCCGTCGCGGAGGACAACGAGATCGGACGACTGGCCGCCGCCTTCAACGACATGACCGCCCACCGCGCCCGCCTCGAAGAACAACGCAAGGCCATGGTCAGCGACGTGGCCCACGAACTGCGCACACCCCTGAGCAACATCCGCGGCTGGCTCGAAGCCGCACAGGACGGCCTGGCCGCCCCCGACCCCGCCTTCCTCTCCTCGCTCCACGACGAAGCGGTCCAGCTCCAGCACATCATCGACGACCTCCAGGACCTCGCCGCCGCCGACGCGGGCACGCTGCGGCTCCACCGCGAACCGGTCGTGATCGACGACCTCCTCGCCCAGGTCGCCGCGGCCCACCAGGCGGGGGCGGACACGGCAGGAGTCACGCTGGAAGTGGTCCCGGGCGCACCGGCCGCACTGACGGCCGACCCGGTACGACTCCGGCAGGCCGTCGGCAACCTCGTCTCCAACGCCCTCCGCCACACCCCGGCGGGAGGCAGCGTCACCCTCCACGCCCACACCGCCCCGGACGGACAGCAGACCGTCATCGACGTCACCGACACCGGCAGCGGCATACCGGCCACGGACCTCCCGTACGTCTTCGACCGCTTCTGGCGCGCCGAGAAGTCCCGCAACCGCCGCACCGGAGGCAGCGGACTCGGCCTCTCCATCGTCAGGAAACTGACCGAAGCCCACGGCGGGACGGTCAGCGCCACCAGCACCGAGGGAAAGGGCTCCGTCTTCACCCTCCGCCTGCCGGCCGCCGAACCGCCCGCCGGTGAGGGAACACGGTGACCTGACCGCCGCCTGACAGGTTCCTCACAACTCCCGGCCAAGGTGTGGGACATGGCCCGCAGCACGCACGACGCGTCACCGAGGAGCGGGCCGGAACTGGAGTCGTCCCACATGTCCCTGTCCCACCGCCCGTCCCTCCTCCGCGCCGCCGTGGTCGCCCTCGGCGTGACCGGCGCGGTGCTCGCCCCCGCCACCGCCGCCCTCGCCACCGACGAGCCGACGCGCCCGGCGACCGAGGCCAAGCCCGAACCCACCACGGCCCCCGAGGAGGGCGCCGACCGCGACGAAGCCGCCGAGGGCACCGACCGCACCCCGGCCAAGCCCGAACCCACCCGGGCACCGGAAGACGCCACGATCCCGCGCGGCGGCGTCGCCGCCGGCGAGCGCCCGGCCTCCCCGGCCCCGGGCAGTGACGCCGCCCTCTACGGCACGGCCGCCGGCACCGTCCTGCTCGCGGGCGCGGGCACGTACGTCCTGCGCCGCCGCGCGGGCGCGCAGCACAACGGCTGACCCGCATCAGGCGCCTGGTCCACCACGGCGGACCAGGCGCCCCGCCCTGTCTGGAGTCCTCGTGTCCCGCACCACCCGCACCGCGTCGGCCCTCGCCTGCGCCACCCTCGTCGCACTGACGGGCTGCTCGCCGAACCCCACGGCGGACAGCGCCCCCACCCCGCGGAAGCAGCGGGCCGCACCCGCCGGCCCGACGAACCCCACCCACGTGACCATCCCCTCCCTCGGCATCTCCAGCCCGGTGACGGAACTCGGCCTCAACGAGGACCGCACCGTCCAGGTCCCGCCCGCCGACCAGCCCATGACCACCGGCTGGTACACCGGCAGCAGCGTCCCCGGCGACGTCGGGGCGGCGGTCCTCATAGGCCACAACGAGACCCGCCACGGCGACGCCGTCTTCCACGACCTGAAGAAGATCCGCGAGGGCGCGGACATCACGGTCGAGGACACCGAGGGCACGACGCTCCACTTCACCGTCACCGCCACCGAGGCCGTCAAGAAGAACGCCTTCCCCTCCCAGAAGGTCTACGGCCCGACCGACGACCGCGCCCTGCGCCTGATCACCTGCGACGGCGCGTACGACTCCGACGGCCACACGGTGGACAACCTGATCGTGTACGCCACGCTCAGTGCTCAGGCCCCACGTGGGCGTCCATGAGGGCTACGGAGGCTCTGCGGGCGACGGAGATGTTGTAAGGACTGCCATGACGTGTGCAGTGCGTCCACTCCACGCCCAGGCGGTCCAGGGTGTCCGTGAACAGCTTCCGGGTGTCGTCGGACACGTCGGTGAAGAAGTACCGCGGGTACTCGTAGCGCTTGCGCTCACCGCCGACGAGGCGGGTCGTCCAGTTGGTGACCCGGCAGCCGTCGGAGTGGATCAGACCGCGGATGAACTCCCATGGGTGGGCGTCGACGATCTCCTGCTGCCAGGGTTCGAGCGTGATGAGCCCCGGCCAGGCGTTGTCGCACACGATGCGCAGGTAGTGGACGCCTCTGCGATGAGCGCTGATACAGCCGTCGCCGAGGTAGAAGCCGAGGAGGTAAGCGTACGAAGCCGGTCGGTCGGGACGGCCGGGGGCGCCCTGGCAGCGGGGGCACGGACGGTCGGCCCGTGAGCGGGGTTCGACCCGGGTGCGCCAGGAACGTATGGCCGCGCGGGAGACGCCCGTCTCCTTGCTGACGGAGTTCAGGGTGCGTCCCTGGTCGAGTAGCGCGAGCGCCCGCTTGGCGTGTGCCCATGTCGTACATACGGACACTCTGTGGCCGACGTCGCCGCGACACACAGCAAAAGGCGGATGTTCACGAGAATGGGGACATCCGCTTGGGGTGATGACCTTGGAAAGGAAGGAGAAGTGCCCCGAGTCGGATTCGAACCGACGCTGTCGGTGGTTTGAGCACCGTGTCTCTACCGCTGGACTACCGGGGCTTCCTGCGAAACAAAGGTTGGCGGTTACCCCGCCGTGCTCTTACCTTACCGCAGCTAGGTAGGCTCTTGGGAGCAGCACCCTGCCCTGAAGGAGCCCCCGTGACCGCCCCCGAGTCGCCCCAGCCCGTAGACGCGCCCGATGACGAGAAGTCGCACGTGCCTCCGCTGACGACCCGTGTCGTCATCGCCGAGGACGAGGCCCTCATCCGCCTCGACCTCAAGGAGATGCTCGAAGAAGAGGGTTACTCCGTCGTCGGTGAGGCGGGCGACGGCGAGCAGGCCGTCGAGCTGGCCCGCGAGCACCGTCCCGACCTGGTGATCATGGACGTGAAGATGCCGAAGCTCGACGGCATCTCGGCGGCCGAGAGGATCGCCGAGGAGTCGATCGCGCCGGTGCTGATGCTGACCGCGTTCTCGCAGCGCGACCTGGTGGAGCGGGCGCGGGACGCGGGTGCGATGGCGTATCTGGTGAAGCCGTTCAGCAAGAGCGACGTGGTGCCGGCGATCGAGATGGCGGTCTCCCGTTTCGCGCAGCTGAAGACGCTGGAGAAGGAGGTCGCGGACCTCGCGCAGCGGCTGGAGACGCGCAAGCTGGTGGACCGGGCGAAGTCGGTGCTGCAGACGGAGTACGGGCTGACGGAGCCGGCGGCGTTCCGGTGGATCCAGAAGACGTCGATGGACCGGCGGATGTCGATGCAGCAGGTGGCGGAGGCGGTCATCCAGGACGCGCAGGAGAAGAAGGCGGCCAAGGGCGGCTGAGTCCTGTCGTGCGGTGGGGCCGGTCGTGACGGCCTCGCCGGACGAGAGGTTGGTCGTGGCCGGTGTTCGCCGTGCGGCTGGGGCGGTCGTGGCGGTGTTCGTCGTGCGGTGCGGCCGGTGGTGGTCGTGCGAGGTGAGGCCGTGGTGGTCGTGCGAGGTGTGCGAAGGGCCCGCATCCCGGGGAACGGGGTGCGGGCCCTTCGTGTGCCGTACCGGGCGCGCGGCCCGGGGTGCTCCCAGGGCCGCGCACCCGGGGTGGTCCCAGGGGGCGGCCCGGTGGGGCCGGGGGTGTGCGGCCCGGTGGCCGGGTCAGTCCTCGCCGAGGTAGGCCTTGCGGACCGACTCGTCGTGGAGGAGGTCGCGGCCCGTGCCGGAGAGCACGATCTTGCCGATCTCCATGACGTGGCCGTGATCGGCGAGGGAGAGCGCCGCCTGGGCGTTCTGCTCGACGAGCAGGATGGTGGTGCCCTGGGACCTGAGTTCGGCGATGGTGGCCATGATCTTCTGCATCATGATCGGGGAGAGGCCCATGGAGGGTTCGTCGAGCATGAGCAGTTTGGGCTGGGACATCAGGGCCCGGCCCATGGCGAGCATCTGCTGCTCGCCGCCGGAGAGGGTGCCGGCGGCCTGTTTGCGGCGTTCCCCGAGGATGGGGAAGAGGTCGTAGGCGCGCTGGATGTCCTTCTCGATGCCGGCCTTGTCGTTGCGGAGGAAGGCGCCGAGACGCAGGTTGTCCTCGATCGTCATGCGGGGGAAGATGTGCCGCCCCTCGGGGGAGTGGGCGAGGCCGAGGGAGACGATCTGGTGGGCGGGGGTCTTCTTCAGGGATTTGCCGTCGAACCTGATCTGGCCGCCGACGGGCTTGAGGAGGCCGGACAGGGTGCGCAGGGTGGTGGTCTTGCCGGCGCCGTTGGTGCCGATGAGGGTGACGACCTCGCCGGCGTCGACCTTGAAGGAGATGCCCTTGACGGCTTCGATCTTGCCGTAGGCGACCCGGAGGTCCTCCACTTCGAGCAGTGCGGTCATCGGTCGTTCTCCTTGCCGGTCGCCGTGTCGGTCGCCTCGCGGGGTGCGGCGTCCGCGGTGGACCCGGCGTGCGTCTCGGCGGCCTCGACCTCTGCGGCCTCCTCGTCGCCGGGTGCGTTCTCGAAGGGTTCTCCGAGGTAGGCGGCGACGACGCGTTCGTCGCCCTGCACGGTCGCGCTGTCGCCCTCGACGAGTTTCTCGCCCTGGACGAGGACGGCGACGCGGTCGCAGAGGTTGAAGATGAAGCGCATGTCGTGCTCGATGACGAGGACGGCGATGCCCTGGTCGCGGATGGCGAAGACGAGTTCCTCGGTGGCGCGGGTCTCCTGGGGGTTCATGCCGGCGGTGGGCTCGTCGAGGAGGAGCAGGCCGGGTTCGCTGGCCAGGGCCCGGGCGATCTCCAGTTTGCGCTGTTCGCCGTAGGGGAGGTTGCGGGCCAGGTGTTCGGCCTTGTCGGCGAGGCCGACGAATTCCAGGAGTTCCTGGGCGCGGGCGCGGGAGGCGGCTTCGGCCTTGTGGAAGCCGGGGCCGCGCAGGAGGGCGGACCAGAGGCCTTCCTTGGTGCGGGTGTGGCGGCCGACGAGGACGTTCTCCAGGACCGTCATGTTGGCGAAGAGGCGGATGTTCTGGAAGGTGCGGGCGATGCCGGCGGCGGTGACCTTGAAGGATTTGGGGGGCAGGACCTGGCCCTTGTAGCGGACCTCTCCTTCGGTGGGGATGTAGAGGCCGGTGAGGCAGTTGAAGAAGGTGGTCTTGCCGGCGCCGTTGGGGCCGATGAGTCCGACGATCTCGCCGCTGTTGACGTGCAGGTCGACGTTGCGTACGGCGGTGAGGCCGCCGAAGCGCATGGTGACGCCGCGTGCGTCGAGGACGGTCTCGCCGGGTGCGGCGGCCGGGGCGGTGCTCTGGGTGGTGGTGTCGGTGGTCATGGTGGTCAGGCCCCTGCCTTGCTGAGGACTGTGGGTGCTTCCGTCTCTTCGTGGAATTCGAGCTGGCGGCGCCGGTTCGGGATGAGGCCTTCCGGACGGAAGCGCATGAGCAGGACGAGCGCGAGGCCGAAGGCGAAGAGCTGGTAGTCGCCGAGGAACTGGAGCTTGGCCGGGATCAGGTAGAGCAGGGCGGCGCCGACGAGGGGGCCGCTGATGGTGCCCATGCCGCCGAGGACGACCGCGGCGAGCAGGAAGGCGGAGTTGGGCGGGACGACGTGGGCGAACTGGTACTGCTCGGGTGTGACGGTGTAGGTGACGTGGGCCTGGACGGTGCCGGCGAGGCCGGCGAGGGCGGCGCCGAGGGCGAAGGCGATGAGTTTGACGCGGAAGCCGTTGATGCCCATGGCGAGGGCGGCGGTCTCGTCCTCGCGGATGGCGATCCAGGCGCGGCCGATGCGGGAGTCGCTGCTGCGCCGGAAGACGATCACGACGACGAGTGTGATGAGCAGCATCAGCAGGAAGTAGTTGGCGAAGCGGCCGATGGCGAAGCCGGCGATGCTGTGTTCCTCGCCGAAGTCGAAGCCGAGGATGTTGAGGTTCGGGATCGAGGAGATGCCGTTGGAGCCGTTGGTGATGTCGGGTCCGGAGGTGCCGTCCATGTTGAGGACGGTGATGCGGAAGATCTCGCCGAAGCCGAGGGTGACGATGGCGAGGTAGTCGCCGCGCAGGCGGAGGGTGGGGGCGCCGATGATGACGCCGAAGACCATGGCGACGGCGGCGCCGAGGAGGGCGGAGGCCCAGAAGGGGAGGTGGATGTCGAAGGGGGAGGAGGGGGAGCCGGAGACCATGGCGGCGGTGTAGGCGCCGACGCCGAGGAAGGCGACGTAGCCGAGGTCGAGGAGGCCGGCGAGGCCGACGACGATGTTGAGGCCGAGGGCGACGGTGGCGAAGATCAGGATGTAGACGCCGATGGTGGCGTACTGGTCGTCGGACTGGGTGAAGGGGAAGGCGGCGGCCGCGACGAACGCGCCGACCAGGGTGACGTTGCGGTGCTTGGCGGTGAGTGCGGAGACGCGGCTGACGAGTCCGGCCTTGGCGACGGCGGCGAAGGCGAAGCCGGTGGTGATGAGGAAGCCGACGAAGAGTTCGTCGTACTCGGTGCCGATGCCGTAGGTGAAGACGGTCAGGCCGAGTGCGAGGGCGACGACGATGACGAGGATCTCGGCGTAGGCGGGCAGAGCGCGCGGCGGGGCGACGGGGCCCGTGGTGAAGCCGGCCTTGAAGACGGTGGCGGCGTTGCGCGCGCTGTGGCGGAACTTCTCCCAGCCGCTGTCGTCGGGGTCGCCGGGTTCGGTCTCGGGGCGCTCGTAGGGCAGGGAGAGGGCGCCGAGGGCGGTGGCGAGTCCGGCGGCGGCGGCGACGTAGCCGCCGGGTTCGAGGTTGACGAGGCCGCCGAGCTGCACGCTGATCGCGATGATCGTGTACCAGGTGGTGACGAAGGTACCGAGGGCGGCGAGTTTGAGGGCGCTGTCGGCGCTGCCCGGGGTGAGGGCGCGCAGGCCCTTGACGCCGTAGGAGGCGAGGCCGAACAGGGCGGTGAGGGCGCCGCCGATGAGGACGAGGACCTGCAGGCCGCCCGGGTAGCCGTAGACGGTGAGGTCGCCGGGGAACTCGGAGGTCCAGGTCCAGGCGAGGAAGGTGGAGACGACGGCGAGGGCGCCGCCGCCGGTGGCGAGGGCGCGGCCGGTGGGCGCGGGGATGCCGATGAGGCTGTAGGGCTTGGTGGCGGCGTCGCCGCGCGGGGCCTCGGGTGCGGTGGTCTGAGTGGTGGTCATCGGTGTCACGCCCTGTCCGCGACGCGCTCTCCGAGCAGGCCCTGGGGCCTGAAGAGGAGCACGAGGATGAGGAGTACGAAGGCCCAGACGTTGGCCCAGGACTGGCTGCCGAACTGGTCCATGCCGGGGATGTCGGCGATGTAGGCGGTGGACAGGGACTCGGCGACGCCGAGGACCAGGCCGCCGAGCATGGCGCCGTAGATGTTGCCGATGCCGCCGAGGACGGCGGCGGTGAAGGCCTTCAGGCCGAGGATGAAGCCCATGCGGAACTGGACCTCGCCGTACTTGAGGCCGTAGGCGACGGCTCCGACGGCGGCGAACGCGGCGCCGAGGGCGAAGGCGACCACGATGATGCGGTCGGTGTTGATGCCCATGAGCTTGGCGGTGTCGGGGTCCTGCGCGGTGGCCTGCATGCCGCGGCCGGTGCGGGTCTTCATCACGAAGTAGGCGAGGATCGCCATGCTGAGGGGGGCGGCGATGATCAGGAAGATGTCGCCGGTCTGGATGGTGACGCCGCCGATCTCGAAGGGGCCGCCGTCGATGTGCGGGAAGGTGATCGCGGAGCGTGCGTCGGGGTACCAGGCCCAGACGGCCTGCTGCAGGGCGAGGGAGAGGCCGATGGCGGTGATCAGGGGGGCGAGGCGGGGTGCTCCGCGCAGGGGGCGGTAGGCGAACCGTTCCGCTCCGACGGCGACGAGCACGGAGGCTATGACGCCGCCGAGGATCATCAGGGGGAGCGCTATCACCATGGACGTGCCGTCGGGCAGCGCGTACAGGTAGACGGTGAGGGCGCCGAAGCCGCCCACCATGAAGATCTCGCCGTGGGCGAAGTTGATGAGCTGGACGATGCCATAGACCATCGTGTAGCCGATGGCGACCAGCCCGTACATGGATCCCAGTAGCAGGCCGTTGACCAGCTGCTGCGGCAGTTCGTTCACCGCATGTCCTCCGAGCTTTCGGATAGTCGAGGGGTGTGACCGGATGCGAGTCCGCGCGGGCGGCGCGTGCGGTGCGGCGCCCATGCGAGTGCGCGCGGGGCGCCGGTGGTGCGGCGCCCCGCGCGGCTCGGTGTGAGTGGTGCGGTCGGCTCAGCCGGTGTACGTGCCGGACTTGACCGGCTTCCACTCGCCGCCCTCGACCGAGTAGACGGTGAGCTGCTTGTTGGTGGTGTCGCCGAACTCGTCGAAGGAGACCTTGCCGGTCACGCCGTCGAAGGAGACGTTCTGCATGGTCTCGGTGACCTTGGCGCGGGCGTCGTCGGGGAGCTTGCCGTCGTTGTCCTCGACGACCTTCTTGACGGCCTCGATGATGGCCCAGGCGGAGTCGTAGGAGTAGCCGCCGTAGGCGCCGTAGGCCTCCTTGTAGCCGGCCTCCTTGTACTTGGCGACGAACTCCTTGGCCGAGGGGAGGTCCTCGACCGGGGCGCCGACGGAGGTGGCGAGGTCGCCGGTGCTGTCCTTGCCGGCGAGCTGGATGAAGGTCGGGTCGTAGATGCCGTCGCCGCCGACCAGCGGGATCTTGGCGCCGGCGGCCTTGATCTGCTTGCCGAGCGGGCCGGCCTGCGGGTACTCGCCGCCGTAGTAGACGACGTCGGCGCCGGAGTTCTTCACCTTGGTGGCGACGGTGGAGAAGTCCTTGGTGTCCGGGTCGATGTGCTCGGTGCCCACGATCTTGCCGCCGAGCTTCTTGAACTCGTCGGTGAAGGTGGCGGCGAGGCCGGCGCCGTAGGTCTTCTTGTCGTCGATGACGAAGACCTTCTTCTTCTTGGCGTCGTTGTAGACGTACTGGGCGGCGAACGGGCCCTGGATGGCGTCCGTGGTCGCGGTGCGGAAGTACGCCTTGTAGGGGCGGACCTTCTTGGTCTGCCAGTCGGCGCCCTGGGTGAGGCCGGGGCCGGTGTTGGCGGGGGAGACCTGGACGAGCTTGGCGTCGTCGAGGACCTTCTGCATGGACTCGCCGACGGAGGAGTTCAGGGGGCCGACGACGCCGAGGACCTCGTCCTTGGAGACGAAGGTGCTGGCGTTCTGCTGGCCCGAGGAGGGCTGCGCCTGGTCGTCGAGGGCCTCGACCTTGAAGGTGACGCCCTCGACGTACTTGTCCTTGTTGGCCGTCTTGGCGGCGAGGTCGACGGAGTTCTTGATGCCGAGGCCGAGGGCGGACAGGTCGCCGGTCAGCGGGGCGTCGACGCCGATGACGACGGTGGTGCCGCCGCCGGAGGAGTCGCCGCTGCCGCCCTCGTCGCGCGAGCCGCAGGCGGTGAGGGTAAGTGCTCCCGCCGCCAGCGCGGCGGTGATGGCGATGAGCGAACGTTGACGCACGATCAGTCCTTTCCCTGGCGCGGCCCGTCCTGATGGAAGGGTCCGAGTCGAGCGCTGGGCCGAAATCATTCGAATCCGATGGCGCGGTGACTGGCCGTGACTCTAAGCGGGTGTGGGGAACGTGGAGGAGAGTCTGACAGAGGCTGTGACGCTCTTGTTATGACACGACGTAATGCAGAGCGGTACCCGCTGGGCGGAAGAGAGGAATTCCGGTTGATTCGCCCGGTCCGCATAGTGAGAATCCGCAGGACAGCCGCTTCTGATTCCAGCAGCGTTCTTTAGTTTTGGTGATTACCTTGCCGGGTGGGCGCAGATGCTCCGCAGGGCCCGTGAGACGTCCTGCGCGTAGCGCTCGCCCAGGATGAAACTGTGGTTCTCCATTGCGTCCGTATTACGCAGAGTTACGTCCAGGAAAGGCAGTCCGGCATTCCCAGGCACCTGAGAGCAATCCAGGACATGCATGGTGATCGCGATCCTGCGGGCGGGTCCGGTCCCGGCCGGGAAAGGCGTCCGGGGTGTCGAACTCAGGGAAATGGCGTCGTAGGGCTGGGAAATCCCGGCCACCGTGACGGGCGGTCCCGATTTCGTTGTAAGGAGCACCGAAAAGGAGAAATCGCTGGTGGAAGCGGATGGAGGAGGTAATTCCGCTTTCTCGTACGTGATCCGCACGCGCTGCGACGGGGGCAGTTGCGAGGGCTGCGGGGCCCGCTCGCGGGCGGCGTACAGGCAGCCGCCGCCCACCAGGAGCGCGGTCGCCGCCGCTCCGGCGAGCACCGCGCGGCGGTGCCGTGCGAGGGATTCCGCCAGGCGTCCGCGCGCGGATCCGGGCACGGGCGGTGAGCTTCGCCCCGCGTCCCGCGCGAGCGTGCTCCCCTCCGGCTCGACCGGGCCGACGCCGCTCACTGCCAGGGGCCTTCGCCCGGTCCGCCGTCGCGGTACCAGGCATCGCAGCCCCGCCGCGCCTCGCGGTCGACCAGCCGCTGTGCCGCCTCGCGGCCGTCGCGCTCCCGCACCGGCCGGGCCGCGTCCACGACGGCCCTGAGGATCTCGTACTGCCCGTTCGACAGGCCCATCGACTGGTAGTCGCCGTAGGTGTCGCCGTCCAGCGCCTCGCGCGACCAGTACGCCACGACCCGTGCGCACAGGTCCTGCGGGGGCGTGGCGGACGGGGACGGCGGCGCGCCGGACGCGGCGCGCCCGGCGCGGGGGCCCGGGGCGTCCGTCGCTCTCCCGCCCGGCGCGTCGGCCGCGCCGCAGCCGGCGACCAGGCCGCCGGTCAGGAGCGCCGCCCCGAGCCGCCGCCCGAGCGCCGCCCCCGGCCGGGAGGCTCCTGCTGTCGTCATGTCTCGACGCTAAGGCGCCGCAGGCCCGGGAACAACGGGCCGGAGGGCGCGGGCACCCAGCGCAGGAGCCGGGCGTACGGACCGCCGCGTCCCCCGGGTTGCAGCCCGCCGCGTCTTCCGGGGTTCAGCCGGCCGCGCGGGCCCCGTCGGAGCCGGCGTCGCGCAGCATGCAGGTCAGCCGGGCGGTGCAGACCCGCTTGCCGTCCTCGCCGGTGATGACGATCTCGTACGTCGCCGTCGAGCGCCCGCGGTGCACGGGCGTGGCCACCCCGGTCACCAGACCGGAGCGCGCCGCCCGGTGGTGCGTGCAGTTGAGGTCGACGCCCACGGCGAGCTTGGAGCTGCCGCCGTGCAGCATGGCGCCGACCGAGCCGAGGGTCTCGGCGAGCACGGCGGAGGCGCCGCCGTGCAGCAGCCCGTACGGCTGGGTGTTGCCCTCGACCGGCATGGTGCCGACGACGCGGTCCGCGGACGCCTCGACGATCTGCACGCCCATGCGGGTGCCGAGGTGGCCGGCGGAGAAGAGGGCCACCAGGTCGACGCCGAGCGCCGCGTACTCGTCGATGACCTCCTGCGGGAACTTCACGGTGTGCTGCTCGCCCATGGGCACCGGCTCCGTTTCGTCGTGGATCGCGTCTCGTCGTGGACCGATCGGCTTCCGGTCGACTGAGCGAACGCTCAGTCGGTGGCCGATTGTTCCAGACGCACCACGACGGACTTGCTGGCCGGGGTGTTGCTGGTGTCTGCGGTGGCGCCCAGCGGCACCAGGACGTTGGTCTCCGGGTAGTAGGCGGCCGCGCAGCCCCGGGCGGTGGGGTAGTGCACGACGCGGAAGCCGGGCGCGCGCCGCTCCACGCCGTCCGTCCACTCGCTCACCAGGTCCACGTACGAGCCGTCGGCGACCTTCAGCTCCCGCGCGTCCTCGGGGTTGACCAGCACCACCCGGCGGCCGTTCCTGATCCCGCGGTAGCGGTCGTCCAGGCCGTAGACCGTGGTGTTGTACTGGTCGTGCGAGCGCAGGGTCTGCAGCAGCAGCCGGCCCTCGGGCACCTCCGGGTACTCCACCGGGGCGGCGGTGAAGTTGGCCTTCCCGGTGGCGGTGGGGAAGCGGCGCTCGTCGCGCGGGGCGTGGGGGAGCGCGAAGCCGCCGGGGCGGGCCACGCGCGCGTTGAAGTCCTCGAAGCCGGGCACCACGCGCGCGATGCGGTCGCGGATCGCCGCGTAGTCCTTCTCGAACTCCTCCCAGGGCACCGTGCTGCCCTCGCCCAGCACCCGGCGGGCCAGCCGGCAGACGATGGCGGGCTCCGACAGCAGGTGCTCGCTCGCGGGCTCCAGGCGGCCGCGCGAGGCGTGCACCATGCCCATGGAGTCCTCGACGGTGACGACCTGCTCGCCGCTGCCCTGCAGGTCGCGCTCGGTGCGGCCGAGGGTGGGCAGGATCAGGGCGCGGGCGCCGGTGACGACGTGCGAGCGGTTGAGCTTGGTGGAGACGTGGACGGTCAGCCGGGCCCGGCGCATCGCGGCCTCGGTGACGGCGGTGTCGGGGGAGGCGGAGACGAAGTTGCCGCCCATGGCGAAGAAGACCTTCGCCCGGCCGTCGCGCAGGGCCTCGATGGCCCGGACGACGTCGAGACCGTGCTCCCGGGGCGGTGCGAAGCCGAACTCCTTCTCCAGGGCGTCCAGGAAGGCGGGCGCGGGCCGCTCGAAGATGCCCATCGTGCGGTCGCCCTGCACGTTGGAGTGGCCGCGCACCGGGCACACGCCGGCACCGGGGCGGCCGACGTTGCCGCGCAGGAGCAGGAAGTTGACCACCTCGCGGATGGTCGGCACGGAGTGCTTGTGCTGGGTCAGGCCCATCGCCCAGCACACGATGGTGCGCTTCGAGGCGAGCACCATCTCCAGCGCCTTCTCGATCTCCGCGCGGGTCAGGCCGGTGGCGGCGAGCGTCTCGTCCCAGTCGGCGGCGCGGGCGGCCGCGGCGAACTCCTCGTAGCCGTGCGTGTGCTCGCGCACGAACTCCTCGTCGACGGCGCCCTCGGTCTCTAGGACCAGCTTGTTGAGCAGCCGGAAGAGGGCCTGGTCGCCGCCGATGCGGATCTGCAGGAACAGGTCGGTCAGGGCGGCGCCCCTGACGAGGCCCCGGGGTGTCTGCGGGTTCTTGAAGCGCTCCAGGCCCGCCTCGGGCAGCGGGTTGACGCTGATGATCCTCGCGCCGTTCGCCTTGGCCTTCTCCAGGGCCGACAGCATGCGCGGGTGGTTCGTGCCCGGGTTCTGCCCGGCCACGACGATCAGGTCCGCCTTGTACAGGTCCTCCAGCAGGACGCTGCCCTTGCCGACGCCGAGGGTCTCGGTGAGCGCGGAACCGGAGGACTCGTGGCACATGTTGGAGCAGTCCGGCAGGTTGTTCGTGCCGAACTCGCGGGCGAACAGCTGGTAGAGGAACGCGGCCTCGTTGCTCGTGCGGCCCGAGGTGTAGAACAGCGCCTCGTCGGGGGAGGCCAGGGCGTCCAGCTCCTCGGCGACGATGTCGAAGGCGCGCTCCCAGGACACCGGCTCGTAGCGGTCGGCGCCCTCCGCCAGGTACATGGGGTGGGTGAGCCGGCCCTGCTGGCCCAGCCAGTAGCCGCTGCGGTGCGCGAGGTCGGCGACGGGGTGCGCGGCGAAGAAGTCCGGGGTGACCCGGCGCAGCGTGGCCTCCTCGGCGACCGCCTTCGCGCCGTTCTCGCAGAACTCGGCCGCGTGCCGCCGCTCGCCCTCCGGCCAGGCGCAGCCGGGGCAGTCGAAGCCGTTCTTCTGGTTGACGCGCAGCAGGGTCAGCGCGGTGCGCCGCACGCCCATCTGCTCCCGGGCCATGGCGAGGCTGTGCCTGACGGCGGGGAGGCCGGCGGCCGCGTGCTGCGGTCCGGAGACCTGCGGCGCGTCCTGGACGGGATCGCCCTGTGGCGGCTTGCTGACCATCGCTGCTCCCTCTCGGGCCGTCGGGTGCACCTGTGCCGGGTCTGCCGGGCGCACATGGTGGGACAGTCCTCCGATCCTCCCACGCGCCGGTGACACCGGGGCCGCCGGGCAGAGCGGCGCGAGCCCCGTTGTCGGTGCGGCGTGGCAGGATCGGGGGCGTGGCACAGACAGCATCGAAGAAGACCGAGAAGACCGCAGGCGGCGACCGGCCCCGGCTGATGCTCATGGACGGGCATTCGCTGGCCTACCGCGCGTTCTTCGCGCTGCCCGCGGAGAACTTCACGACGGCGACCGGCCAGCCGACGAACGCCATCTATGGTTTCGCGTCGATGCTGGCGAACACGCTGCGCGACGAGGCTCCCACGCACTTCGCGGTGGCGTTCGACGTCTCCCGCAAGACGTGGCGCTCGCAGGAGTTCGCCGAGTACAAGGCGAACCGCTCCAAGACCCCCGACGAGTTCCGCGGGCAGGTGGAGCTGATCGGCGAGCTGCTCGACGCGATGCACGTGCAGCGGTTCGCCGTCGAGGGCTTCGAGGCCGACGACATCATCGCCACGCTCGCCACGCAGGCCGAGGCCGAGGGCTTCGAGGTGCTGATCGTCACCGGCGACCGCGACTCCTTCCAGCTGGTCACCGAGAACACCACCGTGCTGTACCCGACCAAGGGCGTCTCCGAGCTGACCCGGTACACGCCGGAGAAGGTCGTCGAGAAGTACGGCCTGACGCCCGCCCAGTACCCCGACTTCGCGGCGCTGCGCGGCGACCCGTCCGACAACCTGCCCGGCATCCCCGGCGTCGGCGAGAAGACCGCCGCGAAGTGGATCAACCAGTTCGGGTCGTTCGCCGAGCTGGTCGAGCGCGCCGACGAGGTCAAGGGCAAGGCCGGGCAGAACTTCCGCGACCACCTGGAGTCGGTGAAGCTCAACCGCCGCCTCACGGAGATGGTGCGCGACGTCGAGCTGCCCAAGGCGGTGACCGACCTGGAGCGCGTCGCCTACGACCGCAAGAGCCTGGCGATGATCCTGGACACCCTGGAGATCCGCAATCCGTCGCTGCGCGAGCGGCTGCTCGCCGTCGACCCGGGCGCCGAGGAGGCGGACACCGTCCCCGTCGCCGCCGACGGGGTGGAGATCGACGGCGCGGTGCTCGGCACGGGCGGGCTGGCGCCGTGGCTCGACGGGCGCGGGGACGCCGTCCTCGGGCTGAGCACGGTCGACTCCTGGGCGCTCGGCACGGGTTCGGTGGCCGAGGTGGCGCTCGCCGCGGCCGACGGCTCCGCCGCCTGGTTCGACCCGGCGGAGCTGGACGAGGCGGACGAGAACGCGTTCGCGCGGTGGCTCGCCGACCCCGGGCGGCCCAAGGTGCTGCACAACGCCAAGGGCGTGATGCGGGTCTTCGCCGAGCACGGCTGGGAGGTGGCGGGCGTGTCCATGGACACCGCGCTCGCCGCGTACCTGGTCAAGCCGGGCCGCCGCTCCTTCGACCTGGACGCGCTGTCCCTGGAGTACCTCGGCCGCGAGCTGGCGCCCCCGGCGGCCGCCGACGGGCAGCTGGCGTTCGGCACCGACGACGGCGCCGCGGCCGAGGCCCTCATGGTGCAGGCCCGCGCCGTGCTCGACCTGGGCGAGGCGTTCGGGACCCGGCTGCGCGAGGTCGGCGCCGCGGACCTGCTGTGCGACGTGGAGCTGCCCACGTCCGTGCTGCTCGCCCGCCTGGAGCGGCACGGCATCGCCGCCGACCGGGCCCATCTGGAGGCCATGGAGCAGATGTTCGCGGGCGCCGTCCAGCAGGCCGTGAAGGAGGCGCACGCGGCGGCCGGGCACGAGTTCAACCTCGGCTCGCCCAAGCAGCTCCAGGAGGTCCTCTTCGGCGAGCTGGGCCTGCCGAGGACCAAGAAGACCAAGACCGGCTACACGACGGACGCGGACGCCCTGGCCTGGCTCGCCGGCCAGACCGACAACGAACTGCCGGTGATCATGCTCCGCCACCGCGAGCAGGCCAAGCTGCGCGTCACGGTCGAGGGCCTGATCAAGTCGATCGCGGCGGACGGCCGCATCCACACCACCTTCAACCAGACGATCACCGCCACCGGCCGGCTCTCCTCCACCGACCCGAACCTGCAGAACATCCCCGTCCGCACGGACGAGGGCCGCGCGATCCGCCGCGGCTTCGTCGTCGGCGACGGCTTCGAGTCGCTGATGACCGCCGACTACAGCCAGATCGAACTGCGCGTGATGGCGCACCTGTCGGAGGACGCCGGGCTCATCGAGGCGTTCACCTCCGGCGAGGACCTGCACACCACGGTCGCCTCGCAGGTCTTCGGCGTGGAGCGGTCCGCGGTCGACGCCGAGATGCGCCGCAAGATCAAGGCCATGTCCTACGGGCTGGCGTACGGGCTGTCGGCCTTCGGCCTCTCGCAGCAGCTCAACATCGACGCGGGCGAGGCCCGCGCGCTGATGGAGACCTACTTCGAGCGGTTCGGCGGGGTGCGCGACTACCTGCACCGCGTGGTCGACGAGGCGCGCGCGACCGGGTACACGGAGACGCTGCTCGGCCGCCGCCGCTACCTGCCCGACCTCAACAGCGACAACCGCCAGCGCCGCGAGACCGCCGAGCGCATGGCCCTGAACGCGCCGATCCAGGGCACCGCCGCGGACATCGTCAAGATCGCGATGCTGAACGTGGACCGCGCGCTGCGCGAGGCGGACCTCAAGTCGCGCATGCTGCTCCAGGTCCACGACGAGATCGTCCTGGAGGTCGCCCCCGGCGAGCACGAGGCCGCGGAGGAACTGGTCCGCCGCGAGATGGCGAACGCGGTCCACCTGCGGGCCCCGCTGGACGTGTCGGTGGGCTACGGCACGGACTGGGAGTCGGCGGCGCACTAGTGCCGTGACCGGAAGGGTTCACCGGCTCGCGACGCCCGGCACGGCACTCCCCCTGGCTCTTCGAGCAGGGGGGACCCCCACGCCGCGTTGTCGGAGCCATCCGGGTACGTCCAAGTACGAGGGCGGTCCTCCGCCTCGCGGCGCACCGCACCGGACGCCGCGAGCCCACGGCGGACCTTTCCGGCCACGGCCGGTCACGGCCCTAGGCAGGCCGCCCGCTCAGGGCGTCGGACGGCCGCCCGGCCCCCTCCCGGGGCGCCGGGCGGCCGTTTCGTACGGGGGCACGGGCTCGGTACGGGCTTCCCCGCGGGAGCCGTCCGTGTCCGGGCCGGTCAGGGGTCCGCGGCCGGCGGTCCCGGGCCGGGGCCGCGCCGGGCGTTACGTGCGGCCGGGCCGTTCGGCGGCCCTGGACCGACGGCCCGCGGCAGGGACCGCGCCCGGCTCCGCCGGCGCCGGTGGAGCCGAGGGGACCGGCACCGGTGGCGCCGCGGGGACCGGTGCCGGGCGGCGCAGCCGGACCGCCGCGGCGTACAGCACCGTTCCGGCCACCAGCCCCGCGCCCACCCCGAAGCACAGCGTCGGGACCAGTTCCCAGGGCTTGGCGGCCCCGCCCCTCTCCACCCACCAGCGCAGCGCGCGCTGCGCCGCCGCGAGGGCCGCGCAGCCGCCGAGCACGGCCAGGCCCCGCAGCCGGTCGCGCGCGGACAGCACGGGCACCCCGGCGGGGGCCGCCGGGGCCGTCCGCCGCAGCGCCGCCACGACGAAGGCCGCGATCACCGCGGCGGCGACCGCCGAGCCGCCGTACTGCAGGAGCCAGAACACCGGCGCGCCCGCCACCTCCCGGCCCAGCACGGGGAACGCCCGCGTCCCCCACCCGTCGTGGTGCGTGAACGCGTCCCACACGACGTGCGTCAGCCCCCCGAGCACAGCCGACGCGTACCACCGCAGCGCGAGCCCCGGACCCGGCCGCGTGCGCGGCGCGCCGCACCGCAGCAGCGCCCCGACCCTCGCCTGGGCCGCCCGCGGCAACAGCGCCACCAGCGGTTCCCGCAGCAGCAGCCATCCGGCCACGAGCAGCCACGCGACCGCGACGTCGAACGTGAACACGCCGGTGAACGAGTGCGTGAACCTGCCGAACTCCATCCCCCCGGGGACCACGCCCGCCGTGTAGTAGGTCAGGTCGGGCGCGCACGAACCCGCGACGAGCACCGCGGGGACCAGCCGCCCGCGCCCGGACCCGTCGGTGCGCACGGCGGGCAGCACGGCCGCGGCATGGCTGAGAGTGAACGGCAAGTGGCCCCCCTGCGACTGGCGTTGACCGGACAGGACGCGTTCACGATCAACGGCGTTCGACGTGCGTGATCAACGACGCTCAGTATGCGGGACGTGGGAAAAGGGCGCGCGGTTCGCCCGGACTCGGCCGGTTCATCCGAACCGGACGTGGCCAACTGGTGAAAATCGGGCACGAACAGGTGTCTGGGCGGCACAAGTTGTCGTAGGGTCGCCTGCGTCACCGCACCGGGGGAGTGCGGAGCGCGGACGGTCGTCGACGGGAGGGGTTCACGCAATGACGGCGCACCTCGGCAGAAGGATCGCCAAGGGAGCGGCGACCACCGCTGTGGCCGCGCTCGCGGTCGCGGCGCTGTCCGCTTCCCAGGCGCCGGGGGTCACGGACACCCCGCAGGGCCGTGAGTCCGCCGGCTCGCAGGCGTCGCCCGACCCGAGCGCCGACGACACCGCGACGGACCCGCGCTACTACACCGACCTCCCGCCGCTCGACAGCCCCACGGACGACTCCTCCGGCGACGAGGAGGAGAGCGGGGCCGGCATACCCGCCACCGTCCTCGACGCCTACAAGAAGGCCGAGGCGGCGCTGCGCGAGGCCAGGCCCGGCTGCAACCTGCCCTGGCAGCTGCTGGCGGCCATCGGCCACGTCGAGTCGGGCCACGCGAGCGGCGGCCGCGTCACCGCCGACGGCACCACGCGGAGCCCCATCCTCGGCCCCGTCCTCAACGGCGTCGGCTTCGCGCGGATCACCGACACCGACGACGGCGCGTACGACGGCGACGAGGTCCACGACCGCGCGGTCGGGCCCATGCAGTTCATCCCGTCCACCTGGGCGAGCTGGGGCCAGGACGGCAACGGCGACGGCGAGAAGAACCCGAACAACATCTACGACGCGGCCCTGGCCGCCGGCCACTACCTGTGCGCCGGCGACCGCGACCTGTCCGTCCAGCAGCAGCTGAACGCCGCGATCCTCAGCTACAACCACTCCCAGGACTACCTCAACACGGTCCTGACCTGGCTGGAGTACTACCGCAAGGGCACCCACGAGGTCCCGGACGGCACGGGCTCCGTGCCCTCGCACCCCAGCGACCCCGTCACGGACGCGAGCCCCACCCCGACGACCCCCGCGCCGACCTCCCCCGCCCCCACCACGCCCGCCCCGTCCACCCCGGGCAAGGGCGGCTCCGAGCCGGGCACGACCCCGCCGTCGACCGGCGGATCGGGCGGCTCCGGTGGTTCGGGCGGCTCCGGGAGCCCGTCCCCCGGCCCCGCCGACCCGGGCACGCCCGGGCCCAGCGACCCCGCCAGCCCGTCCCCGACGCCCACCGACACCGTGCACCACCTGGAGAACGCGGGCACCGGCAAGCTCACCGCGACCGCCGGCGACACCTTCGCCGGGAAGATCGTCGCCCGGGCGGAGACCGAGAAGGGCGAGGCGGTCGCGAAGGTCCGGGTGCGGTTCACGATCACCGGTGACACCGACGCCGTGTTCGCGGGCGGCGAGACGGTCGCCACCGTGGTCACCTCCGCCGCCGGCACGGCCACCGCGCCCGCCCTGAAGGCGGGCGAGAAGACCGGCGACTTCACCGTCCGCGCCACCGTCGTGGGCCGCTCCGTGCCCGCCCTGGAGTTCGCGGCGACGGTCACCGCCCCCGAGGCCGACGCCCTCGTGCGCACCGGCGACGCGGAGCTGATCTGCGCCCCGGGGGCCGAGTTCGCGGAGCAGGTCGAGGTCAGGGCCACGTACAAGGGCGCCGCCGCGGACGGCGTCGCCGCCACGGCCACGCTGGTCAGGTCCGCGGACGACGCCACCGAGAACGACAAGGGACCGTACTTCGAGGGCGCGGACGGCAAGGCCGTGCGCACCCTCTCCGGCCTGAGGACGGACGCGGACGGCCTGCTGAAGCTGCCGAAGCTCCACGCGGACGACACCGCCGGTACCTACCTCCTGCGGATCACCACGACCGGCGGCGCGACCCTGACGGTCGAGCTGAAGGTGGCCGAGCCGGCCGCGTAGCGCTCGGACCGTACGCGCATACGCCGAGGGGCCCCTCCTGCCGCCGGGAGGGGCCCCTCGGCGTACTACGTGCGCACGCCGTCACGGCCGGCCGCTCAGCGCCGCAGGCGCGCGTTCGTGTGCCGGGTCGGCTCGGCGCCGGCCGGGTCCTCGGGCCAGGGGTGCCTGGGGTAGCGGCCGCGCAGCTCCGCCCGCACGGCCCGGTAGCCGTCCCTCCAGAAGGACGCCAGGTCGGCGGTGACGGCGGCGGGGCGGCCCGCGGGGGAGAGGAGGTGGACGAGCACGGGCACGCCCGCGACGGCGGGCGACTCCTGGAGCCCGAACATCTCCTGGAGCTTCACCGCGAGCACCGGCCGCTCGGGGTCGGCGTAGTCGATCCGGACCCTGGACCCGCTCGGCACCCCGATGCGCTCGGGGGCCAGTTCCTCGAACCGGGCCGCCTCCCCGGACGCCCACGGAAGCAGCCGCGTCAGGGCCTGGACCGCGTCGATCCGCTCCAGGTCGGCGCGGCGGCGGGCCCGGCCGAGCTCGGGCTCCAGCCAGTCCTCCGCGCGCGCCAGCAGCGCCTCGTCCGAGACGTCCGGCCAGGGGTCGCCCAGGTGCAGCCGCAGGAAGGCCAGCCGCTGCCGCAGCGCCCGCGCGTCACCCCACCGGCGCAGCAGCCCGAACCCCTCCTGGCGCACCCCCTCCAGCAGCGCCTCCCGCACCAGGACGGGGGCGGGGCCGGGCAGCGGGCGCGCCGCGAGCTCCACCGCGCCCAGGCGCTCGACCCGCCGCGCCACGACGTCGCCGCCGGCCCACCGGACCTCCTCGCCCTCCGTGTGCAGGGCGGCCGCCGCCGCGAGCGCCGTCTCCTCGTCCAGGGCCGCGCCGAGCCGCACGCGCGCGTGCGCGGCGTTCAGCGGACGGTCGGCCACGGCGACGGCGAGCCATTCGGCGCCGCGCAGCCCCGTCCCCTCGCCCGGTTCCGCCCGGGTCCCGGACGCCATGAGGTACGAGCCGCCCTGCGCCCGCGCCACCCGCTCGGGGAAGGCCAGGGCCACCACGAGCCCCACGGTCCCGTCGTCCCCGCGCACGGCACCGGCGGGCGGCTCCGCCGCGCTCCCCGGACCGGCGGCGCCCGCGGTCCCGGCGAGGTCCCGGACCGCCGTCCGCAGCCGACCGGCCTCGGCGCGCCAGCGCGCCGCGTAGGCGTCGCCGCCGCGGCGGGCCAGGCGCCAGGCCGCCGCCAGGTCGTCCCCGTACTCCCGGGGCGGCTCCTCGCTCAGCAGGGCCACCACCTCCGCGGCCCGCCCGGCGCCCACCGCGGGCGCGGCGTCCAGCAGGGCCCGCGCCAGCCGGGGGTGCAGTCCCATGCGCGCCATCCGCGCGCCCCGGTCCGTGGCCCGCCCGGCGGCGTCGACCGCCTCCACGGCCGCCAGCACGGACCGTGCCGCCGCCATGGCCCCGGCCGGCGGCGCGTCCAGCAGGGCGAGCCCCGAGGCGTCCGGATCGCCCCAGCACGCCGCCTGGAGCGCGAACGCCGTGAGGTCCGCGACCCTGATCTCCGGCGCGGGGAAGCGCGGCAGCCGCCCGTCCTCGGCCTCGGCCCAGCAGCGGTAGACGGCGCCCGGCGCCTCGCGGCCCGCGCGCCCGGCCCGCTGCCGCCCCGCCGCCCGCGAGGCCCGTACGGTCGTCAGCGCGCTCAGCCCGCGCGCGTGGTCCACCCGCGGCTCGCGGGCGAGCCCGCAGTCCACGACCACCCGCACGCCCGGCACGGTCAGCGAGGACTCGGCCACGGAGGTCGCGAGCACCACCCGGCGCCGCCGCCCGGGGGACAGCACCGCGTCCTGCACGGCCGCCGGGGCGCGCCCGTGCACCTGGAGCACGTCCACGTCGCCGAGCTGCCCGGCGACCCGCGCGATCTCCCCGACACCGGGCAGGAAGCACAGCACGTCCCCGGAGCGCTCGGCCAGCGCCCGCCGCACCACCGACGCCACGTGCGCCAGCAGCGCCGGGTCCACGCGCATGCCGTGCGGCGGCCGCACGGGGCGCGCGGGCGGCGCCCACACCACCTCCACCGGATGCGACACGCCCGTCGCCTCGACCACCGGGACCCCGCCCAGCAGTTCGGACCACCCCTGCGCGTCGGTCGTGGCGGAGGCGGCCACGAGGCGCAGCTCCGGGCGCAGCGCGGCCCGTACGTCCAGCAGGAAGGCGGCGACGGTGTCCGCGTCCAGGTGCCGCTCGTGGCACTCGTCGAGGACCACCACGTCGACACCGGGCAGTTCCTGGTCGCGCTGGAGCCGCTGCAGCAGGACGCCCGTCGTCACGACCTCCACGCGCGTGTGCGGCCCCACGGCCCGCTCGCCGCGCACGGTGTACCCGACGCTCCCGCCCGGCTCCTCGCCGAGCAGCCAGGCCATCCGCCGGGCCGCCGCGCGGGCCGCGATCCGCCGCGGCTCGGCGACGACCACGCGCCGCGCGGGCCCGTCCCCGGCGAGCCCGGCCAGCACCAGCGGCACCAGTGTCGTCTTGCCCGTGCCCGGCGGCGCGCAGAGCACGGCGGCCCCGTGCTCCTCCAGCGCCTCCCGAAGGGCCGGTACGGCGGAACGGACGGGCAGGCTGTCGAGAACGTCGGACCGCGGCATCACCGCCCCAGTCTCCCAGCAGCCCCGCGAGCCGCCCGCGCCGCGGGTGCCGGCCCCACGGGCCGCCGTGCCCGGGGTGTCCCTCCTGCTGCCGGCCGCCGTGTCCGGGGCGTCGGCCCCGCCGCGGGCCGCCGGGCCCCGGCGCCGGGGCCCCGGCTCAGTCCCGCTCGCACACGAAGATCGCCGTACCGGGGATCAGGCTCCCGCGCAGCGGCGACCAGCCGCCCCACTCCTGGGTGTTCCACGCCGGCCACTCCGGCTCGGCCAGGTCCACCAGCCGGAACCCGGCCGCCACGATGTCGCGCACCCGGTCGCCGACGGTCCTGTGGTGCTCGACGTAGACCGCACGGCCCTCCTCGTCCTGCTCGACGTACGGTGTGCGGTCGAAGTAGGACGCCGACACGCTCAGGCCCTCGGGGCCCGGCTCGTCGGGGAAGGCCCAGCGGATCGGATGCGTCACCGAGAACACGAAGCGGCCGCCCGGGCGCAGCACCCGCCGCACCTCGCGCAGCACCAGCACCGGGTCGGCCACGAACGGCAGCGCCCCGTACGCCGAGCACGCCAGGTCGAAGGAGCCGTCCGCGAACGGCAGCGCACCGGCGTCGGCGCAGACCAGGGGGAACGCGCCGCCGATCCGCAGCGCGTGCTGGAGCTGCCGGTGCGAGAGGTCGAGCGCCACCGGGCGGGCCCCCTGGGAGGCCAGCCAGCGCGAGCACTGCGCCGCGCCCGCGCCGATCTCCAGGACGTCCCTGCCCTTCAGCTCCTCCGGCGGGCCGAGCAGCTCGGCCTCCACCTCGTCGAGCCCCTCGGGGCCCCACACGAAGCGGTCGTCGCCCAGGAAGGTGCCGTGCTCGGTCTGGTACTCGTCCGCGTTCCGGTCCCACCAGCCGCGATTGGCGCGGGCGCTCTCCGTGGTCCCCGCCCGGCGCCGCGTGGCCTCGGGCTCGAACGGTTCGGGCTCTTGGATGATCGGCTCCCTCGTCGTACTCTTCCGTTCCATCCCGTCCGGACGGTGTCGCGAAAGGGACGCCAGAGGCCCGTGCGGCCCGCGGACGGTGCTGGACGCGGCTGCCGCCGCATGAGTTCTGTGCCGGGTATGCGGCGATCCGCCCCGGGTGTGCGCCTTCGCGCATTGACCCTGTCCGGCTGCCCCCGTATGCTACAAGTTGCGCTGCGGGCCTGCGCACCTCAGACGTAGCAGGCTGCGCTCGCATCTGTTGTATGTCCCCTCGGTTGTCGAGGCGCCTCCCGGTCTCCGGGTTCGGCGCTTCCTAGGCTGTCCGGCTTCTTCAGAGCGATACGGGCTCCCGGCGTAGCAGTACCTACGACTTCAATGTCCGTACCGGAGCCCTTTCCCACATGACGAGCAGCACCGAGACCACCGCCACCACCCCGCAGGTAGCGGTCAACGACATCGGTAACGAGGAAGCATTCCTCGCAGCGATCGACGAGACGATCAAGTACTTCAACGACGGCGACATCGTCGACGGCGTCATCGTGAAGGTCGACCGGGACGAGGTCCTGCTCGACATCGGTTACAAGACCGAAGGTGTCATCCCGAGCCGCGAGCTCTCGATCAAGCACGACGTCGACCCGAACGAGGTCGTGGCCGTCGGCGACGAGATCGAGGCCCTGGTCCTCCAGAAGGAGGACAAGGAAGGCCGCCTGATCCTCTCGAAGAAGCGCGCCCAGTACGAGCGTGCCTGGGGCACCATCGAGAAGATCAAGGAAGAGGACGGCATCGTCACCGGTACCGTCATCGAGGTCGTCAAGGGTGGTCTCATCCTCGACATCGGCCTCCGTGGCTTCCTGCCGGCCTCCCTCGTCGAGATGCGCCGTGTCCGCGACCTCCAGCCCTACGTGGGCAAGGAGCTCGAGGCGAAGATCATCGAGCTGGACAAGAACCGCAACAACGTGGTCCTGTCCCGCCGTGCCTGGCTGGAGCAGACCCAGTCCGAGGTCCGCCAGACGTTCCTCACGACCCTGCAGAAGGGTCAGGTCCGCTCCGGCGTGGTCTCCTCGATCGTCAACTTCGGTGCCTTCGTGGACCTGGGTGGCGTCGACGGTCTGGTCCACGTCTCCGAGCTGTCCTGGAAGCACATCGACCACCCCTCCGAGGTCGTCGAGGTCGGCCAGGAGGTCACCGTCGAGGTCCTCGACGTCGACATGGACCGCGAGCGTGTCTCCCTGTCGCTGAAGGCGACGCAGGAGGACCCGTGGCAGCAGTTCGCCCGGACCCACCAGATCGGCCAGGTCGTGCCCGGCAAGGTCACGAAGCTGGTTCCGTTCGGTGCGTTCGTGCGCGTCGACGAGGGCATCGAGGGCCTGGTCCACATCTCCGAGCTGGCCGAGCGCCACGTCGAGATCCCGGAGCAGGTCGTCCAGGTCAACGACGAGATCTTCGTCAAGGTCATCGACATCGACCTCGAGCGCCGTCGCATCAGCCTCTCGCTGAAGCAGGCCAACGAGTCCTTCGGTGCCGACCCGACGGCGGTCGAGTTCGACCCGACCCTGTACGGCATGGCCGCGTCCTACGACGACCAGGGCAACTACATCTACCCCGAGGGCTTCGACCCCGAGACCAACGACTGGCTCGAGGGCTACGAGAAGCAGCGCGAGGAGTGGGAGCGCCAGTACGCCGAGGCGCAGTCGCGCTTCGAGCAGCACCAGGCGCAGGTCATCAAGTCCCGCGAGGCCGACGCCCAGGCGGAGGCCGAGGGCGGCGACGCGGGTGCGGCTCCGGCCGCCTCGGGTGGCTCGTACTCCTCGGAGTCGGCGGACAACTCCGGCGCCCTGGCGTCGGACGAGGCCCTGGCCGCGCTGCGCGAGAAGCTCGCCGGCGGCCAGAGCTGAACCGTCCCCCTCACACCGTGAGGGCGCGGAGGGCGACATCCTCCGCTGAGCGGTAGCCGTCACCGCGGGCCCGCACCCACCACCGGGTGCGGGCCCGCGGTGCGTTCGCGTCGGTACGGCGCGGTCCCCGCCCCGTACGGGACGGCCCGCGTCCCGCGCACGGTGCGGCCCGTGCTCCCCACGCGGGGCACGCGGGCCGTCCCGCGTACGAGACCGTGGGTTACCCGGCGTATCGGTCGCGCCTTTGCGAAAACTCGGCAAAGGGCGGCCGGACGGGGCGCCGACCGGGAATGACCGCGCCCATGACCGGCGTTGTCGCCTGTGGATACGAGGAGGGGCGGTCACATTGCTTGATCCGCAGGGTTTGTACACGTGGGAGCCGAAGGGCCTGGCCGTCGTCGACATGGCGCTGGCCCAGGAGTCGGCCGGACTGGTCATGCTCTACCACTTCGACGGTTACATCGACGCGGGCGAGACCGGCGACCAGATCGTCGAGCAGCTCACGGACTCGCTGCCCCAGCAGGTCGTGGCCCGCTTCGACCACGACCGCCTGGTGGACTACCGGGCCCGCCGCCCGCTGCTGACCTTCAAGCGGGACCGCTGGACCGACTACGAGGTGCCCACCCTGGACGTGCGGCTCCTGCAGGACGCCACCGGGGCACCGTTCCTGCTGCTGTCCGGGCCCGAGCCGGACGTCGAGTGGGAGCGGTTCGCCGCGGCCGTCGAGCAGATCGTGGAGCGGCTCGGCGTCCGCCTGGCGGTGAACTTCCACGGCATCCCCATGGGCGTGCCGCACACCCGTCCCGTCGGCCTGACCCCGCACGGCACCCGCACCGACCTGGTGCCCGGCCACCGCAGCCCCTTCGAACAGGCGCAGGTGCCCGGCAGCGCCGCGTCCCTGGTGGAGTACCGGCTGGCGCAGGCCGGCCACGACGTCCTCGGGGTGGCCGCGCACGTGCCGCACTACATCGCCCGCTCGCCCTACCCGGACGCCGCGCTGACCGTCCTTGAGGCCGTCACCGCCGCGACCGGCCTGGTCCTGCCCGGCGTCGCGCACAGCCTGCGCACCGAGGCGCACCGCACGCAGACCGAGATCGACCGGCAGATCCAGGAGGGCGACGAGGAGCTCGTCGCGCTCGTCCAGGGCCTGGAGCACCAGTACGACGCCGCCGCGGGCGCCGAGACCCGCGGCAACATGCTGGCCGAGCCCGTCGAGATCCCGTCCGCCGACGAGATCGGCCGCGAGTTCGAGAAGTTCCTCGCGGAGCGCGAGGGCGAGGGCTGAGGTCCGGGGCGGCCGAGGGACGCGGTCGCAGCGGTACGCGGCCGGGAGGGCGCGGAGGCCGCCGGGCCCCGCTCCCGGCGGTCCGGTCGTCCTCGGCGGTCCCGCGGCGGCGGGAGCCGCGTCCCGGGGACCCCGGTGACCCCGGCGGGCGGGCGCCGGGTCCCGACGGGCAGGGCCTAAGCTTCCGCTCATGCTGAAGGTGGGTCTGACCGGCGGTATCGGCGCCGGCAAGAGCGAAGTGTCGCGGCTGCTCGTGGAGCAGGGCGCGGTCCTGATCGACTCCGACCGGATCGCGCGCGAGGTGGTCGCCCCGGGCACGCCCGGCCTGGCCGCGGTGGTCGACGCCTTCGGCGAGGGGATCCTCGCCCCCGACGGCAGCCTGGACCGGCCCCGGCTCGGCTCCCTCGTCTTCGCGGACGCGGAGAAGCTCGCCGTGCTCAACTCGATCGTGCACCCCCTGGTCCGGGCCCGCTCCCAGGAGCTGGAGAGCGCCGCCGCCGAGGACGCCGTCGTGGTCCACGACGTGCCGCTGCTCGCCGAGAACGGCCTGGCCCCGCTGTACGACCTGGTCGTCGTGGTGGACGTGGACCCCGGGACCCAGCTCGACCGGCTCGTGCGGCTGCGCGGCATGACCGAGGAGGACGCCCGCGCCAGGATGGCCGCCCAGGCGCCCCGCGAGAAGCGCCTGGAGATCGCGGACGTCGTCGTCGACAACGACGTGCCGCTGGAGGAGCTGGCGCGGCGCGTACGGGACGTATGGGCCGATCTGGTGCGCCGGGCGCGCGCGGGGCAGGAATAGCGGCCGGACCGGGTGCGTTGAACCGCCGGAGCGAGGGAAGGACTCAGCCGTGCCCGAGACCAGCGGTTTTGCCGGACGCACTCCGGAGACGGACGTCATCGATTTCCGCGCCGCCGAGCAGTTGCTGGCCGCGCGTGACCCGCGCGGCGCGGTGAAGCTGCTCGACGAGGTCATCGCCTCGCACCCCGAGAACACCGCCGCGCGGCTGCTGCGCGCGCGTGCCTTCTTCGCGGCGGCGCAGCTGCGCCCCGCCGAGCTGGAGTTCACCATCGTCCTGGAGCGCGAGCCGGACAACGCGTTCGCGCACTTCGCGCTCGCCCGCACCTACGAGCGCGCGGGCCGCTCCGACCAGGCGAAGCGCCACTTCCGGCTGGCGGCGGCGCTGGACCCGCAGCCGGAGTACCTGGCGGCGGCCCGCTTCGACTCGTAGCCCCGGGCATGCCCGGTGGGCCCGGCCGGGTTCACCGGGCCTTGCGCCGCCGACCGGACCCTGTGCTATTCGCCGGGGCCGAAGCTGCCGGGCGGGGCGCCGAAGCCGCGGAGGCGCTCCATCTCGCGGCGGTCCCGCTTCGTCGGGCGGCCCGTGCCGCGGTCGCGGACGCCGGCCGGGGCGACCGCCTCGCGTGGCGGGGGCGGCGGGCTGTTGTCGATGTAGCACTCCGCCGCCACCGGCGCGCCCACCCGCTTGCGGATCACGCGCTTCACGACGACCACGCGCTCCCGGCCCCCGTGGCGCAGCCGGACCTCGTCGCCGACCTTCACGCCGTACGCGGGCTTGACCCGCTCGCCGTTGACGCGGACGTGGCCGCCGCGGCAGGCGGTGGCGCCCATCGAGCGGGTCTTCACGAGCCGTACGGACCAGATCCAGCTGTCGACGCGGACGCTCTCGCCGTTCGCCGGGGCGGCGGCCCTCGCCGCGGCCACCGCGTCGGCGGAGCCGCCCGTACCGCTCGCGCCGCCCGGCTTCCCGGTGCTGCCGGTCCGGCCGGTCTCCGCCGGGGCGCCGCGGTGTCCGCCGTCCGGGCGCCCGGCGTCCTCGGCGCCCTGAGTCTCTGAAGCCATGCCCCGACCTTAATCCCCGCCGCCCGGCGGCCGGACTCCTTTTGCGTCCGCCCCGGCGGCCCCGGGATGATCCGCGGGACCGCCGGGCCTACGGTGGTGGGCATGGACAGCGGCCTGGCGGAACTGGACGAGCGGATCACGGGGTGCCGCGCGTGCCCGCGCCTGGTCGAGTGGCGCGAGGAGGTGGCCCGCACCAAGCGCGCCGCCTTCGCGGACTGGACGTACTGGGGCCGCCCCGTGCCCGGCTTCGGACCGGCTGACGCCCCGCTGCTCATCCTCGGACTGGCCCCCGCGGCGCACGGGGGCAACCGGACCGGGCGGATGTTCACCGGTGACCGGTCCGGGGACGTGCTGTACGCGGCGCTGTACGACGTGGGCCTCGCCTCGCGCCCGACCGCCGTGAGCGCCGACGACGGCCTGGAGCTGTACGGCGTGCGCGTCACCTCCCCGGTGCACTGCGCGCCGCCCGCCAACAAGCCGACGCCCGGTGAGCGGGACACCTGCCGGTCCTGGCTGGTGAGCGAGTTGCGGCTGCTGCGGCCGACGCTGCGGGCCGTCGTCGTGCTGGGCGGCTTCGGGTGGCAGGCCGCGCTGCCGGCGTTCGCCGAGGCGGGCTGGACCGTGCCCCGGCCCCGGCCCGTCTTCGGGCACGGGACGCGGGTCGCCCTGGACGGCGGACCCGACCTCTTCGGCTGCTTCCACGTCAGCCAGCGCAACACCTTCACCGGGCGGCTCACCCCGGAGATGCTGCGGGACGTCCTGCGGACGGCCGGGAGGGCGGCGGGGCTCCCCGTCGTCGATGAGGGCGGCGGGACTCACCGTCACCGGTGAGGGCGGCGGGTCCCGCTAGCCTGCCGTGCCTGCCGTGCCTGCCGTGCCTGCCGTATCCGCCGTACCCGGCCGCTCCTTCGCCTCCTGCGGCTGTCGCGCCTCCTCCGGCACCTCGGTCCTTCCGATCCCCTCAGCCCCTTCGGCCCCTCCGGCCCCTCCGGTCCCCTCCGTGTCCCCGAACAGCCGGCGCACCGTGGACCGGTAGTTGGCCCGGACGTGGGAGAGCGCGTGGGCCCGGGCGCGGGCCGGGTCGCCGGAGGCGATGGCGGCGTACAGCTCGCGGTGCTCCTTCAGCAGCTGCGTCCACTCCTCGTTCTGCCGGGTCAGCCAGCGCAGCCGGCCGTCGACCGGCTCCATGACGGAGATCAGCAGGCTGTTGCCGGCCATGGCCAGGATGCGGTCGTGGAAGCGGGTGTTGATGTCGGTGATCGTCTCCGCGTCCCCCGCACGGGTCGCGACGGCGGCTCGGTCGAGCAGTTCCTCCAGCTCGGCCAGGCCGTCCCGCCCGGCGCGGGTCGCGGCGAGCCCGGCGGCGTACACCTCCAGGGCCTCGCGCAGTTCGAACAGCTCCGCGACGTCCGTCGGGGTCAGCCGGCGCACGACGGTGCGGCGCGGCGTCTCGAAGTGCACGAACCCCTCCGCGACCAGCGCCCGGATCGCTTCGCGGACCGGGACGCGGGAGACCCCGAAGCGGTCGGCCAGCTCGCGTTCGACCAGCCGGTCGCCGGGGCCGAGGCGCCCGGCGACGATGTCCTGCCGCAGCGCGGCGAGGACGCGTGCGCGCACCGCGCCCAGGGGTTCCACCGTCGTCATGGGTCCATCCTCGCCCGGCCCCGGGGCGTTTTACGGAGCCGTAACCGCCCGGACACGGCCGGGAGCAACCGGTGGCGAGACCATGACCGGCGGTTTGGTATACCAAACCGTCCTTCCCTCGGTTCCGCACCCGTACAGCGCAAGCGCACCACGCCGCCCTCCGCCCCCTTCCCCATGGAGGCACCGTGTCCCTCGCCGACCCCGCCGAAGCCACCGCCGCACCGGCCTTCGTCCCCGACCCCCGGCTCACCAACGAGGACCTCGCGCCCGCCGCGCGGCGCAAGTGGAAGGTCTTCGACCTCTTCGCCCTGTGGATGTCCGACGTCCACAACCTCGGCAACTACACCTTCGCGGCGGGCCTGCTGGTCCTCGGCATGAACGTCTGGCAGATCTTCACGTCCCTGCTCGTCGGCTTCGTGCTCATCTACATCGGGATGAACATGATGGGCCGCATAGGACAGCGCCACGGCGTGCCGTTCCCGGTCGTCAGCCGTATCGGCTTCGGCGTGTGGGGCGCCAACGTCCCCGCGCTGATCAGGGCCGTCATCGCCATCATGTGGTACGGCATCCAGACCTACCTGGCCTCCGTCGCCGTCAACGTCATGCTGCTCGCCGCCTGGCCGGGCCTGGAGTCCTGGACGCACGGCTCCTTCCTCGGTCTGGACCCGCTCGGCTGGGTCTCCTTCGTGGCGCTGTGGCTGGTCCAGGCGCTGATCATCACGCAGGGGATGGAGTCGGTCCGCAAGTTCCAGGACTTCTGCGGCCCCGCGATCTGGCTCGTGATGCTCGCGCTCGCCGTGTGGATCCTGGCCAGGGCCGGCTGGAGCATCCCGCTCGCCTCCACCCCGCACCCCGTCTCCGCCGGCGAGCAGGTGCGGCAGTGGTTCGGCGCGATCGGGCTGATCCTCGCCACGTACGGCACGCTGATGCTCAACTTCTGCGACTTCTCGCGCTTCGCGCCCGACCACCGCACCGTCCGGCGCGGCAACTTCTGGGGCCTGCCGGTCAACTCGACCGCGTTCGTGGTCCTGTCGGTCGTCGTCACCGCGGGCTCGATCGAGGTGTTCGGCGAGGCCGTCACCGATCCGGCACTGCTGGTCGCCGAGGTCGGCACCACCTGGGTCCTGGTCCTCGGCGCGCTGACCTTCGCCGTCGCCACCATGGGCGTCAACATCGTCGCCAACTTCGTCTCGCCCGCCTACGACCTGGCCAACGTCTGGCCGCAGCGGATCACCTTCAAGACCGGTGGTGTGATCAGTACGGTCGCCGCGCTGCTCGTGACGCCGTGGAACCTGTACTCCAACCCCGACGTGGTCAACTACTTCCTCGGCGGGCTCGGCGCCTTCCTGGGACCGCTGTTCGGCGTGATCATGGTCGACTACTACTGGGTCAAGCGCGGCCGGATCGACGTCGACCAGCTCTTCGACGCCCGGCCGGGGTCCGCCTACTACTACCGCAAGGGCGTCAACCCCAAGGCGCTGTGGGCGTTCCTGCCCTCGGCCGCCGTCGCCGCCGTGCTCGCGCTGGTGCCGGCCTTCGGCGACGTCGCCCCGTACTCGTGGTTCATCGGCACGGCCGCCGCCGCGGGCCTGTACGCGGCGCTGTGCCGGGCCGAGCGGACCGCCGCCCCGGCCCCCGCTCCGGAGCCCGCCCCGGCATCCGCTCCGGGGCCCGTTCCGGCATCCGCTCCGGGGCCCGTTCCGGAGCCCGCCCCCACGTCCGCCGTCGCCGAGCCCGAGGAGGGCTGAGCGACGTGCGGATCGTCGTCACCAACTGCAACACCACACGGGCCATGACGGACGAGATCGTCCGTGGTGCCCGGGCCGCCGCGGGCCCGGGCACCACCGTGACCGGGCTGACCCCGGCCTGGGGGCCGGAGTCGGCGGAGGGCTGGCTCGACAGCCACCTGTCGGCGGCGGCCGTCCTCGACACCCTGCGGACGTACGAGGGCCCGTACGACGCCGTGGTCATGGCCGGGTTCGGCGAGCACGGGCGGGAGGGCGCGCGGGAGCTGGTGGACGTGCCCGTCGTCGACATCACCGAGGCCGCTGCCCACCTCGCCTGCCTGCTCGGCCGCCGCTACGGCGTCGTCACCACGCTCGACCGCTCCCGCGGCCAGATCGAGGACAGTCTCCGCACGGCCGGCGTGGACCGCAACTGCGCCGCCGTCGTCGGCACCGGGCTGCACGTGCTCGACGTGGACGCCTCGCTCCGCACCGAGGAGGCGTTCGTGGCCGCCGCGGAGCGGGCGTGCGCCGCCGGCGCGGAGGTCCTGGTGCTGGGCTGCGCCGGGATGACCGGACTGCGGCGGGCGGTGGCGGACCGGCTGGGGCTCCCGGTGGTCGACGGGGTGGCGGCGGCCGTGAAGCTCGCCGAGTCGCTGGTGGGGCTCGGGCTCACCACGAGCAGGGCGGGCGGTTACGCGAAGCCGCTGCCCAAGCGGCGGTCGTGGGGAGCACCGGCGGACGACAGGCCCTAGGGTGTGAGCCCCTGCCGGCCGCGGAACCCACCACCACGGGGACCGCAGGCGCCAGAGGGGCGAGGAAGAGGCACGGGGCACAGGGTGCGGGGAACAGGAGTACGGATGGACCAGCGCGCGACGGCGTCCGACGCCGCCTTCCTCGACCGGGTCGCCGACCGCCTCGCCGCCCTGCCCGGCGTGCGCGCCGTGGCCCTCGGCGGCTCCCGCGCGCAGGGCACCCACCGGCCCGACAGCGACTGGGACCTGTCGGTGTACTACCGGGGCGGGGGCGGCGGCGCAGGAGACGGCGGGGGCACTGGGGGCACCGGAGTCACCAGGGCCTCAGGGGGCCCCGGAGGCGTCTTCGACCCCGCCGACCTGCGCGCCGTCGGCTGGCCGGGCGAGGTCTCCGGGATCGGCGACTGGGGCGGCGGCGTGTTCAACGGCGGGGCGTGGCTGACGGTCGAGGGCCGCCGCGTGGACGTCCACTACCGCGACCTCGACGTCGTCGAGCACGAGCTGGCGGAGGCGGAGCGGGGCCGCTTCCGCGTCGAGCCGCTGATGTTCCACCTGGCGGGGATCCCGACGTACCTGGTCGTCGCCGAACTCGCGGTCAACGAGGTGCTGCGGGGCGAGGTGCCGCGTCCCGCGGCCTATCCGCCGGCGCTGCGCGCGAGCGCCCCGGACCACTGGTACGGCACGGCCGCGGCCACCCTCGCGTACGCGAAGGGGGGCCACGCCCCGAGGGGAGCCGTCACCCAGGTCGCGGGCGCGGTCGCCCTCGCCGCCCTCCAGACGGCGCACGCGGTGCTGGCGGCGCGCGGGGAGTGGGTCACCAACGAGAAGGGGCTGGTGGGGCGGGCCGGGCTCACCGCGGTCGACGCCCTGGTCCAGGAGCTGACGCCCGTCCCGGACGAGCTGGTCCGTACGGTCACCGAGGCGGAGACGCTCCTGGGCCGGGCGGTGGAGGCGGCCCGGCGGTGTTAGGTTCGAAGGGTGCGCTTCCACGCTGACCTGCACGTCCACTCCAAGTACTCCCGGGCGTGCAGCAAGGACTCCGACCTGGAACACCTGACCTGGTGGGCGCGGCGCAAGGGCATCTCGCTCGTCGGCACGGGCGACTTCACGCACCCGGCCTGGTTCGCGCACCTGCGGGAGAACCTGGTGCCGGCCGAGCCCGGTCTGTTCCGGCTCCGCCCCGAGTTCGACCGGGACGTCGCGGAGCGCCTGCCGCCCGTCCTCGGCGCGGCCGACGTGCGCTTCATGCTCTCGGTGGAGATCTCGACGATCTACAAGCGCGGCGGACGCACCCGCAGGATCCACCACCTCGTCCACATGCCGGACTTCGAGGCCGCCGCCGAGTTCGACCGCCGCCTCGACCGGATCGGCAACATCCGCTCCGACGGCCGCCCGATCCTGGGCCTCGACTCCCGCGACCTCCTGGAGATCACGCTGGAGTGCAGCCCGGACGCCTACCTGGTGCCGGCGCACGTGTGGACGCCGTGGTTCGCGGTCTTCGGCTCCAAGTCCGGCTTCGACGCGATCGAGGACTGCTACCTCGACCTCGCCGGCCACGTCTTCGCCCTGGAGACCGGCCTGTCCAGCGACCCGGCCATGAACTGGCGGATCTCGGCGCTGGACAAGTACCGCATGGTCAGCCACTCGGACGCCCACTCGCCGCCGATGCTCGGCCGCGAGACGACCCTGTTCGACACCGACCTCGACTACTACGCCGTACGCCGCGCCCTGGAGACCGGCGACGGGTACGCCGGCACCGTCGAGTTCTTCCCCGAGGAGGGCAAGTACCACGTCGACGGGCACCGCAAGTGCGGTGTGCGCATGGACCCCGCCGAGACGCGGCGGCACGGCGGCAGGTGCCCGGTGTGCGGGAAGCCGCTGACGGTCGGCGTGCTGAGCCGCGTCGAGGACCTGGCCGACCGGCCCGAGGGGCACCGGCCGGACGGCGTGCCCGACTTCCTCAGCTTCGTGCCGCTGCCGGAGATCATGGGCGAGATCCTGGGCGTGGGGCCGAAGACCAAGAAGGTGTCCCGCGAGGTCGACCGGCTCACGGCCGCCCTCGGACCCGAGCTCGGCATCCTCGGACAGGTCCCGGTCGACGACGTGGCGCTCCAGTCCCCGCTCCTCGCGGAGGCCGTCGCACGGCTGCGGCGCGGGGAGGTGATCCGCGAGGCGGGCTACGACGGCGAGTACGGCGTCATCCGGCTCTTCGAGCCGGGCGAGCTGGAGCGGCGGGCGGGGACGGTGGCGGCGCGTCGGAAGGCCGAGCCGGCGGAGGACGTCCAGCCGCGGTTGTTCTGAGGCCGGGGGCACCGGGACGCCGCGTGCGACGGACCGCCGGCGCGGCCGGCCCCGACCCCTGTTGACCTGGGATGCCGGTGCCGGCCCGCGTCAGTGCCGGGCGAACTGGACGCCGGTCCGCTGGACGGCGTCCGGGCGTACGGCGATCCCCTCGACGGTCAGCCGCTCGCCGTAGATGTCGGTGAGCCGGACCGGGCCGCCGCAGCCGGTGCCGTCGGGGGAGAGGAAGTAGTTGTACTCGGTACGGGTGAGCTGCCGCCAGCCGCCGCCGGTGCCGACCTCGAGGCGGGCCAGCGGGTTGCGGTGGCCGATCGCCTGGATGCCGCACCAGTAGCGGGTGGACCCGGTCTTGTACCGGAGGGAGACCGTGCCGGAGGTGCCGGGGCTCAGCAGGCTCCAGGTGATCCGGATCTCGCCCGCGGAGAGGTCGGCGAGCTCGGCGAACGCCTGCCTGCTGAGGTCGAGCTGCCCGGGCGCGCAGGGCGACGGGCACTCGTTGGTGATCCGGACCGTGACGGAGGCGCCGCCCGAGGCGCGCACGAGCACGTACGCCCCGCACGCCTTGGACGTCTCGTAGTCGGCGGTGTTCATCGCCGCGACCGTCATGTCGGGGCTCGGGCCGAACGAGCACGCGCCGTCGCCGTCCGCGGCGTCGTAGTGGGTGGCGACTCCGTCGTGGTCGACGCCGGGCCCGATCCGGCCGGCGAGCGGCGCGGAGCCGGAGGCCGCCGCCCGGCGGGTGGGCTCGGGCCTGCTCCCGGCCGACCGCCGCGCCGACGGGGTGGCCGTGGCGGCCGACGGGCTCGGGGACGCCGTGGACCGCTTCGGCTCCGGCGTCTCCTTCCGTGCCGGTCCGGACGCCGTCGGCGAGGCGCTCACCCGGGTGTCGGCCGCGGGCGTGCCCCCGGCCCGCACGGTGTCGGCCTCCCCGCCGGGGCGGAGGGCCACGACCAGCGAGACGACGAGCACCGCGGCCGCCACGGCGGCCGTGGAGACGAGGGCGGTGCGCCGCCGCGGGCGGGGCGGTCGGCGGTGGGAACGGGATGCCACGGATGAGTCCTTACGCGATCGGGGAGACACGCTTCCGACTCGTCAGTGGTCGCGGGGGAGGGAAAGGCTGCCGCTGGTTCGGCATTCGTGCGGCAGCATGAATTCCGCCCACACGGTCTTGCCGGGCGCCGCCGGGCGGGGGGAGACGCCCCAGTCGTGTGCGAGGGCGGTGACCAGGAGGAGCCCGCGGCCCGCCTCGGCGTCCGCGCCGGGGGTGTCCGGGGCGGGGAGCCCTTCGCCCCGGGCGTCGGTGACCTCGACGCGGACGACCCCCTCGGCCTCCCCGACGGTGAGACGGAGGCGGAAGTCGCGGCCGGGGACGTGGCCGTGGCGGACCGCGTTCGCGGTCAGCTCCCCGGCGATCAGAGTCACGGTCTCGTTCACGGGCGTCGGGTACGGGTGGCCCCAGTCGTCCAGGCGGTGGGACACCAGCCTGCGCGCGAGCCGCGCGCCCCGCGCGGTCGAGGTGAACCGCATCGCGAACTCGCGGTCGGGGGACGGTGGTTGCGGTGTACGTCCTTGCGGTGGACTCGCCGGTTTCATGGGCTCAACGGTCACGGACCGTGCGTAGCGTTGCCCAGGTGCGACGCGTCGACGGACGGCCGTTGTACGCGGGGGGCGGGCGGCTGTACGCGGGCCGGGGCGTGACGGGTCCCCCGTGCGGCGCGTTGGACGCGGGACGGTCGTGGAGACGGACGGCGCGGGGCGTCCGGGCGGTGTCGGTGCGGTGTCGGTGCGGACGTACGGGAGGTGCCGGGCGTGGGGGAACGGCGGGCGGCGGAGGACGGGCAGGAGTCCGGGGCGGGCGCGGGCATCCTGCACGTCTTCGGGCGGCAGTTGAAGCTGTGCAGGGAGCGGGCGGGGCTGGACAGGGCGGAGCTGGGCAGCCGGGCCGGGTACTCGGCCTCGACGATCGCCTCGTTCGAGCAGGGGAGGCGGATCCCGCCGCCGGGGTTCATCGACCGGGCCGACGAGGTGCTGGGCGCGGGCGGGCTGCTGCTGGCGGGGAAGGAGGAGGTGGCCAGGGCGCAGTACCCGGCGTTCTTCCGGGACGCGGCCAGGCTGGAGACGGAGGCGGTCGTACTCCACGTGTACGCCAACCAGGCCGTGCCCGGCCTGTTGCAGACGGAGGAGTACGCACGCGCGGTGTTCACGATGCGGCGTCCGCTGCTGGACGCGGAGACCGTCGAACAGCGCGTCGTGGCCCGGCTGGCCCGGCAGGAGATCTTCGGTCGGAAACCGATGCCGGTCATCAGCTTCGTGATCGAGGAGTCGGTGCTGCGTCGGCCACTTGGCGGCCGGGGCGTCATGCGGGGACAGTTGGAGCAGGCGCTGTTGCAGGGCCAGAGGCGGAACGTCGAGATCCAGATGATGTCGACGGAACGTGAGGAGCACGCCGGACTGGCCGGTCCGTTCACCTTGATCGAGACCAGGGAAGGACGGAGGATCGCCTATGCAGAGGTGCACAAGGACAGCCGCCTCTACACGGAGCGCGCGGCGGTCCGGGAGTTCGAGGAGCAGTACGGACTTCTCCGGGCAGCGGCGCTCGGTCCGCGCGAATCGCTGGCCTTCATCGAGAAGTTGCTGAGGGATACATGAGCGTCGAAGACCCCGCCGGGGCCGTGCCCGAGTCGGCCTGGACGAAGAGCAGCCACAGCAGCGGCGAGGGCGGCGAGTGCGTCGAGGTCGCCTCCCGGCCGGACGCGACGTACGTCCGCGACTCCAAGGACAGGACGGGCCCCGTGCTCGGCCTCGCGCCGGCGGCCTGGGCGGAGTTCGTCGGGTTCGCCGCCCGACACACCGCGTAGAGCGGCGGCGGCCGCCGCCGCACAGGACACACCGCCGAAATACGCCCGTTCCCCCTTCTTCGAAACTCCTCCGTACCCTCGGCACCACCGACCGCACAGCCCGGCCACCGTCGCCCGAAGGCTCGTCCGCCCTCGACAAGTCGACAGGAGCCCCCGTGCCCCGGCCCGGCGCCCGTGCAGTGATCCCCGCAGTCCCCGAGCCCTCCGCCCTCCCGCCCTGGCTCGCGCACGCGCTGCGCGCGCAGCGCGGGCCCGTACCCTGGAACGCCGTCGTGCGCGGCGCGCTGGCCGCCGGACCGCTGCTGCTGCTCGCCGTGGCGGCCGGACGGCCCTCCGCCGGGGTGATCGCCGCGCTCGGGGCGATGTTCGCCGGGATCAACGACCGGCCCGGCAGCCGCCGGACCGCCGTGCACCGGCTCGGCGTGCCCGCCCTCGCCGGGGCGGCGGGCCTGCTCGCCGGGACGTACGCGGGCCAGTCCCTCGGCGCGGTGCCGCTGACCCTCGTCCTCACCGGACTGGGGTTCGTGGGCGGCGCCGTCAGCGCGGCCGGGCCCGTGGCCTCCGCGGTCGGCACCCAGCTCCTCGTCACCGCCGCGGTCGGCGCCGGGATGCCGCTGCCCGAGAGCGGCCGGCAGCGGGCGCTGCTGCTGCTCGCGGGGGCCGGCTGGCTCCTCCTGCTGCGGCTCGCGCTGCCCACGCCCGCGAACAGGGGAGTGGAGTTCCGCTTCGACGGGGAGCGGGCCGCCGTGGCCGCCGTGTACGAGGCGGTCGCCGCGCTGCTGGCCGCCGCGGGCGGTCCGGGGGCGGGCGCCCGGCGGGCCGCGCTGACGGCCGCCCTCGACCACGCGCAGGACGCCCTCGCCGGACCGCGCCTGCGCGGCCGTGCCGGTGCCGCCGCCGACCGGCGCCTGCGCGCCCAGTACGCCGCCGCCCTGCCGCTCGCCGAGGCCGCGACCGCGCTGGCCTGGGCGGGGGAGGCGCTGCCCGGGCGGGCGGCGCAGGGGCCGCGGCGGCTGGCGGCCGCCGTCCGCACGGGCGGCCCCTGCGGGCCGCTGCCCGCCCCGGCCAGGACCGTGCCCGGACTGCGTGCCCTCGACGACGCCCTGCTGCACGCCGCCGACGCCTTCGACCGGGGCACGGCCGCCGACCTGCACGCCCGGCAGCGGTCGCGGGCCGCGTTCCGGCGCACCGTGCTGGGCGCGGCGGGCCGCGAGTACGGCGTGCGGGTGGCGCTCTGCCTCGGTGCCGCCGCGGCCGTCGCGCAGGCCCTGCACCACGTGCACTGGTACTGGCTGCCCGCCACCGCCGTCTTCCTGGTCAAGCCCGACCTCGGCCCGTTGGTCTCGCGGGTGCTGTGCCGGGCGGCGGGCACGGTCCTGGGCGCCGCCGCCTTCGCGGCCCCGGCGGCCCTGCTCCCGGCGCCCGCGGGGCCGGTCGCGCTGGTGGCGCTGAGCGGCGCCCTCATCCCGGTCGCCACCCGGCACTTCGCCGCCCAGACCGCCGTGGTCACCGTGCTCGTGCTCTCCCTGATCGTGGCGGGCGGCGAACCGCAGGCGTCCTGGGGGCGGATCGGCGAGACCCTGCTGGCCTGCGCGATCGTGCTGCTCGTGGGGCACCTTCCGGCGCCGGGGCGGCACGGCGGCGGCGTCCGGGACCGGCTGGCGCACGCCGCCGAGGCGGCCCGCGCCTACCACCGGCACGTGGTCGGCGGCACGGCGGAGGCCGGCCACCGCGCCGCGGCCCGCTCCACGGCGTACGGCACCGGCGACCGGGCGCGGCGCTGGGCCCTGCGCCGCGAGGCGTACCGCGCCCTGGCCGAGGCGCGCGCCGCGGTCGACCGGGCCGCGGCCGAACTGCCCGCCGTGGCCCGGCACACGGAGGGCACCGGCGAGCTCGCGGCCACGCTCGAACGGCTCGTGGACGCCACCACCGCGTGCGCGGTGCAGCTGGACGACACCGGCCGGCTCACGCCCCGCCTCGCCGCCCGCCTCGGCGAGCTGCTGGACGCCCTCACCGCCCAGCAGGAACGCGAGGGCCTGACGGCCGCGACGGCGAAGGGACCGGTCACCGTGTGAACCCCGGCGCCGCGTCGGTCATACGCCGCACCGGCCACGCGCCGTGTCGGTCGTGCGCCGCGTCGGCGCCGCGTGCCGCACCGGCTGCGTGCCGCGTCGGTCGCGTGCCGTGTCGGCCACGCGTGGCGCCGGTGGTGCGCCGCGTCGGCTGCGTGCCGCACCGGCCACGCGCCGTGTCGGTCGTGCGCCGCGTCGGCGCCGCGTGCCGCACCGGCTGCGTGCCGCGTCGGTCGCGTGCCGTGTCGGCCACGCGTGGCGCCGGTCGTGCGCCGTACTGCCCGCGCGCCGCGTCGGCCACGCGCCGTGCGGCCGCCCCGCCGGAACGCGGCGGCCGCTCCGTCCGCCCCGCCGGAATGCGGCATTCGCACCACCCGCCGGTACGGCCCCGTCGTACGGTGGCGTGATGACGCCGCCGACCGCCCGTTCCGCGAGGGGCCCCGCGGACCTCGTCGTCACCGGGTGCACCGTCCTCGTGCACGACGCGCAGGAGAACGTCGGATTCGCCGAGGACGCCGCCGTCGTCGTACGCGGCGGGCGCGTCGAGGCCGTGACGGGCGCCGCCGCCGCGGCCGGCCTCCCCGCCGCCGAGCGCATCGACGCGCGCGGCCAGGTCGCCCTGCCGGGGCTGATCAACTGCCACACCCACTCGCCGATGACCCTCCTGCGCGGCCTCGCCGAGGACGTGCCGATCGAGGAGTGGTTCGACGACCACGTGTGGGTCGTCGAGTCCCGCCTCACCGACCGCGACGTGGAGCTGGGCGCCCGCCTCGCCTGCGCGGAGATGATCCGCGCGGGCGTCACCTGCTTCGCCGACCACTACTTCGCGATGGACGCCGTCGCGTCCGCCGTGGCGGAGAGCGGACTGCGCGCCCAGCTCGGGCAGGCGTACTTCTCCTCCCAGGGGCCCGAGGGGCGGGAGCGGTCGCTGGACTTCGCGCTGCGCCACCGGGGCGCGGCCGGCGGCCGGATCACCACCGCGCTCGCCCCGCACGCCCCGTACACGGTGGACGAGGCCGACCTCGCCGCGACCGCCCGGCTCGCCCACGAGCACGGCCTGCCCGTCCACCTCCACGCGGCCGAGAACCGCGACCAGACCGAGGCGAGCCTCGCCCGCCACGGGCGCACCCCCGTCGAGGTCCTGGAGCGCACCGGCCTGCTCGGCACCGACCTGCTCCTCGCGCACGGCACCGGCATCCTGGAGCGCGACCTGCCGGCCCTGGCCCGTGCGTCCGGCCGGGTGTCGGTCGCGAGCTCGCCCCGCGGCTACCTCAGGTTCGCCTGGCCCGCCACCACCCCCGTACGGGCGCTGCGCGACCTCGGCATCCCCGTGGGGCTCGCCACGGACGGGGCCGCCTCCAACGGCTCCCTGGACGTGTGGGAGTCCATGGCGCTCCTCGCGCTCGTCCAGAAGCAGGCAGAGGGCGACCCGCGGTGGCTGACGTCCCGCCAGGCGCTGCACCACGCCACGGTGCAGAGCGCGCGGGCGGTCGGGCTCGGCGACGAGATCGGCGGTATCGCGCCGGGCCGCCGCGCCGACATCGTCCTGGTCGACCTGAGCGGCCCGCACACGGCGCCCGTGCACGACCTCGCGGCCACGCTGGTGCACAGCGCCCGCTCCGCCGACGTGCGCACGACGATCGTGAACGGCCGCGTCCTGATGCGCGACCGGAGCCTGCTGACCGTGGACGTGCCGTCCGTCGCGGCCGAGCTGCGGGAGCGGCTCCCGGCGCTGACCGACCGGAGCCGCGGTGGCCGCGTCCAGACGTACGGGAAGGACGGAGGCCGCGGGCGGGACGGAGCCTGAGGCGGCCGGCGTCCCGGCCGACATCCCGGCCGGTCCCCGGCAGGGACGCCGGCCGGGAGCGGCACGGGGGCACAGGGCACGGGGCACGGGTGCGGGGTGCGGAGCGGAAGGCGGCTCCGAGCCGGGCGCGGAGAAAAATCCGGTCCGGTGCGCCGCCGACCGATGAGTTGTGCCCCGCCCGCCGGTCCACCTCGGAAAGGGGACCGCACCGAAGGAGGGGCCATGACGCTTCCCCGGATCGCGTCGCGCGCGCAGTGGCGTGCCGCGCGCGAGGCACTGCTCGCCCAGGAGAAGGCCGCGACCCGCGCCCGCGACGCGCTCAACGCCGAGCGGCGGCGGCTGCCGATGGTGGAGATCGACAAGGAGTACGTCTTCGAAGGGAGCGACGGCAAGGCGACCCTGCTTGACCTGTTCGCCGGACGTGACCAGCTCGTGGTCTACCACTTCATGTTCGCGCCCGAGTGGGACGCCGGCTGCCGCAGCTGCTCCGCCTTCCTCGACCAGATCGGGCACCTCGCGCACCTCAGGGCGCGCGGCACGGAGTTCGCCGCGGTCTCCCGCGCGCCGTACACGAGGCTCCTGCCGTTCAAGGCCCGCATGGGCTGGACGGTGCCCTGGTACTCCTCGTACGGCGACGACTTCAACCTCGACTTCGAGGTGTCCTTCCCGGACGACGGCGGCGGGGGCGGTCTGCGCGAGCGGCCGGGGCTGAGCTGCTTCCTGCGGGAGCGCGACCGCGTCTTCCACACCTACTCGACGTACGACCGCGGCCTGGACGGACTCGGCTCCACCACCTCCTTCCTGGACCTCACCGCCCTCGGCCGGCAGGAGGAGTGGGAGAGGCCCGCGGGGCGCGCGTCGGCGCTCGGCGCCCCTGCCGGCAGCGCCCGGATCCGCTACCACGACGAGTACGAGGACTGAACGGCCATGTGCGTCCGATCGAACACACATGGCCGGACGCACATGGCCGGATGTGTATGTCCGGATGTGCGCAGGCTTGAGCCGCCGAAACGGACGAGAGGCTTCTCACATGCCGTGATGGCCGAGTGTCGACTTCGTCTCAGATCCGTCACTTCCCGCGACGTCCCCGCCTTGCATGGCGTTTAAATGCTCGTGAACAGCACGACACGGAGGTGCGGGATGAACGGTCGAACGGTGCTGGAGCGCTTTCCCGCCGGCGGACCGCGCGGGTCCTGGCCGGCGGAGGAGTTCGCCCACGCGCGGCGCCTGGAGGGGCAGCACGTGGAGGTCGTCATGGACCTGTCCTCGGACATGTTCCTCGTGGTCGTGAAGGAGCTCACCGAGCCGTGAGAGACCCCGTGGCCACGGAGCCGCGAGGGTCCGAGCCAGGGAGTCGTGAGAGGGTCCGGGGCCACGGGCGAGGGCCCGGGCCAGGGAGTCGTGGGAGGGACCGGAGCCACGGAGCCGTGCGGGAGGCTCACGGGCTGACCGTCCGCCCCTCGTCCGCCGCCGCATCCTCCTCCGGGAGGGGCGTCCCCACCGCGAACTGACGGGCCTGGAGCCCGTACAGCTCCGCGTACAGCCCGCCCCGGGCGAGCAGCTCGTCGGGGGCGCCGGACTCCACGAGCCGGCCGCGGTCCAGGACGTGCACCAGGTCGGCGTGGCGCACCGAGGCGAGCCGGTGCGTGATCAGCACGACCGTCCGGCCGCTGCCCGCCAGCGTCCTGATCCGCTCGAAGACCTCCAGCTCGGCGCGGGCGTCCAGGGCCGCCGTCGGCTCGTCCACGACCAGGATCACACCGCGCCGGTACGCGGCCCGGGCGATGCCGAGCCGCTGCCACTGGCCGCCCGACAGCTCGTGCCCGCCGCTGAACATCCGCGCGAGCAGGGTGTCCAGGCCGCGCGGCAGGTCGGCCACCACCTCCTCGGCCCCGGCCTCGGCGACCGACCGCTCCAGCCGCTCGTCGGTCAGCGGCGCGGACGGCCGGCCGATCGCCACGTTCACCCGGGCGGTGAACGGCCAGCGCTTGAAGTCCTGCGCGACCATCGCGATGCGCTCGGCGAGCAGCCGCCGGTCCACGGCCGCGGCGTCCACGCCGTCCCACAGGATGCGGCCGCTCTGCGGTGTGTACAGCCCGGCCAACAGCTTGACCAGGGTCGTCTTGCCCGAGCCGTTCTCGCCGACGAGCGCCACGATCTTGCCCATGGGCACGGTCAGCGTCAGCTCCGACAACGCGGGCCGCGCGGCCGTGCCCGGGTAGGCGAAGGTGACGTTCTCGAAGCGGATCTCCCGCGGGTCCTGTGGCAGCGGCTCGCCGCCCTCCGGGATCGCGCGCCGCGCCGCCTCGTCGTACATGCGGTGCAGGTCGGACACGAAGAGCGCCTCCTCGTGGAGGGCGTTCAGCTCCAGCACGAGCGTGCCGAGGTTCGCCGAGCCGGTGCGGATCGCGAGGACCGCCGTGCCCGCCACCGACAGGGCCATCGCCCCGGTGAGCAGCAGCACGCCGAGCGTCGCGTACGTCGCCACGGTGGCCAGGCCCGTCCAGGCCGCCGCGATCAGACCGGTGCGGGCCGCGAGCCGGGCGAGCCGGGCCTGCTCCGCCTCCGCGGACTCCGACATCGCCCGGAAGTGGCGCAGCAGGAACGGCCCGATGCCGTGCACCCGGATCTCCGGCGCGGCCTCGGGTTCGGTGAGCAGGCTGCCGATCAGCCGGCCGGCCCGCGCGTGCTGCGCCCAGGCCTGGTAGGACGCGTAGCGGCGGCGGGCGTTGACCAGGGCGCCCCACGCGCTCGGCAGGGTCATCGTCACGAGCAGCGGCAGCAGCGCCGGGTGCAGCACGGTCAGCACGCCCGCGGCCGCGACCAGCGAGATCAGCGCGTTGACCACACGGGTGCTGATGGAGATCATGCGGCGGGCCGAGGACGCGCCGAACTGGGCGGTGTCCAGCAGTTTGTGAAAGGCGTCGTCCTCGATCGCGGACAGCTCGACCGCCGCCGCCCGCTCCAGATACCGCTCGGTCGCCACCCGCTCCACCACCGGCTCCAGGCGTCCGGTGGCGTACGTCGACGCGGCCGCCAGCAGCGCGGAGACCAGCGTCATGGCGGCCACCGCGGCCAGCGCGGGCGCCGCGTCGCGCAGCCGGTCCCCGATCGGGCCGTCCGCGACCAGCCGCGCGAGCACGGCGTTGACCGCCAGCAGGCTCACCGCCTGGGCGACGCCCCGGCCCACCTCGGCACCGAGGACGGTCCGTGCGGACCGGCGGTCGGCCTGCCAGGCGAGCCGGAGGCTGGCCCCGAGCAGCTCGGGCAGCCGCCGCACCATGGCGCGGACGTTCAGCTCCAGGAACGCGTCGGAGTGCTGCGACCACCCCGTGTCGTAACGCAGCGGGCCGCCGAAGAGCAGTGACTCCGAGTCCGAGGGCGCCGGACCGCCGGCCTCTCCGTCTTTCCCCAGGGACGCTTTCCCCATGGACGACCTCCCCTGTCGTGGGCGGCCGGCCGCTGTCGCGGCCCGGGAGCCGCCCGCGCAGTGCCCTGCCCGGGAACCGGCGATTCCACCCCTGCCGCAGGAGGGGATTCCGCCCCTGCGGCAGGAGGAGGTCCCACCCTGCGGAGGGAGCACGGGAGGGCGCGGCCGGGCAGGCGCGGAGGACGGAAGCCACCGCGCCTCCGCGCGCGGCCGTGGCGTTCCCGGCGGGGGGGCGGTCGTCCGCGGTCAGGCGCCGACGGGCCGCGACCAGGCGGGCGTGGTGCCCGTGGCCCCGCACAGGGCCAGGTAGAGCGGGATCGGCGGGGTGTACGGGACGGTGCTCTCCGGCCGGTGGATCAGGCTGGGCCGCCGGGGCGCGTCGGAGGGCACGAAGGCGCCGGCCGCGTAGTGCGCGGGCGCCGGCCACTGCACGGCGACGTCGGAGTCGGAGGGCACGATCCACCACCAGTCCGCGCCATCGGCGTACACGCAGCCGATGCGGGGGAGGCGGTGCACCACCTCCGCCCCGAGCCGGGCGGGTGTCGAGACCGCGTCGCAGCCGAGGGGGAGCTGCATGTCCGTCGGCACGCTGAGGCGCCGGGCCGCCGCGTCGCCGGACGCCCGCATGGTCCGCCGTACGCGGACCACCGTGTCCAGGCTCAGCGCGCGTGCCGCTCCGCCGCTCCGCATGTCACAGTCCTCGCTCTCGGGTCCGCTCCCGCCGCACGGCGGAGGACTCCGCCTCGGTCCGCGAGGAGCCGGCTGGGGCCGGCCGGCTCCTCGCGCCCCAGCCCAGGTCCGACCGCGGCTCGGCGCCGTTGTTCGCCGAGTGCGGGAGTTCGGCCCAGACCAGCAGTCCGGGACCGGTCTCCTGGGCGCCCCAGGCACTGCACACCGCCGAGACGAGGAGCAGTCCCCTCCCGTGCTCCTCCTCGGGGCGCTGCGGCGACGGGCGGGGTTCACCCGGCGCGCATCCCTCGTCACGTACGGCTATCCGTACCAGTCCCTCGTCGTCGTGCAGCTCGCAGACCACGTACCGGCTCGCGGTGTGCACGACCGCGTTGGTGACCAGTTCGGAGATGACCAGCTCGGCGGCGTCGCAGGTGTCCTGGCAGACCGACCAGCCCGACAGCCGGGCGCGGGCCAGGCGGCGTGCCTGGGCGGGCGAGCCCGGGTGAGCGGCCAGCTCGAACCGGAACCGGCGCTCGGCCGCCGCGCGGGGGCGCACCCCTGCGGCTGCACCGAGACCGTACCGGTCCTCGGCTGCGTCTGTTCCTAACGGCGCGGCGGACGAAGTCACGCTTGCCACTATCGCCCCGCCGTGAACACTTGGCAAGTGGCACTCTGAAAATTGCAGAGTGCAGTGTCCCCTCTCGAAGGGCCATGGCACACTGCTCGCAACAGCATGCGACGCGGCGTCAGTTCGGTAACCCGCCCCGGGTGGTCCGAACTAGGCGCCGCCCGGCCTGTCCGGGACCGATCTGGAGGTAGACGTGAGCGAACCGCGGTCCGCGCCGACGGTCGGCCAGGTCGTCCTCGGTCGGCGCCTGCTGGACCTGCGGGAGCGCGCGGGGCTCAAGCGCGAGGAGGCCGCGCGCGTCCTGCGCGTGACCGCCGCGACCGTCCGCCGCATGGAGATGGCCGAGGTCTCCCTCAAGATCCCCTATCTCCAGCTGCTCCTGAAGTCCTACGGCGTCTCCGACGAGGAGGCCGAGGCATTCGTCACGCTCGCGGAGGAGGCGAACAAGCCCGGCTGGTGGCAGCGGTTCCACGACATCCTGCCGGGCTGGTTCTCCATGTACGTGAGCCTGGAGGGCGCGGCCACCCTCATCCGCTCCTACGAACCGCACTTCGTGCCCGGCCTGCTGCAGACCGAGGACTACGCGCGCGGCGTCCTGACCTCGGGCGCCATCGGCCAGACGCGGCCCGAGGACATCGAGCGCCACGTCGACCTGCGCATGCAGCGCCAGGCCCTGCTCACCCGCGAGGACGCGCCGCGGCTGTGGGTCGTCATGGACGAGACCGCGCTGCGCCGGCCCGCCGGCGACGCCGGCGTCATGCGCGCCCAGATCGAGAAGCTGCTCGAGGCCACGAAGCTGCCCAACGTGACGCTGCAGATCGCCCCGTTCTCCTCGGGGCCGCATCCCGGCACGTACGGGCCGTTCGTGCTGTTCCGGTTTGCCATGGCGGAACTCCCCGACATGGTCTACAGCGAGTACCTGACCGGTGCCGTCTACCTGGACGCGCGCACCGAGGTGGCCACCCACCTCGAGGTCATGGACCGCATGGCGGCACAGGCCGCCACAGCACATCGCACGAAGGAGATCCTCGAGGATCTCCGCAAGGAGCTGTGAATGGACCGCACGACGTCCCGCGCACCCCGGATACGGGAGAAGCGGATCTACAACGGTATGCCCGCGCGCGACCTGGGCAGCGAGGGCTGGCACAAGCCCTGGAGCGGAGGCAACGGCGGCAACTGCCTGGAGGCCATGAAGCTGGAGGACGGCCGGATCGCCGTCCGGCAGTCCGCGGACCCGGACAGCCCCGCGCTCATCTACACGCCGGGCGAGATGACCGCCTTCATCCAGGGCGCCAAGGCGGGGGAGGCGGACTTCCTCCTCTCCTGAGCCTTTTGTGAGCCCCTTGTCCTCTGTGAATCGTCCTCTGTGAATTCTGTCGTTTTCTGACTTGATCACCGCCTCACCCCTAAGACTGTTCCGGCATTCAATTGATCCCTGAGCACCACGGAGACATCCGTACCGACCGCGACACCCGCACGACCACGACCATCACCACGGGCACGGCCACGGCCATTGCCCACGCCTAGACAGCGCGCCCGTGCCGGCACCCGCGCCGGTGCCGGCACCGGCGCGGGACGGGACATGGACATCGACCCGCGCGCCGGCCCGTACCTCGTCCCGTACGCCGGCGCACACGCCGATGAGCGCGCCGCGCCTCGTGCGCACCTCCTGCGCCGCGAGTGCTTCCGGCGCTTCGAAGACCTCCTGCGCTGCGAAGGCTTCACGCGCTGCGAAGGCTTCACGCGTCCCGCATGCCTCCAGCGCCCCGGAGCTTCTCGTGCTTCTCATGCTTCCCGTACATCCCGGGTGATCCATGCATCCGGCGCATCTCGCACTTCTCGGGTCTCCCGTGCACCGAGCGCTTCTCGTGCTTCGGGCGCTTCTCGTACTCCGAGCGCTTCTCGTACTCCGAGCGTCTCCCGCGCCTCGCGGGTCCCGCCTCCTCCGTAATTCCTTCCTGTTCCGCAGACCCATGGAGTTCCTCATGACCGGGCACGAGCCCACGCAGGACGCCATCCGTATCGACACCGGCAAGCCGCATCCCGCGCGGATGTACGACTGGTTCTTAGGGGGCAAGGACAACTACCCCGTGGACGAGGAGATGGGACGGCGGCTCCTCGCCCTCGACCGGCGGGTGCCGGCCATGGCCAGGACCAACCGGGCCTTCATGCACCGGGCCACGCGCTGGCTGGCCGCCAACGGCGTGCGCCAGTTCCTCGACATCGGCACCGGCATCCCGACCGAACCCAACCTGCACCAGATAGCCCAGCAGGCCGCGCCCGACTCCCGCGTCGTCTACTGCGACAACGACCCCATCGTGCTGGCGCACGCGGCGGCCCTGCTGCGCAGCACGCCCGAGGGCCGCACCGAGTACCTCCAGGCGGACGTCCGCGACCCGGAGGCGATCCTCGGACAGGCCAGGGAGATCCTGGACTTCGACCGGCCCGTCGGCCTCTCCCTCATCGCCCTGCTGCACTTCGTCCCGGACGAGGACGGCGCGTACGAACTGGTGGACCGGTTCCTCGCCGCCCTGCCCTCCGGCAGCTACCTGGTCGTGTCGCACGCCTCGGGCGAGTTCGACGAGGAGAAGGCCTCCGCGGCGACCGAGATGTACCGGCGCAGCGGGCTGACCATGGCGCTGCGCACCCGCGACGAGGTCGCCCGCTTCTTCGACGGGCTCGAACTCGTCGACCCCGGTGTGGTGCTGGTGCCGGACTGGCACCCCGGCCTCGGCGAGGTCATCGAGGTCGAGGGCGGACCGGTGCCCGGGTACGCGGCGGTGGGACGCAAGCCGTAGACCCTGGCCGGGAGCCGGGAGCCGGGAGCCGGGAGCCGGGAGCCGGGAGCCGGGAGCCGGGAGCCGGGAGCCGGGAGCCGGGAGCCGGGAGCCGGGAGCCGGGGATCGGGAAGCGGAGGGGCGGGGCGGCGGCCGGGGGTCTCACACCGTCAACGGGCGGTCGTACGGCCCGATCGGGGTGTGCAGACGGGTGCTCCCGGTCAGGTGGTGGTCCACCGCGGCGGCCACCGCGCGCCCCTCGGCGATCGCCCACACGACGAGGGACGCGCCCCGGGCGGCGTCGCCCGCCGCGTACACCCCGGGCACGCCGGTCGAGAAGTCCGGCGCGCGGGCGATCGTGCCGCGCGGGTCCATGCGCAGGCCGAGGCCGTCGATCACGCCGTCGTGCGGATCGGGCCCCGAGAAGCCGAGGGCGAGCAGGACGAGGTCGGCGGGGAGCGTGCGCCCGGTTCCGCGGAGCGGGCGGCGCGCCGCGTCGGCCTCGGCCAGGCGCAGCGCGCGCACCCGGCCGTGCGCGTCGCCGTCGAAGCGGAGCGTGGACGCCGCGAACAGCCGCGCGTCCACGTCGGCCGCGGGCGCCCTCCCCAGGTCGCGCGCCTCCTCGTGCGCCGCCGACACACGGTAGACCTGCGGGTACGTCGGCCAGGGCTCGGCGTCCTCGTCGCGCTCCGCGCCCGGGCGGGGGCGGATGTCGAGCTGGGTCACGGAGGCCGCGCCCTCGCGCACCGCCGTGCCGAGGCAGTCGGCGCCGGTGTCGCCGCCGCCGACGATCACGACGTGCCGGCCCGCGGCGGAGAGCGGCGAGGTCTCCAGGTCCCCCTCGCGCACCCGGTTCGCCAGCGGCAGGTACTCCATCGCCTGGTGGATGCCGTCCAGCTCCCGCCCCGGTACGTCGAGTTCGCGCCGGGTCGTCGCCCCGGTCGCGACGACCACGGCGTCGAACCGCGCGCGCAGCCGGGCCGCGTCCAGGTCCCGGCCGACCGCCGTGGACGGACGGAACGCCGTGCCCTCCGCCAGCATCTGCCCCAGACGCCGGTCGAGATGGTGCTTCTCCAGCTTGAAGGCCGGGATGCCGTACCGCAGGAGCCCGCCGATCCGGTCGTCGCGCTCGTACACGGCGACCGTGTGCCCGGCGCGCGTCAGCTGCTGCGCCGCGGCGAGCCCGGCCGGACCCGAACCGATCACCGCGACCGAGCGCCCGGACAGCCGGTCCGGCGGCCGCGGCGGCACGAAGCCCTCCTCCCACGCCCGGTCGGCGACGGCGGCCTCGACGTTCTTGATCGTCACGGCGGGCCGGTCGATCGCGAGGACGCAGGCCGCCTCGCACGGCGCGGGGCACAACCGCCCGGTGAACTCCGGGAAGTTGTTCGTCGCGTGCAGCCGTTCGCTCGCCGCGCGCCAGTCGTCCCGCGCGACCAGGCAGTTGAAGTCGGGGATCAGATTGCCCAGCGGGCAGGCGGCGTGGCAGAACGGGACACCGCAGTCCATGCACCGGCCCGCCTGCCCGCGGACGATCGGCAGCAGCGCCCCGGGCACGGGCGCCTCGTCCCAGTCCCGCACCCGCTCCCGGACCGGCCGGCGCGGCCACTCCTCGCGCCCCGTGGTGAGAAAGCCCCTGGGATCGGCCATGGCCGTCCCCCTCGCCCTGTACTCGCGACTCCGCCCACGGGTGCCCGGCCTCGTGGTGCCCGCCGCCGCGCGCGGGTGGACGGCACCCTTCCGGACACGATACGACGCGTCCGCCCCGCCGTCAGCACAACGCCGGGCGGCAGGACACGGGTCGGCAGGGCATGGGCCGGTGGAGCGCCGGTCGGCAGGGCATGGGTCGGTGGAGCGCCGGTCAGCAGAGTGCCAGGAGGTACGACAGGGCCGCACCGGCCGACGCGGCCGTGCGGACGTGGTTCCACGTGGTCCACTCCCGGACGTACGAGCGCCAGTGGGCCGCCGTCTCGGGGGAGCCGGGCTCCAGCCGCGTCAGGGCCTCGTTGCGCGGCACGTTCGCCACCACCGTCACTCCGAAGGAGCCGAACAGGTACAGCGCGCTGCCGAGCAGTAGCTTCACCGTCCCCCCGTCCGGCCACAGCACGAAGGTGACGACCGTCAGCACGGCGCACAGTACCGCCGTTCCGAGGAACAGGGACAGGAAGGCCGGGGTGGTCGCGGCCGTGTTGATCGCCTGCATCGCGGCGACGCCCTGCGCGGGCGGCAGCGCCGCGAGCGCCCTCATCACGAACGTCGAGAACGCGCAGAACACCCCGGCCACCAGCCCGGTGCCCAGCACCCCGAGCACGGCCAGCAGGAAGTACGGTCCGTCGATCATCACCACTTCCCGTTCCGCCGCCCGGCCGTCCCGCCCGCGGACCCGCGTGCGGCCGTTCCGCCGGCGGCCCGTCCTTCGGCCGTCCGGCCGTGTGCGCGCCGCCCCGTACGGCCGCGGCCTCGAAGATCCTGCACGCTGCCCGCCCTTCTCACAAGTGACATGTGGTCCGCCCCCGTGCAGGCGGGACGCCGTGGTGAGGCGCCGCGCGGCACGGCGTCGCCCCGGTACGGCGGATACGGGGAGTGCGGTGGGGGCGGGGGGTACGGAGGGTACGGCCGCACGCCGCACCGGTGCTCCTGCCCACGCCCGCGTCTCTGCTCCTGTCCCCGCCCATGTCCCCGCCCGTGTCCGTGTCCGCGCCGTTGTCACGCCCCGTTCGCCGTCCGCCACTCCCGCAGCGTCGCGTCGACGGCGGCCCGGACGCGCCGCCGGGCCTCGTGCCGTGGCACCCCCTCCATCAGCAACCGGTCGTACGGCGTGTCCACGTGCCGCACGGCCGCGCGCACCGCCGACGCCACCGCCGCCTCGGACAGGGCACGCCCCGCGGCGCTGCGTCCCACGCGGCCGCTGCCGCGCACCGAGGCGTGCGCGGCGACGGCCTCCGCCCGCGTGGCCGGGCAGCCCGGGAACAGCCGCCGGATCTCGGCCGCGAACGCCGCCGTGAACCGCACGTCCTCGGCCGCGCGCCGCCGGGCGTCCCGCTCCCGCCGGCGGCGCCGCGCCTCGGCGTCCGCCAGGCAGCGCTCCTCGGCCCGGGCCAGGGCCGCCTCCTCGACGAGCACCCCCTGCCGCTCGTACCGGCCACGGCGCCGGTGGAACCGGACGACCACCGCCGACAGCCCGCTCTCCGCACGCGCCCGGCGCGTCAGCGCCGTCACACCGCGCGGCAGGAACACCAGGTGCCCGAGGTCCGCGCAGTCGAGGCATCGCGGCGCCCCCTCCTCCATCACCAGGAACGGCAGCGGCCCGCACCGGCACTCGGCGCAGTGCCGCCTCTTGAGCGGCTGGACGACGAGAGGCCCGTCGTGGGGTGGGGGTCCGTCGTGGGGCGGGGGAGTCGCCGCGGTCATCATGATCACTTCATTCCCCGCCGCCCCGGGCCCCGCACCCGCTGCCGGCGGCTCCGTGCCTGTCCGCCTCGGTCCTGTGCCTGTCCGCCTCCGTCCTGTGCCCGTTCGCCCCGGGCCTGCGTCCGTCGTCCCCGGCCGTGCCCCCGCCGTCCCCGGCTCCGGCGGGCCCCAGGGCATCATGGGGCGTGTGCGACTCGAAGCGATCACCTGGGAACGCCTCGGCGACCTGCTCGCCGACCGGCTGACGGACCTGGAGCCGGCCGACGGCGGAGCCTGGCCGCGCGTCGCGTTCGACGGCGCCCCGGCCGCCCGCCCGGGCGACCTCGCCCGCCGCGTGGCCGAGGCCCTGCGCGTGCGCGGCCGGTCCGCCCTGGTCGTCGGCGCGGAGGGCTTCCTGCGCCCGGCGTCGCTCCGGTTCGAGTACGGGCACCGGGACGTGGACGCGTACTACGACGGCTGGTTCGACACCGGGGCCCTGTGGCGCGAGGTCTTCGGCCCCCTGGACCCCGGCGGCACCGGACGGGTCCTGCCCGACCTGTGGGATCCCGCCACCGACCGCGCGACCCGCAGCGAGTACGTCCGACTGCCCCCCTGGGGACTGCTGTTGCTGCACGGGCCGCTCCTGCTGCGCCACTGGTTCCCGTTCGACCTCTCCGTCCACGTGCGCCTCTCCCCTGGCGCGCTGCTGCGCCGCACCCCCGAGGACGAGCAGTGGACGCTCCCCGCCTACGAGCGCTACGAGAAGGAGACCGACCCCGCCGGCACGGCCGACGTCCTGGTCCGCGCGGACGACCCCCGCCACCCGGCCTGGAACGGCGCCACGGCGTAGCGGACGCGGTCCGCCCGCCGCAGGGGCCGTCCCGGGCGGCGGACGCCACAAGGCCGGTACTCCCTGGTGCGCATCGCCCTGGGCGCGACGAGAATGCGGGGTGCCGGGACCCTGCGGCGCGTCCCCGCGCCGCGCCGGCCGTCCGGCATCGGGAGGTGCTCCATGACCACCGCCGGAGACATCATGCACCGCGGGGCGCAGTGGATCCCCGCTCACGAGACCCTCGACCGGGCCGCCCAGCTGATGCGCGAACTCAACGTCGGCGCGCTGCCCATCAGCGACGAGAACGAACGGCTCTGCGGCATCCTGACGGACCGCGACATCGTGGTCGGCTGCGTGGCCAGGGGCCATGACCCGGCGCGGACCACCGCGGGCGAGATGGCCCAGGGGACGCCGCGCTGGATCGACGCGAACGCCGACGTCAGCGACGTGCTCGAGATGATGGAGGGTCACCAGATCCGCCGCCTTCCCGTCATCGAGAACAAACGCCTGGTCGGCATGATCAGCGAGGCCGACCTGGCGGGGCACCTGACGGAGGAACAGCTCGCCGGCTGGGTCGAGCGGGTCTACGCCAAGCGCGCCCCGCGCTGACGCCGCACGCCACCCGCCGGCGTTCCCCCGGGCGCCTCGGGCGCTACGGGTGCCACGGACGTCTCGGACGCCACAGTCGGCCGTGGCACCCGAAGGGCGTCGCGGCAGCCGGGCTTCGTGCCCGACGGGGGCCGCAGCCGGCCGTCGCGCCGACGGACCTCGCGCCGGTCGTCGCGCCCGGCGGGCGTCACAGCCAGCCGTTGCGTCTGAAGCCCCGGTACAGCCCCAGGCAAAGGGTCACGATCACGCCGATGACCAGGGGGTAGCCGAACCGCCAGTGCAGTTCCGGCATGTGCTCGAAGTTCATGCCGTACATCCCGCAGATCATCGTCGGCACGGCGATGACCGCCGCCCACGCCGTGATCTTCCGCATGTCCTCGTTCTGCGCGACGCCGACCTGCGCCAGATGTGCCTGCAGGATCGAGTTCAGCAGTTCGTCGAAGGCCGCGATCTGCTCGGTGGCGCGCAGCAGATGGTCGTGGACGTCCCGGAAGTACGCCTGTATCTCCGGGGTGACCACCCGGACGGGGCGGGTGGCCAGCTCGGTCAGCGGGCGGCCGAGCGGGGCCACCGCCCGCTTCAGCTCCAGCAGTTCGCGCTTGAGCTGGTAGATGCGGCCCGGGTCGACCCGCGCGCCGCTCTCCGCGAACACGTCGCTCTCGACCTGGTCGATGTCCGCCTGCACCGCGTCCGTCACGGACAGGTACTCGTCCACCACGTGGTCCGCGACGGCGTGCAGCACGGCCGCGGGCCCCTTGGCGAGCTGCTCCGGATTCGCCTCGAGCTCCTCGCGCAGCGGGCCGAGCGAGCCGTGCCGGCCGTGCCGCACGGTGATCACGAAGTCGGCGCCGACGAACAGCATGATCTCGCCGGTGTCCACCACCTCGCTCGTCGCGGTGAGTTCCTGGTGCTCCACGTAGCAGACGGTCTTGAACACCGCGAACAGCGTCTCGTCGTACCGCTCCAGCTTCGGGCGCTGGTGCGCGTGCACCGCGTCCTCGACCGCCAGCGGGTGCAGGTCGAAGAGTTCGGCGACGTCCGCGAACTCCGCCTCCGTCGGCTCGTGCAGCCCGAGCCAGACGAAGCCGTCGTCGCTCTTGCGGATCCGCTTCACGGCCTCGACCAGGTCGCCGTCGCCGGGCACCCGCACGCCGTCGCGGTAGGTCACGCAGTTCACCACCGCGGAGCCCAGCGGGGACCGGGCGGGGTGGCTGAGGTCCACGCGGGCGCGGCGCCGTGCCAGCCGCGCCACTCTGCGCAGGCCGCCGACCCCGCCGAGCCTCGTGACCTTCCGGAGATTTCCTGCCATGGACATCTGGATCTCCTCGCGTGGATCCACTCGCACCGCGCTCTGCGCCTTGCCGCGCCAGTCTGCCAGGACGGAGCGGCGGCCGGGAAAGCCTGTGGAAACGGAACATTCCGCTTCGTGCGCACGTGTTCGCGCACACGTGGGGGACCGGAGCGCCGGCAGATCCGGTCCGGTTCGGTCCGACCCGCCTGACCCGGTCCGGCCCGCCTGACCCGGTCCGGTCCGATCCGGTCCGGCTCGGCCGGCCCGACCGTGGCCGGCTCAGCTCGACCCAGGCCGGTCCAGCTCCGCCCGGTTCGGCCTGGCGCGGTCCGATCCCCCCGGTCCGGTCCGGCGTTCCCGTCCCGCCGCCGTCGCGGCCACCGCTCAGCGCTCCTCGCCCGGCCGCCCCGGTGGTCCGGGGAGTCCCGGCTGTCCGGGCCGTCCCGATCGCCCGGGGCGTCCGCCGGTCCTCTCCACCGCCCGTGCTCCCGCCCGGCAGCCCTCGGCGGCCGCCCGCACGGGCGTGCGGCCCGCGAGCAGGGCGGCCAGGAACGCCCCCGTGAAGGCGTCACCCGCGCCCGTCGTGTCCCGGGGCGTCGCGGGCACCGCCGGGACCCGCGCCCGCACGGCACCCGACTCGGCCACCAGCGCCCCGTCGCCGCCCTGCTTGACCACCACCAGGGGGACGCGGCGGCTCAGCTCGGCGGCCGCGTCCGCCGCGTCGGGCAGGCCGGTGAGCAGGCACGCCTCGTCCCGGCTCGGCAGCAGCACGTCGACACCGGAGGCCAGTTCGAGGAACCGCTCCGCGCCCAGCCGGGTCAGGAAACCCACCGACGCCGGGTCCACGCTGACCGGCACCCCGCGCGCGCGGGCCGACCCCAGGGCCGCCGCCACCAGACCGCGTCCCGTCGCCGAGAAGAACAGGTACCCGGACAGGTGCAGCCGGGCCACGCCGCCCAGCAGCGACTCCGACCAGTCCTCCGGGCCGATCCGCAGACAGGCGCCGCTGTCCGTGAGGAACGTCCGCTCGGCGGACGCGGCCTCGTCGACCAGGCAGACGACCGTCCCCGTCGGCGCCTCCGGGTCGACGACGAGAAACGGGCGCACCCCCGACGCCACCAGCTCCCGCTCGTGCCACGCGGCCGCGTCGGCCCCCACCCGCCCCAGGATCCGTACGTCGGCACAGCCCCAGGCGGCCGCCCAGCAGGCGACGTTGGCGCCCGCGCCGCCGGGCAGGGTCCGCACGGCGGCGGCCGTGTCGGTGCCCGAGGCGAGCGGACCCCGGTGCCGGGCGACGACGTCGGTGACCACGTCACCGACCACGAGAAGGGCGCCGCCCGGCGTGGTCACGCCCCGGCCCGGGCCGCCGCGATCCGCCCGGCGAGCCGGACGTTGCCCCGTACGGCCGCCAGGTTGGCCCGCAGCGACGCCCCGTCGGTGTGCCGGACCAGGCGGTCGAGCAGGAACGGGGTGACCGCCTGCCCGGTGACGCCCTGCGCCTCGCACGCCCGGAGCGCGTCGGCGAGCACGCGCGCGTGCAGCCCGGGATCGAGCTGTTCCGCCTCGGGCACGGGCTGCGCGACGATCAGCGCCGACTCCGGGCCGCCGAGCGCGTCCTGCGCGCGCATGACGGCCGCCACCTCGCCGGGGGAGTCCAGCGTCCAGTCCACGGGGTGCCCCGAGTCGGACAGGTAGAAGCCGGGGAAGCGCGCCGTGCGGTAGCCGGCGACCGGGACGCCCAGGGTCTCCAGGCGCTGCAGGGTCGCCGGCACGTCCAGGATCGACTTCACGCCCGCGCACACCACCGTGATCCGGGTGCGAGCCAGCAGCCCCAGGTCGGCCGACTCGTCCTGGGTGACCGTCCACTCGCGGTGCACCCCGCCCAGCCCGCCGGTGGCGAACACCCGCAGTCCCGCGCGCGCGGCGAGCAGGGCCGTCGCCGAGACCGTCGTGGCCCCGCTCGCGCCCGTCGCGACGGCGAGCGGCAGGTCGCGGTGGCCCAGCTTGCGGATGCCGTCCTCGTTCGCCACCCGCTCCAGCTGCTTCTCGGAGAGGCCCACCCGGGGCCTGCCGTCCAGTACGGCGATCGTCGCGGGGACGGCACCCTCCCGGCGTACGGACTCCTCCAGCTCCAGGGCCACCTGGAGGTTGCGCGGGCGCGGCAGGCCGTGCGCGATGATCGTGGACTCCAGGGCGACCACCGGCCGCCGCGCGGCGAGCGCCTCCCGCACCTCTTCGGACATCACCAGCACGCGTCCGCCTCCCGTCCGCCGGTCCTCCCCTTCCATCCCTGGCGGGCGGCGCGCCCGGTCAAACCCTTGCGGCCCCCCGGACCGGCCAGCAGCCTGAAGGGCATGACGGCCAACTCCGCACGTCTCGACCACGTCGTCCTCTGGGTGCGCGACCCCGGGGCCGCCGCCCGCTTCTACGAGGAGAACCTCGGCCTGGAGCCGCTGCGCGTCACCGAGTTCACCGAGGGCAAGGCGTCCTTCCCCTCCGTACGCCTCAACGAGGAGACCATCCTCGACCTGGCGCCCCTGGAGCTGGCGCCGGGCATGGACGTCGTCCCGGAGGGCGCCGGGAGCGCGGGTCACCCGGTCAACCACGTCTGCCTGGCCCTCCCTGCGGTGCGCTTCGACCGGCTCAGGGCCAGGCTGCAGGAGCAGGGGGTGCCCGTCTCCGACGTCTCCTACGACGCGTTCGGGGCCCGTGGGAGGGCGCGGCGCAGCTTCTACTTCCGCGACCCGGACGGCAACGTCTTCGAGGCCCGGCACTACGACTGAGGCCCGGCACGACGGCCGGGGCCGGCGCGCCGAGCGGGGCGGCGCGCCGCACAGGGGACCGAGAACCGCCGCGGAGCCCCGAGGGGTGCCCCACGCGCGCGGGGCACCTCGTTTTCGCGTACGGGCGCGGTCCGGAACGGGTCGGCCCGGCCCGGACCGGACCGACCCGTTCCGCACCGGGCGCGCTCAGACCGGCCGCACCCCCTCGAGGGACCCGTGCGGGTCCAGGACGTACTTGCGGCTCGCGCCCCGGTCGAACTCGGCGTAGCCGCGGGGCGCGTCCTCCAGACCGATCACCGTGGCGCCGACGGCCTTCGCGATGTGCACCCGCTCGTGCAGGATCGCCTCCATCAGCTCCCGGTGGTACCGCATCACGGGGCACTGCCCCGTGGTGAAGCGGTGGCTCTTCGCCCAGCCGAGGCCGAGGCGCACCTTGAGCGTGCCGGTGCGCGCGTCCTGGTCGGAGCTTCCCGGGTCCTCGGTGACGTACAGGCCGGGGATGCCGAGGGCACCGCCCGCGCGCGTGATGCCCATCAGCGAGTTCAGGACCGTCGCGGGCTCCTCGGCCGCGTCGGGTCCGTGGCCGCGTGCCTCGAAGCCGACGGCGTCGACGGCCGCGTCCACCTCCGGCGTGCCGAGGATCTGTGCGATCTGGTCCTCGACGGGCCCCTGTCCGACGTCGACCGTCTCGCAGCCGAAGCCGCGGGCCTGCGCCAGCCGGTCGGCGTTGAGGTCGCCGACGATGACGACGGCCGCCCCGAGGAGCTGCGCCGCCGCGGCGGTCGCGAGGCCCACCGGTCCGGCCCCGGCGACGTAGACGGTCGACCCGGGGCCGACGCCCGCGGTCCGGGCGCCGTGGAAGCCGGTCGGGAAGATGTCCGACAGCATGGCCAGGTCGAGCAGCTTCTCGCGCGCCTCCTCGCGGTCCGGGAACCGCAGCAGGTTGAAGTCCGCGTAGGGGGCCATGACGTACTCGGCCTGGCCGCCGACCCAGCCGCCCATGTCCACGTAGCCGTAGGCGCCTCCGGGGCGCACCGGGTTGACGTTCAGGCAGATGCCGGTCCGGCGCTCCTTGCAGTTGCGGCACCGCCCGCACGCGATGTTGAAGGGCACCGAGACGACGTCCCCGACCTCGATGAACTCGACGTCCGGGCCCCGCTCGACGACTTCCCCGGTGATCTCGTGCCCGAGGACCAGCCCCTCGGGCGCGGTGGTGCGGCCGCGGACCATGTGCTGGTCGCTGCCGCAGATGTTGCTGGCGAGCACCTTCAGGACGACCCCGTGCCGGCACTTGCGGCCGGCGTTCCCGGGCGCCACCCCCGGGCCGTCCCGTAGTTCGAGTGCGGGGTAGTCGATGGTCCTGACCTCGACCACTCCCGGCTTGAGATACACGACTGCCCTGTTTCCGCTCATGCGTGATCGCCGTCCCTTCGGCTCCGTGACGTGCGGATGCCAGCGGCTGTGCGGGGCGGAGTCTGCTACCGGGATCCCGGTACGGCCACCCCTCGCGTCGTGTCCGTGTCGCGTCCCGGGACGGAACGCGACACGCCCGGCCGGTCACGGCTCCGGCGGAACAGCTGCTTCCCGGGGCGCCCGCTCCCGCGGCGGGACGGCCGCCTCAGAACCGGGACGGCCGCCTCAGAACAGCGGCTCGGGCAGCACTCCTTCCAGGGCGAGCAGCCTGCGCTTGGCCGCCAGTCCGCCGCCGAAGCCGCCGATCCCCCCGTCGCTCTCCACGACCCGGTGGCAGGGCACCACCACAGGCAGCGGATTGGCGCCCATGGCGAGGCCCACCGCCTGGGCCGCACCCGGCCGGCCGACCCGCCGGGCCAGGTCGCCGTAGCCCACGACCGCGCCGTACGGCACGCCGGCCGCCAGCTCGCGCAGCACCTGCCGGTTGAACCCGGACACCAGCGACCAGTCCAGCGGCAGCGCGAACTCCCGCAGCCGGCCGGCGAAGTACGCCTCGACCTGGCGCACCGCCTCGGCCAGCGGCTCGGAACCGGGCTCCGCCACCGGCTCGGCGCCCAGCCGGGAGCCGAGCCGCTCCAGCGCCGCGTCGCGCACCGCGTCCGCGGCGTGGAAGACGACGTTCACCAGCCCCTCGCGGGTCGCGGCCAGCAGCAGCGGGCCGACGTCGGTGCCGACGACGGTCCACGCGGCCCGCCGCACGGCCTGCTCACTGCGTCCCGTGCTGTCCATGGAGGCCACCGTACGGCCCGGCACCGACACCACCGTCCGCGCCCTCGCGCGAGCGGCGGGCACGCTCGCCGGGACGGCGGGCGCCTTCCGGGGCACGGCCTTCCGGTGAGCACACGCGCTCCGGACGCGGCAAGCGCGTCACTTCCCCTCCAGCGCCCCCCGGACCACGTCGGGCGCGTTCGAGATGATGCCGTCCACCCCGTAGCCGGCGACCCGCCGCGCGCTGTCGGCGTCGTTCACCGTCCAGGTGAGGATCTCCAGCGGTTCGTCGTGCGGCCCGTCGAACGCGTGGATCGCGGCGACGTACCCGGTCGAGATGGTCGTGTGCGAGGCGTTGACCTGGTCGACGAAGTCCGCGTACGAGGCCAGGTCGGCGACCGGAGGGGTGCCCAGGAGGGCCGTCCTGACGGACGGCTTCAGCTCGTGGACCGTCCGGACGCTGTCCGCGCTGAAGCTCTGGACCACCAGCCCGCGCGCGTGGGCGGGTCCCAGCCACCCCTTGTTGGCGAGCAGCTTCAGGGTCTCCTGTTCGATACCGGGGTAGAGCTGTGGATTCTTGAGTTCCAGGACGAGCTTCTGGTGGTTGCGGGAGACGCGGTCCATGTACTGCCTCAGGGTCGGCACGCGCGCGCCCGCGTACTGCGCGCCGAACCAGCTGCCGGCGTCCAGGCGCGCGATCTCCGCCGCGGTGAAGTCCTTCACCTTCCACGGGGCCCGGTCCGGGTAGAGCTCCTCCGCGTCGGTCGTGCGCTTCAGGTTGTCGTCGTGGATGACGACCAGCTCGCCGTCCCTGGTGCGCTGGACGTCGTTCTCCACCCAGCGGAAGCCGAGTTCGGCCGCCTTGTCGACGGCGGCCAGGGTGTTCTCCGGTGCGTAGGCGGAGGCCCCGCGGTGCGCGACGATCAGCGTCCCGGACCCGGTCGCCGCCTGTGCGGGCGAGGAACCGAGGACGAGGGTCACGGCCCCCAGGAAGGCGGTGACCGTGGCGGCGGCAGCGCGCGCGTTCATACGTACTCCTCGCGTCGAACGATCACGGACCGTTCCAGGGTGGCAGCGGAATGTCATGTTTCGAGGGCGTCGGGTGGCCGTAATTGCATGGACTTGACCAAACACGCACACTGGTGCCTCACAAGTGAGGCAAGCGCGTGATTCTTTGCCGAAAACTCGTTCGTGCGTTCCCCGGCGGGTCGTACTGTCTGCCTCACCCCGGGTGCCCTCCGGTGATCCAGGGGCGAGAGGGCACAAGAGGGTTCAGGGACGCGACAAGCGGGAGGGCGGCCGCGCATGCAGGGCACCGTCGACGGATTCAGCTATGGACTCGTCACGCCGCTGGTCGCGTACGTCATGGCCTGCCTGGGCGGGGCGCTCGGCCTGCGCTGCACCGCACGGTCCCTCCAGGCCGCAGGGCGCCGGCGGGCTGGCTGGCTGGCGCTCGGCTCGGCGGCGATCGGCTCCGGCGTGTGGACGATGCACTTCGTCGCGATGATGGGGTTCAGCGTCGTGCAGACCCCGGTCCACTACGACGAGCTGATCACCTTCGCGAGCCTGGCCGTCGGCATCGGCATGGTCGGCATCGGCATCTTCATCGCCGGCTACTGGGGCGCGTCGGGAAGGGCCCTGTTCACGGCCGGTGCGGTCACCGGCCTGGGGATCGCGTCGATGCACTATCTGGGAATGGCCGGTATGCGTCTCAACGGGACGCTGGAGTACAACACCCTGACCGTCGCCGCGTCGGTCGTCATCGCCGTCGTCGCCGCGACCGCAGCCCTGTGGGCGACCGGGCAGTCCAAGGGCCTCCTGTGGAGCATCGGCGCCAGCCTCGTCATGGGGCTGGCCGTCACGGGCATGCACTACACCGGCATGGCCGCGCTCGACGTCCACCTGCACCGCGCCGCGGGCGACCCGGCCGGGGAGTCGGCCGCGGCCCTGCTGGCGCCCATGATGGTCGGCCCCCTCGTCTTCCTGGTCCTGGCCGGCGTCGTGGTGATCTTCGACCCGGCCGTCGTCACGGGCGGGGCCGACCGCGCCCCCGTCGACCGCAGGCCCGGCATCCCCGCCCACACGGCCGTCGCGCACACCGCGCGCCGCACCCCGGCCCGTCGGCTGCGCCGCCGCGGCACCGCCCGGCACCCCGGCTCCCGCAGCCCGCAGAACTGGTGACCGGAGCCGGTTGTCAGTGCGGGGTCGTACGGTGGATGGCATGCGGCCCGTAACCAAGATCGAACGCACGGTGGCACCCTTCGAGGTCGTCAGCCCCTACCAGCCCAGCGGCGACCAGCCGACCGCCATCGCCGAGCTCGAGCGGCGCGTCCGCGCGGGTGAGAAGGACGTCGTCCTGCTCGGCGCGACCGGCACCGGCAAGTCGGCGACCACCGCGTGGATGATCGAGAAGCTCCAGCGCCCCACGCTCGTGCTGGCGCCCAACAAGACGCTGGCCGCCCAGCTGGCCAACGAGTTCCGCGAGCTGCTGCCGAACAACGCCGTCGAATACTTCGTCTCGTACTACGACTACTACCAGCCCGAGGCGTACGTCCCGCAGTCGGACACCTACATCGAGAAGGACTCCTCGGTCAACGAGGAGGTCGAGCGGCTGCGCCACTCCGCGACGAACTCGCTGCTCACCCGCCGCGACGTCGTCGTGGTCGCCTCCGTCTCCTGCATCTACGGCCTGGGCACGCCGCAGGAGTACGTGGACCGCATGGTCCCCCTGCGGGTGGGCGACGAGATCGACCGGGACGAGCTGCTGCGCCGCTTCGTCGACATCCAGTACACGCGCAACGACCTGGCCTTCGCCCGCGGCACCTTCCGCGTCCGCGGCGACACCATCGAGATCTTCCCGGTCTACGAGGAGCTGGCCGTCCGCATCGAGATGTTCGGCGACGAGATCGAGGCGCTGTCCACGCTGCACCCCCTCACCGGCGAGGTCATCAGCGACGACCAGCAGCTCTACGTCTTCCCCGCGTCCCACTACGTGGCGGGCCCGGAGCGCCTGGAGCGGGCCGTCAACGACATCGAGAAGGAGCTGGAGGAGCGCCTCGCCGTCCTGGACAAGCAGGGCAAGCTCCTGGAGGCCCAGCGGCTGCGCATGCGCACCACGTACGACATCGAGATGCTCCGCCAGATCGGCACCTGCTCCGGCGTGGAGAACTACTCGATGCACTTCGACGGCCGCGAGCCCGGCTCCCCGCCGAACACGCTGCTCGACTACTTCCCCGACGACTTCCTGCTCGTCATCGACGAGTCGCACGTCACCGTGCCCCAGATCGGCGCCATGTACGAGGGCGACGCCTCCCGCAAGCGCACGCTCGTCGACCACGGCTTCCGGCTGCCCTCGGCGCTGGACAACCGCCCGCTGAAGTGGGAGGAGTTCCAGGAGCGCATCGGCCAGACCGTCTACCTGTCGGCGACCCCCGGGCAGTACGAGCTCTCGCGCGCGGACGGGCACGTCGAGCAGATCATCCGCCCCACCGGCCTCGTCGACCCCGAGGTCGTGGTCAAGCCCACCGAGGGCCAGATCGACGACCTGGTGCACGAGATCCGCACCCGCACCGAGCGGGACGAGCGCGTCCTGGTCACCACGCTCACCAAGAAGATGGCCGAGGACCTCACGGACTACTTCCTGGAGCTCGGCATCCAGGTGCGCTACCTCCACAGCGACGTGGACACGCTGCGCCGCGTGGAGCTGCTGCGCGAGCTGCGGGCCGGTGAGTACGACGTCCTGGTCGGCATCAACCTCCTGCGGGAGGGCCTCGACCTGCCCGAGGTCTCCCTGGTGGCGATCCTCGACGCCGACAAGGAGGGCTTCCTGCGCTCCGGGACCTCCCTGATCCAGACCATCGGCCGCGCGGCGCGCAACGTCTCCGGCCAGGTCCACATGTACGCCGACAAGATCACCCCGGCGATGGAGAAGGCCATCGACGAGACCAACCGGCGCCGGGAGAAGCAGATCGCGTACAACAAGGAGCGGGGCATCGACCCGCAGCCGCTCCGCAAGAAGATCAACGACATCGTGTCGCAGATCGCCCGCGAGGACGTCGACACGGAGCAGCTGCTCGGCACGGGCTACCGCCAGTCCAAGGACGGCAAGGGCGCGAAGGCCCCGGTCCCGGCGCTCGGCAAGGCAGGCAAGGGCACGAAGGCCGCGAAGGGCAAGGCAGCGGTGCCGACCGACCGGCCGGCGGCCGAGCTCGCCGGGCAGATCGAGGACCTGACGAACCGGATGCGGGCCGCCGCCGCGGACCTGCAGTTCGAGATCGCCGCCCGGCTGCGCGACGAGGTGTCGGAGATGAAGAAGGAGCTGCGCCAGATGAAGGAGGCGGGCCTGGCCTGACCGGCCGGGCCGTACGGCTCCCGACCGGCCCGGCGGCCGGACCGTAGGATTCCGGGCCTGACCGGCCTGACCGGCCTGACCGGCCTGACCGGCCTGACCGGCCTGACCGGCCTGACCGGCCTGACGGGTAGAACGGTACGGCTCCCGGCGGAACGGCCCACGTGCGGGCGGGCTCTCCCGGGCCCGCCCGCACCGCGTGTACGGGTGCCCGGCGCGTACGCGGGCTGTGTTGCAAGACCGACACAAAGTGCGACGTGAGCTACGGCACCGTCGGCGCCGCTGCGTAGGGTTCTGGTCAACCGCACGACGTGCGGCAACAGGGGAACGGCACGAGAGGGGACGGCACGTGACGGTCAACATGACCAAGGGTCAGGCCATCAGTCTGCAGAAGAACGACGGGGGCACCCTGACCGCGGTGCGCATGGGGCTCGGCTGGCAGGCGGCCCCGCGGCGCGGCCTGTTCGGCTCGCGCACCCGGGAGATCGACCTCGACGCCTCCGCCGTGCTGTTCGCCGACAAGCAGCCGGTCGACGTGGTGTTCTTCCGCCACCTCGTCAGCGACGACGGCTCCGTGCGGCACACCGGCGACAACCTGGTCGGCGGCGCGGGCCAGGGCGGCGACGACGAGGCCGTCCTCGTGGACCTCGCGCGCGTCCCGGTCCACATCGACCAGATCGTCTTCACCGTCAACTCCTTCACGGGCCAGACGTTCCAGGAGGTGCAGAACGCGTTCTGCCGCCTGGTCGACGAGACCAACGGCCAGGAGCTGGCCCGCTACACCCTGGCCGGCGGCGGCCAGTACACGGCGCAGATCATGGCGAAGGTGCACCGCGCGGGCCAGGGCTGGCAGATGACCGCCCTCGGCACCCCGGCCAACGGCCGCACCTTCCAGGACCTGATGCCGGCGATCCTGCCGCACCTGTAGGCGGCCGGCCGAGCGGCGCGAGAGCGACGGGGGGGACGAAGGCGATGACGGCCGAACTGGTCCGGGGGCAGAACCATCCGCTCTCCCGGGCCCGACTGGAGATCCGGGTGTCGGCCGGCGGACCGGTCGTGGCGGGCGCCGTGCTCTGCGACGAGCACGGCAGGGCCGCCGGACCCGAACAGGTGGCCCACCCCGGGGCGCCCGTACTGCCCGGTCTGGAGGTCTCCCGGCAGGCCGCCGCCGACCACCGCCTCGCGGTCGACCTGGACGTCCTCCCCGAGGCCGTGCACCGGGTCGACGTGCTGCTCGCCCTGCCCTCCGGTGCCGGCGGCCCGGCCCGCTTCGGCGCCGTCGCGGCCCCGTTCGTCGCGGTCACCGGAGTCGACGGCACCGGGATCGCCAGTTACACCGTCACCGGACTCGACTCCGAGACGGCCGTCGTCGCGCTGGAGCTCTACCGCAGACAGGGCGCGTGGAAGGTGCGCGCCGTCGGCCAGGGGTACGCGGGCGGCCTCGCCGAGCTCCTCACCGACCTGGGCCTGGCGGACCGGGCCCACCGGATCGCCGGGGACGTCCACGAGGCGGTGGCCCGGGGGATCGCCCGCTCGGTGCCCGCGCCGCACCCCGCCGGGAGCAGCGACCTGCTGCGGCAGCCGGCGGCACCGGCGGCCGCATCCGACCAGGGCGGCGCCACGCCGCACGGCGCGCCCGGCCCCGTACCGCCCCAGCCGGTTCCTCCGCAGCCGCCCGGCTCCCCGTGCGGTCCCCAGAGCACCCCGGCGTCCGGCACCCCGCAGCCCGGCCGCCCCGCGGACCCCACCGGGCCCGCGGCTCCCCGGCAGCCGGACCCCGCCGCCCCGCAGCCCGGGCACCCCGCGGGAACCGGGCGGTCCGCCCCGGCCGCCGCGGCCGGACCCGGTGGCGGCCGCATCGACTACAGCCATCCGGGACGGCGCCCCGCCGCGGCCCCGACGCCTCAGCCGGCCGCACCGCAGACCGGCCCGGACGGGCCCGCACGGCCCGTCGCGGGCGACGCGACCGGCTGGTCCATGGACGAGCGGCTCTACAACCAGGTGTGGGGCATGTTCGAGGACCTGGCCCGCGCCACGGCGGCGTACCGCAGCGCCGTCGACTTCGCCGAGTCGCGCAGGGAGCAGGAGCTCGACAAGGTCCTGTCCGACCCGCGCAGCCGTATCGGCGGCCGGGGCGACGCCGCGCGGGAGGCGGCGCGCGCGAAGCACGACCAGCTCGTCGACCGGGCCAGGGAGGCCCTGGACCGCGACCTCGCCCAGCTCACCGCCGAGGCGGAGGTCGTCGAGCCCGCCCTCCCGCCGGCGTACGCGGGCTGGGACAACCCGGTCTGGCACGGCTACCGGGTGCCCATGGAGCTGCCCATGGCCCTGCGCCTGGGCGATCTGCGGCTGCCCGAGAGCGGCGGCCTGCGCATCCCGATGCTGGTCCGGCTGCCCCTCGAACGCGGCCTGTGGATCGACAGCGGGCGCGCCGCGTCGCCGGAGGGGATGTCCGCCGATTCCGGTACGGTGCGCCGGCTCGCCATGGACACGGCGGTGGCGCACGCGGCGCGGCTGCTCGCGGTGCACCCGCCGGGCGAGTTCGCCGTGCACGTCGTCGACGCCGCCGGTGCCGGCGCCCCCTCCCTCGCGCCCCTCGTGCGCACCGGCGTGCTCGCCGGAGCGCCGGCCACCGGGGCCGCCGGGGTGGACGACGTCCTGACCCGGCTCACCGAGCGCGTCGACCTGGTGCAGATGGCGGTGCGCGGCGGCGCGGCCGACGCCCTGCCGCCGGGCCTGGACACCGCCGCACAGCTGCTGATCGTCAACGACTTCCCGCACGGCTTCGACGACCGCGCCGTGACCCGGCTGCGCTACCTCGCGGACGAGGGCCCGGCGGTCGGCGTGCACCTGATGCTGGTGGCCGACCGGGAGGACGCCGCCGCGTACGGGCCGCTGCTCGACCCGCTCTGGCGCTCGCTGCTGCGGCTGACGCCGGTCGCCGACGACCATCTGATCGACCCCTGGGTGGGGCATGCGTGGACGTACGAGCCGGCGCTCGTGCCGCCCGGCAGCCAGGTGCTGGAACAGGTGCTGACCCGGCTCGCCGAGACCCGCCGCTCGTGGGGCCGCTGACACGCTCCGACGAACTGTCAAGGTTTTACAAACCGGTTCTGAGCAGCAGGTTTGTATCTTTCTTTACTGAATACTTTACCTTTCCTTGGTGAAGCGGGTACTGTTGTCCGTGCGGAGGGGAGTACTCCCTGACAACTGCGGCGCACCCGTCAGTACGGATCCGACCGGATCCCGGGGCGTCGGCCCGCGACGCACGGCGCATCCCGCGTCCCGCGCGTCCCGGGTGGAAGAGACCTCCGGCAGCGACGACGCTGTACATGCCGTTACGTACTGCCGGAGGCGCAGTGGATGTATCCCTGACCCTGTGGGTTCTGACGATCGTGGGCCTGGTGGCCCTCATCGCGGTCGACTTCTTCATCGGCCGCAAGCCCCACGACGTGTCGATCAAGGAAGCAGGTATCTGGACGGTCGTCTGGATCACCCTGGCGTGTCTGTTCGGCCTGGGGCTGTTCATCTTCGGAGGGGGGCAGCCGTCCGGCGAGTTCTTCGCGGGCTTCATCACCGAGAAGTCGCTGAGCGTCGACAACCTCTTCGTCTTCGTCCTGATCATGACGAAGTTCGCGGTGCCGTCGCAGTACCAGCAGCGCGTCCTGCTCGTCGGCGTCCTGATCGCGCTCGTGCTGCGGGCCGTCTTCATCGCCGCGGGCGCCGCCATCCTCGCGAGCTTCTCGTGGGTCTTCTACATCTTCGGCGCCTTCCTCATCTACACGGCCTGGAAGCTGATCCAGGAGGCAAGGGCCGACGAGGAGGACGAGGAGTACGAGGAGAACCGGCTGCTCAAGGCCGCCGAGCGGCGCTTCGGCGTGGCGGACCGGTACCACGGCACGAAGCTGTGGATCGAGCAGAACGGCAAGCGGGTCATGACCCCGATGCTGGTCGTCATGCTCGCGATCGGCACCACCGACGTGCTCTTCGCGCTGGACTCGATCCCGGCGATCTTCGGCCTCACGCAGGACCCGTACATCGTCTTCACGGCCAACGCGTTCGCCCTGATGGGTCTGCGCCAGCTGTACTTCCTCATCGGCGGACTGCTCAAGAAGCTGGTCCACCTCAGCTACGGCCTGTCGGTGATCCTCGGCTTCATCGGCGTGAAGCTGGTGCTGCACGCGCTGCACGAGTCCGGGGTCCACGTCCCCGAGATCTCCATCCCGGTCTCCCTGGGCGTGATCTGCGCCGTCCTGGTCGTCACGACGATCACCAGCCTGATCGCCTCCAAGAAGGAGGCGGAGGCCCAGGAGTCCGCGAAGAGGAGCGGGCAGGACATCGACGCCTAGCCGCGCCGGACCCCGGAGGCCGGGGTCCGACGGGCGGGGAAGCGGTACGCGGCACGGCGCCGGGTACCGCTTCCGGCGTTCCGGAGCGTGGCGTGGCGGGCGAGTCCGGGGCGCCGTCCGGCCGGGGTGCGGGGCCCGTTCACCTCTGCGACGATCGCTGCATGCCCGTCCACCTCCGGTCCCCCGCGCTGCAGTGGACGACCGGTGTCCCGGTGGTCGCGGTCGTCCTGCTCGTCCTCACCTGGGGCCGCGACCTGCCCGGGCCGCTGGTCGCCCTGGTGACGCTGGTGCTCGCCGCGGCCGTCCTGTCGGCCGTCCACCACGCCGAGGTGATCGCGCACCGCGTCGGGGAGCCCTTCGGCTCCCTCGTCCTCGCCGTCGCCGTCACGATCATCGAAGTGGCCCTGATCGTCACGTTGATGGCCGACGGAGGGGACAAGAGCGCGACCCTCGCCCGCGACACGGTCTTCGCGGCAGTGATGATCACCTGCAACGGTATCGTCGGCCTGAGCCTGCTCGTCACCTCGCTCCGGCACGGGGTCGCGGTCTTCAACCCCGAGGGCACGGGTGCCGCCCTCGCGACGGTCGCCACACTGGCCACGCTCAGTCTGGTCGTCCCCACCTTCACCACCAGTAAGCCGGGACCCGAGTTCTCCACGGTCCAGCTCACCTTCGCGGCCCTGGCCTCACTGGTCCTGTACGGGCTGTTCGTGGCGACCCAGACCGTGCGCCACCGCGACTACTTCCTGCCGATCACCCGGCAGGGCGAGGTGATCGCCGCGGACGAGCACGCCGAGGAGCCGACCACCCGCACCGCCGTGGTGAGTCTCTGCCTGCTCGGGCTCGCCCTCGTGGGCGTGGTCGGGCTGGCCAAGGGCGTCTCGCCCACCATCGAGTCGGGCGTCGCCGCGGCCGGGCTGCCGCAGGCCGTCGTCGGCGTGGTCATCGCCCTGCTCGTCCTGCTTCCCGAGACCATCGCGGCGCTGCGCGCGGCCCGCCGTGACCGGGTGCAGACCAGCCTGAACCTCGCCCTGGGCTCGGCGATGGCCAGCATCGGCCTGACCATCCCCGCGGTCGCCCTGGCCTCCGTCTGGCTCTCCGGGCCGCTCGTCCTCGGGCTCGGCGCCACCCATATGGTGCTGCTCGCGCTGACCGTCGTGGTCGGCTCGCTGACGGTGGTGCCGGGACGCGCGACCCTGCTCCAGGGCGGCGTGCATCTCGTGGTGTTCGCGGCGTACCTGGAGCTGGCGGCCAACCCGTAAGGCCGTTCCCCCGGCCCCCGCCCCGCCCCCCACCACCCCTTTCCCGTCCGGGCCTACCCCGTGGTGGCCCCCGTCTCCGCCGCCGCCACCCGCACCGGCCGGGTCTCCGGCAGCAGCGCGAAGCAGCCCAGGCTCAGCAGCGCGATGCCCGTCAGGTACGCGGCCACGCCCCAGGGGACCCGTTCGCCGTGCGCCACGGCCGTCGCCACGATCGGGGTCAGCGCGCCGCCGAGCACCCCGCCCAGGTTGTAGCCCACGGCGGCCCCCGTGCAGCGCACCCGGGGCTCGTACAGCTCCGGCAGATAGGCGGCGATCACGGCGAACATGGTGATGAACGCGAGCATCGCCACCAGGAAGCCGAGGAACATCAGCGGCGGCTCGCCGGTCGACAGCAGGGCGACCATCGGGAACATCCACAGGGCGGCCGCGGCGCTGCCGGCCAGGCACAGCGGCCGCCGCCCGAACCGGTCGCCCAGGAGTGCGAACACCGGGGTGAGCGCCCCCTTCACCACCACGGCGGCCATGATGCACGCCAGCATGACGGTGCGGCTCACCCCGAGGCGCTCGGTCGCGTGGGCGAGGGACCACGTCGTCACCGAGTAGAAGACGGCGTACCCGACCGCGAGCGCCCCGGCCGTCAGCAGGACCAGCCGCCAGTGATCGCGCAGCACCTCGGCGACCGGCACGCGCGCGGGCTGCTCGATGCGCAGGAACTGCGGGCTCTCGACGAGCGACGAGCGCAGCCACAGCCCGGCCACGGCGAGCACGCCCGCCGCCCAGAACGGGATCCGCCAGCCCCAGGCCGCGAACTGCGCGTCCGTGAGCGTCGCCGAGAGCACCAGCATCACGCCGTTGGCCAGCACGAACCCCAGCGCGGGGCCGATCTGCGGGAAGCTCGCCCACAGCCCGCGCCGCCCGGCCGGGGCGTGCTCGGCGGTCAGCAGCACGGCCCCGCCCCACTCGCCGCCCAGCCCGAGCCCCTGCAGGAACCGCAGCACGAGCAGCAGTACGGGAGCGGCCGTCCCGATGGAGGCGTACGTCGGCACGCAGCCGACGGCGACGGTCGCGGCGCCGGTCAGCAGCAGCGAGGCGACGAGGACCGGTCTGCGCCCGTGCCGGTCCCCGACGTGCCCGAACAGGACGGAGCCGAGCGGCCGCGCCACGAAGCCCACGCCGAACGTCCCGAAGGCGGCCAGCACCCCGGCCACCGGAGAGAACGTCGGGAAGAACAGCGGCCCGAGGACGAGCGCGGCGGCCGTCCCGTAGACGAAGAAGTCGTAGAACTCGATCGCGGTCCCGGCGAGCGAGGCGGCCGCCAGCCGCGGCATGGACGGCGTCTTCACTCCGCGTACATCGTGCATGCCGGTTCAACCTGCGGCGGTCACGCAGGGTCACGGGCTCGGGTGGGGCGTGCGGGGGTGCGGGGGCGCCCGCCCGGCGTCAGTACGTGACCGTGACGCGCCGGGCCGGGCCGTCCACGCGCACGGTGCCCCCGTAGGGGATCACCAGCTGCGGATCGGTGTGCCCGAGGTCCACGTCGAGGACCACCGTCATGTCCGGGGCGTACGCGTCCACGGCCCGCAGGACGGCCTCGTGCTGGTCGCGCACGTAGCGGGCCCGGGCCGCGGGGGCGAGCGGCCGCTCGAAGGACCACGCCTTGGGGCGCCCCATCAGCAGGGCACGGAAGCGCTGGAGCAGTCCGCGCTCGCCCATGCTGCGCAGGATCCGGAAGACGTCGTCCGCGCGCGGCATGTCCTCGGAGGTCTCCAGGAACAGCACGCAGCCGTCGTACACGGACGCATCGCGGGCGATCTCGCGGTCCGCCATCAGCAGCCAGGACAGGATCTCCACGTTCCCGCCCCAGGAGCGGCCCTCGACGACGCGGTCCGGCCGGTGCCAGGTCCAGCCGGAGCCCGGCTCGGTCTCCGGCGCGCGGGCGAAGGTCGCCGGGTCCTCCCAGGGGAGGTCCACCTCGCGGAAGCGGGCGGCGGGGCGCAGTTCGTACGGCCCGGAGGTGAACAGGGCGGCCCGCAGTGACTCCGCCGTCAGCGGGTCCATCGCGCCGGGGCGGCCGAGCTCGCACATCACGGAGGCGCCGTGGTAGCCGACGACGCCGCAGTTCCACAGGTACGCGAGCAGGTTCGTGTTGTCGCTCATGCCGAAGAACGGCTTGGGGCGCGCGCGGATCAGCTCCCGGTCGAGGAGCGGCAGCACGGTGATCTGGTCGTCGCCGCCGATGCTCGCGATCACGGCCTTCACCGACGGGTCCGCGAACGCCGCGTGGAGGTCGTCGGCGCGCTCCCGCGGGGTCGCCCCCATGGCGCGGGTGGCGGGGTACTCGACCGGTTCGAGCCCGTACTCCGTGTGCAGCCGCTCCAGGCCCAGCTCGTAGGGGAGCGGGAACAGGCCGGGCAGCCCGGCGGACGGCGAGACCACGGCGATCCGGTCGCCGGGGACCGGCTTGGGCGGGTACGCGGGCAACCGGACGTCCGGGGCGTCCCGGACGCCGTCGTCCCGGACGCCGTGACCGGTCGCGGACGGGGAGTCGGGCAGGGCCATGACCGGAGGGTACGGGCGGCCGCCGTCCCCGCGCACCGTGATAAACCGGGTCCGGGCAGCAGCCCGCGGCGCGGCTCCGGCACAGCGGAGCGGCGCAGCCCCTGACCAGCAGGACCGGAGGAACCGTGCCCCAGACCGTCGCCAGCGCCCCGATCATGATCCTCAACGGCCCCAACCTGAACCTGCTCGGTGCGCGGCAGCCGGAGATCTACGGCTCCGAGACCCTCGCCGACGTCGAGGCGCTGTGCAGGAAGACGGCGGACGCGCACGGCGCCACGGTCGACTTCCGGCAGTCCAACCACGAGGGCGTCCTGGTCGACTGGATCCATGAGGCGCGCCTGAACCACTGCGGCGTCGTCATCAACCCCGGGGCCTACTCGCACACCTCCGTGGCGATCCTGGACGCCCTCAACACCTGCGACGGCCTGCCGGTCGTCGAGGTCCACATCTCCAACATCCACAAGCGGGAGGCGTTCCGCCACCACTCGTACGTCTCGCTGCGCGCCGACGGCGTGATCGCGGGCTGCGGCGTGCAGGGGTACGCGTTCGCGGTGGACCGGGTCGCCGCGCTGGCCGGGCCGGGGAGGGCCGGGGCCTGAGAGGCCCGGCGAGGGGCCGGGGCGGTCCCTCGGGGGAGTGGCAGGCGCCGGTCCCGACGGTTCTGCCGGAGAGCGGCGGCCGCGGGCGTGCGGCCGGCGCGCGCACGGCCGCGCCGGCCCGGCCGCCGTGCCGGCGGACCGCTCACCAGCCCCGCGCGTGCCACTCCGGCAGGTGCGGGCGCTCGTCGCCCAGCGTCGTGTCGTCGCCGTGCCCCGGGTAGACCCACGTCTCGTCCGGCAGGGCGTCGAAGATCTTCGTCTCCACGTCGCGGATCAGGCTCGCGAACGCCTCCGGGTCCTTGCGGGTGTTGCCCACGCCGCCGGGGAAGAGGCAGTCCCCGGTGAAGACGTGCGGGTGCCCGTGCGGGTCGTCGTAGACCAGGGCGATCGAGCCCGGCGTGTGCCCGACCAGGTGCCGGGCGGTCAGCTCCACGTTCCCCACGCGGATCGTGTCGCCGTCGTCGACGAGGACGTCCGTGGGGACCGGGATGCCGTTCGCGTCGTCCCGTCCCGCGTACGTGCGCGCGCCGGTGGCCGCCACGACCTCCTCCAGCGCCTGCCAGTGGTCGCCGTGCTGGTGGGTGGTGACGACCGAGACCAGGCCGTCGGCGCCGACCGTCGAGAGCAGCGTCCCGGCGTCGTTGGCCGCGTCGATCAGCAACTGCTCGTCCGTGGCGCGGCAGCGCAGCAGATAGGCGTTGTTGTCCATCGGCCCGACCGCGACCTTCGTGATGATCAGGTCCCGCAGTTCGTGCACGTCCGCAGGGCCACCGACCCTCACCGCTCCGCTGTACGTCATGGCGTCAGCCTATAGCGGGGGCAGGACGGGCAGCAGCCCTCCGGTGACGTCCAGCGCGCTGCCGTCGCGGCGGCCGGAGAGCCAGCCCAGGAGGTCGGCGGCCGTCCCGCGCACCCCGACGGTGCCGCCCCCGGCCCCGCCGCCGGTGGTCCAGGAGCGGCCGTCCCCGGCGTCGAGGCGCACCGGGGGCACCTCCGGGTGCCCGTCGAACCGCTCCGCCAGGAAGGCGATCTCCCGGTCGGTGAACTCCTCCGGAAGGTCCTCCAGTTCGTAACCGGCGTCCAGGTCGACGTGGTGCAGCTCGACCTCGGCCCAGCGCCGGAACGGCACCCGGGAGGCGACGTCGGTCACGCCGTTGCGCAGCTCCACCGTGCGGGACCAGTCCGCGGTCGCCGCCTCCGCCTCCCGCAGGCGGTCCGCGCTCTCCCGCAGGTCGGCGAGGTGCGCGGCGAGCGGGCGCGGCGCGTCCCGCTCGATGTCGGCGTCCCGCGCCTCGGGGGAGGCGTACATCGGGCGTCCCGCGAACACCTCCGCCAGGGCGTCCGCGTTCCGGGACAGGTGGGCCAGGACGTGGCCGCGGGTCCAGCCGGGCAGCCGTGACGGCTCGGTCACACCGGCGTTGTCCAAGCGGGCGGCTGCGCTGAGCAGCCGCTCGGTCGCCCGCCGTACAGACTCCAGGTCGCGTGCGTGATCGGTCATGGACGCCGACGATAGCCGCGCCACACCTTCGGGTGAAGCGGGCCGGGAATACCCGTAAATCGAATGCACGTGCTATAAGCTCGGTTCCGGCGTCGGGCATGCTGGAAGACCCGGGACTGTTGTCACCGGAAGAAACCGACCGGCGCTGTCAGTGGCTCCCCCTAGTCTGTGAGAGACGGGGGCCCCGGCCCCTGTCACTTCTCTCTAGAAAGGTGCGGACCGGCGTGGCCGACCGTCTCATCGTCCGTGGCGCGCGCGAGCACAACCTCAAGAATGTCTCGCTCGACCTCCCGCGCGACTCGCTCATCGTCTTCACGGGTCTGTCCGGGTCGGGCAAGTCCTCGCTCGCGTTCGACACGATCTTCGCCGAGGGCCAGCGGCGCTACGTGGAGTCGCTCTCCTCGTACGCCCGGCAGTTCCTCGGCCAGATGGACAAGCCCGACGTCGACTTCATCGAGGGCCTGTCCCCGGCCGTCTCGATCGACCAGAAGTCGACCTCGCGCAACCCGCGCTCCACGGTCGGCACCATCACCGAGGTCTACGACTACCTCCGCCTGCTCTTCGCGCGCATCGGCAAGCCGCACTGCCCCGAGTGCGGCCGCCCCATCTCGCGCCAGTCGCCGCAGGCCATCGTGGACAAGGTCCTGGCGCTGCCCGAGGGCAGCCGCTTCCAGGTGCTGTCGCCGCTGGTGCGCGAGCGCAAGGGCGAGTTCGTCGACCTCTTCGCCGACCTCCAGACCAAGGGCTACAGCCGCGCCCGGGTCGACGGCGAGACGGTCCAGCTGACCAACCCGCCGACGCTGAAGAAGCAGGAGAAGCACACCATCGAGGTGGTCGTCGACCGCCTCACGGTGAAGGACTCCGCCAAGCGCCGGCTGACGGACTCCGTGGAGACCGCGCTCGGCCTGTCCGGCGGCATGGTGGTGCTCGACTTCGTCGACCTCCCCGAGGACGACCCCGAGCGCGAGCGCATGTACTCGGAGCACCTCTACTGCCCGTACGACGACCTGTCCTTCGAGGAGCTGGAGCCCCGCTCCTTCTCCTTCAACTCGCCCTTCGGCGCCTGCCCCGAGTGCACCGGCATCGGCACGCGCATGGAGGTCGACCCCGAGCTGATCGTCCCGGACGAGGACAAGTCCCTGGACGAGGGCGCCATCCACCCCTGGTCGCACGGGCACACCAAGGAGTACTTCGGCCGGCTCATCGGCGCGCTGGCGGACGCGCTGGGCTTCCGGACCGACATCCCCTTCGCCGGTCTCCCGCAGCGCGCGAAGAAGGCCCTGCTGTACGGGCACAAGACGCAGGTCGAGGTGCGCTACCGCAACCGCTACGGCCGCGAGCGCGTGTACACGACGTCCTTCGAGGGCGCCGTGCCGTTCGTGAAGCGCCGGCACAGCGAGGCCGAGAGCGACACCAGCCGCGAGCGCTTCGAGGGCTACATGCGCGAGGTGCCCTGCCCCACCTGCGAGGGCACGCGCCTGAAGCCGATCGTCCTCGCGGTCACGGTCGAGGGGAAGTCGATCGCCGAGGTCTCCGCGATGTCCATCAGCGACTGCGCGGAGTTCCTGGGCCGGATGGAGCTCAACGCGCGCGACAAGAAGATCGCCGAGCGCGTCCTGAAGGAGGTCAACGAACGGCTGCGGTTCCTGGTCGACGTCGGCCTCGACTACCTGTCGCTGAACCGCGCGGCGGGCACCCTCTCCGGCGGCGAGGCGCAGCGCATCCGCCTGGCCACGCAGATCGGCTCCGGCCTCGTCGGCGTGCTCTACGTCCTCGACGAGCCCTCCATCGGCCTGCACCAGCGCGACAACCACCGGCTGATCGAGACCCTGGTCCGGCTGCGCGACATGGGCAACACGCTCATCGTCGTCGAGCACGACGAGGACACGATCAAGGTCGCCGACTGGGTCGTCGACATCGGCCCCGGCGCGGGCGAGCACGGCGGCAAGGTCGTCCACAGCGGCACGTTGAAGGAGCTGCTGGACAACGACGAGTCGATGACCGGGCAGTACCTGTCCGGGAAGAGGTCCATCCCGGTCCCGGACGCCCGCCGCCCCGTGGACCCGGACCGCCGGCTCACCGTGCACGGCGCCAAGGAGAACAACCTCCGGAACATCGACGTGTCGTTCCCGCTCGGCGTCCTCACGGCCGTCACGGGCGTGTCGGGCTCCGGCAAGTCCACGCTGGTCAACGACATCCTGTACACGCACCTGGCGCGCGAGCTGAACGGCGCCCGCACCGTCCCCGGACGGCACACGCGCGTGGAGGGCGACGACCTCGTCGACAAGGTCGTGCACGTCGACCAGTCGCCCATCGGCCGCACACCTCGGTCGAACCCGGCGACGTACACCGGCGTCTTCGACCACGTCCGCCGGCTGTTCGCGGAGACGACCGAGGCGAAGGTGCGCGGCTACCAGCCGGGCCGCTTCTCCTTCAACGTCAAGGGCGGCCGCTGCGAGAACTGCTCGGGCGACGGCACCATCAAGATCGAGATGAACTTCCTGCCGGACGTGTACGTCCCCTGCGAGGTCTGCCACGGGGCGCGATACAACCGGGAGACCCTGGAGGTCCACTACAAGGGCAAGTCCATCGCCGAGGTCCTGGACATGCCGATCGAGGAGGCCCTCGGCTTCTTCGAGGCGGTGCCCGCGATCGCCCGTCACCTGAGGACGCTGAACGACGTCGGTCTCGGCTACGTCCGGCTCGGCCAGTCCGCGCCGACCCTCTCCGGTGGCGAGGCGCAGCGCGTGAAGCTCGCGAGCGAACTGCAGAAGCGCTCCACCGGGCGCACGGTGTACGTGCTCGACGAGCCGACCACGGGTCTGCACTTCGAGGACATCAGCAAGCTGATCAAGGTGCTGTCGGGCCTGGTCGACAAGGGCAACTCGGTCATCGTCATCGAGCACAACCTCGACGTCATCAAGACCGCCGACTGGATCGTCGACATGGGTCCCGAGGGCGGCAGCGGCGGTGGCGTCGTCGTCGCCGAGGGCACGCCCGAGCAGGTCGCCGGTGAGCCCGCCAGCCACACCGGCAAGTTCCTGCGGGAGATCCTGGGCGCGGAGCGGATCAGCGACGCCGCCCCGGCGAAGCCCGCGCGCGCCTCGCGCAGGACCGTGGCGGCCGGGGCGTCGGCGAAGAGGACGGCGACGGTCAGGACCACCACGGCCAAGAAGGCCACCGCCGAGAAGACCGCCGCCAAGAAGACGGCCGCGAAGAAGACGGCCGCGAAGAAGACGGCCGCCACGAAGACGCGCAAGGTCTGAGAGGGCGTGCGGGTGCCCGTCCCGGGACGGGCACCCGCACCGCTCACGGCGGTTCGGCCCGGGGAGGAGGCGCCCGCCGGCCCCTCACGGCTGCTGCCGGCCGCCCCTTCGACGACCGACGCGCCGCGGCCCCACGGGAACCCTCCCGCGGGGCCGCGGTGCGTCCGTACGCGTGCCTTCGCGCCCTCGCGCCTCAAAGGCCCAGCTCGTGGGCGTACGGGGGCTCGGCGCCCGCACGCGAGCAGGTGACCGCCGCCGCGCGCGCCGCGAACGTCAGCAGCTCGCGCCAGCCGTCGGCGCCGAGGCCCGCCAGGCCGTCGGCGGACAGCGCGCCGCGGGCGGACAGCCCGTGCAGCAGGGCGGCGTTCACCGTGTCGCCCGCGCCGATCGTGTCGACCACGTCCACCCGCTCGCCCGGGACGGCGTACTCCGAGCCGTCGCGCGTGAGGACCGTCAGCCCGTCGCCGCCCCGGGTGACCACCACGGCCGAGGGGCCCGCGGCCAGCCACTCGCGCGGGGTGTCCCCGAGCCACTGCGCGTCCTCCTCGGACAGCTTCAGCAGCGTCACCGACGGCAGCCAGCTCTTGAACCGGGCCCGGTAGGCGTCCGGGTCGGCGATCAGACCGGCGCGGATGTTCGGGTCGAGGGCGGTGAACACGCCCTGCGCGGCGGCCCGGCGCATCAGCTCCTCGTACGCGCTCGCGCCCGGCTCCAGGACCAGCGAACAGGTGCCGAAGGACACCGCCCGCGTCCCCTCCGGGAGCCGGTCGGGCGCCGTGAACAGCCGGTCCGCGGTGCCCTCGACGTAGAAGCTGTACCGGGCCGAGCCGCCCGCGTCCAGCGTGGCCGCGGCGAGCGTCGTGGGCTCCACGCCGCGCTGCACGGACGCCACGTCGACGCCCGCCTCCCTCAGGCCGTCGAGCAGCGCCTCGCCGAAGGGGTCGCGCGAGACCCGGGAGCAGAAGGCGGCGGGGGAGCCGAGGCGGCCGAGGGCGAGCGCCGTGTTGTACGGGCCGCCGCCGCGGCGCGGGTCGAGGGCGGCGAGCGCCCCCGCCTCCCTCGGCACCAGGTCGATCAGAGCCTCACCGGCGACGACGATCACAGGACGGGTCCTTTCTCCGGGCAGCCGCACGAGCTGCGGTGGACGAAGGCGCAGGGCAGCCGCACGGTGCGGGCCGCCCGGCCGGGGGACGCCAGCCGGTCCAGGAGCAACCGGACGGCGCAGGCCCCGATCTCCCGCGCGGGCTGGGAGATCGCGGTCGGCCCGGGCGAGAGGAGGTCCGCCCAGGGGAAGTCGTCGAAGCAGCACAGGGCCAGGTCGTCCGGTACGGACAGGCCGTGCTCGCGCAGGGCGCGCAGGGCGCCGACGGTCATGGCGTTGTTGGCGGTGACGAGGGCCCCGGGCGGCACGGCCAGCGAGAGCAGGGCGTCGGTGGCGTGCCGCGCCGCCGTCGCCTCGGAGTCGCCGTGCACGAGGAGCCGCTCGTCGAAGGGGAGCCCGGCGGCCGCGAGCCCGTGCCGGTACCCGCTGATCCGCTCGGTGGTGGTGCTCAGGCCCGGTGCCCCGGCGACGAGGCCGATCCGGGTGTGGCCCAGGTCCGCGAGGTGGGTGACCAGCCGGGCCACGGGCTCGGCGTTCTCCGCGCACACCTGGTCGAAGGCGGCGCCCGCGCCGCCGACCAGCCGGTCCAGCAGGACCGTGGGCACGGCGTGCCGGCCCAGGTAGCCGAGCAGGCCGTCCGGGGCGGCCGAAGGGGCCACGATCATGCCGTCGACCCGGCGCTCGTGCAGCAGCCGCACGGCCTTGAGCTCGTGCACGGGGTCGTCGTGCGGGTCGGCGATCAGCAGGCCGTAGCCGTGCTCCAGAGCGGCCGCCTCCACGCCCTGGAGGATCTCGGTGAAGTAGGGGTTGCTGATGGCCGAGACGGCCAGGCCGATGGAGCGGGTGCGCGAGGTGACCAGCGACCTCGCGAGCGTGTTGGGCGTGTAGCCGAGCTCGTCGACGGCGTCCAGCACGGCCCGGCGGGTGGCGGGCCGCACCGGGCGCGTGCCGTTGAGGACGTGCGAGACGGTGGCCACGGACACCCCCGCGCGCCGCGCCACGTCGGCCATGGTGGCCATGCCGCTCCCTCCGCCCCGCAGTCGCCGGAACCCGTTGGTCCAGGTGCGCGGCCGTCGCCACCGCACCCGGCTGTCGCAGGGGAACGTATCCCAGGCGGGTGGTGTACGTAAACGTTTGCGCAAGCGTTTACGTCTCATCCGGACCTGGCGGGTCCGCCCCGCCCGAGCCGGAGCGATACGTACCGGTATCGTGCGTCCCGCACTGTCATCGCCCCTTCCGACCTGTGGAGACGCCATGCCCGGCCGTCCGCCCGCGAGCCGCCGCGCCGTTCTGCGCGGCGCGGCCCTGACCCCTCTCGCCGGACTCGGCCTGACCGCGTGCGGAGGCGGGGGCGACGGCGGGCGGGCGGCGTCCGCCGGTCCGACCGCGCCGGTCGACCTGGGCGCCGAGAGCGACGTGCCCAAGGGCGGCGCCAAGCTGTTCCGTGACGCGAACGTCGTCGTCAGCCGGGCGCAGGACGGCGGCCTGAAGGCGTACAGCACGGTCTGCACGCACGCGGGGTGCCCCATCAGCAAGCTGTCGGGGACGAAGCTGACCTGCTTCTGCCACGGCAGCGAGTTCGACGCCACGACCGGCGAGGTGCTGCACGAGCCGGCGACGGTCCCCCTCCCGGAGGTCGCCGTACGGGCGGAGGACGGCAGGATCGTGGCGGGCCCGAGCGCCTGACCCCGGCCGGCGGCACGGCATGGCGGACCGCCCGCGCCCGCCCGCCGGACCGCCTGCCCGTGCGTGCCGGGCCGCCCGCCCGTGCGTGCCGGGCCGTCCGCCCGTGCGTGCCGGGCCGTCCGTACGCGTCGAGCCGCCCGCACACACCTGCCGGACGGCCGGACGCGCCGGACACCGATCACCGGCCAGGACCGGCGCCCGTCACTCCCGGGCCCGCCCGGCATCCCCGGCCGGCGTCCGTCACTTCCGGACCCGGCCGGCACTCCCGGCTGGCGTCCCCCGCTCCCGGGCCCGCCCGGCACTCCCGGCCGGCGTGCGTCCGTCCCGGTCCCGGCCGGTCACTCCCAGTCCCACCCGATCCCCACGAGCCCCGACCGCACGCGCGGCTCGACCATGTGCACCGACCGGTGGTGCTCGCTCAGGGGCAGCTCCCGGCGGTCGACGCGCGGCGCGGCCGCCGAGTGCTGCGCGAACCGGTGGCAGCGCACCGGCAGCGCCCCCTCGGCGAACCTCACCTGGAGCGCGTACTGCCCGCCCGCGTGCCCGAACCCGCGCACGTACTCGTGGGAGGCGTCCGCCGTGCCGTCCTCGAAGCCGTAGCGGAACAGGAAGGTGTCGCCCGTGTGCAGCCGGGTGTCGAAGAGCAGCTCGGCAGCCACGACGCCGGTGCCGCGGTGCCGGCGCACACGGCCCGTGCGGCAGTTCTCCAGGGCGTGCACCGTGGTGCGGTCCGGGTCGCAGCCGGGGTCCCCGTGGTGGACGGCCACGAAGCGGTCGACGCCGTCCTTGTGGGCGCGCACGATGTGGTGCGACTCGTGCCCCAGCAGCTCGCGGCGCGCCCCGATGCGGACGTGCTCGTGCAGCCCCAGGGTGTGCAGCCCGCCGTCGTGCGGGGAGCCCAGCTCGGCGCGGAGCTTGTCCAGGACGTCCGAGGCGTCCATGAGCGAGCGGTAGGAGCGGACGGCGGGGCGCTCGGGGCCGGGGGCCTCCCCGTCCCGCGCGAGCAGCCGTATGAGGGACTCCTCCGGCAGCTGGAGGATCTCCTCCAGGGCGCGTACGGCCCGCAGGGACTCCGGCCGCTGCGGGCGCCGTGCGCCCTGCTGCCAGTAGCTCAGACTCGTCACCCCCACCCTGACCCCGTGCCGGGACAGGTGGTGCTGGACGCGCTGCAGGGGCAGACCGCGGGCGGTGATCGCGGCGCGCAGCGCGGCGTGGAACGGGCCGCCCCGCAGGACCGTCTCCAGTTCCGCCGCCGCGGCGGCGTCCGCGTGCTGTGTGCCGTGCCGCATCGAGGGCCTCTCTCGTGGGTGATCACAACGGCCGGCTCGGGCCGTGCGCGCCGGTCGGAGGGGCCACCCGGCCGGCGTACGGAACCGGTCACGTCCGTACGACGTCGTTCACGCCCCCAAGTTCTCCCGCATTGAAGCGTGTTGATCATGCCCGGACAACACCCGAGGCGTCTCGAACCGGCCACGGAACGCCGGCCCGGCCCGGACGGCCGCCCTCCCCGGGCCGCCGCACGTCACGGCGCGCGGACCCCGCCCCCGCCGGGCCGCCGCGCCGCACGGCGCGCCATCCCGCCGTCCGGCCGGGCACCCCCTCGGCGGCCGGGGCGGTCCCGTCCGGCCGTGCCGACCGGCGGACCGTCGCGGTGTCACACGGCGCCAGTAGGGTGTGAGACATGGCCGACCCCTCCAGCTACCGCCCCAAGCCGGGAGAGATCCCCGACTCGCCGGGGGTCTACCGGTTCCGCGACGAGCACCGCCGGGTGATCTACGTCGGAAAGGCGAAAAGTCTGCGCCAGCGCCTGGCGAACTACTTCCAGGACCTGGCGAACCTCCACCCGCGTACGCGTTCGATGGTCACCACGGCCGCGTCGGTGGAGTGGACGGTGGTGTCCACGGAGGTCGAGGCGCTCCAGCTGGAGTACTCCTGGATCAAGGAGTACGACCCGCGGTTCAACGTGAAGTACCGCGACGACAAGAGCTACCCCTACCTCGCGGTCACGATGAACGAGCGGTTCCCGCGGGTGCAGGTGATGCGCGGGCACAAGAAGAAGGGCGTGCGCTACTTCGGCCCGTACACGCACGCGTGGGCGATCCGCGACACCGTGGACCTCCTCCTGCGCGTCTTCCCGGTGCGCACGTGCTCGGCGGGCGTCTTCAAGAACGCCGCCCGCACCGGCCGCCCCTGCCTGCTGGGCTACATCGGCAAGTGCTCCGCCCCCTGCGTCGAGCGCATCTCGGCGGAGGACCACCGGGACCTCGCCGAGGACTTCTGCGACTTCATGACCGGCCGCACGGGGACGTACATCCGCCGTCTGGAGCAGCGGATGGCGGAGGCGGCCGAGGAGATGGAGTACGAGCGGGCGGCCCGCCTGCGCGACGACATCGGGGCCCTGAAGAAGGCCATGGAGAAGAGCGCGGTGGTCCTCGCCGACGCGACCGACGCCGACCTGATGGCGGTCGCCGAGGACGAGCTGGAGGCCGCCGTGCAGATCTTCCACGTGCGCGGCGGCCGGGTGCGCGGCCAGCGCGGCTGGGTGACGGACAAGGTGGAGGCCGTCACCACCGCCGGCCTCGTCGAGCACGCGCTGCAGCAGCTCTACGGCGAGGAGACCGGCGACGCGGTGCCCAAGGAGGTGCTGGTGCCGGCCCTGCCCGACCCGGTGGAGCCGGTGCAGCAGTGGCTCGCCGACCGCCGCGGGTCGAACGTGTCGCTGCGCATCCCCCAGCGCGGCGACAAGAAGGCCCTCATGGAGACCGTGCAGCGCAACGCGCAGCAGGCCCTGGCCCTGCACAAGACCAAGCGCGCCTCCGACCTGACCACCCGCTCGCGCGCCCTGGAGGAGATCGCCGAGGCCCTCGGCCTGGACAGCGCGCCGCTGCGCGTGGAGTGCTACGACATCTCGCACCTCCAGGGCGAGGACGTGGTGGCCTCGATGGTGGTCTTCGAGGACGGCCTGGCGCGCAAGAGCGAGTACCGGCGCTTCCAGATCAAGGGCTTCGCGGGCCAGGACGACGTCCGCTCCATGCACGAGGTGATCACCCGGCGCTTCCGGCGGTACCTCGCGGAGAAGGAGAAGACCGGGGAGTGGGCGGACGGCGAGTTGCCCGAGGCCGAGGCCGGAGCCGGGACGGGCGCCGGAGCCGAGGTCGGCGCCGGAGTCGGGGCAGGGGCCCTGACCGAGGACGACGGGCGCCCCAAGAGGTTCGCCTACCCGCCGCAGCTCGTGGTGGTCGACGGCGGGCAGCCGCAGGTCGCGGCCGCCCGCCGGGCCCTGGACGAGCTGGGCATCGACGACATCGCCGTGTGCGGCCTGGCCAAGCGGCTCGAAGAGGTCTGGGTGCCCGGCGAGGACGACCCGGTGGTGCTGCCCCGCACGAGCGAGGGGCTGTACCTGCTGCAGCGCGTGCGCGACGAGGCGCACCGCTTCGCGATCACCTACCAGCGCACCAAGCGGTCCCAGCGCTTCCGGTCCAGCCCGCTGGACGACGTGCCGGGCCTGGGCGAGGCGCGCAAGCAGGCACTGATCAGGCACTTCGGGTCGGTGAAGAAGCTGCGGGCCGCGACGATCGACCAGATGTGCGAGGTGCCCGGCATAGGCCGCAAGACGGCCGAGGCGATCGCCGTGGCCTTCGCGCGGGCGGCCCCGGCGGCGCCCGCGGTCAACATGACGACCGGAGAGATCATCGAGGACGAGGAACCCGGGACGGCGGCGGGTCCCGGACCCGAGGGGGAGTCCGTGCCCGCGGGCGCCCCGGACGGAAGACGGGGGCAGGAGACATGACGGAACACGGGGCTGACCCGGAGGAACGCACGGCGCGCACCCCGGAGTCGCACACGCGGACGAGCGGGGACCGGGCCCGGCGGGCCGAGGCCCTCCGGGCGGGCGGAGGCGCGGGCGACGCCGGTCACGGGATCGGTAACGATCGGCGTACGCGGGACGTTGACACCTCGTGGGCCGCACCCCCGGGGGACGGCCGCGCACCCGAGGACGACCGCCCGCGGCAGGACGCGGACCAGGAAGACGGAGCAGACGTGAGTACGGGCACGACCATCGAGACGGCCGCACTGCCGGACGCCGCCATCCCCGAGCTGGTGATCATCTCCGGGATGTCGGGCGCCGGCCGGTCCACCGCCGCCAAGTGTCTGGAGGACCTCGGCTGGTTCGTCGTGGACAACCTGCCGCCCGCGCTGATCCCCACCATGGTGGAGCTCGGCGCCCGCTCCCAGGGCAACGTGGCGCGGATCGCGGTCGTCGTCGACGTCCGCGGCCGCCGCTTCTTCGACAACCTCCGCGAGTCGCTCGCCGACCTGGAGGCCCGCCACGTCACCCGGCGGATCGTCTTCCTGGAGTCCTCCGACGACGCCCTGGTGCGCCGGTTCGAGTCCGTCCGGCGGCCCCACCCCCTCCAGGGCGACGGCCGGATCGTCGACGGCATCGCCGCCGAGCGCGAGCTGCTGCGCGAGCTGCGCGGCGACGCCGACCTGGTGATCGACACCTCCAGCCTCAACGTGCACGAGCTGCGCGCCAAGATGGACGCCCGGTTCGCGGGCGAGGAGGAGCCCGAGCTGCGGGCCACGGTCATGTCCTTCGGCTTCAAGTACGGCCTGCCGGTCGACGCCGACCTGGTCGTGGACATGCGCTTCCTGCCCAACCCGCACTGGGTCCCCGAGCTGCGCCCCTTCACCGGCCTCAACGAGGAGGTGTCGAGCTACGTCCTGAACCAGCCCGGCGCCAAGGAGTTCCTCGACCGCTACGCCGAGCTGCTCCAGCTCGTCGCCGCGGGCTACCGCCGCGAGGGCAAGCGCTACGTGACCATCGCCGTCGGCTGCACCGGCGGCAAGCACCGCTCGGTCGCCATGTCGGAGAAGCTCGCCGCCCGCCTGGCGGCCGAGGGAGTGGAGACGGTCGTCGTCCACCGGGACATGGGCCGCGAATGACCGGACGTACGCTGCGGCTGAGCAGGCTGCGCGGGACCGGCCCCGAGGGCCGCGGCGGCAGGGTGCGCAGGCGCGGCGCCCAGCCCAAGGTCGTCGCCCTCGGCGGCGGCATGGGCCTGTCGGCCTCGCTCGCCGCGCTGCGCCGCATCACCGGCGACCTCACCGCCGTGGTGACCGTCGCCGACGACGGCGGCTCCAGCGGGCGGCTCCGCGACGAGCTGGGCGTCCTGCCGCCCGGCGACCTGCGCAAGGCGCTGGCCGCGCTGTGCGGCGACGACGACTGGGGCCAGACCTGGGCCCGCGTCATCCAGCACCGCTTCCAGTCCCACGGCGACCTGCACGACCACGCGGTGGGCAATCTGCTGATCGTCGCCCTGTGGGAGCAGCTCGGCGACCACGTCCAGGCCCTGGACCTGGTGGGCCGGCTGCTCGGCGCGCACGGCCGCGTGCTGCCCATGTCCGCCGTGCCCCTGGAGCTCCAGGCGCTGGTCAGGGGCCACGACCCGGAGCGGCCGCAGGAGATCACGACGGTCCGGGGGCAGGCGACCGTCGCCCTCACCCCCGGCGAGGTGCAGTCCGTGCACGTCGTGCCGCACGACCCGCCCGCCGTGCCCGAGGTGGTCACCGCGATCCTAGACGCGGACTGGGTGGTGCTCGGCCCCGGCTCCTGGTTCTCCTCGGTGATGCCGCACCTGCTGGTGCCCGACCTGCTGGACGCGCTCACGGAGACCAAGGCCCGCCGGGTGCTGTCCCTGAACCTCGCCCCGCAGCCCGGAGAAACCGAGGGCTTCTCCCCGCAGCGTCATTTGGAGGTTTTGGGACGACACGCCCCTAAACTCGCCCTGGACGTGGTGCTGGCCGACGAGGCCGCCGTGCCCGACCGTGACTCGCTCACCGACGCCGCCCGTCGTTTCGGCGCCGCGGTCGAGCTGGCTCCGGTGGCCCGGGCCGACGGTTCCCCGAGGCATGACCCGGAGCTGCTGGCCGCCGCGTACGACCGTATTTTTCGGATGCATGGAAGGATCGGCCCATGGCGATGACGGCAGCGGTGAAGGACGAGATCTCCCGGCTACCCGTCACCCGGACCTGCTGCAGAAAGGCGGAGGTCTCCGCCGTCCTGCGGTTCGCGGGCGGCCTTCACCTGGTGAGCGGCCGCATCGTGATCGAGGCGGAGCTGGACACCGCGATGGCGGCACGGCGGCTGAAGCGGGACATCCTGGAGATCTTCGGCCACAGCTCGGAGCTGATCGTGATGGCCCCCGGCGGACTGCGCCGCGGCTCCCGCTACGTCGTGCGCGTGGTCGCGGGCGGTGACCAGCTGGCCCGGCAGACCGGCCTGGTGGACGGGCGCGGACGCCCGATCCGGGGGCTGCCGCCGCAGGTGGTCTCGGGGGCCACCTGCGACGCCGAGGCCGCCTGGCGCGGAGCGTTCCTGGCGCACGGCTCGCTGACCGAGCCGGGCCGCTCCTCCTCCCTTGAGGTGACCTGCCCCGGCCCCGAGGCCGCGCTCGCCCTGGTCGGCGCCGCCCGCCGGCTGTCGATCGCCGCGAAGGCCCGCGAGGTGCGCGGCGTGGACCGCGTGGTCGTGCGCGACGGCGACGCGATCGGCGCGCTGCTGACCCGCCTCGGCGCCCACGAGTCGGTGCTGGCCTGGGAGGAGCGGCGGATGCGCCGCGAGGTCCGGGCCACCGCCAACCGCCTCGCCAACTTCGACGACGCCAATCTGCGCCGCTCCGCCCGCGCGGCGGTCGCCGCCGGCGCCCGGGTGCAGCGCGCCCTGGAGATCCTCGGCGACGAGGTCCCCGAGCACCTCGCGGCGGCCGGGCGGCTGCGCATGGAGCACAAGCAGGCGTCCCTGGAGGAGCTGGGCGCGCTCGCCGACCCGCCGCTGACGAAGGACGCCGTCGCGGGCCGCATCCGCCGGCTGCTGGCCATGGCCGACAAGCGGGCCCAGGACCTCGGCATCCCGGGCACGGAGTCGAACCTCACCGAGGAGATGGCCGACAACCTCGTGGGCTGAGCGGGCCGGACCGACCGGCGGGACCGGCGGGGCCGCCGCCCCGCCGTCCCGGCCGTCCGGTGAGGCCGCCGTCCCGGTGGCCCGCCGCTTCGGTGAGGCCGCAGGCACCTTGGCAGGGCCGCCGGCACTTCGGTGAGCCCGCCGCCCCGGTGGCCCGCCGCCTCGGTGGGGCCGCCGGCGTCCCTCCCAGGTGCCGACGGTTCCTCCGCCACCGCTCCCCGGCGCCCCCACCGTTCCCCGCTCCCCACCGTTCCCCGGCTCCACCACCGCTTCCCGCACCCCCCACGGCCCCCGGTTCCGCCACCGCTTCCCGCGGCCCTCCGGGCCCGTCCCGGAGACATCGCTGTCCCTTGAATCCATCATTGACATGATCATGCAAGGCCATGAGCCTGTCGTCCGGCACAGAAGTGCCGGACAACTGCAAGGGGGGCTCATGAGACGAAGAGCGAGAGCGATCCTCGCCACGAGCGCGCTCCTGCTGGGCGGGGCGGGCTACGCGCCCGCCGCCCACGCGGCGGGCGACGCGTCCTCCGATCCGGCCGCGGACGCCGTGAAGGTGTTCCGCGCCGAGGTCACCGAGGAGCAGGTACCCCTGCTCCTGGCGGCCGGGCAGGACGCCCACGAACTGAGCGAGCAGGTGCCCGCGAAGGGCGGGGCGACCGTCGAGGTCTACCTGACGGACCGGCAGGCCGAGCGCCTGGAGGACAAGGGCGTCGACCTCACCGAGCGGAAGCTCACGGCGCGGGCCGAGAAGCGGGTGAGGGCCGCGGGCGACGGCGTGTTCCGCCCGTACGGCGGGCCCGGCGGCCTCCGTGAGGAGATCATGGAGACGGCGCAGGCCCACCCGGACCTCACCAAGGTGGTCTCCATCGGAAAGACCGTCCGCGGGCAGGACATCCTCGCGCTCAAGCTCACCAAGGGCGCCAGGAAGAGCGAGGACGGCTCCAAGCCCTCCGTGCTGTACATGTCCAACCAGCACGCCCGCGAGTGGATCACGCCCGAGATGACGCGGCGGCTGCTCCACCACTACCTGGACAACTACTCCGAGGACCGGCGGATCAAGCGCGTCGTCGACTCCACCGAGCTGTGGTTCGTCCTCTCCGCCAACCCCGACGGCTACGACCACACCCACGCCTCCCCGGACAACCGCCAGTGGCGCAAGAACCTCCGGGACGTCAACGGCGACGGCGTGATCGGCACCGGCGACGGCGTCGACCTCAACCGCAACTTCGCCTACAAGTGGGGCTACGACGACGAGGGCTCGTCCCCGAACCCCGCCGGTGAGACCTACCGCGGCGCGTCCCCCGGCTCCGAGCCGGAGACGAAGGCGATCGACGCCTTCGAGAAGCGCATCGGCTTCACGTACGGCATCAACTACCACTCCGCCGCCGAGCTGCTGCTGTACGGGGTGGGCTGGCAGGTGGCGACGCCGAGCCCGGACGACGTGCTCTACAAGGCGCTGGCCGGCACCCCGGAGAACTCCGCCGTCCCCGGCTACCACCCGCAGATCTCCTCCGAGCTGTACACCACCAACGGCGAGGCCGACGGACACGCCGCCAACGTCAACGGCATGGCGATGTTCACCCCGGAGATGTCGACCTGCCAGACCGCGTCGGACCTCGACCCGGACGACGCCTGGAACGCGGCCGACTGCGCCTCGGTCTTCACCTTCCCCGACGACGAGAAGCTGATCCAGCAGGAGTTCGAGAAGAACGTCCCGTTCGCGCTCTCCGTCGCCGAGACCGCCGCCCACCCCGACCGGCCGTCCTCCCCGGTCGGCATCGAGGCCCCCGACTTCACCCCGGCGCCGTTCACGACGTCGTACTCGCGCGGCGCGGACCAGGAGGTCTCCGTCGTCGCACGGAAGTCGGTGCGCGACAAGGAGCTGAAGTACCGCGTCAACGGCGGCCGGGTGCTCGACATGGCGCTCAGGCCGTGGAAGGGCGGCGAGCGGTACGGCGGCGAGGACAACCTCTACTTCGACGAGTACCGGGCGAAGGTCGAGGACGGCGCCCCGGGCGACGAGGTCGAGGTGTGGTTCACCGGTGAGACGAGGAGCGGGAAGCCCACCTCCAGCGAGCACTTCACCTACACCGTCGCCGAACGGCCGCGCGCGGACGTGCTCGTCGTCGCCGAGGAGGGCGCGGCCGCCACGCAGGCGCAGACGTACGCGGACGCGCTGAGGGCGAACGGCCGCAAGGCCGTGGTCTGGGACGTCGCCGCCCAGGGCGCCCCCGACGCGCTCGGCGTCCTCGGCCACTTCTCCACGGTCGTCCACTACACCGGCGGCTCCCGGCCGGGCCTCGCCACCCAGCTCCGGCTGCGCGCCTTCCTCAACGAGGGCGGCAAGCTGATCGAGGCCGGCGAGCAGGCGGGCGGCTCGGTCGCGATCTCCGACACCACCACCAACGACTTCAGCCAGTACTACCTGGGCGCGTACTCGCGCACGTCGACGGCGGGCGCCACCGCTTTCACCGGATCGGGCGAACTGGCGGGCGCCTCGGGTCCCCTCGGGGACGCGCCGGGCAACCCGCTGAACGCGGCCGGTGCCTACACCGTCACCTCCGACAGCCTGCCCGCCGACACCTACCCCCGGTTCACGAGCGCGGGGGCGGGCGAGTTCGCCGGGACCGTCAACCCGTACGGCCCCTACGCGGGCTCCGCCATGGCCGCCGCCGTGCACACCGACAACGCCTGGAAGCGGCTCACCCGCACCGTCGACCTCACCGGGGTCGCCGCGGGCGAGGCGCCCACCCTGCGCGCGCACCTGCTGTGGGACACCGAGCCCGGCTACGACCACGCCGTCCTGGAGGCCCGCACCGCCGGGGCCGACGACTGGACGACCCTGCCCGAGGCGGGCGGCGCCACCACCGCGGACGTCCCCGCCGAGTGCGAGGCGGGCTTCCTCCTGCGGCTGCACCCGGAGCTGAAGCGCTACCTCACCCTCGGCGACGACGGCTGCGGCAACACCGGAACGAGTGGTTCCTGGAACAGCCTCACCGGCTCCTCCAGCGGCTGGCAGCAGATGGAGTTCGACCTGAGCGCCTACGCCGGGAGGACCGTCGAGCTCTCGCTGAGCTACATCACCGACCCGGGCAGCGGCGGGCGCGGCGTCCTCGCCGACGAGGTCTCCCTCGTCACCGGCGGCACCGCGGCGGACACCGAGGGCTTCGAGACCTCCCTCGGCGCCTGGAGCGTGCCCGGACCGCCCGCGGGCAGTCCGGCCGTCCTGCGGGACTGGGCCCGCAGCGGGGAGCTGTTCTCGACCCACGCGGCCGTCACCACGCGTGACACCGTGCTGCTCGGCTTCGGCCTGGAGCACGTGGCCCGGCCGGCCGACCGGACGGCCCTGCTCGGACGGGCCCTCGCGGCCCTGCGTGACTGACACGGGGTTCCCGGGGCACGCGACCGGGGCGGCCCGTACCCCTACTCACGGGTACGGGCCGCCCCGCCGTTACGGCCCTCTCGATGTCACCCCCGGAGGCCGGGGGAGGTAGGGTCATAGGCGGTCGGGGACATCCCATACAGCTCGCCGGCATCGACGGCCGGCGTACCAACGAGGAGATCGGTTCGTGACGATCCGCGTAGGCATCAACGGCTTCGGCCGCATCGGCCGCAACTACTTCCGCGCGCTGCTGGAGCAGGGTGCAGACATCGAGGTCGTGGCTGTCAACGACCTGGGTGACACCGCGACCACCGCTCACCTGCTGAAGTACGACACCATCCTGGGCCGCCTCAAGGCCGAGGTGTCGCACACCGAGGACACCATCACGGTCGACGGCCACACCATCAAGGTGCTGTCCGAGCGCAACCCCGCCGACATCCCGTGGGGCGAGCTGGGCGTCGACATCGTGATCGAGTCCACCGGCATCTTCACCAAGAAGGAAGACGCCGAGAAGCACATCGCGGGCGGCGCGAAGAAGGTCCTCATCTCGGCCCCGGCCAAGAACGAGGACATCACCATCGTCATGGGCGTCAACCAGGACCAGTACGACCCGGCGAACCACCACGTCATCTCGAACGCCTCGTGCACCACCAACTGCGTGGCGCCGATGGCCAAGGTCCTCGACGAGAACTTCGGCATCGTCAAGGGTCTGATGACGACCGTCCACGCGTACACGAACGACCAGCGCATCCTGGACTTCCCGCACAAGGACCTGCGCCGCGCCCGTGCCGCCGCCGAGAACATCATCCCGACCACGACCGGTGCCGCCAAGGCCACCGCCCTGGTCCTGCCGCAGCTCAAGGGCAAGCTGGACGGCATCGCCATGCGCGTCCCGGTCCCCACCGGCTCCGCCACCGACCTGGTCGTCGAGCTGCAGCGCGAGGTCACCAAGGACGAGGTCAACGCCGCGTTCAAGAAGGCCTCCGAGGACGGCGCCCTCAAGGGCTTCCTCTTCTACACCGAGGACCCGATCGTGTCGTCCGACATCGTCAGCGACCCGGCCTCCTGCACCTTCGACTCCTCCATGACCATGGTCCAGGAGGGCCGGACGGTGAAGGTCCTCGGCTGGTACGACAACGAGTGGGGCTACTCCAACCGCCTCGTCGACCTCACGGTCTTCGTCGGCGAGCAGCTCTGACCCCCGGAGCAGGCACCTCGATGTGAGCACAGGGCTCGGGCAGCGCACGGCCGCGCTGTCCGAGCCCTGTCTCGCGTACCGAACCGACCGGCCCTCCGGACCGCAGAGCCCCAAGGAGTCCCCTTCATGAAGACGATCGACGAACTCCTCAGCGAAGGAGTCGACGGCAAGCGGGTCTTCGTCCGCGCCGACCTCAACGTGCCGCTCGCCGACGGCACCATCACCGACGACGGCCGCATCCGCGCCGTGCTGCCCACCGTCAAGGCCCTCGCCGACGCGGGCGCCAAGGTCGTCGTCGCCTCCCACCTGGGCCGCCCCAAGGGCGCCCCGGACCCGGCCTTCTCGCTCCGTCCCGCCGCCGCCCGCCTCGGCGAACTGCTCGGCAAGGACGTCGCGTTCGCCGAGGACACCACCGGCCCCTCCGCCCACGAGACGGTCGGCTCCCTGGCCCCCGGCGGGGTCGCGGTCGTGGAGAACCTGCGCTTCAACGCCGGCGAGACGGCCAAGGACGAGGCCGAGCGCGGCGCGTTCGCCGACGCGCTCGCGCAGCTGGCCGACGTGTACGTGGGCGACGGCTTCGGCGCCGTGCACCGCAAGCACGCCTCCGTCTTCGACCTCCCCAAGCGCCTGCCGCACTACGCGGGCCACCTGATCGCCAACGAGGTCGAGGTCCTCAAGAAGCTCACCGAGGACGTCAAGCGCCCCTACGCGGTCGTGCTCGGCGGCGCCAAGGTCTCCGACAAGCTCGCCGTCATCGACCAGCTGCTCGGCAAGGCCGACCGCCTCCTCATCGGCGGCGGCATGGCCTACACCTTCCTCAAGGCCAAGGGCCACGAGGTCGGCATCTCCCTCCTCCAGGAGGACCAGATCCCGGCCGTCAAGGAGTACATCGAGCGGGCCGAGAGGACCGGCGTGGAGCTGGTGCTCCCGGTCGACGTGCTGGTCGCGCCCGAGTTCCCGGACCTGAGGACCAAGGCCCCGGCGAACCCCACCACCGTCGCCGCGGACGCCATCCCGGCCGACCAGGAGGGTCTCGACATCGGTCCTGAGACCCGCAAGCTGTACGCATCCAAGCTCGCCGACGCCGCCACCGTCTTCTGGAACGGCCCCATGGGCGTCTTCGAGCACCCCGACTACGCCGAGGGCACCCGGGCCGTCGCCCAGGCCCTCGTCGACGCCCCGGGCTTCACCGTGGTCGGCGGCGGCGACTCCGCCGCGGCCGTCCGCACCCTGGGCTTCGACGAGAACGCGTTCGGCCACATCTCGACCGGCGGCGGCGCCTCCCTCGAATACCTCGAGGGCAAGACGCTCCCCGGTCTCGCCGCACTGGAGGACTGACCCCGATGACCACCCGCACGCCGCTGATGGCGGGCAACTGGAAGATGAACCTCAACCACCTCGAGGCCATCGCGCACGTCCAGAAGCTCGCCTTCGCGCTGGCCGACAAGGACTACGAGGCCGTCGAGGTCGCCGTCCTGCCGCCCTTCACCGACCTGCGCTCCGTGCAGACCCTGGTGGACGGCGACAAGCTGAAGATCAAGTACGGCGCCCAGGACCTCTCGGCGCACGACTCCGGGGCGTACACCGGTGAGATCTCCGGCGCGATGCTGGCCAAGCTGAAGTGCACCTACGTGGCGGTCGGCCACTCCGAGCGCCGCCAGTACCACGCCGAGACCGACGAGGTCTGCAACGCCAAGGTCAAGGCCGCCTTCAAGCACGGTCTGACGCCGATCCTGTGCGTCGGCGAGGAGCTGGAGGTCCGCGAGGCGGGCAACCACGTCACGCACACCCTCACCCAGGTCGAGGGCGGTCTGAAGGACCTCCCGGCCGAGCAGGCCGAGACCGTCGTGATCGCCTACGAGCCCGTCTGGGCCATCGGCACCGGCAAGGTCTGCGGCGCCGAGGACGCCCAGGAGGTCTGCGCCGCGATCCGCGCCAAGGTCGCCGAGCTGTACGCGCCGGAGGTGGCCGGCAAGGTCCGCATCCAGTACGGCGGCTCCGTGAAGGCCGGCAACGTCGCCGAGATCATGGCGCAGCCCGACATCGACGGCGCCCTGGTCGGCGGCGCCTCGCTCGACGCCGACGAGTTCGTGAAGATCGTCCGCTTCCGCGACCAGTGAGCCAGCGGGGCGCCCCGCGCGTCCCGCCAGCTCGCGAGTATGCGGGAACGGCGATCCGTCGTACCCTTGCGGGGTCCGGTGACAGTCCACCGGGCCCCGTCGTCCATCGAGGTCCGAGGGAACACTCGGAAAGGGAGTCCAGCCGTGGTTTTGGGGTTCTCGATCGCCCTGATCGTCTTCAGCCTGCTGCTGATGCTGCTGGTGCTGATGCACAAGGGGAAGGGCGGCGGCCTCTCCGACATGTTCGGTGGCGGCATGCAGTCGTCCGTCGGCGGCTCCTCGGTCGCCGAGCGCAACCTCGACCGCATCACCGTGGTCGTCGGACTGCTGTGGTTCGCGTGCATCGTGGTGCTCGGCATCATGATGAAGGTCAACAACTGACCGATGCCGTCGGGCCGCCGGCCGTCGTACAACCGAACATCGCGCAGGAAAGCCCCATGTACGGTACGCGCTCGCGAGCGCGGCCTATCATGGGGCTTGCGTCCACTGCAGGAGAGGGCAACTCCCGTCACTGGACGCGCGTTCGGCCTTACGTAGACTGAGGCGCTCGCAGCGAAGCCCGAGGCCGACTCGCTTCGCGGCACCATCACGCAGGGAGTAACGACCGTGGCAAGTGGCAACGCGATCCGTGGAAGCCGGGTCGGGGCGGGGCCGATGGGCGAGGCCGAGCGCGGTGAGTCCGCGCCCCGGCTGCGCATCTCCTTCTGGTGCTCCAACGGGCATGAGACGCAGCCGAGTTTCGCCAGCGACGCGCAGGTGCCCGAGACCTGGGACTGCCCGCGCTGCGGCTTTCCCGCCGGGCAGGACCGGGACAACCCGCCGGACCCGCCGCGCACCGAGCCCTACAAGACCCACCTCGCGTACGTGCGGGAGCGGCGCAGCGACGCGGACGGCGAGGCGATCCTCGCCGAGGCGCTCGCCAAACTGCGGGGCGAGATCTAGGAGTCGACATCCGGCCGGGCACCGAGAGGTGCCTGGCCGGACGTGCTTCACGCGCCCGCCCTCCGTCGGCCGAGCCGACCGCCGCGACGACCGGGCCGGCGGCTTCGGCGGCCGGTCCGGCCGTCGCGCCGCGCGGACGGCGGGCACGGTCCGGGACGTCCGACGGCCGCCTTCGCCGCGCCCGTCATCGGAACGCGCGGCTTCCGCCGTGGCCGCCTTCCTCCTGCCACCGGCCGTCATCGCGCCACCCCCGCCCTCCGGCGGACGTGTCCGTGGTGGGCCGGATGACGCCGTTGCGACCGCTCACACCGCGCCCTGATCAATTAGGTTGGGACCGGCAGCGGGACAAGGTTCGCAGGTACGTACGTGTGTACGAAAGAAGGCTGAAGTCCGAGATGAACGCAGAAGGCCGTACCCGGCTCACCCAGACGCCCGAGTGGACCGCTCTGGCGAAGCACCGCGAGGAACTCGGCGAGGTGCACCTGCGCCGGCTCTTCGACGACCACCCCGACCGCGCCACGGGGTACCGCCTCCAGGTCGGCGACCTGCACGTCGACTACTCCAAGCAGCTCGTCACCGACGAGACCCTGCGCCTGCTGCGCGAGCTGGCCGCGGCGGCCGGTGTGTTCGAGCTGCGGGACGCGATGTTCCGCGGCGAGCGCATCAACACCACCGAGGACCGGGCCGTGCTGCACACGGCGCTGCGCGCCCCGCGCGACGCCGAGGTC
>NZ_BMVU01000002.1 GCF_014650875.1 Streptomyces minutiscleroticus
GTCGAACTCATCGGCGGCGTCCGCTTCCCCGCCATCGGCGAACTCCCCTACCTGCTCACCCTCGCCGGCCACGGCTTCTACTGGTTCCGCCTCCGCAAGGACGCCCTCTAGGCACCTCGGGCCCCGTCACCGCGTCCTCGAATTGCCTCATGACGAGTGCATGAAGACCGGATGGCGGGGCATCCGGACCCGGAAGCGGGGCGGTCTCCGCCGTCCCGCTCCGAGTACGCATCAGTAACACCCCGACCCGTCCTGGGAAAGGACGCGACGCCATGTCGGAAGCCGTCACCCATTCCGCCCCGACCAGCACCGACCTCCTCGCGTCGCTGGACCCCCTGTTGCGCGAGTGGTTGCCGCGGCAGCGCTGGTTCGCCGGCAAGGGCCGCCCCATCACGGGGTTCTCGCTGGTGGCCGCGACGGAACTGCTGCCCTCGACGGCACAGCTGGGGCTGATCCACCTGCTCGTGCGCGCCCGTCAGCCGCACGCTCTGGCCCAGGACACCGCGCAGCCCGGCGACTGCTACCAGCTGCTGATCGGCGTACGCGCCACCCTGCCGCCCCGGCTCGCGCCCGCCCTCATCGGCCGCCCCCGGTCCGGCCCGCTCGCCGGGCGCACCGTGTACGAGGCACTGCAGGACCCGCGGCCCGCCGGGCTGCTCCTGGAGGCGCTGCGCTCGCGGGCCCGCGTCGGCGAGCTGCGCTTCGAGCGCGACATGCGCCAGGACATCCGCGGCGACCTCGTACCGCGGCTGGTCACCGCCGAGCAGTCGAATTCGTCGATCGTCTACGGAGATACGTTCATCCTCAAGCTGCTGCGGCGGGTCGTCCCCGGGATCAACCCCGACCTGGAGCTGCCGCTGGCACTGGCCCGCGAGGGCTGCCCGCGGGTGCCCGCGCCGACGGCGTGGATGCTCGCCGACCTGGCCGACGACACCCACGTCCTCGGCGTGCTCCAGCCCTTCGTCAAGGGCGCGGCGGACGGCTGGGAGCTGGCCCTGCGCGGCCTGGCCAAGGGCGAGGACTTCCGCGGCGCGGCCCGGGAGCTCGGGCGCGCCACGGCCGAGGTGCACACCGCGCTGGCCCGGGCGCTGCCCACGGTGACGCTGGGCCGCGGGCCGCTGCAGTCGCTGGTCGACGGCATGACCCAGCGGCTGGACGAGGCCGCGCGGGCGGTGCCGGCGCTGCGGCCGTACGCCCCCGGGCTGCACACCGCGTTCGAGGCGCTCGCCGACCTGGCCGCCGAGGGCCAGACCTGGACCGCCCAGCGGATCCACGGCGACCTGCACCTCGGGCAGTGCCTGCGCGCGCCCTCCGGCGCCTGGTCGCTGATCGACTTCGAGGGCGAGCCGGCCAAGCCGCTGGCCGAGCGCCGGCTGCCGCAGCCTACGGCGCGGGACGTCGCGGGGATGCTCCGCTCCTTCGACTACGCGGCGCACGCGCAGCCCGCGGCGCCGGACGGCTGGGCCGACGCCTGCCGCGCCGCCTACTGCACGGGGTACGCCGAGGTCTCCGGGCGCGACCCGCGCACCGACCCGGTGCTGCTGCGGGCGTACGAGACCGACAAGGCGGTGTACGAGGTCGTGTACGAGGCCCGGCACCGCCCCGACTGGCTGCCCGTGCCGATGGCCGCCGTCCGCCGCCTGGCCCACCCCGCCTCACCCTGACCCGCCACTCCACCCTTCGTCCCGTCGAGGAGGCCACCCCTCGTGACCCCGCCCGCCCATCACCCCAAGAGCGCGAAGTCCAGGGCCTCGCAGAACGTCCCGGAGCCCGCGGCGCGCGGGCCGGAGCCCGGGGAGGACCGGCCCGAGGAGGCGGCGCCCCCGAAGGCCCCGGCCGGGGAGGCCCCGGCGCCCGGCGGCGAGCGGGCGTCCGTGCCCGCCCCGGCCGGGGAGCCCCCGGCCGTCCCGGCGCTCGACCCGGCGGACCGCGAGCGGCTGCTCTCGGGCACCCACCACGACCCGCACGGGGTGCTCGGGGCCCATCCGGTGCCCGGCGGGGTCGCCTTCAGAGCGCTCCGGCCGTACGCGCTGTCGGTCACCGTCGTCACCGACGGCGGCCTGCGCGCCGAGCTGCACGACGACGGGGACGGCTTCTTCTCGGGGGCGCTGCCGCTGCGCGAGGTCCCGGCGTACCGGCTGCTGGTGGCGTACGAGGGCTCGGTGCACGACACCGAGGACGCCTACCGCTTCCTGCCGACGCTCGGCGACTTCGACCTGCACCTGATCGCCGAGGGCCGGCACGAGCAGCTGTGGAAGGCCCTCGGCGCGGAGCCGATGGTGCACCAGGGGGTGACGGGCACCCGCTTCACGGTGTGGGCGCCCAACGCCCGCGGCGTGCGCGTGGTGGGGAGCTTCAACTTCTGGGACGGCACCGCGTACCCGATGCGCTCGCTGGGCTCGACGGGCGTGTGGGAGCTGTTCGTCCCGGCGGTCGGCGAGGGCGAGCTGTACAAGTTCGAGATCACCCGGCCCGACGGGAGCACGACGCATCGGGCGGACCCGATGGCCCGCCGGACCGAGGTGCCGCCCGCGACCTCGTCGGTCGTGCACGCCTCGCACCACACGTGGCACGACGCGGAGTGGATGGAGCGGCGCGCCGCGCGGCCCGCGCACGAGGCGCCGTTCTCCGTCTACGAGGTGCACCTGCCGTCCTGGCGGCCGGGCCTCACCTACCGCCAGCTCGCCGAGCAGCTGCCGGCCTACGTGGCGGACCTGGGCTTCACGCACGTGGAGCTGCTGCCGGTGGCCGAGCACCCCTTCGGCGGCTCCTGGGGCTACCAGGTCACCGGCTTCTACGCCCCCACGGCCCGGCTGGGCACGCCCGACGACTTCAAGTACCTGGTCGACGCGCTGCACCGGGCCGGGATCGGCGTGATCATGGACTGGGTGCCGGCGCACTTCCCGCGCGACGAGTGGGCGCTCGCCGAGTTCGACGGCCGCCCGCTGTACGAGCACGAGGACCCGCAGCGGGCCGCGCACCCGGACTGGGGGACGCTGGAGTTCGACTACGGCCGTCGCGAGGTGCGCAACTTCCTGGTCGCCAACGCCGTGTACTGGTGCGAGGAGTTCCACGTCGACGGCCTGCGCGTGGACGCCGTCGCCTCCATGCTCTACCTCGACTACTCGCGCGAGCCCGGCCAGTGGACGCCCAACGCGCACGGCGGCCGGGAGAACCTGGACGCGGTCGCCTTCCTGCAGGAGATGAACGCCACGGTGTACCGGCGCGAGCCGGGCGTGGTGACCATCGCCGAGGAGTCCACGGCCTGGGACGGCGTCACGCGCGCCACCCACCACACCGGCCCGGGCGGCTTCGGCGGTCTGGGCTTCGGCCTGAAGTGGAACATGGGCTGGATGCACGACTCGCTCGGCTACGTCAGCCACGAGCCGGTGCACCGCAAGTACCACCACCACGAGATGACGTTCTCGATGGTGTACGCCTACAGCGAGAACTACGTGCTGCCGATCTCCCACGACGAGGTCGTGCACGGCAAGGGCTCGCTGGTGTCGAAGATGCCCGGCGACTGGTGGCAGAAGCGCGCCAACCACCGGGCCTACCTCGGCTTCATGTGGGCCCACCCGGGCAAGCAGCTGCTGTTCATGGGCCAGGAGTTCGCCCAGGGCGCCGAGTGGTCGGAGGCCCACGGCCCGGACTGGTGGCTGCTCGATCCCGCCTACGGGGCCGAGCCGGACCACCGGGGCGTGCGCGACCTGGTCCGCGACCTCAACGGCGTCTACCGGGCCACGCCCGCGCTGTGGGAGCTGGACACCGACCCGGCCGGGTTCTCGTGGATCGCCGGGGACGCGGCGGAGGACAACGTGTTCGCGTTCCTGCGCTACGACAGGGAGGGCCGGCCGCTGCTCGCCGTGTCCCACTTCTCGCCGGTGGTGCGGCACGAGTACCGGATCGGCGTGCCCGAGGAGGTGCCCGCCTGGCACGAGGTGCTGAACACCGACGGCCTGTGCTACGGGGGCAGCGACGTGGGCAACCCGGACCCGGTCAAGCCGGAGCCGCGGGGCGCGCACGGGCGCCCGGCGAGCATCCGGCTGACGCTGCCGCCGCTGGCGACGGTGTGGCTGCGGCCGGCGTGACGCACCGGCGGCCGCGGTTCCGGCCGCGGGCCGCGACCGGGTGACGGCGGCGGCTCCGGTCGCGGGCGGCGGACCGGCTGACGCCCCGGCCCGCCGCGACCGGTCGGGTCCGCCGCCGGACGGTCCCGGCCGCGGTCCCGGATCCGGCCGCGGCTCGCCGTCGTACGCCGGACCCGTCGGCGTGAGGCGGACCCGGCGTCGTCAGACGGCTCCGGCCGCGGCCTGCGCCAGTCCCGCCGGGAGTTCGCCGGTGTGCAGCACGCCCAGCCGCTGCGTGGCCCGGGTCAGGGCCACGTAGAGGTCGCTCGTGCCGTACCGGGCGGGCTCCACCACCAGGACCGCGTCGAACTCCAGGCCCTTGGACTGCCGGGCGTCGAGGAGCACCACCGGCCGGGTCAGGTCCGGCTCCGCGCCCGCCGTCACGCCGTCGAGGCGCGCGGCCAGCGCCCCGTGCAGGTCGCGCGGTGCGATCACGGCGAGCCGGCCCTCGGCGGGCGCCAGTTCGGCCACGGCCTCCGCGACGGCCGCCGGCAGGTCGTCGGCGGCCCGCACCCAGGGGCGCACGCCCGTGGACCGCACCGAGCCGGGCGGCTCGAAGTCCGGGTGCTCGGCGCGCAGCACGGCCACCGCGAGGTCCATGATCTCGGCGGGCGTGCGGTAGTTGACCGCGAGCCGGGTGTGCTCCCAGCGGTCCTCCACGTACGGCTGGAGGATCTCCGCCCAGGAGCCGACGCCGCCCGCCTCGCCGGTCTGCGCGGGGTCGCCGACCAGCGTCATGGAGCGGGTCGGGCTGCGGCGCATCAGCATCCGCCACGCCATCGCGGACAGCTCCTGCGCCTCGTCCACGATGATGTGCCCGAAGGCCCAGGTGCGGTCGGCCGCCGCGCGCTCGGCGGCGCTGCGCCGGTCCTCCTCCTCGTGCCGCTCGGCGAACCGCTCGGCGTCGATGACGTCGTGCGCGGACAGCACCTCGGAGCCGTCGGGGTCGTTCTCCTCCTTGTCCTCGAACTCGTAGGTGCGCGAGGCGTACGAGACCTCCAGGACCCCTTGCGCGTAGGCGACCTGCTCGGCGCGCTCGCGCTCGGCGCGGGCGCGGGCCACGCGGTCGTCCTGGCCGAGGAGTTCGGCGGCCTCGTCGAGCAGCGGCACGTCGGCCGTGGTCCAGGCGCGCGTCACCGGGCGCCGGACGGCGTCCGCGTCCTCGGCGGACAGGTACCCGTCGGGTCCGGCGAGGAAGTCCGCGACCAGGCGCTGCGGGGTCAGCCGCGGCCACAGCTGGTCGATGGCGTCCCAGACCTCGGGGTTCTCGGCCAGTTCGTCGCGGATCTGCGTGATGTCGCTGGGGTCGAGCAGGTTCGAGCCGTCGTAGGGGTCGGTGCCGATGCGCTCGGCGACCATGTCGGTGAGGATGTTGAGGACGTACCCCTCGAAGTGCTCGCGGGCCACGTTGTGCGGCAGCCCCGCCTCCCGCGTGCGGTCCCGGGCCACCCGCACCAGGTCGGCGTCGAGCATCAGGACGTCCCGGTCGTGCTCGATCGCGACGACCGGGTCGGGCAGCGCCTGCCGGTCGCGGACGACCTCGGCCAGCACGTCCGCCATGGCGATGCGGCCCTTCACCTCCGCGGCCTCGGGGGTGTCCGCCGCGGTGGCCCGCACGCCCGGGTACAGCTCGCCCACGGTCGCGAGCAGGACGCCCGTCTCGCCGAGGGAGGGCAGGACCTCGCCGATGTAGCCGAGGAAGGCCGGGTTGGGGCCGACGATCAGGACGGCGCGCCGGGCCAGCAGCTCGCGGTGCTCGTAGAGGAGGTAGGCCGCGCGGTGCAGCGCGACGGCGGTCTTGCCGGTGCCGGGACCGCCCTCGACCACCATCACGCCACGGTGCGGGGCGCGGATGACGCGGTCCTGCTCGGCCTGGATGGTCTGCACGATGTCGTGCATCCGGCCGGTGCGGGCGGCGTCGAGCGCGGCCAGCAGCACGGCGTCCCCGGTGGGGTCCTCGTGGCCGGTGCGCTCCTGGTCGCCGAGGTCGAGGATCTCGTCGTGCAGCGCCGTGACCGTGCGGCCCTCGGTGGTGATGTGCCGGCGGCGGCGCAGCCCCATCGGGGTGTGGCCGGTGGCGAGGTAGAAGGGGCGGGCGACCGGTGCCCGCCAGTCGATCAGCACGGGGGTGCGCTCGGCGTCGTCCGCGCGGATGCCGATGCGCCCGATGTGGTGGGTGGTGCCGGAGGAGAGGTCGAGGCGGCCGAAGCACAGCGAGCCGTCCACCGCGTTCAGCGCGGCGAGCAGGCCCGAACGCTCGGCGACCAGGACGTCCCGCTCCAGCCTGGCCTGCATCGGCGTGCTGCCCTGGGCGAGCGCGTCCGCCACGGCGGTCTCGGTGCCCCCGCGCAGCTCGTCGACGCGCGCGTACAGCCCGTCGATGAATTCCTGCTCACGCGACAATTCCTTGTCGTGGAATTCCGCGTTCGAGTTCGCGTTTGACAATTCGGCTCCCGCCCGCATATACTGTCTTCAGTGGACTTCTCCGCGACATCGGATCACGAAAGTCGCGAACCATTGAATATACGCGGCGAAATGCCCCGGACGCAATTGCGTCCGGGGCATTTCGCTTTCCGGTCCGTGCCCGCACCCGTGGCGCGAGCACGGACCGGGCGCCACCCAGGACCTGCCGAACCGTTGAACCCGCAGGTCACAGCAGGTCGGCCAGCTCCTCGTTCAGCTTCCTGGCGGAACGGGCGCCCACCATCGACCGCACCGGCTCGCCGTCCCGGAACACCAGGAGCGTCGGCATGGACAGCACGCCGTACGCGTTCGTCGTCGCCGGATTCGTGTCCACGTCCAGCTGGACCATTTTCAACCGGCCCGCCGTCTCCGCGGCGACCGCGCTGAGTACCGGCGCGATCTGCCGGCACGGCGGACACCAGTCGGCCGTGAACTCCACCAGCACCGGAAGTCCGGATTCCAGCACCTCCGCCGCGAAGTCCGCGTCCGTCACCTCGGTCAGGCCCTCCGCCTTGATCACCGCGTCTCCCCTCCCAGTCCGCACACGGGCTCCGGACCCCCCGGAGCCTCCGCCTCGGCCGCCAGCGCGTCGCGCGCCCGCTCGGCACGGGCCAGCTGCGCGCCCACCCGGGCGCGCACCGACCGCAGCTCCTCCATCAGCGCGTCGATCTCCGCGAGCTTGCGCCGGTACACCGCGAGCGAGGCCGGGCAGGAGTCGCCCTCCGGATGGCCGGCCCGCAGGCACTCCACGAAGGGCCGCGTCTCCTCCAGGCCGAACCCGAAGTCCTGCAGCGTCCTGATCTGCCGCAGCAGCCGCAAGTCGTCCTCGTCGTAAGCCCGGTGACCGTTGTCGTCACGCCGCGCGGGCAGCAGCCCCCGCGCCTCGTAGTAGCGCAGGGTCCGGGTGGTCGTCCCGGCCCGCGCCGCCAGCTCGCCGATGCGCATGGCGCGACCGTATGCCTTGACGTCGGCGTCAGGGCAAGGGGCGGCCGGCCGGTACGGGGGCGGTCGGCGCGGGCGGCGGGGCAGGGACGGCGGGTACGGACGGCGGGTACGGCGAACGGCCCCGGCGTCCGTCGGGACGCCGGGGCCGTTCGCGAGGAGGGCCGCCCCGGGGGAAGGGCGGGCCCTCCGGGCCACCGGGAGTGCGATGGGGAAGCCGGTGGCCTGGGCCGGACGGCCGGGCGACGGGGGATGCGCCCGGCCGTCCGGGGCTCTCGGACGGCGGCCGGGGCGCGGGGCCCCGGCTCCTGTCAGGCCTTGGCCAGCTTCTTGTCCGCCGCGGCCGCCGGGGCCTCGTCGCCCTCGGGGGCGGCCGGAGCGTCGTGGTCGTTGTCGAGGAGCGTGCGCTCGTCGAAGGGCAGCTCGCCCGCCAGGACCCTGGTCACGCGCTCCTTGTCGACCTCGCCGGTCCAGGTGCCGATCAGCAGCGTGGCCACGGCGTTGCCCGCGAAGTTGGTCAGGGCGCGCGCCTCGCTCATGAATCGGTCGATGCCGACGATCAGGCCGACGCCGTCCACCAGGGCGGGCTTGTGGGACTGCAGGGCACCGGCGAGCGTGGCGATGCCCGCGCCGGTGACGCCGGCGGCGCCCTTGGAGGCGATCATCATGAACAGCAGCAGGGTGATCTGCTGGCCGATGCTCAGCGGCTCGCCCATGGCCTCGGCGATGAACAGCGACGACATGGTCAGGTAGATCATCGTGCCGTCGAGGTTGAAGGAGTAGCCGGTCGGGACGGTGATGCCGACGACGGGGCGGCTGACGCCCAGGTGCTCCATCTTCGCGATGAGCCGCGGCAGCGCGGACTCCGACGACGAGGTCGACAGGATCAGCAGGAACTCGCGGCCGAGGTACTTCAGCAGGTGGAAGAGGTTCACCCCGGTGACCAGGCGCACCATCGTGCCGAGCACGACGACGACGAACAGCAGGCAGGTCACGTAGAAGCCCAGCATGATCGTGGCGAGCGCCTTGAGCGCGTCGACGCCGGTCTCGCCGATGACGGCGGCCATGGCGCCGAAGGCGCCGATCGGGGCCGCCCACATGATCATGGCGAGGACGCGGAAGACCAGCTTCTGGATGTGCTCGATGCCGCGCAGGACCGGCTCGCCCGAGCGTCCCATGGCCTGCAGCGCGAAGCCCACGAGCAGCGCGACCAGCAGGGTCTGCAGGACCTGGCCCTCGGTGAAGGCCGAGACCAGGGTGGTCGGGATGATGCCGAGGAGGAAGTCGGTGGTGGACTCGCTGCCGGCCTCCGCCTGCTCGGCGCCGACGCCCTTGACCGCCTCGGTCAGGTGGACGCCGTCACCGGGGTGGATGATGTTGCCGACGACCAGGCCGATGGCGAGCGCGACGAACGACATCGCGATGAAGTAGCCGAGGGCGAGACCGCCGACGCGGCCGACGCGGGCCGCCTTGCGCACCGAGCCGACGCCGAGGACGATCGTGCAGAAGATGATCGGCGAGATCATCATCTTGATCAGGTTCACGAAGCCGGTCCCGATCGGCTTCAGTTCCTTGGCGAAGTCGGGCACGGCGAAGCCGACGGCGATACCGAGGACGACCGCGACGATCACCGCGATGTAGAGATAGTGGGTGCGGTCCCGCTTCTTGGCGGGGGCGGCCTGGGCCGCCTCGGGCGCGCTCGTCACGACGCTGCCTCCTTGACGTCTTCGTCGGTCGGACACCGGCGTGCGGCTCACGTCCGGGGTTTCGGCGACTATCTCCCGCCCCGTGGGACCGGTCACGCTTCCGTTCATTTAGTTCACGCCGACGGGACAGGCAGACTGTCCCCATGCGCTTCCCCCGACCCCGCAGCCTGGCGGGTCAGCTCTTCGCGATGCAGGCCGTGCTGGTCGCCGCCGTGGTGGCCGGGTGCGCCCTCTTCACGTACCTGAGCGACCGCAGCCAGGCCGTGGCGGACGCGGGGCGGCAGGCGACGGCGGTCGCCCGCGCGGTCGCGGACGCCCCGTCCGTGCGGGAGGCGGTCCGCACCGGCGACCCGACGCGCGAGCTCCAGCCGTACGCGCTGCAGGTCCAGCGGCACACCGGGGTCGACTTCGTCACGATCATGGACCCGCGGGGCATCCGCTGGACGCACCCCCACGAGGAGCGCATAGGGGAGCGCTTCCTCGGCCACACCGCCCGGGCGCTGCGGGGCGAGACCTTCACCGAGACCTACACCGGCACGCTCGGCCCGTCCGTGCGCGCCGTCACGCCGGTCACCGACGACGGGCGGATCGTCGGCCTGGTCAGCGCGGGCATCAAGGTGGAGGCGATCACCGCCCGGGTGCAGGAGCAGGTCACGATGCTGCTCGGGGTCGCGGCGGGCGCGCTGGCGCTGGGCGGCGTCGGCACGTACGTGGTGAACGCCCGGCTGCGCCGCCACACGCACAACATGAACGCGGCCGAGCTCAGCCGCATGCACGACTACCACCAGGCCGCGCTGCACGCCGTGCGCGAGGGCCTGCTGATGCTCGACGGGCAGTACCGGGTGGCGCTGATCAACGACGGGGCACGGGAGCTGCTCGGCGCGGACGCCGACGTGGTGGGCCGCTCGGTCGCGGAGCTGGGGCTGCCCGCGCCGCTGACCGGCGCCCTGCTGTCCGGGCGGCCGCGGGTGGACGAGGTGCACCTGACGGCGGACCGGGTGCTGGTGGTGAACACCTCACCGGTGTCGGGCGGCGAGCGCCGGGGCACGGTGGTGACCCTGCGCGACCACACGGAGCTGCAGTCCCTGATGGGCGAGCTGGACTCCGAACGCGGCTTCACGCAGGCCCTGCGCTCGCAGGCGCACGAAGCGGCCAACCGGCTGCACACCGTGGTCTCGCTGATCGAGCTGGGGCGCGCCGAGGAGGCCGTCGGCTTCGCCACGGCGGAGCTGGAGCTGGCGCAGGCACTGACCGACCAGGTGGTGGACGCGGTGGGCGAACCGGTGCTGGCCGCGCTGTTGCTGGGCAAGACCGCCCAGGCCAACGAGCGGGGCGTGGAGCTGGTCGTGTCGGCCGAGAGCCGGATCGACGACGGGCTGCTGCCGCGGGCACTGCCCTCGCGGGACCTGGTGACGGTCCTCGGCAACCTGATCGACAACGCGGTGGACGCGGCGCAGGGCTCGGCGCGGGCCCGGGTGACGGTCACGGCGCTGGCGGACGGCGACGGGCTGCTGTTCCGGGTCTCCGACACGGGGGACGGCGTGGACCCGGCCCACGCTGAGGAGGTCTTCGAGCGCGGCTGGACGACCAAGCCGGCCGGGCCCGGCGGGCGGGGCATCGGCCTCGCGCTGGTCCGGCAGGCGGTGCGCCGCCACGAGGGGACGCTGACGGTGTCGGAGGCCGCGGGCGGCGGGGCGGAGTTCGAGGTGCGGCTGCCGCTGCGGTGCGGGGACGGCACCGGGTACGGCGACCGCGCGGCCCGTGTGCTCCCCATGGCCCGCGAGGAGCACACGGGCCGCGGGGAGCACATGGAGTACGGGGAGTACGGGGAGTACGAGGAGCCCGAAGCGCGCCGGAAGCACGAAGGGCTCGGGGAGTACGGAGAGCACGAAGGGCTCGGGAAGTACGCAGAGTCCGAAGGACTCGGGGAGCACGGGGAGCACACGGGCCGCGGGGACGACGAGGTCCCCGGGGATCAGACGGACGGCGACGCCGGCGCCGCGGCCGGCGGGAGACCGGCCCGGGCCGCGGGACCGGCATGAAAGGCAGGACATGAGCACGCCCTCCCCCGACATCCGGGTCCTGGTGGTCGAGGACGACCCCGTGGCCGCCGACGCGCACGTCCTGTACGTGGACCGGGTCCCCGGCTTCACGGCGGTCGGCAAGGCGCACACGGGCGCGGAGGCCCGGCGGCTCCTGGACCGGGTGCGGGTGGACCTGCTGCTGCTCGATCTGCACCTGCCGGACGTGCACGGGCTGCGCCTGGCCCGCTCGCTGCGCGCGGCCGGCCATCACGCGGACGTGATCGCGGTGACGTCGGCGCGGGATCTGGCGGTGGTGCGGGAGGGCGTGTCGCTGGGGGTCGTGCAGTACGTGCTGAAGCCGTTCACGTTCGCCACGCTGCGGGACCGGCTCGTGCGGTACGCGGAGTACCACGCGGCGGCGGGCGAGGCGAGCGGCCAGGACGAGGTGGACCGGGCGCTGGCGACCCTGCGCGCGCCGGGGCCGGCCGCCCTGCCGAAGGGGCTGAGCGGCCCGACCCTGGAGCGGGTCACCCGCACCCTGCGGAACGCCGGCGGGGGCCTGACGGCGGCCGGGGTCGGCGAGGCGGTCGGCATCTCCCGCATCACGGCCCGCCGCTACCTGGAGCACCTCGTCGAGGCGGGCCGGGCGGCCCGCAGCCCGCAGTACGGGCAGGTGGGCCGGCCCGAGTTCCAGTACCAGTGGGTGCCGGAGCGGCAACGGCACTGAGGGCACCCCCGGTCCGGGGAGGTGCCGCCCCGTGCCGTGCCGTCGGCCGTCAGACGGCCGTGTACGCGCCGTCCACCAGGTGGTAGCTGCCGTGGACGAAGGAGGCGCGCTCGGTGAGGAGGAAGACGATCAGCTCGGCGACCTCCTCGGAGCGGCCGAGGCGGCCGACCGGGTGCGCCGCGACCAGGGCGTCGTGCGCGGCCCGCTCCATCGCGTCAACGGCGAGCAGCGGCGTCTCGATGAAGCCGGGGCCCACGGCGTTGACGCGGATGTTCTTCGACGCGTACTCGGCGGCGGCTGTCTTGGTGAGGCCCACCACGCCGTGCTTGGCGGCCACGTAGGCGATCGAGCCCCGCGAGGAGACGGTGCCCATGACGGAGGAGACGTTCACGATCGCGCCGCCCTCGCCGGCCGCCTCGATGGCGGGCAGCTCGTGGCGCATGGAGTAGAAGACGCCGTTGAGGTTCGTGGCGATGACCCGCTCGTACCCCTCGATGTCGTACTCGCCCGTGGCGGCGATGGGGCCGCGGATGCCCGCGTTGTTCACGGCCAGGTGCAGCGCGCCGAAGGTGTCGACGGCGAAGCGCACGGCGGCCTCGACGGACTCCGCGCTGGTCACGTCCAGGGCGACGGCGGCCGCCTTGTGGCCCTCCGCCGTCAGCTCGGCGGCCGCCTTCGCCGCGCCCTCGGCGTTGTGGTCGGCGACGACGACGCTCGCGCCGCCGGCGGCGAGGCGGCGGACGGTGGCCAGGCCGATGCCGGAGGCGCCGCCGGTGACGAGGGCGGTCTTCCCGGCGAACTCCGTGGCGTAGTCGGGAACGGAGGTGGTGCTCATGGTGGTGCTCACTCTCTATGCGGTTCTTCCGGCGGCGTCGCCGCCGGTGGTCGTACGGGCGGCCGCGGCCGCCTCTCCCGTCAGGGCGTCGTAGGCCTGCTCCACCAGGGCGGGCAGGTCCGCGGCGGCCGGGTCCGCCGGGTCGTGGTCCCGCAGGCCGCGCGCCCACAGGCGCTGGGCGGCCACGAGGACGCCGGCCGCGGTCTCCACGACGACGGCCGGGCGCACGTCCCGTACGGGGTCGGTGCCGAGCCTGCCGGCGACGATGCGGACCGACTCCTCCTGGGCGTCGATCCTTATGCGCTGGTAGGCGGCGAAGAGGGCGGGCTCGCTGTCGACCAGGGCCAGCAGTTCGCGCATGCGCGGGCGCAGGTGCAGGGCGGGGTGCTCCGGGTCGGCCAGCCACTGGCCCACGGCCCTGCGGTACGCGACCAGCGGGGGCTCGTCGCGGGGCCGGTCCCGCAGCGCCGCGTTGATGCGGGCCCCGTCGCCGCGGACGAAGTCAAGGACCGCGTCCTCCTTGCCCGCGAAGTGGCGGCTGAAGGTGCGGCGGGTGACGTCGGCGCGCTCCGCCACGGCGGCGACGGTCACGGCGGCGAGGCCGTGCTCCAGGACCAGGTCGAGGGCGGCGGACGCCATCGCGTCCCGCGTCTGCCGCGCCTTGCGCCGCCTGCGGTCCTCCCCGGCTCCCGCGGCCGGGACGGTGGGCTCCTTCGCCTTCATGATGTCGACGATACCTCCAGTCGTGTCTCAATGGGACATCTGTCTCAGCGGGACATCAATCCCTCCGGGACGTCGATCCCTCCGGGACGTCGGGCGGTCCGCTGCCCGGCCGGGCAGCGGACCGCTGCAAGGTCATTGACCTGACTAGACCACTGCTCCTACGTTCACGAGGCAGCAGTACCCGGCCACAAAGACGTCGGCCAGTAGGAGGTCGTGCCCGTGCGCCCCACCGCCGCCCGCCCCCGCACCACTGCCACCGCCCTTCCCCTTCTCCTCGCCGCCCTGCTCACCGTCGGTGCCGCCGGTACGCTCACCGCCTGCGGCGGCGGGCCGGGCAGCGACCCGGACACCGTGCGGGTCTCCTTCAAGCAGTCGACCGACAACAAGGTCAGAGTCATGGACGACCACCTGGCCGGCGTGAAGGAGCAGTTCGAGAAGGCCCACCCGGGCAAGAAGGTCGAGCTCGTCCCGATCAAGGCCCCGGACTCGGAGTACTACACCAAGCTCCAGCAGATGCTGCGCTCCCCGAAGACGGCCCCCGACCTCGTCTACGAGGACACCTTCCTGATCAACTCCGACATCACCAGCGGCTATCTGAAGCCGCTCGACCCGTATCTGGCCGAGTGGGACGACTGGGACCGGTTCGTCGACACGGCGAAGGCCGCCGCGAAGGCCGAGGACGGCAGGACGTACGGCGTGCCGGACGGCACGGACACCCGGGGGCTGTGGTTCGACAGGGGGATCTTCGCCAGGGCCGGGCTCCCCGCCGACTGGCAGCCCAGGACCTGGGACGACGTGCTCGACGCGGCCCGGACCGTGAAGGAGAAGGTCCCCGGCGTCGTCCCGCTCAACGTCTACACGGGCAAGCCCGCGGGCGAGGCCGCCACCATGCAGGGCTTCCAGATGCTGCTGTACGGCACGGGCGACGGCAGCCGGGACCCGCTCTACGACGCCTCCGCCGAGAAGTGGGTCGTGGGCAGCCGGGCCTTCAAGGACGCGCTGGCCTTCGTCGAGACCGTGTACAAGGAGAAGCTCGGGCCCGACGTCTCCGACGCGCTCGACCCGAACTTCGCCACCCGCGTGCGCGGCGAGCTCCTGCCCGAGGGCAAGCTGGCCATCGACCTGGACGGCTCCTGGCTGCCGCAGGACTGGCAGGAGGGCTCCGGGCACGAGTGGCCCGAGTGGTCCGAGAAGCTGGGGCTCGCCGCCATGCCCACCCAGCACGGCCAGGCCCCCGGCCGGGTGAGCATGTCCGGCGGCTGGACCTGGGCGATCCCCGCCAAGGCCGGCAACCCCGACCTCGCCTTCGAGTTCGTCAAGACGATGCAGACGAAAGCGAACGCCCTGAAGTGGTGCATCGCCAACTCCGGCATCGCCGTGCGCGAGGACGTCGCCGCCGACCCGGCGTACGCGAAGGACCGGCCCGGGATCGCGTTCTTCACCGACCTGGTGGCCGACACCCACTACCGGCCCGCCTATCCGGCGTACCCGAAGGTCTCCACCGCCGTCCAGGAGGCCATGGAGGGCGTCACGACGGGCGACCGGTCGGTCGAGGAGGCGGCGAAGGGCTACGACGAGGAGCTGGGGTCCGCCACGGACGGCCGGGTGACCCGGCGGTGAGCGGCCCCCGGCCCCCGAAGGCGGACGGTCACAGGCGCCCCGCAGCGCGCGGAGACCGGGCCCCGGAGACGGGCGACCGCCCGCCCCCGGGAACGGTCGGCCCCCCGTGCCCCGAAGCACACGGACACCGGACCCCGGGGACGGGCGGACACCGGCCTCCGGAGGCCGACGGGCGCCGGCACCCCGCAGCGCGCGGACGTCGGGCCCCGGGGGCGGACGACCGCCGGCCCCCGGGAGCGGGCGGACGCCGGCGGCCCGCCGCGGGCGGCTTCCGATGACCTCCGCGCCCCCGGCCGGTTCCGGGGCCGTGCGGGAGGTCCCCGGACCGGCCGCGCCGCCGCCCGCGCCCCGCGCCCGGCGCGGTCTGCGCCGCGCCCTGGTCCGCGCCCTGCCGGTCTCCCCCGCCCTGGTCCTGCTGCTCCTCTTCCTCGCGGGCCCGATCGCGTACTGCGCCTGGATCGCCTTCACCGACCTCCAGCTCACCGGGCAGGCGAGCGCGTCCTTCGTCGGCCTCGACAACTTCGAGGCGGCGTTCCGGGACGAGGCGTTCCTCAACGCCGTGTGGCTGACGCTGGTGTTCACCGTGCTCAGCTCGCTGATCGGGCAGAACACGCTCGGTCTCGCGCTCGCCTCCCTGATGCGGCGCGCGTCGAAGCCGGTGCGCACGCTGACCGGCGGCGTCGTCGTCACCGCCTGGGTGCTGCCCGAGGTCGTCGCCGGCTTCCTGCTGTACGCGTTCTTCCGCCGCGACGGCACCCTCAACGCGGTCCTGGACCTCCTGCACCTGCCGGCCCAGAACTGGCTCTACACCCTGCCGATCCTCGCCGTCTCCTTCGCCAACGTCTGGCGGGGCACGGCCTTCTCGATGCTCGTCTACTCGGCGGCCCTGGACGAGATCCCCGAGGAGATCACCGAGGCGGCCGAGGTGGACGGGGCGGGCGGATGGCGGCGGACGTGGCACATCACGCTGCCCATGATCCGGCGCTCCATCGGCACGAACCTGATGCTCAACACCCTGCAGACGCTGTCGGTGTTCGGCCTGGTCTGGGTGATGACCCGCGGCGGCCCGGGCAACCGCAGCCAGACACTGCCGCTGTTCATGTACGAGCAGGCCTTCCAGAAGAGCATGATCGGGTACGGCACGGCCGTGGCCCTGCTGCTCCTGGTGGTCGGCTCGCTGTTCTCGCTCGTCTACATGCGCCTGCTGCGGACGGAGGTCTGACATGCCGGCCGCCCCTTCCCCCGCCGTCCGCCGCGCCCCCGCTCCCGTCCGCCGCTCCCCCGCCTCCCGCCGGACGCCCGCCGCCCGGCGCGCGGCCCGCCGGCTGGCGGCGGACGCCGGTCTGCTGGCCGTCGCCGCCGCGTTCGTCCTGCCGCTGGCCTGGGTGGCGCTCTCCTCCCTCGACGCCCGCGCCGACCTGCGCGTGAAGCTGCCCGACGGCCTCACCCTGGACAACTACGACGCCGTCCTCGAACCCGACATCACCTTCACGCCCCTGCTGAACAGCCTCGTGCTGTGCGGCGGCGCGACCCTGCTGACCGTCGTCTGCGCGGCCCTCGCCGCCTATCCGCTGTCCCGCTACCGCTCGCGCCTGAACCGCCCGTTCCTGCTGACGATCCTCTTCGCGACCTGCCTGCCGATCACCGCGGTCATGGTGCCGGTGTACGCGCTGTTCGTGCGGGTCGACCTGATCGACACCGTGCACGGCACGGTCTTCTTCTTCGCCGCCTCCCAGCTCCCGTTCGCCGTCTGGCTGATGAAGAACTTCATGGACGGCGTGCCCAAGGAGCTGGAGGAGGCCGCCTGGACCGACGGCGCCTCGTCCCTGCAGTCCCTGCTGCGGATCGTGCTCCCGCTGATGGGGCCGGGCGTCGCCGTCGTCACGGTCTTCTCGTTCGTGATGATGTGGGGCAACTTCTTCGTGCCCTTCATGCTGCTGCTCAGCCCGGACCGGATGCCCGCGTCGGTCAGCATCAACGACTTCTTCGGCAACCGCGGCAGCGTGGTCTACGGCCAGCTCGCCGCGTTCTCGGTGCTGTACTCCACGCCGGTGATCCTGCTCTACGTGCTGATCGCCCGGCGGCTGGGCGGCGGGTTCGCGCTGGGAGGGGCGGTGAAGGGGTAGCCGCCGGGCGGCCGGCCCGGTCCCGCCCGCAACCGCCCCGTCCGACGGACACCCTCCCGGAACCCGCCATTTCCGTACGCTAGGTGACTGTTTCCGAACACTACGTGGTCATCGTCACGGAACGGTCAATACCGTGTGCGCGTGCTCAGACCCCCGACCCATCAGCCTGTGCCGCCCTTCGCGGCCCCGGTCGCACGCCGGCTGCGGGACGCGCTCGGCCTGACGCTCGACCAGGTGGCGTACGACCTGCGCTCCGCCTACGGACTGCCGCACGTCACGCCCGGTCTGGTCGACGCCTGGGAGCGCGGGATCACCGCGCCCGGCCTGCACGAACTCACCGCCCTGGCGCGCGTGCTGTGGTGCCCGACCGGGGAACTGGTCGACGCGCCGCGCACCGTGCGGGAGTACCGCGGCGCGCGCTGCCTGACGGCCGAGGAGGTCGCCCACGGCATCGGCGTCGACCCGCTGGAGTACCTGCGCCTGGAGCAGGCGGACGTGTGGCGTGGCACCGAGCCGCAGACCGCCGCCCTGGCCGGGGTGCTCGACCTGTCGCTGCCCGACCTGGTCCGGGTGACCGGCCGCACCGAGATGCTGGCGGAGCTGCTGCGCGACGCGGTCACCGGCCGCCCCCGCGCCTACGTCCGCCCGCTGGGCCGCCTGCTGCCGCTCGACCGCGGCCTGCTGACCGCCGTGCTGCGCCGGCTGCACCGGCAGTACAAGGAGTCCCGGAGGCGGTCGACGCGCGCCCCCGCGGCCGGCCGCCTCGACCCGGCCGTGCCCCTGGAGCACGACGGCCCGGCCTCCGGGGACCCGGCCCGCGCCTTCCTGGAGGGCATCGTCGACGCCTTCTGGTCGGGGGTGCGGCGGTGCTCCTATTGACGGCCCGGGGACGGGCCGGCCGCGGCCGCGCGGACGGTGCGGTCCCGCACGGGACCGCACCGCCGTGACGTGCGGGTACCGCCGGAGGGGCGGCTCCCTGGGCGGTACCGCTGAAGGGCGGCTCCCGGGGCGGGAGAGCTCCCGGGAGCCGGACGGGCATTCCGGAGGACGACCCCGGAAGCCGGAGGACAGCCCCGGAAGCCGAGGGCAGGTTCCCGGAAACGGAGGACGGGTTCCTAGAAGACGGACTCCGCCTCGTCCATCCGGTCCTTCGGGACCGTCTTCAGCTCCGTGACCGCCTCGGCCAGCGGGACCATCTCGATGGTGGTGCCGCGCAGGGCCGTCATGCGGCCGAAGTCGCCGCGGTGCGCGGCCTCGACGGCGTGCCAGCCGAAGCGGGTGGCGAGCACCCGGTCGTACGCGGTCGGCGTGCCGCCGCGCTGCACGTGGCCGAGGATGACCGGCTTGGCCTCCTTGCCCAGGCGCCGCTCCAGCTCGTACGCCAGCGCCGCGCCGATGCCCTGGAAGCGCTCGTGCCCGAACTGGTCGATCTCACCGGTGCCGTAGTCCATGCTGCCCTCGGTCGGGTGGGCGCCCTCGGCGACGCAGATGACGGCGAACTTCTTGCCGCGCGAGAACCGCTCCTCGACCATCTTGACCAGGTCGGCCGGGTCGAAGGGCCGCTCGGGCAGGCAGATGCCGTGGGCGCCGGCGGCCATGCCGGACTCCAGCGCGATCCAGCCCGCGTGCCGGCCCATGACCTCCACGACCATGACGCGCTGGTGCGACTCGGCGGTGGTCTTGAGGCGGTCCATGGCCTCCGTGGCGACGCCGACGGCCGTGTCGAAGCCGAAGGTGCGGTCGGTGGAGGAGATGTCGTTGTCGATGGTCTTGGGCACGCCGACCACCGGCAGGCCCGCGTCCGACAGCATCCGGGCGGCGGTCAGCGTGCCCTCGCCGCCGATCGGGATCAGCGCGTCGATGCCGAACTCGCGCGCCATGTCCTGCGCGTTCTCGCAGGCCTCGCGCAGCCGGTCGCGCTGGAGCCGGGAGGAGCCGAGGATGGTGCCGCCGCGCGCGAGGATGCCGCTGACCGCGTTCAGGTCGAGGGCGCGGTAGCGGCCGTCCAGGAGGCCCGCGTACCCGTCCTCGAAACCGATGACCTCGTCGTCGTACTGCGTGACCGCTCGGTGCACGACCGACCGGATCACTGCGTTCAGCCCCGGACAGTCGCCGCCTGCGGTGAGAACCCCGATGCGCATCGTGCTGAGTCTCCTGCTCGCTGTTGGTACGTGTGAGCCGGTGCCGATTGTTTCACGCGCCCCTGTGGCGCGCCGAACACGCGGCCGGAACGGAGGGCGGCCGTTCCGTGACCGGCGGGGGGTTTGTCCCGCGGGCGTGCTGTTCACCCGCGGAGGTAGTGTCAAGAGGGCACAACCCACGACAGCCGGTGCTCTCGCCGCTCCCTGCCGGTTCGCGCGGCGGAGCCCGGCGCCGAGCGACGGAACGGAGACCACGGCGTGACGCGCACCGTGTACGTGACCGGGATCGACCGGGGCGACGGCCGCCAGGTCGTCGAGCTGGGGGTCATGGAGCTGCTGACCCGGCAGGTCGACCGGGTGGGGGTCTTCCGGCCCCTCGTCCACGACGGCCCCGACCGGCTCTTCGAGCTGCTGCGCGCCCGCTACCGGCTCGCCCAGGACCCGGCGAGCGTGTACGGCATGGGCTACGACGAGGCGTCCCGGCTCCGGGCCGAGCAGGGCACGGACGAGCTGGTCTCCCAGCTCGTCGACCGCTTCCACCGCGTCGCGCGCGACTACGAGGTCGTCCTCGTGCTGGGCACCGACTACGCCGACACGCAGTTCCCCGACGAGCTGGCGCTCAACGCGCGCCTCGCCAACGAGTTCGGCGCCTCGGTGATCCCGGTCGTCGGCGGGCGGGGGCAGAGCGCCGAGTCGGTGCTCGCCGAGACCCGCAACGCCCACCAGGCGTACGCCGGGCTGGGCTGCGACGTGCTCACGATGGTCGTGAACCGGGTCGCCCCGGCCGACCGCGCCCGCATCCACGAGCGCATGGACTCCCGGCTGCCGGTGCCCTGCTACGTGCTGCCCGACGAGCCCGCGCTGTCCGCGCCGACGGTCGCGCAGATCACCCAGACGCTCGGCGGCACGGTCCTGCTCGGCGACGACGCGGGCCTGTCGCGCGACGCGCTCGACTTCGTCTTCGGCGGCGCCACGCTGCCGACCTTCCTGAACGCGCTGACCCCGGGCTGCCTGGTGGTGACGCCCGGCGACCGGGCCGACCTGGTGGTGGGCTCGCTGGCCGCGCACAGCGCCGGCACTCCCCCGATAGCCGGGGTGCTGCTGACCCTGGACGAGCGCCCCTCCGACGACGTCCTGACCCTCGCCGCCCGGCTCGCCCCGGGCACCCCGGTCGTCTCGGTGCCCGGCAACAGCTTCCCGACCGCGGCCGAGCTGTTCTCCCTGGAGGGCAAGCTGAACGCGGCGACGCCCCGCAAGGCGGAGACGGCCCTCGGCCTCTTCGAGCGCCACGTCGACACCGCCGACCTGATGAGGCGGGTCTCCGCGCCGAGCACCGACCGGGTCACCCCGATGATGTTCGAGCACAAGCTGCTGGAGCGGGCCCGCTCCGACCGGCGCCGCATCGTGCTGCCGGAGGGCACCGAGGAGCGCATCCTGCGCGCCGCCGACGTGCTGCTGCGCCGCGGCGTGTGCGACCTGACGCTGCTCGGCCCGGTCGAGCAGATCCGCAAGAAGGCCGCCGACCTGGGCGTCTCCCTGGGCGACGCGCAGCTCGTCGATCCGCAGACCTCCGAGCTGCGGGACTCCTTCGCCGCCGAGTACGCGCGGCTGCGCGCCCACAAGGGCGTGACCGTGGAGCTGGCCCACGACGTGGTCTCCGACGTGAACTACTTCGGCACCCTGATGGTCGAGAAGGGGCTGGCCGACGGCATGGTGTCGGGCTCGGTGCACTCCACGGCGGCCACCATCCGGCCGGCCTTCGAGATCATCAAGACCCGCCCGGACGCGGAGATCGTCTCCTCGGTCTTCTTCATGTGCCTGGCCGACAAGGTGCTGGTCTACGGCGACTGCGCGGTCAACCCCGACCCGGACGCCGAGCAGCTCGCCGACATCGCCGTGCAGTCGGCGGACACCGCCCGGCAGTTCGGCGTCGAGCCGCGGATCGCGATGCTGTCGTACTCGACGGGCACCTCGGGCTCCGGCGCGGACGTCGACAAGGTGCGCCGCGCGACCGAGCTGGTCAGGCAGCGGCGCGACGACCTGAAGATCGAGGGCCCGATCCAGTACGACGCGGCCGTGGAGCCGACCGTCGCGGCCACCAAGCTGCCCGGCTCGGAGGTCGCGGGCCAGGCCAGCGTGCTGGTCTTCCCGGACCTGAACACCGGCAACAACACCTACAAGGCCGTGCAGCGCTCGGCCGGCGCGATCGCCGTCGGCCCGGTCCTGCAGGGCCTGCGCAAGCCGGTGAACGACCTGTCCCGCGGCGCGCTGGTCGGCGACATCGTGAACACCGTCGCCATCACCGCCGTCCAGGCCCAGGGCCCCCGCACCGCATGACCACCGTCCCCGACCGAGAAGGCACCCCCTCCGTGACCGCCACCCGCGTCCTCGTGATCAACTCCGGCTCGTCGTCGGTGAAGTACCAGCTGCTCGACATGCGCGACCACAGCAGGCTCGCCGTGGGCCTGGTGGAGCGCATCGGCGAGCGCTCGTCGCGGCTGCGGCACACGCCCGGCCGGGGCGGCGAGGTCCGCGAGCGGACCGGGCCGATCGCCGACCACGCCTCCGCGCTGAAGTCGGTCGCCGAGGAGCTGGCCGCGGACGGCCTCGGTCTCGACTCCCCGGAGCTGGCCGCGATCGGGCACCGGGTGGTGCACGGCGGCAAGCGGTTCACCGAGCCGACCGTGATCGACGAGCCCGTCCTGAAGGAGATCGAGCGGCTGATCCCCGTGGCGCCGCTGCACAACCCGGCGAACCTCACCGGTATCCGCACGGCGCTCGCCCTGCGCCCGGACCTGCCGCAGGTCGCCGTCTTCGACACGGCGTTCCACACGACGATGCCGGAGGCCGCGGCGCGCTACGCGATCGACGTGGAGACCGCCGACGCGCACCGGGTGCGCCGCTACGGCTTCCACGGCACCTCGCACGCGTACGTCTCCCGCGAGACGGCGAAGCTGCTGGGCCGGGCGCCGCAGGAGGTGAACGTCATCGTGCTGCACCTGGGCAACGGTGCGTCCGCCTCGGCCGTGCGGGGCGGACGGTGCGTGGACACCTCCATGGGCCTGACGCCTTTGGAGGGGCTCGTGATGGGTACCCGCTCCGGTGACGTGGATCCGGCGGTGGTCTTCCACCTCAAGCGGGTGGGCGGCATGTCCGCCGACGAGATCGACGTCCTGCTGAACACCAGGAGCGGCCTGGTCGGGCTCTGCGGTGACAACGACATGCGGGAGATCCGCCGCCGGATCGACGAGGGCGACGAGCGGGCGCAGCTCGCCTTCGACGTCTACATCCACCGGCTGAAGAAGTACATCGGCGCCTACTACGCGGTGCTCGGCCGGGTGGACGCCGTGGTCTTCACGGCGGGGGTCGGCGAGAACGCGGCCCCCGTGCGCGAGGCGGCGCTCGCCGGCCTGGAGGGTCTGGGCCTGGAGGTGGACCCCGCCCTGAACACCGCGCGCGCGGACGGGCCGCGGGTGATCTCTCCCGAGGGCGCCCGGGTCGTGGTCGCCGTCGTCCCGACCGACGAGGAACTGGAGATCGCCACGCAGACCTACGCACTCGTCGGGGGCGGGAGCGCCTGAGAGCGGTGCCCGTACCCCTGTCGGAAACCACGCCTGAGCGCGCACCCGCCCATTTGTATCTTCCGCCAGACGGAATATTCCGTAGCGAAACAAACCGATAGGATCAGCCCCATGCGCCGTTCCAAAATCGTCTGCACCCTGGGCCCCGCCGTCGACTCGCACGAACAGCTCGTCGCGCTGATCGAGGCCGGTATGAACGTGGCCCGGTTCAACTTCAGCCACGGCTCGCACGCCGAGCACCAGGGGCGCTACGAGCGCGTCCGGGCCGCCTCCGCCGAGACCGGCCGCGCGATCGGCGTCCTCGCCGACCTGCAGGGCCCCAAGATCCGCCTGGAGACCTTCGCCGAGGGCCCGGTCGAGCTGGAGCGCGGCGACGAGTTCACCATCACCACCGAGGACGTCCCGGGCGACAAGACGATCTGCGGCACGACCTACAAGGGCCTGCCGGGCGACGTCTCCAAGGGCGACCAGGTCCTGATCAACGACGGCAATGTGGAACTGCGCGTCGTCGAGGTCGACGGGCCCCGGGTCAAGACGGTCGTCATCGAGGGCGGCGTGATCTCGGACCACAAGGGCATCAACCTGCCCGGCGCGGCCGTGAACGTGCCGGCGCTGTCCGAGAAGGACGTCGAGGACCTGCGCTTCGCGCTGCGCATGGGCTGCGACCTGGTCGCGCTCTCCTTCGTCCGGGACGCCGACGACGTCAAGGACGTCCACAAGGTGATGGACGAGGTGGGCCGCCGCGTCCCGGTCATCGCCAAGGTGGAGAAGCCGCAGGCGGTGGCGAACATGGAGGCCGTCGTGGCGGCCTTCGACGGCGTGATGGTGGCCCGCGGCGACCTGGCCGTGGAGTACCCCCTGGAGAAGGTCCCCATGGTGCAGAAGCGCCTGGTGGAGCTCTGCCGGCGCAACGCCAAGCCGGTGATCGTCGCGACCCAGATGATGGAGTCGATGATCACCAACTCCCGCCCGACCCGCGCCGAGGCCTCCGACGTGGCCAACGCGATCCTGGACGGCGCGGACGCGGTCATGCTGTCGGCCGAGTCGAGCGTGGGCGCCTACCCGGTCGAGACCGTGAAGACGATGTCGAAGATCGTCGCCGCGGCCGAGGAGGAGCTGCTCTCCAAGGGCCTGCAGCCGCTGGTGCCCGGAAAGAAGCCGCGCACCCAGGGCGGCTCCGTGGCCCGCGCGGCCGCCGAGATCGCGGACTTCCTGAACGGCAAGGTGCTGGTCGCGTTCACCAAGTCCGGCGACACCGCCCGCCGCCTGTCGCGCTACCGGGCCCGCCAGCCCATCCAGGCCTTCACCACCGACGAGTCCACCCGCAACCAGCTCACCCTGAGCTGGGGCGTGGAGTCGCACGTCGTGCCGTTCGTGAACAGCACCGACGAGATGGTCGAGCTGGTCGACGCCGAGCTGTCCGGCCTGAAGCAGTACGACAAGGGCGACACCATCGTCATCACCGCCGGTTCGCCCCCCGGTGTCGCCGGCACCACCAACATGGTCCGGGTGCACCACCTGAGCCACTGAGCCGACCGGCTCCGGACGTGACCGAGGGCGCCCCCCGGAAGGGGGGCGCCCTCGGCTCTGTGCGGCTCCCGGACGGGTCTGCGCGGGGGCGGGCTCAGTCGATGTACTGGTGCAGCCCCGGAATGGTCAGCGTCCCGCCGAACTGGCCGGCCTGCACCACCTTCACGTCGGTGAAGTAGATGAGCGGGATGTTCAGCGGCGGCGGGCTGTCCGGACTGAACGTGACCGGGATCAGGCCGAGCAGCTTCCCCGAGATGCTCTCCGTGTACATGATCGTCTCGCCGTCCCGGATGGTGGACGTCGAGCCCTTGGCCGCCTGCACGTGGTACGTCTTGCCGGCCCGGGCGTCCTTCACGGTCTGGTGCAGGTCGCCGATGTCGGTGCCGTCGGAGATCACGTACTTCAGGACCTTCTTGACCGTGCCGTTGGCGGTCCTCACCTGGACGACGCCCTTGTAGTCGGCGCCCTTGAGCAGCAGCGAGCTGGCGTCCAGGTACCAGGGGTCGTCCGGCAGGGCCACGATCCGTTCGACGCCGCCCTCCTCGTCCGTGGCGACCGGGCAGTCCTCCGCGTCCGCGTCGGCACTGGCACTGGCGCTGGCGCTCGGGGACGGTTCGGCGGTGGCCGTCTCCCCGGGCTCCGCGGCGCCGTCGGCCCCGTCCGCCGCGTCGCCCGCCTCACCCGCCCCGCCGTCCTCGCCCGCCTTGTCGGTGGACTCCTCGGCCGTGCCGGGGCCTTTCGCCGCGCCGGAGTCCTTCGCCGCGCCGGTGGCCTTGTCGGCCGTGTCCCCGGCGGCGGACGTCCCCTCGTCCTCGCCGGTCCCGTCCGCCGAGGCGGACGCGGACGGCGTCGGGGTGGCGCTCGTCCTCTTCCCCGGCGTGAGGATGTCCTTGACGAGATCGCCGAGGCCCAGCGGGTCCAGCGGGTTCTTGCTGCTCTGGGACGCCGAGGGGGTGGGCTCGGGCTCGGCGGTGGCACCGCCGCCGCCTCCGCCCTCGCCGGACGCGCCGCCGGTCGGGGCCGGGGCGGGCGCGTCCTCGTCGTCGGAACCTGAATCCGACGAAGAGGAGCCGCCCGGACCGCCCGCGGACGCCGACGGCTTCGGCTCCGTCCCGTCCGCGGAGGACGCGTCACCGGAGGAGGCGGAGGGCGACGGCGCGTCCGACGCGTCCGCACTGGCCGAGGGCGAGGGCGAGGCGTCCTCGTCCTCCTCCGCTCCCTCCAGCGCCTCCACGCATTGCTGGTACTCGTCGGCCGTCAGACTCCTGGAGGACGCCGCGGGGTCGTCCGCGAGGGCGAGTGTCGGCGTGAGGCCCATCCCCATGAGCACCGCCGTCGGCATCGCCGCGAGGGCTATCGCCTTGCCCGCGGGCATGTGGAATCTGGTGAACAGCGCCTTCCTGGGCGCGGCATGCCGCGGCCCGGTTCTCGCGCGGGGCTCTCCCGCAGAGCCCGCACGGGTCGCCTCGTCAGCCGGCACTGTGCCTCCCGTTCGTCCCGTTGGCCGGGATCGTTCCTGACAGGTCGTTCGCCTCACCGGCCCCGGAGCCGTCCGAAGGGGCCGGGGCGCCCGACGTCGCCATGTCCTCGGTCGTGCTCCCGGCCGCCGCACCGGACTCGGCCACCGGCTGCTTCTCGTCCTCGGGCGCCACGCCAGGCGCCCACGCCACGGCCATCGCACCGCCGAAGAGCGCGAGCAGGAAGCCCACGAGGAAGCCGCCGAAGTTGGAGACGGGGAGTGACACCAGCCCCAGCAGGATCGCCGCGACGCCCGCGAAGGTGCGGATGTGCTTCTGGAACCACAGGCTGAGCCCCAGAACGACCAGCAGCACCCCGATGATCAGCGATCCGGCGCCCGCGGTGGTGGCCATGGCCAGTGTCAGGTGACCGATCTGCAGGTGCGCGTACGGGAAGTACATGATCGGAAAACCGCCGAGCAGGACGAACAGACCGGCCCAGAACGGGCGGGTTCCCCGCCAGGCGCGGAACTGCTGCCTCCGGCGGGCGAGCTGGCCAGGTACGGCAGGAGTTTCGGCGCTCATGGAAAACAGCTCCCTGGTGCGGCATCTGCTGTGGTGAGAGTGGTACCGCGGAAAGTGTGGGGTCCGCGGGGGCGAGTGCTGCGTGAACGGGCGGGGGTGTCCGGGCACCCCCGCCCCTCACCGGGTGCTTAGTAGCACTCCTTGCTGCCCGTCGACAGCTTCATGCTCAGGCCGGGAAGCGTGAAGGTGCCGGCCGTGGTCGCCCACGCCGTCTGCTCCACGCCGTACAGGTCCGCCGACTCGGCCTGCTGGGCGAAGCCGTACGGGTTGGCCTGTCCCTGGCCGTTCTTTCCGGCGGACTGCATCCCCGGGCCCTTGCCGCCCTTGTCGGGACCCGTCTCGCCCGCGGCCACACCGATGTCGATGCCATGGAACACGGCACGGTCCTTGGTGGTCAGGTCCGCGACGTCGATGTAGAGGTTCTTCGCCGAGACCTGCTTGCTCTCGTCGGAGCTGTTGCCCGCCCTCAGCGTCAGGGTGACCGATCCGAGGACCGGGATGTTCGGCGTGACGACCGACTGGCACAGGCTCTTGATCGTCGCGTCCCTGAAGGACGAGACGGCCACCGGGTGAAGCGTCTTCTCACCGGAGAGCGTATAGCCGGAGTCGATCGCCCCGTACTGGGCGAAGCCGTTGCCGTGCAGTTCGTCGGCCGTCACCTTGAACGACTGGCCCGACACGCTGAACGACGCGGCGAGCGCGCCCTGCGCCAGGGCCACGCCTATCGCCGCCGTGGCGGCCACGCTGGGCACCATGACCACGGCGAACCGCTTCCATCTGGTCCCGCCACGCACCTGGGACTCCATATTTCCTCCTTCTCGGACGTACATCTCCGGCCCTGACTGCCCCCAGTCGGCGGCTCAGCCGGGCAGGGATGGGAGAAGTGCTACGTCCTCGGGAAGGAGAGCGCCCGTACTCGGAAGGCGCGCAGCGCGCCCGAATCACCGGCGATCACCCCCGAGCGACAACCACTGGTCGCGCCTGACACACATCACGCACAACCTGCCGGACAGGCACCGCCGCGACGGCGGAGACCCCCCTGTCCGAGGTCCCGCGCCACTGCCGCGGGACCTGCCCGGTGGGGACCCAGAGGTATCCGCGCACCCGTCTGGCGGGCGGGGTGCGGCAATGGACCGAGCGTGGCCGATCGTGGTGCATTCTCGGCGCCCGCACAAGGGGGTTCGTTACTGACTGGTAACGGGCGAATGACCGACCACGGCCCGAACGGCCCCGCCCGGCCACACAGGGTGTCCCTTTATCGGCAGGTGAAATGCTTGATTACCGGACGAAAACCGACAGAAGGGCCAGCTCGACTTACTGCGAGTAACAGCGGCCGCGATTACCAAGATTTGGTAAAGCGCGGCCGCCGTGTCGACCTGTCGGCACATTTTCCGCACCTCGGCCTCACGGGCCGCGGCGTTTAGCGACTGGTCAGAACAGGGCGCGCGCCAGTGCCCTGCGCGCGGCCGTCACACGCGGGTCGTCGCCGCCCACCACCTCGAACAGCTCCAGCAGCCGCAGCCGGGCCGCCTCCCGGTCGTCGCCCGCCGTGCGCGCCACGGTCTCGACGAGCCGCCCGAGGGCGTCCTCGACGTGACCGCCCACGAGGTCCAGGTCGGCCGCGGCGATCTGCGCCTGCACGTCGCCCGGCTTCTCGGCCGCGTCCTTGCGCACCTGCTGCGGGTCCACGCCCTGCACCCGCTGCAGCAGCTCGGCCTGGGCGAGGCCCAGCTTGGCCTCCGTGTTGCCCGGGTCCTCGCTCAGCACGTTGCGGTACGCCTGCACCGCGCCGCCCAGATCGCCCGCGTCGAGCGCCTGCACGGCCGCCTCCAGGAGCGCGTCGTACGGGCCGGCCGGGACCTCGGCGGCCGGCGCCCCGCCCGGCTCGGCGTCCGGGTCCACCGTCAGGCCCGTCAGGCCGAAGCGCTGCTCCGCCACCTGGACGAGCTGGTCCAGCGTGCCGCGGATCTGCGCCTCGGGGGCGACGCCCTGGAACAGCGGCAGGGCCTGGCCGGCCACCACCGCGAAGACCGCCGGGATGCCCTGGATCCCGAACTGCTGCATCAGCATCTGGTTGGCGTCGACGTCGACCTTGGCGAGTACGAAGCGGCCGTTGTACTCGACGGCGAGACGCTCGAGGAGCGGGCTCAGCTGCTTGCACGGCTCGCACCACTCGGCCCAGAAGTCGAGGACGACGGGCACCTCGGTGGAGCGCTGCAGGACGTCGCGCTCGAAGCCGGCCTCGTCGACGTCGACGACGAGGCTCGCGGGCGACACCGCGCCGCCCCCGCCGTGCCGGGCCGCCTCGGCGCGCGCCTGCTCCGCCTTCGCCTTGGCCTCCTGGGCCGCCTTCACCGCGGCGAGGTCGACGACTCCGCTCATGGACATGTTGCGTGGCTGCATGAGTACATCCTCCCCCTTCGCGAGCGTGCCCGTGACAGGCGCCGTGAAAAGCAGGGCCGTCGGCCGGCCGTCGTACCGATGCGGTGCCGGGTCCCCACCCGGCACCGGCGCACCGGGTCCCCACCCGGTGTCGTGGTTGCCGCCCACGCGGGTCGGCGCGAGCTTACGCTACGGCTCGTAGCGTAACTGCGGAAGAGGGCCGCTCAAGGCGCGTGTCCGTGATCTCGCTCACTGCGCGCGGGATCTCCGCATGATGCCTACCGGCCGGTATGGTCGCGAACATGCAGAACCGCACCTCGGCCGGCCACCGGACGGGGCGCCCGCGCAGCGCCGCCGCGGACGCCGCGATCCTGGAGGCGACCCGGGCCGCGCTGATCGAACTGGGCTGGTCGAAGCTTACGTTGGGGGACGTGGCGCTGCGCGCGGGCGTCGCCAAGACGACGCTCTACCGCCGCTGGGCGGGCAAGAACGAGCTGGTCGTGGACGCGGTGGCGGAACTCTTCGACGAACTGGAGCTGCCCGACCGGGGCAGCCTGCCTGCGGACGTCGAGGGCGCGGTGCTGCAGTTCGCGACGGTCCTGGACCGGCCGGAGACCAGGACGGCGCTGATGGCGGTGGTGGCCGAGGCCACCCGGGACGAGCCGCTGCGCCGGCGCATCCGCGCCTCCATCGTCGACTGCCAGAAGCAGCTCGTCCTGGAGGGCCGCGCCCGGGCTCAGGCCCGCGGGGAGCTGCCCGCCGAGGAGGACCCCGAGGCCGCGGCCCGCACGGCGGACCTGATCTTCGACATGGTGGCGGGCGCGGTGGTGCACCGCACCCTGGTCAGCGGCGAGCCGGTGGACCCCCGGTGGGCCCGCTCCTTCACCCGCGTCCTGCTGCTGGGCCTCGCGGGGGCGGCGGAGGCGGCCGCCCAGGACTGAGCCGGGGCTCGCGCGGATGCGCGCCCGCGGCGGACGCGGGCCCGCGCGCACCGGCCACGGTTGTACGGCCACGCGCACCGGCCGCGGACGTACGGCCGCCCGAGCCCCGGCTCCATGGACGCACGGCCACGGGCGTACGGCCACGGACGCGCGGTCGCGGGCGGCTCCTGCGCGGCGGGGCGGCGGGCACGTCGCCGTGGTCGCCTCCCCGCCGCACGGGCCCGTCCCGGCCGGGACGGTGCGGCTAGAACCCCGCCGGCTCCGTGTACACCCCCCACTCGTCCCGCAGCGCGTCGCAGATCTCGCCGAGGGTGGCCTCGGCGCGGACCGCGTCCAGCATGGGGGCGATCATGTTGGAGCCGTCACGGGCGGCGGCCAGCATCGCGTCCAGGGCGGCGCGCACGGCCGCGTCGTCCCGGCCCGCCCTGCGGCCGGCCAGGACGCGCACCTGCTCGCGCTCCACCTCGTGGCTGACGCGCAGGATCTCCAGGTCGCCGGTGACCGAGCCGGTGGCGACGTTGACGCCGACGACCTTCTTGTCGCCCTTCTCCAGCGCCTGCTGGTAGCGGAAGGCCGACTCGGCGATCTCCCCGGTGAACCAGCCGTCCTCGATGCCGCGCAGGATGCCCGAGGTGATGGGCCCGATCGGGTGCCGCCCGTCGGGGTGCGCCCGCAGCCCCCGCTCCTTGATCTGCTCGAAGATCTTCTCGGCGTCGGCCTCGATCCGGTCGGTCAGCTGCTCGACGTACCAGGAGCCGCCCAGCGGGTCGGCCACGTTGGCGACGCCGGTCTCCTCCATCAGCACCTGCTGGGTGCGCAGGGCGATCTCGGCGGCCTGCTCGGAGGGCAGGGCGAGGGTCTCGTCCAGGGCGTTGGTGTGCAGCGAGTTGGTGCCGCCGAGGACGGCCGCGAGCGCCTCCACGGCCGTGCGGACGACGTTGTTGTACGGCTGCTGGGCGGTCAGCGAGACGCCGGCGGTCTGCGTGTGGAAGCGCAGCCACTGGGCCTTCTCGGCGCGCGCGCCGTACACCTCCTTCATCCAGCGCGCCCAGATCCGTCGGGCCGCGCGGAACTTGGCGATCTCCTCGAAGAAGTCCACGTGGGCGTCGAAGAAGAAGGACAGGCCGGGGGCGAAGACGTCCACGTCGAGGCCGCGGCTGAGCCCCAGCTCCACGTAGCCGAAGCCGTCGGCGAGGGTGTACGCCAGCTCCTGCGCGGCCGTCGCCCCGGCCTCGCGGATGTGGTAGCCGGAGACGGACAGCGGCTTGTAGGCGGGGATGTGCCGCGCGCAGTGCTCCATCAGGTCGCCGATGAGCCGCAGGTGCGGCTCGGGCTGGAAGAGCCACTCCTTCTGCGCGATGTACTCCTTGAAGATGTCCGTCTGGAGCGTGCCGTTGAGGACGGACGGGTCGACGCCCTGCCGCTCGGCGGCGACGAGGTACATGCAGAAGACCGGCACGGCGGGCCCGGAGATCGTCATGGACGTCGTGACGTCGCCCAGCGGGATGTCCTTGAACAGGACCTCCATGTCGGCCGCCGAGTCGATCGCGACCCCGCAGTGGCCGACCTCGCCGAGCGAGCGCGGGTCGTCGGAGTCGCGCCCCATCAGCGTGGGCATGTCGAACGCGACCGAGAGGCCGCCGCCGCCCGCGGCGAGGATCATCTTGTAGCGCTCGTTGGTCTGCTCGGCGTTGCCGAACCCGGCGAACTGCCGGATGGTCCAGGTCCGGCCCCGGTAGCCGGTCGGGTACAGCCCTCGGGTGAAGGGGTACTCCCCCGGCCAGCCGATCCGCTCGAATCCCTCGTACGTGTCACCGGGGCGCGGACCGTACACGGGCTCCACGGGATCGCCGGAGAGCGTGGTGAAGTCGGCCTCACGCTTGCGTGCGGCGTCGTAGCGGGCCTGCCAGCGTCGGCGGCCCTCCTCGATGGCGTCAGCGTCCATACCCTCGAATTTACTAGGACGTCCTAGTAAATGTCGATGGTTCACCGCCACGGGCTGCGGCGCCCGCGGCGGCGGGAGATCGAGAGCGGTGCCGGTGGGGAGCGGGCGCCCCCGGGGGCGCCCGGTGCGTCAGGCCTTGGCGGTCACGGGCGCGTCGTCCGCGACCTTCGGCTCCAGCTCACGGCTGACCTTGCGCTCCACGAAGAACGCGGCGGTGGGGATGGTGCCCGCGAGCAGCACCCACAGGAGCTTGCCGACCGGCCACTTCGCCTTGGAGCCCAGGTCGAAGGCGAAGATCAGGTAGACGACGTACAGCCAGCCGTGCGCGACGCTGACGACGCGGGTGAAGTCCGTGGCCCCGTCCAGGTCCAGCAGGTACTTGCCGATCATGCCGAGAGTCAGCAGCACCAGCAGCACACCGGTGACGTAGGCCATGACGCGGTAGCGGGTCAGCACGCTCTTCTTCATGGCTACGAGCGTAACCGTCCGGCGGGACGATCTTCCCGCGCCCCCGCGCGGGGGCGCGGGCGCGTCACTCCTCCTCGAAGTCGCGCGCCGCCACCCGCAGCGGCCGGAACATCGCGAAGATCTCCGCGCACTCCTCGGCGTCGTACACCCCGAGCCCGAAGTCCATCGCCATCAGGTCGCGGGTCGCCGCGTCGCAGACCTCGCGGCCCTTCTGCGTGATGCAGGCCAGCGTGCCGCGGCCGTCGTTGGGGTTGGGCCGCTTGTCGACCAGGCCCGAGCGCACCAGGCGGTCCACGGTGTTCGTCACGGACGTGGGGTGCACCATGAGCCGCTCGCCGATCTTGGACATCGGCAGCTCGCCCTCCTTGGAGAAGGTGAGCAGGACCAGCGCCTCGTAGCGCGCGAAGGTCAGCCCGTACGGCTTGACCACGGCGTCGACCTCGGCGAGGAGGATCTGGTGCGCCCGCATGATCGAGGTGATCGCGGCCATGGAGGGCACCGACCCCCAGCGCCGCTTCCAGAGCTCGTCGGCGCGGGCGATGGGATCGAAGGGGAGACTGAGCGGCTTCGGCACGGCATCAGACCTTACCGGCCGGTCACATGGTGATCAGCCCCGTCTCGCTTTTCGGTCGCGTCATCTCGGGCCGTGCGGCGGGAACGGCGCGTTCCCGTCGCCGCGGCCGGACCGGGCGCAGGAGCAGGGCGCCGGTCAGGGGGCACGAAAGGACCCCGGCCCCCGGGGCCGGGGTCGAAAGCGGTGCCGGTCAGCCGGCGAGGTGGCGCTCCACGGTCTCCACCTTGGCGGTGAGGCCGTCGGTCACGCCGGGGCGGATGTCCGCCTTCAGCACCAGGGAGACCCGGGGCGCGCGGGCCTCGACGGCGGCGACGGCGCGCCGGACGACGTCCATGACCTCGTCCCACTCCCCCTCGATCGAGGTGAACATGGCGTCGGTGCGGTTCGGCAGCCCGGACTCGCGGACCACCCGGACGGCGTCGGCGACGTACTCGCCCACGTCCTCGCCGACGCCCAGCGGCGTCACGGAGAAGGCGACGATCACGCGTTCACGACCCCCTCGCGGCGGGCGCGGGAGGCGATCACCGCGTCCTCGGCCTCGCGCTTGAGGCGGCGCTCGGCGAAGAAGCCGCCGGTCGGCAGCACGGAGAGGACGAAGTACAGGGCGGCGGTGCCCACCGGCCACTTGGCGCGGTTCCAGGCGTCGGCCCAGAAGAGCACGTACAGGATGAACAGCACGCCGTGGACCGCGCCCATCACGGGCACCGCGTTGAAGTCCGTCGTCCGCTTCAGTACGGAGCAGACGAGCAGCAGCAGGAAGGAGATGGCCTCGGGGGCGGAGACCAGGCGGAGGCGGCGGAGGGCGGAGGCGGTCTTGATGTCCACGGATCACCTTCAGAAAGTGGGGTCGGCACTCTTGTGAACGCAGGCACAAGCGTCCGGTCCATTGTGGCATTGCGCGGGGGGCCTCCGTGGCGGGGGTGCGGGCGGGGGCGGAGGCCGAGGTCACCCGGGCGGGCGGGGCGCGGGCAGGGCACGGGCGGGCGTCGTACCGCAGGCGGAGACGTACCCGGTGGGGTCTCGGGGGCGGCCGCGGGCCGGGATCGTCCGCGCGTATCTGTCCGCGGGCCGCGGGCGGCGGTTACCTTCGTCCGCGTGGCAACGTTCCGACTCCAAGGCAGCAAGGTGCTGGCCGTCGACATGACCGGCGACGCCGTGAAGGCGAAGAACGGCTCGATGGTCGCCTACGACGGGCAGATGGCCTTCAAGAAGCTGAGCGGCGGCGGTGAGGGCCTGCGCGGCATGGTCACGCGCCGCATCACCGGCGAGCAGATGACCGTGATGGAGGTGAAGGGGCACGGGACCTGCTGGTTCGCGGACCGGGCCAGCGAGATCAACCTGGTGGACCTGCGGGGGGACAGGCTCTTCGTCGAGTCGAGCAACCTGCTCGCGACGGACGCGGGGCTGCGCACCGGCACGTCGTTCACGGGCCTGCGCGGCGCCTCCCAGGGCAACGGGCTGTTCACGACGACCGTCGAGGGCCACGGGCAGGCGGCGCTCCTGTCGGACGGCCCGGCGGTGGTGCTGCGGGTGAGCGCGCAGTACCCGCTCACGGTCGACCCCGGGGCGTACATCGCGCACCAGGGGAACGTGCGGCAGTCCTTCCAGTCCGGCGTGACGTTCCGCACCTTCATGGGCGAGGGCGGCGGCGAGGCATTCCAGATCCGCTTCGAGGGCGACGGGCTCGTCTACGTCCAGCCCTCCGAGCGCAACACGATCGCGGGGGACGTCTGATGCCCTTCAGGGAGATCAACTCCAAGATGGTCGAGGCCACGGTCGTACCGGGGCAGCGCCTGTTCAGCCAGCGCGGCGCGATGCTCGCCTACAGGGGCGAGGTGTCCTTCACCCCGAACATGCAGGGCGGCCAGGGCGGGATCATGTCGATGATCGGCCGCCGCGTGGCGAACGAGGCCACCCCGCTCATGACCGTCGAGGGCAGCGGGACCGTGCTGTTCGGGCACGGCGGCCACCACGTCCAGGTGATCGAACTCGCGGGCGACACCCTCTACGTGGAGGCGGACCGGCTGCTCGCCTTCGACGGCGCCCTGGAGCAGGGCACGATGTTCATGGGCTCGCAGGGCGGCGTCATGGGCATGGTGCGCGGGCAGGTCACAGGCCAGGGCCTGTTCACCACGACCCTGAGGGGGCACGGCTCGGTCGCCGTCATGGCGCACGGCGGCGTCATCGAGGTGCCGATCACCCCGCAGCGCCCGGTCCACGTCGACCCGCAGGCGTACGTGGCGCACCACGGCGACGTGCGCAACAAGCTGTCGGCGGCGCTCGGCTGGCGCGACATGGTGGGGCGCGGCTCGGGCGAGGCGTTCCAGCTGGAGCTCAGCGGCAGCGGCGCGGTGTTCGTCCAGGCCTCGGAGGAGAAGCTGTGAACGCGTACGGAGCCCCGGGGCCGGTCGTCCACGACCCCACGACCCTGCCGGCGGACGACAACGTCGACGCCTACACCTTCTGCGTGGAGCTCAAGGGGAGCCAGTGGTTCCTGCAGAAGGGCAAGATGATCGCCTACTACGGCACGATCGACTTCAACGGCGTCGGGCACGGCCGTCTCGACCGTCTCGTGCGCACGAGTTTTCATTCGCCGTTGCACGCGAGCGACTGGGTCGTCGCGGAGGGCTCGGGCAAGATGCTCCTGGCCGACCGGGCCTTCGACGTCAACTCCTACGACCTCGACGACGGCAATCTGACCATTCGCTCCGGCAATCTCCTCGCTTTTCAGCCAAGTCTCGCGTTGAAGCAATCCATCGTGCCGGGGTTCCTGACGCTGATCGGGACGGGAAAGTTCGTGGCGGCGTCCAACGGCCCGGTGGTCTTCATGGAGCCGCCGATCCGCGTCGACCCGCAGGCGCTGGTCGGCTGGGCGGACTGCCCCTCGCCCTGCCACCACTACGATCACGGCTACATGACGGGCGTCATGGGCGGTCTACGTGCACTGACGGGCATCGGCGGGGCCTCCGGCGAGGAGCACCAGTTCGAGTTCGTGGGCGCGGGCACCGTCCTGCTGCAGTCCTCCGAGGAGCTGATGGCGGAACAGAACACCGGCGTGGTGCCCCCCGGGGACGGCGTACCCGGCGGGGTGGCCGGGCAGCACGGACAGCAGTCCGGCGCACCGCGCCTTCCCGGACAGCTGGGTGACCTCCAGCGTCGCTTCGGGCTGTGAGCGGTAGTCTGCGGAGTGTGACATCGAACGCGTGCGCACTGTCACACCACTCTCACTAGTTCGCCTTTCAACATTTTAGGTAGACTGCATCCATGGAGACCGAGACGGCCACGCGCTGGCTGAACGACGCGGAGCAGGGCGCCTGGCGCACCCACCTGGAGGTCAACAGGCTGTTGACGTACCAGCTCGAGAAGGACCTCCAGCCGTTCGGCCTGACCATGAACGACTACGAGATCCTGGTGAACCTCTCCGAGTCGGAGGACGTACGGATGCGGATGAGCGACCTCGCGGCCGCCACCCTCCAGTCCAAGAGCCGCCTCTCGCACCAGATCACCCGTATGGAGAGCGCGGACCTCGTGCGCCGCGAGAACTGCGAGTCCGACCGCCGCGGCCTGTACGCCGTCCTCACCGAGCACGGCCTGGAGACCATGAGGAAGGTCTCGCCACATCATGTCGCGTCGGTGCGGCGGCACTTCATCGACCTGCTGCCGCCCGACTCGCTGGAGGAGCTGCACAAGGCGCTGGCACCCATCGCCGAGCACCTGCGGGGGCACCGGGGCCGCCCCTGAGCGGCCGCCCGGCCGGCCGCGACGCCCGAAGGACCGGGCCGGGGCCGGACGGACGGCCTAGTGCCGTGACCGGGCCGAGGGCAGGCGGAGCTCGAACAGGGCTCCGCCCGCGGGCGCTTCGCGCACCGTGAGCGAGCCGCCGTGCCGCTCGGCGACGTCCCGGGCGATGGCGAGCCCCAGGCCCGCCCCGCCGTCGTCGCGCGCGCGGGCGTCGTCCAGGCGCACGAAGCGCTCGAAGACCCGCTCCCGCTCGGCGGGCGGCACCCCCGCCCCGTCGTCGGCGACGCCGAGCACCGCCCGGCCGTCCCCGGTCCGCACGGAGACGGTGATCCGGGACCGGGCGTGCCGCTGCGCGTTGTCCAGCAGGTTGCCCAGCACCCGCGCCAGCTGCCCGCGCGAGCCGGTGACCTCGGCGGACACGCCGTCCGCGAGGTCGAGGTCCACCGGCACGCGGTCCGTCGTGCGCTGCGCCAGCTCCTCGCGGGCCAGCGCCGCCAGGTCCACCCGCCCGTCCTGGGGCCGCTCCCCCGCGTCGAGCCGGGCCAGCAGCAGCAGGTCGGCGGCCAGCCGCTCCAGCCGTACGGTGTCCTCGACGGCGCCCGCCACGTCGAGGAGGCCGGGGTGCGCGGCGCCCACCTCCAGCTGGGTGCGCAGCGAGGCGATGGGGCTGCGCAGCTCGTGCGAGGCGTCGGCGACGAACCGCCGCTGCCGCTCCACCGAGCGCTCCAGCGCGGCCAGCGTCTCGTTGGTGGTCCGGGCCAGCCGCGCGACCTCGTCGTGCGTGTCCGGCACCGGCACGCGCCGCGCCAGGTCCTCGGAGGCGGTGATCGCGGCCATCTCGGCGCGGATGCCCTCCACGGGCCGCAGCGCGCGCCGGGTCACCAGCCAGGTGACGGCGGCGACGACGGCCAGCAGCAGCGGGAAGCCGATCAGCATGACCGTCTGGGCCGTGCGCACCGCGCTCTGCTCCGCGGCGAGCGGCGCCCCGGCGTACACGGTGAGCGTGCCGCGGTCGTCCGTCTCCACCTGGACGGCGGCGAATTGGTAGTCGGCCGTGTCGTCGCCGATGGTCGCCGAACCGCCCGTGTGGTCCGCCTCGTCGGCGATCTCACCGGGCTCCAGGCCACCGCCGGTCCCGTCGTCGTCCGCCGCGTCCTCGTCGCCGTCCGCGTCGCGGCCGGCCGTGGCCGCGGTCCGCGGCACCACCCGGTCGGTGCCGGTGCCGCTGATCCGCCGCAGGTCCTCGCTGACGGCGACCACCCGCCCGGAGGCGTCGACGACCTGGACCGGGGTGTCGTCGTCGTCCAGCGACAGGTCGCCGTAAGGGGTGCCGAGGGCGATGTCGGAGGCGACCTCCCGCGCGGCGCGCTCCGCCTCCGCGTTGGCCTGGTCGGTCAGGTTGGCCCCCAGGGACAGCAGCACGGCGATGCCCGCGGCGGTCAGCGCGACGGCGACCACCGCGCTCGCGGCGAGGGTGGCCCGGGCCCGTACGGAGCCGATCAGGCGCCTCACCGCTCCTCCAGCCGGTAGCCCGCGCCGCGCACGGTGCGGATGAGGTCCGCGCCGAGCTTGCGGCGCAGCGTGCTGATGTACACCTCGACGATGTTGGGGTCGCCCTCGTAGGCGAAGTCCCAGACGTGCTCCAGGATCTCGGCCTTGGAGACCACCTCGCCGGCCCGCACCACGAGCTGCTCCAGGACGGCGAACTCCTTGGTGGTGAGCACGACCTCCTCCTGCGCGCGGAAGACGCGCCGGGCGGCGGTGTCGACCCGCAGGTCGCCGAGCACGTGCAGCGGCGAGCCCCCGGTGGTCCCGCGCCGGCGCAGCAGCGCCTTCACCCGCGCGACCAGCACGACGTACGAGAACGGCTTGGTGAGGTAGTCGTCGGCGCCGGTGTCCAGGCCCTCGGCCTCGTCGTACTCGCCGTCCTTGGCCGTGAGCATCAGGATCGGCACGTCGTTGCCGGCGGCGCGCAGGGCGGCGCACACCCGGTAGCCGTTCAGGCCCGGCAGCATGATGTCGAGGACGACGAGGTCGTACGCGCCCTCGCCGGCCCGCTGCAGGCCCTCCAGGCCGTCGTGGACGACGTCGACGGCGTACCCCTCGGCCGTCAGGCCCTTGGCCAGCGACAGGGCGAGACGCCGCTCGTCCTCGACGATCAGCAGGCGGTGGGGGCGGCGCCCGGTGTCGGCGGGGGCGGGGCGGTGACGGGACATGGACATGCGTACAGCCTCGCAAAACGAAGCTGAAGAACCCTTCAGGCTCCTTCAGGCGCGCTTCAGCGACCCTTCGGCACGGTGGATGACGTCGCACACCGATGCATCCGGCACGTCCGGTGCATCCGACGCCTACGGGAGGAACACTCATGAAGCGCAACATCGTGATCGCCACCGTCGCCGCCGCGGCCCTGATCGGCGGCGGTACGGCCACCGCCCTCGCGGTGACGGACGACGGCACGGCGTCCGCCCGGCCGTCGGAGGAGCGGACGGACGGCGGCGCGCGGGCCGGGACGACCGCGGACCGGGACGACGACCGCGACGACCGCGACGACGGCCGGGACGACGCGGACGACGACCGCGACGGACGGGACGGCACGGACGACGACACCGCCGCGTCCGCCGCTCCGGGCGGGGTGACGGCGGCCGAGGCCATCGAGGCGGCGCTGCGGGACACCTCCGGCACGGCCGTCTCCGCCGACCTGGACGACGACGGCGGCCGCACCGCGTGGGACGTCGACGTTCTGGGCGGCGACGGCACCTGGCACAGCGTCCGGATCGACCCGGACTCCGCGAAGGTCCTGGACTCGCGGAAGGAGACCGGCGAGGACGACGACACCGCCGAGGTGCGGGCCGCGCTGAAGGGCTCGTCGACCACCGCCGCCGAGGCGGCGAGGGCGGCCGCCGCGAAGGGCACGGTCACCTCGGTCGACCTGGACGACGACGGCACGCCGGCCTGGGAGGCCGAGACCCGCGCGAAGGACGGCACGGAGCGCGACTGGCGCGTGGCCCTCGACGGCGACCGCGTGACGCAGGAGCGGGCGGACCGCGACGACGCCGCGGACGACGGCGACGACGACTGACGCACCGGCCGCCCGGCGCACTCCCCCGGACCCACGTCCCGGCCGCCGCACCCCGGCCCGCGCCCCGCGCGTCCCCACGGCGCCGCGCCCCCGGCGCCACGACGGCCCGGTGCCCCGAAGGCCGCGCACCGCGGCCGCCGGGGCGCCGGGCCGCCCGGCGTGGTGCCTCAAGGCCCGTCCGTACGGGCCCCTCAGTTCTCCGTCAGGCCCGCCACCAGCTCGTCCGCCGCGCGGTACGGATCCGTCTCACCGCTGACGATGCGCTCGGCGAGGGCGCTCAGGCGGCGGTCGCCGCGCAGGTCGCCGATGCGCTCGCGCAGCGCCGTGACGGCGATCGTCTCGACCTCGCGGGCCGCGCGGGCCCGCCGCCGCCCGTCGAGGACGCCGCGTTCGTCCATCCACGCGCGGTGCTTCTCCAGCGCCTCGACGACCTCGTCGACGCCCTCCCCGCGCGCGGCGACCGTCTTCACGATCGGCGGCCGCCAGTCGCCGGGTGCCCGGGACTCCCCGAGGCCGAGCATGTGGTTGAGCTCGCGGGCGGTGGCGTCGGCCCCGTCGCGGTCCGCCTTGTTGACGACGTACACGTCGCCGATCTCCAGGATCCCGGCCTTGGCCGCCTGGATGCCGTCCCCCATGCCGGGGGCCAGGAGCACCACGGAGGTGTCGGCCTGGGAGGCGATCTCCACCTCGGACTGGCCCACGCCGACCGTCTCGACCAGGATCACGTCGCAGCCCGCGGCGTCCAGCACCCGGATCGCCTGCGGCGCGGCCCACGCGAGGCCGCCGAGGTGGCCGCGCGTCGCCATGGAGCGGATGTAGACGCCGGGGTCGGAGGCGTGCTCGGACATCCGCACCCGGTCGCCCAGCAGCGCGCCGCCGGAGAACGGCGAGGACGGGTCGACGGCGAGCACGCCGACCCGCCTGCCCTGCTTGCGGTACGCGGTCACCAGCGCCGACGTGGAGGTCGACTTGCCGACGCCCGGCGAGCCGGTGAGCCCGACGACGTACGCCCCTCCGGTCAGCGGCGCCAGCGCCGCCATCACCTCGCGCAGCTGCGGGGACGCTCCCTCCACCAGGGAGATGAGCCGGGCCACGGCCCGCGGCCTGCCCTCCCTGGCCTGGGCCACCAGCGTGGGGACGTCCTGCATCACAGCTCCGTTCCGGGTCGTGCCGAGAAGACGTACAGACGGGCAGTCGGACCACTGCCACACGTACCAGTGGACGTACGAGGCGTACCGTTCGTGCCCGGAGGTCAGGCCCGGGGCACGCGCAGGATCAGCGCGTCGCCCTGCCCGCCGCCGCCGCACAGCGCGGCCGCGCCCACCCCTCCGCCGCGCCGCCTCAGCTCCAGCGCGAGGTGCAGCACGAGCCGGGCGCCGGACATGCCGATGGGGTGGCCGAGCGCGATGGCGCCGCCGTTGACGTTCACCTTCTCGGAGGTCACGCCGAGGTCCTTCATGGACTGCACGGCGACGGCCGCGAACGCCTCGTTGATCTCGATGAGGTCGAGGTCGGCGACGTCCAGGCCCTCCTTGGAGAGGGCGTGCCGGATGGCGTTGGAGGGCTGCGACTGCAGCGAGTTGTCCGGTCCCGCGACGTTGCCGTGGGCGCCGATCTCGGCGATCCACTCCAGGCCCAGCTCCTCGGCCCTGGCCCTGCTCATCACGACGACCGCCGCGGCGCCGTCGGAGATCTGCGAGGACGAACCGGCGGTGATCGTGCCGTCCTTCGCGAACGCCGGGCGCAGTTTGGCCAGCGACTCCGCGGTGGTCTCGGCGCGGATGCCCTCGTCCTTGCTGAACAGGACGGGCTCGCTCCTGCGCTGCGGGATCTCGACCGGGGTGATCTCGGCCTCGAAGATCCCGTTCTTCTGGGCGGCGGCGGCGCGCTGGTGGGAGAGGGCGGCGATCTCGTCCTGCTCGGGGCGGAGGATGCCCAGGCGCGTGTTGTGCTTCTCCGTGGACTCGCCCATGGCGATGCCCTCGAAGGAGTCCGTCAGGCCGTCGTGCGCCATGGCGTCGAGCATCTCGATCGCCCCGTACTTGTGCCCCTCGCGGGACCCGGGCAGCAGGTGCGGCGCGTTGGTCATGGACTCCTGGCCGCCGGCGACGACGACGTCGAACTCGCCGGCGCGGATGAGCTGGTCGGCGAGGGCGATGGCGTCGAGCCCCGACAGGCAGACCTTGTTGATCGTCAGCGCGGGCACGTTCATGGGGATGCCCGCCTTGACGGCGGCCTGGCGGGCCGGGATCTGCCCCGCACCGGCCTGGAGCACCTGGCCCATGATCACGTACTGCACCTGGTCGCCGCCGATCCCCGCACGGTCGAGGGCGGCCTTGATCGCGAAGCCGCCGAGGTCGGCTCCGGAGAAGGACTTCAGGGAGCCGAGCAGCCGTCCCATCGGGGTGCGGGCACCCGCGACGATCACGGAGGTGGTGCTGTTCGTTCCGGACATGAGGAGCGGTCCCCTTCCAGCTTGTGCAGCCGAGGAGTGAACGAGGGTTTACTCGAATGTACTGAGCGGTACGCACGCCGTCATCCGGGCGGAAGTGTGATCGCGCGCACGTTGCGTAACCGCCCCGGGAGCGCTGCACTGTGGGCATGCTGACGCGCATCGACCACATCGGGATCGCCTGCTTCGACCTCGACAGGACCGTCGAGTTCTACCGCTCGACGTACGGGTTCGAGGTCTTCCACACGGAGGTGAACGAGGAGCAGGGCGTCCGCGAGGCCATGTTGAAGATCAACGAGACCTCCGACGGCGGCGCCTCCTACCTCCAGCTCCTGGAACCCGTCCGCGAGGACTCCACCGTCGCGAAATGGCTGGCCAAGAACGGCGAGGGCGTCCACCACATCGCCTTCGGCACCGCCGACGTCGACACCGACGCGGCGGACATCAAGGACAAGGGCGTACGGGTCCTGTACGACGAGCCGCGCCGCGGCTCGATGGGCTCGCGCATCACGTTCCTGCACCCCAAGGACTGCCACGGCGTCCTGACCGAACTGGTCACTTCGGCTCCCGTCGAGTCGGAAGGGCACTGACGTCCGTACTGCACGGTGCGGGGCCGTGGCGGCCACGGTCCCGCACCGTCTGCGCGAGCCCCAGCCGGAAAAGGCGGTTGGCCAGGCCCCGCGGTGCATCGGGCCCGGTAGGGTTGGGGTCGGTCGTCGCCACATCGGGGCGACCGCGGGCCGGGGTCCGGGTTTCGGGGGACGGGCGGGCGAGCGTCGGGGCATCAGCCCATGCTCCGCCGCTGATCTGACACCATTCCCCGGGGGCACCGTTCGGCGGATGGACGGAGCTCGTATGGACAGACGTGCGACCAGGGGACGGATGGGACCGCGCAGTGCGGGGCTACGAACGCCAGGAGCGAGAGCCGGCGGCTGACGTCGACCACCTCTCTCGGTTCGAGGCCGAGATGGAGCGGCTGAAGACCGAGCGGGAGAAGGCCGTCCAGCACGCCGAGGACCTCGGCTATCAGGTCGAGGTGCTGCGCGCCAAGCTGCACGAGGCACGGCGCGCCCTCGCGTCCCGTCCTGCCTACGACGGCGCCGATCTCGGCTACCAGGCCGAGCAGTTGCTCCGCAACGCCCAGATCCAGGCCGACCAGCTGCGCCAGGACGCCGAGCGCGAGCTGCGCGAGGCGCGCGCCCAGACGCAGCGCATCCTCCAGGAGCACGCCGAGCAGGCCGCACGGCTGCAGGCGGAGCTGCACCAGGAGGCGGTCACCCGCCGCCAGCAGCTCGACCAGGAGCTGGCCGAGCGCCGGCAGACCGTCGAGTCCCACGTCAACGAGAACGTGTCGTGGGCCGAGCAGCTGCGCGCCCGCAGCGAGCAGCAGGCCCGCCGCCTGCTGGACGAGTCGCGCGCCGAGGCCGAGCAGGCGCTCGCCGCCGCCCGCGCCGAGGCCGAGCGGATCGCCGCCGAGGCCCGGCAGCGCATGCAGGCGGACGCCGAGGCGGCGCGCGCGGAGGCCGACGCGCTGCTGCGCCGCGCCCGCGCGGACGCCGAGCGGATGCTGAACGCCGCCTCCACCCAGGCGCAGGAGGCCACCGACCACGCCGAGCGGCTGCGCAGCGCCGGCGCCGCCGAGTCGGACGCCGCGCGCCGCCAGGCCGCCGAGGTCAGCCGGGCCGCCGAGGAGCGGATGTCCGAGGCCGAGGCGGCGCTGCGCAAGGCCAGGGCCGAGGCGGACAAGGTGGTCGCCGAGGCCAAGGAGGCCGCGGCCAAGGCCCTGGCGAGCGCCGAGTCCACGAACGAGCAGCGCACGCGCACGGCCAAGGAGCAGGTCGCCCGCCTGGTCGGCGAGGCCACCAAGGAGGCGGAGGCCACCAGGGCGGACGCCGAGCAGATCGTCGCCGACGCCCGGGCCGAGGCGGAGAAGATCGTCGCCGAGGCCGCCGAGAAGGCCCGCACGATCACCGCCGAGGAGACCGCCTCCCAGCTGTCCCAGGCGGCCCGCACCGCCGAGGAGGTCCTGAACAAGGCCTCGGAGGACGCCAAGAAGACCACGAAGGCCGCCGCCGAGGAGGCCGAGCGCATCCGCAAGGAGGCGGAGGCCGAGGCGGACCGGCTGCGCTCCGAGGCGCACGACATCGCGGAGGAGCTCAAGGGCGCCGCGAAGGACGACACCAAGGAGTACCGCGCCAGGACCGTCGAGCTGCAGGAGGAGGCGCGCCGGCTGCGCGGCGAGGCCGAGCAGCTGCGTGCGGACGCCGTCGAAGAGGGCGAGCGGATCCGCTCCGAGGCGCGGCGCGAGGCCGTCCAGCAGATCGAGGAGGCCGCCAGGACCGCCGAGGAGCTGCTCGCCAAGGCCAAGGCCGACGCGGACGAGCTGCGCTCCACCGCCACCGCCGACAGCGAGCGGGTGCGCACGGAGGCCATCGAGCGCGCCACGACGCTGCGCCGGCAGGCCGAGGAGACCCTGGAGCGCACGCGCACGGAGGCCGAGCGGCACCGCGCCGAGGTCGTCGAGCAGGCGGAGTCGCTCAAGGCGGAGGCCGAGCAGGCCGCGGCCGAGCTGCGCGAGGAGACCGAGCGCGCCGTCACCGCCCGCCGCGAGGAGGCCGAGCAGGAGCTCACCCGGCTGCGCACCGAGGTGGAGGAGCGGCTGGCCGCGGCCGAGCAGGCGCTGACCGACGCCCGTACGGAGGCGGAGCGCATCCGCCGCGAGGCCGCCGAGGAGACCGACCGGCTGCGGGCGGAGTCCGCCGAGCGCATCCGCACCCTGCAGGCGCAGGCGGAGACGGAGGCCGAGCGGCTGCGCACGGAGGCCGCCGCGGACGCGTCCGCCTCGCGCGCCGAGGGCGAGGCCGTCGCCGTACGGCTGCGCTCGGAGGCCGCCGCCGAGGCCGAGCGGCTGCGGACCGAGGCCCAGGAGAGCGCCGACCGCGTGCGCGCGGAGGCGCAGGCCGCCGCCGAGCGGCTGGACGCCGAGGCCGCCGAGGCGCTGTCCGCCGCCCGGGAGGAGGCCGCGAGACGCCGCCGCGAGGCCGAGGAGCTGCTCGGCTCCGCCCGGCAGGAGGCCGACCAGGAGCGCGAGCGGGCGCGCGAGCAGAGCGAGGAGCTGCTGGCCTCGGCGCGCAAGCGCGTGGAGGAGGCGCAGGCCGAGGCCGCGCGGCTGGTCGAGGAGGCGGACCGGCGGGCCGCGGAGCTGGTGTCGGCCGCCGAGCAGACCGCCCAGCAGGTGCGCGACTCGGTCGCCGGGCTGCACGAGCAGGCCCAGGAGGAGATCGCCGGGCTGCGCTCGGCCGCCGAGCACGCGGCGGAGCGCACGCGCACCGAGGCGCAGGAGGAGGCGGACCGGGTCCGTGCCGACGCCTACGCGGAGCGGGAGCGCGCCGCCGAGGACGGCACCCGCGTGCGGCGCGAGGCGCAGGAGGAGGCCGAGGCCGCCAAGGCGCTGGCCGAGCGCACGGTCGCGGACGCGATCGCCGAGTCCGACCGGCTGCGCACGGAGGCCACCGAGTACGCCCAGCGGGCGCGCACGGAGGCCGCCGACACCCGGGCGGGCGCCGAGCAGGACGCCTCCCGCACCCGGGCGGAGGCCCGCGAGGACGCCAACCGCATCCGCTCGGACGCGGCCACGCAGGCCGACACCCTGATCACCGAGGCGACCGCCGAGGCCGAGCGGCTCACCTCGGAGACGGCCGAGGAGGCCGAGCGGGTGCGCGCCGACGCGGTGGCGAAGGCCGAGCGGCTGATCGCGGACGCGACCGGGGACGCCGAGCGGCTGCGCGCCGAGGCGGCCGAGACGGTCGGTTCCGCGCAGCAGCACGCCGAGCGGCTGCGCACGGAGGCGGAGCGGGCCAGGGCCGAGGCCGAGGCGGAGGCCGAGCGCGTCACGGCGGCCGCCCGCGAGGAGGCCGAGCGGACGCTGGACGAGGCCCGCAAGGACGCCAACAAGCGGCGTTCGGAGGCTGCCGAGCAGGTCGACAAGCTGATCTCGGAGACCGCCGTCGAGGCCGACAAGCTGGTCGCGGAGGCGCGCCAGAGCGCGCTCAAGACGACGGCGGACGCCGAGGCGCAGGCCGACACGATGGTCGGCGCGGCGCGCAACGAGGCCGAGCGCCTGGTCACCGAGGCGACGATCGAGGGCAACGGCCTGGTGGAGCGGGCCCGTACGGACGCCGACGAACTGCTGGTCGGCGCGCGCCGGGACGCCACCGCCATAAGGGAGCGGGCGGAGGAGCTGCGCGACCGGATCACCTCCGAGATCGAGGAGCTGCACGAGCGGGCCCGCCGCGAGTCGGCCGAGGCGATGAAGTCGGCGGGCGAGCGCTGCGACGCGCTGGTGAAGGCCGCCGAGGACCAGCTGGCGGAGGCCGAGGCGAAGGCGAAGGACATGCTCGCCGAGGCCAACTCCGAGGCGAGCAAGGTGCGCATCGCCGCCGTGAAGAAGGCCGAGGGGCTGCTGAAGGAGGCCGAGCAGAAGAAGTCCGCGCTGGTGGGCGAGGCCGAGCGGATCAAGGCCGACGCCGAGGCGGAGGCCAGGCGTACGGTCGAGGAGGGCAAGCGCGAACTCGACGTGCTGGTCCGCCGCCGCGAGGACATCAACGCGGAGATCTCCCGCGTCCAGGACGTCCTGGAGGCACTGGAGTCCTTCGAGGCGCCGTCAAGCGGAAAGGACGGCGGCGTCAAGGCGGGGGCGACGGTCGGGGCGCCCCGTTCGGGTGGGAAGTCGTCGGATGGCTAGCCAAAACGGTCAGTCTCGTGCTTTGGACGAATCATCCGCACAGGCTCTGGCAAGCACTCCGACAGTTAGCCACCAAAAAGGGTGTCATTCTCCAGATCGATATGGCTTCCGCTCGATGACACGCCGCTTTGACCCCTAGGATTCCATCTATCACCTCACACCGGTCTCAGTTGACAGGAACCCCATGAGCGACACTTCCCCCTACGGCTTCGAGCTTGTGCGGCGTGGGTACGACCGCGCGCAGGTGGACGAACGCATCTCGAAGCTCGTCTCCGACCGTGACAGCGCTCTGGCCCGGATCACCGCTCTCGAGAAGCGCATCGAGGAGCTGCACCTCGAGACGCAGAACGCCCAGGCCCAGGTGACCGACGCGGAGCCGTCGTACGCCGGCCTCGGCGCCCGCGTCGAGAAGATCCTGCGTCTCGCCGAGGAAGAGGCCAAGGACCTGCGAGAGGAGGCCCGCCGCGCGGCCGAGCAGCACCGCGAGCTGGCCGAGTCGGCCGCCCAGCAGGTGCGCAACGACGCCGAGTCGTTCGCCGCCGAGCGCAAGGCCAAGGCCGAGGACGAGGGCGTCCGGATCGTCGACAAGGCGAAGAGCGACGCCTCCGCGCTGCGGGCCGAGGCTCAGAAGGACGCGCAGTCCAAGCGCGAGGAGGCCGACGCCCTCTTCGAGGAGACGCGCGCCAAGGCCGCCCAGGCCGCCGCGGACTTCGAGACGAACCTCGCCAAGCGCCGCGAGCAGTCCGAGCGCGACCTCGCCTCCCGCCAGGCCAAGGCCGAGAAGCGGCTCGCCGAGATCGAGCACCGCGCCGAGCAGCTGCGCCTGGAGGCCGAGAAGCTGCGCACGGACGCCGAGCGCCGCGCCCGCCAGACGGTCGAGACCGCCCAGCGCCAGGCCGAGGACATCGTGGCCGACGCGAACGCCAAGGCGGACCGGATCCGTTCGGAGTCCGAGCGCGAGCTGGCGGCCCTCACCAACCGCCGCGACTCGATCAACGCGCAGCTGACGAACGTCCGCGAGATGCTGGCGACGCTGACCGGTGCGGCCGTGGCCGCCGCCGGCACGCCGTCCACCGACGACGAGCCGGTCTCGCGCGGTGTCCCGGCCCAGCAGTCCTCCCGGTAACACCGCCTCGCGCGTGCGCGAAGCCCCCTGCCGCTTCCCGGTGGCAGGGGGCTTCGTCCCGTTCTAGCGTGGCCGCATGATCGAGGTCGAGGGGCTGACCAAGCGCTACGGCGAGAAGGTCGCGGTGAACGGGCTGACGTTCACCGTGCGCCCGGGCGTCGTCACCGGCTTCCTGGGCCCGAACGGCTCCGGCAAGTCCACGACGATGCGGATGGTGCTCGGCCTCGACCGGCCCTCCGCCGGCGCCGTCAGGATCGACGGACTCCCCTACGGCCGGCTCCAGGACCCGCTGCGGCACGTGGGCGCGCTGCTGGACGCCAAAGCCCTGCACGGCGGCCGCAGCGCCTTCCACCACCTGCTGGCGCTCGCGCAGAGCAACGGCATCCCCCGCTCCCGGGTGGACGAGGTCCTCGACACCGTCGGCCTGACGGCGGTCGCCCGCAAGAAGGCCAGGGGCTTCTCCCTCGGCATGGGCCAGCGGCTCGGCATCGCGGGCGCGCTGCTCGGCGACCCGCGGATCCTCATGTTCGACGAGCCGGTCAACGGCCTCGACCCCGAGGGCATCCACTGGATCCGCACCCTGATGAAATCGCTGGCCGCGCAGGGCCGCACGGTCTTCGTCTCCTCCCACCTGATGAGCGAGATGGCGCTGACCGCCGACCACCTCGTCGTCATCGGCCAGGGCCGGCTGCTCGCCGACACCTCCATGGCCGACTTCATCCGGCACAACGCGCGCTCCTACGTCCGGGTCCGCTCCCCGCAGCGCGAGCAGCTGCTCGACGTGCTGCGCGCGGCCGGGACCGTCCCCGTCGAGGCGGGCGGCGGCGTCCTGGAGGTGGACGGCGCGGCCGCGGAGCGGATCGGCGAGCTGGCCGCGCGGCACGGGATCGTGCTGCACGAGCTGAGCCCGCGGCAGGCCTCGCTGGAGGAGGCGTTCATGCGGCTGACGGCGGAGTCGGTGGAGTACCACGCGCGCGCGGAGACCTCTTCCGGCGGCTGGGGAGACGCCGGCGGCGGCCGGGGCGGCGGGAAGGTGACGTGACGGTGGGCGCGGTCCGGGTGCTCCGGTCGGAGTGGACCAAGGTCAGGTCGGTGGCGTCCACGGCGTGGACGCTGGGCCTCGCCGTGGTCGTCACCGTCGGCCTCGGCGTGCTCATCTCGGCGCTCGTGCGCAGCGAGTGGGACGACATGCCGGCGCGGGAGCGGGTCGCCTTCGACGCGACGTACGTCAGCTTCGCCGGGACGAGCCTGGGCCAGCTGGCGATGATCGTGTTCGGGGTCCTCGTGGTGTCGAGCGAGTACAGCACCGGCATGATCCGCACCTCGCTGGCGGCGGTTCCGCGGCGCGGTGTGTTCCTGGCCGCCAAGGTGGCGGTGGCCACCGCGCTCGCCCTCGTCGTCGGCATGGTCACCAGCTTCGCCGCGTTCTTCGCCGGGCAGGCGGCCCTGGGCGGGCACAGCACCTCGCTCGGCGGGCCCGGCGTGCTGCGCGCGGTGGTCGGCGGCGGCCTCTACATGACCCTCATCGCGGTGTTCTCGATGGGCGTCGCGGTGATGCTGCGCGGCCCGATGCTGTCGCTGGGCATCCTGATGCCGTTCTTCTTCCTGATCTCCAACGTCCTCGGCAACGTCTCCGCCACCGAGAGGATCGGCCGCTACCTGCCCGACCAGGCCGGCGGCAGGATCATGCGGGTGGTCACCGCGCCCGGCGACGACACCCCGTACGGCCCCTGGGGCGGGCTCGGCATCATGGCCCTGTGGGCCGTGGCGGCCCTGGCGTGCGGGTACGCGCTCCTGAGGAAGCGGGACGCGTAGCCCCCACGGCCCCGCGCCCCCGGCTCCCCCTGCCCGCAAGCCATGATCGTTTCCCGGTCGCGCCCCTGACCAGGCAGGACGCGTACCTGACAAGCAACCACGGGTGGAATACCCGGTATGGGACGTGTGACCTGCGGCGATTTACTTCTCTTTCTCCGGAACCGTCAGCGCCTCGATAAGCTCCTAACCCTTACGGGGGCGTGCGCCCCGACGTCCGGAACCTTTCGATGGGTGCGCAGCATGATCGAGGCAGTCGGCCTGACGAAGCGCTACGGCGCCAAGACGGCCGTGTACAACCTTTCCTTCCAGGTACGGCCGGGCCACGTCACCGGCTTCCTCGGGCCCAACGGCTCGGGCAAGTCCACGACGATGCGGATGATCCTCGGCCTGGACAACCCCACCGCGGGCCACGTGACGATCGGCGGCCACCCGTTCCGCAAGCTGCCCAACGCGGCCCGGCACGTCGGCGCCCTGCTCGACGCCAAGGCGGTGCACGGCGGCCGGCACGCCCGCAACCACCTGCTCAGCCTCGCCCAGCTGTCGGGCATCCCGGCCCGCCGGGTGGACGAGGTGCTGGGCGTGGTCGGCCTGCAGGACGTGGCGCGGAAGCGCTCCAAGGGCTTCTCGCTCGGCATGGGCCAGCGGCTCGGCATCGCGGCGGCGCTGCTCGGCGACCCGCAGGTGCTGCTCTTCGACGAGCCGGTCAACGGCCTCGACCCCGAGGGCATCCTGTGGGTGCGCAACCTGATGAAGTCCCTGGCCGCGGAGGGTCGCACGGTCTTCGTCTCCTCCCACCTGATGAGCGAGATGGCGCTGACCGCCGACCACCTCGTCGTGATCGGCCGCGGCCAGCTGATGGCCGACATGAGCGTCAAGGACTTCATCGCGCACAACTCCGCCGGCTTCGCCCGGGTGCGCACCCCCGACACCGAGCCGCGCCTGCGCGAGAAGCTGACCTCCGCGCTGACCGAGGCCGGCGGCCAGGTGCTGCCCGAGCCCGACGGCGCGCTGCGCGTCACCGGGCTGGCGCTGCCGCGCATCAGCGACCTCGCGCACGAGGCGGACGTGCGCCTGTGGGAGCTGTCACCGCACCAGGCCTCCCTGGAGGAGGCGTACATGCGCCTGACCCAGGGCGCGGTCGACTACCGCTCCACCACCGACCCGCGCTCGGGGCTGCAGCAGGAGCCGCCGCCGGGCGCCCTGCCGCCGCCGGAGATGCCGGTGCCGGGACAGGGCCAGCCGGGCTGGTACGCCCCGCCGCCGCCCCAGCAGGGCGGGCAGCCCTTCGCCATGCCGCAGGCGCAGCCGCCCGCGGGCCCGTACGGGGCCGCCCCGGCCGGACCGCCCGCCGCGGGACGGCCCAACCCCTACGCCCAGCCGCCACAGGCGCCCGCGCGGCCGCCCGCCGCCGCGCCCGCCCCGGAGCCGACCCAGCAGAAGGACGCCCGATGACCACGCCTCCCTCCCCGCCGCAGCAGCCGTACGCCGCGCCCGGTCCGCAGGCGGCGTCCGGCACGCCGTACACGTACACCTCGCCCATCCCGGTCGTCCGCACCCACCTCGGCCACGCCCTCGCCTCGGAGTGGACGAAGATCAAGTCGGTGCGCTCGACGATGTGGACGCTCGGCGTCTTCCTGGGGCTGGTGATCGGCATCGGGTTCCTGGTCGCCGCCCAGACGGGCGACCAGGAGTACGGCGACGTCCCGTACACCCTGCCGGCCTTCTTCGGCCTGATCCTCGGGCAGATCTGCCTGATCACGCTCGGCGTGCTGGTGGTCTCCTCGGAGTACGGCACCGGCATGATCCGCACGACGTTCACGGCCTCGCCGCAGCGCCACCGGGTGCTGACCGCCAAGCTGCTGGTGTTCTTCGCGGTCGCGTTCGTCGTCTCGGCCCTCGCCATCGCCCTGGTCGGGCTGTTCACCGAGGCGACGCACAGCGGGGCGGGAGGCGTCGCCTGGGGCGGCACGGTCGTCAAGGGCGCGCTGTACGTCTCGCTCCTCGGCGTGCTCGCCCTCGCGGTGGGCTCGATGCTGCGCCACTCGGCGGGCGCGATCACCGCGATGCTGGGCCTCGTCCTGGTGCCCGCGATCATGCCCGCGTTCCTGCTGCTGTCGCAGAGCCTGCGGCCGGTCGGCGAGAAGATGCTGGACTACAACGCCCCGAACGCGCTGGCCAAGATCTTCCACATGGGCGAGGCGAACGAGACCGGCACCGCGCAACTGGTCCTGCTGGCGGTCGTGACGGCCGCGGCGATCGCGGGCGCCTTCGCGCTCCTGGAGCGGCGCGACGTCTGAAGCCGCCCCTTCAGTACCTGGGGGCGTTCCGGGACCGCTGCGCCCGCGTGGTGCGGCGGTCCTTCGCGTTCCAGCACGCCTTGTGCCAGTGCCGCCGGTCGTCCACGCCCGCGTACTGCGGCCAGGCGACCACGTGCGGGACGCCGGAGGGGATCGACTGGTCGCAGCCGGGGCAGCGGTACGTCTTGCCCTGCGTGCTCGCGCCCGCCACATGGCGTACGCACCAGTCCTCGCCCTGCCACGTCTCGGTGACGTGCCAGCCGCCGTAACGACCGGACCTGTCCTCGTCCGCGCTCGGTCCTGACAGGCCGGCGCCCTTGGGTCGGTTGCGGCGCGGGGACACGGGACACCTCACGGATTCGTCGGGAACGCAGGGACGCGTCCAGCGTACGCGGCGTCACCAGGGCGACGTGTATCACACCGGTTCCCCCACATCTCCCCCGGCGATCGCCTCGTTCTCCGGACAATCCGTCAATCTCACCGAGCGGCCGTGTCCTTGGCACGTGCCAGACGGTTATTCCGTTCGGGGAAGCCGCGTCGGCCCCGAGGGAGGCAAGGAGTCTGATGCGCATCGGAAGTTTTGTCCTGGCGGCCCAGTTCCCTGGGCAGGGCCAGGGAGAGGCCCTGCACCGCGCGGTGCGCTCGGCGCAGGTCGCGGAGGAGGCCGGGCTCGACTCGGTCTGGCTGGCCGAGCACCACTTCGTGCCGTACGGCACCTGCCCGTCGGCCGTCACGCTCGCCGCGTTCCTGCTCGGCGGCACCCGCCGCATCCGGGTCGGCACGGCCGTCAGCGTGCTGCCGACGGCGCACCCCGTGGCGCTCGGCGAGCAGGCCGCGCTGCTGCACGCCGCGTCCGGCGCCCGTTTCTCGCTGGGCGTGGGGCGCGGCGGCCCGTGGGTGGACCTGGAGGTCTTCGGCGCGGGTCTCAGGGCGTACGAGGAGGGGTTCCCGGAATCACTCGACCTGCTGCTGCGCTGGCTGCGCGAGCCCCACGTCGGGGCGGCGGGGGAGCGCTTCGCCTTCCGCGAGGTGCCGGTGGTCCCCCGCCCCTCGGAGGCGCTCGCGGGCGGCCCCGGACCGGAGGTCGTCGTCGCGTGCACCTCGCCGGCGAGCGTCCGGCTGGCCGCCGCGCGGGGCCTGCCGATGCTGCTCGGCATGCACGTCGGGGACGAGGAGAAGGCGGAGATGGTCGCCCTGTGGCGGCAGTGCGCGCGCGAGGCGGGCCGGAGCCCGGAGGAGATCGACGGCGCCGCGCATGTCTCGGCGGGGGTCGCGCAGATCGCCGACCGCCGCACGGACGCGGTCGAGACCCTGCTGAAGGCGATGCCGGGATGGCTGAAACAGGGGCTGGACGCCCATGTGACGGTGGACGGCCGCGCCCGCGCCAGGCGCGACCCACTGGCGTACACGGAGCTGCTGTGCGGGCTGCACCCGGTGGGGACCCCCCGGCTGTGCGCGGACCGGCTCGCGGCGACCGCCGAGCGCACGGGCATCTCGCGCTTCGCCCTGCTCGTGGAGGGCTCGGGCGACCTGGCGGCCACGGAGGAGAACGTGCGGCGGCTGGGCGCGGACGTGCTGCCGCGGCTGGTCTGAGCCGCCCGCCGGCCGGGTCCGTCGCACCGGGCCCGCGCACGGCGGCGCGCACGACGCACGGCCTGCCGCTGCGCTGCAGTGGCACCTCCCGCGCAGGGAGCGGCAGGCCGTGCGGCGCTCCCGCCTCAGCAGTCCCGGAGCTCCGGGGACTGGTTCAGCAGCTGGCTGCGTACCGAGGTGAAGCGGGCCAGGGTCTCGTCGACCGAGGCGTCCAGCGGGAAGACCGCCACCCGGTGGCAGTTCTGGAAGGCCAGCCGTACTCCGAAGTGCCGCTGCAGCGCACCGCGGATCGCGTCACTCGCGAGCGCACGCAGCAGCTGGCCGCGTGCCTGCTCGTCCGGCGGCGGCGTCTGGTTGTCGGCGAACGCTCCGCCGTCGACCTTCAGCTGGGCCACCAGAGAGCTGATCATCTCCCATGCGTAGGGCAGGGAGGTCCGGACGCAGTCGACGAATGCTGCCTCGTCGACCTCGCCTCGCTCGGCCTGTTCGAGTAGGGCCGGTGAGACGTCCAGCGACATGGGTTCTCCTCTCGCACCCCCGGATGCTGCGGGGGTTGGCGGACAGGGCAGGAGACAGCGACTCCGGACACGCTGTGTGCACGGACCGCGACCTCCCGCTCATACCGTAAGCACGGTGGCGGGGGCCGCACCAGGACGCGGGGGCGACGGTTCCGCTCCCATGGGCGCACAATTGGCCACTTTCGTACGGTGGCCGCGGGCCGGCGCCCGCACCGCCGGGGCCCCTTCCGCCCGGCGGGCACGGGGCGGCGCCGCGGGTGCGGCGGCCCTCCGCGCACCGCGCGGCCGGGGGCGCGACGGCGCGCAGCGGGGCCGGAAACAGCCGGGACGCACGGGCGGATCGCGTGCACCCGGGACAGTCGAGTAGCGTTGCCGACCATGCGTCTCGTCATTGCCCGATGCTCCGTTGACTACGCGGGCCGGCTCACCGCCCACCTCCCGTCGGCACCCCGCCTGATCCTGGTGAAGGCGGACGGCAGCGTCTCGATCCACGCGGACGACCGGGCCTACAAGCCCCTCAACTGGATGTCGCCGCCCTGCACCCTGAAGGAGGGTTCGGGCGACGACGAAGGCGTCTGGACCGTCGTGAACAAGGCGGGCGAGAAGCTCATCATCACGATGGAGGAGGTCCTGCACGACTCCTCGCACGAACTGGGCGTCGACCCGGGCCTGATCAAGGACGGCGTGGAGGCGCACCTGCAGGAGCTGCTGGCCGACCGCATAGAGACGCTCGGCGAGGGCTACACGCTGATCCGCCGCGAGTACATGACGGCCATCGGACCGGTGGACATCCTGTGCCGGGACGGCAGCGGCCAGACGGTCGCCGTGGAGATCAAGCGGCGCGGCGAGATCGACGGCGTGGAGCAGCTCACCCGCTACCTGGAGCTGCTGAACCGCGACCCGCACCTCGCACCGGTGCGCGGGATCTTCGCGGCCCAGGAGATCAAGCCGCAGGCCCGGGTGCTGGCCACGGACCGCGGCATCGGCTGCACCGTCCTGGACTACGACGCGCTGCGCGGCATCGAGGACGACAAGCTGCGGCTGTTCTGACGGGCGCCCGGCGACGGCCGGGCACCCTCCCCGACACCGAGAGGGCCGGATTCCCCGCGGAATCCGGCCCTCTCCGTCGCTCCGGGCGGCCGTACGGGGGTCCGCGCTCCCTCGGCTCGGCGCTCCCGTGCCCAGGGACGCGGGCCGGTCACCGGCACCGGACCGGCCGGCGGTGCCGTCGTCAGATCACCTCGGACTCGTCCGCCCCCGGGTCCGCGGACGACTGCGACGGGGCGCTCGCCGAACCGCTGCTCTGCGCCGGGCTGGAGGCCGGGGCGCCGGCCGAGTCCGACGTGGACGGCGTCTCCTCCGGCGGGGGCTCCTCCGTGGACGGCTCGGACGGCGACGGCTCGGAGGTCGGCGTCTCCGAGGGCGGCTCGGACGGCGACGGCTTGCTCGTCGGCGGCTTGGGGGACGGCGATCCGGCCGGGGGCTTCGTCGTCGGGTGCGACGGCGACTTCGACGTCTCCTCGTCGTCCTCCGGCTCCTTCGACCCGCTCGGCCGGTCCGAGGGCTCCGCCTCGGCGCTGCCGCTCGGAGCCGGGTCGTCGGCGGTGCCGAGCACCCCGTCCTCGCCCGGGTCGGCGGGCCGGCTCGTGGCGCTGGAGTCGTCGTTCTTCGGCGAGTCCGCGCCGAGTCCGGCGTCGCCCTCGTCCGTACTGGCCGACGGATTCACGCCAACCTTCTCGGACGGTGCGCCGTCGTCGTTGTTCGACGTCGCCCCGAGCGTCACGACCGTACCGAGCACGGCGACGAGCAGGGCGCCGGCGCCCGCGGCCGCCAGGTTGCGCCGGGTGCCGTGGACGAGCCCCCTGACGCCCTTCGGGCGCGCGGCCGGCGCCTGGCGCGTGACGACGGTGGGCGGCCGGTCGAGCGCCGGGAACGGGGCCGGCACGCCGGTGCCCGGCGACGCCGACTCCTCGTACCGCGCGCCGGACACCTCCTCGCCGGCCGCCGAGCCGCCCGCGGGTCCGAGCGCCGCCGGTCCCGCCGCGGCCGCCGCGAGGCCGGCCAGGTCCACGCCGGAGCGGTCCTCGACCAGGGCCAGGGCGCGCCGCCCGGCGACCGTGCCGCGCTTGTCGGCCAGGGCGCCGCGCAGCCCGATGGACGCCTCCAGCTCGGCGCGGGCGCGGTCGAGCTGTCCGCCGCAGAGCGCGAGGACGCCCAGTTCGTGGTGGAAGTAGGCCTGGTCGGCGACCGCGCCGGCGAGCCGGGACGCCTCCGCCCCCGCGCGCAGCGCGCGCTCCCAGGCGCCCCAGTGCAGCCCGGCGGCGAAGGCGGGCGCGGCCGCGCGGGCCAGCCGCACCGCGGTGCTCTCCGCGTCCTCCTCCTCGGGGGCGGTGGCGAGCGGGGCCAGCAGGGTCAGGGCCGCGAGGACGGCGTCCGCCTCGGCGGAGACCCGCTCCGGCGTGACCGAGGGGTGCCCCGCCCACCATGCGTAGTGCTCGGCGGCGTGGAGCGCCTCGGTCTCGGCGTCGTCCGCGTAGCCGGCCGCCTCCAGCTGGGTCAGCACGCCGGCGGACAGCCGGTAGTGGGAGCCGACCGGCGCGACGAGGGAGCAGCCGAGCAGCTCCGCGAGGGCGGCGTCGGCGTGGGTGTCGCCGATCAGCGCGGGCAGGTGCGCCTGGTGCGGCACCTCGCCGCCGAGCGCGACGGCGAAGCGCAGGGTGGCGCGCGCCGACTCGCCGAGCCGGGAGGCGAGCAGCGCGGCGGGCGCGGCGCCCTCGGCGAGCGACGGCAGCGGTACGTCGCGCTCGCCCTCCGCGTCGTCGCCGGTGCCGAAGGGCGCGTCGAACGGCGCGTCGGCGGGCGCGTCCCCGGGGGTGTCCCGCGCCTCGGCGCGCAGCCGGTCCCGCTGCCGCAGCAACGCGCCGGCCTGCACGAACCGCAGCGGCAGTCCCTCGGACTCGAACCAGAGGTCGCCCGCCCAGTTGGCCTCCTCCTCGGTCAGCGGGCGCCCGGTGGCCCGCTCCAGGAGTTCGAGGCCGCCGGCGCGGCCCAGGCCGCCGAGGAAGATCTCCTCCAGGAGCGAGTCGGACGAGGGCGCGGCGACGTCGGGCGTCGCGGAGACGAGGTAGGCGCACTCGGGTGTGGCGTCGAGCAGCTCGTCGAGCGCGGCGCCGCCGAACTCCAGGTCGTCCAGGACGACGACGGCGCCGATCTCGTGGACGAGCCCGAGCAGCTCGTCCCGGTCGGGCCGGTACAGCGGCGCGTCGTACACGGCGGCGAACAGGTCGTGCAGCAGCTCGGCCGCCGTGCGGTGGTAGCCGCTGAGGCGGACCACGCCGTCGGGGGCGAGGTCGGCGCAGTCCTCCGCCACGGCGTCGAGCAGCGCGGTGCGGCCGGAGCCGGCGGGGCCGGTGAGCCGTACGGAGCGCCCGCGCGCGAGGAGCCGTACGAGCCGCTCGCGCTCCTCCTGGCGCTCCAGGAGCGGCAGCCGCGGCAGCGCGGGCCCGGGCGGGACGGGCGGCTGGGCGGCGCGCGCGAGGTCGGTGCGCTCGGCGGCGGCGCGCTTGACGGGCCGCGCCGGCCGGCGGCCCGGCGGGCAGCGCTCGATCTCGCTGCCGTCGACGGGGTTGACGGTGAGCAGGAAGTCGCCCGTGACCAGCTGGACGGTACGGGCGAGACCGTGCTGGCCGAAGTCGGGCGTCAGGGGATCGCGCGGCGGGCGCCGGACGGGCGCGCGGCCGACGTCCTGGCCGTGCTCTTCGGCTCCCCGGTTCGTCGGGTCCATAGGTGAAAGCCCCCAAAAGCGTCGTGTGCCGAGCCCTCCCCGGCCTTGCCGCACACTGCGCTGTCGCTTCTGGTCCGGTGTCCGCTCGCGGGTTCGTCGAGCGGCGGGCAGCCGAACCCTAAACCTTGGCACAGTATCTCCGAACACACGGGGTACCGCGCCGTCCGAGACGTCACGGCTTCGTGCCGATTGCACGGGCCGTGCGGGTTTCCCCGGGGTCACCCGAGTCTCCCCCGGGGGCCCGTCCCGGCGCACGGCGGCACGATCGGTTCCGGCCTGTGCGGGAGGGGCCCGCACCGGGTCCCGGCGGCCAAGGGCGCCTCAGACCCGGGGCAGCGACTCCACTCCGATGCCGCCCTCGATCGCCAGGATGCGGTGCAGCCGGGTGGCCACCAGCAGGCGCTGCATCTGCGGCGGTACGCCGCGCAGCACAAGCCTCCGGCCGCACCGCCCCGCCCTGCGGTGGACCCCCATGATCACGCCGAGCCCGGTGGCGTCCCAGGAGTCCAGTTCTGACAGGTCGAGCACCAGGTCGCCGACTCCGTCGTCGACGGCCGAGTGCAGGACCGTACGGGCGTCCGCCGCGCTGTGGACGTCGAGGCGGCCCCCGACGGCCAGCCCGGCGTGGTCGCCCCTGATGTGCATATGCGCTCCCCGAGAGTGCTTCTTTCTCCGACTGTGTGGACCAAGGACGGGTGTTTCAAGGACTGACTGCGGTCGACCGGCAGAGGTTGCCCCTTGTGAGCGAACCGATACCGCCCTTCACCCCGAGGGGTGATCCGACTCAGTACGAGTAGAAGCCCTGCCCGCTCTTGCGCCCGATGTCACCGGCGTCCACCATCCGGCGCATCAGCTCCGGCGGCGCGAACTTCTCGTCCTGGGACTCGGTGTAGATGTTGCCCGCGGCGTGCAGCAGGATGTCGACGCCCGTCAGGTCGGCCGTGGCCAGCGGCCCCATCGCGTGGCCGAAGCCCAGCTTGCAGGCGAGGTCGATGTCCTCGGCGGTGGCCACGCCCGACTCGTACAGCTTGGCCGCCTCGACGACGAGCGCCGAGATCAGCCGGGTCGTCACGAAGCCGGCCACGTCGCGGTTGACGACGATGCAGGTCTTGCCCACCGACTCCGCGAACCCCCGCGCGGTGGCGAGGGTCTCGTCGCTGGTCTTGTACCCGCGGACGAGCTCGCACAACTGCATCATCGGGACGGGCGAGAAGAAGTGCACGCCGACGACGCGTTCCGGCCGGGACGTCACCGCCGCGATCTTGGTGATCGGGATGGCGGAGGTGTTGGAGGCCAGGACCGCCTCCGGGCGCACGATCTTGTCGAGGTCGCGGAAGATCTCGTGCTTGATCTCGAGCTTCTCGAAGACGGCCTCGACCACGACGTCGGCGTCCGCGGCCGCGTCCAGGTCCGTGGTCGCGGTGATGCGGCCGAGCGCGGCCTCGGCGTCGGCGGCGTCCAGCCTCCCCTTGGCGACGAACTTGTCGTACGACGCCTTGACGGCGTCGGTACCGCGGGTCAGGGCCTCGTCGGTGACGTCGCGCAGGACGACGTCCCAGCCCGCCTGGGCGGAGACCTGGGCGATACCGGACCCCATGAGTCCGGCTCCGATCACGGCGAGCTTCCCTGCCACTGTCCGACCCCTTACACGCTGTTTACGTATGCTCTCCCGGCGGACGATAGCGCTCTGGAGACGGTATGTGACCGCTAAGTAATGCGCGTCACGTCTCATCTGACGGACATCACACCGGATGGCTCACGCGGCCTGTCGCACCGCGTAGTTGAGGACCTTCTCCCCGGGCAGGTCCTCCATCTCGTCGAGGACGTCCAGGATCTCGCGGGAGACCTCCGACGGGTCGCGCCCGGCGACCGTCTCGCGGCCGATGAGCCCCATCACGGTGCTGTGGCGTCCAGCCGATCTGGCCGGCCACCAGGGCGGGCAGCGGGTCGGCGGGGTCCGCGCCCGTCACCTCGCGCAGGGCCGCCTCCAGGTTCTCCGTGACCTCCTGCCGCAGGGCCCACAGCCGGAAGCGCAGTGCGGCGCGCCACCTCGACGAGGCCGACGCGCTCGCCGACCGGACCGTCGTCGTGGACCGGGGCGTCGTCGCCGCCGAGGGCACCCCGGACGCGTGCAAACGGCGCTACGGCGGCTCCGCCGGCGCCACGCTCCAGGACACCTTCCTCGCCATCACCGGCCGCGGTCCCGTGCCGGCCGACTCCGCCCCCGTGGCCGTCTAGTGCCGTGACCGGAGAGGTCCACCGGCTCACGACGCCCGGCACGGCACTCCCCCTGGCTCTTCGAGCAGGGGGACCCCCACGCCGCGTTGCCGGAGCCACCCGGGTACGCCCGGTACGAGGACGGTCCTCCGTCTCGCGACGCACCGCACCGGACGCCGCGAGCCCACGGCAGACCTTTCCGGTCACGGCACCAGGACGTGATCACCGTGCTGCTGCAGGACACCGCGCTGGTCTTCGGGCGCTACGCCCGCCAGACCCTGCGCGCGAAGTTCCAGATCCTCTCCGGCATCCTCATGCCGCTGCTCTACCTGCTCTTCTTCGGCCCGCTGCTGACGGACCCGCCGCCGGGCTCGCGCGGCAGCCCGTGGCAGGTGCTGGAGCCCGGCCTGCTGCTGCAGCTCGGGCTGTTCGGCGCCTCGTTCGCCGGCTTCGCGATCATCATCGAGCAGAACCACGGCGTGGTGGAGCGGATGCGGGTGACCCCGGCCAGCCGGCTCGCGCTGCTGCTCGGCCGGGTGCTGCGCGGCACCGCGCTGTTCGTCTTCCAGGCGGTGCTGCTGGTGCTGGCGGCCGTGGCGATGGGGCTGCGCGCTCCGCTCGCCGGCGGCCCGATCGGCTTCGCCTTCGTGGCGCTGCCGACCGTCGCGCCGGCCTCCCTGTCGTACGCGCTGGCCGTGAAGGTCCGCGCGCCGCGGGAGTTCGGGCCCACCGTCAACGCGACGACGATGCCGGCCATGCTCCTTTCGGGCCTGATGCTGCCGATGACGCCGGCGCCCGGCTGGCTCGACCCGCTCTCCCGCGTCACGCCGCTGCGCTACCTGGTGGACGCGATGCGGGACGCGTACGTGGGCGCGTACGGCACGTACGCCATGCTGTACGGCACCCTGGTGGCCCTCGCGCTCGCGGGGCTCGCCGTGGCGGTCGGCACGCGGGTCTTCCCGACGGCCGGGGCGTAACTACGCTGGCCGCATGGTCAATCTGACGCGCATCTACACCAGGACCGGCGACCAGGGCACCACCGCCCTCGGCGACATGAGCCGGGTCGCCAAGACCGATCTGCGGATCGCGGCGTACGCCGACGTCAACGAGGCGAACGCCGTGATCGGCACCGCGATCGCGCTCGGCGGCCTCGGCGAGGAGGTCGTCGCGGTCCTCACCCGCGTGCAGAACGACCTGTTCGACGTGGGCGCGGACCTGTCCACGCCGGTGGTGGAGAACCCCGAGTTCCCGCCGCTGCGCGTCGAGCAGGCCTACGTCGACAAGCTGGAGGCGGACTGCGACCGCTTCCTGGAGGGGCTGGAGAAGCTGCGCAGCTTCATCCTGCCCGGCGGCACGCCCGGCGCGGCCCTGCTGCACCACGCGTGCACGGTGGTCCGCCGTGCCGAGCGCTCGACCTGGGCCGCCCTGGAGGTGCACGGCGAGGTCATGAACCCGCTCACCGCGACCTACCTCAACCGCCTGTCGGACCTGCTGTTCATCCTGGCCCGCACGGCCAACAAGGAGGTCGGGGACGTGCTGTGGGTGCCGGGCGGCGAGCGCTAGGCCCTGCCGCCGGACGACGGGCCCGGGCGGCGGGCGGGGAACGTCCGGCGACGAGGAGGGCGCGAGGAGGGCGTCGGGCGGGGAGCCGCGCGTCAGCGCGTCCCCGTCGGCTCCCGGTTCTGGTCCTGACCCCGGTCCTGGCCCCGGTCCCGGGGCTTCTCCGCCTTCGGCGCCTTCTTGGGGAGGACCAGGTAGCTGAGCGCGATCAGGCCGTGGATGCCGGCCGCGCGCCAGGCGCCGTACATCCAGCTGTACAGGGGCCCGGTGCGGTCCGGGTCGCCGACGTACCGGGCGGCGAGCTGCAGCAGGGCCGTCGCGACGGCCGCCGCCACGAGCGTGCCCAGCCAGACGCGGCCCTCGTGGGCGGCCCTGGCCGTTCCGTACCGCGGCGGCCTCGGCGGCGGGGGCCCGCCGGCCAGGCGGTGCGCGGCGTGGCCGTCGAGCCACTTCACCGTGCGGTGGCCGTGGCCGACGGTGTACCCGATGTAGAGCGCGGCCAGGCCGTGCTCCCAGCTCGGCTCGGCACCGTTCCCCAGGTCGACCGCGGTGGCGGCCAGCAGGACGACCTCCAGCAGCGGCTCGCACAGCAGCAGGGCGAGGCCGGTGCGGGGCATGCCCAGCAGGTAGCGGGTGGCCAGGCCGGCCGCCAGCAGCACCCAGAAGCCGACCTCGCAGACGACGATCAGCGTGACGATCACGGCTCGCTCCTCTCGGTCACCCCTCAAGGCTTGCGCGCCGGGCGGCCGGGGGCGTCGTCGCCGGTGACGAACCCGCGGTGCATCGAAGGATGCAGTCCAGGACCCTCCCCGGGGATCAGGCGGACGCCCCGGGGGCCGTGTTGGATGAAGTCATGGCCCTCCCGCTCCCCCGCCCGCACCCCCTGGACGCGTACATCGCCGCCGGCGGGCTGCTCGGCGGGTTCCTGCTGTGGGCCGCCGGCCTGAGCACCCGGCCGGCGGGCGAGCCGATCGTGCTCTGGGACGGGCGCCGGCCGGTCCTGGTGCCGCTCGCCGTGATGGCGCTCTGCGAGCTGCTGCGCCGGGCCGCCCCGCGCACGGCGCTGCTGGCGGGCGTCGCCGCGCTGACCGCGGACACGGTCACGCAGGGCAGCCTGGCCACGCTCGTGATGTTCACCGACGTCGTGTACGCGGCCGTCCTGTACGGGACGGCCGCCTCGGCCCGCCGCATCCCGTGGGTCAGCGGCCTGTTCACGGTGGTCGCGTCGCTGGCGTCGTTCGCGGCGTGGCGGACGCCCGAGGCGCTGCTGATCGGCGTGGCGGTCGGGATCGTCGCGTTCGCGCCCGCGTCCACCGGCCTGATCGTGCGCAACCACCGCGACGCCGCCGAGGCCGCCCGGCTGCGCGCCGAGCAGACCGCGCTGCGCGCCGAGACGGACCGCGCCCAGGCCGTGGCCGCCGAGCGCGCCCGGATGGCCCGCGAGCTGCACGACATGGTGGCCAACCACCTGTCCGCCATCGCCATCCACTCCACGGCGGCGCTCTCCCTCGACGACCCGGCGACCACCCGGCAGGCCCTGACCGTCATCCGCGAGAACAGCGTCGAGGGGCTCGCCGAGATGCGCCGCCTCATCGGCATCCTGCGCGACGACAGCGGCGACCTGGAGCCGGCCGTCGCGCCGGCCCTGGACGGCCTGGGCGCGCTGGTCGAGGGCGCCCGCGCCAACGGCCTCGACGTCGCGCTGGACGCCTCCCCCGGCGGCGCGCTGTCCGCGCCGGTCGAGCTGGCCGCCTACCGCCTCGTGCAGGAGTCCCTGACCAACGCCCTCAAGCACGCCGCGCCCGGCCGGGTCACCGTCGTGCTCGCACGGCGCGCGGACGCCCTGGAGGTGCGGGTGAGCAGCCCGTACGGTGGCCGCGACGGCGGCCCGCGGGCGCCCGGCTCGGGCGCGGGCCTGATCGGGATGCGCGAGCGCGTGGCGCTGCTGGGCGGGACGTTCGAGGCGGGCCCCGTGGACTCCCCCGAGGACGGGGGGAAGGTGTGGCGCGTGTACGCCACCCTGCCGACCGGTGAAGGAGGGACCGGGTGAAGGGCAGTGACCGGGTGAGCCGGGTGAAGGGGGCGACCGCGTGATCCGCGTGCTCGTCGCCGAGGACCAGTCCGCCGTGCGCGCCGGACTCGTCCTGATCCTGGGCAGCGCCCCCGACATCGAGGTGGCCGGTGAGGCCGCGGACGGCGAGCAGGCGGTCGCGCTCGCCCGCGAGCTCCGCCCCGACCTGGTGCTGATGGACGTGCAGATGCCCCGCATGGACGGCGTCGCCGCCACCCGGCAGGTCGTCGCCGAGGGCCTGGCCGACGTGCTGGTGCTGACCACCTTCGACCTGGACGAGTACGTCTTCGGGGCGCTGCGCGCGGGCGCCTCCGGGTTCCTGCTGAAGAACACCGACGCCGCGGAGCTGCTCGCGGCGGTGCGCACGGTGGGGCGCGGCGAGGGGCTGATCCACCCGGCGGTGACCCGGCGGCTGATCGCGGAGTTCGCCTCCGCCCCGGTCCGGGAGCCGGCGGCCGACCGCTCCGTCCTGGACGCGCTCACCCGGCGGGAGCGCGAGGTGCTGTCCTGCCTCGGCGAGGGACTGTCGAACGCGGAGGTCGCGGTGCGTCTGGAGATGGCGGAGGCGACGGTGAAGACGCACGTCAGCCGCCTGCTGGGGAAGCTGGAGCTGCGCAGCCGGGTGCAAGCGGCGGTCCTGGCCCAGGAGTTGGGCGTGTAAAAAGTAACCGCACAAGTGGTCTGGACCTATTGACCGATGGTCCAGACCTTTCTATTGTCCACCGCACCCCATCACACTCCCGCGAGGAGACGCAGGATGCGTTCCGGACACGGAGCCGGCCCGAGAGCCGGTCACAGATTCAGACACCGAGTCACGGCGGGTCTCACCACCCTGCTGCTGCCGCTCGGCGCGCTGGTCGGGCTCGCGAGCCCCGCCTCCGCCGCCACCTCCGCCACCGCCACGTACGCCAAGACCCAGGACTGGGGCTCCGGCTTCGAGGGCAAGTGGACCGTCAAGAACACCGGCACGACCGCCCTCAGCTCCTGGACCGTCGAGTGGGACTTCCCCTCCGGCACCTCCGTCACCTCCGCCTGGGACGCGGACGTCACGGGCTCCGGCACCCACTGGACCGCCAAGAACAAGTCCTGGAACGGCACCCTCGCCCCCGGCGCCTCGATCTCCTTCGGGTTCAACGGCTCCGGCTCCGGCTCCCCCAGCGCCTGCAAGCTCAACGGCGGCAGCTGTGACGGCGGGAGCGTCCCCGGCGACAACGCCCCCTCGGCGCCCGGCACCCCCACCGCCTCCTCCGTCACCGACACCTCGGTGAAGCTCTCCTGGAGCGCGGCCACCGACGACAAGGGCGTCAAGGACTACGACGTGCTGCGCGACGGCGCCAAGGTCGCCACCGTCACGTCCACCTCGTACACGGACACCGGCCTGAGCGCCGGCACCGACTACTCGTACACCGTGCAGGCCCGCGACACCGCCGACCAGACCGGCCCGGTCAGCGGCGCCGTCAAGGTGCGCACCACCGGCGACACCACCACTCCCCCGCCCACCGGCGACAAGGTCAAGCTGGGCTACTTCACCGAGTGGGGCGTCTACGGCCGCAACTACCACGTCAAGAACCTGGTGAGCTCGGGCTCGGCGTCGAAGATCACGCACATCAACTACTCGTTCGGCAACGTGAAGAACGGCCAGTGCACGATGGACGACTCCTTCGCCGCCATCGAGAAGGCCTACACCGCCGACCAGTCCGTCAGCGGCACCGCCGACACCTGGGACCAGCCGCTGCGCGGCAACTTCAACCAGCTGCGCCAGCTCAAGGCCAAGTACCCGCACATCAAGGTGCTGTACTCCTTCGGCGGCTGGACCTACTCCGGCGGCTTCGCCCAGGCCGCGCAGAACGCCGCCGCGTTCGCCAAGTCCTGCAAGGCCCTGGTGGAGGACCCGCGCTGGGCCGACGTCTTCGACGGCATCGACATCGACTGGGAGTACCCGAACGCCTGCGGTCTGACCTGCGACACCTCGGGCCCGGCCGCCTTCCGCACCCTGATGCAGGCCCTGCGCGCCGAGTTCGGCAAGGACTACCTGGTCACCGCGGCCATCACCGCCGACGGCTCCTCCGGCGGCAAGATCGACGCGGCCGACTACGGCGGCGCCGCGCAGTACCTCGACTGGTACAACGTGATGACGTACGACTACTTCGGCGCCTTCAACGCGCAGGGCCCGACGGCCCCGCACTCGCCGCTGACGTCGTACCCCGGCATCCCGACCGCCGGGTTCAACTCCGCCGACGCCATCGCCAAGCTGAAGGCCAAGGGCGTCCCCGGCAGCAAGCTGCTGCTCGGCATCGGCTTCTACGGCCGCGGCTGGACCGGCGTCACCCAGTCCGCCCCCGGCGGCACGGCGACCGGCGCGGCCCCCGGCACGTACGAGGCGGGCATCGAGGACTACAAGGTCCTCAAGACCTCCTGCCCGGTCACCGGGACGATCGCCGGCACGGCCTACGCCAAGTGCGGCAGCAACTGGTGGTCCTACGACACTCCCGCCACCATCGGCACCAAGATGGCCTGGGCCAAGGACCAGGGGCTGGGCGGCGCCTTCTTCTGGGAGTTCAGCGGTGACACCGCGAACGGCGAGCTCGTGAGCGCCATCGACAGCGGTCTGAAGTAACCGCCGGCGAGAACGGAGGGAGCCGGGGAGACGGGCGAGGTCCGTCTCCCCGGCTTCACCATGGGCCCACCGGCTCCACGCCACGTCCACCCTCCCCCGGACTCCGTCCGGGGGGACCCCCATCGCGCGGCCGGCCCCGGCTACGCCACGTTCACCCTCTGTCCGGGGGGTGCCGCCTCCAGCCAGGCCAGGAAGCCTGTCAGCGCGTCCTCGCTCATCGCCAGCTCCAGCCGCGTACCGCGGTGCAGGCACGTGAGGACGACGGCGTCCGAGAGCAGCGCGAGCTCCTCCTCGCCCTCGGGGGCGCGGCGGCCCACCACCTCGATCGCCGAGCGCTCCAGGACGCGGCGCGGGCGCAGCGCGTAGGAGAAGACCCGGAACCACTCGATGCGGTCGCCGTTGTAGCGGGCGATGCCGTAGCCCCAGCCCTTGCCGCTCGGGTCCGGGTGCTCCGGCACGTTCCAGCGGAGGCTGCAGTCGAAGGTGCCGCCGGAGCGCTGGATGAGTCTGCGGCGCAGACCGAAGACGAAGAGTCCCAGCGCCACCAGCACGACGACCAGCCCGCACACAGTCAGAGCGAGGACCATCGACACCGACCTCCTCGTCTCCTAGGTAACGGAACGGAAAAAAGCTGCTTCATCGCCTCAGCCGCGACCAGGTCCGGAGGGGTCTCCGGTCCTGGCCGCGGCTGAGTCATGTCCTGTGTCGCTCCGGCGTCAGCGTGCTGCCGCCGCTCGCAGTCGGACGTCCGCACGGCGCTCGGCGGACGCGTCGGCGTCCGACTTCGCGCGTTCGAGCGCCCGCTCCGCACGCTGGACGTCGATCTCGTCCGAGAGCTCGGCGATCTCCGCCAGCAGCGACAGCTTGTTGTCCGCGAACGAGATGAAACCGCCGTGCACCGCGGCGACGACCGTCCCCCCGTCCGTCGTACGGATGGTCACCGGGCCCGACTCCAGCACACCGAGCAGCGGCTGGTGACCGGGCATGACGCCGATGTCGCCGGACGTGGTGCGCGCGACGACCAGGGTGGCCTCGCCGGACCAGACACTGCGGTCCGCGGCGACGAGCTCGACGTGCAGCTCAGCAGCCAAGGTGGGCTCCTCGGGTCTCCACCCGGCGTTGCTGCCGGGTGTTGGGTCAAAGTCTAGTAGGCGTACGGAGGGGGACGGGACGCACCCCGCGAGGTGCGGGCCCCGTCCCCCTCCGTCTGGCTGTGCTCTACGGGAGAGCGCGGCTTCAGGAGACGCCGAGCTCCTTGGCGTTCTTCTTCAGGTCCTCGAGGCCACCGCACAGGAAGAAGGCCTGCTCGGGGAAGTGGTCGTACTCGCCGTCGATGATCGCGTTGAAGGCCGCGATCGACTCGTCCAGCGGGACGTCCGACCCGTCGACGCCGGTGAACTGCTTGGCGACGTGGGTGTTCTGGGACAGGAAGCGCTCCACGCGACGGGCGCGGTGGACGGTGAGCTTGTCCTCCTCGCCCAGCTCGTCGATACCGAGGATCGCGATGATGTCCTGGAGGTCCTTGTACTTCTGCAGGACGTTCTTGACGCGCATCGCGGTGTTGTAGTGGTCCGCCGCGATGTACCGGGGGTCGAGGATGCGGGACGTGGAGTCCAGCGGGTCCACGGCCGGGTAGATGCCCTTCTCCGAGATCGGACGGGAGAGCACCGTCGTCGCGTCGAGGTGGGCGAAGGTGGTGGCCGGGGCCGGGTCGGTCAGGTCGTCCGCGGGGACGTAGATCGCCTGCATCGAGGTGATCGAGTGACCGCGGGTCGAGGTGATGCGCTCCTGGAGGAGGCCCATCTCGTCGGCCAGGTTCGGCTGGTAGCCCACCGCGGAGGGCATGCGGCCGAGCAGGGTCGACACCTCGGAGCCGGCCTGGGTGAAGCGGAAGATGTTGTCGATGAAGAACAGCACGTCCTGCTTCTGCACATCGCGGAAGTACTCCGCCATGGTCAGACCGGCCAGGGCCACGCGCAGACGGGTGCCCGGGGGCTCGTCCATCTGGCCGAAGACCAGGGCGGTCTTGTCGATGACGCCCGAGTCGCTCATCTCGTCGATGAGGTCGTTGCCCTCACGGGTGCGCTCGCCGACACCGGCGAACACCGACACACCGTCGTGGTTGTTGGCGACGCGGTAGATCATCTCCTGGATGAGCACCGTCTTGCCGACACCGGCGCCGCCGAACAGACCGATCTTGCCGCCCTTGACGTACGGGGTCAGCAGGTCGATGACCTTGATGCCGGTCTCGAACATCTCGGTCTTCGACTCGAGCTCGTCGAAGTTCGGGGCCTTGCGGTGGATCGGCCAGCGCTCACCGGTGTAGGTCTCGTCGACGTTCAGCACCTCGCCGAGGGTGTTGAACACCTTGCCCTTGGTGAAGTCGCCGACCGGCACCGAGATGGCGGCGCCCGTGTCGGTCACCGGGGCCTGGCGGACCAGGCCGTCGGTGGGCTGCATGGAGATGGCGCGGACCAGGCCGTCACCCAGGTGCTGGGCGACCTCCAGGGTCAGCGTCTTCTTGGCACCCTCGAGGGCCGGGTCGGCGACCTCGACGTGCAGGGCGTTGTAGATGTCGGGCATCGCGTCGACGGGGAACTCCACGTCGACGACCGGGCCGATGACCCGGGCGACGCGGCCCGTGGCAACGGCCGTCTCAACTGTCGTCGTCATTACCTGTCACTCCCCGCGTTCGCGTCGGCCAGGGCTGCGGAGCCACCGACGATCTCGCTGATTTCCTGGGTGATTTCGGCCTGGCGGGCCGCGTTGGCAAGGCGGGAGAGCGTGTTGATCAGCTCGCCCGCGTTGTCGGTGGCCGACTTCATCGCGCGGCGTGTGGCGGCGTGCTTGGAGGCGGCCGACTGCAGCAGCGCGTTGTAGATACGGCTCTCGACGTAGCGCGGCAGCAGGGCGTCGAGGACGTCCTCCGCCGACGGCTCGAAGTCGAAGAGCGGGAGGATCTCGCCCTTGGCGGACGTCTCCTCCGCGACCTCCTCGAGGCGGAGCGGAAGCAGCCGGCTGTCGACGGCCGTCTGCGTCATCATCGAGACGAACTCGGTGTAGACGATGTGGAGCTCGTCCACGCCGCCGTCCGCCGTCTCCTTCTCGATGGCCTCGATCAGCGGGGCCGCCACCTTCTTCGCGTCCCCGTAGGAGGGCTCGTCGGTGAAGCCGGTCCACTGCTCCGCGATCTTGCGCTCACGGAAGTTGTAGTGGGAGGCACCGCGGCGGCCGACGATGTACGTGTCGACCTCCTTGCCCTCGGCCCGCAGACGCTCGGTGAGCTGCTCCGCCGCCTTGATGGCGTTGGAGTTGAAGGCGCCGGCCAGACCGCGGTCGCTCGTGAGGAGCAGGACCGCGGCCCGGGTCGGGTTCTCCGACTCCGTGGTCAGGGGGTGCTTGGTGTTAGAACCGGTCCCGACCGCCGTGACCGCGCGGGTGAGCTCGGTCGCGTACGGCGTGGAGGCCGCCACCTTGCGCTGCGCCTTGACGACGCGCGAGGCGGCGATCATCTCCATCGCCTTGGTGATCTTCTTGGTCGCGGTGACGGATCGGATGCGACGCTTGTAGACCCGGAGCTGGGCTCCCATGAGTCAGGTCCCTTCCTTACGTCACTTGGCGGCGGCCGGAGCGTCCTCGCCGAGAAGCTTCCCGTCCGAGGTCTCGAACTGCTTCTTGAACTCCGCGATGGCGTCGCCGACGGCCTGCAGGGTGTCGTCCGACATCTTGCCGCCCTCCTTGATGGAGGTCATGAGGCCCTGCTCCTTGCGGTGCAGGTACTCCAGGAGCTCCTTCTCGAAGCGGCGGATGTCGGCGACCGGCACGTCGTCCATCTTGCCGGTGGTACCGGCCCACACGGAGACGACCTGGTCCTCGGTCGGCATCGGCTGGTACTGGGGCTGCTTGAGCAGCTCGACCAGGCGCTGACCGCGCTCCAGCTGCGCCTTCGACGCGGCGTCCAGGTCGGAACCGAAGGCGGCGAACGCCTCCAGCTCACGGTACTGGGCGAGGTCGAGGCGGAGGCGGCCGGAGACCTGCTTCATCGCCTTGTGCTGCGCGGAACCACCGACTCGGGAGACGGAGATACCGACGTTCAGCGCGGGGCGCTGACCGGCGTTGAACAGGTCCGACTCCAGGAAGCACTGGCCGTCGGTGATGGAGATGACGTTGGTCGGGATGAACGCCGAGACGTCGTTGGCCTTCGTCTCGACGATCGGCAGACCGGTCATCGAGCCCGCGCCCATGTCGTCGGAGAGCTTCGCGCAGCGCTCCAGCAGGCGGGAGTGCAGGTAGAAGACGTCGCCCGGGTAGGCCTCGCGGCCCGGCGGGCGGCGCAGCAGCAGGGACACGGCGCGGTAGGCGTCGGCCTGCTTCGAGAGGTCGTCGAAGATGATGAGGACGTGCTTGCCCTCGTACATCCAGTGCTGGCCGATGGCCGAGCCGGTGTACGGCGCCAGGTACTTGAAGCCGGCCGGGTCGGACGCCGGGGCGGCGACGATGGTCGTGTACTCCAGCGCGCCGGCCTCCTCGAGGGCGCCACGCACGGAGGCGATGGTCGAACCCTTCTGGCCGATGGCGACGTAGACGCAGCGGACCTGCTTCTTCGGGTCACCGGAGCGCCAGTTGTCACGCTGGTTGATGATCGTGTCGACGGCCAGCGCGGTCTTGCCGGTCTGGCGGTCGCCGATGATCAGCTGGCGCTGACCGCGGCCGACCGGGGTCATCGCGTCGACGGCCTTGTAGCCGGTCTCCATCGGCTCGTGCACCGACTTGCGCTGCATGACCGTGGGGGCCTGCAGCTCCAGGGCGCGGCGGCCGGTGGTCTCGATCTCGCCGAGGCCGTCGATCGGGTTGCCGAGCGGGTCGACGACGCGACCGAGGTAGCCCTCGCCCACGGCGACCGACAGGACCTCACCGGTGCGGTGCACCGGCTGGCCCTCCTCGATGCCGCTGAACTCGCCGAGGACGATGGCACCGATCTCGCGCTCTTCCAGGTTGAGCGCGAGGCCGAGGGTGCCGTCCTCGAACTTCAGCAGTTCGTTGGCCATGGCCGAGGGCAGGCCCTCGACCTTCGCGATGCCGTCGCCGGCAAGGGTGACCGTACCGACCTCCTCGCGCGAGGCCGCGTCCGGCGTGTACGACTGGACGACATCCGCCAGCGCGTCCCGGATCTCCTCCGGCCGGATCGTGAGCTCCGCCATTAGGGTTCCCTGCTCTCCTTGTTGGGCCCGAAGTTTCATTGGGGGTCTGGGGGCGACCCCCAGGAATCCTCTGCACGGCCCAACCCGGGCCGTAGGTACTGCTTCTTGAGTTGGTGACCGGTTCAGCCGGCCAGCCGGCGGCGCGCGTCTTCGAGACGGTCCGCGATGCTGCCGTTGATGACCTCGTCGCCCACCTGCACCCGGATCCCGCCGAGGACCTCGGGGTCCACGTCCAGGTTGAGGTGCATCGGACGGCCGTAGAGCTTCGTCAGGGCACCGCCCAGACGCCGCTTCTGCCCGTCGCTCAGCGGGACCGCGGAGGTGACCACGGCCACCAGGCGGTTGCGACGCTCGGCCGCCAGCCTGGACAGGGACTCCAGTCCCGCCTCCAGGCTACGTCCACGCGGCGCGGTGACGAGGCGCGTCACCAGACGCTCCGTCGTGACCTGCGCGCGGCCGCCGAGCAGCCGGCGCAGCAGCTGGGCCTTGGCCTCGCCGCCGAGGGCGGTGTTGGTCAGCGCGGCGCGCAGCTCGGGGTTCGAGGAGACGATCCGGCCGAACCGGAACAGCTCGTCCTCGACGTCGTCGAGCGTGCCCGCGCGCTCCGCGGCGATGAGGTCGGCGCCGTTCGCCAGCTCCTCGACGGCGTCCACCAGGTCGCGCGGCTGCGACCAGCGGGAGCGCACCAGTCCGGACACCAGGTCGGCGGTGGAACCGCTGACCTGGCCGCCGATGAGGCGCTGCACCAGCTGGGCCTTGACCTCGCCGGCCTGCGCCGGATCGGTCAGGACCCGGCGCAGCGACGCCTCGCGGTCGAGCAGCGCGGTGACGGCGGCCAGCTCGTCGGCGAGCTGCGCCGCGTCCACGGACGTCGAGTCCGTCAGCGCGTCGAGACGCTCACGTGCGGCTGCCAGGGCCTCGCGGCTCGCTCCGTTCATCGCGCGGCCTCGGCCTTCTCCTCGAGCTCGTCGAGGAACCGGTCGATGGTCCGGCTCTGCCGGGCGTAGTCGTCGAGGGACTCGCCGACGAGCTTGCCGGCCAGGTCGGTGGCGAGCTTGCCGACGTCCTGGCGCAGCGCGGACGCGGCGGCCTTGCGGTCGGCCTCGATCTGGGCGTGACCGGCGGCGATGATCTCCTCACGCTGCCGCTGGCCTTCCGCACGCATCTCGGCGATGAGGGCGGCACCCTGCTCCTGCGCCTCCTGGCGCAGGCGCGCGGCCTCGTGCCGGGCCTCGGCGAGCTGAGCCTTGTACTGCTCGAGCACGCTCTGGGCCTCGGTCTGCGCGGCCTCGGCCTTCTCGATACCGCCCTCGATGGCCTCGCGGCGCTCGTCCAGAACCTTGTTGATGTTCGGAAGGAGCTTCTTGGCGAGGAAGCCGAAGACGATGACGAAGGCGAGCAGGCCGATGACGAGCTCGGGGATCGGCGGGATGAGGGGGTTCTCCATCTCCCCCTCGGCCGCCAGAATGAGCAGCTGGCTCATGTCGTTGCCTTTCGTCTAGTGGACTGGTCTCTGATCAGCGATCAGACGCCGTAGACGAACGGCATGACCAGACCGATCAGGGCGAGCGCCTCACAGAAGGCGAAGCCGAGGATCTGGTTGGCGCGGATCAGGCCGGCGGCCTCGGGCTGCCGGGCGAGGGCCTGGGTGCCGTTACCGAAGATGATGCCGACGCCGACGCCGGGGCCGATGGCGGCGAGGCCGTAGCCGACGGAACCGAGCGAGCCGGAGACAGCGGCGAGGGTCTGGGACATGCCAGTTCTTCCTTCTTCTTTACGGACCGGTGGGGGTTGGCCACCGGACGACTGGGGGTTTGCGGTGCGGGGTGCTCAGTGGTGCTCGGCGAGCGCGCCCTGGATGAAGGTGCAGGTCAGGAGCACGAAGACGTACGCCTGAAGCGCCTGGATGAAGAGCTCGAAGGCCGTCATCACGATGACCATGATGAAGGAGACACCCGCGTAGGCAATGCCGATGCCATTCAGCAGGTACCAGCTGGCGATCGTGAAGAGGAGCAGCAGCGTGTGGCCCGCGAACATGTTCGCGAAGAGTCGCACGGCGTGCGTGAAGGGGCGGACCAGCAGGTTCGAGAAGAACTCGATGAGCATGGCCAGCGGCAGGACCGGACCGAGCTCCTTGTTGTAGCCCGTGAAGTTCTTGAAGGCGCCGACGAAGCCGTGCCGCTTGAAGGTCAGGGCGACCCACAGCACGTAGACGATGGCGGCGAGGCCGGCCGGGTAGGCGATGATCGACGTCACCGGGAACTGGGCGACCGGGACGATCGACCAGAGGTTCATCATCCAGATGAAGAAGAACATCGAGACGATGAGGGGGACGTACTTCTCGCCCTCCTTCTTGCCGATCGTCTCGTACACGACGCCGCGCCGGATGAAGTCGTAACCCGCCTCGGCCACCATCTGCAGCTTGCCGGGAACGACCTTCGGCTTGCGGAAGGCGGCCCAGAAGAAGCCGATGACGATGACGGAGCCGAGCAGCGCCAGCAGCATCGTCTTGTTGAAGTACAAGTTGCTGTCCCCGTCGCCCCAGAGGGGCTCGAACAGGAACGAGTGCAGGCCGGGAGCCGGGAAGCCACAGCCGTCGAAGATGTGGCAGTCGGTCTCGAAGGCGAGCACCTGCGTCGGGTCAGCACTCACCGCGGGCTCCTTCAGCGTGGCGCATAGGTACGGCAACCTCGTTGTGTCGGCGCGGCGCGCAGCCGCGGTTCGGCACTGGACTTGTGTTACGGATGTGGGGGCGGCAGGAGGGCATCGAGCCTCGCGCTAGAGCAGGCGTCAGCTCACATGCCCGCGCCCGCGATGCCGCAGTTGGCACCGGACGATAGCAGGGTCTGCCGTACGTCCTTATCCCGCCCCTACGCTTCACGACGAGGACCCGGTCTTCGTGGGCTTGCCACCCTCCGAGGATTCCGGTTCGACGTAGAGCATTTTGGACTTCATGTGCGCCCACGTCTGGGCGGCGATCCAGGCGAGAGTGCCGGCGACCAGGGTGAAGGCGAAGGCCCGGGGGTGGAACAGCGTCGTGTTCTTGAACACGGCCAGGAAGATGAACAGCAGCAGGATCTGCGCCGCGTAGAGCATCAGGCCCATGGCCTGGAACAGGTGCGGGAGCGACCTGGCGGTGCGCTGCAGAACGATGAGGCCGATGCCCATGAAGAGCATCACGACCACCGTCGCGACGACAGCTCCGATCGCCCCCTTGCCGCCCGCGACCGCACCGCTGACCGCGGCGGCGATCGCGCCGACGGCAACTGTGGGCACAGCGGCCTGGAGAAGGATCCGGACGTCGTTGGACGGCATGGCGGCAACTCCGCTTGCTACTCATGGGGGCAGGGTGTCGTCATGGACGAGCGTAGTCCCCGGGTGAGAGTGGTCTGACGCCGACGGACCGTCGCACCGCGACCCTTCGGCTCCGTCCGGGGGGTTCTCGTGAACCGTATCACAAACTATTTGATGCAGTCTTTACCCGGTAGCGTGGCCGCCGTCACACATGAGAGTGAATCCGCGCGCTTGAGCGTGCAAGAAGACGACTTGTCTGGTATTGAGGCCGTTTGCGGCTCTCGGAGACCGGCAAAGACACGGCATTCTTTCGTTGCGTCAACGTGACGAACCGGTTTCCCGCCGGTCGAGGAGGCGCGAGCGGGCCCCGATCGCGGTGGCGCCGTTGGCCCCCGAGACGCCCGCGGCCACGGGTGTACGGCGCTCCTGGTCCTCCGCTTCCGCCGGTGCCCCGCCGCGGGCGGCGTACGCGGCCGCCGGGCCCGCGGTGCCCTCCCGCGTCTCCTCCTCCGCGGCCCGCGGGCGGCGGCGACGGTACCGGGGCGGGACGAACCGCTCGGCCCAGCGCGGCGCGCGCGGGGTGAAGCGCGGCAGCAGGAGCAGGACGAGGCCGACGGCGCTGAGCGCCATGATGCCGAGCACGATCCACATCGACGCCGAGTTCACCGAGTAGGCGAGCGCGCCGAAGGCGATCAGCGCCGACCAGAAGTACATGATCAGCACGGCGCGGCTGTGCGAGTGGCCGATCTCCAGCAGCCGGTGGTGCAGGTGGCCGCGGTCGGCGGCGAACGGCGACTGGCCCCGCCAGGTGCGCCGCACGATGGCGAGCACCAGGTCGGCCGCGGGCACCGCGATGATCGTCAGCGGCAGCAGCAGCGGGATGTAGACCGGCACCGTCTGGTGCACGGCCGCCTTCTCGGAGCCGGCGAACAGGTTCATCGCGTCGGGGTCGACCTGGCCCGTGATCGAGATGGCACCCGCCGCGAGCACCAGGCCGATGAGCATGGAGCCGGAGTCGCCCATGAAGATGCGCGCGGGGTGCATGTTGTGCGGCAGGAAGCCCAGGCACATGCCCATGAGGATGGCGGCGAAGAGGGTGGCGGGGGCGGCGGACTCCAGCCCGTAGCCGTACCAGATGCGGTACGCGTACATGAAGAACGCCGTGGCGGCGATGCACACCATGCCGGAGGCGAGGCCGTCGAGGCCGTCGACGAAGTTCACGGCGTTGATGGTGATGACCACGAGCGCGACCGTGAGCAGCGTGCCCTGCCACTGGGTGAGCGAGACCGAGCCGATGCCGGGCACCGGCAGCCACAGGATCGTCAGACCCTGCATGACCATCACGCCCGCGGCGATCATCTGGCCGCCGAGCTTGATCAGGGCGTCGATCTCGAACTTGTCGTCCAGGACGCCGATCAGCCAGATCAGCGCGGCGCCGGAGAGCAGCGCGCGCGGTTCGTTGGAGTTCTCGAAGACCTCGTTGAGGTTCGTCAGGTGGTCGGCGACCAGCAGGCCCGCGCACAGGCCGAAGAACATGGCGATGCCGCCGAGCCGCGGCGTGGGTTCCCGGTGGACGTCACGCGCCCGGATCTCCGGCATCGCCCCGGCCACGATCGCGAACTTCCGTACCGGCCCGGTCAGCAGGTACGTCACCGCGGCCGTGATGCAGAGCGTCAGGAGGTATTCACGCACGGGCTTCCCCACAGGTCTCGCTGGCCATCTCAGCCCCACACCCTAGCGATGCGCGCATACGGTTGGGGACTTCCGGGTAGCGACGATGGTTGCACGCACGGCTGTGCACGCCATGCGTCCACCCCACGGCTAGCCCGGATACGGCGGAAATCTCCCCGTCAGCCCGTGCACCTCCGCCTGGGCCGCACGGCCGGGCAGCTCCTCGCGCAGCACCGCCGCGAGCAGCACCGCGATCCGTGTCATCTCCGCCTCCCCCATGCCCTGGGTGGTCACCGCCGCCGTGCCGAGGCGCAGCCCGCGCTCGTCCGGACGGGGCAGCGCGCAGGCGTCGACGACCAGCCCGGCGGCGGCCAGCCGGCCGCGGGCGGCGCGGCCGTCCACGCCGAGCGGGGCCGGGTCGACGGTCAGCAGATGGGTGTCCGTGCCGCCCGTGACGACGTCGAGGCCCTCGTCGGCCAGGGCCTTCGCCAGCACACGCGCGTTGGCGACCACCTGGTGGGCGTACGCGGCGAAGGCCGGGCCCGACGCCTCGCCGAAGGCGACGGCCTTGGCGGCGACCGTGTGCATCTGGGCGCCGCTCTGGGTGAAGGGGAACACGGCCCGGTCGACGCGCTCGGCCAGCTCGGCGCCGCACAGCAGCATGCCGCCGCGCGGGCCGCGCAGCACCTTGTGCGTGGTGGCGCACACGACGTCCGCGTACGGGACGGGGCTGGGCGCCGCTCCCCCGGCGACCAGGCCGATGGGGTGGGCCGCGTCGGCGATGAGGTAGGCGCCCGCCTCGTCGGCGATCTCCCGGAACGCCGCGTAGTCCAGGTGGCGGGGGTAGCAGATGGAGCCGCACACGACGGCCTTGGGGCGGTGCGTGCGGGCCAGGGAGCGGACCTCGTCGTAGTCGACGAGCCCGGTGTCCGGGTCGACGCCGTAGCCGACGAAGTCGAACCAGCGGCCGGAGAAGTTGGCGGGCGATCCGTGGGTGAGGTGACCGCCGTGGGGCAGGCCCATGGCCAGAACCGTGTCACCCGGGCGCAGCAGGGCGGCGTAGGCGGCCAGAACGGCCGAAGACCCGGAGTGGGGCTGGACGTTGGCGTGTTCGGCCCCGAAAAGGGCCCTGGCGCGCTCCACGGCCAGCCGCTCGGCCACGTCGACGATCTCGCAGCCGCCGTGGTACCGGGCGCCGGGGTAGCCCTCGGCGTACTTGTTGACCAGCGGCGAGCCGAGGGCGGCGAGCACGGCCGGCGAGGTGAAGTTCTCGGCGGCGACGAGCTGGAGCGTCGTCGACTGCCGGCCGAGCTCCGCGAGGAGGACCTCGGCGAGCTCCGGGTCCTGCCGGCCGAGCGCGTCGGCCGGCAGCAGGGTGTCGGGTGTGCGTGTGACCGGCATGGTGGACTCCGGACCTCGGCGGGGGGGCGCTGAAATCCAATGTAGGACCGCGCCCCCGTGCGCGCCCGGCGTCGCCGTCCGCACGGGCCTCCCGTACCGCCCTCAGGCGCGCGCCGGCACTCCGGTCAGCGCCGTCAGCACCGGGTCGAGGGCCTGGTTGATCTCGTCGCCCACCGAGCGGAAGAACGGCAGCGGCGCCCCGTAGGGGTCGTACACCTCGTCGGCCTCGGCCGTCGGGGCCAGCAGCCAGCCGCGCAGCGCCGCCGCGGCGCGCACCAGGGCGCGGGCGCGCTCGACGACGCCCTCGTCCAGCGGGGGCAGCGTCGCGGGGTCTATCGCGCGCACCAGGCGGGTGAACTCCTTCAGGGTGAAGGTGCGCAGCCCCGCCGAGTGCCCCATCGAGATGACCTGGGCGCGGTGGTCGCGGGTGGCGGTCAGCACGAGGTCCGCACGGATGACGTGCTCGTCGAGCAGCTCGCGGCCCACGAAGCCGGTGGGGTCGGCGCCGAAGTCGGCGAGGACGGTCTCGGCGTTGGCCTCCATGGGCGCGCCCTCGTGGCCCCAGGTGCCGGCGCTCTCCACGATCAGCCCGCCGATGGCGTCGCCCTCGGCGCAGCCCCCGGGCACGACGTGGCCGAGCCGGTCCGCCAGGGCGTGCCGGGTCAGCCGCTCGGTGATCGGCGAGCGGCACACGTTGCCGGTGCTGACGTGGAGGATGCGGAAGGTGTCCCCCGGTCCCCCGAAGGTCTCCGTGTGCTCCGTGCCTATGCCGCGCCCCGCGTCAGGGGCTGTCAATTGGCCACCTCGAGGTCGGGTACGACCTTGCGCAGCTCCTCCGCGGACAGGGCACCGGCGCGCAGCAGGACGGGCACCTTGCCGGTCACGTCGACGATCGACGACGGGACGTTGCCGGGGGTCGGGCCGCCGTCCAGGTAGACGGAGACGGAGTCGCCGAGCATCTCCTGCGCGGCGTCGCAGGTCTCCGGCGCCGGGTGGCCGGTCAGGTTCGCGGAGGAGACGGCCATGGGGCCGAACTCGGTGAGCAGCTCGATGGCGACCGGGTGCAGCGGCATGCGCACGGCGACGGTGCCGCGGGTGTCGCCGAGGTCCCACTGCAGGGACGGCTGGTGCCGGGCGACGAGCGTGAGGGCGCCCGGCCAGAACGCGTCGACCAGCTCCCAGGCCATCTCGGAGAAGTCCGTGACGAGCCCGTGCAGGGTGTTCGGGGAGCCGATGAGGACGGGCGTGGGCATGTTGCGGCCGCGGCCCTTGGCCGCCAGCAGGTCGGCGACGGCCTCGGAGCTGAAGGCGTCCGCGCCGATGCCGTACACGGTGTCGGTGGGCAGCACCACCAGCTCGCCGCGGCGGACGGCGGACGCGGCCTCGCGCAGACCGGTCGTGCGGTCGGTCGCGTCGTTGGTGTCGTAGCGCCGTGCCATGTCAGCAAGCCTCCTCAAGCGCACGGGGCCCGTGGGCCGCGCGGTGGTCGTGATCCGCGTCGTGGGCGGCGCGGGCGGTGGATCCGGCCGTCACGGCGTCGCCCTGCGGGCGGTCGCGAACCGCGGCCGGTTGTTGAGGTCGGGGTGGTCGGCGGCGTCGGCCCAGCCCCGCTCCTCGGTGAAGATCCACGGCACCTGGCCGCCCTGGGTGTCGGCGTGCTCGACGACGACGACCCCGCCGGGGCGCAGCAGCCGGTGCGCGGTGCGTTCCAGGCCCCGGATCAGGTCCAGGCCGTCCTCGCCCGAGAACAACGCCATCTCGGGGTCGTGGTCACGGGCCTCGGGGGCGACGTACTCCCACTCGGTGAGCGGGATGTACGGCGGGTTGGAGATGACCAGGTCGACCTGGCCGTCCAGCTCGGGGAAGGCGTCGCGGGCGTCGCCCTGGCGCAGGTCCACCCGCGAGCCCTCGACGTTCTTGCGGGTCCAGCGCAGCGCGTCCTCGGAGAGCTCCACGGCGTGCACGCGCGAGCGCGGCACCTCCTGCGCGATGGCGAGGGCGATGGCCCCGGACCCGGTGCACAGGTCCACCACCAGCGGCTCGACGACGTCCATGGCGCGCACGGCGTCTATGGCCCAGCCGACGACCGACTCGGTCTCCGGACGCGGCACGAAGACGCCGGGCCCGACCTGGAGCTCCAGGTAGCGGAAGAAGGCGCGCCCCGTGATGTGCTGGAGCGGCTCGCGGGCCTCGCGGCGCGCGACCACCTCCCAGTAGCGGGCGTCGAAGTCCGCGTCCTTGACTGTGTGCAGCTGCCCCCGTTTGACGCCGTGGACGAAGGCGGCCAGCTCCTCCGCGTCGTTGCGCGGCGAGGGCACGCCGGCGTCCGCGAGGCGCTGGGTGGCCTGGGCGACCTCCGCCAGCAGCAGGCTGCGGGGAGCCGTGGGTCGCCCTCCGTGGTGTTGCGGCACGCTGGTCCTCCGGGGCCGGGCTGTGGTCGGGTCAGGCGGCGGCGAGCTTCGCGGCCGAGTCCGCGTCGACACAGGCCTGGATCACGGCGTCGAGGTCGCCGTCCAGGACCTGGTCGAGGTTGTACGCCTTGAAGCCGACGCGGTGGTCCGAGATGCGGTTCTCCGGGAAGTTGTACGTACGGATCTTCTCGGAGCGGTCGACGGTGCGGACCTGGCTGCGGCGGGCGTCCGCGGCCTCCTTCTCCGCCTCCTCCTGCGCCATGGCCAGCAGCCTGGAGCGCAGGATACGCAGGGCCTGCTCCTTGTTCTGCAGCTGGCTCTTCTCGTTCTGGCAGGAGGCGACGACGCCCGTGGGCAGGTGCGTGATGCGCACGGCGGAGTCGGTGGTGTTGACGGACTGGCCGCCGGGCCCCGAGGAGCGGTAGACGTCGATCCGCAGGTCGTTGGGGTTGATCTCGACGTCGACCTCCTCCGCCTCGGGGGTCACGAGGACGCCGGCGGCGGAGGTGTGGATGCGGCCCTGGGACTCGGTGGCGGGCACGCGCTGCACGCGGTGCACTCCGCCCTCGTACTTCAGCCGGGCCCACACGCCCTGGCCGGGCTCGGTGGCGCCCTGGCCGCCCTTGGTCTTCACGGCGACCTGGACGTCCTTGTAGCCGCCCAGCTCGGACTCGGTGGCGTCGATGATCTCGGTCTTCCAGCCCACGCGCTCGGCGTAGCGCAGGTACATGCGCAGCAGGTCGCCGGCGAACAGGGCCGACTCGTCGCCGCCCGCGCCCGCCTTGATCTCCAGGATCACGTCCTTGTCGTCGCTGGGGTCGCGCGGGACCAGGAGCAGCCGCAGCTTCTCGGTCAGCTCCTCGCGCTGCTTCTCCAGCTCCTTGACCTCGGCTGCGAAGTCCGGGTCGTCGGCGGCGAGCTCGCGGGCCGTCTCGATGTCGTCGCCGGTCTGCTTCCAGGAGCGGTACGCGGCGACGATCGGGGTCAGCTCGGCGTAGCGCTTGTTGAGCCTGCGCGCGTTGGCCTGGTCCGCGTGCACGGCGGGATCGGCGAGCTGCTTCTCCAGATCGGCGTGCTCGCCGATGAGTTCCTCGACCGCCTCGAACATCTCCGGCTCCCATGGGATGTCCCCGGTCCGGCCACCGGCGCGGGGGACGTTGCGTACGACTGACAGGGCTGCACCGCAAAGCGCCGGTCCTCCAAGGCCCCCGGAAGTGCTGGAAGGGGGCCGTGGTGGACCGGCGCTCGTGGCTCGCTACTTCTTGGCAGCGGCAGCCTTGCCGAAGCGGGCCTCGAAGCGGGCCACGCGGCCACCGGTGTCGAGGATCTTCTGCTTGCCCGTGTAGAACGGGTGGCACTCGGAGCAGACCTCGGCGCGGATGGTGCCGCTCTCGATCGTGCTGCGGGTGGTGAACGACGCGCCACAGGTGCAGCTGACCTGCGTCTCGACGTACTCGGGGTGGATGTCGCGCTTCAAGGGTCTCTCCTAGTTCCGGGAGGGCACCGGGTCGCAGACCGCGGGATGCGGGAGCGTGAACCGGGACCGGCGTACCAGTCTGCCAGGACCGGCCGCATCCCCCAAAACCGGGGGGCGGAGCCGGATATTCCCGGGCGGCCGGCGGACGGCCGGCACACGCCCGCGCGGGCCGTTCCGGAGCGGCCCCGCGGCGGCGGACCGGCCGGTGCGCGGCGCCGGGGGCCCGCCGGCATGCGCGAAGGGGCGTCAGCCCTCGTTGACGACGTTCTTGGCGTCGCCCGAGGCCGTGCCCTCCGTGGCGCTCGCCGGTATGGACCTGTCCGCCCTGAGCGCGCTCCACACCCGGGCGGAGCGGTCCTCGTCGACGAGCACGCGGTTGCCGTCCGCGCTGTCGTACTGGACCGGCATCGTGACCATGTCCATGTGCGAGGAGCTGAGGCCCTTCAGGCCGCCCGCGAACGACGCCAGGTCCTTGACGGAGGCCAGGCCGGAGTCGGTGGTGACGGTCCTCGTCGCGGTGTCCGCGAGGTCGTACAGCTTCTTCGGGCTGGTCAGGACGCCGAGCTGCTCGACCCGGTCGACGAGGGCCCGCACGAACGCCTGCTGGAGCTGGATGCGGCCGAGGTCGCTGCCGTCGCCCACGCCGTGCCGGGTGCGCACCAGGCCCAGGGCCTGCTCGCCGTCGAGTGTGTGGGTGCCCGCCTCCAGGTCCAGATGGCTGTCCGGGTCGTCGATGTCCTCGGTGGTGGTGATCCTCACGCCCCCGAGGTCGTCGATGAGCTGCCGGAAGCCGCTGAAGTCGATCTCCATGTAGTGGTCCATGCGGATGCCGGTCATCGACTCGACGGTCTTGACCGCGCAGACGGCGCCTCCGGTGGAGTACGCCGAGTTGAACATGACCTGCGACGCCGCCTCGTGCGTGGTGCCGTCGGCGTCGGTGCAGGAGGGCCGGTCGACGAGGGTGTCGCGGGGTATGGAGACCACGCTGGCCTTCTTGTGGCCCTCGTAGAGGTGCACGATCATCGCGGTGTCCGAGCGGGCGGTGCCGTCGTCGCTGCCGCCGCCGAGCTCGCCGTTGCCGCCCGAGCGCGAGTCGGAGCCGAGGACGAGGACGTCCTGCGAGCCGTTGTCGACGTCGGTGGGCCGGTCCGCGCCCAGGGCCTGGTCGATGTCGATGCTCCTGATGTTGCCGTTGAGGTGGAAGTACAGGTAGCCGAGTCCGGTCCCGCCCAGGGCGACCACCCCGGCCGCGGTCCACGCGGCGACGAGGAGGGCCTTGCGGCGCTTGCTCCGGGACTTGCGACGGCGCCCCCCGGCGCTCTCGCGGGGGCTCGTGCCGCCGGTGTCCGGCGTGGTCTCGGCGGGCATGTGCTCCTCGGTTCTCGGCTCGCGGTCGGTCGGGGGACCCCCATGCTTCCGGGGCGGGGCCGGTACGACCCCCTTGTCGGGACTTGTCCCGTCAGACGTTGAAAACGAAAAAAGGGTTGCACAACACCTTGTGTCCGCCCTGTGGCCCGGCATGCGCGCATGATCCGGGCGTGTACCGCCATTCGGCCGTCCACCTGCGCTTTCCGTTTCCTCCACGGTAACGCCGTGACCAGGGGGCGGCCCCTTCCCGTGGGGCAAAGGTCTCGCGCGGCCGGGTGACCCGGACGGTGTACACGCGGGCGGGGCGGGCGCGCCGGGCCGCCCCGTGCGGGCGGGCGGGGGCCGGTACCCGGACCGCCCCGCGCGGCCGGGCCGGGCGCCGGCCCCGGGCCGACCCTGTGCAGGTGGGCCGGGCGCCGGTACGACGAGGGCCGCCCCCGTCGCTCCAGGCGACGGGGGCGGCCCGAAAGACCGCGGAAGAGCGGACGTCAGTCGCCGTTGCCCGGCGCCGGCGTCGTCTTCTGGATCTGCAGCAGGAACTCGGCGTTCGACTTCGTCTGCTTCATCTTGTCCAGGAGCAGCTCGATCGCCTGCTGCTGGTCGAGCGCGTGCAGCACCCGGCGCAGCTTCCAGACGATGCCCAGCTCCTCGCCGCTGAGCAGGATCTCCTCCTTGCGCGTGCCCGAGGCGTCGACGTCGACGGCCGGGAAGATGCGCTTGTCGGCGAGCTTCCGGTCGAGCTTGAGCTCCATGTTGCCGGTGCCCTTGAACTCCTCGAAGATCACCTCGTCCATGCGGGACCCGGTGTCGACGAGCGCGGTGGCGAGGATGGTCAGCGAGCCGCCGTCCTCGATGTTGCGCGCGGCACCGAAGAAGCGCTTCGGCGGGTACAGGGCCGTGGAGTCGACACCACCGGACAGGATGCGGCCGGAGGCCGGGGCCGCGAGGTTGTACGCACGGCCCAGACGCGTGATCGAGTCGAGCAGCACGACCACGTCGTGACCCAGCTCCACCAGGCGCTTGGCGCGCTCGATGGCCAGCTCGGCGACGGTGGTGTGGTCCTCGGCCGGGCGGTCGAAGGTCGAGGAGATGACCTCGCCCTTGACCGACCGCTGCATGTCGGTGACCTCTTCCGGACGCTCGTCGACGAGGACGACCATCAGGTGGCACTCGGGGTTGTTGTGCGTGATCGCGTTGGCGACCGCCTGCATGATCATGGTCTTGCCGGTCTTCGGCGGGGCCACGATCAGACCGCGCTGGCCCTTGCCGATCGGCGACACGAGGTCGATGATCCGCGTGGTCAGCACGCCCGGGTCGGTCTCCAGGCGGAGGCGGTCCTGCGGGTAGAGCGGGGTCAGCTTGTTGAACTCCGGGCGGCCGCGGCCGTGTTCGGGCGCCATGCCGTTGACGGAGTCGAGACGGACCAGCGCGTTGAACTTCTCGCGGCGCTCGCCCTCCTTGGGCTGGCGGACCGCGCCGGTGACGTGGTCGCCCTTGCGCAGGCCGTTCTTGCGGACCTGGGCCAGCGAGACGTACACGTCGTTCGGGCCCGGCAGGTAGCCGGAGGTCCGGATGAACGCGTAGTTGTCGAGGATGTCGAGGATGCCCGCGACGGGGATCAGGACGTCGTCCTCGGCGAGCTGCGGCTCGGCGATGTCGTCGCGCCCGCGGCGCCCGCGGCGGTCGCGGTAGCGCCCGCGACGCCCGCGGCGCCCGCCGCCGTCCTCGTCGAAGTCGTCCTGCTGGCGGTCCTGGCGGCCGCCGCTCTGCTGGCCGCGCTGCTGGCTGCCGCCCTGGTTCTGCTGGTCGTCGCCCTTGCCGCGGCGGTCGCGGTCGCGGCCACCGCGCTCGCGGTCGCCCCGGTCACCCCGGTCGCCCCGGTCGCGGCGGTCGCGGCGGCCCTGACGGCCCTCGGCGTTGCCGCCGTCGCCGGAGTCGCCCCGGCTCTCCACCGGGGTCTCGGCCCTGGAGTCCGTACGGGCCTCGGCGGCGACCGTCTCGGGGCTGCCGGCCTCGGCGGTGGCGCGGCGCCGGCGGCGCTCGCCCGCGGGGACCTCGTCGGCGGGGGCGGCCGGCTGCTCCTGCGCGGCGGCCTTGGGGGCGGGCTGACCGGGGATGTCGATCTGCTGCTGGGCCGGGGCCTGCTCCGCGGGCTGCTCGGCCTTGTCGGCCTTCCTGGCGGCGGGAGCGGCGTCCTCGCCCGTACGGGCCTTCGAGGTGGCCCGGCGCTTCGGGCGGGACTCGGCGGGGGTCTCGGCGCTCTTCGCGGGGGCCCCGCCCCCGGCCTGCGCCTCCTTGATGACCTCGATCAGCTGGCTCTTGCGCATGCGCGCGGTGCCCCTGATCCCGAGGCCGGATGCGACCTGCTGCAGCTCGGCCAGCACCATGCCCTCGAGGCCGGTACCGCGGCGCCGCCGGGAGCCGGCACCGGTGGCAGGCGCGGAGGCGTCCGTGGCGGGCGCGGCAGCGGTCTCCTCGACACGTGCGCCCATCAGATCGGTGGTGTCGCTCACGAAGGGTCCTTCCCTGGAGCGGACGTCGGCCTGTCTGGCTCGGCGACCGGTTGTGCTGTCCGGCTGTGGTCCTTGTGGTGTTGGACCCTGCCGGGGCGGTGGTCCGCCACAGCGGCGGAGAGATAACTGGTGAAGCGCTTCCCGAGACCGTGGCACTGGGTGTTCTGTGTCAGACGGTCCGGTCGCGCCGGTTCCGGAGCGTGCTCGGCAGACCGCTCAGAGCGAAACACAGTGCGGCTTGGGAGGCTCCCGGAAGAATGTTCGTCCCGGACGGGGACACGAAGCACCGCGCCATGGTGAGGTCGGGTGCGGACTTGAGATTAACACTACCGGATCCAACAAACATTCCCCCTCTCCAAATCCGGCAACCGCGTGTCAGGCCGCGAGCGGCAGCACGCTCGCTCCGCGGTCGTCGAGACTCAGCGTGTTCGCCGCCCAGCCCTCTCCTGCGAGGTGGGCGACCTTGTCGGCGGAGGACTCCTCCGCCAGGGCGAGCACCGTCGGGCCCGCGCCGGAGATCACCGCGGGCACCCCGTCGGCCCGCAGCCGCTCCACCAGGGCGGCGCTCTCCGGCATGGCGGGCGCGCGGTACTCCTGGTGCAGACGGTCCTCGGTGGCCGGAAGCAGCAGCTCGGGGCGCCTGGTCAGGGCCTCGACGAGCAGGGCGGCACGGCCGGCGTTGGCGGCGGCGTCGACGTGCGGGACGGTGCGCGGCAGCAGGCCGCGGGCGGTCTCGGTGAGGACGGGGCGGGAGGGGACGAAGACCACCGGGACGACGGAGTCGGCGGGGTCCATCCTGATCGCGCGGGCGGCGCCGCCCTCCATCCAGGACAGCGTGAAGCCGCCGAGCAGACAGGCGGCGACGTTGTCGGGGTGGCCCTCGATCTCGGTGGCGAGCTCCAGCAGGGCCGCGTCGTCGAGGCGGCTGTCGCCGCCTATGGTCACGGCGCGGGCGGCGACGATGCCGGCGCAGATGGCGGCGGAGGAGGAGCCGAGGCCGCGGCCGTGCGGGATGCGGTTGGCGCAGACGATCTCCAGGCCGCGCGGCTGGCCGCCCAGCAGGTCGAAGGCGGTGCGCAGGGACCGTACGAGCAGGTGGCTCTCGTCCCGCGGGAGCGTCTCGCTGCCCTCACCCGCGATGTCGATGTGCAGTCCGGCGTCGGCGACCCGGACGACGACGTCGTCGTAGAGACCCAGCGACAGGCCGAGGGCGTCGAAGCCCGGGCCGAGGTTGGCGCTGGTGGCGGGGACGCGCACCCGGACGGCGGCGGCGCGGAACGCTGGACCGGCCATCGCTCGATGACTCTCCTTGAACTGCGGAACGTGAGGACTTGCGACACCTGCGGGACCGCCCGGCGGCCGCACGGACGGCGGCACCGCAGGGCATATGCGCCGCGGGGGTTCGGTACAGCCTATCGAAGGAAGGTTCTGTGGCGACATAGGGCGCACAGGAGGCGCACGTTGCGTGTCGGGAGCCCCCTGTGCACCCCCTATGACGTCGGTTTCCCTCCGCGGCTTCCCGGCCTCCCCGTCAGGCGAGGCCGAGGCGCTCGGCCGCGGTGGCGGCGTCGACCGGCACCGTGACCGGCTGCGGGGCGCCCGCGACGGCCCAGTCGGGGTCCTTCAGGCCGTTGCCGGTGACCGTGCAGACGATCTTCTGGCCCGGGTCGACCTTGCCGTTCTCGGCGGCCTTCAGCAGACCCGCGACCGACGCGGCCGACGCGGGCTCGACGAAGACGCCCTCCTGGGCGGCCAACAGCCGGTAGGCGCGCAGGATCTCACGGTCCGTCACCTCGTCGATGAGACCGCCGGACCCGTCCCGAGCGGCCAGCGCGAACTGCCAGGACGCGGGGTTGCCGATGCGGATCGCGGTCGCGATCGTCGACGGGTCCTTGACGACCTCGCCGCGCACGATCGGCGCCGAACCGGACGCCTGGAAGCCCCACATGCGCGGCGTCCGCGCGGCGATGCCGTCGGCGGCGTACTCCTCGTACCCCTTCCAGTACGCGGTGATGTTGCCCGCGTTGCCCACCGGCAGGACGTGGATGTCGGGCGCGTCGCCGAGCATGTCCACGATCTCGAACGCGGCGGTCTTCTGGCCCTCGATGCGGACCGGGTTGACCGAATTGACCAGCGCCACCGGGTAGTTGTCCGACAGCTCGCGGGCGAGCGTGAGGCAGTCGTCGAAGTTGCCGTCGACCTGGAGGATCTTCGCGCCGTGCACCAGCGCCTGGCCCATCTTGCCCAGCGCGATCTTGCCCTGCGGCACGAGCACGGCGGAGACCATCCCCGCGCGCACCGCGTACGCGGCCGCGCTGGCGGAGGTGTTGCCGGTGGAGGCGCAGATGACGGCCTTCGCGCCCTCCTCCTTGGCCCGGGTGATGGCCATGGTCATCCCGCGGTCCTTGAAGGAGCCCGTCGGGTTCGCGCCCTCGACCTTGAGGTGGACCTCGCAGCCCGTGCGCTCGGAGAGGACCTGCGCGGGCACGAGCGGCGTGCCGCCCTCGCGGAGCGTCACGACCTGGGTGGTGTCGGAGACCGGCAGCCGGTCCCGGTACTCCTCGATGATTCCGCGCCACTGGTGGGTCATTGCTGGCTACTCTCCTTCAACCCGCATGATGCTGGCGACGCCCCGCACGGTGTCGAGGCCGCGCAGCGCCTCGACGACCCCGCTCAGCGAGGCGTCGGACGCGCGATGGGTGACGACGACGAGACTGGCCTCGCCGTTGCCGTCTTGTCGTCCTTGCTGGCGCACGGTGTCGATGGAGACGCCGTGCTCGGCGAAGACGGTGGCCACCTGGGCCAGTACGCCGGGCTTGTCGGCCACGTCGAGACTGATGTGGTACCGCGTGACGACCTCGCCCATGGGGCTCACGGGCAGCTGCGCGTACGCCGAGTCGCCGGGGCCCGTGGCGCCGCCGACGAGGTTGCGGCAGACGGCCACGAGGTCGCCGAGGACGGCCGAGGCGGTCGGGGAGCCGCCGGCGCCGGGCCCGTAGAACATCAGCTGCCCGGCGGCCTCCGCCTCCACGAACACCGCGTTGTACGCGCCGCGCACCGAGGCCAGCGGATGGTCGAGCGGGATCATCGCGGGGTGCACGCGCGCGGTGACGGAGGCGCCGTCCGCGGCCCGCTCGCAGATCGCGAGCAGCTTGATGGTGCAGCCCATCCGGCGCGCCGAGACGAAGTCGGCGGCGGTGACCTCGGTCATGCCCTCGCGGTACACGTCGTCGAGGCGTACGCGGGTGTGGAAGGCGATGCCGGCGAGGATCGCGGCCTTGGCGGCGGCGTCGAAGCCCTCGACGTCGGCGGTCGGGTCGGCCTCCGCGTACCCGAGGGCGGTGGCCTCGTCGAGGGCTTCCTGGTACCCGGCCCCCGTGGAGTCCATCTTGTCGAGGATGAAGTTCGTCGTGCCGTTGACGATGCCCAGGACGCGGTTGACCTTGTCGCCGGCGAGGGACTCGCGCAGCGGCCGGATCAGCGGGATGGCGCCGGCGACGGCGGCCTCGTAGTACAGGTCCCGGCCCTGCTCCTCGGCGACGGCGTGCAGCGCGGCGCCGTCCTGGGCGAGCAGCGCCTTGTTGGCGGAGACGACGGAGGCGCCGTGCTCGAAGGCGGTGGTGATCAGGGTCCTGGCGGGCTCGATGCCGCCGATGACCTCGACGACGACGTCGATGTCCCCGCGTTTGACCAGCGCGGTCGCGTCGGTGGTGACCAGCTCGGGGTCGATGCCCTCGCGCACCCTGGAGGGCCGCCGCACCGCGACGCCCGCCAGCTCGACGGGCGCCCCGATCCTGGCCGCGAGGTCGTCGGCGTGCGTCGTCATGATGCGCGCCACCTCTGAGCCGACGACCCCACAGCCCAGCAGCGCCACCTTCAGCGGACGCGTACGCATCATCCGACCTCGATTCCCTCTACCAGTCACGGTTGGACCAGTCTCACTCACCGGACGGGGGTTTCTTCCCTTCGTCCGGATCGTGAGACATCTATTTCATTTACGGGGCGGCGGAAGCCGAAAGATCTTCCGCCGCCCCTCCCCTGCGTCCCCGGCCGTCAGCCGACGTCGAGGCGCAGCAGGTCGTCCTCGGTCTCCCGGCGGACGATCACCCGGGCCTCGCCGTCGCGGACGGCGACGACCGGTGGACGCAGGGCGTGGTTGTAGTTGCTCGCCATCGAGCGGCAGTACGCACCGGTCGCCGGCACCGCGATGAGGTCGCCCGGTGCCAGGTCGGAGGGCAGGAAGGCGTCGCGCACGACGATGTCGCCGCTCTCGCAGTGCTTGCCCACGACCCGCACCAGCATGGGCTCCGCGTCCGAGGTGCGCGAGGCCAGCGCGACGCTGTACTCGGCGTCGTAGAGCGCGGTGCGGATGTTGTCGGACATGCCCCCGTCGACGGAGACGTACGTCCGCAGCCCCTCGAGCGGCTTGATGGTCCCCACCTCGTACAGGGTGAAGGCCGTCGGCCCGACGATGGCGCGCCCCGGCTCGACCGACAGCCGCGGCGTGCGCAGCCCGGCCGCCTCGCACTCGCGCGTGACGATCTCGCCGAGCGCCTTGGCGATCTCGTGCGGCTCGCGCGGGTCGTCCTCCGAGGTGTACGCGATGCCGAGGCCGCCGCCGAGGTCGATCTCGGGCAGCTCGACGCCGTGCTCGTCGCGGATCTCGGCGAGCAGCTTCACCACGCGCCGGGCCGCGACCTCGAACCCGGCCATGTCGAAGATCTGCGACCCGATGTGGCTGTGGATGCCGATGAGCTCCAGGCCGTCGAGGGTCAGGGCCCGGCGCACGGCCTCGGCGGCCTGCCCGTCGGCGAGCGCGATGCCGAACTTCTGGTCCTCGTGCGCGGTGGCGATGAACTCGTGCGTGTGCGCCTCGACGCCGACCGTCACCCGGATCTGCACCCGCTGCCGCCTGCCGAGCGCCTGCGCGATGTGCGCGACCCGCACGATCTCCTGGAAGGAGTCGAGCACGATCCGCCCGACGCCGGCCTCGACGGCCTGGGTGATCTCGGCGGAGGACTTGTTGTTGCCGTGGAAGGCGATGCGCTCGGCGGGCATCCCGGCGGACAGCGCGGTGGTCAGCTCGCCACCGGAGCAGACGTCGAGGTTGAGCCCCTCCTCCGTCAGCCACCGCACGACGGCGCGGGAGAGGAAGGCCTTGCCGGCGTAGAACACGTCGGCGTCGTCGCCGAAGGCCTCGCGCCAGGCGCGGGCCCGGGCCCGGAAGTCGGTCTCGTCGATGAAGTAGGCCGGGGTGCCGAACTCCTCGGCCAGCCTCTGCACGCCGATCCCGCCGACGCTGACGGCGCCGTCCTCGGTACGGGTGACCGTCTGCGCCCAGACCTTGGGGTCGAGGGCGTTGAGGTCGGCGGGCGGCGCGCTGTAGTGCCCCTCCGGCAGTACGTCTCCGTGACGGGGCCCGGCGGGGTGTGCGGAACGGCTCATGTCTGCGTGGACTTCCTCAGAGGTGTTCGGGGGCGTCGATGCCGAGCAGGGACAGGCCGCCGGCCAGCACCGCCCCGGCGGCTTCGGCGAGCGCGAGCCGGGCACGGTGGGCGGCCGAGGGTTTCTCCCCGCCGCGCGGCAGCACCGTGTGCTGGAACGCGAGCAGCCCGTCGGCGATTCCGACGAGCTGCCGGGCGACGCGGTCGGGGGCCTGGGCGACGGCGGCGGAGGCGAGGACGCGGGGGTGATCGGCGAGGGCGGCCAGGAGGGGGGCGGCTTCGGGGGGGTAGGCGGGTCCTGCCGGTCCCTCGGCACGGTCCGGGCGGCCGGGCTGTGTCGGGTGAGGGGCCTCGGCGTGGGCGTCGGCGGTGAAGCCGAGGTGGGCGGCGTTGCGGAGGAGGGCCCGGACCCGGGCGTGGGCGTACCGCACGCGGAAGAGGGGGTTGCTCTCGCGCTGCGCGAGGTGCTCGGCGGTGATGCGCGGCCGGTCGTGCGCGGCCGGGTACAGCAGGGCCCAGCGGGCGGCGTCGGGCCCGAGCGGGGCGGGGTCCTCGGGCGCGGGCACGGGCCGGACGGTGACGGGCTCGCCGGGCCTGCTGTGGGTGACCTCGGCACGGCCGCCCTGGGCGGCCACGAGCCGCGCCACGGCGTCGGCGACGACCTCGGCGCGCACCTCGTAGGAGACGCGGAGCTGGACGATCTCGCCGGAGAGGGCGTCGCCGTGGCCGTAGGGGACGTCTCCCTGACGGCGGTCGAGGATGTCCGCGACGAGGGCGGCGGGACCGGCGGCCACGGCCTCGGGGGCGAGGTGGATGTTGAGGAACCCGGGCCCGGTGATCTCGACGTCGACGACCTCGTCGGCGGCGGTCAGGTACGGCCGCAGGATCTCGGCGACCTGCCGCGGCGGCCGCCCGGCGGGCTTGGCGAGCTGCAGCGCGATGGTGGTGGCGTAGTCACCGCGGCCGCCGGCCCCGGGCGGCGTGACGACGGCGCGCTCGGGCACGGCCACGCGCAGTTCCCCCACGTCGACGGCGCGACGCACGGCACCGATGACGGTGCGCGAGAGCTGTCCGGGGGTCACGGACCAAGCGTAGGGGAGGAGGGGGGTGGGAAGGCGAGCCGGTCGGGGCGCCGGTCCGGGATGTGGACGGGGAGGGAGTGGGGGGTTCGTCACAGATCACCGGGGCGGGGGGCCGGGACGCGTCGGGGCGGCTGAGCAGCGACGGAGATCGAGAAGGGGGACCGAGGGGGCTGGAAGGGCTGGGGAGCCCGATGAGATCAAGGAGACCGAGGAGATCAGGGAGATCGGGAAGATCGAACCGGGAGTACGCCCTGACAGCGACCGCCTGGCTGTGCCTGTTCGGTCGAGATCGCTCCGGCCGTGATCACTCAGGTCATGACGGCTCAGACGTGATCGCCGAGACTGGCGTGGCCGGTGCCGCCACCGCTGGCGCCGCTGTGGCTGCCGTTGCTGTGCCTGCCGTTGTTTCTGTGGCTGCCGTTGTCGTTGCTGTCGCCGTGATCGCGCCGCTCGATCAATCGTCGTACGAGCCGGACGAGATCGTTGGGCTCGAAGGGCTTGGCGAGGAAGGCGTCGACGCCGACGTCGACACCGTTCTCGACCTCGTTCTGCGTGCACGCGCTGACGATGGCGAGCGGAAGATGCCGCGTACGGGAGTCGGCGCGGAGCCGGGCGGCGGTGCGCAGCCCGTCGAGCCGAGGCATCACGACGTCCAGAGTGATGACATCCGGCCGGACGTGATGGACGACATCCAGACACTCGGCACCGTCGGCGGCGGTCACGACCTCGAAGCCCTCCAGCTCGAGGTTGACCCTGATCAGCTGCCGGATGACCTTGTTGTCGTCCACAACAAGCACCCGACCCGAAGTGCCTGACACAACTCGAGAGTAGGTCCGCGTTGGCCACCGCGTCCGGCTTTTCCCCACTTCCGCCCCGAGTGGGGTACGGGAGGGGGCAGGTGGGAGTAGCGGTGTTCGGGTGCCGGGGCGGGGTGGCCGAGGGAAGGGTCACGGGGGACGGACAGCCCGCGCCGAAAGCCGGCATCGGGCTGGTTCGATGCCGACTCGAACCCCCTCTCCCCCGTCGCCGCGCACTCGCCTCCAGGTTCCTCGCGACGGCGGTCGCCCCGGCCACCGAAACCTGTTCATGATCACCCCCGGAGAGCTGGTAGGGTTCTACCCGTCGCCGCAACCACGGCAGACACGCCCCCGTAGCTCAGGGGATAGAGCAACGGCCTCCGGAGCCGTGTGCGCAGGTTCGAATCCTGCCGGGGGCACCTCGAAGAAGGTGCCCAAAGACCCCGCCATCAGCGAGAACGCTGAGGACGGGGTCTTCGCGTATGTGCAGGCATGTGCGGCCCGGAGCGGCCGTATGCCGGGGCCCGTGGACGAGGCGTGGACGGGATCTTGAAGCGTTGCCCCAGGTCAGCGTGGTTTAAGGACCGAGGCAACACCTGGATGGCTCCCGAGACCCGCCGCTTCGGTCACGGGTCCGCCCCTCCTATCTGAGCCCTGCTGCCCGGCGTCGCCTATTCGGCTGGTTCGCAAGATCGGCAATAGCGCTCAGCCTGAGCTTCGAACGCTCGATGGCTGAGATCCAGAACCCCCTGCAAGTGACCCGACCGCTCTGCTTCACCGCCTCGTCGACCACTGAGGCGCCGAGCCGTGCCAAGCCAGCGGCAAGACGGTCCAGACCGGGTACGCCTACGAGACCTGGACCCGCACGCACGCAACGGACGGACCCACGCGGCAGCCAGCTGTTCAGACGGCGACCACGTGCACGTCCGTGGGCGCGAGGACCGTCAGGTAGGCGTGGATGTCCCCCGGGTCGGTGGTGAAGATCACCGCGCTGCCGTGCCGGACCGCCGCCAGCGCCACCCAGGCGTCCACGGCGTCCGGCCGCTTCTTCGCCGGCAGGACTGCCTGTCCCAAAGCGGTGCCGATGCGCCGCCAGTCCGTCAGATCCGGGCCTGCCGCACAGGCCAGGCACTCCGGACGCCCCGCCTTCGTCTCACGCACGGGCGGCTCGGACATACGGGCCTGGGGAACCGTGCAGTCCTTCAGGACGCCGGACAGGGCGTGCACGAGCGCCGGCCGGGGACGCCACACCTGGGCGAGGACCGGTCCGAGCACCAGCGCCCGGTGCGGGGCCGTGCGCAGTCCCTCGTGGAGGGCCACCGCCTTCGCCTTGCGATCGGCGAGCGCGATGAGCATGCCGGTGTCGTAGACCGGCACCCGTGCGCTCACGCGGCGTGCCCCGGACGGCGGCCCTGCCGGTCCCGTCCATGGACGAGGCCCAGGGCCTCCTCGACCTCCCGACGCTCCTGCTCCGTCAATTCCGTGGCCGGTTCCGGAGCGGATTCGGCGGGCAGCGCATCCGCAGCCCGCTCCGCCCGGGCAATGAGCGCATCCACCTCTGCGAACTGCTCCTCTATGGCATCGCTCTCGGCCATCTGCCGCGTCGCGGCGTGCACCAGGTACGCCGAGACGTCCATGCCCGCCCGCTCCGCGTGCCGCTTGATGCGTTCGGCCTGGTCCTGCTCCAGGCTGATACTGATCCGAGTCTTCGCCATAAGGACACCGTAATACGCGTATGACGCCAATGCGAGTAGGGCCGAGGCGGACATGCGGACTGCGCTCTCCCGGCGCCCTGTTCCGTCTCGGCCCGCCTGCCCACCGGCCATTCACGCACGTGCTGCCTCCGGGGCCGACATGGATCACGGTCTGGTCGGTGCTGCGCGGCTCCCTACTGCCGCTCCTGGTCTGGGCCGGCATCACGTGCTTCGTGCACTTCGTCTACAGCGGGGTGCTCGACAAGTCCATGGCCGGGTTCTGAGACGTTGCGGCAGGAGCACTCATCAGCCTCAGGCCTGGCGCCAAGCCTGCTCATGGCGGGCGACGCCGTACACCTCTTCGACCTGCTCGGGCGTCAGCACCCCTGAGAGCGGCGCCAGTGCCGCGACTTCGCGTTCCTTGTACACCCGCACACTGAGCTGTGTGGCGACCACCTTCAGCTCGGTGACGCCGACGAAGACGAGCACCGGTTCCACCGGCACGGGGAAGGCGCAGTAGTGCTCAAGCACCTTGCCCACTCGCTTGGCCTCCGCCCGGCTCTTGCGTGCGTAGGGGGCCGGTTTCCCGTGGTCGACTCTCACGGCATCGTCGCCGACCCATACGGCCCTCCTGTCGTGGTACTTCGTGTTGATGCTGAACACCCCGCCGGGCCCGATCAGCAGGTGATCGATGTCCACGTTGTTGGCCAGGGGGATGGAGTGCAGGACCCGCCAACCCTGGTGTGTCAGGCGGTTCAGCTCGGCTCCCACGCGCCGCTCCCCCTCCAACCCCTTTCGCCACGAGTCCCACTGCGTCGGCCGTCGCAGCAGCCGTGCGACGAGTCGCTTCACCAGCCCCGGGCCGGATTCGGCGAGGCGATCGCTCAGGGACTTCCCTGGGGGATTGTCCGCCAGGTCCTCGGTCGGCGTCAGGGGCGGCAGCGTCGGACACGCCTCGGCCTCGGGTGCTCTGTCCGACGGGACCGGGCCGAGGTTGTTCTGCAGATGCCGGGTCAGCACGGCGATCACGTCGTCACGGTGCTCGGCACGCAGGACCGTGATCTCCCCCGTCCTGACGTCCGCCCAGCCGACCGCGGTTCCGTCGGGCAGGTTCGCGTACAGACGATCGTGCCCGTACCGCTTCCAGCGCGTGACCTTCAGCTCCACAAGACCCCTTGTGCCCCTGCAGTGAAGATGTCCGCATAGCACCAGCAAAGAGATGTGGCCACAAGACCATAGGGCACGACCTGAGGAACCAGCGGCGAATGTTTCGTGCGTCGTCCAGGACTTCCCGATCACCGGACTCCGGCGGTACGAGGCTTACCGCGGAAGGACCGATCTCACCGCTCCCAAGCCTCGTTGACCTGAAAGGACACGGCCGTACCGCCGAAGCAGCTCGGGCCGAGCCCGGCATGGGCCCCTTCATCGGAGCCGAGTTCGTCGTCGCCGCCAGCGACCTGACCTCCCGCCTACCCCGGCGCAGGCCACCTGGCCTCGGCCGCGGGTCTGGTCCCCGTGCCACGCGATTCCGGCCACCGCACCGGCAACCTGCACCGCCCCAAGCGCTACAGCCGCCGCCTGCGCAGAGTCTTCTACCTCTCCGCGCAGACCAGCATCATCCACGACGGCCCCAATCGGGAGTACTACCTCAAGAAACGGGGTGAGGGCTGCAAGCACGTCCAAGCCGTCGTCGCTCTTGCACGACGCCGCGCCAACGTACTGTGGGCTCTCCTGCGAGACAACCGAGTCTTCACCCCCGCCCCGCCCGCTCAGCCGGCCCGACTCAACTCGACGTCACGGCATTGACAGCGTGGCTGAGGCCGACGGGGGCGCAGCGAGACACGCGCGCCTGAATCGGTCGGCGCGCCCACCGCCGTGGCTGGCTTTCGTCAGCTGGGGCACAGACAACCCCCTCGACGAAGCCCCGCAGAGCCCTGCGTCCTTGACTCGGTCATTGAAACTCCAGCCCAAAGCCGCTCCGCCGACTGGCGCGCCGAAGATCCCCGTGTGTGCCCATCCACCACGGTCCCGTCCAGGGGTACGACTGCACGGCCGTGGTCCGTAGGAGCGCTTCTGACCCCCACGGCTACTGCTGTAACACTGGTTCCCCCTCACGCCTGCGGGCAGCGCGCCTGACCTGCGACACTCTTCGTGGGCAGTGAAAGATCAAGCAAGGGGAGAGGCCACGAGTGGGAAAGCTCACGTTGCCGCAGCTTGAACGGCATCTTTTTGGGGCTGCGGACATCCTTCGCGGCAAGATGGATGCCTCTGAGTTCAAGGAGTACATCTTCGGGATGCTATTCCTGAAGCGGGCCTCCGATCAGTTTGATGTGGTGCGCGGACAGCTGATCGACAAGTGGGTGGGGCAGGGGAAGCCTCTACAAGAAGCCGACCGGATGGCCGAGGCGCCCAACTTCTACCGTGGTGAGAGTTTCTATGTGCCCGGGAAGGCGCGTTGGCAGTATATCAAGGACAACTCCCGCAAGGGTGGTGCGGGCAGCCTGCTCAACAAGGCGTTGAACGAGCTGGAACTGGCCAACTCAGCGGCACTCGAGGGAGTTCTCGAGCACATTGACTTCACGCGGAAGGTCGGACAGTCGACCATCCCCGACAGGCGTCTGCAACAGCTCATCGACCACTTCGACCGCTACCGGCTACGCAATGACGACTTCGAGTTCCCTGACCTGCTCGGCGCCGCGTACGAGTACCTGATCGGCGAGTTCGCTGACTCGGCTGGCAAGAAGGGCGGAGAGTTCTACACTCCGCGTGAAGTGGTCCGAATGATGGTCCGGCTGGTCAGGCCGGAACCGGGCATGCGGATCTACGACCCCTGCTCGGGCTCGGGCGGCATGCTCATCCACGCTAAGGAGTACATCGAGGAGCGCGGCCAGGACCACCGGGATCTGACCCTGGCCGGTCAGGAGTACAACGGTGGCACCTGGGCCATCTCCAAGATGAATATGATCCTCCACGGTGTGCTTAACGCGAACCTGGAGAATGACGACACTCTCGCCAACCCTCTCCACAAGGAGGACGGCGAGTTGATGCGCTTCCATCGGGTGCTCACCAATCCCCCTTTCTCGCAGAATTACTCCCTCGAGGGGATGGAGCATTCCGAGCGGTTCGCCTACGGCTTTGCACCCGAGACCGGGAAGAAGGCGGATCTGATGTTCGCCCAGCATGTCCTCGCCGTGCTGGCCCCCGACGGCATCGGCGCCACGGTCATGCCGCACGGCGTGCTGTTCCGCGGCGGCAAAGAGAAGGAGATCCGCCAGGGCATCATCAAGGCCAACCGACTGGATGCCGTGATCGGTCTGGCTCCGAATCTTTTCTACGGTACTGGAATTCCCGCCTGCATCCTGATCCTGCATGGCACGGAGCCCCGGCCCGAAGATCGGCACGGCAAGGTGCTGTTTATCAACGCCGACAGGGAGTTCACCGTCGGCAAGGCACAGAACAACCTCGATCCGCAGCACGCCGAGAAGATCGTGTCGGCCTATCGCGAGTACCGGAACATCCCAGGGTTCGCCCGCGTCGTGGACATCGCCGAACTGCGGGAGAACGATTTCAACCTGAATATCCGGCGTTACGTCGACAACAGCCCGCCGCCCGAGCCCCAGGACGTCCGCGCGCATCTGCACGGTGGCATCCCCAAGGCCGAAGTGAGCGCCAAGACAGACCTCTTCCAGGTGTTCGGCATCGACCCTGCGGCGCTGTTCACGGAGCGGGACATCGACTATTACGACTTCCTGCCCGAAGGTCCCGAAAGGACCGCCGAGCGGCTTCCGGCGCTCGCCGAGCCCGCGGAGGCCCGGCTGCACGAGGCGTTCGCCGACTGGTGGGCACGGCACAGCAAGCACCTCGTCGAGTTGCCCGATTCCCGCAAGGTGATGGAAATCAGGGCCGAGCTGCTCGATTCGTTCGTGACCGATTTGCTCCCCCTGGGAGTCCTGGACCGGTTCGAGCTGGCTGGGGTGGTGGCGGCCTGGTGGGGTGAAACGCAGTACGACATTAAGACACTCGCCCAGCGCGGTTTCGAGGGCGTCGTAGAGGGCTGGATCACCACGATCGAGTCGGTGTTCGCGATGGACGAGGAGGAGGCCTCGTACTGGGACAAGCAAAAGATCGCCACCGAGAAACGCAAGGCCCGCGATCACCGCGTCGTCCCGGCGCTCATTCCTGACTATCTGGCGGAGCTGGAGGAGGCCGAGGCCCGGTATGCCGAGCTGAACGCCCAGTACAGGGCAGCCACCGCCAAGCCCGGCGACGGCGAAGAGGAAGACGAGGAGGAGCCGACGGAGGCGCAGTTGCCAGCCGCCGAGCTGAGGAAGCTCAAGGCCGATGTCGCCGCCGCGCGGAGGGCAGCGAAGGCGTTGGAGAGCGACTTCATGCCTCGCCTGCGCATGGCGGCCATGGGCATGAATGCGGACGAGTGCCGTGACCTCACCCTCACCGTCTTCCGCATCCAGCTCGCGACCCGCCTCAGCTCCCGCACCAACGCCGCCCACCGTCTGATGACGTCGGCCTTCCGCACCTGGGCCCACAAGTACGGGATGCCCCTGCGAGGGCTGGAAGCCCGGCGTGAGGCCGCCGCCGGCCGCCTGGACTCCTATCTGAAGGAGCTCGGCTATGACGCATAGCGTTCCGTCCGACTGGGCGGTTCGTCCGGTTCGGGACCTTGTCAGCTATGTGGCTTCGGGCCCCAGCCCGACCTGCGAAGAGCGGAACATCCACGGGGATCGCGAGTGGGGGCTGTTGAAGACGACAGCCGTGACCTGGGACGGCTGGGAACCACGAGCGCACAAGCTGCTACCCCGCGAGTACTGGGGGAACCACGGTCTCGAGGTCAGGACCCAGGACGTTGTCGTGACCAAGGCCGGACCGCGTCACCGAGTCGGCGTGGTGGCTCATGTCGACCGGTCCCCGGCCCGGCTCATCGTCTCCGGCAAGATGGTGCTTCTGCGTCCGGATCCGAAGCGCGTGGTCCCGAAGGTCCTCGCCGGTCTGCTCTCCCTGCCCGCTCCGCAGCGCTACCTCGACGAGCGGACGACCGGTATGGCCGAGTCGCAGGTCAACTTTGCCAATGGCGCCCTGTTGAGCTGTCCGCTCGCCGTTCCAGCGTTGCGGGAGCAGCAGCGGATCGCAGAGATGCTCGACACCCTCGACGAGCGGATCCTCTGGCAGAGCCGGGTCGTGGAGAAGCTCAAGCTGCGACAGGCAGGCCTGGTTGAGAAACTGCTCGCCGAAGTGATCGCCGTGGAAAGCCGGCTGGGGAGTCATCTCGCCCACTCTCCCAGGAATGGATACTCCCCGAAGGAGACCGACGAGTGGACCGGGGTCCAGGCACTGGGGCTCGGCTGTCTCACCACTACGGGATTCTCGCCGCGTCAACTCAAGCACGTTCCCAGGCAGGCCGGACGGAACGCGGCCGCGCTGCTCTCCGAAGGTGACCTGTTGATGAGCCGCGCGAACACGCGGGATCTCGTCGGCCTTGCGGGTATCTACCGAGACGTCGGTACACCCTGCATCTACCCTGACTTGATCATGCGTCTGACACCCAAGCCCGACTGCCGGGCGAAGTTCCTGGAGCTGGCACTGCGGAGTGCGAACGTCAGGCGGCAGATCCAGGCCATTTCTCAGGGGACTTCCGAGAGCATGGTGAAGATCAACGGGGCGTCGGTGCAGGGATTGCTCGTGCGGATTCCGGAGCCACGTGAACAGGACCGGATCGTCGCGGTCGTCGACGCCCTGAGGCAGGAGATCAGGCATCACGAGGAGGAGAGGCACAAGGCTTCACTGCTCAAGCGAGGTGTCATGGAGGACCTGTTGACGGGGCGAAGGCGCGTTTCGTGAGCGGCATCCGCGTGAGGCGGGTTCTGGCCGTGTCAGGCGGTTTTCCTCAGGGGTACAGAGTGGGGGTGGGCGCGTAAGTGGACCGGTTGGAATATTCGTTGGTGGAACGTCCTCTTGTGGAGCAGCTTCGGGGGATGGGCTGGGAACATCTGGCGGGTGCTCCGCAGGACGCGGTGATCCCGAGGAATCCACACGATTCCGGGAGGAGCGACTTTCACGAGGTGCTGCTCGCGAACCGGCTGCGGGCCGCGCTGCGCCGGATCAACTGTGACCCGCATGGGGCGGAGTGGCTGGATGACACACAGGTCGATTCGTTGGTCAGCGCCCTCTCCAGGATCTCCGCCCCAGGTCTGCTTGAGGCCAACAAGCTGGCCACCAAGCTGCTGATCGACGGGGTCCCCGTCGAGGGGCGGTCCGACTGGGACGGCGGCAAGAGCCAGGTGGCGCACTTCATTGACTGGCGGAACCCGTCGAACAACGAGTTCACCCTGGTCAATCAGTTCCGGGTGGACGTTCCCGGCGGGCACCAACAGATCGTGCCCGATGTGGTCCTGTTCGTGAACGGCATCCCGCTGGTCGTTGTCGAGTGCAAGGAGCCCAGGACCAGCACCCTGGCCAAAGCGGTCGGTCAGATTCGCCGGTACGCCGAGCAGGTGTCGGGTGAGATCCGTACGGGAAACCAGAAGCTCTTCCACACGGTGCAACTGACCGTCGTAACCAGCGGCGAGGACGCCCGGCTCGGCACGTTCACCGCAGACTACGAACACTATGTGCCGTGGCGTGACCCGTACCCGTTGCGTGAGGAGGAACTCGGTGCCCGGTTGGGCAAATCGCCCGACCAGCTTAGCCGACAGGAGATCCTGGTAGCAGGGGTGTTCGGCCCGGCTACGCTGCTGACGCTCGTACACGACTACGTGACGTTCATGACCACCGACGAGGGCAGGACCGTTAAGGTGGCGCCGCGCTACCAGCAGTTCCGCGCCGTGGAGAAGACCGTCCACCGGCTGCGGACCGGCAAGACCCGCAGCCAGGACGGGCATGCCGACCGACGGGGCGGGATCGTCTGGCACACCCAGGGTTCCGGCAAGAGCCTCACCATGGCGTTCCTGGTCCGCCGGCTTCGCTCGTTCGACGACCTGGCCGACATCAAGGTCGTGGTCGTCACCGACCGTACTCAGTTGCAGGACCAGCTCAGCGCCACCATGCAGCTCAGCGGTGAGAAGGTGGACACGGCGAAGTCGGCGGCCCGTGCTCGAACGCTCCTTGGTCGGCACGGTCCTGGCGTGGTCTTCGTAATGATTCAGAAGAACCAGGACGGCGGACCCACGGGGCAGGGCCTGACCGTTCGCACGGCGCTAAGTGAGGTCAACCCCGACGAGTCGATCCTGGTGCTGATCGACGAGGCGCACCGTTCGCACACAGCCGCCCTGGGCGCCAACCTACGTGAGGCGCTGCCGAACGCGGCCAGGGTCGGCTTTACGGGAACGCCGATCATGACGCGTAAGGGTCAACGCAAGACCAGCATCGAGCTGTTCGGTCCGTTCATCGACAAGTACCGGCTCAGGGAGGCCGAACGGGACGGGGTCACCGTGCCGATCCTGTACGAGGGGATCAGGATCAAGGCGGCGGTCCGGGACGGGCAGGACCTAGACGAGATCTTCGAGGACGAGTTCGAGGACCTCAGTCAGGAGGAGCGTGAGCAGCTCCAGCGGCGCTGGGCGACCAAGGGACAGGTCTCTGCTGCGCAGCAGCTCATCGACGTCAAGGCCAAGCACATGCTGCGGCACTACGTGGACAAGGTACTGGCTGAAGGGTTCAAGGCGCAGTTGGTGGCATACGACCGGGACGCCACCCTGCGTTACCGTGAGGCGCTGATGACCGCCCGGGATGAGCTCGTGGCCGCCGTGGAAAAACTTCCCGAAAATCTGCTGCACAGGCCAGCCGAGGAACTGCGCCCCGCTCAGGCTCGGCTGGCGAGGGCACACACTTATCTGGATCTGCTCAAGCGGATGGATTTCGTTCCGGTGATCTCGAAGGGGGACGCCGAGGACGAGCACCGGTATGCCGAGTGGACCAACGAGGCCGGGCAGAAAGCCCGGATCGAAGGTTTCACCCGGCCCTTCGGAGACAACGACATCGGCTTCATCATCGTGAAGTCGATGCTGCTCACCGGGTTCGACGCGCCGATCGAGCAGGTGATGTACATGGATCGGAAGCTGGCCGAGCACGACCTGCTGCAGGCGGTGGCCCGGGTCAACCGCATCGCTGACCACAAGGAATGCGGTTGGGTCGTCGACTACCGCGGCGTGGCACAGAACCTGGTGGAAGCGCTGCGGATTTTCGCTTCGGAGGATTTCGACGCCGACGACAGCGTCGACGTGGCAGAGGCGTTGCGGGATGCCCGGACCGAGATCAACAAACTGGAGCCCCAGTGTCGACGGTTGCGGCTGATGTTCCACGACCCGGAGGACATCGAACGCTGTGTGCAGGAGCTCGTCGAACCTGAGAAGCGGGACCGGTTCAACGCCGAGCTGACCGTGTTTGCCAGAACCGTCAATACCGTGCTGCCTGATCCGGCGGCGAAGCCCTTCCTGCCGGATCTGAAGCGGTTCATGGTTATCAAGGTGACCTCGACACGACGCTACAGAGTCGATGCGGGCGAGTTCGACCCAGGCGCGTACGGGGCGAAGATCCGGGTGTTGATCGATGAGCACATCACCTCGCTCGGCATCGAGCAGCAGCTTCCGCCGATCGCGCTGACCGCATCAAATTTCGCTGAGCGGGTCGAGGCGATGACCGGCGGATCCCGGGCGAAAGCCAGCGAGATGGAACACGCCATCCGGCACCACATCACCGTGCATCGTGGTGAGGACCCGGCGCGCTATCAACTGCTGAGCGAGCGGCTCGAGCAGATCATCACCGAGATGAAGGACGAGTGGGACCAGCAGGTACTTGCCCTTCGGGACCTGATCACCGAGATGACGGAGGATCCACAGGAGAACCCGCACGGCCTCAGCGAGGTGGAGACCAGGTTGTACGGACTGATTCTGAGCGAGCTGGCCACCTCCGTCGAAGATGTGCACGAGCTGCGCTATGCCGAGGCCGCCCGAGAGATCCACGAGATGGCGACGCAAACCATTCACCGCCGCGATTTCTGGATGAAACGAATGGATCAGGAAGATTTCCGGCTTGGAATCTTCAGCCTTCTCCACCAGGGCGCACTGGGTGGTTACGAGCAGCTTGACCAGCTTGCCGGAAAGCTCCTGGATGTAATCAGGCACAACCGTGGGCGCATACCCCGAGGCTGATCCTGGCATGCTGGTGTGGTGAACGGTCTGCCCGGGATGTTGCGAGTCGGTGATCTCGAAGTCATCGTGTCCGTCAGCGACCGCCGCAAGAGCGTGCGACTCACCGTCGAGCGCGACGCCTCGGTCACCGCGGTCGCTCCGTCACAGGTTTCCCGTGGCGAACTGATCAGAGTGATCGAGGCGAAGCGCTCGTGGCTGTACGGCAAGCTCGCCGAGCGCCGGGAGCTCGGCGAGACCAGGCCTGCCCGGGAGTATGTGTCCGGGGAGGGTTTTCCCTACCTCGGCAGATCCTACCGGCTGCGAATCGTCGAGCCGGGTAGCCGGGTACGGCTCGTCCGTGGCCGCCTGGAGCTGGGGGAGGACGGCGGTGCCGGGGAGCTGGTTCGCTGGTACTGCGGGGTGGGCGAACCCTGGCTGAAACGCCGTATCCAGCCCTGGGCGTCGCGCATGGGCGCGGCGGAGTGGACCGGCCTGCGGGTACGGCCGCTGGGCTATCGGTGGGGGTCCTGCTCCCTTAACGGACGGCTCAACATGCACTGGGCCACGATGCAGTTGCCGCCCACGTTGATCGACTATGTACTTGTGCACGAACTGGCCCATTTGCGCCGGGGAGACCACGGCTCGGAATTTTGGCGGCTAGTCGAACGGACTATGCCCGGCTACCAGGACCGACGGGAACGGCTTCGCCGTCTCGGCCCCGACCTGTGGCTACCAGAGGAAGGGCGATAAGCAATGCGGCGTCTACAGGGGCAATCTCATGTCAGTCTCATGGACTATTCGTGGACGGATGGCGATACCAGGCCGCCTGAAGCGCCCTGAACTGGACAAACAGGTAAGATGCAAGCCTCCTCCGGAGCCGTGCGCGTAGGCGAGAGTCCAGCTTGCTGCTATCCGCATTGATAACGGTGGCATGAGCGGTAGCATGGAGAGCATGAGCGAGCCTACCCAGAAGTACTCGATCACGATGCCTCGTGACATCGCTGAAGCCGCTCGTGCCCGTAGTGGCCCCTCGGGCCTGTCCGCCTACGTCGCCGCTGCTGTGGCACGGCAGATCGAGCGCGACAACCTCAACGAACTCATCCAAGTCGCCGAGGCCGAACACGGTCCTGTCACCGATGAGGAGATCCAGTCCCTGCGTGATCAGCTTCAGGACGCCCGTCGTCAGCAGGCCCAGGGCGGGGTCGAGGCCGCGTGAGCCCCTCTCCTGCCCTGCCCGGCGGCACCCTCGTCCTCGACAGCGAAGGGCTGGCCAAGGCCGTGCTCCGCGATCGTGCGGTCACGGCCTGGCTCGCTCTCGCCCGTGCCGACGACCTGCGGGTCATCACGTCCGCCGCCACCCTGGTGGAAGTGGTGCACCCCCGTATCAAGCGTCCCGCCCTGGAGTGGACCCTGTCCCGCCTCGTCGTCGAGCCGGTCACCGAGCCCATCGCCCGCCACTCCGCCGCCCTCCTCGCCGATGCCGGCCTCCACGGCCACAAGTACGCCATCGACGCCATGCTCAGCGCCACAGCCCTCGCCGCTCCCGGTCCGGTGACCGTCCTGACCTCGGATCCGGAGGACCTGACCGCCTTGTGCGGCGAACGCGTCACCGTCATCAAGGTCTGAGGCCCGCCACCCGGCTCTTTCGTGCTCCAGAGGCCTTTGTCAGCAATCGGTCGCGAAGCTCACGAATACCGTCCAGCTCTCTGGTGCCACTGTGAGTTGTGCCGCTCCGGGCTTCTTCGAGTCGCGGACGTGGGTGGTGGACGGGGTCGTGGCGACCTCCACGCACTCGCCGCCCTCTCCCCCGCTGTAGCTGCTCTTGAACCAGATGAGTTCGGAGGAGCCCGAGGTCGTCGCTGTCTCTGTGCTCATCGCTCTCCCATGAGGTCGGTCATCAGGGCAAGAGACTCGCGTGGGGTCAGGGCCTGCCCGCGGATGGCTCCGTAGCGCGCCGCCAGAATACGTACCTCCTCCGCGTCAGTGATCAGCTGGCTGGTGCCCTGCACCTCCAGGTACGCCACCTGCGGCTTGCCCTTCGGGGTCAGCAGGACGAACGGGCCGTCCACACCGGGGTTCTCGTCGCATCCCAGAGGCAGTACCTGGAGCGTGGTGCTGCGGAGCCGGCCGACCTCCAGCAGGTGGCGCAGCTGGTCCTGCTGGACTTTTCGGCCGCCGATCTCGCGGCGGAGGACCGCCTCGTCGATCACCGCCGTGACGATCGGAGGAGGCCAGTTCGTGAGGATCTCCTGGCGGCTCATCCTGGCCGCCAGCCGCTCCTCAATGGTCTCCTCCGCCCACAGCGGCTGCCGCACGGTGAACGTGACCCGGGCGTAGTCCTCCGTCTGCAACAGGCCCGGCACCGTCACCATGCTGAAGAAGTTGATCTCTACGGCGCCGGCCTCCAAGCGCGCGTAGTCCCTGAACCAAGCCGGGTGGCGGACTCGGGCGCGGGCCTTCGCTCGGGTCACCGCCTCCTTCGTCGCCTTCAGGAGGCCGTCGGCCGCCAGGGCCTCGTCCGCGGCGTCGAGGAACTCGGGCTGCGGGGTGCGGCGGCCCCGTTCCAGGGACGCGATCAGGTCTTCGCTGTAGCCGAGGCGGTCGCCCAGTTCCCTCTGCGTCCAGCCCGCTCGCTCGCGCAGCACCCTCAACTGCTTGCCGACCGTCTGGTTGAGGTCCGCCGAGCCTTCCGCGTCCTCCGGTGGAGGTGGAGGAGGAGGCCGTCGGTCGCGGTTCGCGTCCGTGTTCCTGTCCCCGTCCCTGTCCGTGTGCGTCATCAGGTCGTCACCCCGTGCCGTACGTCCGTCCGGTCACGCCCGCCTCCCCTGACGGGTGGCCGGCCGTACCGGTACCAGCACGCCGTGTACCGGCCGTCTTCGTGGTCAGCGTACGAGCGGGGCGACACGGTGAGTGGCATGACGCCTGAGATTCGTTCCGCCCCGGACCACCGACTCGATGTGCTCTGCCGTCGGTTCAGCCGGGTGTTCGACGGCACCCTGCGCGGTGCCCGCCTCGCGCGGCTCCTCACCGTGCGACAACTCGCCGACTGGGGGTGGGACGGCGAGGACGAGTCCGCGTACGCCGCCGCGCTCGTCGTCGGTGAGTTCGCCGCCAACGCCGTGGCCCACGGACGGGTGCCTGGGCGCGGCTTTCTGTTGACCCTCCATCTCCACCTGGCACAGCCTGCGGTCCGGATGGCTCTGCTGCGCATCGAGGTCGCGGACTGCCGAGCAGGACGGCCTTCCGTTCCCGTGCCGTCGCCATCGCCCGGTGACGGCGGCGAGCACGGGCGGGGGCTGCTCATCGTCGATGCCCTTGTCGAGTAGTGGGGCGTCGAGCCCCGCCTGCCGTCCGGGAAGACCGTGTGGGCCGAGATGCGGCTCGGGGACGGGGCGGCGGCGCGTTGAGGTGCGTCCCGCCGCCCGTTCGGCCGGGGCGGTGGGGCGGGTGCTACGGCAGCGTCGCCCGCAGCGCCTCTCCCAGCTTTCCCGGGCACGTCCAGTTGTGACGGGCTGAGGGCGGGATGCGCCAGTACAGGCCCGGGCCCGACGTGCGGTAGGCCGGGGGGAGCGCCACGTGGCAGCCGGGGCCGAGGAGGTGGGTCGGGGGGAGGTGCCAGTCGGGGGCCGAGGACGGGCGGATGAGCCAGTAGAGGATCGCGCCATAGCCGTCCTCGATCACCGCTCCGGTGTTCGCGCCCAGGCGTTCGAGGGCGGCCCTGCCGTGGTGCAGGGGTACGCGGACCGCGTCCCACCACTCGCCGGCCGGTAGCGCGCGGGCCTCGGGGCCGAGTGTCCTGACCCACCTCGGAACGCTGCCGACCGCCATGCCCGCTCACCCGCCTTCCTCGTTGGTGACAGAAATTCTAACGGGAAGTGGACGGTTCAACTTACCGGAAATCCCTAGGGATTCGGCCATCTCACAGGCTGGTACGGGACGCGTGCCGGTGCGTCTTCCGGGGGTGGGGGCCCGGGCGTAGCGTGGCAGGGGTACCGGGGTTCGTCCACCGGAACCGGAAGGCTCTCATCATGTGCGAGCGGCGGGGGACGTGGGACGCCGGCCACGGCCGGTCCGGCGGCGGTCACCACGACGGTGACAGCCACCATGACGGTGATGGTCACCTTGCCGGCAGTGGTCACCATGACGGCGGCGGCCATTCTGCCGGTGACGGTCACCACGCCGGTACCGGCGACGTCGACGACGTCATCGTCATCGATCCGTCCGGGCGCGACATCCTCGGTGAGGCCGCGCGGATACGGGCGCGCGGGCCCCTCGCCCGCGTCGAGCTTCCCGGTGGCGTGCCCGCTTGGGCCGTCACCGGTCACGACCTGCTGAAACGGCTGCTCGTCGATCCGCGTGTGTCCAAGGATCCGCGGCAGCACTGGACGCGGTGGATCAACGGGGAGATCACCCCGGAGTGGCCGCTGTACGTCTTCGTGGCGTTGCGCAGCATGCTCACGGCGTACGGGAGTGAGCACAAGCGGCTGCGGAGTCCCGTCGCCAAGGCCTTCACCGCACGGCGTATGGCGGCTCTGCGGCCCCACATCGAGGGGATCGCCCAGGAACTGCTCGACGGCGTCGAGGACGCCGGGCGCGGGGGCGCCGTCGTCGATCTGCGGGCGGCGTACTGCTCCCCGCTGCCGGTCCGGGTCGTCAGCGAGCTGCTGGGGGTGCCCGAGGAGCGGAGGGGCGAGTTCCGGGCCATCGTGGACGAGCTCTTCCGCACCTCCGCCGCGCCCGAGGAGGCCGCCGCCGCCAACGCCCGGCTCTACACCGCGATGGACGGGCTCGTCACCGCCAAGCGGGCCGCTCCCGGCGACGACCTCACCTCCGCGCTCATCGCCGCGCGCGACGACGGAAGCGGTGCGCGGCTGAGCGAGGAGGAGCTGGTCGACACGCTCGTCGTGCTGATCGGGGCCGGGCACGAGACCACGGTCAACCTCATCGACAACGCCGTCCACGCGCTGCTGACCCACCCCGGGCAGCTCGCCCTCGTACGGGACGGGCACGCCTCGTGGGAGGACGTCGTCGAGGAGGCGCTGCGGCTGCGGGCGCCCGTCGCCAACCTGCCGCTGCGGTACGCCGTGGAGGACCTGCCCCTCGGTGAGCTGGGCGGGCCGGCCGGGGTGACCATCGGCAAGGGCGAGGCCATCCTCGCCGCGTACGCCGCCGCGGGGCAGGACCCGGAGAAGTACGGGCCCGACGCCGACGTCTTCGACGTCACCCGGGGCGACAAGGAGCATCTCGCCTTCGGGCACGGTGTGCACTACTGCCTCGGCGCCTCACTGGCGCGGCTGGAGGCGGCCGTGGCGCTGTCCGCGCTCTTCGGGAGGTTCCCCGGTCTCACGCTCGCGGTGGCCGAGGACGAGCTGCGGCCCGTCGAGTCCTTCATCTCCCACGGGCACCTCTGCCTTCCCGTACGGCTGGGATGAGCGCGTATCCGGGATGAGCGCGTGTCCGGATGAGCGCGTGTCCGGGATGAGGGCGCGTGCCCGGCGGACCGGGTCGGCCGGGTCAGCCGCGTCGACAGAATCAGCCGGATCGGCCGGGTCGGCCAGGTCGGGTCGGATTGGGCCGGAGCGGGCCGTGTTCAGGACGCTCGCTCGCGCGGGCTCGTCTTCTTCGCCGCGGGTCCGTTCGTCTTCGCGCCGGAGGCCGTCTCGGCGTCAGAGGCCGCCTCAGCATCGGAGGCCGCCTCAGCATCGGAGGCCGCCTCGGCGTCGGCAGGCGTTCCGACGTCGGCGGGCGCCTCGACGTCGGCGGGCGCCCCGGCGTCGGCGGGCGCCTTCGTGCCGGAGGCCGCCGTCCTCCCCGCGGGCGTGCGGGACGGTTCCGGCACCGGCCGCTCCCCCTCCCTCGCCTCCTGTGCCCGCCGGACGCTGCTCTCCAGTGCCGACACGAGGTCGAGCAGGCGGCCGGCGCAGTCGTCCTCGGTGGGGGCCGTAGGGACCTGCTCGCCGGAGGCCTTCGCTGCGATCAGTTCCTCGACGGCCTCGCGGTACTCGTCGTGGAGGTCGGTGAGGTCGACCTCGCCGAGGGCGTCGACCAGGGTGTTCGCGAGGTCGAGCTCACGGTCGCGGACGGTGACGCGCGCGTCGGGGGCGATGCCCTCGGGGGCGCGGATCTCGTCCGGCCACAGCAGGGTGTGCAGCACGATCACGTCGTCGACGACGCGGAGCATGGCCAGCCGCTCCCGGCCGCGCATCGCGAACTTGGCGACGGCGACCTTGTCGCCGCGCCTGAGCACCTCGCGCAGCAGCGTGTACGGCTTGGCGGCGAGCACGCCGTTGGCGGACAGGTAGTACGCGGCGTCGAGCTGGAGCGGGTCGATGCGGTCGGCGGGGACGAACGAGACGATCTCCATGGTGTGGGCGGTCGAGAGCGGCAGGACGGCCAGGTCCTCGTCCGTGAGCGGGATGACCGTGCCGTCCGCGTCCTGGTAGCCCCGGCCGATCTCCGCCGCCTTCACCTCGCGCTCCTCCAGCTCGCAGAACTTGCGGTGGCGGATGGGGCCGCCGTCCTCCAGGTGGATCTGGCGGAAGTGGACGGTGTGGCTCTCGGTGGCGTTGAAGACCTTGACCGGGATGCTGACCAGGCCGAAGGAGAGGGCGCCGTTCCAGATGGATCGCACGTTCGTCACCTTTCGACCTGATTATCCCTATTTATACGTTTTCACATCCTAGGGTGCCGATCACCGGAACGGAGGGTGGAGGGGCGCGGGAGCGTGCCGGGCCGGACGGAGGGGGCCGGGAGGCGGAGGACCGTCCGGGGCGCGGCGTTCCTGGGAGAACCCCTGGTACGCCGCCCAGAACGACCGGCGCACGCCCCGCGCCCGGGGGCCTCGCGGCGCCATGCTGAGGGGCACCGAACCCGTCGAAGGGGGGCACCTCATGGCACAGGGGCAGACAGCACCGCACGCGACACCGCGCACAGCACCGGCGATGCGGCACGGCGCCGCCCGGCGGGCCGTCGTCGCCGGTCTGTCCGTGCTCGCTCTCGGCACCACCGCCCTTCTCCCCGCCCGGGCCGCCACCGCCGTGCGGCCCACCGCGGACCCGGCGGTGGTCACCGACTGGAACGCCACGGCGGTGGACGTGATCAACAAGGACGCCGAGCGCCCGTCGGGCGAGCCGTTCGTCTGGCAGGGCTTCGTCTCGGCGGCCGTCTACAACGCCGTCGTCGGCATCGAGGGCCGCTACGCCCCGTACAAGTGGGACGAGCGCGGGCCGGCCGGCGCCTCGTCGGAGGCGGCCGCCGCGGCCGCCGCCCACCGCGTGCTGCTGGAGTACTTCCCCGGCTCGAAGGCGCGGGTGGACGCGGCGCTCAGGACCTCGCTCGGCAAGGTCCGGGACGGGCGGGCCGAGGACGAGGGCGTGGCGTTCGGGCGGCGGGCCGCGGACCACGTCATCGCGTTGCGCGAGAACGACGGGCGCGGCGCGGACGTGCCGTACGACCGGCGGCCCGCACCCGGCGTCTGGCGGCCCACGCCGCCCGACCACGCGCCGTTCCTCAACCCCTGGGCGGCGAGGATGCGGCCGATGCTGATGGAGTCGCCCGACCGGTTCCGGCCCGGGCCGCCGCCCGCGCTGGACTCGGAGCGGTACACCCGGGACTTCGAGGAGGTGAAGGCGTACGGGGCGAAGCACGGCTCCCGGCGCGACGCCCGGCAGACGGAGACCGCGCGGTTCTTCTCCGACAACCTGACCGTGCAGTTCCAGTGGTCCCTGCGGGACTACGCCGAGCGCCACGGGCTGGACATCGTGGACTCCGCCCGGCTGTTCGCCGCGGCCAACACCGTCGGGGCCGACGTGTACGTCATGGCGACGGACTCGAAGCTGCACTACGCCCTCTGGCGGCCGGTCACCGCGGTCCGGCTCGCGGACACCGACGGCAATCCGGCCACCGTGCCCGACCAGGACTGGCAGCCGATGCTCGACACGCCTCCGTACCCGGAGTACATGAGCGGGCACAACGTCCTCGACGGCGCGGTCACGGCCGTGCTGACCGGGCTGACGGGCGGGGAGATCGATCTGCGGATGTCCTCCGCCGTCACCGGCACCACCCGCCACTACGAGACCGCCGCCGAGTTCAACCGGGAGGTGACCGACGCCCGGGTCTGGCAGGGCCTGCACTTCCGCACCTCGGACGTGGTCGGCAACCGGCAGGGGAGCCTGCTGGGCACCTGGGCGCTGAGCCGGTACTTCCTGCCGCTGGCCTGAGGCCCGTACGGGACGGCGTCCGTACGTGGTGACGCTCGTACGAGGTGGCGTCCGTACGGGGCCGGTCCTCCGGCGTCCTCGGGTCCGCGGTCCGGTCCTCCGGCGTCCTCGGGTCCGCGGCCCGGCTCAGACCCGCAGCCAGGTGCGGCGGTCGCGGGCCATCGCATGCAGGGCCTCGACGTCCGCCGGCTTGAGGACGGCGCCCACGCGGGTCAGGCCGGTGAGGTCCGTGTCCGGCAGGACGCGGACCTCGCGCAGGGGGGCGGTCACCGACAGGGCGGCGGGCCCGTACGGCGCCAGCACCGGGCGGACCTCGGCGGTCAGCGCGTACGCGGCCCGGGCGGCGTCGGCGCGGACCCGCCGCAGCAGCGGAAGGGGGGCTCCGCGGCCGACGGCGACCACGGGGTCGGTGACGCGGACGCGCTGCCTGCGGGCGTACAGCGCGTGCACCGCGAACAGCCCCGCCGGGCCGATCGCCAGGTGGTGGATGCGGTCGCCGCCGGGCAGCGGCACGGAGTGCACCGTGTGCCAGCCCGCGTCCTCCAGGCGGTCCAGCGCCTCGCCCACCGCCTGCTCCGCCTGGAGGGCGCGGCGGCGGGCGTCGGGGCGCAGCCGGTGCGCGGGGCCCGGGTCGCGGTCGAGCGCGACGTGCAGGGCCTCGCCGGGCCGGTTGGGCGCGAGGTCGTCGTCGGGGTGGAGGGTGAGCCGGGCCAGTTCGGCGGGGCCCGGGACGGGGGGCGGTCCCACCGTGACCGGGCCGGTCAGGAAGGGGCCGAGGGCGTCGAGGACGTCCTGGCGGCGGTCCTCGCTGAGCAGGCTGACACGAGCGGTGGCGCGGTCGTACCAGGCGACGTTCGCGCCGTCCGTGCGGCACACGTAGAGGCGCTCGCGTCCGTGGCGCCAGGTCGGAACGACACGCAGTCCGCTCATGCACCATCACCTCACGACCATGGGAACAGGAGGGGTGCTCCAGGGGCAAGAAGACGGTTACCTTTGGGACGAGTTGGGGGAGGCACCGTTGCGGACCCGCAGGAAGCAACCCGACGTACCGGCTCCGGACCATCCGTGGAACGAGATCGTGCCGGGCCTATGGATGGGCGGGCACGAGTACGCGGCGCCGGCCGGCGGCCTGGAGTTCGCCGTCGTCCGCGACGAGTTCGACCTCGTGCTGACCCTGCTGCGGCTGCCCGGGCACGGGCCCGACGACGGGGTGGAGCACCATGTGTGGCCGATCCCGGACGGGCCGCTGGACGGGACGCAGCTGGCGGGCGTGATGCGGCTGGCGCGGACCGCGCGGGAGGCGCGCGAGGCGGGGCGCCGGGTCCTGGTCCGCTGCTACCACGGCTACAACCGCTCCGGCCTGGTCGTCGCCCACGCGCTGATCGACGAGGGCCGCGCGCCCGACGACGCGATCCGCCTGATCCGGGCCCGCCGTTCCCCGTGGGCGCTGCACAACACCCTGTTCGTGGCGTACCTGCGCACCGGGCTGCCGACGGCCCGGCTGCTGGAGGAGCTGTCCGAGTAGCCCGGGGCGGGCCCGTCCGCGCCCCTTCCGCGGCCCTTCCATGACCCGTCCGTACCCCGTCCGCGGCCCGTCCGCGAGCTGCCCGCGACCCGTCCGGCGGGGGCCGCGGGGGCACTGGGGGCCGCCCTCCCGATGGCGCAGTGTGACGGGCGGCGGGCCCGAGTCGTTCCTAATGTGGCGGTTGGTCGAGCTCTGCCCCAGCACGGAGGAAAGTCCATGTCCCAGCGTTCCGCTCTCGCACGCGTCGGCATAGCAGCCGCCTGCGGCGACCTCGTCCTCGCCCCCGGGAGCGCCGGCCCCGTCTCCGCCACCGCCGCCGACGGCCGGGACCGCGACGGCCGCGCCGATCCCGCCGGCGGGGCGCCGCGGTGGTGCTGAGGCCGCGCGACGGCTCATGACGCACGACGCCTGCCGCGCCCCGGACACGGCACGGCCCGGTCCGGCCGCGGCCGCGGACCCGCACGCCCCCGCCGCGCCCGCCACGTCCAGCGCCCCCGCGGCGTCCGGCGTCCCCGCCGTGTCCGGCGCGCCCGCCACGTCCAGCGCCGTCGCGGCGTCCGGCGCCCCCGCGGCGTCCGGCGCGCCCGCGGCGTCCGGCGCGCCCGCGGCGTCCGGCGCGCCCGCTCCGCTCCCCCGCCGCCGCGGCGTCGAGTTCAGCCTCCTCGTGCTGGCCGTGCTGCTGTCCGTGTGCGGCTACTGCGCCGTGGGCCTGGCCCGCGGCGGCGCGGTCCCGCCCGGCGCCGCCGGCTACGGCGGCGGGCTCGGCGCGCTCGCGCTGCTGGCCCACCTCGCGGTGCGGCTGCGGGCCCCGCACGCCGACCCGCTGCTGCTGCCGATCGCCGTGCTGCTCAACGGCCTCGGCCTGGTGCTGATCCACCGGCTCGACCTGGAGACCCCGGGCGACCGCGCCGCGCCCGCGCAGCTGGTCTGGTCGACGCTGGGCATCGGCCTGTTCGTCGCGACCGTGGTGCTGCTGCGCGACCACCGGACGCTCCGCCGCCACGCGTACGTCTGCGGCGCGGCCGCGCTGGTGCTGCTCGCGCTGCCGGTGCTCTTCCCCGCGGTGAACGGCGCCCGCATCTGGATCAGGTTCGCCGGGTTCTCCATCCAGCCCGGCGAGTTCGCCAAGGTGCTGCTCGCGCTGTTCTTCGCCGGGCACCTCGCGGCCGGCCGGCACGCCCTGGCGCGCACCGGCCGGCGCCTCGGGCCGCTCCGGCTGCCCACCGGGCGGGTCCTCGGGCCGGTCGTCGCCGTCTGGCTGCTGAGCGTCGGCGTGCTGGTCCTGGAGCGCGACCTCGGCACGTCGCTGCTGTTCTTCGGGCTGTTCGTGGTCCTGCTGTACGTGGCCACGGGCCGCACCGGGTGGATCGCTGCGGGGCTGCTGCTCGCGGTGGCCGGCGCGGTCGCCGTGGGCCGTCTGGAGCCGCACGTGCACGGCCGCGTCGAGGACTGGCTGCACCCCTTCGCCTCCGTCGAGGCGGGCCAGGGGGCCGGCCAGCTCGCCCAGTCGCTGTTCTCGTTCGCCGCGGGCGGGATGCTCGGCACCGGGCTCGGGCTCGGCCACTCCGTCCTCATCGGCTTCGCCGTCAAGTCGGACTTCGTCCTGGCCACGGCCGGGGAGGAGCTGGGCCTGGCGGGCCTGGCGGCGATCCTGCTGCTGTACGGGCTGCTGGTGCACTGCGGCTACCGGACGGGGCTCGCGCTGCGCGACCCGTTCGGGCGGCTGCTGGCGGTGGGCCTGTCCTCGATCGTCGCCCTGCAGGTGTTCGTGATCGCGGGCGGGGTGACGGGGCTGATCCCGCTGACCGGCATGGCGATGCCGTTCCTGGCGCAGGGCGGCTCCTCGGTGGTCACCAACTGGATCATCGTGGCGCTGCTGGTCCGGCTCAGCGACCGTGCGCGCCGCGAGCCCGGAAGCGGGGCCAGGACCGGGGCCGGGGCCCCGGTCCTGGCCGCGGCGGGCACCGTGCCCCTGGAGGACGGGGCGGCACGGCCGGACGGCGGGGTCCCGGCCCGGTGACCCGTCACATCCGCCGCGCGGGCGTCCTGTGCGCCCTGCTCCTGGTCGCCCTGCTGGCCAACGCCGTCCGCGTGCAGGTGGTGCGGGCCGGCGCGTACGGGGAGAACCCCGCCGACCGGCGCGGCGCCATCGCGCGCTACGGCCTGCCGCGCGGCGACATCCTCGTCGGCGGCCGGCCCGTCACCGGCTCCCGGGACACCGGCGAGCGGTACCGCTACGAGCGCACGTACACCGACGGCCCGCTGTACGCGCCGGTCACCGGCTTCTCCTCGCAGACGTACGGCACGAGCCTGCTGGAGCGGGCGGAGGACGGCGTGCTCTCCGGCACCGACCCGGCGCTCGCCCCGCTCCCGCTGTGGAGCGACCTGACGCGGAGCCGGCCGGCCGGCGGCGACGTCGTCACCACCCTCGACCCCGCCGCGCAGCGGGCGGCGTACGAGGGGCTCGGCGCCCGCACGGGCGCGGTGGCCGCGATCGAGCCGTCGACCGGGCGGATCCTGGCGCTGGTGTCCACCCCGTCGTACGACCCGGCGCGGCTGTCGGGCACGGGCGCGGGCGTCGAGCGGGCCTGGGCACGGCTGAACGCGGACGCGGACCGGCCGATGCTGAACCGGGCGGTGCGGCAGACGTACCCGCCCGGCTCGACGTTCAAGGTGGTGACGGCCGCGGCGGCGCTGGACGCGGGCGCGGCGGCCGGCCTCGACCGGCCGACCGGGGCCCCGGACCCCTACCTGCTGCCCGGCACCTCCACGCGGCTGACCAACGAGACCGAGGGGTGCGCGGACGCCTCGCTCCGCCACGCCTTCACCTGGTCGTGCAACACGGTCTTCGCGAAGCTGGGCGTCGACACGGGCGCGGCCGCGCTGCGGCGGACGGCGGCCGGCTTCGGCTTCGACGACGCCGGGCTCCGTGTCCCCTTCCCCGTCGCCGAGAGCACCTTCGGCGCCCCGGCGGACCGCGCGCAGCTCGCGCTGTCCGCGATCGGCCAGTTCGACACCCGGGCGACGCCGCTGCAGATGGCGATGGTCGCGGCGGCGGTGGCCGACGACGGCATGGTACGCGCGCCGTACCTGGTGGAGCGGGTGGCCACCCGGGACGGCGTCCCTTTGTCGACGACCGTGCGGCGGACCCTGCGCCGGGCCATGTCCCCGGCCACGGCCGCGCGGCTGCGCGAGCTGATGGAGGGCGTGGTGCGGGAGGGCACCGGCGGGAACGCGGCGATCGAGGGGGCGGTCGTCGGCGGCAAGACCGGCACCGCCCAGCACGGCGTCGGCAACTCCGGCACGCCGTACGCCTGGTTCGTCTCCTGGGCGCAGGCCGAGGACGCGCCGCAGCCGGCGGTGGCCGTCGCGGTCGTCGTCGAGGACGCGGCGGCGGAGCGGGGCGACATCAGCGGCGGCGGGGACGCGGCCCCGATCGCCAGGGCGGTCATGGAGGCGGTGCTCGACTCGGAGGCGGCGGAGCGGCGCTGAGGCCGCGACACGGCACCGCGACCGCGCGCGGTGCGACCGGTACCGGACCCGCGGTGCGGGCGGGTCCGCACTCACCGTGCGACCAGGACCGGACCCGCAGCGTGACCGGAGTCGGACCCGCAGCGCGACCGCGCCCGGACCTCCCAGTGCGGCCGGTTCCGGTCCCGCGGTGCGCCGCCGCCCCCCCGTTCCTGCGCGGCGGCGTCCGGGCGACAAGTCGCGTCCAGGGGATTGACGGCCTTGCTGACAGGCAGTCTCATAAAGGGTGACCGCCGGTAACCCGCGGGCGGCGGCCCCGGGACGCCCGTACGACGAGGTGGGGAGAGCCATGACGACCGTGACGGACGCCGACGCGGTGGAAGGGCTGCGCGACGCGCTCGGCCTGCTCAAGGACCGGGAGCAGGTGGCCGAGCGGCTGCTCGCCTCCTCCGCCAGACACTCCTTCGACCCGGACGAGGAGCTGGACTGGGACGCGCCCTTCGAGGAGGGCAAGTGGTTCTGGCCCCCTGAGCTGGTCTCCCTGTACGACACCCCGATGTGGCGGCGGATGGGCGAGGAGCAGCGCGTCCTGCTCTCCGCGCACGAGGCGGCCGCGCTCGCCTCGCTCGGCATCTGGTTCGAGATCATCCTGATGCAGCTGCTGGTGCGGCACATCTACGACAAGGCGGCGACGAGCGCCCACGTGCGCTACGCCCTCACCGAGATCGAGGACGAGTGCCGCCACTCGAAGATGTTCGCCCGGCTGATCAGCCGGGGCGGCACCCCGCACTATCCGGTGACCCCGGCGCACCACCTGCTGGGCCGGGTGTTCAAGACGGTCTCCACCACGCCGGGCTCGTTCACGGCGACGCTGCTGGGCGAGGAGGTGCTGGACTGGATGCAGCGCCTGACCTTCCCGGACGAGCGGGTGCAGCCGCTGATCCGCGGGGTCACGCGCATCCACGTGGTGGAGGAGGCGCGGCACGTGCGCTACGCCCGCGAGGAGCTGCGGCGGCAGATGGTGACCGCCCCGCGCTGGTCGCAGGAGTTCACCCGGGTCACCTCCGGCGAGTTCGCCCGCGTCTTCTCCGTCGCGTTCGTCAACCCCGAGGTCTACACGAACGTCGGCCTGGACCGGCGGGCGGCGGTGGCGCAGGTGAGGGCCAGCGGGCACCGCCGGGAGATCATGCAGGCCGGGGCGAAGCGGCTGACCGACTTCCTCGACGACATCGGCGTGCTGCGCGGGGTCGGCCGCGCCCTGTGGCGCTCGTCGGGTCTGCTGGCGTAGAACGCCTGGTCACCAGGGTTCCGGAGGTCTTCGGGACGGGGCGGGGCCGGGGGCGTGCTCCCGGCCCCCGTTACGCTGCCCGCATGACCTCGGACGCCCCCACCCGCGCCTACCGGCGGCTCAGCGTCGAGGAGCGGCGCAGCCAGCTCCTCGAATCCGCGCTGACCCTCTTCGCGCACCGCGCGCCCGAGGAGGTCTCGCTCGACGACGTGGCGGAGGCCGCCGGGGTGTCCCGGCCGCTGGTGTACCGGTACTTCCCCGGCGGCAAGCAGCAGCTGTACGAGGCGGCCCTGCGCTCCGCCGCGGACGAGCTGCGGGGGTGCTTCGCCGAGCCCCCGCAAGGACCCCTCATCGAACGGCTGGGCCGCGCCCTCGACCGCTACCTGTCCTTCGTCGGCGAGCACGACGCCGGGTTCAGCGCGCTGCTGCAGGGCGGGAGCGTGGTGGAGACCTCCCGGACCACGGCCATCGTGGACGGGGTGCGGCGGGCGGCCGCCGAGCACATCATGAGGCATCTGGACGTCGAGGAGCCGGGGCCGCGGCTGCTGATGACCGTGCGCATGTGGATCACCGCGGTCGAGGCGGCCTCGCTGATCTGGCTCGACCAGGACAAGCGCCCGCCGCTGGACGAGCTGCGCGACGGGCTCGTCGACCACTTCGTGGCCGGCCTCGCGGTGACGGCCGGGCGCGACGAGCAGACCGCCGCCGTGGTGCGCTCCGCGCTCGCCCTGGAGACGCCGGACGGGCCGGTCGCCTCGCTCGCCCGCCGTGTGCTGCCGGTGGTCGCCGACGCCGCCCACCTGCTGTGACACTGGGCGCGTGAAGAGCGAAGACACCCCCTTCGAGGGCGGCCCGCTGGACGGGCGCGTCCTGCCCGTGCTGGTCGGCCTCACCGGGCACCCGCCGAAGACCTACAGGGTCCCGGTGCCGGACGCCGCCGGCGGGCCGCCGACCGTGCTCGTCTACCGCCGGGAGCCCCGGCCGGCCACCGGCCGGCTCGGGCTGCACCGCGGGTGGAAGTACGCCTACGACCCCGAGGGCGGCCGGGGCCGGAGCGGGCCGCGGTGGCCCTGGTCGAAACCGCGTGCCGCCGACGGGTGACCTCGTTGGGCCGATCCGACCACCGGGCGCGCGGGGGCCGGGCACCCGTCCCATGCTTCCCGTGCGGGGCGGAGGCGCCGCCGCCGTACGGGAGGTGACGCGATGTCAGGACGGCTGCCGCGCTGGGTGTGCGCGGCCGCGACGGCCGCGACGCTGCTGGCGCCGGCCCCGGCGACGGCCGCGCCGGAGCCCGGCGGGCGGTCCGTGGCCGAGCTGCTGACGGACCTTCAGCGGTTGTACCGGGAGACCGAGGAGGCCACCGAGGCGTACAACGCGACCGAGGAGGAGCTGCGGGAGCAGCGCGTCGCGGCGGCACGGCTGCGCGGACGGCTGGCGCAGGCCCGTGCGGCCCTGGAGGACGGCCGCGCGGAGGTGGGCCGACTCGCCCGCCGGCAGTACCAGGGCGACAGCGGCGGCATCTCCCCCTACGTACGGCTGCTGCTGGCGCGCGACCCGCAGCACGCGCTCGACCAGGGGCACGTGGTCCGCCGGCTGGCGCGGGATCGGGCGGCGGCGGTAAAGCGGCTGGCCGCCGGTGAGCGGCGGGCCGAGGACCTGGACCGGGCCGTCCACGCCGCCCTGGAGAGGCGGGCGGAGCTCACCGAGCGCCGCAGGAAGGAGCGCGACACGGTCCGCGCCCGGCTGCGGGAGGTGGAGGAGACGCTCGCCTCGCTGGACTCCGGGCGGCTCGCGGAACTGGCCGAGCTGGAGGAGGCCGGGGCGGCGAAGGCGCAGGAGCGGTTCCTGGCGTCGGGCGCGCTGGGCGAGGCGGCGCGCACGCCCACGCGGGCCGGCGCCGAGGCCCTGGAGTACGCCGTCGGACAGATCGGCAAGCCCTACGAATGGGGCGCCGAGGGGCCCGGGGCGTACGACTGCTCGGGGCTGACCTCGCGGGCGTGGGAGCGCGCGGGCGTGCCGATCCCGCGCACCAGCCAGGAGCAGTGGGACACCCTGGAGCGCGTGCACCTGGACGAGCTGCGCCCCGGCGACCTCGTCGTGTACTTCCCCGGAGCCACGCACGTCGCGCTGTACCTGGGCGACGGCAGGGTGGTGCAGGCGCCGCGCCCCGGGGCCCGGGTCAAGGTCTCCCCGATCGCGGCCAACCCGGTCCTCGGCGCGGTGCGCCCGGACCCGGGCGGGGAGCCCCTGCGGCGCTACACGCCGCCGGAGCTCCCCGAGGGTGCCACGGAGGGGTCCGACCGGGGCTACGCGCCCGCGGCCCCCGAGACCTCCATCAGGTAGCCCTCGGCCTTCTTCGGGTCGTAGAAGAAGTTCTCGAAGTCGGCCGGGTCGTTGAAGCCGTTCGCGAAGCGGTTCGCGACCGGCTGGAGCTCGCCGGCGGCGCCGATCAGGTTCAGGACGTGCTCCGGCGGCGGGGCGAGCATGGCGTTCGTCCACTTGGTGACGTGCTGGGCCGTCTGCCAGTAGCGGTCGAAGGTCTGCCGCATCCAGTCCTCGTCGAACGGCTCGTCGCCGTGCTCCAGGATCGAGGCGAGGTAGGAGGCCGCGCACTTGGAGGCGGAGTTGGAGCCCTGGCCGGTGATCGGGTCGTTGGCCACGACCACGTCCGCGACGCCGAGGACCAGGCCGCCGCCGGGCAGCCGTCCGACGGGGTTGCGGACGGTGGGGGCGTAGCGGCCGGCCAGGGTGCCGCCCGCGTCCGTCAGCTCCACCTTCGTGGCGCGCGCGTACTCCCAGGGCGTGAACCGCTCCATGAGCTCGAGGGTCAGGGAGAGGTGCTCGGCCGGGTCCTTGACGCCCTTGAAGACGTCCAGCGGGCCGCCGGGTATGCCCTCCCAGAAGAGGATGTCGGCCCGTCCGGACAGGGTGTAGGTGGGCATGACGAACAGCTCGCCGACACCGGGCACGAGGTTGCAGCGCACCGCGTCGAAGTCGGGGTGCTCCGGACGCGGGCCCAGGCCGTGCACGTACGCCACGGCCAGCGCGCGCTGCGGCTCGCTGTACGGGGAGCGGGAGGCGTCGCGGCCGAACATCGACACCAGTTCGCCCTTGCCCGCGGAGACCAGCACCAGGTCGTAGGTGCGGGAGAAGTAGTCCAGGTCGGAGACGGCGGCGCCGTGGATGACGAGCTGGCCGCCGCGCTGCGCGAAGGTCTCCATCCAGCCGGCCATCTTCACCCGCTGATCCACGGACTGGGCGAAGCCGTCCAGCTTGCCCACCCAGTCGATCGCGCGCTGCGTCGGGCCCGGGTCGTGCGAGCCGGGGGCCGCGACGGAGACGCCGAGCCCCTCGATCCTCGGCGCCTGGGACTCCCAGAAGTTGAGCCCGAGGTCGCGTTCGTGCTGGAGCGCCGTGTGGAACATGCACTGCGTCGACATGACGCGGCCGGACCGGATCTCGTCCGCGGTCCGGTTGGACATCAGGGTGACCTCGTACCCGTGCGACTGGAGGCCGAGGGCGAGCTGGAGACCGGACTGGCCGGCTCCGACGACGAGTATCTTCCGCATACGAGAGCTGTCTCCCTACTCGGGGCTGACTTCGAGCGCGTGGCCCACCAGGGCCAGGAGGGTCTCGATCACCGAGATCCGGCGGCGCGCGTCCATGATCATGACAGGTATGTGCGGGGGCACCGTCAGGGCCTCCCGCACGTCCTCGACCTCGAACCGCTCACTGCCCTCGAAGTGGTTGACCGCCACGATGTAGGGCAGGCCGGTGCTCTCGAAGTAGTCCAGTGCCGGGAAGCAGTCCCTCAGGCGCCGGGTGTCGGCCAGCACGATCGCGCCGATCGCCCCGCGCACCAGGTCGTCCCACATGAACCAGAAGCGCTGCTGTCCGGGCGTGCCGAACAGGTACAGCACCAGGTCGTCGTCGAGCGTGAGGCGCCCGAAGTCCATGGCGACCGTGGTGGTCAGCTTGTCGGGCGTCGCCGACAGGTCGTCGTGGTCCTCGCTGGCCCGGGTCATCAGCGCCTCCGTCTGGAGCGGCTGGATCTCCGAGGCCGCGCTGACCAGCGTGGTCTTGCCCACGCCGAAGCCGCCCGCCACGACGATCTTCGTGGCGATCGGGGCACGCGAACGGTCCGTCTGCCACGGCTTCAGTTCCTCGTCCGGTTCGCCGAACGCGACGGCGGTGGCTTCAGAGACGACGGAGTCCACTCAGCACCCTCTCCAGCAGAGCGCGGTCCGGCTGGCCGGGGCCGTGGCCGGTTCCGTACACACGGATCTTTCCCTGGTCCGCCAGGTCGCTGAGGAGCACGCGGACCACGCCGAGCGGCATCTTCAGCAGGGCGGCGATCTCGGCCACCGTCCTCATCCGGCGGCAGAGTTCGACGATGGCCCGCATCTCGGGCATGACGCGGGTCGACAGCGACCCGTTCGCGAGTTCGCGCCGCTCCTCGGGCGCCTCCAGCGCGGCCACGAACGTCTCCACGAGCAGGACGTGGCCGAACCGGGTGCGCCCGCCCGTCAGGGAGTAGGGGCGCACCCGGGCGGGTTTGCGGTCACCGCCGCGCACGGGAAGCTTGGGCGCACTGCTCACTGGGCGCTCTCCATCGACTTCGCCTCGATCGACTGGCGCAGCTCGCTGCGGAGCTCGGGGGTGAGCACGTGCCCGGCGCGGCCCACGAACAGGGCCATGTGGTACGCGACGACGCTCATGTCGCAGTCGGCGGAGCCGTGCACGCCGAGCAGCGAGCCGTCACTGATCGACATGACGAAGAGGCTGCCCTCCTCCATCGCGACCATGGTCTGCTTGACGCCGCCGACGTCCATCAGCTTGGCGGCGCCGACGGTGAGGCTGCCGATGCCCGACACGATGGTGGCCAGGTCGGCCGACGAGCCGCGCGGGCCGCTTCTTCGGCCCTGCTCCGCCCCCGCCTCCGCGACTCTCCCCGGGTCGGAGGAGAGCAGCAACAGGCCGTCGGAGGAGACCACCGCGACCGACAGCAGGCCCGGCACCTCCTCGACGAGGTTCGTCAGCAGCCAGTGCAGGTTGCGGGCCTCGTTGCTCAGTCCGTAGGTACTGGGCGCTGTCAACTGCGTTCCTCCTCGACCGGGTCCCCCTGTGCGGATACGGATTCGGCGGTGGGCGGCTGCGCCCGGCCGGGTGCGGCCGGCGCGGCGTGCTCCGCCGTCTGGTCTGCTATCTCTGCCTCGACGTCGCGACGGCCCTGGTTGGCCCCCTGGTGGAACCCGCCGAGGCGGCGGCGCAGGGCCTCGGCGTCGACGCCCCCGGCGCGCGGCCGCCGGGCGGGCGCCGGCCCCGAGATCCTGGGGGTCCGCTTGGGCAGCCCCTTGTCGGTGAGCACCTCGCCCTCGTCGGCGACCCGCTCGTGGGCGTCGGGGCCGATGGCGTACGGGTCCCCGGTGGCCTGCGCCGGGATGGAGACCTCGGGGGCCTCCCCGGGACGGGCGGGCTCCGCGGCGGCGGGGGCCTCCCCCGGGCGGGGCGCCTCCTCCGACCGGGGGGCCGGCACGGAACCGGCGGGCGCGGGCGCGGCGCCGTCCTCGGCGGGCGGCGCGGGCGCCAGCAGCTCCATGGTGGTCTCGGGACCGGGCGCCGCGTCCTCGCCGTCCTCGTCCTCGTCGGAGGACGGCCCGCCGGCGTGCGCGCCCGGCTCGTCCGCGGCCGCGCCCGTACGGGCGGCGTCCTCGGCGGAGGCGTCCCCGTGCGCGGCGTCGGCGGGCTCCTCCGTGAAGGAGGCGGCGTCCTCGGTGGCCGCGTCCTCGGTGGCCGCGTTCCCGGTGGCGGGCTGCCCGGCGGCCGGCGCGGCCGTGCCGTCGTCGCCGGCGGCCGGGGTCCCGTCCGGGGCGTCCGGCGTCGGGGCCGCGGTCGCGGCGTCCTCCGCGGACGCCTCCCGCACGGCCTCCTCCGCCGCGGTGATCAGCGGGTCGCGGCCGTCGCGGCCGCGCAGCTCGTTGGAGTTGGCCTCGGCGTCCGCGCCGGGCAGGCCCACCGCGGGGGCGGCGCCGGGGACGGGCGTGGCGGCCGTGGGCACCGGGACCGCGGGGGCCTCGGCGAGCACGGACTCGGGCAGTACGGCGACCGCCGCGATGCCGCCCTGCTTCTGCTCGCGCAGCTGCACCCGTACGCCGTGCCGCTGCGCGAGCCGCGCCACCACGTACAGGCCGAGCCCGAGGCCCTCGCCGCCCTCCTCGTCGAAGGGCTCGTCGGGACCGGCCTCAGCGAGCCGGGCGTTGAGCTTCTCCAGGCGCTCGGCGGTCATGCCGATGCCCTCGTCCTGTACGGAGAGCATGACCTCGCCGCTCTCCAGCAGCCAGCCGGAGACCTCGACGGGGATGTCGGGCGGGGAGAAGGAGGAGGCGTTCTCCAGGAGTTCGGCCACCAGGTGGCTGACGTCGTCGGCGGCGAAGCCCGCGACGTGCGCGTGCGGCGGCAGGGAGGCGATGCGCACCCGGTCGTACCGCTCGATCTCGCTGACCGCGGCGCGCACGACGTCGACGAGCGGGACGGGCCCGGCGTGCTGCTGGCCGTGCTCGGCGCCCGCGAGGACCAGCAGGTTCTCGCTGTGGCGGCGCATCACGGTGGCGAGGTGGTCGAGCTTGAAGAGGGTGGAGAGCCGGTCCGGGTCCTGCTCGCGCTCCTCCAGGCCCTCGATGACGCCGAGCTGCCGCTCGACCAGGCCGAGGGTGCGCAGCGCGAGGCTGACGAACGTGCCGTGGATGCTGGTCCGCAGCCGCTCCAGGCGGTCCGTCGCCTCGGCGAGGTCGGCGCGCAGCCGCTCGCGCTCGTCGGCCATGGTCTGCCGCTGGCCGACGAGGTGCTTGCGGTCGCCCTCCAGCGTGGCCAGCCGCTCGTGGAGCGCGAGGGCGTGCGCGTGCAGCGCGTTGACGGAGCGGACGACCTGGGCGAACTCGTCGTTGCGCCCGGTGAACTTCACCGGTTCCTCGGCGGCCGGGTCGGCGGCGAGGCGGGCCGAGCCGCGGCGCAGCACGGACAGGGGGCGGGTCAGCGAGCGCGCCATGGCCGTGATCACACCGACGGCCACGAGGGCGAGCGCGCCGAGGACGGCGACGCGGATCTCCAGCGCGGTGACGTCGTCGTCGCGCAGCCGGGCCAGGTCCTTGGTGCGCCGGTCGTTCAGGGATGCCTCGACGCCGCGCATCTGCTCCACGCGGGCGGACAGGGCCGCCTCGACCTTCTCCGCGTTCACGCCGAGGTCGTCACCGGACAGGTCCGGCTCGTCGGTGAGGGTGGCGAGGTACTTCTCTGCGGTGGTCACCTCGGGGCCGGTGACCGTGGAGTCGTACGAGGCCAGGGCGGTCTTCGGCGCGTTGTCGCGGAAGTCGGCGACGGCGGCGTCGGAGCGGACGCGGGCCTGCTGGGCGGCGGCGCTGAGCGCGTCGCGCCGCTCGGTCTCGGCGGCCGAGCCGGTGCCGCCCGCGACGGGCAGGCCGGTGAACGGGTCGACGGCGGTCTGGGTGGAGCGCGGCACGCTGAGGGCGGCCAGGAGCAGTCCGCGCGCGGCGGCGGCCTGCTGGACCGCCGTGTCGAGGTCGGCGAGCGCGTGCGCGCCGGAGCCGGCCCGGGGCGGCATCCGCTCCGCCAGGTCCTCGGCGAGCCGGTGCAGCTCGGTGATGGCGGCGGAGTACGCCTCGTGCGTCTCCAGGGCGCCGCTCTTGCCGGTGAGGGCGGCCCTGCGGACGGCCGCGACGTCGTCGAGGTCGGCGCGGAGCGCGGCGGGGGCGTCCGTGCGCAACTCCTCGACCTGGCGGTCGACGCGGGCGCTGCGCTGCTCGGAGGGGCCCTCGCCGTCGGGGCGGCCGGCCGCGAGGTAGGAGGTGACCTCGTCGCGCTCGTCGGCGAGCGAGTGGGCGAGGGTCAGCGCCTGCTGGGTGCGCTCGGCCAGCGTCACCAGGTTCTGGGAGTCGTGGAGGTCCTCCGACGCGGCGAGGACGGCGGGGGCGCCCGCGCCCGCGACGGCGGCGGCCGCGACGGCCACCGCGACGATGAGCCGGTTGCGCACGTGCTTGGGGCGGCCGGTGCCCGCGGGGTCCGGGGCCGCGGGGTCCGGCGTGCGCCCCATGGCCCCCGTGGAGGTCGTGGCCGTCTGCCTGCCCTTGCGCCGAGGCCGCTTCATCTGCACCGGTGCTCGCATTCTTGACTCGTGTACCCATGGGCCCGGGTGACGTGACGTCAACTGGTGCGTCGTCCTCCCGGTACGGCTCCCGACCCTTCCAGTGCCGGTGGGCAGTGTTCTCGCATCGTCGGGCCCGCCACCCGAAGGAGTGAACATCGGACGGGAGTTGGCGAGCAAGTTCCTCCGGCCTGTGCCACGCCCGCGTGCGGGGAGCCGGTTGGACCTTCACGGCGGGCTTTGGCAGGATGCCCCACCGCCCCCGGCATGAGTAGATCATTTCACTCAAAAGAGGCGGCTGACCTGCTGGCCCCGCCCGCCCGGCAACGGATGCGGGGCTTTCGCGGCCGCCGTGGAGGACTCGTGCAGACTGGCCGGATGCGCACTGAGCTGATCTCGGTACCCGGCGATCCGGCCCGCCCCAACGAGGACTACGCGTCGGTCGGACTCCCCGCCTCCGGTCTGGGCGGTTCACTCGTCGTGCTGGACGGGGTCACACCTCCGGCGAGCGCATCCGGATGTCTGCATTCCGTCCCCTGGTTCACCGCGCGGCTCGGCGGGGCGCTGCACGAACTGTCCCTTTCGCGGAGAGATCTGACACTGGCGCAGGTCCTGGCGCTGGCGATCGGCAGGACGGCCGACGCGCACCGCGCCACCTGTGACCTTTCTCACCCCCGTACGCCGCAGGCCACGGTCGTGGTCGCGCGCTGGTCGGCGGGGGCGGTGGAGTATCTGGTGCTGTCCGACTCGGCGCTGCTGGTCGAGTCCCCCGGGGGCGCGGTGACGGCGGTGCTCGACGACCGGCTCGCCCGGCTGCCCCGCTCCGCCCTGGCCTCGGAGGCGGCCGTGGACGCGGCGCTGCGCAACAAGGAGGGCGGCTTCTTCACCGCGGCGGCGGACCCGGAGGTGGCCTCCCGCGCGGTGACCGGGACCCTGCCCCGGGCGGAGGTGCGCACCCTGACCGCGCTCACCGACGGCGCCGCGCGCTGGGTGGAGCGGTTCGGCGAGGGCGACTGGGCGGACTGCTTCTCCCTGGTCCGCGAGAAGGGCCCGCGCGCCCTGGTGGACCGCGTGCGGGAGCTGGAACTCGCCGACGCGCGGGGGGCCGCCCCGCGCCGGGGCAAGCCGCACGACGACGCGACGGTGGTGTACGCGGAGCTGTGAGGTCTCTGCCCGGGCGCGCGCCCTAGCCCTCCGACTCCCGGTTGAGCTGGTGCAGGAGACGGGCCAGTTCGGCGACCTCCTCGCGGTCCCAGCCCGCGAGCCGGCTCACGTAGCGCGCCCGGCGGGCCTCGCGGGCGCGGCGGAAGCGGGCCCGCCCCTCCTCGGTGAGGTGGACCAGCCAGGCGCGGCCGTCGTTGGGGTCGGGCTCGCGGGCGACCAGGCCGAGCTCCTCCAGGGCGCGCAGCTGGCGGGACATGGTCGCCTTGCCCACGCCGATGTAGGCGGCGAGGTCGGTGGCCCGCTGGCCGCCGCGTTCCTCCAGACGGACGAGCAGGCCGTAGGCGGAGGACTCCAGGTCGGGGTGGACCTCGCGGACCATCTCGCCCGACGAGGCCCGCGCCCGGCGCAGGAAGACCGTCAGCTCGCGCTCCAGCGCCAGGAACTCCCGGTCCGGCCCGTCCTCTCCCGGCGTGCCGGAGGCGACGCCGTGCGCCTCGTCGTTTGCGTCCTCGTGCACGTCAGCACTCCCGGTCCGGTGCCACGGGGCCTGTCCCGGGCATGAAAGTTTCCGCTTCTGGGCGCCGTTGCCGCAGCTCCGTCAGTATTTCGCAGGATTAGACCAACGGCGGTCCGTGGGACCCCTTCCTTCATGCGTTCTACGTGCGTAGCTTCTTCAGCAGGGCCCTGCCTGGCATGGTCACGCCACCGTTGTACCGACGGCGTCCCCCCGCTGTCGCCGCGTGCTGCCGCCGGCCCTCTCCCCCCACCGAGCACCACCGAGATCTTCGGAGGCACGAAGATGTCCGTGCAAAGATCCGGAACGGCCCTCCGCCCCCGCTTCCCCTTTCGGGAAAGGCGCGCGTACGCGGTGGGAGTCCTGCTCGCGGCGCTGTCCCTGCTGTTCGGTCTGCCGGGCGGCGCCGCCGCCGCGGACGACGGCCCCGCGCGCGGCTCCGCCCACATGGGCATGGGCGTGGCGGCCCACGAAAGCCGCCGCGGCGGCGCCCCGGCCGGCCTCGACGCGGTCCAGACCGAGGGTGTGGACGTCAGCAGCCACCAGGGCAACGTTCCCTGGTCCACGCTGTGGAAGAGCGGCGTGAAGTGGGCCTACGTGAAGGCCACCGAAGGGACCTCCTACAAGAACCCGTACTACAAGCAGCAGTACGGCGGCGCGTACAAGGCCGGCATGGTGCGCGGCGCGTACCACTTCGCCACGCCGGACAAGTCCTCCGGCGCCGCCCAGGCGAACTACTTCGTGGACAACGGCGGCGGCTGGTCGGCCGACGGCAGGACGCTCCCGGGCGTGCTCGACATCGAGTGGAACCCCTACGGGGCCACCTGCTTCGGCAAGTCGAAGAGCGCCATGGTCAGCTGGATCCGTGACTTCCTGAACCGCTACAAGGCCCGGACCGGCCGCGACGCGGTCGTCTACACGGCCACCAACTGGTGGACCACCTGTACCGGCAACTACGCGGGCTTCGGCTCCGCCAACCCGCTCTGGATCGCCCGCTACGCCTCCACGCCGGGCCCGCTGCCCGCCGGCTGGAGCGCCCACACGATGTGGCAGTACACCTCGACGGGCCCGACGGTCGGCGACCACAACAAGTTCAACGGCCCGCTGGACCGGGTCCACGCGCTCGCCAACGGCTGACACGCCCCGCCCGGACGGGCACCCCCCACCCGCACGACGGACACCGCCGTCCCGCACACGGCGAAGGCCCGGCCGCGTACGGCACCCGTCCGCACAGGGCGGAGGCCCGGAACCCACGGGGGGTTCCGGGCCTCCGCCGGGTCCCGCCGGCGTCCGTCACGCCGCCGCCGGGACCGGCACCTCCGCCGGGGCGAGGGCCAGTTCGAGCACCTGGCGGACGTCCGTGACGGCGTGGACGTCGAGCTTCTCCAGGACCTCGGCCGGCACGTCGTCCAGGTCGGGCTCGTTGCGCTTGGGGATGATCACCGTGGTGATCCCGGCCCGGTGCGCGGCGAGCAGCTTCTGCTTCACCCCGCCGATCGGCAGCACCCGTCCGGTCAGCGAGACCTCTCCGGTCATCGCCACGTCGGTGCGGACGAGGCGGCCGCTCAGCAGCGACGCCAGGGCGGTCGTCATGGTGACGCCCGCGCTCGGGCCGTCCTTGGGGACCGCGCCCGCCGGGAAGTGGATGTGCACGCCCCGGTCCTTCAGGTCGCCCACCGGCAGCTCCAGTTCGGCGCCGTGGCTGCGCAGGAAGCTCAGCGCGATCTGCGCCGACTCCTTCATGACGTCGCCGAGCTGGCCGGTGAGGGTCAGGCCCGCGGCCCCCGTCTCCGGATCGGCCAGGGACGCCTCCACGTAGAGGACGTCGCCGCCCGCGCCGGTGACCGCGAGGCCCGTGGCCACGCCGGGCACCGCCGTACGGCGCTCGGCCGGGTCCTGGGCGGACTCGGGCACGTGGTGCGGCCGCCCGATGAGCCCGCGCAGGTCGTCCGCGCCGACCGTGAACGGCAGCTCCTGCTCGCCCAGCTCGTGCCGGGCCGCGACCTTGCGCAGCAGCCGGGCGATGGAGCGCTCCAGGGTGCGCACGCCCGCCTCGCGGGTGTACTCGCCCGCCAGCTTGCGCAGCGCGTCCTCCTCCAGGGTGACCTCGTCCGCGGCCAGGCCCGCCCGCTCCAGCTGGCGCGGGAGCAGGTGGTCGCGGGCGATGACGACCTTCTCGTCCTCGGTGTAGCCGTCGAGGCGGACCAGCTCCATGCGGTCGAGGAGCGCCTCGGGGATGGCCTCCAGGACGTTGGCGGTCGCCAGGAACACCACGTCGCTCAGGTCGAGCTCGACCTCCAGGTAGTGGTCCCGGAAGGTGTGGTTCTGCGCCGGGTCCAGGACCTCCAGGAGGGCCGCCGCGGGGTCGCCGCGGAAGTCGGAGCCCACCTTGTCGATCTCGTCGAGCAGCACGACCGGGTTCATCGACCCGGCCTCCTTGACCGCGCGGACGATGCGGCCGGGCAGCGCGCCGACGTACGTACGGCGGTGGCCGCGGATCTCCGCCTCGTCGCGCACGCCGCCGAGCGCGACGCGGACGAACTTGCGCCCCATCGCGTGGGCGACGGACTCGCCGAGCGAGGTCTTGCCGACGCCGGGCGGGCCGACGAGGGCGAGCACGGCGCCGCCGCGGCGGCCGCCGACGACGCCGAGGCCCCGGTCGGAGCGGCGCTTGCGCACCGCCAGGTACTCGGTGATGCGCTCCTTCACGTCCTCCAGGCCCGCGTGCTCGGCGTCGAGCACGGCCTTGGCGCCCTGGATGTCGTAGGCGTCCTCGGTGCGCTCGTTCCACGGCAGTTCGAGGACGGTGTCGAGCCAGGTGCGGATCCAGGAGCCCTCGGGCGACTGGTCGGAGGCCCGCTCCAGCTTCTCGACCTCCTTGAGCGCGGCCTCGCGCACCTTCTCGGGCAGGTCGGCGGCCTCGACGCGGGCGCGGTAGTCGTCGGAGGCGTCGGCGTCGGACTCGCCGTTGAGCTCGCGCAGCTCCTTGCGGACGGCCTCCAGCTGGCGCCGCAGCAGGAACTCGCGCTGCTGCTTGTCGACGCCCTCCTGGACGTCCTTGGCGATGGTCTCGGCGACGTCCTGCTCGGCCAGGTGGCGGCGCAGCTGCTCGGTGGCGAGCCTGAGCCGGGCCACCGGGTCGGTGGTCTCCAGCAGCTCCACCTTCTGGGCGGTGGTCAGGAACGGCGAGTAGCCGGAGTTGTCGGCGAGCGCGGAGACGCCGTCGATGGCCTGGACGCGGTCCACGACCTGCCAGGCGCCGCGCTTGCGCAGCCAGCTGGTGGCGAGCGCCTTGTACTCCTTCACCAGCTCGGCCACCTGGCCGGGCAGCGGGTCGGGAACGGTCTCGTCGACGCGGGTGGTCTCCACCCACAGGGCGGCGCCGGGGCCGGTGGTGCCGGCGCCGATGCGCACGCGGGAGCGGCCGCGGATCAGCGCGCCCGGGTCGCCGTCGGCCAGGCGTCCCACCTGCTCGACGGTGCCCAGCACGCCGATGCCGCCGTAGGTGCCGTCCACGCGCGGAACAAGGAGCACCGCGGGCTTGCTGCCCCCTGTGGAGCGGGCGGCGGCCTGGGCTGCCTCCACCGCGGCGCGTACGTCGGAGTCGTTGAGGTCCAGGGGCACGACCATGCCGGGCAGCACGACCTCGTCGTCGAGCGGCAGCACGGGCAGGGTGTGCGGTGTGAACGCCGTGGACTCAGCAGCCATGATTACCCCTTCGGCAGTCAAGTTGAGCTATGCCGACTCAATGCTCGTGAGCCCTTGATTGTTCCCCAAGCCCTGTTCGCTCACAGCGATCACAGGAAACGGCCGGTCACCGAAGGGCGGCGCCTCCGCCGGGCGCGTCGTGCAGGATGGCCCGCATGACATCGGCCTACGACACCCCCGTAGTCCTCGATCGCCGCGACGGCCCGTACGGCGAGGTCGTCCTGCGGCGCCACGGGGACCTGCTGCAGATCATCGCCAACGGCTGCTTCCTGATGGACACCTCCGACGGGCGCTCGGAGCGGCTGCTCGTCGACGCCGCGCTCGGCGCGCTCGGGCCGCTCGACGGCCGGGACCGCCCGGACGTCCTGATCGGCGGGCTCGGCGTCGGCTTCTCCCTCGCGCACGCGGCGGCCGACGCGCGCTGGGGACGGATCACCGTCGTCGAGCGGGAGCGCGCCGTGATCGACTGGCACCGGGAGGGCCCGCTGTCCGCACTGTCCGCCGAGGCGCTCGCGGACCCGCGCACGGAGATCGTCGAAGCGGATTTGCTCGCGCACCTCCGTGAGACGTCCGCCACGTACGACGCGCTCTGCCTGGACATCGACAACGGGCCCGACTGGACCGTCACCGACGGCAACGACGGCCTGTACGCGCCGGCCGGACTCGCCGACTGCGCCCGGGCGTTGAGGCCCGGCGGAGTGCTCGCGGTGTGGTCGGCGCAGCCCTCGGCGGTTTTCGAAGGAACCTTGCGGAATGCCGGGTTCCAGCAGGTCCGTACCGAAGAGATCCCCGTTGCCCGGGGCGTTCCCGACGTGGTCCACCTCGCGGTCGTGCCTGGATAGCCGAGCGGTGGTCACTGCCCGTACCCTGCTGACCGGCGCGCGGATCATTCAAGCGTCAATCGCAGTCATGGAATCACCCCCACAGGTTCCGGAAAGCACACAGCAGGGGCGGGCGATGGAGCAGACACACACCTCCCAGAACGGCACCGCGGCCACGCCTGGCGCCCAGCGCCGGGTACTGGTGGTCGAGGACGATCCGACGATCGTCGACGCCATCGCCGCCCGGCTGCGCGCCGAGGGTTTCCTCGTGCAGACGGCCGGCGACGGCCCCGCCGCGGTCGACACCGCCGAGGCCTGGCAGCCCGACCTGCTGATCCTCGACATCATGCTGCCCGGCTTCGACGGCCTGGAGGTCTGCCGCCGCGTGCAGGCCCAGCGCCCGGTGCCGGTGCTGATGCTCACCGCGCGCGACGACGAGACGGACATGCTGGTCGGCCTGGGCGTCGGCGCCGACGACTACATGACCAAGCCGTTCTCCATGCGCGAGCTGGCCGCGCGCGTGCACGTCCTGCTGCGCCGCGTGGAGCGCGCCGCGCTGGCCGCCTCCACCCCGCGCAGCGGCATCCTGCGCCTGGGCGAACTGGAGATCGACCACGCGCAGCGCCGGGTCCGGGTGCGCAGCGAGGACGTCCACCTCACGCCCACCGAGTTCGACCTGCTCGTCTGCCTCGCGAACACGCCGCGCGCGGTACTCTCCCGCGAGCAGCTGCTCGCCGAGGTCTGGGACTGGGCCGACGCCTCCGGGACCCGCACCGTGGACAGCCACATCAAGGCGCTGCGCCGGAAGATCGGCGCCGAGCGCATCCGCACGGTGCACGGCGTGGGCTACGCGCTGGAGACCCCGACCCCCTGAGCGGGACCGGCGGGACTCCCCCGGGAAGGTCGTCTGCGAAGGGGCTGATGTGCATGAGCGGTGCCGGTGACACGCGCAGGAGCGCGGGACTCTGGGACGACGTCCGCCCCTTCTCGATCAAGACCAAGCTCGGCACCCTGGTCGTCGTCTCGGTCTTCATCACCACGGGCCTGCTGATGATCGCGGTGCGCACGAAGACCGAGCTGCGCTTCATCACGGTCTTCTCGATCATCGCCACGCTGCTGATCACCCAGTTCGTGGCGCACTCGCTGACCGCGCCGCTGGACGAGATGAACACGGTGGCGCGGTCGATCTCGCACGGCGACTACACGCGCCGGGTCAAGGGCGCCGACCGCCGCGACGAGCTGGGCGACCTGGCCCAGACGATCAACCGCATGGCCGACGACCTGGAGGCCCAGGACCGCCAGCGCAAGGAACTGGTGGCCAACGTCTCGCACGAGCTGCGCACCCCCATCGCCGGGCTGAGAGCGGTGCTGGAGAACGTCGTGGACGGCGTCTCGGCCGCCGACCCCGAGACGATGCGCACCGCCCTGAAGCAGACCGAGCGCCTGGGCCGCCTGGTGGAGACCCTGCTGGACCTCTCCCGCCTCGACAACGGCGTGGTCCCGCTGAAGAAGCGCCGCTTCGAGGTCTGGCCGTACCTGTCCGGCGTACTGAAGGAGGCCAACATGGTCGCCTCGGCGCGCGGGGGCATCGCCTCGGACTCCGGCCGCCACACCCGCACCGACGTCCACCTGCACCTGGACGTGACGCCGCCGGAGCTGACGGCCCTCGCCGACCCCGAGCGCATCCACCAGGTCGTCGCCAACCTGATCGACAACGCGGTCAAGCACAGCCCGCCGCACGGCCGCGTGACGGTCAAGGCCCGCCGCGGCGAGCGGCCGGACTCCCTGGAGCTCGAGGTCCTGGACGAGGGCCCCGGCATACCGCGGTCCGAGTGGCACCGGGTCTTCGAGCGGTTCAACCGCGGCAGCGTCGGCACGCCGCACGGCCCCGGCAGCGACGGCGGCACGGGCCTCGGCCTGGCGATCGCCCGCTGGGCGGTGGATCTGCACGGCGGCCGCATCGGCGTGGCCGAGTCGGAGCGCGGTTGCCGGATTCTGATCACTCTTCCGGGAGAGTCACCGCTCTGATGTTGACGTAGGGTTCGAACCCAGAGCACAAGATCGACTCGTGATGCCCCAGCGGGACACGTGTCATTGCCTCCGGGCCCGCTCCGTACGGGGCGGCGTCCCACATCGACGTACCCATTCCGATGCGGAACCTCGCTTGTTTCCCGCCATTTCGAGCGGCGAAACACGCGTTTCGATGTGACTTACACGACGAAGACCGTCCCGGCCTGCACCTCTCGGCCACGGAGGCGTAGCCTTTATTCCCGCTGTCCATCACCTTGTGAAGCGGAAGAGGGCGGTTGCCGCCGTGTCGCCACAGTCCCCCAGTAACTCGAGCTCCCCCAGCCTCGCGCAGGCCGGAGCGTCCACGAACGACGAGCAGGCCGGGAAGAACCCTGCCGCCGCGTTCGGTCCGAACGAGTGGCTCGTCGACGAGATCTACCAGCAGTACCTCCAGGATCCGAACTCCGTGGACCGAGCCTGGTGGGACTTCTTCGCCGACTACAAGCCGGGCGGCGGGTCCGCCTCGGCCCCGGCGGGCAACGCGGCCGCGGGGGCCGCGGACGCCGCCCCGGCGAAGCCCGCCCCCGCGGCTCCGGCCGCGCCGGCCAAGACCGCTCCCGCCGCCCCCGCAGCGCCTGCGCAGGCCGCCCCGGCCCCCCAGCCCGCCGCCGCGGCCCCGGCCCAGGCGCCCGCTCCGGCGAAGCCCGCCGCGGCGCCCGCCCCGAAGCCGGCCGCCGCGAAGGCCGCCCCGGCCGCCGAGGCGCCCGAGGGCCCGGAGTACGTCACGCTGCGCGGCCCCGGCGCCGCCGTCGCCAAGAACATGAACGCCTCGCTGGAGCTGCCCACGGCCACGTCCGTGCGCGCGGTCCCGGTGAAGCTGCTGTTCGACAACCGCATCGTCATCAACAACCACCTCAAGCGGGCCCGGGGCGGGAAGATCTCCTTCACCCACCTCATCGGCTACGCGATGGTGCAGGCCATCAAGGCCATGCCGTCGATGAACTGGTCGTTCGGCGAGAAGGACGGCAAGCCGACCCTGGTCAAGCCGGCCCACGTCAACCTCGGCCTGGCCATCGACCTGGTGAAGCCCAACGGTGACCGCCAGCTGGTCGTCGCGGCCATCAAGAAGGCCGAGACCATGAACTTCTTCGAGTTCTGGCAGGCCTACGAGGACATCGTCCGCCGCGCCCGCGAGGGCAAGCTCACGATGGACGACTTCACCGGCGTGACGGTCTCCCTGACCAACCCCGGCGGCCTCGGCACCGTCCACTCCGTGCCCCGCCTGATGCCCGGCCAGTCGGTCATCATGGGCGTCGGCTCCATGGACTACCCGGCGGAGTTCCAGGGCACCTCCCAGGACACCCTGAACAAGCTCGGCATCTCCAAGGTCATGACGCTCACGTCGACCTACGACCACCGGGTCATCCAGGGCGCCGCCTCCGGCGAGTTCCTGCGCATCGTGGCGAACCTGCTGCTCGGCGAGAACGGCTTCTTCGACGAGATCTTCGAGTCGCTGCGCATCCCCTACGAGCCGGTCCGCTGGCTCAAGGACATCGACGCCAGCCACGACGACGACGTCACCAAGGCCGCCCGCGTCTTCGAGCTGATCCACTCCTACCGGGTCCGCGGCCACGTCATGGCCGACACCGACCCGCTGGAGTACCGCCAGCGCAAGCACCCCGACCTCGACGTCAACGAGCACGGGCTCACCCTGTGGGACCTGGAGCGCGAGTTCGCGGTCGGCGGCTTCGCCGGCAAGTCGATGATGAAGCTGCGCGACATCCTCGGCGTGCTGCGCGACTCGTACTGCCGCACCACCGGCATCGAGTACATGCACATCCAGGACCCCAAGCAGCGCAAGTGGATCCAGGACCGCGTGGAGCGCCCGCACTCCAAGCCGGAGCGCGAGGAGCAGCTGCGCATCCTGCGCCGGCTGAACGCGGCGGAGGCCTTCGAGACCTTCCTGCAGACGAAGTACGTCGGCCAGAAGCGCTTCTCCCTGGAGGGCGGCGAGTCCGTCATCCCGCTGCTCGACGCGGTCCTCGACTCGGCCGCCGAGTCGCGCCTGGACGAGGTCGTCATCGGCATGGCCCACCGCGGCCGCCTGAACGTGCTGGCCAACATCGTCGGCAAGTCCTACGCCCAGATCTTCCGCGAGTTCGAGGGCAACCTCGACCCGAAGTCGATGCACGGCTCCGGCGACGTGAAGTACCACCTGGGCGCCGAGGGCGTCTTCACCGGCCTCGACGGCGAGCAGATCAAGGTTTCGCTGACCGCGAACCCCTCGCACCTGGAGGCGGTCGACCCGGTCCTGGAGGGCGTCGCCCGCGCCAAGCAGGACATCATCAACAAGGGCGGCACGGACTTCACCGTCCTGCCGGTCGCCCTCCACGGCGACGCGGCCTTCGCCGGCCAGGGCGTCGTGGCCGAGACGCTGAACATGTCGCAGCTGCGCGGCTACCGCACCGGCGGCACGGTCCACGTCGTCATCAACAACCAGGTCGGCTTCACCGCGGCCCCCGAGTCCTCGCGTTCGTCCATGTACGCCACGGACGTGGCCCGCATGATCGAGGCCCCGATCTTCCACGTGAACGGCGACGACCCCGAGGCCGTCGTCCGCGTCGCCCGGCTGGCCTTCGAGTTCCGCCAGGCGTTCAACAAGGACGTGGTGATCGACCTCATCTGCTACCGCCGCCGCGGTCACAACGAGTCGGACAACCCGGCCTTCACCCAGCCGCTGATGTACGACCTGATCGACAAGAAGCGCTCGGTGCGCAAGCTCTACACCGAGTCCCTCATCGGCCGGGGCGACATCACCCTGGAAGAGGCCGAGCAGGCGCTGCAGGACTACCAGGGCCAGCTGGAAAAGGTCTTCACCGAGGTCCGCGAGGCCACCTCGAACCCGGCCCCGATCGCGTCGCCCGACCCGCAGGCGGAGTTCCCGGTGGCGGTCAGCACGGCCGTCTCCACCGAGGTCGTCAAGCGGATCGCCGAGTCGCAGGTCAACATCCCCGACCACATCACCGTGCACCCGCGCCTGCTGCCGCAGCTGCAGCGCCGCGCGGCGATGGTCGAGGACGGCACCATCGACTGGGGCATGGGCGAGACCCTCGCGATCGGCTCCCTGCTCCTGGAGGGCACCCCGGTGCGCCTCTCGGGCCAGGACTCCCGCCGCGGCACCTTCGGCCAGCGCCACGCGGTGCTGATCGACCGCGAGACCGGCGAGGACTACACGCCGCTGCTGTACCTCTCCGAGGACCAGGCGCGCTACAACGTCTACGACTCGCTGCTCTCCGAGTACGCGGCGATGGGCTTCGAGTACGGCTACTCGCTGGCCCGCCCCGACGCGCTCGTCATGTGGGAGGCGCAGTTCGGCGACTTCGTCAACGGCGCGCAGACGGTGGTGGACGAGTTCATCTCCTCCGCCGAGCAGAAGTGGGGCCAGACCTCCGGTGTGACCCTGCTGCTCCCGCACGGCTACGAGGGCCAGGGCCCGGACCACTCCTCGGCCCGCCCGGAGCGGTTCCTGCAGCTGTGCGCGCAGAACAACATGACCGTCGCCATGCCGACCTCCCCGGCGAACTACTTCCACCTCCTGCGGTGGCAGGTGCACAACCCGCACCACAAGCCGCTGGTCGTCTTCACCCCGAAGTCGATGCTGCGCCTGAAGGCCGCGGCGTCGAAGGCGGAGGAGTTCACGAGCGGCCAGTTCCGGCCGGTCATCGGCGACGCGTCGGTGGACCCGGCCGCGGTGAGGAAGGTCGTCTTCTGCGCCGGCAAGGTCTACTACGACCTCGACGCCGAGCGGCAGAAGCGCGGCGTGACGGACACCGCGATCATCCGCATCGAGCGCCTGTACCCGCTGCCGGGTGCCGAGCTCCAGGCGGAGATCGCGAAGTACCCGAACGCGGAGAAGTACCTGTGGGCCCAGGAGGAGCCGGCGAACCAGGGTGCCTGGCCGTTCATCGCGCTCAACCTGATCGACCACCTGGACCTGGCGGTCGGCGCCGACGTCCCGCACGGCGAGCGCCTGCGCCGCATCTCGCGCCCGCACTCGTCGTCCCCGGCCGTGGGCTCGGCGAAGCGGCACCAGGCCGAGCAGGAGCAGCTGGTGCGTGAGGTGTTCGAGGCCTGATCCGGCCTCCGGCCCCCGGGCCGGCACCGCGTGACCGAGGGCCCGGCCCCCGAGCGGAGACGCTCGGGGGCCGGGCCCTCGGGCGTTCTCCGGCCGGGCCCGGGCCCGCCGTGCCGGGGCGTCCCCGGGCGGTCCGGGTACGGGCCCGGACCGCCCGGCGCACCGCATATCCTGGCCGTATGTACTTCACCGACCGAGGCATCGAGGAACTGGAGAAGCGGCGCGGCGAGGAGGAGGTCACCTTCGAGTGGCTCGCCGAACAGCTGCGGACGTTCGTCGATCTCAACCCGGACTTCGAGGTGCCGGTGGAACGCCTCGCGACGTGGCTGGCCCGCCTGGACGACGAGGACGACGAGTAGGGCCGCCGTACGCGCGGGCGCGCGTGAGGGCGCGCTCGCGACGGCCACCGTACGCAGGGCCACTGCGCGCACGGGTGCGCACGCACGTACGGACGGGAGCGCGAACGGACCGGCGGGCCGCCGCGTCAGCCGGGGAGCGCCCGTGAGGCGCGGGAGACGCGGGCGAGGCCCAGCGCGCCGTGCGCCAGCAGCAGCGTGCCCGCGGCGGTCCAGCCGGCGCTCCGGCGGCACACGCCCCAGACCGTGACCGGCACACCGGCCGCGAGGTGGGCGACGGCCAGGGCGCGGTCGTCCGCGCCCACCGCCCGCGCCGCCTCGCGCACCCGGTCGGTGCCGCGCGCAGGAGCCGGGCGGCCGCCCGCTTCGGTGCCGCCCTCTTCGGCGCCGGCGTCCCCGTCGGCCGCGCCCCGCCCGGCGGACGCTCCGGCGTCACGTCCGGCGGCCCGGTCGGCGGGCAGCGCGTGGGGCAGGACGCGGGCGGACTCGTACAGCCGGTCGGCCGGGACGCCGGGGGCGAGACCGGCGGGGAGGGCCACTCCCACGCGCGTGAGCACGGCGAGCAGACCGCGCAGCCGGGCCCGGGCGTCGGCCGCGGGGTCGGGCCGCGTCAGTCCGTCCAGGGACTGCATGTCGAGGACCGGGTCCAGACCGAGGCGCGCGGCGAACGTGCGCATGGCCTCGTCCTCGCCGACGGGCGTGCCGTTCGCCAGCCACTCGTAGCCGACGGAGCGGCGGAAGCCGGAGGCCAGGGTGTACCCGCTGCGCTCCTCGTCCCACCACAGGGCCAGCACGGGGCAGGGGACCGCGACCGCGAGCGCGACGGCCCAGCCGCCGACGAAGCGGTCGACGGGCTCGTCGTCGTACGGCAGGGGCCGCCCCTCGGGCACGAGCAGGCTCCAGCCGCGGCCCGCCGGGAGCAGCAGGACGCGGGTGCGCAGGAGCCGGGCGGCGGGGCCGACGGCCGTCGCTTCCGCTCGGCACAGCAGCAGGGCACCGGATGCCCGGGACGGGCTCCCATCGGTCGTCGGCATGGTCCTACGCTAGGGCAGTTCGCCCTGCTTCGCCCGTATCCGAGTCCGATCGTGCGCCACCGCGCCGCCGCGCCGCCACATCCGGTCAGGCGCCACATCCGGCCAGGCTCCCCCCGACCCGCCCCGAAGCACACCTGGGGGACACACCTGGGGACACCCCTCAGTACGCGCGGAGGCGTCTTCCCGCGCACCCGGAGGCCGTTCCCCAGCGCACCCGGCAGACGTCTCCCGTGGCTGTCCACAGCGCTTCCGCCCGCCCTTGACTTTCCGGGTCCGCGATATATCGTGTTTGACACAAGACGCGATATGGCGCGTCGCGCCCGCTCCGGCCGAGGAGGTCAGCACCATGTCCGAGTGGTCCGTCGCAGAGCCCGGGAAGCTCACGTTCGACGACCCCGTGGCGGCCCTCCACGTGCGGATCGTCAACGGCACGGTGAACGTGGTCGGAGTGGACGAGGGTCCCGCCCGTCTGGAGGTCACGGAGCTGGAGGGGCCCCCGCTGACCGTGACCCGGAAGGACGGCACACTGACGGTGGCGTACGAGGACCTGCCGTGGAGGAACCTCCTCGGCTGGCTCGACCGCAAGGGCCGGCACCGCAGCGCGACGGTCTCGCTGGCGGTCCCGGCGCACATACCGGTGGAGGTGGGCGTGGTCGGCGCCGCGGCGATGGTCTCGGGCACGGCCGGGCGGACGGAGGTGAAGGGCGTCACCGGCGACACCACGCTGGTCGGCCTCTCCGGACCCGTACGCGCCACCACCGTCTCCGGGAACCTGGAGGCCCAGGCCCTCGGCGGCGACCTGCGCTTCCACTCGGTCTCCGGCGACCTGACCGTCGTCGAGTGCGCCGGTTCCACCGTGCGGGCCGACTCGGTGAGCGGGTCGATGATCCTCGACCTGGACGCCTCGGACGGGCCCACCGACATGAGCCTGACCAGCGTCTCGGGCGAGATCGCGATCCGGCTGCCGCACCCGGCGGACGCGGAGGTGGAGGTGAACACGGCGAGCGGAGCGGTCTCCAACGCCTTCGAGGACCTGCGGGTCAGCGGCCAGTGGGGGGCCAAGAGGATCACCGGTAGGCTCGGCGCGGGCAGCGGCCGGCTGAAGGCGACGACCGTGTCCGGGTCGATCGCCCTGCTGCGCCGGCCCCCGTCCGAGGACACCCCCTGGGACGAGCCGGCCCCGTCCACCGCCCCGGGACCGGTCCCCGGCCCCGACACCCCGTCACCGCGCGTCCCCGGCACCGGGACCGGCGCTCCGTCACCGCGGGACGCGCCGTCGGGGGGCACGGCCGGCGGGACCCCCGGTCCCGGCGACAGCACGACCCCGCCCCCCGGTACGACCCACGAGAAGGGGCTCTGACATGCCTCCCGTCTTCGCCCACGGCCGCCTGCGGCTGTACCTGCTCAAACTGCTGGACGAGGCCCCGCGCCACGGCTACGAGGTGATCCGGCTCCTGGAGGAGCGCTTCCAGGGGCTGTACGCGCCCTCGGCCGGCACCGTGTACCCCCGCCTCGCCAAGCTGGAGGCGGAGGGCCTGGTCACGCACACCTCCGAGGGCGGCCGCAAGGTGTACGCGATCACCGACGCGGGCCGTGCCGAACTGGCCGACCGCAGCGGCGAGCTGGCCGACCTGGAGCTGGAGATCCGCGAGTCGGTCGCGGAGCTGGCGGCGGAGATCCGGGCCGACGTCCGGGGCGCCGCGGGCGATCTGCGGCGCGAGATGCGGGCGGCGGCGGACGAGGCGCGCGACGGCGCGGCGGGCGGCGGCGACAAGGGACGGCGGGGCGAGCACGAGCGCTTCCCCGGGGACTTCGCGGGGTACGCGGACAGCGACTCCTGGCGTGCCGCGAAGGAGGAGATGCGCCGGGTCAGGCAGGAGTGGAAGGAGCAGACCCGGCGGGCCAAGGACGAGAGCCGGCGGGCGCGCGAGGAGGCCCAGCGGGCCCGCCGCCAGGCCAAGGAGGCCCAGGAGAGGGCACGGGCCCAGGCCCAGGAGGAGCTGCAGCGGGTCGCCCGGCGCGTGCAGGAGCAGGTGCAGGACCACTTCGCCCGGGGCGACTGGCCGACGGGGCTGCGGGAGGGCCTGTCCGAACTGGCCAAGGAGTTCGGGGACTTCGGCAGGGCGGCCGGGAAGGACTTCGGGTTCGGGCGCCAGGGGACGGCTCCGGCGCCGGAGCCGGAGTACACGGTCACGCGCGAGGACTTCCCCGCCGGCTACGAACCCTCGTGGGCGCACGAGGAGTCGACCGGTGACCCGGCGCGCGACCTGGACCGCCTCCTGGACCGCTTCCGCGACGACATCAGGGACACGGCCCGCGACCACGGCGTGTCGGAGGAGCAGCTGCGCGAGGCCCGGCGCCATCTGTCGACGGCGGCGGCCCACATAGGGGCGGCCCTGCGCACACCGCGTACGCCCGGGAACTGAGTACGGCGGGCGCCCGGCGCGCAGGGTGTGTCCGGCGGCCACGGACCACCGGACACACCGGGGCGCGGACCACCGGGCACCGGGCCGGGCAGCGGTCCGGACATCGGGCAGCCGGTCCGGCCCGGGTCACGAAGCCGTCAGCACGATCTTGCCGAACTGGCCGCCCGACTCCATCCGCTCGAAGCCCTCGCGGGCGCGGTCCAGCGGAAGCACCTCGTCGACGACGGGGCGTACGCCGGTCGCGGCGCAGAAGGACAGGAGGTCCTCCAGCTCGTCCTTGGTGCCCATGGTGGAACCGACCACCTTGAGTTCGAGGAAGAAGATGCGGGTCAGCTCGGCGTGCGAGGGGCGGTCGCCGCTGGTGGCACCCGAGATCACCAGGGTGCCGCCGGGCCGCAGGGACTTCACCGAGTGCGACCAGGTGGCGGCGCCGACCGTCTCGATGACGGCGTCCACGCGCTGCGGCAGCCGGGCGCCGGGCTCGAAGGCGTCCGCCGCGCCCAGTTCGACGGCGCGCTCGCGCTTGGCCTCGTCGCGGCTGGTCGCGAAGACCCGCAGCCCCGCCGCCTTCCCGAGCACGATCGCCGCCGTGGCGACACCGCCGCCCGCGCCCTGGACGAGGACCGAGTCGCCGGGCCGCACGCCCGCGTTGGTGAAGAGCATGCGGTACGCGGTGAGCCAGGCGGTGGGCAGGCAGGCGGCCTCCTCGAAGGAGAGCTCCCGGGGCTTGGGCAGGACGTTCCAGGTGGGCACGGAGACCTGCTCGGCGAAGGTGCCCTGGTACCGCTCGGTGAGGATGGAGCGCGGCTCCCGGGGGCCGACCCCGTGGCCGGACTGCCCGATGACGGAGTGCAGGACGACCTCGTTGCCGTCCTCGTCGGTCCCGGCGGCGTCGCAGCCGAGGATCATCGGCAGTCTGTCCTGCGAGAGACCGACCCCGCGCAGCGACCAGAGGTCGTGGTGGTTCAGGGAAGCGGCTCTGACGTTCACCGTGGTCCAGCCCGGGCGGGCCACGGGGGCGGGACGCTCCCCCAGCTCCAGTCCGTTCAGCGGCTGGTCACGGTCGATGCGGGCGGCGTAGGCAGCGAACATGCCCCGACCCTAGGACCGCGTCCGGCCCGAAGGAACCGCGCCTCGCTGTGACACGCGTCCCCCGGACCCGTACCCCTGGCTCCGGCTCGGGGCAAGCGGTGCCGCCACCGCACCACGCGGGCCACCTGCGGAACAGCGGGGCTCCCCCGCCGTTCCGTACACGGCGGGGGAGCCCCGTTCACGTCGCACACGCGCCCGTCCGGCACCGCGCGCCGGGCGGCCGGTCCGGTGGATCCACCCCTCGTCACCGTGCGACCGCCTCGCCCCGCCGCGCCACCGTCCGCCGGCACGGCGCCGACGGGTGCCCGCGAACGGCTCGCGGACACCCGTCGGCCTGCGGCTCAGCGCCGGGCCACGCCCTCCGCCCGGGCCGCCGCGGCCACCGCCGCGGTGACCGCGGGGGCCACGCGCTCGTCGAACGGCGACGGGATGACGTAGTCGGCGGCGAGGTCGTCGCCGACGACCGCGGCCAGCGCCTCGGCCGCCGCGATCTTCATCGTCTCCGTGATCCGGGAGGCCCGGACCTGCAGCGCCCCGGCGAAGATGCCGGGGAAGGCCAGGACGTTGTTGATCTGGTTCGGGAAGTCGGACCGCCCGGTGGCGACCACGGCCGCGTACTTGTGGGCGACCTCGGGGTGCACCTCGGGGTTGGGGTTGGCCATGGCGAAGACGAACGCGCCCTCGGCCATCGAGGCCACCGCGGCCTCCGGCACCGTGCCGCCGGAGACGCCGATGAAGACGTCGGCGCCCGCCAGCGCGGACTCCAGCGAACCGGTCAGCCCGGCCTTGTTCGTGATCGACGCCAGCTCCCGCTTGACCGGGGTCAGGTCCTCCCGGTCGGCCGAGACGATGCCCTTGCGGTCCGCGACCGCCACGTCGCCGATCCCGGCCTCGATCAGGAACTTGGCGATGGCCACGCCGGCCGCGCCCGCGCCCGAGATCACGCCCCGCAGGTCGCCCAGCGAGCGCCCGGTGAGCCGCGCGGCGTTGCGCAGGGCCGCCAGCGTGACGACGGCCGTACCGTGCTGGTCGTCGTGGAAGACCGGGATGTCCAGGCGCTCCTGGAGCCGGCGCTCGATCTCGAAGCAGCGCGGCGCCGAGATGTCCTCCAGGTTGACGCCGCCGAAGGAGGGCGCGAGCCGGGACACGGTGTCGACGATCTCGTCGACCCCCGTGCAGTCCAGCGCGATCGGCACCGCGTCCACGCCGCCGAACTGCTTGAACAGGATCGCCTTGCCCTCCATCACGGGGAGCGAGGCCTCCGGGCCGATGTCGCCGAGTCCGAGGACGGCGGTGCCGTCGGTCACGACGGCGACCACCGACGACTTCCAGGTGTAGTCGTGGACGAGTTCGGGCTGCTCCGCGATGGCGCTGCACACCTTCGCGACGCCCGGGGTGTACGCCAGGGACAGGTCGTCCTTGTCCCGGACCGGCACCGTGGCCTTCACGGCCATCTTGCCGCCGCGGTGCAGGGCGAACGCCGGGTCGAAGGTGAGCGCGTCGCTCCCGGGGGATTCGGCCGACTCCGCTTCGCCGTCGTGGCCCGTACTGCTGTCGCTGCGAGGATTGACGATCTCCGCTGCCACTTGTCTTACCCCTTAAGTCTTAAAGGTTGAGGGTGTCCACTCCTGGTGAGGGGTGGGCGGGCACCGCACAGGACCCTGACTGGCTGGTACGCACGGGTCCCTGCGCGACGGGCGCGCCGCACACGCGCCCTGAGCCCCGGATGAGGGGTGTAAGGAACTTTTCTACCGGACGGACGCCGCCCCGGACGAGTCCGTGGCGCGAAGGCCGCGCGGCGGTGACATGACTCATAGTCGAATATGCGGACAAGGCCCCGGGAAACGCCGGGCCGCCGCGAGCGCGAGGAAACGCGTGGCCCGCATCGTGAGATGCGCCGGAGATCTTCCGGCCGGAGCGGGAGGTACCCGCACAAGATCCGGCCGCGCGGGCCGGTCTCCGCGCGGATCGGGGGCCGCCCGTTATCCGATTTTGACATGACCGGCACCCTGAGGGGCGCCGTCCGAATGGCAAGATGCCGTCAACACACGAGGTCGCGACACCCGATGGTGTGTGTTCTCGTCGACCCATCGGCTGCTTTCCGTTCATCCGCCGGAGGAATCCACCATGACCGCACGCCTCATCCGTCGCACGACCGCCACCCGTTCCCGGACAGCAGTGGTCGGCGCGCTCGCGGTCGCCGGCGCCCTGCTGCTGTCCGGATGCGGCGACCAGACGAAGAACGACAAGAAGGACTCGGGCAGCGCGGCGGACTCCGCGCCGCTGGCCGACAAGCTGCCGCAGGCGATCCGGGACGCGGGCGTCATCAAGGTCGGCTCCGACATCGCGTACGCGCCGGTCGAGTTCAAGGACAAGTCCGGCAAGACCGTCGGCATCGACCCCGACCTCGCGGACGCGATGGGCAAGCAGCTCGGGGTGAGGTTCGAGTTCGAGAACGGCACCTTCGACACGCTGCTGACGGGTCTGCGCTCCAAGCGCTACGACATCGCCATGTCGGCCATGACGGACACCAAGGACCGCCAGGAGGGCGTCGACTCCGACACCGGCAAGAAGGTCGGCGAGGGCGTCGACTTCGTCGACTACTTCACCGCGGGTGTCTCGATCTACACCAGGAAGGGCGACGACCAGTCCATCAAGACCTGGGACGACCTGTGCGGCAAGAAGGTCGTGGTGCAGCGCGGCACCGTCTCGCACGACCTCGCCAAGGAGCAGGCCGAGAAGTGTCCCAAGGGCGAGACCCTCTCCATCGAGGCCTTCGACAACGACCAGCAGGCCCAGACGCGGCTGCGCGCGGGCGGTGCCGACGCCGGCTCCTCCGACTTCCCGGTCGCCGCGTACGCGGTGAAGACCTCGGGCGGCGGCAAGGACTTCGAGCTGGTCGGCGAGCAGGTCGAGGCGGCGCCGTACGGCATCGCGGTGGCCAAGTCCAACACCCAGCTGCGGGACGCCCTGAAGGCCGCGCTCGACGCGGTCATCGAGGACGGCTCGTACGGCAAGGTCATCGCCAAGTGGGGCGTCGAGGCGGGCGCGGTCGACGAGGCCACGATCAACGGCGGCAAGTGACCGCACGCGGACCCTCCCCCAGCCGCTGAAAGGCACCATCCGTGACTGTTGACATAGACAAGACGGACCGGCCGGACGCCGCACCGCCCGCCGGACCGGAGGCCATCAAGGCCGTTCCGGTCCGGCACTACGGGCGGTACGTCGCGGCGGTCGTCGCCCTCGCGGTCCTCGCCTCGATCGTCTACGCCTTCGCCCAGGGCAAGATCAACTGGCAGGCCGTCCCCGACTACTTCTTCGACGACCGCATCCTCAAGGGCGTCGGGCAGACGCTCCTGCTGACGGTCCTGTCGATGCTGATCGGCATCGTCGGCGGCATCCTGCTGGCGGTCATGCGCCTGTCGAGGAACCCGGTGACGTCGTCCATCGCCTGGTTCTACATCTGGTTCTTCCGGGGCACGCCGGTCCTGGTGCAGCTCGTGGTCTGGTTCAACCTGGGCCTGGTCTTCGAGTACATCAACCTCGGCCCGATCTACAAGGACTACTGGTCCAGCTTCATGACGCCGCTGCTGACGGCGCTGCTGGGCCTGGGCCTGAACGAGGCCGCGTACATGGCCGAGATCTGCCGCGCCGGCCTGCTCTCGGTCGACGAGGGCCAGACCGAGGCCAGCCACGCGCTCGGCATGAGCCACTCCAAGACGCTGCGCCGCATCGTCATCCCGCAGGCCATGCGCGTCATCGTGCCCCCGACGGGCAACGAGGTCATCAACATGCTCAAGACGACCTCGCTGGTGTCGGTGGTCCAGTTCTACGAGCTGTTCCGCTACGCCCAGGACATCGGGCAGACCTCGGGCGCGCCCGTGGAGATGTACTTCCTGGCCGCCGCCTGGTACCTGATCCTCACCTCGGTCCTGAGCGTCGGGCAGTACTACGTCGAGCGGTACTACGCACGCGGCTCCAGCCGCCAGCTGCCGCCCACCCCGTGGCAGAAGGTCAGAGCCAACCTGACGTCCTTCTCGAACCGGAAGGGGGCCGCCGCATGACCGCCGAGACCACCGAGCCCGCCGGGACCGGCCCGACCGCCATGGTCAAGGCCGAGGGCGTCCACAAGTCCTTCGGTCCCGTCGAGGTCCTCAAGGGCATCGACCTGGAGGTGAGGTCCGGCGAGGTGTTCTGCCTGATCGGCCCCTCCGGCTCCGGCAAGTCCACCTTCCTGAGGTGCATCAACCACCTCGAGAAGATCAACGCCGGACGTCTCTACGTCGACGGCGAGCTGGTCGGCTACCGCCAGAAGGGCGACAGGCTGTACGAGCTGAAGGACAGCGAGGTCGCCCTGAAGCGCCGGGACATCGGCATGGTCTTCCAGCGCTTCAACCTCTTCCCGCACATGACGGCGATCGAGAACGTCATGGAGGCACCGGTCCAGGTCAAGGGCGTGAGCAAGGCCGAGGCACGGGAGCGCGCGGGCCGGCTCCTGGAGCGCGTGGGCCTGGCCGACAAGGCGGGCAACTACCCCTCGCAGCTCTCCGGCGGCCAGCAGCAGCGCGTGGCGATCGCCCGCGCGCTCGCGATGGACCCCAAGCTGATGCTGTTCGACGAGCCGACCTCGGCCCTCGACCCGGAGCTGGTCGGCGACGTCCTCGACGTCATGCGCGACCTCGCCGAGTCGGGCATGACGATGGTCGTCGTCACCCACGAGATGGGCTTCGCCCGCGAGGTCGGCGACAGCCTGGTCTTCATGGACGGCGGCGTGGTCGTCGAGTCCGGCAGCCCCCGCGAGGTGCTGACGAACCCGCAGCACGAGCGGACGCAGTCGTTCCTGTCGAAGGTGCTGTAGCGCGGCGGGGCGTGCGGACGCGGAAGGGGGCGGTACGGGATGTCCGTGCCGCCCCTTCGCCGTACCGCCGTCCGCCCTCGCGGGCACCGCTGCTCGTCCGCCCTCGCGGGCGCCGCTACTTGAGCGCGAGGACCAGCGCGTCCGCGGGCGAGCGCCAGACCGTGCGGGCCTCGCCGAAGCCCTTCTCCCGCAGCACGCGCACGTGCCAGTCGGCGGAGGGGGTGTCCCCGTCGGCGTGCTCCCCGTAGATCTCGAACCGGCGGGCCGTCGGCTCGGCGAGCAGCGGGTCGCGCGCGGCCAGCGCCCACCAGTCGGCCCAGTCCAGCGCGCCCGCCTTCCTGGCCTCGTCCATGCGCGCGTGCCGCTGCGCGCGCTCGGCGGCGTTGATCCGGGGCGTGGACTCGTCGATCATGTGGTCCGCGTTCATGAACACACCGCCGTCGCGGACCAGCTCCGCGACCCGACCGTAGAGGACCGCGAGGGGTTCGCTGTGCAGCCAGTGGAGGGCGGTCGCGGTGAGGACGGCGTCGTAGGAGTCGTACGGCAGGGCCGACGTCCAGCCGGGGTCCGTGAGGTCCGCGGTGACGAAGGAGACCCGGTCGTCGCCCGCGAAGGTGCCCTCCGCGATCGTCAGCAGCGCGGGGTCGAGGTCGACCCCGGTGCTCGTGGCCCCCGGGAGGCGGTCGAGCAGCCGCGCCGTGATGCTGCCGGTGCCGCAGGCCAGGTCCAGGACGCGCGGGGCCGGGCCCACCAGCGCCTCCACCATGTCGAGCATCACCCGGAAGCGCTCCTCGCGGTCCGGCATGTACCACTCCTGCTGGCGGTCCCAGCTCTCCTGCCATGCCTGCCAGTCGGCCCCGGTCGTGGTCGTCATGACACCCCTCACCCTTTGTCGTGCGTAATACCCTGGATGGACAGCCATCTGTTACGTGTCCGCACGCACGACCATAGAGCGCCCTCGTAAGGACTACAAGTGGAACTGGCCTATTACTCGGACTACGCCGTACGTCTCGTCAACAGCGAGGAGCCGGCCCGGGGCAAGGACTCACTCACCTCGGTCGACGCGGTCCGTGACCTCTTCGGGGGCAACTCGTCCGCGGCGCGGCGCGCCACGGACGCGGACGTGACGCGCTTCCGCTCGGTGCGCGCCCGGCTGCGCGCGGTCTTCGAGGCGGCGGACGCCGACGACGAGACCCTCGCCGTGGACCTGCTGAACTCCCTCCTCCTGGAGTTCCCGGTGAGCCCGCAGATCTCCGGGCACGACTTCCGCGACGACGACGGCCGTCCGCTGTGGCACATGCACCTGGCGGACCACCCCTCCAACGCGACCGCGGGCTACGCCGCCATCGCCGCCATGGGACTGGCCTTCCACCTCACCGAGTACGGCGTGGACCGCCTGGGCCTGTGCGAGGCGGCGCCGTGCCGCAACGCCTACCTGGACACCTCCACCAACCGCTCCCGGCGCTACTGCTCGGACCGCTGCGCCACCCGCGCCAACGTGGCGGCCTACCGCGCCCGCAAACGCCTGGAGGCCGACCGGTCGGACAGGACCGGCCGCACGGCGGACAGCGCCCAGCGCAGCACGGCCAGCGGCGAGCGCTGATCGGCCCGGCGCGGGCGGAAACGGGCCCGCACCTTGGCCAGCACCAGGTCCTGGGGGACGGTGCCGTAGTCCGTGCTGTCGCCGCCCGCGTAGGCGTTGTCCCCCAGCACCCACCAGCCGCCCTCGCGCCGCTCGGCGGCCCGCTTGACGACCAGCAGGTCCTGCTGGAACGGATGGCGCAGGACGATCACGTCACCGGGTTTGACCCGGGCCCCGTACTGCACGACGAGCCGGTCCCCGTGGTGCAGCGTGGGCACCATCGACGGACCCGTCACCTCGGCCGTGCCCAGCGGAACGAGGGCCCTCCCCCGTTCGGTCTCCTGCGGCAGCTCCGGCATCACCGGCACCTCCCCGGTCCTCTCCTCCACCAGTCCCAGTCTCACCCCGGACTTTTGTCCTAAGCCCATGGGGGCACCCGCGAAAACAGGTCGCCCACGGAGTAATGTCCCACCTGAGAAGACGATCACGAGGAAGGACAGCACCCATGCTCTCCCGCCTGTTTGCCCCCAAGGTCACGGTCAGCGCCCACTGCGACCTGCCGTGCGGCGTGTACGACCCGGCCCAGGCCCGCATCGAGGCGGAGTCGGTGAAGGCCGTGCAGGAGAAGATGGCCGCCAACGACGACCCGCACTTCCAGACGCGCGCCACCATCATCAAGGAGCAGCGCGCCGAGCTGGCCAAGCACCACGTCTCCGTGCTGTGGAGCGACTACTTCAAGGCTCCGCACTTCGAGAAGTACCCGGAGCTGCACCAGCTGGTCAACGACACCCTGAAGGCCCTCTCGGCCGCCAAGGCGTCGAAGGACCCGGCCACGGGCCAGAAGGCCCTGGACTACATCGCCCAGATCGACAAGATCTTCTGGGAGACCAAGAAGGCCTGACCGGTCTTCCGGCCCTGTTCCGGAGGACCCGCGGGCGCCTGCCGTCCGCGGCGTCGTCCGCCCGCACCCGGCCCCCCGGCCCCGCCGCACGGCGCGACCGGGGGGCCTGGTGCGTGGTCCGCCCGTCCGCTCCGGCCGGGCGCCCTCCCGGCCGGTCCCCGCGGCCGTGCCGCCGCACCGTCCCGGCCGCACCACCGTCGTCCTCGCCCCCGCCGCGCTCCGCCGCCCCGGCCACGCCGCCGTCGCAGGCGTGCACCGCCGCCCGGGCCGCACCACTCCGACGGCCGTTCCCGGCCGAAGTCCTGCGGGAAGCCGGGGCTTCACGCGACATGCGCCCAGAGCTTCCTTCACGCCTTCTTCGGACCGCCGTCCCCGGGCGCCTCCGGATGCTGCTCCACGACGGGCTCCGGCCCGCCCTCGCGGCCCGGTCCGGCGCTCCGGCCCCGGTCGTTCCCGCCTCCGGACGGCGCGCCGTCCCCGCGCCCGGGCATCCGCCGGTGGCTGCGCCCGTGCCGGCCGTGCGCGGCCTCGTGCCGGGACCGGCCCGCCTCCGAGCCGTCGGTCTCGTAGGCCGCGCACTCGGGGTCGCCACAGGGTCCGGGGCCCCACACGGGCACGTACGCGCCCAGGGTCTTGCGCCTGGTGACGACCGTCGGGACGGCCCGGCCGCAGGTGGGACAGACGTGCTTGTCAGTGCCCATGTCCCCAGAGTAGGGCGGGACACGGGGACCCGACAGCCGAGCCCGCGGACGGCCCGCGCCGGCGCGGCGGTCAGGGGGACGGGCCCCGCACACCAGGGGTGTGCGGGGCCCGCGGGACCGGAGTCCGTGATCGCGCGCCGCCGTCGGACACCACGCGACCCCGGACGCTCCGGCGTTCGGGGCACGGCGGCCGCCGCCTCCCGGTCCCGGTGGCGGCCCCGCGCGTCCGCACGGCTGCCGCCACCGGGCGCCACCGCCGCGCGCTACGCGCTGCGCCGGGTGACGAACTCCGCCAGCGCCAGCAGGCCGCCGGCCGCCTCCGGGTCCGGCACCGCCAGGGACAGGTGGTGCAGGGCCCGCGCCATGCGGTCGGCCGCTTGGACCTGCGCCCAGTCGCGGCCTCCCGCCCGCTCGACGGCGAGGACGGTCCGCTCCAGGTCGCCCTCCGCGTACGGCGCGCCGTACAGCTCGGCCAGTTCGTCGCCGGCCGCGGTGCCGGAGGTGAGCGCGGCCACGACCGGCAGGGACTTCTTGCGGACCATCAGGTCGGCCCCGGCCGGTTTGCCGGTGCGCCGCGGATCGCCCCAGATGCCGATCACGTCGTCGATGAGCTGGAAGGCGAGCCCGGCCTCCCGGCCGAACGCGTCCAGCGCCTCGACGTCGTCGTCGCCCGCCCCCGCGTACAGCGCGCCCACCGCGCAGGCGCACCCGAGCAGCGCTCCCGTCTTGGCCTCCGCCGTGTCCAGGCACTCGTCGAGGGTGACCTCGTCGGGCCTGCGCCGCTCCATGGCGGTGTCGACCTGCTGTCCCGCGCACAGTTCGACGACGCAGGCGGCGATCCGGGCGGCGGCGGCCCGGGCCTCCGGGTGCGGGTCCTCGGCGAGCATCTGCTGCGCCAGTGCCTGCAGCGCGTCCCCCGCGAGGATCGCGTCGGCGTCGCCGAACACGCTCCACACGGTGGGCCGGTGTCTGCGGGTGGCGTCCCGGTCCATGACGTCGTCGTGCAGCAGCGTGAAGTTGTGGATCAGCTCCACCGCCGCCGCGGCCCGAACGGCCGCGCCGTGGCTCCCGCCGAGCGCCCGCGTGGCGGCCAGCACCAGCGCGGGCCGGACGGCCTTCCCCGCGTTGCCCTCCGCGGGGGTGCCGTCCGCGTGCTCCCAGCCGAAGTGGTACCGGGCGATCCGCCGCAGCGGGGCGGGCAGGGTCGCCACGGCCCTGCGCAGCTCGGGGTCGACCGACGCCCGGGCCGCTTCGAGGAGACCCTCGGCCTCCTGTTCGTCGAACGGTGCGGGCCGCTCCGTGGGCTTCCTCCCGTCGTCGGTTCCCGGTTCCCCGCCCGGGTCCCTGGGCCCGGCCGGGGCCCGGCCGTCGACCGGGCCCCGCCTCCGGGCGGCCGGGACCGGGCCGTGCTTCGTCTCCGTCGTCGTGAACTCACCCATGGTGTTCCTCGGAGAGTCGGCGGACGGTGGCGCTTCCGCTGCCGCTGGGCGCATACCCGGTCGGTCTACCCGTCCGGGCCGGAGGGGACACGGCGGGCCGGCGCCCGCGGGGCGTCACCAACGGCCGATCTCGACGTTCTCGAGGACTCCCAGCGCGTCCGGCACCAGTACGGCGGCCGAGTAGTAGGTCGTCACGAGGTACGACATGATCGCCTGCTCGCTGATGCCCATGAAGCGGACGGAGAGGCTGGGCTCGATCTCGTCGGGGATGCCCGTCTGGTGCAGGCCGATGACCCCCTGGTCGGCCTCTCCCGTTCGCATGCAGATGATCGAGGTGGTCCTGGCGTCGCTCACCGGGATCTTGCTGCACGGGAAGATCGGCACTCCGCGCCAGGTCGGGATGCGGTTGCCGTTGATGTCGACGGTCTCGGGCACCAGTCCGCGCTTGTTGAGCTCGCGCCCGAACGCGGCGATCGCGCGCGGGTGGGCGAGGAACAGCTTGGACCCGCGCCGCCTGCTGAGCAGTTCGTCCATGTCGTCGGGGCCCGGCACCCCGTCGTGGGGCTGGATGCGCTGGTCGTACTCGCAGTTGTGGAGCAGCCCGAACTCGCTGTTGTTGATCAGCTCGTGCTCCTGGCGCTCCTTCAGCGCCTCCACGGTGAGCCGCAACTGCTGTTCCGTCTGGTTCATGGGCTGGTTGTAGAGGTCGGCCACGCGGGTGTGGACGCGGAGCACGGTCTGGGCGACGCTCAGCTCGTACTGCCGGGGCGCCGACTCGTAGTCGACGAACGTGCCGGGGATGTCCGGCTCGCCGGCGTGGCCGGCGGACAGGTCGATCGCCTTCTCGCCGTACTTGTTGGTGCGCTGCTGCGGCACCGAGCGCAGGTGCTGGAAGTGCTCGCGCAGGGCGTCGGAGCGCTCCGCGACCTGCTCGATGTGGGTCCGGGGCAGAGCCAGCACCGTACAGGCGGTGGCGGCCCGGGCCGAGTACTCCCAGATGGCCTCGGAGTCGAGGACCGCCTGCTCGCCGAAGTACGCGCCGTCGGCGAGCACCCCGAGGACGGAGTCGTCGCCGTAGGGCCCCGTGCCGACCTTCTCGACCCTGCCGTGCGCGAGCAGGAACACCTCGTCGGCCTGGCTGCCGAAGGCGGCCAGCAGTTCGCCCGGGGCGAACTCGCGCTGCTCGCAACGGGCGGCCAGTTCCTGGAGCACCTCCTCGTCCTCGAAGCCGCGCAGGGCCGGGAGTTCACCCAGCTCGGCGGGGATCACCTCGACACGGTCGCCGGTCTTCACGAACGTGACGCGGCCGTCGCCCACCGCGTAGGTGAGCCTCCTGTTGACCCGGTAGGTCCCGCCCTGCACGTTCACCCACGGCAGCATGCGCAGCAGCCAGCGCGAGCTGATCTCCTGCATCTGCGGCACGGACTTGGTGGTCGTGGCCAGATTCCGCGCGGCGGATGTGCCAAGACTCTTCTGCGGCCGGTCCCCGTCCGTACGGATCTCTTCGCCTACCGACATGAAATGCCCTCCCGATCGTGCATTGAACTGCGCGGACAACACTTCCAGCACGTAGGGTGACAACGCCATTACACGAATGAGCGGGAATGAACGCGCGGCGCACTGGGCATTTTGTGGGCACTTTCCGGCGGCGGGCCCGAGGCCGGGGCGGTGCGCGCCGCGGGTCCTGACCACTGTCCGCGGGCGGCTCCCCTCCACCGTGCGCACGCCTTGTTTCAGCTTCCACGCGCCCGGTAAAAGGCTGCGGTACGAGGCGGCCGCGTCCGGCGGCCGGCGCGGCCCGCAAGGAGGCGGCGTGGCCCCACCCATGTCCGCGAGCAGATTCCTGGCCAGACTCAAGGCCGAGGGGCTCACCGTCGTCGAGGTCGGCGACTGGGAGACCCACAACCGCAACCACAAGGGCCCCTGGGGCCCTGTCCACGGCGTGATGATCCACCACACGGTGACCTCCGGGAGCGCGCGGACCGTCGCGCTCTGCCGGGACGGGTACGACTCGCTCCCCGGCCCGCTGTGCCACGGCGTGATCACCAAGGACGGCCGGGTCCACCTGGTCGGATACGGCCGTGCCAACCACGCGGGCCTCGGCGACGACGACGTCCTGCGCGCGGTGATCGCCGAGAAGGGCCTGCCGCCGGACAACGAGGCGAACACCGACGGCAACCGGCACTTCTACGGCTTCGAGTGCGAGAACCTCGGCGACGGCGAGGACCCGTGGCCTGCGGCGCAGCTGGACGCCGTCGTGAGGGCGTCGGCCGCGGTCTGCCGCCACCACGGCTGGACGGAGCGCTCGGTCATCGGCCACCTGGAGTGGCAGCCGGGCAAGGTGGACCCGCGCGGGTTCACCATGAAGTCGCTGCGCGAGCGGATCGCCAAACGCCTGCAGTGACCCCGGGGCGACCGGGCGGGCGTGGGAACAGATGACCGACAATGTCCGGGTGACCGGCCCCGACGCCCCCGAGACGCCCGCCACCGCCGCCCTGCGGCCGCGGCTGCCGTCGCCGTTGCACGAGGCTCCTGACGAGCGCTTCGCCCGGCACGGCGTCCGCCTGCTGCTCAAGCGGGACGACCTGATCCACCCGGAGCTGACGGGCAACAAGTGGCGCAAACTCGCCCCCAACCTCGACGCGGCGGCGGGCCGTACGCTGCTGACCTTCGGCGGCGCCTGGTCCAACCATCTGCGCGCCACCGCCGCGGCCGGGCGCCTGCTCGGCCTCCCGACGGTCGGTGTGGTCCGCGGCGAGGAACTGGCCGCCCGGCCGCTCAACCCCTCGCTCGCCCGGTGCGCGGCCGACGGCATGCGCCTGCACTTCGCCGACCGGGCCGCGTACCGCCGCAAGACCGAGCCGGACACCCTGGCGGCGCTCCTGCGCGCGGCCGGCGCCGAGGACGCGTACGTCGTCCCCGAGGGCGGCAGCAACGCCCCCGCCGTGCGCGGCTGTACGGCGCTCGGTCAGGAGCTGCGGGACCGGGCGGACGTGGCCGCGGTGGCCTGCGGCACCGGCGGCACGCTCGCCGGCCTGGCCGCGGGGCTCGGGCCCGGCCGGCGCGCCGTCGGCGTCCCGGTCCTCAAGGGCGGCTTCCTGGGCGGGGAGGTCCGGGCGCTGCAACGGAAGGCGTTCGGCGGCCCCCGGGGCGAGTGGTCCCTCGACGACCGCTTCCACTTCGGCGGCTACGCCCGGGTCCCCGCCGGGCTGGAGGCGTTCGCCGCGGACTTCGAGGACCGCCACGGGCTGCCCGTCGAGCGCCTGTACGTCGCCAAGCTGCTGTACGGGCTGCTGACGATGACCGAGGAGGGCGCGTTCCCGCCCGGCACGGTGCTCGCGGCGGTCGTCACCGGCCGGCCCTTCGACGGGGACGCCCCCGCGGGGACCCCTCAGACCGCCGTCTCGCGGTAGGCCGCCGCCTCCTCCAGGTCCAGCCGCCGCAGCAGGGTGCGCAGCATCTCGTCGTCGATGTAGCGGCCGTTGCGCAGCCGGACGAAGACCTCGCGCTCGGCGCCGATCATCTCGCGCGACAGCCGCCGGTAGGTGTCGTCGACGGTCTCGCCGGTCACCGGGTTCACCGCGCCCAGCCGCTCCCAGACGGCGTTGCGGCGCCGCTCCAGGACCGCGCGCAGCCGGTCGGCGAGCGGCGGCGGCAGGGCGTTGCGCTCGTCGTCGAGCAGGTCGGCCAGGCGCTTCTCGGCGGCCCGGGACGCCTGCGCCTGGGCGTTGGCCTCCGCGAGCGTCTCCGCCTGCGGGTCCCGGCCCGGCAGCCTCAGCAGCCGGATCAGCGGGGGCAGGGAGAGCCCCTGCACGACGAGCGTGCCGATCACGGTCGTGAAGGTCAGGAAGAGCACCATGTTGCGCTCGGGGAACGCCCCCTCGCCGCCGTGCAGGGTCAGCGGGATCGAGAAGGCGATGGCGAGGGAGACCACGCCGCGCATCCCGGCCCAGCCGATCACGAACGGCGCCTTCCAGGTGGGGTTGTCCTCCCGCTCCCTGATCCGCGCCGAGAAGAACCGGGGCAGGAAGGTGGCCGGATACACCCAGGCGAACCGGGACGCCACGACGGCCAGGAAGACGACGACGGCGTACCAGGCGGCGCGGGGCCCCTCGTACTCCCCGAGTCCCCTCAGGACGACCGGCAGCTGCAGGCCGATCAGCGCGAAGACCGCGGACTCCAGGACGAACGCGACCATCTTCCACACCGCCCCCTCCTGCAGCCGGGTCGCGAAGTCGACCTCGTAGGCGCGGTGCCCCAGGTAGAGCGCGACGACGACCACGGCCAGCACGCCGGAGGCGTGCACCTGCTCGGCCACCGCGTAGGCGACGAACGGGATCAGCAGGGAGAGGGTGTTCTGCAGCAGCGCCTCGCGCAGGCGGGTGCGCAGCCAGTGGATCGGGACCATCAGGACGAGCCCGACGCCGACGCCGCCGACCGCCGCGACCAGGAACTCGCCGACGCCGCCCGCCCAGGTCGCGCCCTCGCCGACCGCGGCGGCGAGGGCCACCTTGTAGGCGGTGATCGCGGTGGCGTCGTTCACCAGGGACTCGCCCTGGAGGATCGTGGTGATCCGGGAGGGCAGCCCGACCCTGCGCGCGACCGCCGTGGCCGCCACCGCGTCGGGCGGCGCCACCACCGCGCCCAGCACCAGCGCCGCGGTGAGCGGCAGCCCGGGCACGACCAGATGGGCCACGTACCCGACGGTCAGCGTCGCGAACAGCACGTACCCGACCGACAGCAGCGCCACGGGGCGCAGCTGGGCGCGCAGGTCGAGGTAGGAGCTGTCGGTGGCCGCCGTGTACAGCAGCGGGGGGAGCAGCAGCGGCAGCACCACCCCGGGGTCCAGGGCGTACTCGGGCACCCCGGGGACGTACGAGACGACCAGGCCCACCGTGACCAGCAGCAGCGGCGCGGGGACCGGGGTGCGCCGGGCCGCGCCGGCGACGGCCGCGCTGCCCGCGATCAGCAGCAGCAATGGCATCACATGCATCGTCCGGTCCCGCCTCCTTCTGGGCGGGACTCCTCGTGCCCGCCCGTCGTAACCTGACAATCATGAAACAGTGCACGCACACCGACGCGCTGCCGGCCGTCGATCCCGAGCCTCTCAGCGACACCTGCCGGGAGTGCCAGGAGGCCGGAACCCATCCGGTGCAGCTGCGGCTGTGCCTGGAGTGCGGTCATGTCGGCTGCTGCGACTCCTCGCCGCTGCAGCACGCGACGGAGCACTACAAGCAGACGGGGCACCCGGTGATGCGCACCTTCGAGCCGGGCGAGGACTGGCGCTGGTGCTTCGTCGACCACGTCCTCGTGTGACCCCGCGGCGGCGCGGTTCGACGGTCTGACCCCTGGGTACGTCAACCCGGCGCGCGCTCTTCCCAATTGGGCCCGCGGACCCCCTAGCCACTGTGCGTGTTCGTGTGTTTACTATGAGTGACAGCAAGGGGCTGGGGTCCCGGGGACAGGGAGCTTGGCAGCGCGATAGCGTCACCGCTGAACCAATGACCCGTGCCTTGGGGGCGTCGGCCCCCTGGATAGCTTGTACCACCTTGGAGGTGAGGGTGTCCCAGATCGCAGGCGAGCCCGCGACCCAGGACTTCGTGGAAGTCCGGCTGCCGGCTGCGGGTGCCTACCTGTCGGTGCTGCGGACGGCCACGGCCGGCCTCGCGGCCCGTTTGGACTTCACCCTCGACGAGATCGAGGACCTGCGCATCGCCGTGGACGAGGCCTGCGCGATCCTGCTGCAGCAGGCCGTGCCCGGCTCGGTGCTCAGCTGCGTCTTCCGGCTCGTCGACGATTCGCTCGAAGTGACGGTCTCGGCCCCGACCACCGACGGTCACGCCCCCTCGCGGGACACCTTCGCCTGGACCGTCCTGTCGGCCCTGGCCGGCAAGGTGTCCTCCTCGGTCGCCGAGGACAGGACCGTCGCGATCAGCCTCTACAAACAGCGTGGCGCCGGCCCCGGGCCGGCGTGAGGAACGGGGACGGGCCGGTGCGGGACGAAGAGAGCGACACGCGGGAGCTTCCCGCCGGAGAAGACAGCGGCCGCGGCGGGCCGCCGCGGCCGGCGGAAGGTGTCGACGGCATTCCCGAGCAGCAGGCCCGGCCGCATCCCGAGGGGGGCTCCTCGGCGGCCGCGGCGCACGGGACGGAGCCGCTCGACGGGAGCGGCGGGGCGCCCGCCGTCCGTCACGACGGACGGCGGGTCCATCGGGGCACACGCCCGAGGTCATCCGGGACGGCGTCCGGTGCGGTGCCCTCGGAAGGTGACGGGGCCTCCCCCGCTCACGGCAGGCCATCCACGCGGACGACGGCGTCGGCGGGGAAGGAGCCGGGAGCTCGGGGAAGGGTGACGGGCGGGACTATGAGCGAGCAGCACGAGCGGAATGCCGAGCAGGGCGCCTCCGGCGCACAGCACGACCCCCAGAACCGCAGCGGGGCCCGGGCGATGTTCGTCCGGCTGCGCACCCTGGAGCCGACCAGCGCCGAGTACGCGAAGCTGCGCAACCAACTGGTCCAGATGCATCTGCCGCTCGTCGAGCACCTCGCGCGCCGCTTCCGCAACCGCGGCGAGCCGCTGGACGACCTCACACAGGTCGCCACCATCGGCCTGATCAAGTCGGTCGACCGGTTCGACCCGGAGCGGGGCGTGGAGTTCTCCACGTACGCGACGCCCACGGTGGTCGGCGAGATCAAGCGGCACTTCCGCGACAAGGGCTGGGCGGTGCGCGTGCCGCGCCGGCTGCAGGAGCTGCGCCTGGCGCTCACCACCGCGACGGCGGAGCTCTCGCAGCTGCACGGCCGCTCCCCCACCGTGCACGAGCTCGCGGAGAAGCTGTCGATCTCCGAGGAGGAGGTCCTGGAGGGCCTGGAGTCGGCGAACGCCTACTCCACGCTGTCCCTGGACGTGCCCGACACCGACGACGAGTCCCCGGCCGTGGCGGACACGCTGGGCGCCGAGGACGAGGCGCTGGAGGGCGTGGAGTACCGCGAGTCGCTCAAGCCCCTGCTGGAGGGGCTGGCGCCGCGCGAGAAGCGCATCCTGCTGCTGCGGTTCTTCGCGAACATGACGCAGTCACAGATCGCCCAGGAGGTCGGCATCTCGCAGATGCACGTCTCCAGACTTCTCGCGCGCACGCTGGCGCAGCTGCGCGAGAAGCTCCTCGTCGACGAGTGAGACGCCGGCGGCCCGCTCGCCGCCGCGGCCGCCTCACGTGCGGCCGGCGGCCTTCGGGTGCTCCGGGCCCTGCTCCTCGCCGGGGCGCCGGATGCCGAGGGCGCGGGTCGTCGCGGGATTCACCAGCAGCACCAGTGCGGTGACCGCGACCACGGCCAGCACGATGCCGCCCGGGATGGCGACGCTGTCGGCCTGGAGCAGCGTCCAGGCCACCGGCAGCGCCATGATCTGCGTGATGATCGCGGGGCCCCGGCTCCAGCTCTTCCGCCGCAGCAGGCCGCTCGCGGCGAGCAGCGGCAGCAGCGCGAGCACGACCAGCGTGACGCCGCCCGTGACGGCCTGTTCCCGGTCCTCCGACCCTCCGGCCAGTCCCGACACCAGCAGCCAGATCCCGGCGACGGCCAGGACCAGGCCCTCAAGACCCGTGAGCGCCGCCGCGGCGGTCAGCCGGCCGGGGCGCGGGCCGGTCTCGTCGTCGGTTTCCGGGGTGGGGTTCTGCTCAGGGCTCACCCCTGCAGGGTAGCCCTCGGCCCGCGCCCTCCGGCCGCCCCGGGTGGCGCCGGTCCGCGCCCGGCGGTCGCCCCGGGTGGCGAAGGCCACGTCCGCGCTCCCCTCTGATCCCCGATGCGGTCTGGGCCGGGTACCGCTCGGTAGGTACGCTGCTTCGCATGCGTGCACTTCTCGTGGTCAATCCGGCAGCAACCACCACAAGCGCACGCACACGTGACGTCTTGATCCACGCGCTGGCGAGCGAGATGAAGCTCGAGGCGGTCAGCACCGAGTACCGCGGGCACGCCCGGGACCTCGGCCGGCAGGCCGCGGAGAGCGACGACATCGACCTGGTCGTGGCCCTGGGCGGGGACGGCACGGTCAACGAGGTGGCCAACGGCCTGCTGCACCGCGGCCCCGACCCCGACCGCCTGCCCCGCCTCGCCGTGGTCCCCGGCGGTTCCACCAACGTCTTCGCCCGCGCCCTGGGCCTGCCGAACCAGCCCGTGGAGGCGACCGGCGCCCTGCTGGACGCGCTGCGCGAGGGCCGGGAGCGCACGGTGGGCCTCGGCCTGGCCGCCGGCACCCCGGGCACCGAGGACGAGTCGGTGCCCTCCCGCTGGTTCACCTTCTGCGCCGGCCTCGGCTTCGACGCCGGTGTGATCGGCAGAGTGGAGCAGCAGCGCGAGCGGGGCAGACGCTCCACGCACGCGCTGTACGTGCGCCAGGTCGTGCGGCAGTTCCTCGGCGAGGAGCACCGCAGACACGGAATGATCACCTTGGAGCGGCCCGGTGAGGATCCGGTGACCGATCTGGTGCTGTCGATAGTCTGCAACACCTCGCCCTGGACGTTTCTCGGCAATCGTCCGGTGTACGCGTCGCCTAAGGCCTCGTTCGATACCGGGCTCGACGTACTCGGTCTCAGCCGCATGTCGACCGCCGCGGTTGCCCGGTATGCAACCCAGTTGCTCACTTCGTCCCCCGAGCGCGGACCCCACGGCAAGCATGCGGTCACCCTGCACGACTTGACGGACTTCACCTTGCATTCGAAGGTGCCGCTGCCGCTTCAGATGGACGGCGACCACCTCGGACTGCGCACGAGCGTGACGTTCACAGGCGTACGCCGTGCACTGCGTGTGATTGTGTGAGCGGAAGCGCAGAAAATCCTTCCACTCGAACGTTTAGGCCAGGATCCACCCCACGGAAGTACGGCTGTGACCTACTCGACACCGAGGAATCAAAAAAAACTTTCCGGAAGGGGTTGTATCCGTCGCTGAGGTTTGCGAGTCTCTACGTGGCGCTCGGGACGGCCCGCACCATCGGCCCCACAGAGAGCCCGAACCCCTCCTCAATCTTCAGGACCACGCCAGGAAGCCTGGCGCTCGGCCCTTCACTTGTTGAGGGATTCGTGAAAGCGTTCACATTCACAAGCAATCTGCATGTAATACCAAGGAGAGGTAGCAGCCATGGACTGGCGTCACAACGCCGTTTGCCGCGAGGAAGACCCCGAGCTCTTCTTCCCCATCGGCAACACCGGTCCTGCGCTGCTGCAGATCGAGGAAGCCAAGGCCGTCTGCCGCCGCTGCCCGGTGATCGAGCAGTGTCTGCAGTGGGCGCTCGAGTCCGGCCAGGACTCCGGCGTCTGGGGTGGCCTCAGCGAGGACGAGCGCCGCGCCATGAAGCGCCGCGCCGCCCGCAACCGGGCCCGTCAGGCCTCCGCCTGACACCCACCCCACAGCGAGCCTGAGCTTGGCGGCGCGTACAGCGCGTACGCAACTCCCGCCCCCGAGCCGCAGCGCGCAGTACCCCCGATGCGCTTAGCACGAGCACGGTGAGCCCCGGACCGGTGACGGTCCGGGGCTCCTTGCTGTACGGGGCCCGTCACTGTGCGCGGCCGGCCGGCGGCCGACCCCGGGGAGGTCCGCCCCAGGGGTCTACTTCTCGGCGCGGACCGGGATGTCCAGGACGACCCGGGTGCCGCGGTCCGGGGCCGGCACCATGTCGAAGGCGCCGCCCAGCTCGCCCTCGACCAGGGTCCGCACGATCTGCAGGCCCAGGTTGCCCGAGCGGTGCGGGTCGAAGCCCTCGGGCAGGCCGACGCCGTCGTCCTGGACGGTGACCAGCAGGCGGGCCTCCTTGGGGCTGCCGCCGCGGACCGCCGAGACCTCGACGGTGCCGGTGTCGCCGGTGCGGAAGCCGTGCTCCAGGGCGTTCTGCAGGATCTCGGTCAGGACCATGGACAGCGGGGTGGCGACCTCGGCGTCGAGAATGCCGAAGCGGCCGGAGCGACGGCCCGTCACCTTTCCGGGTGAGATCTCGGCGACCATGGCGAGCACACGGTCGGCGATCTCGTCGAACTCCACGCGCTCGTCCAGGTTCTGGGACAGCGTCTCGTGGACGATCGCGATGGAGCCGACCCGGCGCACGGCCTCCTCCAGCGCCTCGCGCCCGCGCTCGGACTCGATGCGGCGGGCCTGGAGGCGCAGCAGCGCGGCGACCGTCTGCAGGTTGTTCTTCACCCGGTGGTGGATCTCCCGGATGGTCGCGTCCTTGGTGATCAACTCGCGCTCGCGGCGGCGCAGTTCGGTGACGTCGCGGAGGAGCACCAGCGAACCGATGCGCACGCCCTTGGGCTTGAGGGGGATGGCGCGCAGCTGGATCACGCCGTCGTTGCCCTCGATCTCGAACTCGCGGGGCGCCCAGCCGCTGGCGACCTTGGCCAGCGCCTCGTCCACCGGGCCGCGGGAGGGCGCGAGTTCGGCGGTCGTGACGCCGAGGTTGTGCCCGACGAGGTCGGCGGCGAGGCCGAGGCGGTGGTAGGCGGACAGCGCGTTGGGCGAGGCGTACTGGACGATGCCGTCGGCGTCGACCCGGATCAGGCCGTCGCCCACGCGGGGCGAGGCGTCCATGTCGACCTGCTGGTCGGGGAAGGGGAAGGCGCCCGCCGCGATCATCTGCGCGAGGTCGGAGGCGCTCTGCAGGTACGTGAGTTCGAGGCGGCTCGGGGTGCGGACGGTGAGGAGGTTGGTGTTGCGGGCGATGACGCCGAGGACCCGGCCGTTGCGGCGCACCGGGATGGACTCGACGCGGACGGGCACCTCCTCGCGCCACTCCGGGTCGCCCTCGCGCACGATGCGGCCCTCGTCCAGGGCGGCGTCGAGCATCGGCCGGCGGCCGCGCGGGACCAGGTGGCCGACCATGTCGTCCTGGTACGAGGTGGGCCCGGTGTTGGGGCGCATCTGGGCCACGGAGACGTACCGGGTGCCGTCGCGCGTGGGGACCCACAGGACGAGGTCGGCGAAGGACAGGTCGGAGAGCAGCTGCCACTCCGAGACCAGCAGATGGAGCCATTCGAGGTCGGAGGCGTCGAGGGCCGTGTGCTGGCGTACGAGTTCGTTCATGGAGGGCACGGGTGCGAGCGTACCCGGGGGGTCCGGCAGGACCCGACATCGATGGTGCCCGGAGGGGGTGGAGGGGCGGCGCCGAGGGCCCCGGAAGCACCCGCGGGCCGCGGCGCCTGGGAGGGACCCTCAACCCTCCCGGCACCGCAGCCCGGAGCAACAACGGCCGTGGGGTGTGCGGTCCCGGTCGGCCGATGGACGAGGAGCCGGCGCAGTCAGGGCAGAGAGCCCCGGTTCCTCGGTCCGCCTTCCTGTGCGGGGAAGACGGAGGTCTGGTCGTTCGGCGGATCTGTGCTTCGACGTCCTGCTCACGATTGTGGACTAGACCATTCTCCGCTGTCCATGCGTTGGAGGATGTTTGTTGTTGTCCCTTTGCCCGCCGCGCTTCCCCCATGGTCCCCGGCACCGCACACGCCGGTCAACCGTCCGGGCGCCCCGGCATTTCCTTCGCAGCCTAGCCATGACGGGGGTACCCGTGCGGGGCCTTCCGGATGAACCCCGCGGGCGGCCGGACGCTTTTCCCACGCCGTCCGTACCGACCGGCGCGCGGTGGCCCGTGGGGGTGTGCGCCGGTCCGTCCGCGCGGACGCCTGCGGGCGCGCACCGGTCTGCCCCGGCGGGAGGCACTCTGATAGATTGGTCTATACCACATAGTCTCCCCCACCAGTCCGTTCCCGGTCCGGGCCCTCGGACCGCCCTCCAGATCGGCAGGCCCAGCGTGGAAGTTGTCATCGTCCCGGACGCCGAGGCGGGCGGCGAGCTCGTCGCCACGGCCATGGCGCAGCTGCTCGGGCGCAAGCCCGCCGCCCTGCTCGGTGTGGCCACCGGCTCCACTCCCCTGCCCGTCTACCGGGCCCTGGCGGCGCAGGTGGCCGCGGGCCGGGCGGACGTCTCCCGGGCCCGGATCGCCCAGCTCGACGAGTACGTGGGCCTGCCCCCGGAGCACCCCGAGTCCTACCGGTCCGTGCTCGCCCGCGAGGTGCTGGAGCCGCTCGGGCTGGGCCTGGAGGCGTTCATGGGACCGGACGGCACGGCGACGGACGTGCAGGCGGCCTGCGAGGCCTACGACCGGGCGCTGGCCGCGGCCGGCGGCGTGGACCTGCAGCTGCTGGGCATCGGCACCGACGGCCACATCGGCTTCAACGAACCCTGCTCGTCGCTGGCCTCGCGCACCCGCATCAAGACGCTCACCGAGCAGACCCGGATCGACAACGCACGGTTCTTCGACGGCGACATCTCCCAGGTGCCGCACCACGTGATCACCCAGGGCATCGGCACCATCCTGGAGGCACGCCACCTGGTGCTGCTGGCCACCGGCGAGGGCAAGGCCGACGCCGTCGCCGCGACCGTGGAGGGCCCCGTCGCCGCGATCTGCCCCGCCTCCGCGCTGCAGCTGCACCCGCACGCCACGATCGTGGCCGACGAGGCCGCCGCCTCGAAGCTCAAGCTCGCGGACTACTTCCGCCACACCTACGCCAACAAGCCGGAGTGGCAGGGCATCTAGTGCCGTGACCGGAAAGGTCCGCCGCGGGCTCGCGGCGTCCGGTGCGGTGCGTCGCGAGGCGGAGGACCGCCCTCGTACCGGGACGTGCTCGGATGGCTCCGACAACGCGGCGCGGGCGTCCCCTGCTCGAGGAGCCAGGGGAAGTGCCGTGCCGGACGCCGCGAGCCGGTGGACCTCTCCGGTCACGGCACCAGGCGCCCGCCGGCGAACGTGGCGAAGTGCCGGGCCCCGGGAAGCGGGGAACCCGGCACTTCCGTGTTCCAGGGGGCGGTCCCGCGGGTCAGCCGCCCGCGATGACCTCCGCCGCCGCCAGGCCGCAGACCCGGGCCGCGCCGTGGGTGGCGATGTGCAGCGCGCCGCGGGGCGGTGCCTGCGGCACGCCCATCTCGACCACGACCGTGTCGGGCCGGGCGGCGAGCAGGGTGTCCAGGGCCCGGGCCATCCAGGGGTGGCGGTGCTCGTCGCGGACCACGGCGACCACCCGGCGCCGGCCGGCCGCCGCGAGGGCCGCGGCTCCCGCGTCCTCGCCGGAGAAGCCGCCCGTCTCCGTGCCCGGCAGCAGGCGCCCGAGCTCCGCCCCGACGCCCCACGGGGTCTCCTCGCCGACCGCGATGTTGGCGACGGGGGTGAGGGCGGCGACGTACGGGGCCTCGGACGGGGGCTCGTACGGCTGCTCCGGGCGCGTCACCGTGAGCGCGCGGCGCGCGGCGACCAGCCCGATGTCCTCGCCGGAGGCCGCCACCGGCGCGGCCGCGGCGCCGGAGCGCGCCGAGACCGTCCAGGACGCCAGGGCCCGCACCCGGGCCGCCGCGTCCGCCAGGCGCTCCTCCGGCAGGTCGCCGGAGCGGACCGCCGCGACGAGCGCGTCCCGCAGCCGCAGGACGGTGGCCTCGTCCGCGAGGCCGCCGCCGACGCAGATCGCGTCCGCACCGGCGGCGAGCGCGAGGACGCTGCCCCGCTCGATGCCGTAGGTGCCCGCGATCGCGTTCATCTCCATGCCGTCGGTGACGATCAGGCCGTCGTAGCCCAGCTCCTCGCGGAGCAGGCCGGTGAGGATGCGGCGGGACAGGGTCGCGGGGCGGTCCGGGTCGAGGGCCGGGACCAGGATGTGGGCGCTCATGACCGCGCGCGTGCCCGCCTCGATCGCCGCGCGGAACGGGACCAGCTCACGGGAGCGCAGCACGTCGGCGTCCGCGTCGATGCGGGGCAGCGCGTGGTGGGAGTCGACCGCGGTGTCGCCGTGGCCGGGGAAGTGCTTGGTGCAGGCGGCGACCCCGGCGGACTGCAGCCCGGTGACGTAGGCGGCGGTGTGCCGGGCGGCCAGGTCCGCGTCGGCGCCGAAGGACCGCACGCCGATGACCGGGTTGGCCGGGTCGGAGTTGATGTCGGCGGAGGGCGCCCAGTCGAACGTGACGCCGCACTCGGCGAGGCGGCGTCCGAGGGCGTGGGCCACCTCGCGGGTCAGGGCGGTGTCGTCCACGGCGCCGAGCGCGTGGTTGCCCGGGTAGGAGGAGCCCGCCCGCACCTCCAGGCGCGTGACGTCGCCGCCCTCCTCGTCGATGGCGACCAGGACGTCCTCGCGCTCCACGCGCAGCTGGGCGGTGAGCGCGGCGAGCTGCTCGGGCGAGGCGATGTTGCGGCCGAACAGGCCGACCGAGGCGAGGCCCTCGCCCAGCCGGCGCAGCAGCCAGTCGGGGGCGGTGGTGCCGGTGAAACCGGGCTGGAGGACGGCGAGCGCGTCGCGGGTCAGGGTGTCGGCGGGCGAGGCGGTGGTGGTCATCGGATGGCGTTATCCCTTCACGGCGCCGGTGGTCAGTCCGCTGACGGCCTTGCGCTGCAGGAAGACGAAGAGGACCAGGATGGGGAGGGCGAACAGGGAGGCGGCGGCCATCGTGGCGCCCCAGTCGTCGCCGAAGGTCGTCTGGAAGCTGGACAGCCACAGCGGCAGCGTCTGCTTCTCGACGCCCTTGTTGAGGATCAGGACCAGCGGGAACTCGTTCCAGGCGGTGATGAACCCGAAGAGCGAGGTGGCCATCAGGCCGGGCGCGAGCAGCGGGAAGATCACCCGGACGAAGGCCTGGCCGCGGGTGCAGCCGTCCACCATGGCCGACTCCTCCAGCTCCTTGGGCACGGCGGCGACGTAGCCCCGCAGCGTCAGGATCGTGAAGGGGAGCACCATGATCATGTAGAAGACGGTGAGCGGGACGAGGCTGTCGAGCATCTCCGCGTCCCGGACGATCATGTAGATCGCGATGACCATGACCTCCCAGGGGGCCATCTGCGCGATCATGAACGTGAGCAGGAAGCCGCGTCGTCCCCTGAACCGCATCCGGGCCAGCGCGAAGGACGCCAGCAGGGCGATGACCAGGGCGAAGAGCACCGCCAGGATCGTCACCGTCAGCGAGTTGCCGACCAGCGTCCAGAAGTGGTCGGCGTCGACGGCCTTCGCGAAGTGGCCGAAGGTGACGTCGGTCGGGAAGAAGACCGGGTCCTCGGTGACGATGTCGCCGGTCGGCTTCAGGGCCGTGGCGAACATCCAGTAGACGGGGAAGGCGAAGACGACGAAGAGGACGGCGGCGGTCGCGTTGGGCCAGAGCCGGCCGATCAGGGAGCGCTTCACAGCTCGTCCTCCTCTTGCTTGAGCACGGTGCGCAGGTAGTAGGCGGTCAGGCCGAGCAGGATGAGGATCGTCAGGAACGAGATCGCCGAGCCCATGCCGTAGTGCTGGTTGCCGGGACCCTCGACGAAGGCGTAGATCGGCAGGGTCTCGGTGAGCCGGTCGGGGCCGCCCGCGTTGATCGCGAAGATCTGCGGGAAGGCCTTGAAGACCCAGATGACCTCCAGGAAGGTCGTGGCCCACAGGAACGGCCGCAGGAACGGGAAGGTCACCGAGGTGAAGCCCGTCCAGGCGCCGGCGCCGTCCAGGGAGGCCGCCTCGTACAGCTCCTTGGGGATGGTGGTCGTGGCCGCGTACAGGTTGATCGCCACGAACGGGACGGACTGCCAGACGATCAGCAGGGTGATCACCGAGAACGTGGACAGCTGGGAGCCGAACCAGTTGTAGTCGGCCATCGCGTGCCAGCCGAGCGCGTCCAGGATCCAGTTCACCACGCCGAAGCGCTGGGCGAACAGCCACTGGTAGACGGTCGTCGCGGCGATGACCGGCATCGCCCAGGCGAGCACCAGGCCGAGCATCAGCAGCAGCCGCATGCCCTTGCCGAGCCGGGCGAGGAGCAGTCCGACGAGGGTGCCGAGCACCATGATCAGGGCGACGTTGACGGCGGTGAAGACCACCGACCGCTGGACGACCTTCCAGAAGTCGGAGCTGCCGAGGACCTCGGTGTAGTTGTCGACGCCGTTCCACTCGGTCAGGTGGAGGATGAGCTGGCGCGGGTTGAGGTTCTGGAACGACAACAGGCCGTTCTTGACCAGCGGCCAGCCGAGCAGCACCACGGTGGCGAGCAGGGCGGGCAGCAGGAGCAGATAGGGGGCGGGGACGCCGCGGCGTCTGCCCGCCGGGCCGCCGGCCGCGGGGCCGGGGGGTGCCGGGTCGGTCTTGCGGACGACGGGCGCCGGGGCCGTGTCCGTGCGTTCGGTCTGCACTGACATGCTCGCCTATTCTTCCGATTCGCCGTGGGGCCGCCGGACCGCCGGGGGACGGACGGTCACGGTCGTCCCCCGGCGGGCGGTGCTCAGTTCTGCTGCGCGAGCCGCTTGTTGATCTCGGCCTCGACCTGCTTGGCCGCGGCGGCCGGCGACTTCCCGTTGAGGACCGCGGTCATGTACGTCTTGATCGGGTTCGGGGTGTTCTCCACGGCGGCCCACTCCGGGATCAGCGGCGTGGTGCCGCCCTGCGCCGCGGCCGGGGCGGCGGCCTCGGCGACCTCGTTGCCGTCCAGGTTCGAGTTCAGCGACTCCTTGTTCGGGATGACGCCGTTCTCCTTGGCGAGGGCGCCCTCGAACTTGTCGGACAGGGCCAGGTTCAGGAACTCCTTGGCGAGCTCCTGCTTCTCGCTGCCCGCGGCCACCGCGAAGTTGGAGCCGCCGAGGAAGACGCCCTCGGGCTTGCCGGCCGTCTCACCGGGGATGGTGAAGTAGCCGATGTTCTTCTCGATGTCCTTGTTGGCGGCGATGGCCGTGCCGGCCTCCCAGCCCATGCCGATGAAGGCGCCCACGTTCCCCTTGGCGAAGACCTCGGCCTGCTGCGGGGTGGCCTCGTCCTTGTCCTTGGGGGCCTTCGAGAAGGACTGGTACTTCTTGTAGATCTCCATGGCCTTCGCGACCTTGGGGTCGCCGAGGTTGGAGACGTACTTGTCGCCCTCCTTCTTGACCAGGTCGGCACCCTGGCCGATGGTCAGGCCGTCGAAGAAGTACCAGTTCTGGCCGGGCAGGTACAGGGGCTCGGCGTCGGTCTTCTTCCCGATGGTCTCCAGGGCGTCGAAGAACTCGTCGCGGGTCTTCGGGGTCTCCTTGATGCCGGCGTCGGCCCAGACCTTCTTGTTGTAGATGACGACGCGGTTGGCGAAGTACCAGGGGGCCGCGTACTGCTTGCCCTCGTACACGGCGGACTCGTTGAGGTTCTCGGCCCAGTCCTTGCCGACGCCCTTCCTGAGGTCGCTCAGGTCGGCGAGGCCGCCGGTGGCCGCGTACGCGGGGGTCTGGGTGTTGCCGACCTCGATGACGTCCGGGGGGTTGGACTCGGAGAGGGCGGTGGTGATCTTCTGCTGGATGCCCTCCCACTTCTGGGTCTCGAACTTCAGCTTGGCGCCGGTCTTCTTCTCGAAGGCGGCCGTCAGGTCCTTGGTCCAGTTCGGCGGGGTGGAGCCGTCCATGGCCCAGACGGTCAGGGTCTGCCCCTTGAAGCCGTCGGCCCCCGCTCCGGTACCCTCTCCGTCGTCACCGCCGCACGCGGCGACCGTCAACACCATGCCAGCGACACCGATGGCCGCGATGAGCCTGCGCTTCACGTCATTCTCCTCAAGGGATGCCGGCGACCCCCCTGCCCTCCGCGGTGACTGACGCCGAGTACTGCCCGTGGGGCCGGGTCTGATCCTCAGTGGTGTAGACCAGTACGGGGAGCTTGGCCTAGACCTAAACGGGTGTCAAGGGTCAACAAGTGGGCCACAGGCGTCCGTTACGGGACCTACATACGCAGGGAACTTTCACTTCTCTCGCCGCATAACGGGCGGCCGTGGCCGTACGTCCGTCCGGTACCGCCACGGCCAGGTGGACTAGACCAGAAGGGACCCCGACGGTATATAGGGAGACCAGGGAGATCACGGAGCGTGCGGGAGGACACCCGCACCGCGAGCCGTGCCACGATGTGAGCCGTGACCGACGCCAGCGCCGGTCGCATCGGCACCCGGAGCCGGGAAGGCGGAGCATGAGCACCGACGTCAGCAGTGCGGAGAACGAGGGCGGGACGACCGTCCGCACCGCACGCGTGCCCAAGTACTACCGCCTGAAGAAGCACCTGCTCGACATGACGGAGACGCTGCCGCCGGGGACGCCGGTGCCGCCGGAACGCACCCTCGCCGCCGAGTTCGACACCTCCCGGACGACCGTGCGCCAGGCCCTGCAGGAGCTGGTGGTCGAGGGGCGGCTCGAACGCATCCAGGGCAAGGGCACGTTCGTCGCCAAGCCCAAGGTCTCCCAGGCGCTGCAGCTCACCTCGTACACCGAGGACATGCGCGCCCAGGGCCTGGAGCCGACCTCGCAGCTGCTGGACATCGGCTACATCACCGCCGACGACACCCTCGCCGGGCTGCTCGACATCACCGCCGGCGGCCGGGTGCTGCGCATCGAGCGGCTGCGGATGGCCAACGGCGAGCCCATGGCGATAGAGACCACCCACCTGTCCGCCAAGCGCTTCCCGGCGCTGCGCAGGTCGCTGGTGAAGTACACCTCGCTCTACACCGCGCTGGCGGAGGTGTACGACGTCCGCCTCGCCGAGGCCGAGGAGACGATCGAGACCTCGCTGGCCACGCCGCGCGAGGCGGGCCTGCTCGGCACCGACGTGGGCCTGCCCATGCTGATGCTCTCCCGCCACTCGCTGGACGGCGAGGGACGGCCGGTGGAGTGGGTGCGGTCGGTGTACCGGGGGGACCGGTACAAGTTCGTGGCCCGGCTCAAGCGGCCGGTGGAGCGGCACCCGGCGGAGTGAGGAGCCGCCCTGCGGCGGACCCGCCCGGTCGCTTGGCGGAACAAGGGAGTTCGGCACCGCGCGCGGTGTAGCGCCCCTCCCCTTCCTGCTCTACGGTCCTCCCGTCATCGCATGGACGGGAGGACGGCCCGGTGCGCACCGCGAACGTTCGAACCATCGTCGTCTGGACCCTCGTCGCGCTGGTCGGCGCCGCGGGCTGGTCCGTGCTCGCACTCTCCCGGGGCGAGGACGTCTCGGCCGCCTGGACGGTCGCGGCCGCCCTGGGCTCGTACGCCATCGCCTACCGCTTCTACTCCCGGTTCGTCGCGAACCGGGTGCTCAGGGTCGACGGGACCCGGGCCACGCCCGCGGAGCGGCTGGACAACGGCATCGACTTCCACCCCACCGACCGCCGGGTGCTGCTCGGTCACCACTTCGCCGCGATCGCGGGCGCCGGGCCGCTGGTCGGCCCCGTGCTGGCCGCGCAGATGGGCTACCTGCCCGGCACCCTCTGGATCGTCGCGGGCGTGATCTTCGCGGGCGCCGTGCAGGACATGGTGGTGCTGTTCTTCTCCACGCGGCGCGACGGGCGCTCACTGGGGCAGATGGCGCGGGAGGAGATCGGGCCGTTCGGCGGCGCGGCGGCCCTGCTCGCCGCCTTCGTCATCATGATCGTCCTGCTCGGGGTGCTCGCGCTGGTCGTCGTCAACGCGCTCGCCGAGTCGCCGTGGGGCACCTTCTCCCTCGCGATGACGGTCCCGATCGCCCTGTTCATGGGCTTCTGGCTGCGGGTGCTGCGGCCCGGCCGGGTCGTGGAGGTCTCGCTGATCGGCATGGCGCTGCTGCTGCTCGCGCTGGTGGCGGGCCGCCGGGTGGCCGAGTCCTCGTGGGCGGACGCCTTCACCCTCGCGCCCTCGACCCTGGTGATCTGGCTGGTGGCGTACGGGTTCGTCGCCTCGGTCCTGCCGGTGTGGATGCTGCTCGCGCCCCGCGACTACCTCTCCACCTTCCTGAAGATCGGCACCATCGCGCTGCTGGCGCTCGGCGTCGTCGTCACGCTGCCGACGCTGCGGATGCCTGCGGTCACGGACTTCGCGACCCGCGGGGACGGGCCGGTCTTCGCGGGTTCGCTCTTCCCGTTCGTCTTCATCACGATCGCCTGCGGGGCCCTGTCCGGCTTCCACGCGCTGATCTCCTCCGGCACGACGCCGAAGATGATCCAGAAGGAGACGCAGGTCCGGATGATCGGGTACGGCTCCATGCTGATGGAGTCGTCGGTCGCGGTCATGGCCCTGATCGCCGCCTCGGTCATCGACCCCGGCCTGTACTTCGCGATGAACGCGCCGGCCGGTGTCATCGGGGACACCGTGCAGAACGCCTCCCAGGTGGTGGGCGGCTGGGGCTACACGATCACGCCGGAGCAGCTGGCCGCCGCCGCGCGCGGCGTGGAGGAGGCCTCGCTGCTGTCCCGCACCGGCGGGGCGCCCACGCTCGCGGTCGGCGTCTCGGAGATCTTCTCCCAGGTCACGGGGGACGGTCTGCGCGCGTTCTGGTACCACTTCGCGATCATGTTCGAGGCGCTGTTCATCCTCACCGCGCTGGACGCAGGCACCCGCGTGGGCCGCTTCATGCTCCAGGACATGCTGGGCAACGCCTACCGGCCGTTCAAGGACGTGAGCTGGAGGCCGGGTCTGGTCCTCACCAGCGCGCTGGTCACCGGCCTGTGGGGCTACTTCCTGTGGGTGGGCGTGCACGAGCCGCTCGGCGGGATCAACCAGCTCTTCCCGGTCTTCGGCATCTCCAACCAGCTGCTCGCGGCGGTGGCCCTGACCGTGTGCACCACCCTGCTGGTGAAGTCCGGCCGGCTGAAGTGGGCCTGGGTGACCGGGGTCCCGCTGCTCTGGGACGTCACGGTGACCCTCACCGCGAGCTGGCAGAAGGTGTTCTCCACCGATCCGCGCGTGGGCTTCTTCGAGCAGCGCCGGGTCTACCGGGCGGCGATCGAGGAGGGGAGGGTCCTGCCTCCCGCGAAGAGCATGGCCGACATGCACACCGTGGTCACCAACTCCACGGTCGACGGCGTGCTCTCCGCGGTGCTCGCCCTGCTCGTCGTGGTCGTGGTCCTGGACGCCGCCCGGGTGTGCGTGCGGCACGTGCGCCGTCCCGCCCTGTCCACGCTCAGCGAGGCGCCGTACACCGAGTCGCGGCTCGTCGCCCCGGCCGGGCTGGTCGCGACCCGCGAGGAGAGGGAAGCGGAGAGGAGGGCACGGGATGCCGTCGGCAGTGTCCCGCGTGATTAGGGCCCTGCGCTGGGTGCGCTGGTACCTGCGCGAGCTCACGGACGAGTCCGCGTACGACCGCTACCGCGCCCACCTGCGCGCACGGCACCCCGGGGCGGCCGTCCCCACGCGCAGGGAGTTCGAGCGCCTGCGCGCGGAGCGGCAGCGGAAGGACCCCCGGCAGGGCTTCCGGTGCTGCTGAGGGACCGATATGCGGACGGGGGGTTCCGCTGGTGCAGCACGTCCCCTAAATTTCCTGCGCGTTACACCAGGTGATCACGAGGGGACGGAGACGACGATGTCAGACGCACCGGAAGCGAGCGGAGCGGTGGTGACCCCCGTACGGGTCGTCATCGGCCTCTGCCTCGTCGCACCGTTCGTCGCGATGCTGTGGGTGGGGTCGTACGCGAAGGTCGAGCCGACCCTCATCGGCATCCCGTTCTTCTACTGGTACCAGATGCTGTGGGTGCTCATCTCCACCGCGCTGACCATGGTCGCGTACAAGCTGTGGCAGCGTGACCGGCGCTCCCGCACCCGCTCCGGCGAGAACGGGGGGGCCGACAGGTGAAGGACGGCGTGAACGGCGTCGCACTCGCCGTCTTCATCCTCTTCTTCCTGGCCGTCACGGTCATGGGCTTCCTGGCCGCGCGCTGGCGCAGGGCCGAGAACGAGCACAGCCTGGACGAGTGGGGCCTGGGCGGCCGGTCGTTCGGCACCTGGGTGACCTGGTTCCTGCTCGGCGGCGACCTCTACACGGCGTACACCTTCGTGGCCGTGCCGGCGGCGATCTACGCGGCGGGCGCGTCGGGCTTCTTCGCGGTGCCCTACACGATCCTCGTCTACCCGCTGATCTTCACCTTCCTGCCGCGCCTGTGGTCGGTGTCGCACAAGCACGGCTACGTCACCACCTCCGACTTCGTCCGCGGCCGCTTCGGCTCCAAGGGCCTGTCCCTGGCCGTCGCCCTGACGGGCCTGCTCGCCACCATGCCCTACATCGCGCTCCAGCTGGTCGGCATCCAGGCCGTCCTCGACGTGATGGGCGTCGGCGGCGGCGAGGACACCAACTGGTTCGTCAAGGACCTGCCGCTGCTCATCGCCTTCGGCGTGCTGGCCGCGTACACGTACTCGTCCGGGCTGCGGGCCCCCGCGCTGATCGCCTTCGTGAAGGACACCCTGATCTACATCGTGATCGCGGTGGCCATCGTCTACATCCCGATCAAGCTCGGCGGCTTCGACGACATCTTCGCCAAGGCGGGCGAGGCCTTCGGTCGGACCAACCCGGCGACCGGTGCGCCGCGCGGCTCCCTGGCGCCGAACGAACCGGGGCAGTGGACCTACGCGACCCTGGCCCTCGGCTCGGCGCTGGCGCTGTTCATGTACCCGCACTCGATCACGGCGACGCTGTCCAGCCGCAGCCGCGAGGTGATCCGCCGCAACACCACGATCCTGCCGCTGTACTCGCTGATGCTCGGCCTCCTGGGGATGCTCGGCTTCATGGCGATCGCGGCCGGCGTCAAGGTGGACAACGGCCAGCTCGCCATCCCGCAGCTGTTCGAGAACATGTTCCCGGACTGGTTCGCGGGCGTGGCGTTCGCCGCCATCGGCATCGGCGCGCTGGTCCCCGCGGCCATCATGTCCATCGCCGCGGCGAACCTGTTCACCCGCAACATCTACAAGGACTTCCTCAGGCCGGACGCCACGCCCGAGCAGGAGACGAAGGTCTCCAAGCTGGTCTCGCTGCTGGTGAAGGTGGGCGCGCTCGTCTTCGTCCTGACCATGGACAAGACGGTCGCGATCAACTTCCAGCTGCTCGGCGGCATCTGGATCCTGCAGACCTTCCCGGCGCTGGTCGGCGGCCTGTTCACGCGCTGGTTCCACCGCTGGGCGCTGATCGCGGGCTGGGCGGTCGGCATGGTCTACGGCACCCTCGCCGCGTACGGCGTGGCCTCGCCCACCCAGAAGCACTTCGGCGGCTCCTCGGCCGAGATCCCGGGCATCGGCGAGATCGGCTACATCGGCCTGACGGCGTTCGTGCTGAACGTGCTCGTCACCGTGGTGCTGACCTTCGTCCTGCGGGCGGTCAAGGCGCCCGACGGCGTCGACGAGACGCGGCCGGAGGACTACACGGCGGACGCGGGCGACCCGGGCGTCCAGGTGGAGCTGCCGCCGGCGACGGCGGGGACGTCGCACTGATCGGTCCCCGGGGGGGCGACCCCGCGCACGTCCTGCGGGCCGCCGGGAAAACCGGCGGCCCGTCGCCGTCGCCCCGGGCACACTGCGGGGCATGGACATCGTGATCAGGCGGGCGGAGCCCGGGGAGTACGCGGAGGTCGGGGAGATCACCGCGCGGGCGTACCTCGACGACGGACTGCTCGACTTCGGGGAGAGCGACGCGTACCTGGACGAGCTGCGCGACGCGGCCGGGCGCGCCGCGGCGGCCGAGGTGCTGGTGGCCGTGGCGGACGGGCGCGTCCTCGGCGGGGTGACCTTCGTGCCCTCCGGCGGGCCCCTGGCCGACATCGCCGGGCCCGGCGAGGCGGAGGTACGGATGCCGGCCGTGGCGGCCCGCGCGCGGGGCCGCGGCGCGGGCGAGGCCCTGGTGCGCGCCTGCGTCGACCGGGCCCGGGCCACGCCCGGCTGCGTGCGGCTGGTGCTGTCCACGCAGCGCACCATGCGCGCCGCCCACCGGATATACGCCCGGCTCGGCTTCGTCCGCACCCCGGAGCGCGACTGGAACCCGCTCCCGGACCTGGACGACATCCGGCTGCTCACCTACGCGCTGACGCTCTGACACCCGGTGGCCGACGGCCGGTCACGGGCACGCGCGGCACAACATCTGGGGGTGCTTCCGCCAGGGGCCACAACATGTATGCTCGTGCTCGCTGTCGCCGCAGGGGAATCCGGTGCGAATCCGGAACTGTCCCGCAACGGTGTACTTGTGCGCACCCGTCCTTTCGGGTGCGCACCGGTCCAGTCCGAGTACCTGCCGACGGTGCGCCCGGCCGTCCGGCCCGGGCGCCATGACGTCCGGGCCTCGTGGAATGGGCCGGTGGACGCGGCGCGCCGTGCTCGCAGCCCGCACACAGGCGCGCCCGTGTGCTCCGTACCCCGCTCCCGGGCCCCGTGCCGAGCGAGGGAGAGCACCACGTGACCATCGCGCCAGCCGATCCGGCTCCGGCGGCCACGGCCGCGCCGCAGGACAGAACCGACGGACCGGGGGCCGCGCTGCTGCGGACCCTGACCGGGCTGACCGCCGACCTCCCCGACACCGACCCCGGCCGGGTCGCCGCCGCCGCGCTGCGCGGCCGGTCGGCGCACGCGGACGAGGCCGAGCTGCGGGAACTGGCCACGGAGGCCGCCGCGGGCCTGATCGCGGAGGACCCGGCGTACGCGCGGCTGGCCGCCCGCCTGCTGACGGTCTCGATCGCCGAGGAGGCCGCCTCGCAGGGCGTGCGCTCCTTCACCGGCTCGATCGCGGCCGGGCACCGCGAGGGCCTGATCGCCGACCGCACGGCCGCGTTCGTCCGGCGGCACGCGGACCGCCTCGACGCGCTGGTGGACGCCGCGCTCGCCGAGGGCGCCGACGACCGCTTCGGGTACTTCGGGCTGCGCACCCTGCACAGCCGCTACCTGCTGCGGCACCCCGTCACCCGCCGGGTCGTGGAGACCCCGCAGCACTTCCTGCTGCGCGTCGCCGCCGGGCTGGCGAAGGACGACGGCGCGGTGGCCGCGGACGAGGTGGCCGCCCTGTACGGGCTGATGAGCCGGCTCGACTACCTGCCCTCCTCCCCCACCCTGTTCAACTCCGGCACCCGCCACCCGCAGATGTCGTCCTGCTACCTGCTGGACTCCCCGCTGGACGAGCTGGACTCGATCTACGAGCGCTACCGGCAGGTGGCGCGCCTGTCGAAGCACGCGGGCGGCATCGGCATCTCCTACAGCCGCGTCCGCGCCCGGGGCTCGTTGATCCGCGGCACGAACGGGCACTCCAACGGCATCGTCCCGTTCCTGAACACCCTCGACGCCTCGGTCGCCGCCGTGAACCAGGGCGGGCGCCGCAAGGGCGCCGCGGCAATCTACCTGGAGACCTGGCACTCCGACGTCGAGGAGTTCCTGGAGCTGCGCGACAACACCGGCGAGGACGCCCGGCGCACGCACAACCTGAACCTCGCGCACTGGATCCCGGACGAGTTCATGCGCCGGGTGGAGCGGGACGAGCCCTGGTCGCTGTTCTCGCCCTCGGACGTGCCGGAGCTGACCGACCTGTGGGGCGCGGAGTTCGACGCCGCCTACCGCCGGGCCGAGGCGGCGGGCCTGGCGAGGAAGACCCTGCCGGCGCGCGAGCTGTACGGCCGGATGATGCGCACCCTCGCCCAGACCGGCAACGGCTGGATGACCTTCAAGGACGCGGCCAACCGCACCGCCAACCAGACGGCCGAGCCGGGCCACGTCGTGCACTCCTCCAACCTCTGCACGGAGATCCTGGAGGTCACGGACGACGGGGAGACGGCCGTGTGCAACCTGGGCTCGGTCAACCTGGGCGCGTTCGTCGACCCGGCGGCCGGCGGCCTCGACTGGGAGCGGCTCGACGCGGCCGTCCGCACGGCCGTGACCTTCCTGGACCGGGTCGTCGACGTCAACTACTACCCCACCGAGGAGGCCGCCCGGTCCAACGCGCGCTGGCGCCCGGTCGGCCTCGGCGCGATGGGCCTGCAGGACGTGTTCTTCAGGCTGCGGCTGCCCTTCGACTCCCCCGGGGCCAAGGACCTGTCGACCCGGATCGCCGAGCGCGTGATGCTCGCCGCCTACGAGGCCTCCGCCGACCTGGCCGAGGCCGCCGGGCCCCTGCCCGCCTGGGAGAGGACCCGCAGCGCCCGGGGCGTGCTGCACCCCGACCACTACGGCGTCGAACCGTTCTGGCCCGAGCGCTGGGCGGCCCTGCGCGAGCGCGTCGCCTCCGTCGGCCTGCGCAACGCGCTGCTGCTGGCCATCGCCCCCACGGCCACCATCGCCTCGATCGCCGGCGTCTACGAGTGCATCGAGCCGCAGGTCTCCAACCTCTTCAAGCGCGAGACCCTGTCCGGGGAGTTCCTCCAGGTCAACTCCTACCTCGTCGAGGACCTCAAGCGGCTCGGCGTGTGGGACGCGCGGACCCGCGAGGCGCTGCGCGAGGCGAACGGCTCGGTGCAGGGCCTCGCCTGGATCCCCGAGGACCTGCGCAGGCTCTACCGCACGGCGTGGGAGCTGCCCCAGCGCGCCCTGATCGACCTGGCGGCGGCGCGCACCCCGTACCTGGACCAGGCGCAGTCGCTGAACCTGTTCCTGGAGACGCCGACCATCGGCAAGCTCTCCTCGATGTACGCCTACGCCTGGAAGTCGGGCCTGAAGACGACGTACTACCTGCGCTCGCGCCCCGCGACGCGCATCGCCCGCGCCGCGCAGGCGCAGAGCCGCACCCCTGACCCCGTCCGGCAGCCGGCCGCCGACCCCGGCGCCGTCGCCTGCTCCCTTGAGAACCCCGAGTCCTGCGAGGCCTGCCAGTGATGACCACCGCACCGTCCGCCGCCGCCCGGCACACCACCACGACCGGCACGAAGAACCTGCTCGACCCGGGCTTCGAGCTGACCCTGCGCCCCATGCGCTACCCGGACTTCTACGACCGCTACCGGGACGCGATCAAGAACACCTGGACCGTGGAGGAGGTCGACCTCCACTCGGACGTCGCCGACCTCGCCAGGCTCACGCCCGAGGAGCAGCACCTCATCGGCCGCCTCGTCGCCTTCTTCGCGACGGGCGACTCGATCGTGGCGAACAACCTAGTGCTCACCCTCTACAAGCACATCAACTCCCCCGAGGCGCGGCTGTACCTGAGCCGCCAGCTCTTCGAGGAGGCCGTGCACGTCCAGTTCTACCTGACGCTCCTGGACACCTACCTGCCCGACCCGGACGACCGGGCCGCCGCGTTCGCCGCCGTGGAGAACATCCCGTCCATCCGCGAGAAGGCGGAGTTCTGCTTCCGCTGGATGGATTCGGTGGAGGAGATCGACCGGCTGGAGACGAGGGCCGACCGGCGCCGCTTCCTGCTCAACCTCGTCTGCTTCGCGGCCTGCATCGAGGGGCTGTTCTTCTACGGGGCCTTCGCGTACGTCTACTGGTTCCGCAGCCGGGGCCTGCTGCACGGCCTGGCCACCGGCACCAACTGGGTCTTCCGCGACGAGACGATGCACATGTCCTTCGCCTTCGACGTGGTGGACACGGTGCGCAAGGAGGAGCCGGAGCTCTTCGACGACACGCTGGAGCGGCAGGTCACGGACATGCTGCGGGAGGCCGTCGAGGCCGAGCTGCAGTTCGCCCGCGACCTGTGCGGCGACGGCCTCCCGGGGATGAACACCGACTCGATGCGGCAGTACCTGGAGTGCGTGGCCGACCAGCGCCTGACGCGCCTGGGCTTCGCTCCGGTGTACGGCTCCGAGAACCCCTTCTCCTTCATGGAGCTGCAGGGGGTTCAGGAGCTCACCAACTTCTTCGAGCGGCGCGTGTCGGCGTACCAGGTGGCGGTGGAGGGGACGGTCGGCTTCGACGAGGACTTCTGATCCCGCCGGGGGCCCTGGCGGAGGTCCCGCCGGGGCTCCCGTCCGGAGGGGCTGGGGGCCGCGGCGGTCTCCGCCGGGGCCTTCCGGGCCGCCTCCCGCAGCTGCCGGTCGACGCGGCGCTCGTGGACGTGCCCGATCAGCGAGGGCAGGGCCAGGACCAGGAAGACTCCGAGAACGGTCAGGGTGTCGGTCAGTGCGGTCACGGTTGCGTCCATGCCGTCCACTGTCGCGCCGTACGCCCGCCGAGGTCAGTGGCAGGACTGCCGTACGCCCTCGAATTACTGCCAGTTCCGCGGCACACTGGCGGCATGCTGAAGAACGTGGCGGCCGTCCTGCTGGACGGCGTGCACCCCTTCGAACTCGGCGTCGTCTGCGAGGTGTTCGGCCTCGACCGCAGCGACGAGGGCCTGCCGGTCTACGACTTCGCGGTCGCCTCGGCGGAGGGCCCGACACTGAACACCCACGCGGGCTTCACCCTGCGGACCGAGCACGGCCTGGAGCGGCTGGAGTCGGCCGACCTCATCGCCGTGCCGGCCGGCGAGTCCTACGTGGGCCGCGACTACCCCGAGGAGCTGCTCGACGCGCTGCGCCGGGCCGTCGACCGCGGCACCCGGATCCTCAGCGTCTGCTCGGGCGTCTTCGTGCTGGGCGCCGCCGGGCTGCTGGACGGGCGGCGCTGCGCGGTGCACTGGCGCCACGCGGACGAACTGGCCCGCCGCCATCCGCGGGCCGTCGTCGAGCCGGACGTGCTGTACGTGGACGAGGACCCGGTGATCACCTCCGCGGGCACGGCGGCGGGCATCGACGCCTGCCTGCACATCCTGCGCAAGGAGCACGGCCCGCTGGTCGCCAACGCCGTCGCGCGCCGCATGGTGGTGCCGCCGCACCGCGACGGCGGCCAGGCCCAGTACATCGAGCGGCCGCTGCCGCGCTCGCAGTGCGACACCGTCGGCGAGGTCCTCGTCTGGATGGAGCGCCACCTGGACGAGGACGTCACCGTCGAGCAGCTCGCGGCGCGGGCGCACATGTCGCCGCGCACCTTCGCCCGCCGCTTCCAGCAGGAGACGGGCACCACGCCCTACCGCTGGATCCTGCGCCAGCGGGTGCTGCTGGCCCAGCAGCTGCTGGAGGCCACGGACGAGACGATGGACGCGATCGCGGGCCGCACCGGCTTCGGCAACGCGGCCGCGCTGCGCCATCAGTTCGTCCGCTCCCTGGGCACGACCCCGCACGCCTACCGCCGCACGTTCCGGGGCCCGCAGGCGGCCTGAGACCCCGGACCGTCCCGGGACGGCCGAGCCGGGCGGCCGGACTGTCGAGCCGGGCCCACCGGGCCGGGCCGGACGGCCGCTAGCGCGGCACGGCCCTCAGCAGCAGCCGCTTCGGCCGCAGCGTGATGCCGACCCGCGTGACGTCCTCGGAGCGCGGCACCTGCTCGAAGCGCCATCTCCGCGCCACCGCCGCGGTGATGAGCGACAACTGGGCCATCGAGAAGTGGTCGCTGGGGCACTTCCGGTTTCCCACGCTGAAGGGGCTCATGGCGTATTTCGGAACGTCCTGGGCGCGTTCCGGAAGCCATCGGTCGGGGTCGAACTCCAGATTCCTCTCGTACGACCGCGGATCGCGCTGGATCGCGTACGGGCTGTACACGATGTCGGCCCCGGCGGGGATGCGGTACCCGCCCAGTTCCGTGTCGGTCGTGGCGCGCCGGGTGAGGATCCATACGGCGGGCCGCACCCGCATCGCCTCGACGACGACGTTGTTCGTGTGCGTCAGCTTCCCGATGTCGTCGAATGCCACCGGCCGGCCCCCCGCGACCGATTCGACCTCCTCGCTGACCCGCTCGCCGTGCTCCGGGTGCTCGGCGAGCGCGTGCAGGATCCACATGACGGTGGAGGCGACGGTCTCGCTGCCCGGCGTGACGATGGCGACCACCTGGTCGTGGATCTCCTGCTCGCCGATCGGGTTCCCGTCGTCGTCCTCCGCCTCCAGCAGGGCCGTCAGCAGGTCGTCCGGCCTCAGCCCCGAGGCCCGGCGCTCGGCGACGATCTCGTCGACGAGCCGGTGCAGATCGGCGAGCGCGCGGTCGAACCGCCGGTTGGCGGGCAGCGGCAGCCGGTACAGCGGCCCGCAGGAGAGCACCATGCGCCGGTACATCCCGCGGAAGACGGTGGCCAGGGCGACGCTCAGCCGCTCGGCCCGCTCGTCCATGAAGTCGCCGCGCAGCAGGCAGCGGGCGGTGATGCGCACGGCGACGCGGAACGACTCCGCCGTGCAGTCGACCGTGTCGCCCGGCCGCCAGCGCCCGGCGAGGGCGTGCGCCTCCTCCTCCATGACCGCCGCGTAGCCGGGTATGGCGTCGAGCCGGAAGGCGGGCTGGATGGTGCGCCGCTGCCTGCGGTGCGTGGGCCCGTTGTTGGTGGCGACGCCCTGCTTGCCGAGGAGTCCTTCGAGGGCCTCCCAGAGCGGGCCGCCGACGATGTAGTCGGGGCTGGTCAGCAGGGCCCCGGTGAGAGCGGGCGTGGTGACGGCGTACACCGTCTTGGGGCCGAGGCGCAGGCGGACGACGTCGCCGTGGTCGCGCAGTCCGGACAGGAAGCCCAGGGGATCTCGCGCCAGTTTCCAGCCGTGGCCGAGCCCGGGCAGCCCGCCCGTCACCGGCGAGGGGGTGCGCGGGGCGGGGGTGCCGGTCGCCGTGACGGGCCGGGAGGAGGACTCGACGCTCATCGTTCACCTGCCTGGTCGCTGACGTACGGGGGTGTGGAGCGGTCGTCCCAGGAGTCGACCCGGTACCGGCCGGATTCGTGGTGGAACCAGTACACGGAACTGAACCAGTTCCGCATGTTGCCCAGACAGGCCCGCACGGCGCGGCCCAGTCTTCCTCCGGCCGTGCTTCCGTCGTCGAGCGCTACGGCGAGGCGTAACACCTCTTTCTCGGCGGCCAGGAATTCGGTGATGCATTTCCCGATCCGGCCGCGCATGTCCGTGACGGCCTCTTCGAGCGTCATTCCCTCGTGCCGGACGAGGCTGATGCCGAGATTGTGGAATTCGTCGCCCGCTATCTCCTTCGGGAGCGAGCACAGGTCGTTGTACCAGGCGGCGAAATCCTGGCAGAGCAGACCGGCCCGCCGATAGGACGGATCCTTCAGGACCCGGTCCGGCAGTTCGCATTCCGCGCTGGGTTCCAGGAGGTCGAGCCAGATCCAGTGCGCGAAGGTGTGCCGCCGCAGTTCGAGGTATTCCTCGACGTCCGGCACGACGCCGGTCGTGCGGTTCGCGAACTCGCGGTCGTAGGCCTCGATCACCGCGTGGAAGTGCCGGGCGAACCGCGCGTTCCAGTCGTCGCCGAGGTAGGAGTACAGCCGCGCCACGCTGTCCGAGAAGCCCGCGACCAGCGGGTCCTCGTGGTGCAGATGGGAAAGCGGTGCGTCCAGGGCCGCGTGCAGCTCGTCCCTGAGCCGGCTCCAGGCGGCCGGCCGGCCGTGGATCACGTCACGGTCGTGGCGGTCGTCCCAGACGAAGAACCACGCGCTGTAGTCCGCTATCGCCTGCAGGACGTCGTCGGGCGCGCCTATGTAGTAGCCCGCCATCAGGTCGGTGTAGCACAATCCGTCGGCATATGCCTCCACGGTGCCGGACGACATGATCTGTTTTTCCAGGAGCCACGCCCTCGTTTTCTCCTGAAGCCGTGGCCAGTAGGGATGGAGTCGACGGGGAAACCCGGTCTCGATCACCGGGAGGGAGAGCGCCGGTGGGACTTCGACCGCCGCCTGTGTCGATGTGGTGCCGGATGGGAAAGCTGGCACGAACAACCCCTCTCAGCCGCCTGTCGGCGTCACACCCTTCCCTGTGCCGGGCGTGCGCCGTGGTGCGTATCCCCGCACTTCCCATTCAGCACGACAACTGACTGTTTGGGGAACAGATTTGCATCGCTCACTACCCCCCAATGCTGACTACTTCCCCTTGCGCGACTGCTTCCGGATCGTTCGGACCCGGTCGATGCGCACAAAGGATCGACTGACTGATGCGCACACGAACGACGCCCGGCCGGGAGAGTCCGGCCGGGCGTCGTGGAGATGTGAGGGGCCTGCGGCCCGTCCGCGCGGGTGCGCTCAGTCGTTGGGGACGACGGGGTAGCGCGGCTCGCTCTCGGCCATCTGCCGCAGCGCGTCCTTGCGCTCGCGCTTGGAGAGGCGGTCGATGTAGAGGGAGCCGTAGAGGTGGTCCGTCTCGTGCTGGAGGCAGCGCGCGAAGTAGCCCGTGCCCCGCACCTTGATCGGGTTGCCCTTCTCGTCCTGCCCGGTGACCTCGGCGTAGTCGGGGCGGGCCAGCGACGCGTACGCGCCCGGCACGGACAGGCAGCCCTCGTTGCTGTCGTCCAGCCGGCGTCTGTCGGCGGGCAGCTCGACCAGCCTGGGGTTGCAGACCACGCCCACGTGCCGGACGCCCTCGTCGTCCTGGCAGTCGTAGACGAAGACCTTCAGGTCGACGCCGATCTGGTTGGCGGCCAGGCCCACGCCCTCGGCGGTGCGCTGGCTGGCGAACATGTCGTCGACGAGCTTCGCCAGCTCGTCGTCGAACTCGGTGACGTCCCTGGTCTCCTTGTGCAGCACGGGGTTGCCGACGACCGTGATGGGCCGCGAGGTGCCGCGCTCGCGGTAGGCCGCCTCGCGCTTCTCGGTGTCCTCGGTGTCGATGACGTAACCGTCGTCGTCCACGGGGAGCACGCCCGCGTGCTGCTGATCGGTGTCCTGCTGCGCCATGACCGACGTACGCCTTCCTGAACCGGACCGGGGGTGATCGTGCGGGTACAGCCTACGACCAGCGGTCAGCAGACCTCTTCCAGATCCCGCCAGTCACGGGAGTCCGGGCTGTCCGCGACCCAGCCGTCCAGCAGCCCGCGCACCAGCGAGGCGGGCGCGGCCAGGCCGCACTCGCGCTCGGGCACCCACAGCTGCCCGTCCGTGCGGTGGCCGAGCGGCCCGGGGTGTCCCGGCTCGCTGTGGTCGTGCGGGTCGAGGTGCTCGCCGTCGCCCTCGTCGGACGGCATCCGCGACTCCGAGCACAGCCGGCACAGCAGCCGTACGGAGGAGGACCAGTCCTCGGCCGCGAAGCCCGCGTCGGCCGCCAGCCTCTCCAGCGCGTCCCGGTCCTCCTCGGTGGCCGCCTCCAGGAGCACCACCCAGGTCGGCACGGGCGAGGGGGCCCACAGCTCGATCTCGTCGAAGACGGGGTAGGTGTGCCCGGCCGCGGTCGTCCGCTCGCCGTGCGGCACCCCGTCGTGCAGCACGACCTCGCCCCAGCGCCGCCCGGAGGACGGCAGCGGGATCGACAGCACCTCCACCCGGGCCGGGTCGAGGCGCCGGCCCCAGACGACCTCGGCCTCGCCCTCGGGCGACAGCCGCACGGCCGCGCTGCCCAGGTGCATCCCGGCCGGCTCGCCGGAGTCGGCCGCCCCGCCGGGCACCCGCAGTCCGTACGCCTGCCAGGCCCGGCGGGCCAGCGGCCAGTCCTGCAGGGCGGTGGCGGCGATGCCGACGTTCCACCAGTCCGGCGCCCCGGTCTCGCGGTCGAGCAGGGCGACGGCGCGCAGGCCCGCGGCGCGCGCCTGCTCCCAGTCGTGCCGGAACTTGTGCAGCAGGGCGAGGTTGAACCACGACTCGGACAGCCAGGGCTCCAGGTCCGCGGCGCGGGTGAGCAGGGCTCCCGCGTCCTCGTACCGGCCGTCGCCGATGAGCGTGAACGCGCGGTCCGTGGCCTGCCGCCACGAGGCGGAGGGCCGGTGCCGTCCCTTGCCGAAGATCCTCACGATTCCCGCCTGCCAGTTCGTCGGAGAGCGTGCAGCCTCGGGCCGGACTGTGCCCCCTTGTGTCCTGTCCCTCGCATCCAACCACGGACGGTCCCGGGGCCGCTCATTACCCATGGGTTACCCCGTCCGGGGCAGGGTCAGACCGCCCCGCGCCACCACGCGGGCCAGCGACTCCACGACCTCCGGCTGGTAGTCGCGGGCGGTGGCCAGGCGCAGCTCCTCCAGCGCGCGCAGCGATCCGGCGGGCCCGGCGGCCCGCGCCTTCTCCTCGTAGGCGTTGACGGCCCGCACGACACGGGCGCTGACCGGCTGCTCGCGGTAGGGGTCGGCCTGCCGCTCCACCACCACGGCGACCTCGGCGTCCACCCCGGTCTGGCGCACCACCGCCCCGCCGAGCAGGGCGATCCGCCGCTGCCGCGCCGGATCGAGGGCGGCGGTGGCGCCCTCGGGCACGGGATCGACCAGTGAGAGCTGCCCGATGTCGTGCATCAGCGCCGCGTACTCCAGGACGGTCAGCTCGGGCTCGGACAGGCCCAGGTCGCGTCCGACGGCCCGGCTGAGCGCGGCCACGCGGTGGGCGTGGCCCGCGGGCGTGTACCCGGCGATCTCGGTGGCCCGCGCGAGGGAGGCGATGGTCTGCCGGTAGGTGGCGCGCACGGCCGTGCAGCGCCGGAAGGCCAGCTGGGTGAGGAGCAGCGGCAGGGAGAACAGGGGCAGGGCCCACAGCCCGGCCACGGCGACGGCCGGGGCCATCACGGCTCCGGTCGCGCACACCGCGGACCCGATGCCGAGCACGGCCCGCAGCTCGTCGCGGAGCAGCGGGCCGAGGGGCCAGCCGGTGCGGGCGCGCGCCAGGACGGCGGCGAGCAGGGCGTCGCACAGCACGGTGAGCGCGAGCAGGGCGACGAGGAACACGGCGTACCAGGGGCCGTCCTCCCGCGGCAGCGCGCCGCGCGCGTGCAGGGGCTGGAAGCAGAACGCGGCGAACGCGGTGGTCAGCACGCGCCGGGCCAGATGGTCGGCGCAGGGCCCGCGGCCCGAGGAGACGTGCGGGACGCAGCCGGCGAGCGCGGCGGCGGTCACGACCGCCACGACCTGGGGGGCGCCGTGGTGCGTGGGGTGCCCGGCGTCCGCGCCGAGGAGCGCGTAGGCGAGGGCGCCGGCCGCGCCGAGGGGCGCGGCCTCGCGTCCGCCGCCGCTCCACCGGGCGAGTTCGCCGACCGCGACCAGCAGGCCGAAGGCGAGCGCGGTGCCCCGCCCGTCGACGCCGTGCCAGAGGGTGTGGGCCAGCGCGGCCGCGGCGAGCACGGCGGCGCAGCCGCGCACGAGCGCGGTGGCCGGCTCCGGCCGTGTCATGAGCCGGCCTCCGCGTGCCGGTCCCCCGCGGGCGCCTGCGGCGGCACGTTTCCGCGCGGGTCGTCGGCGGTGACGGCGGGGTGCCAGCCGTGCCGGGACAGCGCCCGCGCCAGCGCGTCGACCACGGGCGGGTCGAACTGCGTGCCCGCACACCGCCGCAGTTCCTCCAGGGCGGCGGCGACCGGCCGGGCGCGGCGGTAGGAGCGCGTGGAGGTCATCGCGTCGAAGGCGTCGGCGACGGCCACCACGCGGGCGAACTCCGGGATCTGCCGGCCCTTCAGCCCGTACGGGTAGCCGCTGCCGTCGAGCCGCTCGTGGTGGTGCAGGATCGCCGCCCGCGCCTCGTCGAGGAAGCCGATGCCGCGCACCATCTCGTGCCCGTACTCGGGGTGCAGCTCCACGATCCGCCGCTCCTCGGGGGTGAGCGGGCCGTCCTTGCGCAGCAGCCGGGTGGGCACGCCGAGCTTGCCGACGTCGTGCAGGATGCCCGCGAAGCGCAGCGCCTCGGCCCGCTCGTCGGCCATGCCCAGCTCCCGGGCGATCATCACGGACGCCCGGCCGACCCGCTCGCTGTGCCCGCGCGTGTAGCCGTCCTTGATGTCGACGGCCTGCACGAGCGCGCGGATGGTGGCCTGGTGGGCGGCGCGCTCGCGGTGGTACTGGGCGGACATCCAGTAGGTGACGCACATCGGCAGCAGCACGAGCAGCGCGGCGAGCGGGCCGTACGGGCTGCGCCACAGCACGGCCATCATCAGCCCGGCGAGGCCGTGGACGGCGACGGGGCCGAGCGAGCGCGCGAACAGCCCGCGCCAGGCCGCGCGCGCCGGGACGCGCTCGGCGGTCGCGAGGATGCCGCCGTCCAGCAGGGCCAGCACGGCGCAGAAGGCGAGCACGCCGGCCCCGGCGGGCAGCAGCGCGTAGGGGAAGTCCGGGGCGACGACCGCGTCCCGGCCGCCGAGGGCCCCGTGCGCCCGGGACGCCGCCCAGGTGGCGAGGGCGAGCTGGGCCGTCCGCCACACCCGGCGCAGCGCGCGCGGCCGGTGCTCGACGCGGGCGAGCAGCGCCCCCGGCACCGCCACGAGGGCGGCGGCCGGTGGCGGCAGCAGGAAGGCCCCGGCCAGCAGGACGGGGAAGAAGGTGCCCATGCTCGTGGCGGTCCGGCGGCCCGGGGGGCGGCCGCCCCACCGCGGCCGGTGGTGGGGCACGCGCAGCCGGTGGTGGGGCACGCTGATGTGCTCACAGCCGGCGTAGAGGACGGTGAACAGGGCGACCGTCGGCCAGGGCGTGCGGGCGCCGGGCAGCGGGGCCAGGCAGCAGAGCGCGCCGAGGACGGCGCAGGCGACCCAGCCGAGGGCCCGCGGCGGAACCGACCCCATGCGCGCCCCCTCCCCGAGCCCGTGCGCCACGGGCCGGATAGGGCCCGTACGGCTTCCGGAGACTATTGCGGGGCGCGGGGCACGCGGGCGGCAATACGGGGATTACCGGGGGCGCACCGACGGTGATTCGCACGTTCGGGTGACGGCGGACCGGAGCGGGCGGACCCGGTGGGCGCGCCGGGGCGGGAGCGGGGTGGTGCCGGGGCGGACGCCGGGGTCATGCCGAAGCGGACGTGAGGCGTCCGGCCGGAGGAACGCCGTGGCGCCCGGCACAGGGCCGGGCACCACGGGACGTCAGGACTCCTGGGGGGCCGTGGCGACGTCGTGCTCGGGCACGCTCTGCCCGGAGCGGATCAGCTCGATGCGGCCCATGACCTTGGCCCGCAGGTCGGTCGGCACGTCGTCCTGCCCGCAGCACCGCTTGACCAGCTTCTTCACGGCCTGCTCGAGCCCGTACTTCTCCAGGCACGGAGAGCACTCCTCGAAGTGCGTCTCGAACTTGGTGCAGTCGGAGTCGGGCATCTCCCGGTCCAGGAACTCGTAGAGATGGTCCAGGACCTCACTGCACTCCGTCTCGTGCGGCTCTCCGCAGCTCATGAGCCCGAGCCTTTCGTTCCGTTCGACTCTCCGGCGCCGGCCGGAACCAGCCCGCGGTCACGCGCGTAGTCCTCGAGCATGCCGCGCAGTTGACGACGGCCCCGGTGCAACCGGGACATCACCGTTCCGATGGGTGTCCCCATGATGTCCGCGATCTCCTTGTAGGCAAAGCCCTCTACGTCGGCGAGGTAGACGGCGATGCGGAATTCCTCGGGGATCGCCTGGAGCGCTTCCTTCACGTCCGAGTCCGGCAGGTGGTCGAGCGCCTGCGACTCGGCGGAGCGCAGACCGGTCGACATGTGCGACTCGGCCCGTGCGAGCTGCCAGTCCTCGATCTCCTCGGCCGCGCTGCGCTGCGGTTCGCGCTGCTTCTTGCGGTACGAGTTGATGAAGGTGTTGGTGAGGATGCGGTACAGCCACGCCTTGAGGTTGGTGCCCTCGCGGAACTGGTGGAAGGACGCGTACGCCTTCGCGTACGTCTCCTGCACCAGGTCCTCCGCGTCGGCGGGGTTGCGCGTCATGCGCAGCGCGGCCGAATACATCTGGTCGAGGTACTCCAGCGCGTCCCGCTCGAAGCGCGCGGTGCGCTCCGCGGTCGACTCCGCCCCCTCGGGCTGCTCCGACCGGCCGTTCTCGGTCCCTGCGTCGGTCCCAGCGACCGGACCCACCTCCTCCGACGACGTGACGAGACCGAGACCGGTCCCACTCGAATCGGAGGATAGACGACCTCCGGTCGGGGCGGCTTGCCGATGTGCTCCGCCCGCCGCCCGCGCCGGGGCGGTCCTCGCCGCGTGCAGCACCGTCCACTCCAGGTCAGCGGCGTTGCGGCGGTCCGGGCAGATGGTCGAACCCATGCGGCGGACTTCCTTCCGTACGACGTCGGTACCGGGTTGCCAGTACCTCTGCCCTGCACAACAGGAGGCGGCGCCTTCGCATTCCCGGCCGTCCTACGGGCTCACCCGAGTGCCGCGAGCCACTTCACCACCGCGTCAGTGATCATCGTCACGGCCTCGTCCTGTGTGACGTCCGCGCGCTTGGGCACCGCGAACCCGTGGTCCCCGTACGCCACCGCGGCCAGCTCGTACGGGCCCTGCGGGAACTCCTCGGGCCGCCCGAACGGGTCGTTGCCGCCCTGGACGACCAGCGTGGGCGCGCCGGTGCCGAGCAGTTCGGCGGCGCGGGACCGCTCCGGGCGGCCCGGCGGGTGCAGCGGGAAGGAGAGCGCGAGGACCGCGCGGGCGCCGAGCTCGCGCGCGGTGCGGCAGGCGACGCGGGCGCCGGCGCTGCGGCCGCCCGCGACGACGGGCGGGCCGGCGGCGGCGAGGGCGGGCCACACGCCGCGCCAGCCGGTGTCCAGCGTCCCCGGCGCGGGCGCGACCCTCTTCCCCGCGACCCGCCAGGGCTGTTCGACCAGGGCGACGCTCACACCGTGCGCGGGCAGCGCGGCGGCCAGTGCGCGCAGGTCACGGGCTTCGACGCCGCCGCCCGCGCCGTGGCCCAGGGCCAGCACCAGGCGCGGGGCGCCGTGCGCCGGGTGCCAGGTGATCCGGGCGGTGCCCGCGTCCGTCTCGACGGTCTCGGTGCGCGCCGCGGTCGCGGCGTTCTCGGCGGTCGCGGCGTTCTCGGCGGGATCGGTGTGGGTCACGTCAGAAGAGTGTGCCCTCTTCGGGGCCGTCGAGCTCCTTCAGCAGCTCCGGGCCGTTGTTGCGCACGTTGCTGACCGCCGTGGGGACCGGGTAGGCGCGCATCAGCCCGGCGGGCGGCGGCGCGAGCAGCGCGCGCAGCCCGTCGGTGTCGGTGCGGCGGGGGTCGAGCCAGGCGTCCCAGCGGTCGGGGGTGAGCATCAGCGGCATCCGGGGGTGGATGTCGGCGAGCGAGCGCGGCCCCTCGGCGGGCGCGACCGCCAGCGGCGAGGTCTCGGCCTCGGTGGTGACGACCGAGCAGGTCACCCACCAGGCCTGCGGGTGGTCGTCGGGCAGCGTCCGGTCCCGCCAGAACTCGTACAGGCCGGCCATGGCGAAGACCGACCCGTCGGCGGGCAGCACGAAGTAGGGCTGCTTGCGCGGCCGCTTCCGCCTCCCCTCGACCTCCAGTTCGCGCTCGGCGGCCCCGGTGACCCACTCGTAGTAGCCGTCGGCGGGGACGATGCAGCGCCGGGCGGCGAAGGCCCGCCGGTAGGAGGGCTTCTCGTGGACGGTCTCGGCGCGCGCGTTGATCATCCGGGCGGCGCCCTCGGGGGTCTTGGACCAGGCCGGCACCAGGCCCCACCTGAGTTTCCGCAGCTGGCGAACCGGACGGGGGTCGTCCGCGTCTTTCAGGGGGCGGTCGAGGACGACGTGGACCTCTTTGGTCGGTGCCACGTTGTAGTCGGGGGCCCAGGTCTCCTCCGGCTCCAGCTTTTCGATCCCGAAGACTTCCGCGAGATCCTCGGGTCCCCGACTCGCAGCAAACCGTCCGCACATACGTGCCACACTGCCAGGCCCGCCCGTCCCCGGGCCACCGCCCCCCGGCGACGAGGCGCCGCCGGGGCCTCCCCCGAACGCGAACCCGAGGAGCCCCCACCCCCATGGACAGCACCGCATCGACCTCCCTGGCGACCCTGTGGGACGAGGTCTTCGGCAGCCAGCCGGACCCGGACACCTGGGTGGTCGTCGCCACGGCGGTCGCCGCGCTCGCCGTGGTCCTGCCGCACGGCGTCTGGCGGGTGTCGCGCAACGCGATCACCATCGCCCACGAGGGCGGCCACGGCCTGGTCGCGCTGCTCACCGGCCGCAGCCTCAGCGGCATACGGCTGCACTCCGACACCAGCGGGCTGACCGTCAGCCGGGGCAGGCCCACCGGTCTCGGCATGATCCTCACCGCCGCGGCCGGCTACACCGCTCCCCCGCTGCTGGGGCTCGGCGGCGCGGCGCTGCTGGGCGCGGGTCACATCACGGCCCTGCTGTGGCTGGCGACCGCCCTGCTCCTGGCGATGCTGGTGATGATCCGCAACGCGTACGGAGTGCTGACGGTGTTCCTCGCCGGCGGCACCTTCCTGCTGGTGTCGTGGCTCGCGGGACCGCAGGTGCAGGCGGCGTTCGCGTACGCGGTGGTGTGGTTCCTGCTGCTGGGCGGGGTGCGGCCGGCCTTCGAACTGCAGGCCAAACGGCGGCGCGGTGGCGCCGGGGACTCGGACGCCGACCAGCTCTCCCGCCTCACGCACGTCCCGGCGGGCCTGTGGCTGTTCCTGTTCCACGCGGTCTCCCTGTGCGCGCTGATAGGCGGTGGCCGCTGGCTGCTGGAGGTGTAGGACGGCGCCCGCCGGGACGGGTGCGGCGGGCCCGTACGGTGGCGGGCGGCCCCCGGCCCCGGACGCCGTCCGAGGCCGGGCGGTCACCCTCTCGTGCGCCCTCCGGCGTCGGACGATCACCGTCCCGGGCGCCGTCCAGTGGTGGGTGACCGCCCTGGCGTAGGCCGTCCGGTGGCTGACGGCGGCGGTGGAGTACGCCTCCCGGCGGCACGCGGCGGCGCCGGCGTACGCCGTCCGACGGCGGACGGCCGCGGTCCGCGCCACCCGGCGGCCCGTCGCCGTGTGCGGTCCGCCACTTGTCGCCCCGGGACGGCCCGCGGCCGGCCGCTCCCGCTCGCCGGGCTCGCGACGGTGTGTCCGGAATGCCTGGTGCATATATGCACGGCACATACCAGGTCCGTGTTTCGCTGCGATTTCGCCACTTTTGATCAAGATCCGCGCCCCTCGTCAACCACTAAAGTGAGGGGCATGACCGTGAACCCCGCACACACCGCCCTCTGGCCCGCCCCGCACGCGAGCGGAGCCGTCGACGCGACGGTCCACGTGCCCGGGTCCAAGTCGGTCACCAACCGCGCCCTGGTCCTGGCCGCCCTGGCCGCCGAGCCCGGCTGGCTGCGCCGCCCGCTGCGCTCCCGCGACACCCTGCTGATGGCCGGCGCCCTGCGCGCCATGGGCGTCGGCATCGAGGAGGGCGTCGGCCCCGACGGCTCCGGCGAGGCGTGGCGGGTCATCCCCGCGGGCCTGCGCGGCCCCGCCACGGTCGACGTCGGCAACGCGGGCACGGTGATGCGCTTCCTGCCCCCGGTCGCCGCCCTCGCCGACGGCCCCGTCCGCTTCGACGGCGACCCCCGTTCGCACGAGCGGCCGCTGCACGGCGTCATCGACGCGCTGCGCGTCCTCGGCGCCCGCATCGAGGACGAGGGCCGCGGCACGCTCCCGCTGACCGTGCACGGCGGCGGCGCCCTGGAGGGCGGCGCCGTGGAGATCGACGCCTCCTCCTCGTCGCAGTTCGTCTCGGCGCTGCTGCTGTCCGGACCGCGCTTCAACCAGGGCGTCGAGGTGCGGCACACCGGCTCCACGCTGCCGTCGATGCCGCACATCCGGATGACCGTCGACATGCTGCGCGTCATCGGCGCCCAGGTGGACACCCCGGAGTCGGGCGGCGAGCCGAACGTCTGGCGGGTCACGCCCGGCGCCCTGCTCGGCCGCGACCTGACGGTGGAGCCCGACCTGTCCAACGCCCAGCCGTTCCTGGCGGCGGCCCTGGTGACCGGCGGCAAGGTCGTCATCCCCGACTGGCCCGAGCGCACCACCCAGCCGGGTGACAGACTGCGCGAGATCTTCACCGAGATGGGCGGCTCCTGCGAACTGACCGACCAGGGCCTGTCGTTCACCGGTTCGGGCGCGGTCCACGGCATCGACGTGGACCTCGGCGAGGTCGGCGAGCTGACGCCGGGCGTCGCGGCGGTCGCGGCCCTGGCCGACTCGCCCTCGACCCTGCGCGGCGTGGCCCATCTGCGGCTGCACGAGACGGACCGGCTGGCCGCCCTCACCAAGGAGATCAACGAGCTCGGCGGCGACGTCACCGAGACCGCCGACGGCCTGCACATCCGCCCGCGCCGGCTGCACGGCGGGATCTTCCACACGTACGAGGACCACCGGATGGCCACCGCGGGCGCGATCCTCGGCCTCGTGACCGAGGGCGTGGAGATCGAGAACGTGGCGACGACGGCGAAGACCCTGCCGGACTTCCCCGAGCTGTGGACCGGGATGCTCGGGGCGTAGGTAGGGACGACGACGCCATGCGCCGCTACGGCAAGCACACCGACGAGGACGACGTCCGGGTCCGTCCGAACCGCAAGGGCAACCGCCCGCGCACGCACATCCGGCCCAAGCACGAGGACGCGGCGGAGGGCATGGTCCTCACCGTCGACCGGGGCCGCCTGACCTGCCTGGTCGACGACCGGGTGATCATGGCCATGAAGGCCCGCGAGCTGGGCCGCAAGGCCGCCGTGGTGGGCGACCGGGTGGCCCTCGTCGGCGACCTGTCCGGCCGCAAGGACACCCTGGCCCGCATCGTCCGCATCGCCGAGCGCACCTCGGTGCTGCGGCGCACGGCGGACGACGACGACCCCTACGAGCGCGTGGTGGTCGCCAACGCCGACCAGCTGGCGATCGTGACCGCCCTCGCGGACCCCGAGCCCCGGCCCCGGCTGATCGACCGCTGCCTGGTCGCGGCGTTCGACGGGGGCCTGGAGCCGCTGCTGGTGCTGACCAAGTCGGACCTGGCCCCGCCGGAGAAGATCCTGGAGCTGTACGGCGCGCTGGACATCCCGTACGTGGTCACCAGCCGCGAGGAGCTGGCGGACGGCGACGCGGCGGACCGGGTGCGCGAGCACCTGGACGGCAGGATCACGGCCTTCGTCGGACACTCGGGCGTCGGCAAGACGACGCTGGTCAACGCGCTGGTCCCGGAGGAGCGGCGGCGCACGACCGGGCACGTGAACGCGGTGACGGGCCGCGGCCGGCACACCACGACGTCCGCGCTCGCGCTGCCGCTGGGCAAGGGCGAGGGCTGGGTCGTCGACACTCCGGGCGTGCGCTCCTTCGGCCTGCACCACGTCGACCCGGCGCGCGTCATCCACGCCTTCCCGGACCTGGAGCCGGGCACCGAGAACTGCCCGCGGGCCTGCAGCCACGACGAGCCCGACTGCGCGCTCGACGCGTGGGTGGAGGAGGGGCACGCCGACCCGGCGCGGCTGTACTCGCTGCGCCGGCTGCTGGCGACGCGGGAGCGGCGCGAGGGGGACTGACCGGCTCCGCCCCGATGACCTCGGGCTTGTTTGCGCCCGTCGTACCCCGGTGAATGTATGACCGCACCGATCCGGACCGGGGCCGGACGACGCGGTCACAGGGCGTGCTGAAGCGGAGGGACCTCACATGGCGTGGCTGCTGGTGGTCGTGGCCGGACTGCTCGAGACCGGCTTCGCCGTCTGCCTGAAGCTGTCGCACGGCTTCACCCGGTTGTGGCCGACGATCGCGTTCGCCGTCTTCGCCCTCGGCAGCTTCGGCCTGCTGACCCTGTCCCTGCGCAAGCTCGACGTGGGGCCCGCGTACGCGGTGTGGACGGGCATCGGCGCGGCGGGCACGGCGATCTACGGCATGGTCTTCCTCGGCGACCTGGTGTCCACCCTGAAGATCGTGTCGATCTCGTTCGTGATCATCGGGGTGATCGGGCTCCAGCTGTCGGGGTCGGCGCACTGAGCACGGCGGCACGGCCGGCGCCGGGCCCGCCGCACCCCGCTCAGCTCATCGCCCGTACGGTCGCCAGCGCGTCGCGGACCAGCGCGGAGGTCCCGTTCTCGCCCGCGGGAGCCACCACGCAGGACAGGCCGAGGCGCACCACGAACTCTCCCGCCCGGGCCAGCTCGGCCGTCTGGGCCTTGGAGCCGCCGGGCGGGGTCAGCGCGGCCACGGCCCGGTCCCGCACCAGCGCCACGAAGTCGCCCGGCGAGGGCAGCGGGCCGTCGGCGCGCCGCTGCGCGGGCACCGCGGAGGACGAGGGCACGGCCTTGAGCGTGGGCGCGGGCAGCCGGTCGCTCCAGCAGCCGGTGAGCATCGCCCGCACCAGGACGTTGCCGCGCGCCGCCGAGACGGTCCACTCCGCGGCGGCGGCCAGGCGCTCGCGCGGCTCCGTGTGGCTCGCCAGCGCCCGCTCCACGCCCGCCAGGTAGGCGTCCGCCTCGCGGCGGACGAGGGCGCGGGCGAGCCCCTCCTTGCTGCCGAACTCGTTGTAGAGGGTCTGCCGGGAGACCCCCGCCACCGCGGCCACGTCGACCATGCGCACGGCGGACCACGGACGGCGTGCGAGCGCCGTGTAGGCGGCGTCCAAGAGGGATTCCCGCGCTGCAGGCATCATGGCCTCCCTGGGGCGAGCGGCTCCGGGTGGTCAGAGTTGACGTGCACCGGGGTGCTGTCAAGGGTTCTCGGCGGCTCCGGGGCGCGCGTCGGCCATCGCGCGACGTCCTCCTCCCTTTGCGCGCGCCCCGCCCGTGAAAGGGCGGGACGGGCCGGTCGGGAGGCGGTCCGGCGAGCGTCGTGCCGGGGTGTGTGGCTCCGCACCGAGCCGGGCGGATACGGTTCCCCCATGCCCGACTATCTCGATGACCTGCGCCTGGCCCACGTCCTCGCGGACGCCGCCGACGCGGCGACGATGGACCGGTTCAAGGCCCTCGACCTCGAGGTCGAGACCAAGCCGGACATGACGCCGGTGAGCGAGGCCGACAAGGCCGCCGAGGAGCTGATCCGCGGCCAGCTCCAGCGGGCCCGGCCGCGCGACGCGATCCTCGGCGAGGAGTACGGCGTGGAGGGCACGGGGCCGCGCCGCTGGGTGGTCGACCCGATCGACGGCACGAAGAACTACGTGCGCGGCGTCCCCGTGTGGGCGACGCTGATCTCGCTCATGGAGGCAGCCGAGGGAGGCTTCCAGCCGGTGGTCGGCGTGGTGTCCGCGCCCGCCCTCGGCCGCCGCTGGTGGGCCGCGAAGGGGCACGGGGCCTACACGGGCCGCAGCCTGTCCTCGGCGTCCCGGCTCCAGGTATCGCGCGTCTCGCGCCTGGCGGACGCCTCCTTCGCGTACTCCTCGCTCACCGGCTGGGAGGAGCGCGGGCGTCTGGACGGCTTCCTCGACCTGTCGCGGAAGGTGTGGCGCACGCGCGCGTACGGCGACTTCTGGCCGTACATGATGGTGGCCGAGGGCTCGGTCGACTTCTGCGCGGAGCCGGAGCTGTCGCTGTGGGACATGGCGGCGAACGCGATCGTGGTCACCGAGGCGGGCGGTACCTTCACCGGCCTCGACGGCCGGCCCGGCCCGCACGGCGGCGACGCGGCCGCCTCCAACGGCCTCCTCCACGACGAACTCCTCGGCCACCTGGGCGGAGCGCCGCGGCAGTCCTGACGCGCGCCGGGCGGCGCACCGCCGCCCGGCGGACCGTACGGGGCGGAAGGACGGCACCCGCCGCACGCCGCGGCCGTCCCCGTCCCGCGCGCGGCCCCGCGCCGTACGCGTCCGGCCCCGTCCCGGACCGGACGCGCGCCTGCCCGTGCAGGGGACGGCGCACCCCTCCCACACCGCCGTCCGGATGTCCCGTACAAGGGACGGCTCACCCTTTCGCGCACGGCCGTCCGGATGCCCCTCACACGCCCGGAAGCCGCCGTACGCGCCCCCTTGTTGACCCGCCTCCCGGCTGCGACTCTGAGAATCCCCCACTTGTGAACTTGTGAATCCGGGCGCAAGCCGGATTCTTAGGAGGTGGCTCCGTCCATGCTCGTCCGTGACGCCATGAGCACGGTGGTCCTCACCATCGGTCCCGCCCACACGCTCCGCCAGGCCGCGGCCCTGATGTCCGCGCGCCGGGTCGGCGCGGCCGTGGTGCTCGACCCCGACACCAGCGGGCTCGGCATCCTCACCGAACGCGACATCCTCGACTCCGTCGGCCTGGGCCAGAGCCCGGACACCGAACGGGCCCACGCCCACACCACGACCGACGTCGTGTTCGCCGCGCCGTCCTGGACGCTGGAGGAGGCCGCGCAGGCCATGACGCACGGCGGCTTCCGCCATCTGATCGTGCTGGACCGCCAGGAGCCCGTCGGGGTCGTGTCGGTGCGCGACATCATCCGCTGCTGGGCCCCGGCGCGGCAGCGCGAACCCGTCTGACCCCGCCCGGACGGGCGGCGCGGCGGCAGGCGCCGCGGAACGGGAGCGCCGGGAGGACCGGGACCGGACGGCAGAGCGGGCCGGGCCCCCTTCGCAGGGGTCCCGGCCCGCTCTCCTCGACAAGCGGTCCAGTGCTGGTGTCAGCCGCGCAGGGCCTGGACCGCGGCCTCCAGCCGCTTGCCGAAGTCGGCGTCCGCCTGGCGGAAGTTGTTGATCGCGCGCTCGGCGATGTCGTCGCGCGAGACCTGGGAGATGGCACCGGCCAGGTTGCCGACCAGGCGCTCCTTCTCCTCCTCCGTCATCAGCCGGTAGAGGTTGCCCGCCTGGACGAAGTCGTTGTCCTCGGCGTGCACCGGGGTCACGGTCTCGCCGGTGACGCCGGTGACCGGGATGCCCTGCCACAGCGGGCGGCCCGTCTGGAAGGGGCCGCCGAAGCTGTTCGGCTCGTAGTTCTTCGCGCCCTTGTGGCGGCCGTCGTACAGGTGGCCGTCCCGGCCGTGGGTGTGGGCCACGGTCGCGTGCGGGCGGTTCACCGGCAGGTGGTCGGCGTTGATGCCGACGCGGTAGCGGTGGGCGTCGCCGTAGGCGAAGAGGCGGCCCTGGAGCATCTTGTCCGGGGACGGGCCGATGCCCGGCACGAAGTGCGCCGGCGAGAAGATCGACTGCTCGACCTCGGCGAAGATGTTCTCGGGGTTGCGGTTGAGCTCCAGCTTGCCGATCTCGATGACCGGGTAGTCCGCGTGCGGCCACACCTTGGTCAGGTCGAACGGGTTGAAGCGGTAGTTCGCGGCCTCGGCGGCGGGCATGATCTGCACACCGACGGTCCAGGACGGGAACTCGCCGCGCTCGATCGCCTCGCGCAGGTCGCGCTGGTGGGAGTCGGGGTCCTTGCCCGCCAGGACCTCGGCCTCCTCGGCCGTCAGGCACTTGATGCCCTGGTCGGTCTTGAAGTGGTACTTGACCCAGAAGACCTCGCCGGCCTCGTTGTTCCACTGGTAGGTGTGGGAGCCGAAGCCGTCCATGTGGCGGTAGGACGCCGGGATGCCGCGGTCACCGAACAGCCAGGTCACCTGGTGCGTCGACTCGGGCGACAGGCTCCAGAAGTCCCAGACGTTGTCCGCCTCCGTGCTGCCCGTGTACGGGTCGCGCTTCTGGGTGTGGATGAAGTCGGGGAACTTGATGGCGTCCCGGATGAAGAACACCGGGGTGTTGTTGCCGACGAGGTCGTAGTTGCCCTCCTCGGTGTAGAACTTCAGCGCGAAGCCGCGGGGGTCGCGCACCGCGTCGGCGGCGCCGAGGTTGCCGGCCACGGTCGAGAAGCGCAGGAAGGTCTCGGTCTGCTTGCCGACCTCCGAGAGGAAGGCGGCCCGCGTGTACTTCGTGACGTCGGCGGTCACCGTGAAGGTGCCGTAGGCGCCGGCGCCGCGGGCGTGCACCACGCGCTCCGGGATGCGCTCCCGGTTGAAGTGGGCGAGCTTCTCCAGGAGGTGCTGGTCCTGGACCAGGACCGGGCCGCCGACACCCGCGGTCTCACTGTTCTGGTTGTCGGCGACCGGTGCTCCGGCCTCCGTCGTGAGCGGTCCCTGCGTCACGTGCGCCTCCTGCGTCATTCTCAAATCCTGTCCCTTGGCCAAAGCCGTTTCAGATCCTACAATGGACAATGTCTAAGTCAAGTGAGCTTCCAAAGTCACACCTGTTCGGGATCACGCCCCCTTGCTGTTAGGCTGTTGAGCATGAGCGACCTGTTGGAACGGCTGCGCGACCGCGGATGGCGGATGACCGCGCAGCGGCGCGTTGTGGCCGAGGTCCTCGACGGCGAGCACGTCCATCTGACGGCCGACGAGGTGCACGCCCGCGCCGTCGTCAAGCTGCCGGAGATCTCCCGGGCCACCGTCTACAACACGCTCGGCGAGCTGGTGACGCTCGGCGAGGTGCTGGAAGTCGCCACGGACAAGCGCGCGAAGCGGTACGACCCGAACGCGCACCGCCCGCACCACCACCTGGTGTGCGCCCGGTGCGGCGCGATCCGCGACGTCCACCCGAGCGGCGACCCGCTCGCCGACCTCCCCGCCTCGGAGCGCTTCGGCTTCACGGTGTCGGACGTCGAGGTCACCTACCGCGGCGTCTGCCCGAACTGCTCGGCCGCCTGACGCCTCCCGGCCCTTCAGCACGTATCCGCAATCGGCGCGTGCGCCCTCCCGGGGCGCACCCGTCCCCCGCCCCGGTGTCCGACGGACCCGGGGCGTCGTGCTGTCCGGCGCCGGTCTCTTCCCGGCCCGCTCCCCGGATGCGGACGCGCATACGCCGGAGGCCCGGAACCTGATCGGTTCCGGGCCTCCGGCCTTCAGTAGCGGGGACAGGATTTGAACCTGCGACCTCTGGGTTATGAGCCCAGCGAGCTACCGAGCTGCTCCACCCCGCGTCGGTGAGACCGACTCTACGTCACTCGTGCGGACCAGAGCAAATCGGTGACGCCGCGGCATGACGCAGGTCATGCCCGCGACCGACTCCGGCGGCGGTCGGCCCGCCTCGCGACGGTGACTGCCGGGGGCCCGTCCCGCACCGGTGACGACCGGCGGGTCCGTCCCGCACCGGTGACGACCGGCGGGTCCGTCCCGCACCGGTGACGACCGATGGGACCGTCCCGCACCGGTGACGACCGGCGGGCCCGTTCCGCACCGGTGACGACCGATGGGACCGTCCCGCACCGGTGACGACCGGCGGGCCCGTTCCGCGCCGACAGCCGCCGGCCCGTCCCGCGGCGGCGGCCGGCGCCGTCAGGCCGACAGCTCCTGGCGCAGGGCGTCGCGGAGGCGGGCCGCCCGCTCGGCGACCTCCGGGGAGCCGAGCGTGACCGCGCGGTCGGCCCAGCGCTGCCCCTCCGCCAGCTCGCCGCGGCGCGCGTAGACCAGCGCGAGGCGGAGCGCCGCGCGGCCGTGGCCCGCGTCGGCGGCCTTCGTCCACCACAGCGCGGCCTCCGGCTCGCTGCCCTCACGGGCGAGCAGCAGCCCGAGATTGAAGGCGCCGTTCCGGGAGCCCGCCTCGGCGGCGCGCCGGTACCAGCGCGCGGCCTCCACCACGTCGCCGCGCGTGGCCGCGAGCATGCCCACGCGCACCTGCGCGCGCCGGTGCCCCTGGGACGCCGCCCGCTCGTACCACTCCTCGCACTCCGTCTTCTCGTGCGCGGTCTCGCCCAGCTCGTGCGCGGGCTGCGGCGGGCGTCTGGCGTCGAGCAGCGTGGCCAGCCGGTACGCGCCCTCCGCGCTGCCGCCGCCGGCCGCGCACCGCAGGTGCCGCTCGGCGGCCGGCTCGTCGCCCTCGCGCAGGCGCGCCATGCCCACCTGGAGCGCGGCCTCGGCGTGCCCGGCGGCCGCCGCGCGCTCGTACCAGCGCAGGGCGTTCGCGTCCTCGCCGCGACCGGCGTACAGGATCCCGAGATTGAACGCCGCGTCGACGCTGCCCGCCTCGGCCGCCTTGGAGAACCACGGCTCGGCGCCCGCAGCGTCGCCGACCTGCAGCAACAGGACGGCCAGCGCGTTCGCCGCCTCGCGGTGCCCCGCGTACGCGGCCCGCCGGTACCACTGCTCGGCCTGCGTCGTGCGGCCCTGCTCGGCGCAGAGCAGCCCGAGGTTGTACGCGCCGTTGTCGTCCCCGGCGTCCATGGCCGCGCGGTACCAGCGCTCGGCGGTCTGGTGCTCGCCGCGCTCGGCGTGCAGGGCGCCCAGCGCGTTCGCGGCGTTGCCGTCGCCCTCCTGGGCGGCCCGCAGCCACCACACGGCGGCGCTCTCCGTGTCACCGGCGTCGCGCAGCAGGAAGCCGAGCGCGCAGGCGGCCCGCGGCTCGCCGTCCTTGGCGGACGTCAGGTACCAGCGGCCGGCCTCCTTCAGCCGGCCGCGCTTCTCCAGGATCGCCCCGAGGTGCAGGGCGGCCCGGCGGTGGCCGCGGGCGGCCGCCTGCCGGTACCACTGCTCGGCCTCTTCGGCGGCGGACCTGCCGGAGCCGCCGTCGGCGCCGTCCCCGGCGGACGGGGCGCCCGCGGCGGCGTCCCGGGCGGCCTGGCCCCTGCGGCCCGCACGGCCCGCCGTGCCGGACCCCTCTCCGGCGGCCCGGCGGTCGAGGATGCGCGCGAGCCGGTAGGCGGCCTCGCGGTGCCCGCGCTCGGCGGCGGACCGCAGCCAGTGCTCCGCCCCGTCGTCGCCCCGGTGCTCCAGCAGGTCGGCGAGGGCGTACGCGCCGAGGACGTGGCCCTGTTCGGCGGCCTGGCGCAGCCAGTACTCGGCCGCGGGCTCGTCGCCGCGCTCGCGGTGGTGCCGGCCGAGCGCGTGCGCGGCGGCCGCGGAACCGGCGACGGCGGCGACCCGCCACCATCCGGCCGCCTCCTCGGCGTAACCGCGCTGGTGGAGGAGGACTCCCAAGTTGTTGGCGGCGGCGCGGTCGCCGGCGGCGGTGGCGGCGCGCAGCTGGGGCTCGGCTCCGTCGAGGTCGCCGCGGCGCAGCAGCATGGCCCCGAGGACGCTCATCGCCTCCACGTCACCGGCCTCGGCGGCCAGCCGCTGACGCACCTCTTCGGCAGCCTCGCCCGCTTCGTCCCGGCCCGAGGGTTGTACAAATCGTCCCGTCTCGAACAGAGTTGCCTTGTCCCCCATAACGTCCATCGTCGCACCACCTGCAACCCGGGTACACCTGGTATACCGCAGCCCGTGAGGTCACTTCAGCGTTTTGTCGACATGCCCACACAGAGACACACCAAACGCAAATCCGCGAACTCGCCGCCCTTGAGGCAACCCCTACCCGTGTTCTCACACGTCGAAGGGCCCGGATCCCTGTCAGGATCCGGGCCCTTCGATCTCTTCAGTAGCGGGGACAGGATTTGAACCTGCGACCTCTGGGTTATGAGCCCAGCGAGCTACCGAGCTGCTCCACCCCGCGTCGTTGTAAGGAAACCGTATCACGACGCGGGGCGGGTCCTTCGCAGGTGGCCCGGACGCGGCCGGCTCAGCCGCCCCCGGAACCCTTCTCGGAGTCCTGGGCCTTGTCGCCGCCGTCGCCGGCCGCGGACTGCGCGTCCTCGGCCCTCCGCAGCGCGTCCTCCAGGTCCTTCTGGGCCTTGCCGTACGCCTCCCAGTCACCGTCCTTGAGGGCCTGCTGGCCGTCCTCGAACGCCTTCTGCGCGTCGTCCAGGGCGTTCTGGACCGTCGGGTCGCTCGACGTCGGCGGACTCGTGCCGTCCTGCCCCTCGTCGGTGCCCGGGTCCGGCGGCTCGGTGCTCGTGCCCTCCGCGCCGAACACCTTGTTGAGGGCCTCGTCGAGGGTGTTCTCGAAGGCGGTGGCGCCCCCGTAGGTGACCAGCACCTTCTTCAGCAGCGGGTACTTGAGGTTGCTGCCGCGCACGTAGACGGGCTCGACGTACAGCAGTCCGCCGTCCAGCGGCACCGTCAGCAGGTTGCCGTACTCGACCTCGGAGTCGCCGCCTCCTCTCAGCAGCCGGATGGACTCGGCGATGTCCGGTTCGGAGTTGAACTGGCTCTGCACCCGCTTCGGGCCGTCGACGGTCTTGCCGGTCGGCAGCTTCAGGATGCTGATCTTGCCGTAGTCGCCCGTGCCCGCCTCGGCGTTGACCGACATGAACGCGCTCAGGTTGTCCCGCCCGTTCGGAGTGAACGTCGTCGTCAGCGAGAACGCCTGGGTGTCCTGCCCGGGCATCTTCATGCTCAGGTAGTACGGCGGGACCGCGTCCCCGGACCGGTTGGTCGGGTCGTCCGGGACCTGCCAGACCTCGCTGCCGCTGAGGAACGTGTCCGCGTCCTTCACGTGGTACCGGGTGAGCAGTTCACGCTGGACCTTGAAGAGGTCCTGCGGGTACCGCAGGTGGTCCATGAGGTTCTGCGAGATCTCCTTCTTGGGCTCCACCGTGCCGGGGAAGGCCTTCATCCAGGTCTTCAGGACCGGGTCCTGGGTGTCCCACTGGTAGAGCCTGACCTCGCCGGTGTAGGCGTCGACGGTCGCCTTCACCGAGTTGCGGATGTAGTTGACCTGGTTCTGCTGGGCCACCACCGCGCGCTGGTTGTCCGCCGCCGTCAGCGAGTCGGCGGTGGTGTCGCCGAGGGTGGTGCGGGAGGCGTACGGATAACCGTTCGTGGTCGTGTAGGCGTCCACGATCCACTGGATCTTGCCGTCGACGACCGCCGGGTAGGCGTCGCCGTCGATCGTCAGCCAGGGGGCGACGGCCTCGACGCGCTCCTTGGGGGTGCGGTTGTACAGGATCTTCGAGCCCTCGCCGATCGCTCCGGAGTAGAGGATCTGCGGCTCGCCGAACGCCGCCGCGTACGCGGCCCGGTTGACCGGGCCGGAGAGGTCGACCCCGCTGTCGCCCTTGTAGCTGGTGGTCTTCTCACCGCTGTTGTCGGAGTAGTCGATCTCCTTCTGGGGACCGCCGACGATCGAGTACTGCGTGGTCTTCTCGCCGTAGTAGACCCGCTGCTCGTACGTGCCGAGGTCGCCTCCGTTGGAGCTCTTGGAGGGCAGGTCGGACTCGGTGAAGACCGGGCGGCCCTCCTCGTCGGCGGCGGTGCCCTTGGCGGCGATCACACCGAAGCCGTGCGTGTAGCGGAAGTGGTCGTTGATCCAGTTGTTCTTCGGGATGCCGCTGAGGTTCAGCTCGCGCAGACCGACGACCGTGTCCTGGACGTTGCCGTCCTTGTCCTTGTAGCGGTCGACGTCCAGGTTGGCCGGGAGCCCGTAGTAGTTCCTGATCTGCTGGAGCTGCTGGAACGTGGGCGAGACGATGTTCGGGTCGAGCAGGCGCAGGGACGCGGTCTTCTCCACGTCGTCGCGCAGCTTCGTCACGTCGTCCGTGTCGCGCTCGCCCGAGTAGCCGGTGACCTCGGCGTCCTCGATGCCGTAGGCCTGGCGCGTCGCCTCCAGGTTCTTCTCGACGTACGGCGCCTCCTTGGCCTGCTCGTTCGGCTGGACCTGGAACTTCTGCACGATGGCCGGGTACAGGCCGCCGATGAGGATCGCGGAGAGGACCATCAGGCCGAAGCCGATGACGGGCAGCTGCCACGTGCGCCGCCACAGGGTGGCGAAGAAGAGCAGCGCGCAGATGACCGCGATGCAGAAGAGGATGGTCTTCGCGGGCAGGTAGGCGTTGGCGTCGACGTAGCGCAGGCCCGTCCAGTTGCCCGTCGCCTTGAAGTCGCTGGACTTCACCGCGAGACCGTACCGGTCGAGCCAGTACGCGACCGCCTTCAGTGCGACGAAGAGGCCGAGCAGCACCGACAGGTGCCCGGTGGCCGCGGCCGTGGCGCGGGCGCCGGGGCTGGTGACGCGCAGCCCGCCGTACAGGTAGTGCGTGAGGGCGGCGGCGATCAGCGACAGGACCGCCGCGGCGAAGCCGAAGCCCAGCAGGAACCGGTACCAGGGCAGGTCGAAGGCGTAGAAGGCGACATCGAGCTTGAACTGCGGGTCCTTCTGCCCGAAGGGCACGCCGTTGACCCACATCAGCCATGTGCGCCACTGGCCGGCGGCGGACGCGCCGGCGATCAGCCCGACGAGGGCCGTGACCCCGAGCAGGATCCACTTCTTGTACGGCGCCACACCCATGCGGTAGCGGTCGAGGCTCTGCTGCTCCATCGACATGGCGCTCAGCGGCGGGCGCAGCCGGTGGGCCAGCCAGATGTTCACACCGACGGCCGCGGCCATCAGCAGTCCGAAGACGAAGAACAGGCCGATCTTGGTCCACAGGGTGGTCGTGAACACGGACGAGTAGTCGACCGACCGGTACCAGAGCCAGTCCGTCCAGAACCCTGCAAACATCACGAACGCCATCGCCAGCACGGCGAGGACGCCCAGGGTCATGAGCAGAGTCCGGACGCGCCGGGACGGTCGGCCCACTCTCATCCGTGGCCCCGTCGGGCCTCCGCCGCGGTCCGGCATCTGGAAAGCCAAGGTGCGCACCTCGAAGTTCGCTGTTGGTTGTCGGACCCCGCGTATGCCGGGCCACACCTATGCAACTTACTGATGCTTTACTCGGTTCCCGGTTCCGGGGGCGAACGAGGCAGGATTGTGACCATGTCCAACACCCCCACCGGTACGCCCATGGCGGCCGGCCCCCTGACCCGAGCCGTCCTGGAGATCGACGAGTACGTCGCCGGACTCGGCTGGGACCAGCCCGCCCGGCTCTTCGCGCTGGTCGACAGCGCGGCGCTGCGCACGCAGGAGCCCGGGCTCGCCGAGCGCCTGGGCCTGTCCGACGACGCCGCCGACGGCGCCCTGACCCCCATCGAGCAGGAGGAACTCCCCGCGGGCACCCCGCTGGACGAGTTCCTCGGCACCATCGCCTGGCCGGACGCGGTCGTAGGCTGCGCCCTGACCGTGGAGCGGCTGATGCTGCCGCCGTCCGCCGAGGCATCCGTACCGGAGGACCTGGACGAGGAGCGGCTGGCCAAGTGGGTGGCCGAGCACCCGGAGCGCCAGGAGGTCCGGATGACCGTCGCGGTGCTGCGCGACGGCCGGCGCGAGTCGGCGCTGCGGCTGCGCGAGAAGGACACGGCGACCGAGGTGCTCACCGGCTCGGACCTGGTTCCGGGGCTCGCCGAGGCGCTGTCGGCGACCTTCGCGGAGTAGCGGAGCCGGGGCGGCGGGCCCGGCGGCGGCCGGGCCGTGCGCCGCGCGGGGCGTGTCGTGCGCCGCGCGGGGCGGGCCGCCGGCGTCCGTCCGGGGCGTCAGCCCTTGGTGCACTTCGGCAGGTCGGACGTGCGGCCGGAGCGGATGTCCGCCAGGGAGCCCAGCGCGTCCTCGATGGTCTTCACCTTGACGAGCGTGAGCCCCTCGGGGACGTCGCGGGCGGCCGCCGCGCAGTTGTCCGCGGGCGTCAGGAAGTACTGGGCGCCCTTGGCGCGGGCGCCCACGGTCTTCATCTCGATGCCGCCGATCGGGCCCACCACGCCGTCGTCGTCGATGGTGCCGGTGCCCGCCACGAACTTCCCCCCGGTGAGGTCCTCGGGGGTCAGTTTGTCGACTATGCCGAGCGCGAACATCAGGCCGGCGCTGGGGCCGCCGACGTCCGCGAGCTTGATGTCGATGGTGAACGGGAACGTGTGGTCGGTGCCGGCCTGGATGCCGACGATCGCGCGGTCCGCGTCGTCGTCGGCCTTCGTGGTGGTGACGGTGACCTCCCGGGTGGCGGTCGCCGTCCTGTTCTCCTTCTCGGCCTTCGCCTGCTCCGCGGCCGGCACGATCGTGAAGGTGACCTTCTCGCCCGGCTCGTGCTTCGTGACCAGCTCGGCGACGTCCGCCGGCGCCTTCACCGCGGTGCCGTCCACGGCCTTGACGACGTCCCCGGCGTGCAGCCGCCCCTCGGCCGGGGAGTCCTTCAGGACCGTGGAGACGATCACCCAGGACTGCACGGGGATGTCCAGCTGCTTCAGGGCGGCGACCTTCGCGCTCTCCTGGGACTGGCTGAACTCCTCGGCGTTCTCCTGGGTCGACTGCTCCTCGGTCTTGCCGTCGGGGTAGAGCGTCTCGTGCGGGACGACCTTGTTGTCGTGGGCCAGCCAGCCGTAGACGGCCTCGACGAGGTTCATGTTGTAGTCGGCGCTCGTGACCCGGACCGTGGTCATGTTGAGGTGCCCGCTGGTCGGATACGTCTTGTGCCCGGAGATCTGCAGCACCGGCTCGCCGTCGTGCTTCCCCAGCGTGTTCACCGTGGGGCCCGGGGACATCTCCGAGTACGGCACGTTGATGAAGACCCCCGCGCACAGGAGCGCGATCAGCATCAGGGTGGAGGCGAGCATCGTCGCGGTGCGGCGTGGCATGGAACGACAGTACGGGACCGTCCTGTCCGTGCACCCCCGGGGCCGTCCGTACGAGGTCCCGGGGGTTCCGTCACGTGCCGGAGTGCGTCTTCTCCATGGCTTCGCGGAAGCGCGCGTAGCCCGCGAGCTCGGGTCCGTCACCGATCTGCCTGCGGTTCCGACCGGCCCAACTGCCCCACAACCCCGCGCCTATCGCAGCCAACAGAGGAATCAGCAACCAGGCGAGTGCCGCCATGCCGACCTCCCTACCCCGTGAGCGACCGCAACTGAGTGATCAGCAGATTAACCATCCGCACCCACAACGCTCGCGGTGGGGGCGGGGTTACGCAACCGGGCGCATTCGGGGACTGCGAAGCGGAGGCGGGGGGTACGCGGAGGCACGGCGACCGGTGCCGGCGGGCCCGGTCACGCCCGGGATCGGCGGCGGCTCCCGGCCGGGGTCAGCAGGCCCCCACCCACTCCTCCGTGCCGTCCGAGAACGTCTGGTGCTTCCAGATGGGCACCTCGTGCTTCAGGTCGTCGATCAGCCGCCGGCACGCCTCGAAGGCCTCGCCCCGGTGCGGACAGGAGACGGCCACGACGACGGCCAGGTCGCCCACCCTCAGGTCGCCGATCCGGTGGACGGCGGCCAGGGCGCGCACAGGGTAGTCGGCGGCCACCTTCTCGGCGACCCGCCGGAGCTCCGCCTCGGCGGTGGGGTGACACGAATAGCCGAGCGCGTCCACGTCGGCTCCTCCGTCGTGGTTGCGCACGGTGCCCACGAAGAGCGCGGTGCCCCCGGCGGCGTCGTCGCCGACGGCCCGGAACACCTCGTCCACGGAGAGGGGGGTCTCGCGGATCGCGAGCAGCCTGACCGGGTCGTGCGCGGCCTGCTCGCCGGGATGGTCGTTCGTGGGTGCCATGCGCCCATCGTGCCCCACCCGCCGGACGGCACGGAAGGGCGGCACCGTCCCGCACGCGCGCGTGCCCGTCCAAAGACTCCTGCGGGAGGGCGCCGACGGCCTCTACGAGGAAGGTGACGGGCGGACGGGACGGCCGCCGGGTACGGACAGGACCGCTGCCGGGTACCGGGCAGGCAGCCCCGTACGGCGCTGGCACCGGAAGCGGCGGCCCCGGCCGGTCCGGCTCCCGGCCGGACACCCGGGTCAGATGCGCCGTCTGGCCTTCCGGGCGCGCCGCACGAGCGCGGCCGTGCCGAGGAGGGCGACCGTCGCGCCCGCGGCGCCGGCGGCGGTGGCGTCCTTGCGGCCGAGGCGGCGCCCCGCGACGGTGTGCCGCCCGGCGACCTCCCCGAGCAGCTCGGCGAGCACCTCCTCGTTGGTCCACTGCGGCCGCCAGCCCGCGTCGTGCAGCCGGCTGCCGCTGACCACCCAGGGGTACATCGTGTAGGCGAGGTCCCCGGCGGGCGAGGGCGTCAGGCCGATCCGGTGGAGCCGGGCCGCGGCCCCCAGGGCCACGGCGGAGGGCAGCTCCATGCGGCGGATCCCGGTGAGCTCCTCGACCTCCTCCTGCTCCAGCCAGCCGTCGCAGCCGACGGCCAGCTCGCCCTCGACCTTCTCCAGCACGGCGTACTCCAGGGCGGTGCACAGGTCCTCCACGTGGCAGAACTGCCAGGCGGGCCGGGACCCGGCCACGACGAGCAGCCGCGGCGACTCGAAGTACCTGGTCAGCGCGGTGTCGGTGCCGCCGACGAGGATCGCGGGACGGACGACGGTGACGTTGAGGCCGGGGTGCGCGCGGGGCGCCCGCCGGGCCAGGCGCTCGATCTCCAGCAGGTCGCCGACGCCGGTGGCCTCGGCCGTGGCCCGCAGCTCGGCGTCCTCCGCCAGGGGCAGCTCGTTGTCGGGCAGCGCCCCGTAGACCATCGCCGAGGTGCACAGGACCACGCGGTGCACCCCGGCGGCCGCCGCGGCGGTCAGCACCGTCTGGGTGCCGCGCACGTTGTACGCGGTGCGGGCGGCCGGGTCGGTCTCCAGGTCGAGGTCGAGCGCCAGGTGGACGACCACGTCGGCGCCGCGCAGCTTGTCGGCGATGGCCGGGTCCCGCACGTCCAGGACGTGCCACTCGACGCCCGCGCACTCGCCGCGCCGCTCGTCGATGGCGACGACCTGCTTGACCTCGTCGGTGGCGGCGAGCCGTTCGGTCAGCAGCGCGCCCACGCCCGACGCGGCGCCGGTGACCGCGACGACGGGCCCGCGCGCGGCCGCGCCGGTTGCTCGGTTTCGCGCTGCGCGAACCTGCGGATCGGGGGAACTCACCAGGTGTCTCCAGCGGTTGTCTTCGGTAAGGACGCGCACGGCGCGTTCGTACCAGGAGACATCCATCCTGCCGCAGCGCGGGACTCGGCGAAGCACTGAGGCCCGATCCGGCTGTGGTGTCTAGGCTGGGTGGTGATGTCGGGCACCGCCGTCGGAACCAGCCGGCGGCCCTAACCAGCCGAGGATTCCCGTGAGTGACACCCCATTCGGATTCGGCCTTCCGCCGGAGGAGCCGGAGAACGGCGACGAGGGCAAGAAGAAGGACCAGGGCAGCGGTGCTGGTCAGGGGCCGTCCAACCCGTTCGGCTTCGGTCTGCCCGGCGGCTCCGGCGCCGACAATCCGCTCGCCGCCATGTTCGGCTCGCTGAACCCCGGCGACCTGGGCGCGGCCTTCCAGCAGCTGGGCCAGATGCTCTCGTACGAGGGCGGCCCGGTGAACTGGGACATGGCCAAGCAGATCGCCCGCCAGACGGTCTCCCAGGGGACCCCCGACGGCACCAAGGACGCCAGCGTCGGCCCCGCCGAGCGCTCCGCGGTCCAGGAGGCCGTCCGCCTCGCCGACCTGTGGCTGGACGACGCGACGTCCCTGCCCTCGGGCGCGGGCTCCGCGGTGGCCTGGAGCCGCGCGGAGTGGGTCGAGGCGACCCTGCCGGTGTGGAAGGAGCTCGTCGACCCGGTCGCCGAGCGGGTCGGCGCGGCCATGGGCGACGTGCTGCCCGAGGAGATGCAGGCCATGGCGGGCCCGCTGATCGGCATGATGCGCTCGATGGGCGGCGCCATGTTCGGCACACAGATCGGGCAGGCCCTGGGCGTGCTCGCGGGCGAGGTCGTCGGCTCGACCGACATCGGCCTGCCGCTCGGCCCGGCCGGCAGGGCCGCGCTGCTGCCGGTCAACATCGAGACCTTCGGCAAGGACCTCGGGGTGCCGAAGGAGGAGGTGCGGCTCTACCTGGCGCTGCGCGAGGCCGCCCACCAGCGCCTCTTCGCGCACGTCCCGTGGCTGCGCTCGCACCTGTTCGGCGCGGTCGAGGGGTACGCCCGCGGGATCAAGGTCGACACGGCGAAGCTGGAGGACGTGGTCGGCCAGCTCGACCCGTCCAACCCGGAGCAGTTGCAGGACGCGCTCCAGCAGGGCATGTTCCAGCCGGAGGACACGCCGGCCCAGAAGGCCGCGCTGGCCCGCCTGGAGACGGCCCTGGCGCTCGTCGAGGGCTGGGTGGACGCCGTGGTGCACACGGCGGCCAAGCCGCGGCTGTCGTCCGCGGACGCGCTGCGCGAGACGCTGCGCCGCCGCCGCGCCTCGGGCGGCCCCGCCGAGCAGACCTTCGCCACGCTGATCGGCCTGGAGCTGCGGCCGCGCCGGCTGCGGGACGCCTCGCGCCTGTGGGCCTCGCTCACCGACGCGCGCGGCGTGGACGGCCGCGACGGGCTGTGGGCCCACCCGGACATGCTGCCGACGGCCGCCGACCTGGACGACCCGGACGGCTTCGTCCACCGCGAGCAGCTGGACTTCTCCGAGCTGGACAAGATCCTCGGTGAGGCGGCGGGCGGCACCGGCGGGAAGGCGGACCTGAAGAAGGACACCGCGGAGGACACCGGGGACGGCAAGGGCGGCAAGGACGGCCGGGACGACGCCGAGGGCGACGGCGCCGAGTGAGCCTCCACGACGACGCGGTCCTCGTGCTGAAGGGCTACGAGCGGCACGAGGGCAGCGGCCAGGAGAGTCCCGAGGACCAGGAGAAGCTGCGCCAGGTCTACCTGGACCACCTGGCGGCCCGTCCCGACGGCATGTGGAAGTCCTGCGCGGACGGTCACATCACGGCGAGCGCCCTGGTGGTCGACCCGGAGCGGGGCCGGGTGCTGCTGACGCTGCACAGGAAGCTGCGGATGTGGCTGCAGATGGGCGGCCACTGCGAGCCCGGGGACGCCACGCTGGAGGCGGCGGCGCTGCGCGAGGCCACGGAGGAGTCGGGCATCTCCGGCCTGACCCTGCTGCCCGGCGGGCCGGTGCGCCTGGACCGCCACCACACGCCCTGCGCCTGGCACCTGGACGTGCAGTACGCCGCGCTCGCCCCGGCGGGAGCGGTGGAGGCCATCAGCGACGAGTCCCTGGACCTGCGCTGGTTCGCCTACGACGCGGTGGCGGACGTCGCGGACGGGTCGGTCGTCCGGCTGGTGGAGGCGACCCGCCGGCGTCTCCGGGAGCGCTGAAGGTCTCCGGGACCGCCGGATCCGTAAGCGAATCCGTGAGGGGCGACCGCTATGGCGGCCGCCCCTCACACATGTCTCCAGGGGGCTGCGCCCGTGTCTCCACGGGTCTGCACCGGTGGCTCCATGGGGCCGCACCCGTGTCTCCCCGGCATCCGCCCCCGGAGCGTCGCTCCCGGGGCACACCGTTTCCGCTTCCGCGGGGCTCAGCTCCAGACGTTGCCCTGGTTCTGGCCGTGGGCGCCGTGCTGGCCCATGCCGTACTGGGCGCGCAGCCCCTGGCCGATCACCGCGTTCTGCGGCGGCAGCAGCTCGCTGGGCTGGACGAGCGCGTAGCCCTGCCCCATGAAGCTGAGCTCCCAGCCCTCTCCGGTGTTGCCGCGGCGCCGCCACACCCCGGAGGAGTGCGTCTGCGCCTGCATCTGGACGCGCAGGCCGGTGGACCAGGCGACGATCGCGTCGGCGTCGCAGTTAACGTACCGGTCCGGTGTGACCTGCATCATCAGGGGCGCGCCCGAGGTCATCAGGGCGACCCGGCCGCGGCCGGTGATGTTGAGCTGGTACTTCCCGGAGCCGGAGATGCCGTACAGGCTGTCCACGGCGACGACCTCGTGGTGCAGCGACGAGTCCATCGCCAGGACGTAGCCGCTGTCCACGGTCAGGCCGTCCGGGTCGACGTCCACCAGGTGCACGTGCTGGGCGAGGTTGGCCAGGTAGACGATGCCCTGCCCGTGGCAGCGCATCAGGTCGAGGCCCTCCCCGGTGCGGGCGCGCGAACGCTGCCGCCCGGACCCCTGGTACTCGGCGTCGAACTCCACCATCCCCTGGTAGGCGACCATGGTGCCCTTGCGGGCGAGCAGGTCGTCGTGGCCCTCTAGGGCGACGCGGAGCATCTGCGGGTTCTGCAGGCTCCAGCGCTCCTGGGTCTGCTGGTCGTTGTAGGCGAAAATCGGGCTCTGCATGGTGTGCTGCTCCCCCTCAGCCCCGGAACCGGAGGCGGTCGGTGCTGTCCTCGCTGGGCTGGACGACGACGATGCCCTGGCCCGAGAAGGCCATCTGGTACGCCTCCCCGCTGCCGCGGCCGATCAGGGACTGCGCCTTGAAGCTGCGCTTGCCCTTGACCTTGAGATTCGGCGACCAGGCCACGAGCGCGTCCGGGTCGACGTACGTCTCGTCCTCGCCGCCGCCGCAGTCGACGACGATCGGCTTGCCCCGGGAGGTCAGCGCGACCCAGCCCTCCCCGGAGATCCTCGTGTTCCACAGGCCCTGCCCGGCGAACTTCGCCAGTCCCTTGACGCGCTCGACGCCCCAGGTCAGGTGCGCGTCGAAGGCGAGCAGGTTGGTGGCGTTGACGGAGATCGCGTCGCCGTTGAGGTTGATGACGACGACGTCCGCCCCGTAGTCGGCGAGGTAGAGCAGGCCGTCGCCGGAGCACTTCATGAGCGGGGCGCCCTCGCCGGTGGCCCAGTCGCGGGCGATCTGGCGCACGGCCGGCGGGTTCGGCTCGTACTGGACGAACCCTTCGTAGGCGATCATCGACCCCACGCGCGCGAGGAGGTCGTTCCCGGTCTGCATCGCGACCTTGAGCATGTGGTCGCCGTGGTTCTCCATGCGAGCGGAGACGGGTGCCGGGGCGAAGCCCGCGAGCTGCTGGTTCATGACGGGCTCCCTCAGACCTCGTACGGCTGGACGACGATGAAGTTGCCGGGCGCTCCCCGGAACTGCAGGTTCACGCTCTCGCCGGTGTCCCCGGGGTAGGCGTTGCGGCGCATGCGGACCTGGCTGGAGACGACCACCTGGGCCGCGGCGGACCAGGCCACGACGGCGTTGCAGTCCGCGAAGGTCGTCGGCGTGACGGGCAGCACCACGGGCGCGCCGTGCGTCTTCACGACGATGGTGCCGGTCCCCTGGAACTGCATCGTGAACAGGGCGCCGCCGGGGATGCCGTGCCCCTCGATGCGGCGCACCTCGTACTGGAGCGACTCGTCGAACGCGAGGACGTTCTCGGCGGACACGCAGATCGCGTCGCCCTGCAGTTCCACGGGGTGCAGCATCGAGGCGTCGTCCGCGAGGAACACCTGGCCGCGGCCGGTGCAGCGCATCAGCTGCATCTCCTGGCCGGTCGCGTTGCCGACGATGCGGCCGGTGAAGCCGGCGCCCTTGTAGCCGAAGTCGACCTTGCCCTGGTAGAGCACCATGCTGCCCTGGCGGGCCAGCACCGGCTGGTCGCCGATCCCGAGGTCCACGCGCATCAGCTTCGTGTTCTGCTGCGTCCAGCGCTGCCCGGTGGGCGTCTCGCGGAACTTCTCCAGCGCCGCGGTCACACCGGCGCCCGTCCGGGGCGCGCCCTGGGGCACCGCGTACGGCGAGGCTCCGCCCGGCGCTCCGGGGGGGCCGGGCGGGCCGGGCTGCCCCGGGACCTGGCCGCCCGGGGGCTGCTGGCCGTATCCGGGGGGCGGGGCCGGGGCCTGCGGGTAGCCGTAGCCGGGCGGCGGGGGCGGCGCCTGGCCGGGGGGAGGCGTCTGGTGCGACTGTCCGTACGGGGCCGCCGGTGCGGGTGGCGGCGGCACGGTCCCGCCGGGCGGCGTCATCGGCGCGACGACGGTCGGGGCGGTGTGCACGGGGGGCGCGGGCTCCGGAGCGGGGGGCGGCGTGGCTGCCGGGGGCGGTGCGAAGCCCTGGGCGGCGGGCTGCGGCGCGTCAGGCGGCGCCGGCTGTCCCGCGGGCGGTCCGGCGGGGGCGGCGAACGGGGGCGGCGCCGCGGCCTGCGCGGGCGGGGCGAAGCCCGGGACGCCGGTCTGCGGCTGCGGCGGCCCGGCGGGCTCCTCCTCGGCGACCTCGCCGCCGAAGTTTCTCAGGAGCGCGTCGAGTCCGCCGTCGAAGCCCTGGCCGACGGCGGCGAAGCGCCAGACGTCCTTCAGGTAGAAGTCCCCCAGCATGACGGCGCGCTCGGTGGAGAACTCGCTGCCGTCGAAGGAGTACCGGGCCACTTCCTCGCCGCCCGCGACGATGCGCAGGTATCCGGGGCCGATCTGCGACATCTGCCCGGCACCGTCGATCGTCGCCGTGAACGACAGCTTCTGGATGTGCGCCGGGACCTTGTCGAGCGTGACGCGGAAGGACTCCGTGTCGCCCGCCTGGGGACCGAGGAGCTGGATGGACTCCTCCGGGGACTTCGGCTGGTTGAAGAAGACGAAGTACCGGTCGTCCGAGAGCCGTTCGTCGGCGTCCAGGCCGAAGCAGCTGATGTCGAAGGTCAGCCCGGGGGCGGAGATCTGCACTCCTACGTACAGGTCCGTGCCCGCGGTGACGTCACTGATTCTGGCCTTGTGGCCGCGTTGGAATTCCCTGGCCATGCGTACCGACCGTCCCCCATCCCGAATGTGAGTGCGTCGCGCCAGGCTAACGGCAAAGTCAACACGTGAATGAGGTCGGTACAGACCCGGTACAGAATCACTGCCTCCGCGTCGCGGAGGCGGCCCCACCGGCGGGAACGCGGACAGGGAAGGGCGCCGGCGCGCCGGAGCGCGCGTGCGGGCGGGGGCGGGCGGTCACTCGTCGCGGGCCGCGGGCAGGTGGGGCAGCCGGTCGGCGGCCACCACCCCTTCGAGGTAGCCGCGCGCCCGCTCGGTGCGCGGGTAGGACTCCAGCAGCCGCCAGAAGCGCGGCCCGTGACCGGGGACGAGCAGGTGCGCCAGCTCGTGCAGCAGGACGTAGTCGACGACGTACTCGGGCATGCCCTGGAGCCGGTGCGAGAGCCGGATGCTGCCCTCCGCGGGGGTGCACGATCCCCAGCGCGTGTTCTGGTTGGTGACCCAGCGGACCGAGGCGGGCCGGGCCCGGCCGCCCAGGTACTGGACCGAGAGCCGATCCGCCCGCTCGGCCAGCTCGGCGTCGCCGAGCTGCCGCTTGCTCTCCTGCGCGGCCAGCTTGTCGAGCATGACGCCGACCCAGCGCTGCTCCTCCGCCTCGGACATCCGGGCGGGGATCAGCACGATGGTGCGGTCGCCTTCGCGGTAGGCGGAGACCGTTCTGCGTCGGCGGGCACTCCTGCGGACCTCGATCGCGCTCGGCCCCGAGCCGCTCGGCGGCTGGCTCGTCGTGCTGCGCGGCGTATGTCCGGCACGGTGCAGTGGGTCGGCGGGCACGCCCCGACGTTACCCGCTGCACACGGCGGACGTCCCGGCTCCGGTACGGTTCGGCCCGGATCCGCACCCCGGGCGCCTAATTAGTACGAAGAATATCCACCGCCTGTGGACAACTTTCCACGCTCCGTCACCGGACGCGGCATTCTGGCGGCAGGCGCATCGGCGTCACCGGCGGGCCGGGAGGCGCCGCCGGTGCGCAAAGGCGCGTACGGGACGGGCACGGAGAAGGACACGGGGGATTCGGCCGATGCATCCGATGGTGAAGCCCGCGCTGCGGCGCGGCTGGCGCGACCTGAACACGGTCCAGTTCGGGACGGCACCCGCGCACGCGATGGTGCTGGGCCCGGTGGACACGGCCACGGGCAGCTTCCTGGAGCTGCTCGACGGCACGCGCGGCCTGCCCCTGCTGCGGGAGGAGGGGCGCCGCATGGGGCTGCCGGAGGGCCACGTCGACGGGCTGGTGGAGCGGCTGGCCGGAGCGGGACTGCTGGACGACGCCACGGGCGGCGGTCCCGGTGCCGACGCGCTGCGCGCCAAGGCCGCCGTCCTGGACCGGCTGCGCCCCGACCTCGCCTCGCTCTCCGTGGTCACCTCCGCACCCGGCGACGGGGTGCGCCGGCTGGCCGCCCGGCGCTCCCTGCGCGTGCAGGTACGGGGGGCGGGCCGAGTCGGCGCGCAGCTGGCGTCGGCACTGGCGGGCGCGGGGGTCGGCCGGGTCGACGTGGTCGACGTCGGCCGGGTCGGACCGGAGGACGTGGCGCCGGGCGGGCTGCCCGCCGAGGCGGTCGGCGAGCGCCGGGAGGAGGCCGCGCGCCGGGCGGTGCGCCGCGCGGCACCGGACCGGCCTCCGCGTGAGCACGGCCCGCGGTCGCCCTTCGACGACGCGGCCCCCGGCCTGTCCCTGGTGGTCGTCGCGCCGCGGGACGGCCTCGCGGCCCACGCGCCCGACCCCCTGACCGCCGAACCGCTCGTCGCCTCCGGGACGCCGCACCTGTACGCCGGGGTCGTGGAGGGCACCGGCGTCGTCGGCCCGCTGGTCCTGCCGGGCGACTCCGCCTGCGCGGGCTGCCTGGACCGGGGCCGGGCCGACCGCGACCCGGCCTGGACGCGCATGCTCGCCCAGTGGCGCTCGGGGCGGCCGCGCCGGGGACAGGCCTGCGACCTGACGCTGGCCACGGCCGTCGCGGGGCTGGCCGCGGGGCACGCCCTGGCCTTCCTCGACGGGCTGTCGCCGTCGAGCACGGGTGCGCGCTGGGAGGCGTCCGTGCCCGGATTCGACTGGCACGCACGGCCGGTGTGGGCGCATCCGGCATGCCCGTGCGGGGCGGCGGAGAGAACCAGGAGGGAGCAGACCTCAGAGGACGACGAGCGGCACGAGACAATGACGGGGCACCGGCCGTCGCCGAGGAGGGCCCGCAGGGCGCACTCGGCACGGCTGTCCGGTACTTGGAGGGCGCATGTCTGATCTTCCCCGGAAGGCGGTCACCCGCACCGCCAAGCTCGCCGCGCTGCCGCTGGGGTTCGCGGGACGGGCTACATGGGGCCTGGGCAAACGCATCGGCGGCAGGCCGGCGGAGATCGTGGGCCGGGAACTGCAGCAGCGCACGGCCGAGCAACTGTTCAAGGTCCTCGGCGAGCTGAAGGGCGGAGCCATGAAGTTCGGGCAGGCGCTGTCCGTCTTCGAGTCGGCGCTGCCCGAGGAGATCGCCGGTCCGTACCGCGCGGCCCTGACCAGACTGCAGGAGGCGGCACCGCCGATGCCGACCCGCACGGTGCACTCCGTGCTCGCCGAACGGCTCGGCGAGGACTGGCGGGAGCTGTTCCGGGAGTTCGAGGACAAGCCCTCGGCGGCGGCCTCGATCGGCCAGGTGCACCGCGCCGTCTGGCACGACGGCCGCGAGGTCGCGGTCAAGGTGCAGTACCCCGGCGCCGGCGAGGCCCTGCTCTCCGACCTCACGCAACTCGGCCGCTTCGCCCGGCTGCTGGGCCCCCTGATCCCCGGCATGGACGTCAAACCGCTGATCACGGAGTTGCGCGACCGGGTCTCCGAGGAGCTCGACTACGGCCTGGAGGCGCGGGCGCAGCGCGCGCACGCGGAGGAGTTCGCGGACGACCCCGACATCCTGGTGCCGCAGGTGGTGCACCAGTGCGACGAGGTGCTGGTGACCGAGTGGATCGACGGGGTCCCGCTGTCGGAGGTGATCACCGACGGCACGCCGGACCAGCGGAACCGCGCCGGACAGCTGCTGGCCCGGTTCCTCTTCTCCGGACCGGCGCGCACGGGGCTGCTCCACGCCGACCCGCACCCGGGCAACTTCCGTCTGCTGCCCGGCGGCCCCGGCGGCGAGGACGACTGGCGGCTCGGCGTCCTCGACTTCGGCACGGTGGACCGGCTGCCGGGCGGCCTGCCGCCGACGATCGGCCATTCGCTGCGGATGGCGCTCGACGGCGAGGCCGAGACGGTCCACGCCCTGCTGTGCGAGGAGGGCTTCGTCAAGGAGTCCCTGGACCTGGACCCCGACGCGGTGCTGGACTACCTGCTGCCGATCATCGAACCGGCCCAGGTCGACGAGTTCACCTTCACCCGCGGTTGGATGCGCGGCCAGGCCGCCCGCATAGCCGACCCCCGCTCCCCCGCCCACCAGCTCGGCAAGCAGCTCAACCTGCCCCCGGCATACCTGCTGATCCACCGGGTCACGCTGAGCACCATAGGCGTCCTGTGCCAGCTGGGCGCGACGGTGCGCCTGCGCGACGAGCTCGAGACCTGGCTGCCGGGCTTCGTCCCCGAGGAGGACGGGGAGCAGCAGAGGTCCGGGGCCGACGGGACGACCGAGGACGACGGGACGTTCGGCGAGGACGGGGCGGCCGTGGAGGACGAGAGGGCCGCGGAGGGCTGAGGAACGCGGCGCGCCGACTCCCGCCTGGGCGCCTGCGTCCCCCAGGGCACGGCCGGCGAGCCGGCCGGACGGTGCCGTTGGCCCTCGCCACCCGCGCCGGAGCCACCGGCCCGCGCTCGGTCGGCCGGTCGGGGACGGAGCCGGGCGGTTCGCGGGTCCGGTCGGCCGGGACGGGACGTGCCGCGGGGGCCGGCCCGTCGGGACCGGCCCCCGCGAGGAGCTGTGCCTTGGTTCTCCTGACCCTGCCGGGCCGTCCTGCTGCCCTACTGCATGACGGCCATGGCGAGCGCACGGCGGGCGCGCAGCGAGGCGCGCTCGGCCCGGCGCTGCAGCCGGCGGGCGGCCACCAGGCGTACGGCCCGGCGCTCGCGCTCCGCCTGGCGCAGCTGGTCCTGCATATGCGCACGGGCCAGGGCTTCTGGGATGAGTTGCATCTCTCGGGTCCTGTTCTGACGCGAGTCGTTCGCGCCGGTCATGGTGAAGTCTGGGATCGCGGAGCCGGCGGGCTCGCTCGTGGACGGCTTCATCGGGGCCTGCTTCTTGGGGTCGTGCGTCAGGGGGCGATCGATGGTTCCGGTGATGTTCATGCCGAGACCGGGTTCTTGCGCGGGCGGCCACGCGGCCGCTTGCGGGCCACGACCACACCCTGGACGAACAGTTCGCCGCCCCAGACACCCCAGGGCTCGCGCCGCTCCTTGGCGCCGGCGAGGCAGGCCTCGATCAGCGGGCAGGTGCGGCAGAGGGACTTGGCGTACTCGACGTCGGCCGGCGACTCGGCGAAGAAGACCTCCGGGTCGTAGGAGCGGCAGGGGACGGGTACGCCGAGGTTCTCGATGGCGTCGTCGAGCGCGGTGAGCGCGGTGAGCGGGGTCAAGGCGGGGTCCTCCGTGAGGCCGGGCGGGGGGATCGTTTCGGAAGGCGGTACGGACGGGGCGTGCGCTTCGAGTTGCACGGTGTTTCTTCCTCGTCTGGTCGTTCCGGCCTGTTGGCCGGGGGTCGGCTGGTACCGGGGGTCGTTCTAGTCCCGAGGCCCCTTCGCTCCGCCGTCCCCGTTCGGGGAAAACAGAAGGGCCGCGGATCCCGGGTGGGGTTCCGCGGCCCTGAAGGCGCCGGCCTGATCGCCGATCAGGCTGGATCACTCCAGGGTTCAGGCCCACGGAAGGCCCACATCGTGTGGTGCTTGGACTGCTTGCGGGATCCGGCACCGGCCGCCGCAAAGGCATAGGCCTGAGCCTGTGCCTCTACTGCTTCCAGTGCCTGGGTCGGTCGCTCGCTCCGCTCACGCACGGGCAGGCCCGCGAGAGACAGGGAGGACGCCGGACGGACGGCAGCGATGCCGGACAGACCGGTGCCCGGGTTCGAGAAGCCGAGCAGGCACGTGGAGACGACCGAGCGATCGGTCATTTTGACGGTGCTGATGGAGCGGGTGTTGATGCTGATCACTGGAATCGCCTCCTCTCGGCGTCTCGGGGGCCGGTGCGAGAACCGGCCCGAAGGGCCTTCAGTACAGCACGGAACCGGGGCCTTCGAGAAGGCCGCCGTTCCCGTGGCTTAGAACCTATGGGGATTGCTGGGGCATGCGCAAACTATTTTTTCGACGAGTTCGTTTCAGTCCTCATCCTCTTCCGCCTCAGGCTCCTGTCCTGCGCAAATGGCCAGTACATCGGCGCCGTAGCGATGAAGCTTGCGCACTCCGACGCCGGGGATGCGGGCGAGCTCGCCCTCGTCGTCCGGCACGGTCTCGGCGATCGCCATGAGTGTCTTGTCGGTGAAGACGCAGAAGGCGGGCTGCCCGCTGCGCCGCGCCTGCGTCTCGCGCCACTCCCGCAGCCGCTCGTAGACGCCCTCGTCCATGTCGGAGGGGCAGTCCTCGCAGCGCATCAGCTTCATCTCGCCGGCGTCGGTCAGCGTGCGGCCGCAGACCCGGCACCGGGCGGGCGTTCTGCTTCTGCGTCTGGGGGCGACGGCGGAGTGCGACGTGTACCCGCGCTCGACGCCGCCGGATCCGGCGGCGCCCGTCCGCCCGGCGGTGGTGACGGAGCCGGGCCGCAGACCGTCGAGGAAGCGGCTGGCCCGGCGGTTGGGCCGCCCGCCGGGCGAACGGGAGAGCGCCCAGGAGACGTGGAGCTGTTCACGGGCGCGGGTGACGCCGACGTACAGCAGGCGGCGCTCCTCCTCTATCTGCTCGTCGGTCCTCGCGTAGGTGATCGGCATCATGCCCTCGGCGACGCCGACCAGGAAGACGACGTCCCACTCGAGTCCCTTGGCGGAGTGCAGCGAGGCGAGGGTGACGCCCTGGACGGTCGGGGCGTGCTGGGCGTTGGCCCGCTCGTCCAGTTCGGCGACCAGGTCGGAGAGGGTGGCGTCGGGCTTGGCGGCTGCGAAGTCCTGCGCGAGGTTCACCAGCGCGGCCAGGGACTCCCAGCGCTCGCGGACGGCCCCGGAGCCGGCGGGGGGCTCCGTCGTCCAGCCCTCGCCCGACAGCACGGCGCGCACCTGGGAGGGCAGGTCGACGGCGCCGTCGAGGAGCGAGTCGTTCCCGCCGAAGCGGGCGGCTCCGCGCAGGGCGATGCCCGCCTTGCGGACCTCGGGCCGGTCGAAGAAGCGCTCGGCGCCGCGCAGCTGGTAGGGCACGCCGGCGTCGGCGAGGGCCTGCTCGTAGATCTCGGACTGGGAGTTCGTGCGGAACAGGACGGCGATCTCGGCGGCCGGGACGCCGGAGGCGATGAGGTCGCGGATGCGGCGGGCGGCGCCCTCCGCCTCGGCGGGCTCGTCGGTGTACTCCGTGTAGGTCGGCTCGGGGCCGGGCTCGCGCTGGGAGACCAGCTCCAGGCGGTGGTCGGCGGCACGGCCGCGGGCCTGGGCGAGCAGGCCGTTGGCGAGGCGGACCACCTGCGGCGTGGAGCGGTAGTCCCGGACGAGCTTGACGACGGTGGCGCCCGGGTGGCGCGTGCGGAAGTCGAGGAGGTGGTCGGGCGTTGCACCGGTGAACGAGTAGATCGTCTGGCTGGCGTCGCCGACGACGCACAGGCTGTCCCGGTCGCCGAGCCACAGCTCCAGCAGACGCTGCTGCAGGGGGCTGACGTCCTGGTACTCGTCGACGACGAAGTGCTGGTACTGGGCGCGCACCTCCTCGGCGATGTCGTGGCGGTCCTGGAGGATGCCGACGGTCAGCAGCAGGACGTCCTCGAAGTCGATGACGCCGCGGTCGCGCTTGAGGTCCTCGTAGGCGGCGTAGAGCTGGGCGATCTCCGCCGGGTCCCGGGGCGCCTCCCGGCCGGCCTTGGCCGCCGCGGCCGTGTAGTCGGCGGGGACGGTCTGGGTGACCTTGGACCACTCGATCTCGCCGGTGACGTCGCGCAGCTCCCCGCGGTCGAGGCGGACCCGGCAGCCGGCCGCGGCCTCGGCGACGAGCTGGATCTTGCGGTCGACCAGGCGCGGGAGGCTGCCGCCGACCGCGCGGGGCCAGAAGTACTGCAACTGGCGCAGCGCGGCCGAGTGGAACGTGCGGGCCTGCACCCCGGAGGCGCCGAGCTGGCGCAGCCGGCCGCGCATCTCGCCGGCGGCGCGGTTGGTGAACGTGACGGCGAGCACACTGGAGGGCTGGAGTATCCCGGCCCGCACCCCGTAGGCGATGCGGTGGGTGATCGCCCGCGTCTTGCCCGTGCCGGCTCCCGCCAGCACGCACACCGGACCGTGCAGGGCGGTGGCGACCGCGCGCTGCTCGGGGTCGAGCCCGTCGAGCACCGCGTCTGCCGTGTCCGGGACCTGCGGGAAGAGGGTGGAGTGCGTTGCTGCTGTCACCCCGCCATGCTGCCAGGTCGCCGCGGACGGGTGCGCAGGTTGTCCACAGGCGACCCCTCGCAGTCGTACTAATGCGGCAGGCGACGCTTCCCACCGGGCAGGACGGGCCACCGGACACGGGTCCCCCGCCGGTCCGCCCGCGTCCGCGGCTCCCGTTCCGCCCGCGTCCGCGGCTGTCGGCCCGCCCCTTCACCAGTGGTTTCCGGCCCGCTCCCTCCTACGGCTCCCGGTCCGCCCCGTGCGCTCAGGAACCGCCTTCGCCCGCGGCTTCCGGCCCGCTTCCTCCGCGGCACCGGCCCTACGGCACCGGAGCCCCGTACGCACCCGCACGCGGCCCGGGTCGGGGGCACGGGCATGGGGGCGCGCGTGCGGGAATGGCCGACCCGTCGCGTACGTTCCTACCACTGCGTGCGAGTACGCACCCCCTGCAGCGAAGGAGCGCGAGAGACATGCCGGGCACCGTGACGATGTACAGCACCACGTGGTGCGGCTACTGCCGTCGGCTGAAGAGCCAGCTGGACCGCGAGGGCATCGCGTACAACGAGATCAACATCGAGCAGGACCCGGAGTCCGCCGCGTTCGTCGAGAAGGCGAACGGCGGGAACCAGACGGTCCCGACCGTCCTCTTCCCGGACGGTTCGACGCTGACGAACCCGAGCCTCGCCCAGGTGAAGCAGGCCCTCGGCGTCTGAGGCACAGACGCGCAGCCCACGAAGCCCCCGTCCGCGGATCGCCGGACGGGGGCTTCGCCGTGCCCGCGGCCGTGAAGCGCGGGGCCCCCGCCCTACGCGGTGCCGCCCGGCCTCGTCAGGGGCTTGCCGTACCAGAGCTCGATCAGGCGGGCGGCGATGGAGATGCCGCTGGGGGGCAGGACCTCGCCGGACTCGAAGGCGGCCTTCAGCTCGTCCCGGGAGAACCAGCGCGCCTCGTGGATCTCCTCGCCGTCGACGTCGATCTCGGACGAGGTGGCGCGGGCCATGAAGCCGAGCATCAGGCTGGAGGGGAAGGGCCAGGGCTGGCTGGCCACGTAGGAGACCTCCCCGACGAGGACGCCCGCCTCCTCGAAGACCTCGCGGCGCACGGACTGCTCGATGGACTCCCCGGGCTCGACGAAGCCGGCGAGCGTGGAGAAGCGGCCCTCGGGCCAGTGCACCTGGCGGCCCAGCAGGATGCGGTCGTCGTCGTCCGTGACCGCCATGATCACGGCGGGATCGGTGCGCGGGTAGTGCTCGGCGCCGCACGCGGGGCAGCGGCGGATGTGCCCGGCCGCCGCGATGACCGTGCGTTCGCCGCAGCGGGAGCAGAAGCGGTGCAGGCGCTGCCAGTTCTCCAGGGCGACCGCGTGCACCATGAGGCCGGCGTCGCGGGGCGACAGCAGCAGGCCCGCCTCGCGCAGGCCGGCCGGGCGCGCGGACTGGTCCATGCGTCCGGGCAGCGCGTCCTTCTGGAGGGCGAAGTAGCTGACGCCGTCGTCGTCGGTGCCCAGGAAGTAGCGGTGGGCTTCGGTGAGCGGGGCCTCGAAGGACGGGGTCATGACGAGTTCGGTGGTGCCGTCCGCCGTCTCGTCGATGAGGACCTGGCCGCCGGAGACCACGAAGACGCGGGTCGTGGGGTGGCTCCACGCCGCCGCGAGCCAGGCCTCGTCGAGCCGGTGGTGGGCGGCGCGGTCGATGCCGCTCGGGGCGGTGAGCGAGATGGGACGGTCGGCGGTGTGGTCGGTCCAGGTGGTCACGGGTGCTTCCAACTCCCCCGGTGCAAAGGGTGATTCAGCGGGATGTACGGCAGTACTCGGCGGGGTGGGGCGGGTCCGGTCCCCGCCCGAGCGGGTCCGGCGCGTGCGGGGCGGTCTCCTCAGTGTGCATCGCGCCAGTTCTCCGCGAGGTCGCCCCACAGGTGGGCGGCGGTCTCGACGCCTTTCAGGAGGAGGTCGATCTCGACCTTCTCGTCGGGGGCGTGCCAGCCGTCGGACGGCACGGAGACGCCCAGGAAGAGCACGGGGGCGCCGAGGACCTCCTGGAGGTCGGCGGCGGGCCCGGAGCCGCCCTCCCGGGTGTAGCGGATCTCCTGGCCGAAGGCGCGGCCCATGGCGCGGACGACGGACTGCAGCGCGGGGTGGTCGAGCGGGGTCAGGCAGGGGCGGGTGGCGGCGCCGAAGACGATCTCGTGCCGTATCCCGGCGGGCACCTGGTCGGCGGCCCACGCGCGGACGGCCTTCTCCACGTGGTCGGGGTCCTGGCCCGCGACGAGCCGGAAGGACAGCTTCACCGTGGCGGACGACGGAACGATCGTCTTGCTGCCGGGGCCCTGGTAGCCGCCGCCGATGCCGTTGACCTCGGCGGTCGGACGGGCCCAGATGCGCTCCAGGGTGGTGTACCCGGCCTCTCCGTGAAGGGCCGTCGACCTGGCGGTGCGCAGCCAGCGCTCCTCGTCGAAGGGCAGCTCGGCGAAGAGGGCGCGCTCGCGTCCAGTGAGGTCGGTCACGCCGTCGTAGAAGCCGGGGACGGCCACGCGCGCGTGCTCGTCGTGCAGGGCGGCGACCAGGCGGGCGGCGGCGGTGGCCGGGTTGGGCACGGCGCCGCCGAAGGAGCCGGAGTGGATGTCCTGCGCGGGGCCGTACAGGGTGATCTCGCACTCGGCGAGGCCGCGCATGCCGGTGCACACCGTGGGGGTGTCCTCGGACCACATGCCGGTGTCGGAGACGATCACGGCGTCGGCGGCGAGCCGCTCGGCGTGCTCCTCAACAAGCGCCCGGAAGTGCGGGGACCCGGACTCCTCCTCGCCCTCGACCAGCAGCTTCAGGTGCACGGCCGGGGCGGTGCGGCCGGTGGCGGCAAGGTGGGCGCGGACGCCGAGCGTGTGGAAGAACACCTGCCCCTTGTCGTCGGCGGCCCCGCGCGCGTACAGCCGTCCGTCGCGCACGACCGGGTCGAAGGGATCGCTGTTCCAGCCGTCCTCGCGGGCGGCGGGCTGGACGTCGTGGTGACCGTAGACGAGGACGGTGGGGGCCTCCGGGTCGTCGGAGGGCCACGAGGCGAAGACGGCCGGGGCGCCGGGCGTCTCCCAGACCTCGGCGGTCGGGAAACCCGTCTCCTTCAGGGCCGCGGCGAGCCACTCGGCGCTGCGCCGTACGTCCGCCGCGTGCTCGGGCTGCGCCGACACGGACGGGATGCGCAGCCAGGCGGCGAGGTCGTCGAGGAAGGCGGTGCGCTGCTGCTGGATGTACGTGCGGACGGCGCTGTCCGGAGTCTTGCTCATGGACACGAGCCTATCCGTCCGCGCGCGCGTGCTGCGGCGGCGGTTCCTGCGGGGACTCCCGGGAGGGCTCCTCCAGGAGGATGCGTTCCAGGGCGGCGCGGCCGGGCAGCCGCGCGGGGCGGTCGATCTCCCCGGTGCGCACGTACAGGAACGCGGCCGTCACCGCCTCCAGGGGGACGCCCTGCTGTTCGGCCCAGGCCAGCCGGTAGACCGCGAGCTGGAGCGGGTCGGCGGTGCGGCCCCGGCCGGTCTTCCAGTCGACGATCTCGTACCTGGTCCTGTCGCCGTCGGTCTCCCGGTAGACGGCGTCGATGCGGCCGCGGACGACCCGGCCGGCGATCGCGAGCTGGAAGGGCGCCTCGACGCGGTAGGGCGTGCGGTGCGCGTACGGGCTGCGTTCGAAGGCGTCCTTGAGGGCCTCCAGGTCGCGCTCGTCGGCGATCTCGGCGTCGTCGCCGGGCAGGTCCTCGGGGTCGAGGAGGGGCAGCTGCAGTTCCTCGAAGCGGGCCTCCAGCCAGGCGTGGAAGCGGGTGCCGCGGCGGGCTGCGGGCTGCGGCGGGCGCGGCATGGGGCGGGCCAGCTCCTGGGCGAAGCCGTCGGGGTCGGCGGCCAGGCGCAGCAGCTGCGACGCGGTGAGCGACGCGGGCAGGGGCACCTCGGTGACGCTGTCGCGGGCGCGCAGGAGCTCTCCGGTGAGCGCGTCCAGGTCCCGGTCCCAGGAGGCGACGGCGCGGGCCTCCTCGGGGGTGAGGGACGCCGCGGCGCCGTCGGGCACGGGGTGCGGGCGGGCGTCCGGGGCGGGTGACGGGTGCGGCACGACGGGGCGCGCGGGCGTCCACGAGTCCCAGCCGTCGGGGTCGTCCCCCGGGCGCTCCGGGGACTCGGCCACGGGAACGCCCTCTCCGTGGGCCTCGCCCGGGACACCGTCCTCCCCGTAGGACCCCTCTTCGTAGGGCTCCTCCTCGTAGAGGTCGTCCTCGTAAAGGCTCTCCCCGTAGGGGTCGTCCTCGTAGGGGGGCTCCTCCTCGTGGGGCGGCTCGTCCTCCTCGGGCGGCGACGGCCAGTCCGGACCGGCGTACGGGGCGTCGGCGTCGTGCGCGGCCGGACGGGGCGCGGTGCGGGAGCGCCCGGTGCCGGACTCCGCGGGCTCCGGCTCCGCGGACTCCAGGTGGGCCAGGACGACGTCCGCCGCCGCCCGCCGGCGGGCCAGGGCCGCGTCGTCGAGCGGCAGCGGCCAGGCCCGGTCGCCGCCGGTCTCGTGCAGGACGGGGTTCTCCTCGCCCTCCTCGGGTTCGTCCGCCCAGACCTCGATCTCGCCGTGCCCGGCCGCGCAGTGCTCGTACAGGGCGTTCAGGAAGTCGGAGGGTCCCCTGGGCTTCTTCTGGCTGGGGCCCCACCAGTGGCCGGAGCCCAGGAGCAGCGAGCGGGGGCGGGTGAAGGTGACGTATCCCAGGCGCAGCTCCTCGGTGTGCTGGTGGTCCTTCATCGCCTCGTGGAAGGCCTTCAGGCCCCGGGAGTCCCACGCCTCGACGTCGGGCAGGGTGGCGGCGTCGCCGCGCAGCCGGTGGGGCAGCACCTTGCCCTGGGCGGTCCACTTCTCGCGGCCCTGGGTGCTGGGGAAGGTGCCGGTGACCAGCCCGGGGACGGCGACGACGTCCCACTCCAGGCCCTTGGACTTGTGCGCGGTGAGCACCTTGACGGTGTTCTCGCCGCCGGGCAGGGCGTTGTCGAGGCCCTTCTCGTACTGGGCGGCCGTGCGCAGGAAGCCGAGGAAGGCCAGGAGGGTGGCCTCGCTGTCGTTGGCGGCGAAGGACGCGGCGACGTCGAGGAAGTTCGACAGGGTCTCGCGGCGGCGGGCGGCCAGGGCGTGCGGGGACGCGGAGAGCTCGACCTCGAGGCCGGTGGTGGCCAGCACCCGGTGCAGGACGTCCATGAGCGGGTCGGCGAGGGAGCGGCGCAGGTCGCGCAGTTCCGCGGCGAGCCGTGCGAAACGCACGCGCGCGTCCGGCGAGAACGGCAGCCCGTCGTCGTCCCCCTCGCCGCCCAGGGGCGTCTCCAGGAACGTCTCCAGGGCGTCCGCGAGCGAGATCACCTCGGAGGGGTCGACGCCCTCGACGGCGGCGGCGAGACGGCGGTCCGGGTCGTCGTCGTCCGCCCCGCGCGCGTGGGAGACCAGCCGCCGGGCCCGGCGGCCCAGCAAAGCGAGGTCGCGGGCGCCGATGCGCCAGCGGGGGCCGGTGAGCAGCCGCACCAGGGAGGCGTTGGCGCCGGGGTCCTGGAGCACCTCGCAGACGGCGACGAGGTCGGCCACCTCGGGCAGGTGCAGCAGCCCGGAGAGGCCGACGACCTCCACGGGGACGTCCCGGGCCACGAGGGCGCCCTGGATCTCGGCGAAGTCGGTGGCGGTGCGGCACAGGACGGCGATCTCGCCGGGCGCCTTGCCGGTGCGCACGAGGTGGGCGATGGAGTCGGCGAGCCACTCCATCTCCTCGGCGTGGGTGCGCAGCAGGGCGCAGCGGACCGTGCCGTCGCGCTCGGCCCCCGGGGCGGGGCGCAGGGCCTCCACGCCCGCGTGCATGGCGCGCAGGGGCTCCGCCAGGTCGTTGGCGAGGTCCAGGAGCCGGCCGCCGCTGCGGCGGTTCTCGCTGAGCGCCTGGCGGGTCGCGGGACGGCCGTCGGCGTGGGCGAAGTGCTCGGGGAAGTCGTCGAGGTTGGCGACGGAGGCGCCGCGCCAGCCGTAGATGGCCTGGCAGGGGTCGCCGACGGCGGTGACGGGGTGGCCGGTGCCGCCGCCGAAGAGGCCGGCGAGCAGGACGCGCTGGGCGACCGAGGTGTCCTGGTACTCGTCGAGCAGGACGACCCGGAACTCGTCGCGCAGCAGGGCGCCGACCTCCGGGCGGGTGCGGGCCAGCGTGGCGGACAGGGCGATCTGGTCGCCGAAGTCGAGCAGGTCGCGCTCGCGCTTGGCGGCGCGGTAGCGGCCGACCAGCTCGGCCAGCTCGCGCCGGGCGGCGGCCGCCTCGGGGACCTTGCGCAGGTCGGCGTTGGAGAGCTTGGCCCCGGCCAGGGACGCCAGCAGGTCGCCGTCGTACGCGCGCAGCTCCTCGGGGCGTACGAGGTGCTCGGCGAGCTCGGAGTCGAGGGTGAGCAGGTCGCCGACGAGGTCGGGGAAGGAGCGGGTGAGCGCCGGGTAGGGGCCGGGGGCCTCGCGCAGCACGCGCGCGGCGAGCTGGTAGCGGGTGGCGTCGGCCAGCAGGCGGGTGCTCGGTTCGAGCCCGATGCGCAGCCCGTGGTCGGTGAGCAGGCGGCCCGCGAAGGCGTGGTAGGTGGAGATCACCGGCTCGCCCGGGGGGTTGTCCGGGTCGATGACGTCGGGGTCGGTGACGCCGGCCCTGACCAGCGCCTTGCGGACGCGCTCGGCCAGCTCGCCGGCCGCCTTGTTGGTGAACGTCAGGCCGAGCACCTGCTCGGGGGCGACCTGTCCGGTGCCGACCAGCCAGACCACGCGGGCCGCCATCACCGTGGTCTTGCCCGACCCGGCGCCGGCCACGATCACCTGCGGGGCGGGCGGTGCGGTGATGCACGCCGTCTGCTCCGGGGTGAACGGGATGCCGAGGAGCTCCTTGAGCTGCTCGGGGTCGGTGATGCGGGCCGGCATGTCCGAGAGGCTATCCGGGCCCGCCGACAGCCGGTGCCGCGTTGGCCTCCGGTACGGAAAGAAACGCAGGTCAGCACGTGTGGTGCAGTGCGTCACAGCGGGGCCGGACCCGTGGCCGCTCCGCCTGGGGCCCCGCGGTCACTCCACCACGTGGCGCCCCTCGGGGCGCGCGCTGCACGAGGCCCGGAACGCGCAGTGCGCGCAGTGCTGGCCGGTCGTGGGCGTGAACCGTTCGTCGAGGACCTTGCCCGCGGCCGTGGCGAGGAGGTCGCCGACCCACTCCCCGGAGAGGGGCTCCTGGGCCTGCACCTTGGGCAGGGTCTCACCGCCGTTCTTCTGCGCGGCGCCCTGCCGGAGCTGGACCAGTTCGGCGCCGCCCGGCTCCGGCCGGACCCCGTCGAAGACCTCGTCCACGGCGCCCTCGCGGACGGCCAGCTGGTAGACGGCCAGCTGCGGGTGGCGGGCCACCTCGGCGGAGCTGGGCGCCTGTTTGCCGGTCTTGAAGTCGACCACGTACGCGCGGCCCTCGGCGTCGGCCTCGACGCGGTCCATGGAGCCGCGGATGCGCACCTCGTAGGAGCCCGCTTCGAGGGTGACGTCGAAGTCGTGCTCGCTGGCGACCGGGGTGCGGCCCGCGCGGTCCAGGACGTGCCACTTCAGGAAGCGTTCGAGCGCCGCGCGCGCGTTGGCCTTCTCCTGCTCGGACTTCCAGGGGGCGTCGAAGGCGAGCGCGTTCCACACGGAGTCGAGGCGCTCCATGAGGACGTCGAGGTCGGCGGGGGTGCGTCCGGAGGCGACCTCGTCGGCCAGGACGTGCACCACGTTGCCGAACCCCTGGGCCGCCGTGGCGGGCGCGTCCGCCTTGACCTCGCGGCCGAGGAACCACTGCAGGGCACAGGTGTTGGCGAGCTGGTCCAGGGCGCTCCCGGAGAGCACGACGGGGTGGTCCCGGTCGCGCAGCGGCACCTTGCTCTCGGTCGGCTCGTACATGCCCCACCAGCGGTAGGGGTGGGCGGACGGCACCAGGGGGCGGCCGTCGTCGTCGGTGAGCGCGGCGAGGCGGGCCAGGCGGGCGGCCGCGGCCCCGCGCAGCGCGTCGGAGACGCCGGGGTCGACGGTGGTGGCGCGCAGCTCGGCGACGAGCGCCGCGACGGACAGGGGGCGGCGGGGCCGGCCGGTGACGTCCCTCGGGTCGACGCCGAGCTCGGTGAGGAACCGGGAGGGCTGGTCGCCGTCGTCCGCGGGGGCCTTCACGGCGGTGACGACGAGGCGCTCACGCGCGCGCGTGGCGGCCACGTAGAACAGCCGGCGCTCCTCCGCGAGCAGCGCTCCCGGGGTGAGCGGTTCGGCGAGGCCGTCGCGCCCGATGCGGTCGGCCTCCAGGAGGGAGCCGCGGCGGCGCAGGTCGGGCCAGAGTCCCTCCTGGACGCCGGCGACGACCACGAGGCGCCACTCCAGGCCCTTGGAGCGGTGCGCGGTCATCAGGCGCACGGCGTCGGGGCGCACGGCCCTGCGGGTGAGGGTGTCGGCGGCGATGTCCTGGGCTTCGATCTCCTCCAGGAAGTTCAGGGCGCCGCGGCCGCCGGTGCGCTCCTCGGCGCGGGCGGCGGTGGCGAACAGGGCGCACACGGCGTCGAGGTCGCGGTCCGCGTTGCGCCCGGCCGCGCCGCCGCGCCGGGCGGCACGCTCCAGGCGCGCGGGCCACGGAGTGCCCTCCCACAGCTCCCACAGCGCCTCCTCGGCCGTGCCGCCGCCCGCGAGGCGTTCGCGGGCCCTGCGCAGCAGGGCGCCGAGGCGCTGGGCGCCGCGCGCGTACGAGGGGTCGTGGGCGACGAGCCGCTCGGGCTCGGCCAGGGCGCGCGCGAGCAGGACGTCGGAGGGCGGCGGCAGGTGGTCGCCCGCGGCACGCTCCTCCTCGCGCAGGGCGCGGCCGAGGCGCCGCAGATCGGTGGCGTCCATGCCGGCGAGCGGCGAGGCGAGCAGGGTGAGCGCGGTCTCGGTGTCGAGCCAGGAGGCCCGGGTGTCCGGGGCGCCGTCCCCGGTGGGCCGTCCGTCCCCGGAGTCCTCGGCGGACCGTTCTTCCCCGAAGTCCTCGGGGAGCTGTTCCTCCTCCGGGTCCTCGACGAGCCGTCCTTCCTCGGGGGCGCCGGCGGGCCGTCCTTCTCCGGGTTCCTCGGCGGACCGCCCTTCCTCGGCTTCCGCGGCTTCCCCAGGACCCTCGGGGTCCCCGGAGGACGCGTCCCCGCGTTCGCGCGCGTCCGCGGCCCGCTGCTGCTCCAGCTCCGCCGTGGCCACCGCGCGCAGGGCCGTCAGCAGGGGCGCGACGGCGGGCTCGTGGCGCAGCGGCAGGTCGTCGCCGTCGATGTCCAGGGGGACGCCGGCCGCGGTGAGGGTGCGGCGGACCGTGGGTATCGTCCGGGCGCCCGCGCGCACCAGGACGGCCATCTCGCCCCAGGGGACCCCGTCCTCCAGGTGGGCCCGGCGCAGGATGTCCGCGATGTTGTCGAGCTCCGTGCCGGGCGTCGGGAACGTGAGGACCTCCACGCGGCCCCCGTCCCGTACCGGCGCGGGCTCCCGGTGGGCGCGCACCTTCTCCGCCGGCAGCCGGGTCAGGGGCATGCGGCGGGTCACCTGGCGGGTCGCGGCCAGCAGGCCGGCGCCCGCCCTGCGCGACGTCCTCAGGACGGCGACGGGCGCGGGGGTGCCGTCCGCGCGCGGGAAGGCCGTCGGGAACTCCAGGATGCCGTTGACGTCGGCGCCCCGGAACGCGTAGATCGACTGGTCCGGGTCGCCGAGGGCGACGAGGGTGCGGCCGCCGCCCGCGAGCGCGTCCAGCAGCCGTACCTGCGCCGGATCGGTGTCCTGGTACTCGTCCACGTAGACGGCGTCGTACCGGGCCGCGAGGTGCTCGGCGACCTCGGGGCGGCGGGCGAGCAGCACGGCGCGGTGCACCAGTTCCGCGTAGTCGAGCACCCCCTGCAGGTCGAGGACGTCGAGGTACTCGGCGAGGAACGCGGCGGCGGCGCGCCAGTCGGGGCGCCCGATGCGGGCGGCGAAGGCGTCCAGCGCGCGCGGGTCCAGGCCGAGCTCCCGGCTGCGGGCGAGGACCGCGCGGACCTCGTCGGCGAAGCCGCGGGTCGTCAGGCAGGCGCGCAGTTCGTCGGGCCAGCGCACGTGGGAGAGGCCGAGCCGCTCCAGGTCGGGCTGGCCGGCCAGCAGCTCGCGCACCGCGACGTCCTGCTCGGGACCGGACAGCAGCCGCATCGGCTCGACGAACAGGCCGCTGTCCTGGTGGGCGCGGACCAGGGCGTAGCAGTACGAGTGGAAGGTGGTGGCCCGAGGGGCGCGCGCCGCCCCGATGCGCAGCGCCATCCGGTCGCGCAGCTCCACGGCGGCCTTGCGGCTGAACGTGAGCACCAGGATGCGCTCCGGGTCGGTGCCGCGGTGGATGCGGGCCGCCACGGACTCGACCAGTGTGGTGGTCTTACCGGTGCCGGGACCTGCGAGGACGAGCAGGGGACCGGTCCTGTGGTCAACCACGGAGCGCTGCTCGGCGTCCAGGACAGGGGGAGCCGTCCGGGCCGGCGGGGTACGCAGCAACCGGTAAGCGCCACGGGTCCCCTGCCGTGCCTGGGGGTACGGCGGGCGCCTGGTGGAAGAAGAGGAGCTCACGTGGTTCGCCGGTCCTGGTGGTCGTACTGGTGGGCGGAGCGCCGCGCGTGGAGGGCGGTGGCCGCGGGGTGACGGGGGTCCGCGTCGTCGACGCTACGCCGGTGCGCGCCGTGGAGGGAGGGGTTCCCCTTCTCCCGGCGGCCCCGTGCGCTCCCCCGCGCCGCACGCGTCCCCCGCTGAACGAACGTACGCCATGTCCCGGCCGTGCCCGTTTTCCCCCGTACGGGCCTCTGGTCCCCCTTGGTGGCGTGCGATGCCGGAAGCTGTCAGATGTGACCCTCCGCGCGCTCGCCGCCGTCCCATCGCGCCCGTTTCATGTCGAGACGCGGCAGATGGTTCCCGGCCGCCTTGCCCGCCTGCTTCAGGGGCGTCCCCTCCGCGCGGTAGTGGGCCAGCGCGTCGAGCTCGTGGCCGGCGAGCAGGACGCCGTCCGCGCGGACGACGCGCCACCACGGGACGGCTCCCCCGTAGAGGGCCATCACGCGGCCGACCTGGCGGGGGCCGCCCTCCTCCAGCCATTCGGCGACGTCCCCGTACGTCATGACGCGCCCCGGCGGGATCAGTTCGGCGACCTCGAGGACCCGCTCCGCGTACTCCGGCAGGGCGTCCCCGGGAAGGCTCTGCTCGCTCATCCGTCCCATCCTGCCGCACTCCGCCGACAATGTGACGGGGCCGTGACCGTACGTGGCCCTCGCCCCGCGACAGCGCTTGGGGCAGACTGTGCGCCCCCGCATTGCACCCTGATGCCCCTCTCCATCGGTGGGACATGCCACCATCGTGCGGGCGGTGACTGGTGATACGAGATCAACAAGAAGAGACGACGCAGGAGCAGGGTGTGCACCCCGAGAACAGGGAGGGCACCTCTGAGTCCTCGTCGCGCCCGGACACCGTCGACGACGGCGAGCGCCCCGTGGACGCGCCCGGCCGGCAGGACGGCGGCACCGGCGGGAGCGGGCCCGAAGGGGCCCGGAAGGGCCTCGGCGGACGGCGCGTGACGGAGGACGGCGAACGACACCCCCAGGGCGCCCGGGAGGCCGTGCCCGCCGTGGACGAGGCGTACGCCGGCGAGGTGGAGGGAGACGAACCGCTGCTCGCCGCGCGTGTGCACCGCCCGTCCGACCTGATGCGACTCATGGTGGGCGTGCTCGCGATCGTGGTCCTCCTGGCGATCGCCGCGTTCGCCCACGGCACGACCTCGGGGCTCGCCCAGGACATCAACAAGGGCACCGACGAGGCGCCCGACCTGCTGATCAAGTTCGCGGGTCTGGCGTCGAGCATCGCGATCCTGCTGGTGCCGGTCGCCTTCGCGATCGAGCGGCTGATCAAGCGGGACGGGCTGCGGATCGCCGACGGCGTGCTGGCCGCCGTCCTCGCGCACGGCGTGACGCTCGCCACGGACCTGTGGGTCGCCAAGGCCGCCCCCGGCTCGATCCAGAAGGCCCTCACCCAGCCCTCGCCGGGCGACGTCCACGCCCTCACCGACCCGGTGCACGGCTATCTCGCACCCGTGATCGCGTACATGACCGCGGTCGGCATGTCGCGGCGGCCCCGCTGGCGCGCGGTGCTGTGGGTGGTGCTGCTGCTCGACGCGTTCTCCATGCTGGTCACGGGCTACACGACCCCGTTCTCGATCATCCTCACGGTGCTGATCGGCTGGAGCGTCGCCTACGGGACGCTGTACGCGGTCGGCTCGCCGAACGTGCGGCCCACCGGGCGGACGCTGCTGGCGGGGCTGCGGCACGTGGGCTTCCGCCCGGTGAGCGCGGCCCGCCAGGCCGAGGCGCCCGACGCCACCGAGAACGGCGACCGGGGACGGCGCTACTTCGTGACCCTGGAGGACGGCCCCCCGCTGGACGTCACCGTGGTCGACCGCGAACAGCAGGCCCAGGGCTTCTTCTACCGCGCCTGGCGGCGGCTGACGCTGCGCGGCATCACCACCCGCAGCAGCCTGCAGTCCCTGCGCCAGGCGCTGGAGCAGGAGGCGCTCCTGGCGTACGCGGCGATCGCGGCCGGCGCCAACGCGCCCAAGCTGATCGCCACCTCCGAGCTCGGCCCGGACGCCGTGATGCTCGTCTACGAGCACACCGGCGGGCACACGCTGGACTCGCTGCCGGACGAGGCGATCACCGACCACCTGCTGCGCGACACCTGGCGCCAGGTGCGGGCGCTGCAGTCGCGGCGGATCGCCCACCGCAGGCTCGCCGGCGACGCCGTCCTGGTGGATCGTTCCGGCACGGTGATCCTCACCGACCTGCGCGGCGGCGAGATCGCGGCCGGCGACCTGGTGCTCCGCATGGACACCGCCCAGCTGCTCACCACGCTCGGACTGCGCGTGGGCGCCGAGCGCGCGGTCGCCTCCGCGGTGGCGGTGCTCGGCCCGGACACGGTCGCCGACTGCCTGCCCCTGCTGCAGCCGATCGCCCTGACGCGCTCCACGCGCGCGACCCTGCGCAGGCTTGCCCGGGAGCGCGCCCAACGGGAGCGCGAGGCGGTCCTGGAGGCCTCGCGGCAGAACAAGCTGGCCCGCCTGGAGGAGAGCCGGCAGTCCGGCGAGGACGGCCCGTCGGCCCTCGAGAAGCCCGACAAGAAGGCCGTACGGGCCGAGCAGCGCGCCGAGAAGCGGGCCATCGACGAGGCGCTGGAGGAGGCCCGCGAGGAGGACCTGCTCACCCAGATCCGCCACCAGGTGCTGCGGATCCGCCCCCAGGCGCCCGTCGAGCCGGCCCGCCTGGAGCGCGTCCGGCCGCGCACGCTGATCAGCTTCATCGCCGGCGCGATCGGCGCGTACTTCCTGCTGTCGCAGCTGACGCACATCGAGTTCGGCACGCTCTTCGACAACGCCCAGTGGGGCTGGGTCGCCGCGGCCGTGCTGTTCTCGGCGCTGAGCTACGTCGCCGCCGCGATGAGCCTGCTGGGGTTCGTGCCGGAGCGGGTGCCGTTCCTGCGGACCGTGGCCGCGCAGGTCGCCGGGTCGTTCGTGAAGATCGTGGCGCCGGCCGCGGTCGGCGGCGTCGCCCTCAACACGCGCTTCCTGCAGCGCGCGGGGGTGCGGCCGGGGCTCGCGGTGGCCAGCGTCGGCGCCTCGCAGCTGTTCGGGCTCGGCTGCCACATCCTGATGCTGCTGTCCTTCGGCTATCTGACCGGCACCGAGAAGACGCCGTCCCTGTCGCCGTCCCGTACGGTCATCGCCGGACTGCTCACGGTCGCGGTGCTCGTGCTCGTGGTGACCTCCGTGCCGTTCCTGCGGAAGTTCGTCGTCACCCGTGTGCGGTCGCTGTTCGCCGGGGTCGTGCCGCGCATGCTCGACGTGCTCCAGCGGCCGCAGAAGCTGGTCACCGGCATCGGCGGCATGCTGCTGCTGACGTTCTGCTTCGTGATGTGCCTGGACGCCTCGATCCGTGCGTTCGGCAGCGAGACGACCTCGATCAGCCTCGCCAGTGTCGCCGTGGTCTTCCTCGCGGGCAACGCGCTGGGCTCGGCGGCGCCGACGCCGGGCGGCGTGGGTGCCGTCGAGGCGACCCTCACCGTCGGCCTGATCGCGGTCGGACTGCCCAAGGAGGTCGCCGCCCCCGCGGTGCTGCTGTTCCGGCTGCTCACCCTGTGGCTGCCGGTCCTGCCGGGCTGGCTGGCCTTCAACCACCTCACCCGCAAGGGCGCCCTGTAGCCGGGACGGGCCCGCGGGGCGTCCACGGGCCCGTCGCCGGACACAGGGGCCACGATCCGGTGGACGCGTCCCCACCCGCACGGCCCGCGCCTCGGGCGGCGCGCCGGGCGCCGCCCGAGGATGGGTTCGTGCCGGACCCTCCCCTGCGGCGTGCCACCGCGCTGACCGCCATCGCCGTCCTGCCGGCCGCCGCGGAGCACCCCGACGTGAGCGCGCCCGGAGCGGCGCCGGTCCTCGTCGCCGGCGGCACCGGCGACCCAGCGACGCCGTACGGGGGCGCGGAGAAGACGGCGGACGCGCTGGGCGGGGGCGCCGGCGTGCGGCTGACGTACGAAGGTCGGGGCACGGCGCCCGCGGCAGTGGGAACACCTGGGTGCGCGACGCCGTCGGCGGCTGCCCTCTGGACGGCGACGTACCGCGGGCGGGAACGGTCCGCTCTTGAGAAACCGCAGCTCAGATGGCACCCCGCAAGGTTTTCCACAGGCTGCGCGGCCGGATGCGCGATCTGCCTACCATGGCCTGACCGTCCTTCGCGGCCCGACGCGGAGGACCGGCGAGGGGGAGCGAGCATGATGCGTTTCTTCCGCGTGGCGGCGTCGGCCGTCGCCGCGGTGCTGGTGGCGGGCTGCGGCGCGGGTTCGTCCGACGGCGGGGGCGGGGACGGGCTGTCGCCCCCCGCCGGTCTGCCCGCGTCCCTCACCGGGCAGGAGCTCGACTGGGGGCGCTGCGGGGCCGCTTCGGACGGTCCCGCGCCCGGCGACGGCTGGCAGTGCGCGACGCTCGAAGTGCCGCTGAACCATGCGAAGCCGAAGGGCGCGACGATGGACGTCGAGCTGATCCGCGGCCGGTCCACCGGCGGTCCGGGCGAGCGCGTCGGCTCCCTGCTGCTGAACTTCGGCGGCCCGGGCGCCTCGGGCGTCGCCTACCTGCCGGGGTACGGGGACCTGCTGTCCACTCTCCGCGAGCGCTACGACCTGGTGAGCTTCGACCCCCGGGGCGTCGGCTCCAGCGAGGGCGTGCGCTGCCGCGACGACGAGGAGATCCAGGCCGCGGAGTCGGTCGACACCACGCCGGACACCGCGGCCGAGGAGAGGGCGTACTTCGAGGACGCGGCGGACTTCGGCCGGGGCTGCGCGCAGGACGCGGGCGAGGTCCTCGGGCACATCGCCACGACCGACACCGCCCGCGACATGGACCTGATGCGCCACGTCCTGGGCGACCGGACGCTGCACTACCTCGGCTTCTCCTACGGCACGGAGCTCGGCGGCGTGTACGCCCACCTGTTCCCCGGCAACGTCGGCCGGATGGTGCTCGACGCGGTCGTCGACCCGACCGCCGACACGGTGGGCCAGGCCAGGAACCAGACGCTGGGCTTCCAGCGCGCCCTGGACGCCTACCTCGAGTCCACCGGGCAGGACCCGGAGAAGGGTTCGCAAAGGATCGCGGACCTGCTGAAGAAGATCGACGCCGAGCCGCTGCGGACGTCGACGGACCGCGAGCTCACCGAGACGTCGGCGCTCACCGGCCTCATCCAGCCGCTCTACGGCGAGCGGAGCTGGCCGGCCCTCACCGGCGCCCTGGAAGCGGCGGAGCGGGGCGACGGCTCCGGACTGCTGAAGCTGGCCGACGAGTACAACGAGCGCGACTCCTCGGGCCACTACGGCACGGTGACGCACGCACAACGGGCCATATCGTGCTCGGACGACAGGCGGCGGCCGACACCGGAGCAGGCGAGGAAGCTGCTGCCCGGGTTCCGGAAGATCTCGCCCGTCTTCGGCGCCTACATGGCCTGGGACACGGCCGGCTGGTGCCACGACTGGCCGGTGGCCGGCCGGTTCGACACACCGGAGGTCAGCGCACCGGGAGCCGACCCGATCCTGCTGGTGGGCAACACCGGGGACCCGGCGACGCCGTACGAGGGCACGCGCAGGATGGCGGAGGAGCTGGGCGAGGGCGTCGGCGTGCAGCTCACCTGGAAGGGCGAGGGGCACACGGCGTACGGGAGCGGCAGCGAGTGCGTCGACTCCACGGTGGAGTCCTACCTGCTGGACGGCACGGTGCCGAAGAACGGCAAGGTCTGCGCCTCCTAGGCCCTGCCGCCCCGGCGCCCGGTACGCGGGAACGGCGGCGGGCCCGCCCACCACGGCGGGCACCGGCACCGGCGGGCCACCCGGCCGCCCGCGTCCGGCCGGCACACGCAGGGGCTCGGGCGAGGCACCCGGCCGCACCGGTTCCGGTTCCGGTCCTGGCACCGGCCTCGTTCCCGCCCCCGCTCCGGCCTCCGCTTCTGCTCCCGCCGCCACTCCCGGCAAAGGAAAGGGACCCGGCACATGACGTGCCGAGTCCCGTCCTGCTCGCGGATCCGCGCGGCCTAGTAGACCGGCTTCTCCGGCTCGATCTGGTTGACCCAGCCGATCACGCCGCCGCCGACGTGCACCGCGTCCGAGAAGCCCGCGGACTTGAGCACGGCGAGGACTTCCGCACTGCGGACACCCGTCTTGCAGTGCAGGACGATCTTCTTGTCCTGCGGGAGGTCCTGGAGGGCGCTGCCCATCAGGAACTCGTTCTTCGGGACCAGCCGCGCGCCGGGGATCGAGACGATCTCGTACTCGTTCGGCTCGCGGACGTCGATGATGTCGATGTTCTCGCCGTCGTCGATCCACTCCTTGAGCTGCTTGGGAGTGATCGTCGAGCCGGCCGCCGCCTCCTGGGCCTCCTCGGACACGACGCCGCAGAAGGCCTCGTAGTCGATGAGCTCGGTGACGGTGGGGTTCTCGCCGCAGACCGCGCAGTCGGGGTCCTTGCGGACCTTCACCTGGCGGTACTGCATCTCCAGGGCGTCGTAGATCATCAGGCGGCCGACCAGCGGGTCGCCGACACCGGTGAGGACCTTGATCGCCTCGGTGACCTGGATGGAGCCGATGGACGCGCACAGCACGCCCAGGACGCCGCCCTCGGCGCAGGAGGGGACCATGCCCGGCGGCGGGGGCTCCGGGTAGAGGCAGCGGTAGCAGGGGCCGTGCTCGGACCAGAACACGGACGCCTGCCCGTCGAACCGGTAGATGGAGCCCCATACGTACGGCTTGTTGAGCAGCACGCACGCGTCGTTGACCAGGTAGCGGGTCGCGAAGTTGTCCGTGCCGTCGACGATCAGGTCGTACTGGCTGAAGATGTCCATCACGTTGTCGGCCTCGAGCCGCTCCTCGTGAAGGACCACGTTCACGTACGGGTTGATGCCGAGCACGCTGTCGCGCGCCGACTCGGCCTTGGAGCGGCCGATGTCGGACTGGCTGTGGATGATCTGGCGCTGCAGGTTCGACTCGTCGACCTCGTCGAACTCCACGATGCCGAGCGTGCCGACGCCCGCCGCGGCCAGGTACATCAGCGCCGGCGAACCCAGGCCGCCGGCGCCCACACAGAGCACCTTCGCGTTCTTCAGCCGCTTCTGCCCGTCCATCCCGACGTCCGGAATGATCAGGTGGCGGGAGTACCTGCGGACCTCGTCTACGGTGAGCTCAGAAGCTGGCTCTACCAGGGGTGGCAGCGACACGGTTACTCCGTTGGTCGGTCAATCACTAGGGGTCCTCCGGTCCGGGCCCGGCCGAGGCCGAAGGACGTCGTACTTCCCGTAACACTGCCACGCCCATCTTCATTCCGAGACACCTGGTCCGATCCGCGAGACGATTTCGTCCCAGTACCCGGGCAGGCTCTCCCAGGGGCTGCCGGTACGGCCGTCGCGGTCCGCGCGGTCGGTGAACCAGACGGTCCCGGCACCCTGCCAGCGGGCGATGCGCAGCGCCTCCTCCAGGTGGCCCCGCGGAACGCCGTGCACGAGGTGGCAGAAGCGCTCGGGCGGATAGTCGGCGGTCCATTCGGCCACCTGCGACCAGCGGTAGTCGCTCCAGGGGCCGGAGAAGGTCACCAACTGGTCGGCGCACTCGGCGTAGCCGGGATAGGGGTGGGTGCCGTGCCCGAAGACGATGTGCGCGTCGTCGGCGAGCCCGCGCAGGGCGCCGACGACGCGGCGGATCTCGGGAAGCGCCGTCCGCTCCGTGGGACAGCGGTCCACGAAGAAGCCGTCGACGCGGTACCAGTCGCGGTAGCGGTGCGCGTCGGACACGATCTCCCCGAAGGTGCTCGCCCCGTACGTCGCGTCGAGGCGTCCCAGCACACGGATGTCGCCGTTGCGCAGCCGCCCGGCCGCCTCCAGGCAGTGCGGGTCGGGCTGGGCGCCGGGCCCGTCGGCGACGTCGAGGACGACCCAGTGCAGCGGGGCGCCGGGGCGGGTGAGCTCACCCCATTCGACGGGGGCGAGGAGGGGGTGCGCGTAGCCGGGCACACCGAGGCCGAGGTGCAGGCCGGTGCTCGCGGTGCCGTGTACGGAGCTGGTCAGATGCGGCATGCCGCCTCCATCCAGATGTCGGCGAGGGATTCCTCGAGGTGGATACGGGGACGCCAGCCGAGCCGGTCGCGCGCGGTGCGGACGTCGGCCTGCTGCCAGCTGCCGCAGCCGTCCGGGTACGGGTACGCGACCGGGGCCGGGTGGTCGTGTTCGGAACGGGGGTGGCCGATGGCCGGCCTGACCGGTCCGGGCGGCCCGTCGAGTTCGTGCAGCGCGCCGCCGTACCCGGCGACACGGGCGAGGGCGGCGGCCGCGTCCCGCAGCCGCACGGCACGGCCGGAGCCGATGTTGATGACGCCCTGGGCGGCGGAGAGCGAGGCGGCGTGCACGGCGCGGGCGACGTCGCGCACGTCGATGAAGTCGCGCTGGACGCCGAGACCGCCGAGCTTCAGCTCGCCGTCGCCGGACTGCATGGCGCGGCGCAGGGCCTCGGCGAGCCGGCCGAGGGGCGAGCCGGCCGGGGTGCCGGGTCCCGCGGGCGAGAAGACCCGCAGGACGACGGCGTCCAGACCGGAGCCGAGGACGAGTTCGGTGGCGGCGAGCTTGCTGACGCCGTACGGGCCGCCCGGGCGGGGCACGGCGTCCTCGGCGGTGGAGGAGCCGGGCTGGCTGGGACCGTACTCGGCGCCGCAGCCGAGGTGCACGAGGCGGGCGCCGCAGCCGCTGCGGCGCAGGGCCTCGCAGATGGTGGCGACGGCGACGGTGTTGTGCCGGGTGAGCTCGCGGGCGCCGCCGCGGGTGGCACCGGCGCAGTTGACGACGACACCTGGGTGGACCGCGTCCAGGAAGCGGGTGAGCGCACCGGGGCTGCCGGTGGCGAGGTCGAACCGCACGTCCGCGTCGTCACCGCGGCCGAGCGCGGTGAGCTGGACGGCCGGGTCGGCGAGCAGACGGTCGGCGACGAAACGACCCAGATATCCGTTGGCTCCGATCAACAGGACCCTCATCGGGCGGCTCCCGGGGCGGAAACTCCGGTTCGGGAGGTGATCATCTGGCGTTCTCCTTCAGGTGTTGCCTGGTTGATGAGGAGGTCCCGCGGTGTCGGCCCCGCGGGGGAGGGCGCCTGAACGGGGTCCGGGTCCTGGCGCCGGGTGCGGCCGGTGGCCTCACGCATGGGGGGTGTGCCGTGAACCGCGGCTCACGGTGTTCCGGAGGACGGGGCGTGCGCGGAGGCCCGGGTGAGGGTCCGCGCCGCGTGGACGAGGAGGACGAGCGCCGCGGCACCGCAGACGGCGGCGGGCACGATGCCCGGGCCGATGGTGTCGGCCGCGGTCCGCACGGGTGTGGCCAGGAACCCGCAGCCGGGCAGCCGGGCCGCGAACACGCAGGCCACCGCCGCCGCCTCGGCGGTGCCCGCGGCGGCGAGCACGAGGGCCGGAGCGCGGGTGAAGCCGTGCGTGGCGCAGAGCCGGGCGAGCAGGAGCAGCAGGCCGAGGGCGCAGGCGCCGACGCGGGCGGCGGGTTCGGCGGGTTCGTCCAGGACCGCCGCGCAGAGGGCGGTCGACGCGGCCAGGGCGCACACGAACAGCGCCACGGCGCCCAGCAGCAGGGGCCGCACCGCGGACGCGAACTCCGCGAGTCCGCGGCTGGCCGCCAGCACGCGCCGCGCGCGGACGGTGAGGAGGTGCGCGCACCAGGCGGCCGGGACGCACGCGAAGGAGAGGGCGAGGGCGGAGGCGGTGGCGACGGGCCAGGCCCCCGCGGCTCCGGTGCCGGTGAGGCCGCCCAGGAGTTCGCCGAGTCCGTACGGGAGCCGGTCGGGGCCGCCCGCGAGCGCCGAGGCGAGCAGGCCGTCGCCCAGGAGGGCGTACGCGACGAGCCAGCAGGTCCACACGCGTGCGGACGTCGCCGGACGGCGGGTGCGCCCGCGACCCCGACCGCTCAGGGGGCCGTGCCGGAGGGCGGCCCGCAGGCCGAGCGCGACGGTCAGGACGCCCAGGCCGGCGACCGCGGGCTGCCAACGGTCCTCGACGAGCCGGACGCCGAGGACGGCCGCCGCGCACAGGACGCCCGGCAGCAGGCAGAGGAGCGTCCAGGCGGTACACGGCGTTCCGGGGCCGGCGTCCGGTGCGGGCCCGGGGACCGTGCTCTCCCCGTCGCGCGGCACGCGTGCGTACATCTCCTCGGCGAGCGAGAAGACGTCACGGTGCCGGAAGCGGGCGGCGGCCCGGTCGGTCATGCCGTGCGCCTCGAGTCCGGCCGCGATCTCCAAGGGGTCGACGGCCCGCTCGCACAGTGCGCGGTGGCGGCGCATCAAGGTCTTCACGGGGTCCCCCGTGGGGCGCGGGGCGACGACGGGCGCGCGCCGGGCCCCCGGGACGGGGCCGGCGGATCTGCGCCGGAGGCCGTGGGGCTCCGCTTCCCGGGGTCTTCCGGGGTACGCCGCCAGGGACGTTTCCGCAGGCTCTCCCGGATGCTCCCCCGTGGCCACGGCCCCGCCGCCCGGCGCGAGCCACTCCTCCGAGCGCGCGTCCCAGGGGCCGGGGTCGCCCGGCGTCCTCGGAAGGTCGGCACCCCGCGAACCGCCCGGCTCCTGGACGGGTCCCGGTCCTTGGGGGTGGTCCGGTCCTTGGGGACGGTCCAGTCCCTGGAAGGGATCCGGCCCCTGGGGGCGGCCCAGTGCCTGCGCGTGGTCCAGCTCCCGTGCGTGCCCTCGCCCGTTCACCGCGCTCCCTCCGTCGCGGCCGCCCGGACAGCTCCGGGCCTCGTCCCCGGCCCCGGCGGGTGTGCCGCCCAGCGCGGGCCTCCCGCGGCCACGACCCGGGGGCGGCCCGCGGCCCCGGTCCACCACCCGGGCACATGGGCCTCGGCCGGTACGGAGAACGGCAGCGGCTCGCCCGCCTCGTCGACCGCGACCCGCCGTACGGGGGCACGCGAAACGATCTCCAGGTAAATGCCCTGAAATGCCGCGACGTTCTGCTCGACGGTGAACAGTTCGAGCGCACGGGCACGGGCCGCCGCGCCCAGGCGCTCCCGGCGCTCGGGGTCGCGGAGCAGCGCCACGCACGCCTCGGCGAGCGCCCGCGGGTTGCGCGGCGGCACCACGAGCCCCGTACCGCCGATGACCTCCACCACGGCGCCGACGTCGGTCGACACCGTCGCGCGCCCGCAGAGCATCGCCTCGACCAGGCCGACCGGGAAACCCTCGACCACGCTCGACAGGACGACGACGTCACCGGAGGCGTACGCCTCCGCGAGGCTCGGCGTCTCCGGCCCGCCGACCTCCTCGAACGAGACCGGGTTGTGGCCGACCGCGTGCGCCCCCGCCGCCTCGTCGGGGAAGAGCTGCGCGGCCACGGCCTTGCAGTGGGCGAGGTACTCGGCGCCCTCCGGCCCGTCGGCGGGCGCGCCGACGATGCGGAGCCCGGTCCCGGGCACCGCCCAGCGGACCTCCGTGAGGGCGTGCAGGAGGCCGATCAGGTCCTTGGTGGGTTCGACGCGCCCGACCCAGACGAGCGTCCCGGGCTCGCCGCACGGCTCGGCTCCGCCGTCCGGCGGCAGCCCGCTCGGCAGCAGGTCGTCCGGTGAGCGGCCGTCCGGCGCCGGGTCGTCCGGTGAGCGGCCGTCCGCACGGGCATCGCCCTCCGCCGTCGGGCGCGGCTCCGGTCCCGGCCCCGTTCGCGCCGCTCCCGGTGCCGTTCCCGCAGGCGCGCCGGCGTCGGCACCCGGTCGCGGCCATGGACGCGGACGCCGACCGGTTCCCGGCCGCGTCTGCGGGCCCGCTCCCGTCCTCTCCCCCACCTCATGGAAGCGGGACGCGTCCATTCCCGGGTAGATCGTCCGCAGCTTGGCGCGGTCGGCGCCGCAGCGTTCCTGCCAGCGGCGGGTGTGCGCGTTCCCAGGCGTGATGATCTCGGCGCGGCGGTACGCCTCGGCCGCGAGCCGCGTGTGGAAGGAGGCGAGCAGGGCGCGCACGGCGGGCGTCGCGTCGCGCGAGGCCAGGTACTGCGTCCGCACGCCCGCCCCGTACTCGGTGACCAGCAGCGGCACCCCGGCGAAGTGGAGCGCGAGCAGTCCGGTGAGGGCGGCCGCGCCGCCGGACGTGGCGTGGCACAGGTCGACCGCGCCGAGCCCGTCGTCCTCGTACCAGTCGAGCGACAGCGGACGCAGCGCCCGTTCGACGCCGGAGGCCACGGCGAGCAGGTCGGGTACGCGGGCCTCGCGCGCGGTGCCCGGGGCGCCGGGCGCACGGCAGGCGCTCTCCAGGGCGCGCACGGCGGTCTCCGAGCGCAGGGCGGCGCTCAGTCCGCCCTGGTCACGGGCCAGTTCGGCGAGTCCGTACAGCGCGCTGGCGAAACGGTCCGTCACCACATCGCCCCGGTCCGTCCGGTCCACCGGGTCCATCGGAACAGCCGGACCCGCCGGCCCTGCCGAATGCGACGGCCCAGGATTCGACGGTCCGGAGCATCCGCAGGTCTCCCCGTCCTCCCCGAGACCGGACGGCTCCTCGGTCGCTCCCGCACCCGCCTTCGCTCCGGCCCCCGTCCCCGCGCCCGCCGGTCCCGTGCCCGCCCCCATGTGCGCCGTCCCCGTGTGCGCCGTCCCCGCCGTGCCCGTTATCACGGCCGCGGTCGCGCCGGTGCCCGCGCACACGGCCGCCGCCAGCTCCCCGTAGCACTCGGCGAACCGCCGCCGCGCCCGCCGGCCGAGCGCCGCGCCGCCGGTGCCGTCGCCCCACAGCGGTGCGGTCCGTACGCCGTGGACCTGGGGCGGGAGCGGGATCCAGCCCTCGTCCTCCTGCTCCCGGCCGCGGCTGAACGCGTGGACCCGGAACTCGTGCTGTCCGAGCCCGCGCACGAGCCGGTCGCACCAGAGTCCGGTGTCACCGCTCACATACGGATAGCCACCCTCCGTAAGCAGTCCGATGCGCACGTGCACACCCCCGATCTCCTGTAGGGACAGCCACCGTTGACCCGACGGCTCGCAGCGGGACGAACGTATGCGGACATGCCGGTGGCGGGACGGACGGTTGTCCGTCCCGCCACCGGAAGGGGTGAACGCTCGTGACTTTCGCGTGCACGTCGCGTTCCGTCGCGCTAGGAGATCATTCGCATACTCTGCGTGACGTCACGGCCAATCGTGACCGCCCGACTCGCGCCCGTCCGCACGGGCAGCGGCGCACCGGACGGGCAGCGGCACGGACGCGCCGAGGAACCGGCGCGCGACGAAGCGGCCGATCGGCGTACCGCCGCACCGCCGTACTGGCGCACTGGCACACCGCCGCACGATGTCCGCGCGGTCCGCGCGCCGCCGTCAATCGCCCGGGTACGCCCACGGGTTGGGCCGGCAGTGGATGCCGTCGTGGTCGAGGAACTTCGTCTGCTGCTGCATGACCGGTGCGAGCGCGCCGTCCTCGGTGCAGGTCACGTGGTTGAAGCCGAGCCGGTGGCCGACCTCGTGGTTGATCAGCATCTGCCGGTAGGAGTGGATCTTGTCGTCCCCGTAGGTCTCGGACCCCTGGGCCCAGCGGTAGGCATTGATCATGACCCGGTCGGTGGCGGCCGAGTCGCAGGAGACGTTGTCCACGGTGATGTCGAGGCCGGACTTGAGGCACCACTCGTCCGTGGTGCCCGGGCTCGCCAGCGTGATGACGAAGTCGGGCTGCCCGGAGGAGATCCGCTCGAAGGTGCGGCCCCCGCCGTGGGCCCAGCTCCGGTCGTCGTTCAGGGTCTTCTGCACGGCCTGCGCGAAGAGCTCCCCGTCGAGTCCGAGCCCCTTCTCGACGTCCACGCGGTAGGTGTACTTGCGGCCCGTGCCGGGCGCCTTGTCGAACCCGCCGACGGCGTCGAACTTCCCGGACCCCCTGAGGTCCGCCTCCAGCGGATAGATCCTGGCCATCTTCTGGTCGTACGTCAGCGCGGTCGCCGTCGGCGTGTCGGACGGGGTGGGGCGGTTGTCGCCGCGGGACGCCGCGTCCTTGGAGGTGCGCTCCGAGCCGCCCGCGGCCTGCGACTGCACGCCGTCCGCGTCGCGCCCGTCGGCGACCTGGCCGGCCACGACCACGGCGAGCACGGTGGTGACGGCGGCGGCCGCGATCCCCGTGAAGGTGCGCCCCTTGACGGCCTTGCCCTTGGTCCCCGCCCGCCCGGCGCCGGCGTCCTGCGGGTACGCCTGCTCACCGGCCTCCGCGGACCGGTCCGCCACGGAAGCGGGAGCGGGAGAGGCGGCCCCGTCCCTGCCTGTGCCGTCCCTGCCGGTGCCGTACGGGCCGGCCCCGTCCCGGCCGGCGCCGCGCGCGGGCACGGGACGCCGGCGGGTGAAGACGCCGTCGTCATCGGCGGTGTCGGCGTACGCGGTGTTCTCGTCGAAGGCGCGGACGTACTCCGGACGCGGGCCGTCCGGGGATGCCTGCCGCTGACGCGGTATCGGCAGTCCCGTCCTGCCCCGGGCGGGACGGCCGGACGGGCCGGGTCCCTGGGGCGCTCCGTGCGGTCCGCCGCGGCCTGCGCCGCCCTCGGGCCCGCTCCGCGGGCCGCCCCGGCCGGGGGCGGTCTCCGGCTGCTGGGGATGTCCGCCCCGTACGGGCGGCACCCCGTGGGAGGGCGTCGGCGCGTCGCCGAAGCCACCGCCCGGGGCACCCGCCCCGGGGGTTCCGCCGGGAAAACGGGGCACCCCGCGCGCGGGAGTGCCCTCGGGAAGACGCGGCACCCCACGGGCGGGCGTTCCGTCCGGGAAGCGGGGAACGCCCTGCGCCGGGGTTCCGTCCGGAAAACGGGGCACCCCGCGCGCGGGAGTGCCCCCGGGAAAACGAGGAACGCCCTGTGCGGGCGTTCCGTCCGGGAGGCGCGGCACGTCCCGCGCCGGTGTCGCGTCCGGGTTCCCCGGCCCGGCGGCCGGCCACGCGGTGCCGCCCCCCGTCGGCGGGTACGGCGGCTGCGGCGGCTGCTGGGGCCAGGGCATCTGCTGTGTCTGCTGCGGCTGCGGCATCTGCTGCGCGGGCCGCGGCGCCTGCCGTTCCTGCTGCTGTCCTGTGAACCCGCGGCGACCGCGTCGGCCGGACCCCTCGGGCGTGTCGGCCGCCCGGTCCGTGGTGCCGCGCCGGTCGGCCGGCCCCCGGCGGCTGTGACGTCCCACGCGCCCTCTCAGCTCCCCGCGTCCGCGGAGCCGGTGTCGGCACCGGCCCGTCCCGCCGCCGGACGCCCCTTGTCCAAGGGGGTGCCGTCCGACGGAGCGCCTTCCGTCGAAACCTCTCCCGACGACCCGCCGCCCCTGCCCGCGAGCAGGTCGCGGAAGGCCCCGGCGACGGCCTCGGGGTACTCCATCATCGCCACGTGCCCCGCGTCCGGCAGACTCACCAGCCGGCTGTCGCGGAAGGAACGGGCGGCCCGCTGGGCCATGCGATAGCCGACGAGCCGGTCGCGCGCGCCGTAGACCAGCAGCGTCGGCGCGAGCACGCGCTCGGCCTGGCGCCACAGCCCGTGCTGGCCGCCCAGCGTGTACGCGTTCACGATGCCGCGCGCCGAACGGGCCATGGCGTCCCAGAAGTACGGCAGGGCCAGCCGCCGCTCCATCTCCTCGACGGCATGCTGGAACGCCTCCGGCGAGACCCTGCCCGGGTCGCCGTAGCAGAGCCCCATCATCCCGCGCACCCGCTGCTCGGCGGTCCAGTCGCGGGTGAGCCGGGTGAACAGCCCGGCGATCCCGGGCACCGCCAGCAGCCCCGTCGGCACCGCCGTGCGCTGCACCCGCAGCTCCGGCAGCGCGGGCGACACCAGTGTCAACGTCCGTACGAGATCGGGGCGTACGGCGGCGACGCGCGTGGCGACGGCACCGCCCATCGAGTTCCCGAAGAGGTGCACCGGACCGCGGTCCGAGGCGTCCAGATAGCGGATGACGGTACGGGCGTGACCGGTGATCGAGTAGTCGCCGTCGTCCGGCGGCGGCGAGTCGCCGAAGCCCGGCAGGTCCACGGCCTCGTTGTCCACGACGTCGTCCAGGAGCGGCATGAGAGCCGACCAGTTCTGCGACGAACCGCCCAGGCCGTGGACGTACAGCGCCGGCGGCAGCCCCTCGCGGGCCGGTGGTCTCGACCGCACCGTCAGCGTGACGCCCGGCAGCCCGACCGACCTGACCTTCTCCCCGTCCGCGACCCTGACGGTGCTCGCCTTCGGCGAGACGGTGGAGGCCAGTACGGACGGCAGCTCGGTCGAAGACATGCGGCAATGTTACGAGACGATCAAGACGAGGTCTGCGTGTTCACGGTCACAGATGAGGGGCACACCGCATAGCGCCACGATCGGGTGTCTCATACGCTTCGAAGACGAGGGCACTCGTACGCGGACAGGAGCGCATTCGCACCGTTCGGGAAGAGGACACATGACCGTCGACCCCACCGACCCCGAGATCCTCGACATCGCCGGGACCACCGGGCCCGCGGAGTCCGACGTGGAGGCCCCCGAGGCCGACGCCGCGGAGCAGCACACGGACGTCGCACCACGCCAGGACGAGCCGGTGAACGCCTCGGAGCTGTACGACGCGGACGAGGCGGACCGCGCGGAGCAGGCCAGGGTGGTCGACCTGGACGAGGACGACTACCGCTGACACCACTGACATTGCTGACACCACTGACACCGCCGACGGTGCCGGGGACCGTGCGCCGGCGGCGAAGACCGGCGTCCGGCCAGGAGGACCGGCGTCCGGCGAGAGGGACTCCCGGACGCCGGACGGTTCCGCACACGCGGAGACACACGGCGTGGAGCACAGGGGCGCGGGGCGCCCCGGGCACAGGCCGTCGAGCGCCGGGCACCGAGCGCCGGGTACCGGCCGGACACCGCGGGCCGAACACCGCGCACACAAGGGCGGAATGTCCGGTACCGGCCGCCGCGGGCACCTGCACGGCCCCGTGTCGGCCCGCGCGGGCGGGGTACGCGGCGACGGCGGAGGAGCGGACCGCCGCCGGTGGCAGAGAATGAACGGTGACCGGCGGACACGGATGACAGAAGCGCGCCGGTGACGGACGATGTCCGGCCGTGCCGGGGTACCGGGCGGCCGACGGCGTTCCGACCCGTCCGGCCTGCCCGCCCGGCACGCTCGGCACACTTCGCGTCGCTTCCGCCGTCGTCCGGTCCGTGAAATTCTGCGCTCGCACCGCGCACACCACGGTTACCGAAAAGTACGATGGCCGCGCGGCGCACACCGCATGTGGACGATCTTGGGAGGCGGCGTGACAGCCATCGAGCAGACAGAGGCGGCACGCCCGCGGGGCACACGCCTGCCGCGTCGTGCCCGACGCAACCAGCTGCTGGGCGCCGCCCAGGAAGTCTTCGTGGCGCAGGGCTACCACGCGGCGGCGATGGACGACATCGCCGAGCGGGCCGGCGTCAGCAAGCCGGTGCTCTACCAGCACTTCCCGGGCAAGCTCGACCTCTACCTCGCCCTGCTGGACCAGCACTGCGACGCGCTGCTGCAGGCGGTGCGCACCGCCCTCGCGTCGACGACCGACAACAAGCAGCGCGTCCGGGCGACCATGGACGCCTACTTCGCGTACGTCGAGGACGACGGCGGCGCCTTCCGCCTGGTCTTCGAGTCCGACCTGACGAACGAGCCCGCGGTGCGCGAGCGCGTCGACAAGGTCACCCTCGAGTGCGCGGAGGCGATCTGCGACGTCATCGCGGAGGACACCGGCCTGTCGCGGGCCGAGTCGATGCTGCTCGCCTCCGGTCTGGGCGGCCTCGCCCAGGTGGTGGCGCGCTCCTGGCTGCACAGCGACCGCAGCGTGCCGCGCGACCAGGCGGTGCAGCTGCTGGCCTCGCTGGCCTGGCGCGGCATCGCCGGCTTCCCGCTGCACGGCAGCGAGCAGCACTGAGCACAGCACCGAGCACGGCCGCCGTGGACGGCCGGGCGCGTTTGTTCCCGGCCGTTGTTCGCTCCTGGCGTTCCGGCGCGCGCGTGTACGTCCCGTCACGCGGGCTAATGTGTGCTGCGTACGGCGCGGACGAACGCGCTCATCACTGACCGTCGGAGGGACATAGCCGTGGAGGTCAAGATCGGCGTGCAGCACGCGCCCCGCGAGATCGTTCTGGAGAGCGGTCAGACCCCGGAGGAGGTCGAGCAGGTGGTCGCCGACGCGCTGGCCGGAAAGTCGCAGCTGCTCAGCCTCGTGGACGACCACGGCCGCAAGGTCCTGGTCCCGGCCGACCGCCTCGCGTACGTGGAGCTCGGCGAGCCGACCGCCCGCAAGGTGGGCTTCAGCGCGCTGTAGCCGGAACACGACGACGGGAGGGCCCGGCGGCACCGCGCCGCCGGGCCCTCCCGTCGTTCCGTACGGACCCCCCGTCGTCCCGTACGGACCCCCGTCGTTCCATGCAGACCGCCCGTCGTTCCGTGCAGACCGCCTGTCGTTTCCGTTCCCTGGGGAACCGCCCGTCCCTCCGGGCAGGACCCGCGCGTCGTTCCCCCGAAGGTCCCTCCCGTCGTTCCGCGGGTCCTCCCCGCCGGGTCCGGCGGCTGTCCGGTGATCTCCACAGTCGGCCCACAAGAACCCCACAGGGAAGGTTGTGTTCCGCGGGTCACGGGTATGACGGGTTACGACCGATCTGCCCAGGTGGTTGCGGGAAGGAACTCGTCATGGTCTTGGAAGCACTCGGCTCGGCGATCCTCGGCGCGATCCTGGCCTGGGCGGCCCACCGCCGGCTGGCGCACCGGCTCCCGGACCGCCGCCTGGTGCTGTCGACGGGCGTCGTGGGCGCCCTGTTCGGCGCGTTCCTCACGCACAGCGCGCTCGGTCCCGGCCATCTGCCGCTGATCCTCATCGGCGCGGTCGCGGTCGGCGCCGCGTCCCTGTCGCTGCTGCTGCGCCCGGTGGGCCGCCTGCGCCGCCGTTCGGCGGCGGTGTAGCACCACCGCACTGCCGCGCCGCCGCCCGGTCCGCCGGCCCTCGCACACCCCGGTACCGGCGGGACCCGGCGCCCGCGCCCGTCCGGGCCTCACGTCGCCGGGCGCCCCGGGCGTCCTCTCAGGCGGCCAGCCCCAGCGCCGCCATCCGCTTCGTGTGGGCCTCCGTGATACGGGAGAACATCCGCCCCACCTCGGCCAGGTCGAAGCCGTCCGCCACGCCGCCGACCAGCATCGTCGAGAGGGCGTCGCGGTCCGCGACCACCCGCTGCGACTGCGACAGCGCCTCGCCCATCAGCCGCCGCGCCCACAGCGCGAGCCGGCCGCCCACGCGCGGGTCCGCGTCGATCGCGCCCCGCACCTTCTCGACCGCGAAGCTCGCGTGCCCCGTGTCGTCGAGCACGGCGAGGACCAGCGCGCGCGTGTCCGCGTCGAGCCGCGCGGCGACCTCGCGGTAGAAGTCACTGGCGATCGAGTCGCCGACGTACGCCTTGACGAGCCCTTCCAGCCAGTCCGAGGGCGCCGTCTGCCGGTGGAAGCCGTCGAGCGCGGCCACGAACGGCTCCATCGCCCCGGCCGGCTCGGCGCCGATCTCGGTCAGCCGGTTCCGGAGCTGCTCGAAGTGGTGGAACTCGGCCGACGCCATCTTCGCCAGCTCCGCCTTGTCGGCCAGCGTCGGCGCCAGCTTGGCGTCCTCGGCGAGCCGCTCGAACGCCGCCAGCTCGCCGTACGCGAGCGCTCCGAGCAGGTCCACCACCGCGGCGCGGTACTGGGGGTCGACGGAGGCCTGCGCCCAGTCCTGGGCGGCGACTCCGGTGGGTGCGGCGGGGGTCTCGGCGGTGTTGTCCGACGTCGTCATGGAGCGCACAATAGCCCGCTCGCTGCCACGGGGAAGTCCCTGGTCAATCACTGTGACGACGACTACGTGACCAAATCGGCCATCGCATATGCGCGGATCCGGGGTATGGTGGTAATGCGCCCGCCGAATAATCGACGGGCCGCACGAATGAGGATGCCCGGTCGGTGGCCCGATCGGCTCCGACCCGACAGCTCTCCCCGTTCGTACGCCGTGGTGCGTACGGCGACCGGAGAGACCCTCAGCGGTACGAGCGCTCGAGCGTCGGCAGTGGTCCCGCGCCACCCAGGCCCGCCCCCAAGGCGGCCGACGTCCCCGGCACGGTGTACAAGACCCCCGCGCTCGCCTCGTTCCGCGCACACAGAAGAGGCAGCACCCTGACTACGACTTTCCGAGAGCTCGGAATCCTCTCCGAGACGGCCGAGGCCCTTGAGGCCGTCGGCATCGTCAACCCCTTCCCCATCCAGGAGATGACGCTCCCGGTCGCCCTCTCCGGCACCGACGTCATCGGCCAGGCCAAGACCGGCACGGGCAAGACCCTCGGCTTCGGCCTCCCCCTTCTGGAGCGCGTCACCGTCCCGGCGGACGTCGAGGCCGGGCGCGCCCGCCCCGACCAGCTCACCGACGCCCCGCAGGCCCTCGTGGTCGTCCCCACCCGCGAGCTGTGCACCCAGGTGACGAACGACCTGCTGACCGCGGGCAAGGTCCGCAACGTGCGGGTCCTCGCCATCTACGGCGGCCGCGCGTACGAGCCGCAGGTCGAGGCCCTCAAGAAGGGCGTCGACGTGATCGTCGGCACCCCGGGCCGCCTGCTCGACCTGGCCGGCCAGAAGAAGCTCGACCTCAAGCACGTCCGGGCCCTCGTGCTCGACGAGGCCGACGAGATGCTCGACCTGGGCTTCCTGCCCGACGTCGAGAAGATCATCAACATGCTGCCGGCCCGCCGCCAGACGATGCTGTTCTCGGCCACCATGCCGGGCGCGGTCATCGGTCTCGCGCGCCGCTATATGTCGCAGCCCACGCACATCCGCGCCACGGCGCCGGACGACGAGGGCGTGACGGTCGCCAACATCTCGCAGCACGTCTACCGCGCCCACAACATGGACAAGGCGGAGATGGTCGCGCGGATCCTGCAGGCCGAGGGCCGCGGTCTCGCGATGATCTTCTGCCGGACCAAGCGGACGGCGGCGGACCTCGCCGACCAGCTGCAGAAGCGCGGCTTCGCCTCCGGCGCGGTCCACGGCGACCTCGGCCAGGGCGCCCGCGAGCAGGCGCTGCGCGCGTTCCGCAACGGCAAGGTCGACGTCCTCGTCTGCACCGACGTCGCCGCGCGCGGTATCGACGTCGAGGGCGTGACCCACGTCATCAACTACCAGTCCCCCGAGGACGAGAAGACGTACCTGCACCGCATCGGCCGTACGGGCCGCGCGGGCGCGTCGGGTACGGCGATCACGCTCGTCGACTGGGACGACATCCCGCGCTGGCAGCTGATCAACAAGGCGCTGGAGCTGTCCTTCAACGACCCGCCGGAGACGTACTCGACCTCCCCGCACCTCTTCGAGGAGCTGAGCATCCCGGCCGGCACGAAGGGCGTGCTGCCGCGGTCCGAGCGCACCCGCGCCGGCCTCGCGGCCGAGGAGATCGAGGACCTCGGCGAGACCGGGCGCGGTCCGCGCGGACGCGGCGGCCGGGGCACCGCTCCGTCGGCCGACCAGGAGCGCGAGCGTGAGCGCCCGGCGCGTACGCCGCGCCGTCGCCGCCGTACGCGCAACGGCGCGCCGGTGGACGCGACGGCTCCGGCGGAGACGCCCCAGCAGATCCCCGAGGACGCTGCCGAGGCCACGGAGGTCTCCGGGCCCCGTACGCCGCGCCGCCGTCGCCGTACGCGGGGCGGCGCCCCGGCCGAGGCCGTCGCCGCCACGGCGCAGACCGTCCGGACCGAGGCCGCGCCGGCCGACGCCGCGCAGGCGGCCGTGGCCACGGCGGAGGGCACGGCGCCCGCCGCCGCGGAACCGGAGGAGGGCGCGAAGCCGCGCCGCCGCCGTACGCGGCGGTCGGCCGAGGAGGCGCTCGCCCCGGTGGCCGACACGCCGGTGTCCGAGACCCCGGCGGCCGACGCCGCGCCGGTCGAGGCCCCGGAGGCCGTGACCGCCACGAAGCCGCGCCGCCGCACCCGCAGGACCGCGGAGGCCGCCCCGGCCGCCGAAGCGGCCGAAGCCGCGGTCGCCACCGCCGAAGGCACCACCGCGACGGACACGGCCGAGGCTCCGGCCAAGCCCCGCCGCCGCACCCGCAAGACCGCGGAGACCGCCCCGGCGACCGAGGCCGCGGACGCGGCCGAGGCCGCCGTCGACACCGCCGAGGGCGGCACTGAGGCGGCCACGGCCAAGCCCCGCCGCCGCACCACGCGGAAGACCGCCGCGACGGCGGAGACCGCCGAGGCTGCCGTGGACACCGCCGAGGGCGACACCGCGACGGACACGGCCGAGACCCCGGCCAAGCCCCGCCGCCGCACCCGCAAGACCGCGGAGACCGCCCCGGCCGCCGAAGCGGCGGAAGCCGCGGTCGCCACCGCCGAAGGCACCACCGCGACGGACACGGCCGAGGCTCCGGCCAAGCCCCGCCGCCGCACCCGCAAGACCGCGGAGACCGCCCCGGCGACCGAGGCCGCGGACGCGGCCGAGGCCGCCGTCGACACCGCCGAGGCCGCGGAGGCCAAGCCGCGCCGCCGCACCCCCCGCACGAAGGCAGCCGCCGAGGCCGGCATCCCGGCCCAGGCCGCCGACGAGCAGGAGGCCGCCAAGCCGCGCCGCCGCACCCGCAAGACCGCGGAGGCCGCCCCGGCGACCGAGGCTGCGGACGCGGCCGAGGCCCCGGCCAAGCCGCGCCGGACCCGCAAGACCGCGGCCGGTGCCGCCGACGCCGGTACGGAGGCGGCGGCCGAGGCCGCTCCGCGCCGCCGCACCCGCAAGGCGGCGGAGGCCGCCGAGGTGACGGAGAGCTGACCGGCACCACCCGACGCCGACGGCCCGGCCCCGATCACCGGGGCCGGGCCGTCGGCGTTCGCGCGCACCGGGCCGGGCGGCCCGGCACGCCGCCGTCCGGCACGCCCCGCTAGCCTCGATCCATGAGCAGGCCTCCGACCTTCGTCCCGCCCGCCGGCGCCCGCGCGTACCGGCTCGCCACCGCGCGCGGCGGCTTCGCCGTCGTCGACGCCCCCGCGGCACCCGGCGTCGCGGTCAAGGGGACGGCCCTGCTGCTGCCGGGGTTCACCGGCAGCAAGGAGGACTTCATCGGCCTGCACGAGCCGCTGGCCGCCGCCGGGTACCGGACGGTCGCCGTGGACGGCCGCGGGCAGTACGAGACCCCGGGCCCGGCGGACGACGAGGCGCCGTACGCGCAGGAGGAGCTGGCGCGCGACGTGCTCGCGCAGGCGGCGGCCGTGGGGGACGGCCCGCTCCACCTCGTGGGCCACTCGTTCGGCGGACTCGTGGCGCGGGCCGCCGTCCTGCTGGAGCCGGACGCGTTCGTCTCGCTCACCCTCATGTCGTCGGGTCCTGCCGAGATCTCGCCGCCGCAGCAGCAGCGCGTCAAGCTGCTGCGGGACGTGCTCGCCGTGATGGACATGGCCCGGGTGTGGGAGGCGATCCAGGCGCTGGACACCCCGGAGGACGCCGACGACCTGGACGCGGGGCTCGACGACCGCGCCGACCTCAGGCGGCGCTGGCTGGCCACCAGCCCGGCGCAGCTCGTCGCGGCCGGCCGCCAGCTGTGCGCGGAGCCCGACCGGGTTCCCGCCCTGGCCGCCCTGCCGCTGCCCAAGCACGTCCTGTCGGGCGAGCGCGACGACACCTGGCCGGTGCCGCTCCTGGACGACATGGCCGTACGGCTGCGGGCCCGCCGGACCGTCGTCCGCGGGGCGGAGCACTCCCCCAACACCGACCGTCCCCTGGAGACGGCCGAAGCCCTCGCCGCCTTCTGGGACTCCGTCGCCGTGTAGTCCCGTGACGGCGCTCGCCACCCGGCACGCGACCCGCCGCCGGGCGTTCAGTACCGCGTCTGTTCAGTACTGCGTCTGCAGGTGCTCCCAGAAGCCGTCGCGCAGCGCCCGGCGCAGGTCCGCCTGTCCGCGCAGCGAGTACTGCAGCAGGCTCTCGGCCTCCACGAGGAGGTCCTGGTCCACGGGGCCGGGCAGGTACGGGTGACCGGGGAGCAGTTCCACCAGCGCCTCCCGGCCGCGGGCGGAGAGCCACTTCGCGGCGATCTGCGCGCCCACGAAGCGGACGTCCTCGCGGGTGGGCCGGGCCGCCGCCGTCGCGTCGTACGAGGCGGCGGTGCGCCGGGTGACGTACGGCTTGAAGAACTCCAGGTCGAAGGTGCGCTGGCTGTCGACCTCCCACAGCAGCGGCTCGGCCTGGTTGCGGCCCTCCGGCGCCTCGACGCCCCACAGGTGGACCCGGGCGCCGTACCCCTGGGCCGCCTCCACCGCGGAGACCAGGTCCTCGTCGCCGCCGATGAGCGCCGCGTCGCTGATGGCGCGGTGCCGGGCCAGGGACTCCAGGTCGGAGCGGATCAGGGAGTCGACGCCCTTCTGCTGGTTGTTGGCGTTGAGGTTGCCCAGCCGGACCTTGACGTCCGGCAGCTCGGCGATCGACTGCTGCTCGGCGGTGTGGATGCGGCGCCGGGCGCCGTCGTACCAGTAGACGCGGAGCAGCCGGCTGTCCGCGAAGATCGAACGGGCCCGGTCGATGAGCGCGTCGATGAGCCCCTCGGCGTCCAGGTCGAAGGCCCGGCGGTCCTCGGTGCCGGCCACGAGGCGGCCCGCCGCCGCGTACAGGTACCCGGCGTCGACGAAGATCGCGTGCGTGGACGGCGTCTTGGCCACTTCGGCGAGCATGCGCTTGAGCAGCTCGTTTGTGCGATCGATGCGTGCGACGAGTGAAGCCGCCTCGTCGATCGCCGGGAAGTCGTCATTCATATGCGCCCTATTGTCGCAGGCCGTCACTGCGCGAACACAAGCGGTCCCAGGACTCCGTGGTCGTTAGATCGTCGAAATTTTTCTTTAGCGTAGGGAATGTTTGCAGGGAGCAAGTCGTTGAACCGTACGGAACAGCGGACACCATGGCCCCGCAATCCACTCTTAACGGGCGGGCAACCGCCCGGCCTCAGCAAGGGACGAGACTTACGTCCCATACCAGTAGTTCTCCTTCAGGAGGATGACCAGACGAAGGGAGAAGCCGTATGCGCTTCGAAATCATGCGCCTGGACGATGTCGACGGCACCGCCGTGGACAGCACCGTCGTGGACGCCGCCTCCGTCAACCAGATCGTGCAGCAGGCTGCCGCCATAGGGCAGCGGCTGTGGATCCGCCCGGCCGAGTGCCCGGCCTCATGACGCACGACCGCCTCTCGCTCTGACGCGTACGCCTTCGCGTCCGCCCGTGGGAGTGCGGCCGTCCGCACCCGGACGGCCGCACTCCCACGGGCCGAAGCATGTTCCGGAGCCCCCGTACGGCCCTCGCGCCGTACGGGGGCTCCGTGCTTCGCCGGGGCTCCACGCGCCGCGATGGCTTCTCGTGCGTTACGGGGCCCCGGCGGACCGGCGGACCGGCTGACCTCTTAGACGCCCTGGACCACCTGCAGGACGCCGTTGATGATCTGCTGCACGGCGATCGCGGACAGCATCATGCCCGCGAGCCGGGTCACCAGGACGACGCCGCCGTCCTTGATGACGCGGATGATCAGCAGCGAGTAGCGCATCACCAGCCACAGCACCACGTGGATGGCGAGAATCGCGGTCCACACCGACACCTGCGTGGTGACGCTGTCGGCCTTCTGCACCGCCAGGATCACGGACACGATCGCACCCGGACCGGCCAGCAGCGGCATGCCCAGCGGGACCAGAGCGACGTTGACGTCCTTGGTCTGCTTCGGCTCGTCGGTCTTGCCGGTGAGCAGGTCGAGCGCGATGAGGAGCAGCAGCAGTCCGCCCGCGATCATCAGCGCGGGCACGGACACGTGCAGGTAGTCCAGGATCTGGTGGCCCAGCAGCCCGAAGACGGTGATGACACCGCCGGCCACGCAGACCGCCTGGAGGGCCATGCGCCGCTGCGTCCTGGCGGGCCGCCCGGCGGTCAGGGCGAGGAAGATCGGGGTGATCCCCGGGGGGTCCATGATGACGAAGAGCGTGAGGAACAGGGAGCCGAAGACGGCGAGGTCGAACACGATGAGCCTTGCGGAGAAGTGGAGGCGGCGGACGGAGGCGCGGACGGGCGCCCCCGGCCGACGCCGGGCGTGACAGGGAAAGGTGAGGAACGCGTGTCCGGGCGTGCGCCTGGGCGTGCGTTCGGGCGTGAAGGGGGATGTGCGACCCCGTGCGACCGACCGCACGTGGTCACCGGACGCCGCCCGGAAGCGGCCACCGGCGGCCCGGGCGGAGGGGCTCCGGGACCCGGGCGGTCGCGCATCCAGGGGCCGTGGCCCCGGTGGGTGCGGGCACTTCGGGCCCGGTCCACCGCTTCGGATACCACCACCCCGGGTGCCGCGCCCCGGACACCGCGCCCCGGACACCGCGCCCCCGGGCGCTACCGCCCGGACAGCGTGCCTAGGCGCCGAACGGTCCGCCCGTGCCGGGAACCGGGAAGGCGCCGGCGGCGCGCCGGGTGATCTCCCCGTAGATCTCGGGGTCGGTCGTGTACTCGCCGAGCCGGCACGTCTTGCGGCTGCCGTGGTAGTCCGAGGAACCGGTGACCAGCAGCCCCAGCTCCTTGGCCAGACCGCGCAGCCGGTCCCGGGTCGCGGCGTCGTGGTCCATGTGGTCGACCTCGATGCCGTCGAGGCCGGCGGCGGACAGGTCCGCGATCGCGCTCTCGGACACGGTCCGGCCGCGCTTGGCGGCGGCGGGGTGGGCGAGGACGGTCACACCGCCCGCGGCCTTGACCAGCCGGACCGCCTCGAAGGGGTCGGTCTCGTGTTTGTCGACGTGGGCCCGGCCGCCGTCGGCGAGCCACTCCCGCGTGAACGCGTCGGAGACCGTGGGCACGACGCCCAGTTCCACCAGGGCGGTGGCGATGTGCGGGCGCCCCACCGAGCCGTCGCCCGCGATGCGCGCGACCTGCTCCCAGGTCACCGGCACCCCCAGCTCCCGCAGCTTGGCGATCATGGCCTGGGCGCGCGGCACCCGGTCGTCGCGCACCAGCTCGCGCTCGCGCAGCAGCTCGGGCTCGTCGGGGTCGAAGAGGTACGCCAGCATGTGCATGCTCACGCCGTCGAGCCGGCAGGACAGCTCGGCCCCGGTGACCAGGGTCAGCCCCTCCGGGACCGCCGCGCGCGCCTCCGCGTGGCCGCGGGTGGTGTCGTGGTCGGTGAGGGCGACGACGTCCAGACCGGCCGCGGCCGCGTTGCGGACCAGCTCGGCCGGGGTGTCCGTGCCGTCGGACGCGGTGGAGTGGGTGTGCAGATCGATGCGCACGACGCGGACTCCCAGCGGGGACGGTACGGAAGGTGACGCTCAAGGATAACGGCACTCCGGCACGCCTCTGTCACACCCGTCACCGCCGAGCGCCCCCTACGAACTCCCTGTGCGGACCGCCTCGAAACCCCGCGGGGCCCGCCCGGAACCCCCTGCCCGGCTATGGCTGGAGCAGCCGCGGCGACAGCGCCCCGCACGGGACCAGATCGAGTTCGGCGCCCGCGTCCCGCAGGTCGGTCAGTACCAGTTCGTCGTACATCAGCAGCCCGGACTGCTCGGGCCAGACGACGGCCCACAGCCACAGGCCGAGCGCCTCGCCCGCGAACACCGCGCGGTCCTCCGGGGTGCCGGAGACGAGCCACAGCGGGGTCGGCCGTCCGGCCGCGAGGACCTTCGCCTGGGGCGGCTTCTCGACGTCCAGGTACGGGCCCGGGTCGGGGCCGTCGACGCCCGCGTACCGCGCGCCGAGGCCGACGCCCAGCTCCTCGGCCACGAGGATCAGCTCCCCGAACCCGCCGAGCGGCCCCGGTCCCGAGCAGGCCACGGCGGTCGCGCGGCCACCGCTGCGGTCGTCGCCCGCGCAGGCCACGCCGGTGTAGAGCCAGCCGACGGGCAGCGGCCACGGCATCCACACGGGCACCTGCGTCCGGTGCACGACGACGCCGAGGGCCTCGACACTGGGCGGGATCACGGGCTGCAGCGGGTGCACCGTCCCGTGCACGTCGCACTGCCAGGAGTCGGCGAAGAGGCCGGGAGCCCTGACCCGGCCACCACACTTCGGGCAACTGGGTTCGCCCCTCATAGGGCCCCACGGTCCTCCCCGGAGGTGGTCGCGTCAAGGACGATCACTCGTCCGGAGGGAGTCGCGCCGCCGCGCACGACCGGCTGCGGCTCACATCCACCGGAATCCATCGGACGGGCACCGGGCTCGCCGGCCCGGTCCCGCCGTCCACCGCCGGGGACGGGACGCCACGGCCGGGCCCGGCGGAACCGGACCCGACGGACACGACCGGCCCGGACCCGGCGGACACGAGCGGCCCGATCGCATGGACCCGTGCGGTCCGCGCACGGGCAGCCGTGCGGTCCGGCGTACGGACAGGGGCGCACCGACTGTTCCCGGCCACCTGACGGGCGGCCGGGCCGTCGCGCCGGTCAGTCCAGCGCGACGGACCTGCGCACCGGGTCGCGCAGGTCGGTGCCGCCGGTGAGCCAGCGCTCCTGGAGGGCCTGGGCGCCGTGCACGCGCTTGAAGGCGGCCTCGTTCGGCGTCATCGGCAGCAGCGGCAGGAACCGCACGGGGTCCAGCGGCGCGTCCAGCTCCAGGTCCTCGACCAGACCGCCCGGCTCGGCGACCAGGACCGAGGTGAACGGGGCACCGGGCCACAGCGGGTCACCCACGTCGAGCGAGGCACCCGGAGCCACGATTACCCCTTCGACCTGCGGGGACGCGGCGAGCACCGCGAGCGGGCGGAGCACCTTGTCGGTGTCGGCGACGCCCGTGCGCACCGACAGGACCAGCTCGGCGCGCGGCCCGGCGACCGGGTCGGCGAGCATCGAGGCGGGGTCGGACATCGGCTGCGCGGACATGCCGAGCGTCGCGTAGCGGACGATGTCGCCCTCGGTGAAGCGCAGCACTTCGATGCGGTCGGTGCCGAGGAAGGTGACCGACGCGCGCGCGTCCGGTTCGCCCAGCGCGCTGCGCAACCGGGCCTCGACCAAAGGGAGAACATCAGCCATGCACCGAGCATAGAAGTCGTCAGCAACGGGCAAAGCGAGGCCTTGACACTTCAGTCGGCTGATAGTCTTGGCCGCTGGTCGGGGCAGCAGGTAGCCGGCCCCCGGGCATTCGCCTCCGGGGAGCCGCTTCACGCCCCGATGCACGACACTCCCCCACGGGGGATGGATCTCCCCTACGGGGGACCGGCCGGAGGAGGTGGGGCTCCATGGATCGAAGTCGACCGTGCAGTACCACCCGCTCTTCCGGCCCCGAGTTCTGTAGCTGACGTTCTGCTTGGCTGCCGCCCTCTCGCACTCGCGACGTGCCCCGTTCGGTGCACGACGGAAGAGCACTTCGTCTTTGCCTGATCTGTCTGATCTGTATCAGTAGCGATGCTGCCACCGCGACGGTGCGGTGCTCCCCGCTTTGTGGACGTGCCAAACACGTTTCCCGGCAGGAACCGCCGGGACCCCGAGCAGGACGTCCCCATTCCGGGTAGTTCCGACCGCCGTGGGCGGCTCTCGTTTTGCGAAGGAGCCTGCCATGTCGATGATCCGTGACCTGCGTGCCGCGGTCCGCCCCTCGCTGCGCAAGGACGGCGTCGCGTCCCGCGACTACGCGGCCACGCGCGACCCCGCCGAGACCACGGCCGTGGTCGACTGCGCCGTCTACCGGGACGGCGTCCGGCTCGCCTCCGCCGACAAGCTGACGCTGCGTGAGGCGATCCGCCTCGTGCGGCACGGCGGGGGCTTCGTCTGGATGGGCCTGCACGAGCCGAGCGAGTCCGAATTCGCGGGCATCGCCTCGGAGTTCGGGCTGCACCCGCTCGCCGTGGAGGACGCCGTCCACGCCCACCAGCGGCCGAAGCTGGAGCGCTACGACGACTCCCTCTTCGCCGTCTTCAAGACCGTCCACTACGTCGAGCACGACGAACTCACCGCCACCAGCGAGGTCGTGGAGACCGGCGAGGTGATGTGCTTCACCGGCCGGGACTTCTTCATCACCGTGCGGCACGGCGGGCAGGGCTCGCTGCGGGCGCTGCGCCACCGGCTGCAGGACGACCCCGAACTGCTCGCCAAGGGGCCCTCCGCGGTGCTGCACTCCATCGCCGACCACGTCGTCGACGGGTACATCGCGGTCGCGGACGCCCTGCAGGACGACATCGACGAGGTGGAGACGGAGGTCTTCTCGCCGGGTCCCCGCGGCGGCGTCTCGCGCGGCGTGGACTCGGCGCGGATCTACCAGCTCAAGCGCGAGGTGCTGGAGTTCAAGCGGGCCGTCTCGCCGCTGATGCGGCCGATGCAGCTGCTGAGCGAGCGGCCGATGCGATTGATCGACCCGGACATCCAGAAGTACTTCCGGGACGTCGCCGACCACCTGGCCCGGGTGCAGGAGCAGGTCCTCTCCTTCGACGAACTGCTCAACTCCATCCTGCAGGCCAACCTCGCGCAGGCGTCCGTGGCGCAGAACGAGGACATGCGCAAGATCACCTCGTGGGCCGCGATCATCGCCGTGCCGACGATGGTGTGCGGGGTGTACGGGATGAACTTCGAGCACATGCCGGAGCTGCACTGGCGGTTCGGCTACCCGATGGTGCTGGGCTTCACGGTGGTGGTCTGCTGCGCGATCCACCGGACGCTGAAGCGCAACGGCTGGCTCTGAGGGACGTACGGACCGCTGGATAGGCTGGGCCCATGACAAGCGCACCGCTCGACCAGGCCCTCGTCGACCAGGCCCTCGTCGACCAGGCCCTCGTCGAGGAGGCCAGCAAGAAGTCCGGACTCGTCTGGGCGCGGGGCACCGTGCCGGCGGAGCGGGACCGGCCGGAGCGGGACCGGCCGGAGCGGGACCGGCCGGAGCGGGACCGGCCGGAGCGGGACCGGCCCGGCCAGGCGCTGTGGCACGTCTGGCACGACGGTGCGGTGTGCGTGGTCGGCGACGGGCCCGGCGAGCAGCCCCTGCCGGACCTGGTGGACGGCCGCGGGGCGCTGGTCACCGTGCGCAGCAAGGACAAGGGCGGCCGGCTGGTCACCTGGCCGGCGAAGGTCGTGGAGCTGGCGCCGGAGTCGCCCGAGTGGGAGGCGGCCGTCGCCGAGCTGAAGGGCAAGCGGCTGAACGCGCCGGATGCCGAGACGATGCCGCGGCGCTGGGCCCGCGAGTGCCGTGTGCTGCGCCTCGAGCCGGCGGGCGCCGCGGCGGAGCTGCCGGCGGACTCCGGTGCCGCGCCTCCGGTGCCCACGCCGGCCGTCACCCGCCGGCCGGTCCCGGAGGCGCTGCCCCGGCTGCTGTGGAAGAGGAAGCGCCGCCGGTAGGGCGACGCCCACGACCCGCCGACGGCGGCGGCGCCCGCGACCTGCCGACCATGGCGGCACCCCCTGCCCGCTGACGGTGGCGATGCCCACAGCCCGCTGACGGTGGCGGCGGCGCCCCACCGCCCGCCGCCGGGGACGCGCCCCGGGCGGCGGGTCAGGACGTGGGCAGTTCCCGGCCGTAGTCCACGGTCTCGTCCTCCGACGGCTCCTCCAGGGCGAAGTCCTTGTTCCAGTCCGTCATGCGCAGGGTGCCGGCCCCGCCCGCGCGGGTCAGCGTCAGCGGGTACGGCCTGCCCTCCAGGGAGACGTCCAGGGTGCCGCCGGAGCCCTTGTCGCCGGTGAGGCGGACGGTGCGGACGCCGTTCTGCTCGTGCCGGCCGTCCGTGGTGACCTCGCCGTGCAGCGAGAGCAGCCCGTCCAGCAGGGTGTCCTTGTCCGTGAAGACGCTGAGCTGCTGGTAGGCGGGGTCGCCCTGGGGGACCTTCACGTACTTGCCCTGGAGCTTCTCGGCCGCGCCGGCGTCGCTCGCCGAGCCCCCGCCGTCCGCGTCGTCCGCGTGGCTCCAGAACCCGGCGTCCGCCTTGATGTAGAGCTGCTCGCCCACCCGCAGCAGCCGGAACGTGCTGCCCTTGGAGGTCACCGAGCCGCTGCCGCCGTCCTCCCGGAGCCGCATGTCGAGCTTGTAGGTGCGCTTGTCGCTGATCACCGCGCCGGACAGGCGGACCGTGCTCGCCCCCTCGGCGGCCGCCTTCGTCTTCGCGTGGATCTTCGCGGGGGACAGCTTGCCCACGCCGTTCGTGCCCGCGTCCGGGTCCTCACCCCCGCCGCAGCCCGTCAGCCCGGTCCCCGTGACGACCAGGGCGCACAACGCGCTCACCAGTGCGGCCCTGCGGTTTCGGGGGATTGCAGTCACGGGCAAGGCTGCCTCTCTCGCGCGGTCCTCAACGGCGTACCGCAGCGTACCGGTGCCGCCCGGGTGGCCCGGAGCCAGTCCGTACGCACCGCTCACCAGGGCGTATCCGACCAGGACGGGCTAGCCTGAAGCCCACCCGAGCGGACACATGCGGACGAAAAGGAGGCGCGGGGCATGGCTTCAGGCGCCCCCCGGATCTTCGTCTCGCACCTCGCCGGTGTCGCCGTCTTCGACCCCAACGGCGACCAGGTGGGGCGCGTGCGCGACCTGGTGGCCATGCTCCGGGTCGGACGGCGGCCGCCCCGGCTGCTCGGACTGGTGGTCGAGCTGCCCACGCGCCGCCGGATCTTCCTGCCCATGACCCGGGTGACCGGCATCGAGTCGGGCCAGGTCATCACCACGGGCGTGCTCAACGTACGGCGCTTCGAGCAGCGGCCCACCGAGCGGCTCGTCTTCGGCGAGCTGCTCGACCGGCGGGTGCGGCTGACCGAGACCGGCGAGGAGGTGACCGTGCTCGACGTGTCGGTCCGGCAGCTGCCCGCGCGCCGGGAGTGGGAGATCGACCGCGTCTTCGTGCGCAAGGGCCGGGACGGCTCCTCCCCGCGCGGCGGGAAGGGGCGCATAGCGCTTCCGTGGACGGGCGGCGGGCGGCGGGCGGGCGAGACGCTGACCGTGGACTGGTCGGCCGTCACCGGCTTCTCGCTGGAGGAGCAGGGGCAGGGCGCCGAGAACCTGCTCGCCACCTTCGAGCAGCTGCGCCCCGCCGACCTCGCCAACGTGCTGCACCACCTCTCCCCCAAGCGCCGTGCCGAGGTGGCCGCCGCCCTCGACGACGCCCGGCTCGCCGACGTCCTGGAGGAACTGCCCGAGGACGACCAGATCGAGATCCTCGGCAAGCTGGCGGAGGAGCGGGCGGCGGACGTCCTGGAGGCGATGGACCCGGACGACGCGGCCGACCTGCTCGGCGAGCTGCCCGAGGACGACCAGGAGCGGCTGCTGAGCCTGATGCAGCCGGCCGACGCGGCCGACATGCGGCGCCTGATGGCGTACGAGGAGCGCACGGCGGGCGGTCTGATGACGACGGAGCCGGTCGTGCTGCGTCCGGACGCGACGGTCGCCGACGCCCTGGCCCGGGTGCGCAACCCGGACCTCTCCCCGGCGCTGGCCGCCCAGGTGTACGTGTGCCGGCCGCCGGACGAGACGCCGACCGGCAGGTACCTCGGCACGGTCCACTTCCAGCGGCTGCTGCGCGACCCGCCGTACACGCTGGTCGGGGCGCTGATCGACGACGACCTGCAGCCGCTGGGCCCGGAGGCGGCGCTGCCGGTGGTGGCCGGCTTCTTCGCGGCGTACGACATGGTGGCGGCGCCCGTCGTCGACGAGAGCGGCTCGCTGCTGGGCGTGGTGACCGTGGACGACGTGCTCGACCACATGCTGCCGGACGACTGGCGCGAGACGGAGTTCCACCTGGAGGAGGGGGAGGCGGCCGATGGGGTCTGAGCGCGAGGGCCGGGAGCGGGCGGCCTCCGGGGCCGGCGCCGCCACCCGGCTGCGCAGCCGGCTCGACCAGCCGCTGCTGCCCCGCCGCAGGCTGCTGCCCGAGTGGGATCCGGAGGCGTTCGGGCGGCTGTCGGAGCGGATCGCGCGGTTCCTGGGCACGGGCCGGTTCATCGTCTGGATGACGGTCGTCATCGTGCTGTGGGTGGTCTGGAACGTCAGCGCGCCCGAGGAGCTGCGGTTCGACGACTACCCGTTCATCTTCCTGACCCTGATGCTGTCGCTCCAGGCCTCCTACGCCGCCCCGCTGATCCTGCTCGCGCAGAACCGCCAGGACGACCGCGACCGGGTCAACCTGGAGCAGGACCGCAAGCAGAACGAGCGGTCGATCGCCGACACCGAGTACCTGACCCGGGAGATCGCCGCGCTGCGCATGGGCCTCGGCGAGGTCGCCACCCGCGACTGGATCCGCTCCGAACTCCAGGACCTGGTCAAGGAGCTGGAGGAGCGGCAGGGGGACGGGCGGGGCGTATTCCCGGCAGAACACCCGCGGGGACGTGACGCAGGCGACCGTTGACGGGCGTCCCTACTCAGGGTGTGCGCGCCGTACCATCGTCCGTATGGTTACGGAAGACGCGGTGCGCGGAGCGCTGGCGACGGTGAACGACCCCGAGATCCACCGACCCATCACCGAGCTGGGGATGGTCAAATCGGTGGAGATCGCCGCGGACGGCGCGGTGGCCGTCACCGTGTACCTGACCGTCTCCGGCTGCCCCATGCGCGACACCATCACGGAGAACGTGACGCGGGCCGTCTCCGCGCTGGAGGGCGTCCCCCGCGTCGACGTCTCCCTGGACGTGATGAGCGACGAGCAGCGCCGCGAGCTGGCCACCGCGCTGCGCGGCGGCCAGGCCGAGCGCGAGGTGCCGTTCGCCAAGCCGGGCTCGCTGACCCGGGTGTACGCGGTCGCCTCCGGCAAGGGCGGCGTCGGCAAGTCCTCGGTCACGGTGAACCTGGCGGCGGCGATGGCGGCCGACGGCCTGAAGGTCGGCGTCGTGGACGCGGACATCTACGGCCACTCCGTGCCGCGCATGCTGGGCGCCGACGGCCGCCCCACGCAGGTCGAGAACATGATCATGCCGCCGTCCGCCAACGGCGTGAAGGTCATCTCCATCGGCATGTTCACCCCGGGCAACGCGCCGGTGGTCTGGCGCGGCCCCATGCTCCACCGCGCGCTCCAGCAGTTCCTCGCGGACGTGTACTGGGGCGACCTGGACGTGCTCCTGCTGGACCTGCCCCCGGGCACGGGCGACATCGCCATCTCGGTGGCCCAGCTGGTCCCGAACGCCGAGATCCTGGTCGTGACGACGCCCCAGCAGGCGGCGGCCGAGGTCGCCGAGCGCGCGGGTTCCATCGCGGTCCAGACCCACCAGAAGATCGTGGGCGTCGTCGAGAACATGTCCGGTCTGCCCTGTCCGCACTGCGGCGAGATGGTCGACGTGTTCGGCACGGGCGGCGGCCAGCTGGTGGCCGACGGCCTGACCCGGACGACCGGCGCGACCGTCCCGGTCCTCGGCTCCATCCCGATCGACGTACGGCTGCGCGAGGGCGGCGACGAGGGCAGGCCGGTGGTCCTGAGCGACCCGGGGTCCCCGGCCGGCTCGGCCCTGCGCGCCATCGCCGGCAAGCTGGGCGGCCGCCAGCGCGGCCTGTCGGGCATGTCGCTGGGCATCACGCCGCGCAACAAGTTCTGAGCGGCCCGGACCCCGTACCGCGGGGCCCGGTGCTGCGGGATGAGGGCGCCGTCCACCGGTGGACGGCGCCCTCTTCGCGTCCCCGGCGGCGCGGTCCGTGCGCTGCGGCCTACGGCGGGCACGCCCCGCGCGACGGGCTCGTGCCCCTGCTCCGGCGGGCGTGTGCCCGCGTGCGGCGGCGGGCTCGCGCCCCTGCCGCATGGCGCGCGCCCGTACCGCCGGACGTGCGCTCGTGCCGGCCAGGCGTGCGCCCGTGTATCCCTAGGCGTATGCCTCGATGTCCCTGATCGCCGAGAAGGCCAGGCCGTATGCGCTCATGCCGCGGCCGTACGCGCCCAGGTGGACGCCCTGCTGCGTGGAGCCCGCGAGGACCCAGCCGAACTCGGACTCGCGGTAGTGGAACGGCGTCGGCACCCCGTCCACCGGCAGGGACAGCGACGACCAGTCCGGGCCTCCCAGGTCGTCCGCGAGGACCCAGGCCGTCTCGGTCTGCTGGTCGAGCCAGTCGTCGCGCAGGGTGTGGTCCATCTGGCCGGGCCAGGTGAAGGACAGCAGGCCCACGCCCGCGAGCCAGGCCGCCGAGGAGACCGAGGTGGCCTCCAGCAGGCCCGTGCCGTCGGCGCTGCGCCGCGAGGGGTTCGCCGCGACGGTGACCACCACCGCGAAGCGCTCCGTGTCCTCGGTGGAATCGCTGCGCACCGAGGGCTCGTCACCGTGTCCGACCGAGCCGTGCTCGACGGCACCGTCGGCGGAGGTACCCACCTGCATCAGCCAGCGCGGGCCCGTGAACGCCTCGTCGAGGCCGTACCACGGGAAGCTCGCCAGCAGGTAGCCGTCGACCGCGCGCCGGGCGGAGGCGAGCGGCTGTTCGCCCTCCCCGGCCGGCGTCTGCGCGCCTACCCGACTTGTCGTCTCCATCTGCCCGGACGCCTCCTGTCTCTCGTCGGACCTGAGCGGCCCGCCCCCCTCGGGCGTCCCCATCGGTCCCACAACAACTAGGCAGAATAACCACAGGTATGCGCGGAGCCGGGAAACCGGTCCGCGGGTGGGTCGCGTACACGACGGGTTCCGGACGCGACGGCGCACCGCGGGGCGCACGGGCCGGAGGGCAGCCGCTCCCGGGCCGGCGGCCTGACCCGGGTGACGGCCGGGCTCGGACGGCGCCGGGCTCAGAGGACGGGCGGGCTCAGGATCGGCCGGACCCCGGTGGCGGGTGGGCTCGGGTGGCGGCCGGGCTCAGGTGGCGTCGGCGTCGAACGGCGGGCGCTCGCCCGGGTCGAGCTTCTCGCGCTTCTTCGTCATGTCGACGGTGCCGCCCGCGGCCCCCGGGGAACCCGGGTCGGACTCGCGGCCGTGCACGGCGTCCGTGACCTCGGCCATCTCCTTCTTCAGGTCGAAGCCGTTGCGGATCTCCTTGAGCCCCAGCTCGTCGTTGTCCAGCTGCTTGCGGATGAACGTCTTGGGGTTGAGGTCCTCGAACTCGAAGTCCTTGAACTCCGGACCCAGCTCCTGGCGTATGTCCTGCTTGGCGCTCTCCGAGAACTCGCGGATCTTGCGGATGGTCCGCGTGACGTCCTGGATCACCTTCGGGAGCTTGTCCGGGCCGAAGACGAGCACGGCAAGGACGACGAGCGTGACCAGCTCGAGCGGTCCTATGTCATTGAACACCTGGCGGCTCCTTGCGATGTCCTCGGCCCTCGGCAGGTCTTCCGTGGTCCGGGCCGGATCCACGGTACCCGCCGGACCTGCCCGACCGGTACTGCCCGTGCGCCGTGGGCCGCGTGTACACGACGGGTTTCCCCCTTCGTACGCCCCGGTTCGTCCGGGGCGGCCGTCAGTCGCCCTCCGCCGTGCCCAGGACGAGAGTGACCTCCTTCTCCTCGCCGTCGCGCCGGATCGTCAGCTCCAGGCGGTCGCCGGGGCGGTGGGCGCGGGTCTTGACGATCAGCTCCTCGCCCGAGTGCACCCGCTGCCCGTCGATCCCGGTGATGACGTCGCCCGCCCGGATGCCCGCCCGGTCGCCCGGACCGTCCTCGGTCACCGGCGGACCGCCGTCGTTGCCCTGGGAGCCGACGCGGGCGCCGTCGCCGGTGTAGTCCATGTCGAGCGTGACCCCTATCACCGGGTGGGTGGCGCAGCCCGTGTTGATCAGCTCCTCGGCGACCCGCTTGCCCTGGTTGATCGGTATGGCGAAGCCGAGTCCTATCGAGCCGGCCTGGCCCCCGTCCAGGTCCGGGCCGTCGCCCGCGGAGCGGATGGCGCTGTTGATGCCGATGACGCGGGCCTGCGCGTCCAGCAGCGGGCCGCCGGAGTTGCCCGGGTTGATCGGCGCGTCGGTCTGCAGGGCGTCGACGTACGAGACGTCGCTGCCGTCGCCCTCCTCGCCGCCCGCCGTGATGGGGCGGTCCTTGGCGCTGATGATGCCGGAGGTGACGGTGTCGGCCAGGTCGAACGGCGCGCCTATGGCCACGACGGGGTCGCCGACCCGGACGTTGTCGGAGTTGCCCAGGGGCAGGGCCGTCAGGCCGCCGACCCCGTCGACCTTCACGACGGCGAGGTCGTACCCGCTGTCCCGGCCGACGACCTCGCCCTCGGCGGTCTCGCCGCCGCTGAACGTCACGCTGATGGTCCCGTCGGCCCCCGCCGGCTCGACCACGTGGTTGTTGGTGAGGATGTGGCCGCGGGTGTCCAGTACGAAGCCGGTCCCGGTGCCCTCGGCGTCCGCGCCGCGCACGTGCAGGGTCACCACGCCGGGCAGGGAGCGCGCCGCGATCCCGGCGACGCTGCCAGGCGCCCGGTCCGTGGGCTCGGCGCCGGCCTGGGGCAGTTCGACGGCGTCGATGCCGCCGTGGCGCTCCAGGTACGCCCCGACGACGCCGCCCACGCCGCCGGCGACGAGCGCGACGAGCGCGGCACCGCCGACGAGGGCGCGCCTCACGCGCCCGCGCCGCTGTCCCGTGCTCTCGGCCAGGGCCCCGTTCTGCTGCAGCGGCGCGGCGGCCCAGGGGTCGTAGCGCTGCCAGGGGCCGGAAGCGGCCGGCGGGACGGGGCGGGCGGGATCGGTGACCTGGTGGGGCTGCGCGAGCGGGACGGAAGAGGCAGGCGGGACGGAAGAGGCAGGCGGGGCGAACGGGTCCGCCGCCGGCACCGGGGCCGCCTGCGCAGGGGCGCCGTGCGCCGCAGCCGCTTGCACGGGGGCGCCGGGGGCTGCCTGTGCGTGGGGGCTGTGCGCCGGGGCCGTCTGCGTGGGGGTGCCGTGCGCCGCGGCCGTCTGCGCGGGGGTGCCGTGCGCCGCGGCCGTCTGCGCGGGGGTGCCGTGCGCCGCGGCCGTCTGCGCGGGGGTGCCGTGCGCCGGGGCCGGGGACACGGGGGTGCCGTGGGCCGCGGTCGTCGCCGGGTGCTGTACGGGCGGTGCGGGGGCCCAGGGGCCGGGTTCGCCGTACGGCGGGGTGCCGTAGGGGTCGGGGGCGTGCAGGGGGCGGGGGCGGTCGGCAGGAGGCTGCGTGTCCTGCGCGTCCTGTACGTCCCGCACGTCCCGCGCCGCCGGCCCGCGCACGTCCCGCGCCATCGGCTCGCCCTCCGCGTGCGGCCCGTCCGGCGCTTCCTGCCCGCTCCGTGCGGCCTGTCCGCTCCGTACGGCCTGCCCGCCGCGTGCGTCCCGGCCGACCCGTGCGGCTTCGCCGACCTGCGCGTCATGCCCGGGCCGCACGTCATATCCGACGGCCCCGGCCTCCTGCTCGTACGGCCCGTCCGGGGAGATCCCGCCGCGGCTGCCCGAGCCGCTTCCGGACGTGTCCGCGGCCGGTACCTCGGGACCGGCCGGCGCCCCGGGACCGGCGCCCCTCGCCGCCCCTTCCGGCGTTCCCGGCGCTCGCGGTCCCGCCTGGACGGCGACGGGAACTGCGGCGGGCGGAACGGCGGGAGTCGCGGTGGCCGCCGCGGCGGCGGACGAGGCGGCGGGCGGAGCAGCAGGAGTCGCGGTGGCGGCCATCGGCCGTTCCAGCTCGAAGTCGCCGTCCGTGCCGTCCGCCCGTCCGGTGCCCCCGGCGCTCCGGACGTCCCCGGCCGTCGGCCCGGCGGCCGGGGCGGAAGGCCCCGTGGGCGAGGCGTCGAAGGGGCCGGTCTCCGGCCCGTGCGCCCGCGGGCGGCTCCACCACTTCGGTTTCGTGGGCTTCCCCTGGTTCATGCTCTCCCCACACATGGCCCGCGGCCCGACGCGTCGGCGCTCACCGCAGAAGGTCGACTCCGCGTCCGGGATGTCCTGCGCGGACGCGGCCCACCACGGATTCAACCAGGTTCGCGGGCCGCCGCGCAGGGGCCGGGTCCGGCGGCGGGGTCAGCGGGGCGACGTGGGCGAAGGGGTGACGGACGGGTCGCCGGGGACCGGCTCGGACAGCAGCACGGGCGGGACGAGCGCCGGCACCGTCGGCCAGGCCGCCAGCGTGACCGGCGGGGTCTGGGCGAGGGGGCGTATGAGCGGGGAGGTCGCGACGGCACCGTCCGGCACGTGCGGCCCGTACGGCGTCCGGTGCGGGGAGGGCGGGGAAGGCGGGGCCGCCGGGGCGGGTACCCCGGGGAGCAGCGGCGCGGCCGCCTCGACGGGCGCGACCGGCGTCTCGTCGCCGCGGCGCTGGGTCTGGGCGAGCAGCGGGCCGACGCCGGAGCGGCGGCGCGGCCCGTCGGACGGGGCGGCGCCGGCCCCCGGTCCGCGCGACGGCGTCACGTTGCTGCCGGACCCGCCGCGCGCGTCCGTGGTGTCGGTCGGCATGCCCACCGACATCCCGCCGAGCGCGATCGCGGCCAGCGAGACCGCCCCGGCCGCGGCGAACGCGAAGCGCAGCCCGCGCGAGGCCGACCGCTCGGCCTCGCGGCGGCCGACGTCGTGGATGCGGAAGCCGCGCTGTTCCGGCTCGGAGGGGAGCATCGCGGAGTGGGGGCCCGACGGCGCGTACCCGAAGGGCTCCTTCATGCCGAAGACACCGGAGGTCCCGAAACCTGAGCCGCCCGGAGCCGGTCCGCCGCTCCGGTCGTCCCCCGCGGGGAGTCCCTGGAGGCGGGCCAGGAAGCTCTCCGAGGGCGTGGGCGGGGCCACCTCCGCGAAGACGCTCTTCAACCGGCGCTGCTCGTCGGCCTCGGCCTTGCACTTCGCGCAGGTGGCGAGGTGGGCCAGGACGCGCTCGCGCGCCTCATGACCGAGCTCTCCGTCCACGAGGGCGGAGAGCCGGTCTCCCAGGTGCTGCTCTGCGGGGGTCGGCCGTGATCCGGTCACGCGGTCGCGCCCCCTCCTCCCAGCGCGGGCACTCCGACCACGAAGCGACGGCGCTCGGCGCGGGCCTCCGGCGACCGGTGCGCCAGGGCCTTGCGCAGCTGCGAGCGGCCGCGGTGGATCCGGCTGCGGACCGTGCCGAGCTTCACGCCCAGGGTCGCGGCGATCTCCTCGTACGACAGGCCCTCGATGTCGCAGAGCACGACGGCGGCGCGGAACTCGGGGGCGAGCGTGTCCAGGGCCTGCTGGACGTCCGCGTCGAAGTGCGAGTCGTTGAAGACCTGCTGCGGGGACGGCTCGCGGCTGGGGAGCCGCTCGGCGGCGTCGTCGCCGAGGGCGTCGAACCGGATGCGCTGCTTGCGGCGCACCATGTCCAGGAAAAGATTCGTGGTGATGCGGTGCAGCCAGCCCTCGAACGTGCCGGGGGTGTACGTCGACAGGGAGCGGAAGACGCGGACGAAGACCTCCTGGGTGAGGTCCTCGGCGTCGTGCTGGTTGCCCGTCAGGCGGTAGGCGAGCCGGTAGACCCGGCCGCTGTGCATGCTGACGATCTCCTCCCAGGTGGGCGGAGTCCACGCCTGCGAGTCCGCGTCGGTGGCGAAGGTCGCGGTCTGCGCGGTGTCGGTGGCGTGGCGCTGGTCAGCGGTGTCGGTCACGGATTTCGGCTCGCTCGCCGACCCGAGGAGGCGCCGCAGCACCCCTCTCCGATCCACGGGCTCAGCCGCACCTCCCCTATCGGCTCTGGTGGTGTCCAGTGGAGCCCCTACCATAGCCACCTCGCCCGTTAGCTCCGGATAAGCGGTTTTACGAGAATTTGATACGCGCTTCTGCGGCTGCGTCAGCACTTGCTCGCCGTCCTGGTCCATGCGCCGTCCCCCCGCGTCCTTCTCCACTCCGTAAACGCCCGGTCCCATCTGCGGGTTCCCGACGGCAACGGATACAGTCACGCCCAGGCAACCACGGGGACAGGAGAGGGTCATTACCGGCAACCGGCAGACGAGCTGGGCGTTCGCCGACGCCTTTGTCGCCGAGGACGACGCGCTGCACTGGGCCCGGGAGCGGGCCCGGGAGGCAGGGCTGCGCCCGGTGTCGCCCGGCACGGGCGCCGCGCTGCGGATGCTCGCCGCCACCGTGGACGCCAAGGCGGTGGCGGAGATCGGGACCGGCACCGGGGTCTCCGGCATCCACCTGCTGCACGGCATGCGGCCGGACGGGGTGCTGACCACCGTCGACTCCGAGCCGGAGCGGCAGCAGTTCGCCCGGCAGGCCTTCCGGGCGGCCGGCTTCGCCAGCAACCGGGCGCGTTTCATCCCCGGGCACGCGCTGGACGTCCTGCCCCGGCTCGCCGACTCCGGCTACGACCTGGTGTTCTGCGACGGCGACCGCGCGGAGTGCCTCGACTATCTGGCGGAATCGCTGCGCCTGCTGCGCCCGGGCGGCCTGGTGTGCTTCGAGGGCGTCTTCTCGGACGGCCGGACCGTGGACTCGGGCCCGCAGCCCGCCGAGGTCGTCCGGCTGCGGGAGCTGCTGCGCGGCGTGCGCGAGAGCCAGGACCTGGTGCCCTCGCTGCTGCCGGTGGGCGACGGCCTCCTCTGCGCGGTCAAGCGCTGACACCGGCCCGGCGCCGTCCGGCCGGGCCCGGTCCGGCCCTGCCCCTCCCCCTGCCTCCACCCTTGCCCGCCCGCGTACCGCGCGGGCCGGCGCGCGTCCCCGTACCGCCCGTACCCGAGCACCGCGCCCGCGCTCGCACCCCCGCCGACCAGGGCTTCCGTCCCTCCGCCCGGGAACGACAGCGCCCCGGCGCCGTGTGCGGCACCGGGGCGGCTGAAGAGGTATGGTCGCTTCCGCGTCAGCCGACGACCTTCTTGAGGGCGTCGCCGAGCGCGTCGGCCTCGTCAGGGGTCAGCTCGACGACGAGCCGACCGCCGCCTTCGAGCGGAACGCGCATGACGATGCCCCGCCCCTCCTTGGTCACCTCGAGCGGGCCATCGCCCGTCCGCGGCTTCATGGCCGCCATGCTCGTTCCCCTTCCTGAAACCAGCTCATCGTCCGCCGACGGCCCCTTGAAGGGCACGCGTCCCTTTGTAGGACGCGCGTCACCGGCATCGAACACATTGCTTCCAAGCCATTATCCCGCATCGCAGGACCCGATGACCAACATCGGTTGGCATCGCTTGGGCAACGCGCGCGAGCAAAACCACTCAATTCACCGAGGGGGCTGCAATACTGCGCCACCGCGCCTACAGACGCCGCGCGGAATTCTTTGACGCAGGTCACACGTGCGTCCCGCCCCTGCTCCGGCGATCTCCGCCATGCTGTCCTCCGACAGGACGTACCGACCGGTACGCCGGATCCACCGCATCGGAGGGGACCCGCCATGGCCGACACCGTGCTCTACGAGGTGAGCGACGGACTCGCGACGATCACGCTCAACCGCCCCGAGGCGATGAACGCGCTCGACGTGGAGACGAAGGTCGCCCTGCGGGACGCGGCCCGGGCGGCGGCCGACGACGGCGCGGTGCGGGCCGTACTGCTCACCGCCGCCGGCGACCGGGCGTTCTGCGTGGGCCAGGACCTCAAGGAACACGTGGGGCTGCTCGCGGCGAGCGAGGGGGCGGGGCCGGACGAGGGCGTCATGAGCACGGTGCGGGAGCACTACAACCCGATCGTGCGGGCCCTGGCCGGCGCCGCGAAGCCCGTGGTCGCCGCCGTGAACGGCGTCGCCGCCGGGGCGGGCTTCGGCTTCGCGCTCGCCGCGGACTACCGGATCGTGGCCGACACGGCGTCCTTCAACACCTCCTTCGCCGGGGTCGCGCTGACCGCCGACTCGGGCATCTCCTGGACACTGCCGCGCGCCGTCGGCGCGAGCCGGGCCGCCGACCTGCTGCTCTTCCCCCGCACCCTGACCGCCCAGGAGGCGTACGACCTCGGGATCGCCCACCGCGTGGTGCCCTCCGCGGAGCTGGCCGCCGAGGCCCTGGGGCTGGCGCGCAGGCTGGCCGCGGGCCCGACCGTGGCGTACGCGGCCCTGAAGGAGTCCCTCTCCTACGCCCTGTCGCACTCCCTGGAGGAGGCGCTGGAGAAGGAGGACGAACTGCAGACCAGGGCGGGCGCCTCGCAGGACCACCGGATCGCGGTGCGGGCGTTCGTGGCCAAGGAGAAGCCGGTCTACCTGGGGCGCTGAGCCCGCCACGGGTCCGGCCCACCCGCGGGGCGGCGGGCCGCCCGCTCCCCGGCGGCCGGGCCGCGGGGCTACCCGCGGCGCGCCACGCAGTCCGCCAGGTGGTCGTCCACCAGGCCGCACGCCTGCATCAGGGCGTACGCCGTGGTGGGTCCGACGAAGCGGATGCCGCGCTTCTTGAGGGCCTTGGACAGGGCCGTGGACTCGTCGGTCACGGCCGGGACGTCGGCGAGCGTGCGCGGGGCGGGCCGCGCGGCGCGGTCCGGGGCGAAGGACCAGATCAGCTCGTCCAGCTCGCCGGGGGCCCAGTCGGCGAGCACGCGCGCGTTGGCGACCGTCGCCTCGATCTTGGCGCGGTTGCGGATGATCCCCGGGTCGGCCAGCAGGCGCGCCTCGTCCTCTGCCGTGAACGCCGCGACCTTGGCGATGCCGAAGCCGGCGAAGGCTGCGCGGAAGCCCTCGCGGCGGCGCAGGATCGTGATCCACGACAGGCCGGACTGGAAGGCCTCCAGGCACAGCCGCTCGTACAGCGCGTCGTCGCCGTGGACCGGGCGGCCCCACTCCTGGTCGTGGTAGGCCAGGTAGTCCTCGGCCGACAGGGCCCACGGGCAGCGCAGGGCGCCGTCGGGGCCGGCGAGCGCGGCGCTCATCGGTGGTCTCCGTCGGCCGGCTTGTCCATCGGGACCCGGGCGGCGCGGGCGCCGGCGAGCGCGGATTCCAGGTCGGCGATCCGGGCGTCCCGCTCGGCCAGCTCGGCGCCGAGGCGGCCGAGCGCGTCGTCCACGTCGGCCATGCGGTAGCCGCGCACGGTGAGCGGGAAGCGGAGGGTCTCCACGTCCGCGCGGTTCACCGGCCGGTGCTCGGGCAGGTGGTCCGCCACCCGTTCCGGTGGCGCCTCGGGCAGCGCGCCGCTCTCCCCGCCGCCGACGACGGAGAGGGTCACCGCGCCGACGACCACGACGAGGGCGAGGACCAGGAACAGGAACATGAACATCGCTGAGGCCCCCAGGCTCGGACGCCGGCGCGGGCGCGCCGGCGCGGAAAGTGTCAGGCTCCGATCGTGCCATGCGGCGCCGGCGGTTAGGGTCGCAGGCGGCCGTACAGCGGGAACTACAAGGTGAGGTCACAGGGGATGCTCAGACTGGGCAGGCGCGAGTTCGGCGCGCACGAGCCGGTGATCATGGCGATCGTGAACCGGACCCCGGACTCCTTCTACGACCGGGGCGCCACGTTCCACGACGAGCCCGCACTGGCGCGGGTGGAGCGGGCGGTGGCCGAGGGCGCCGCGATCATCGACGTGGGCGGGGTGAAGGCGGGCCCCGGCGACGAGGTGACGGCCGAGGAGGAGGCGCGGCGGACGGTCGGCTTCGTGGCCGAGGTGCGCCGCCGCTTCCCCGACGTGGTGATCAGCGTCGACACCTGGCGGCACGAGGTCGGCGAGGCCGTGTGCGAGGCGGGCGCGGACCTGCTGAACGACGCGTGGGGCGGGGCCGACCCGAAACTGGCCGAGGTCGCCGCCCGGTACGGCGTGGGCCTGGTGTGCACGCACACGGGCGGTGCCGCGCCGCGCACCCGGCCGCACCGGGTGACCTACGACGACGTCATGGCCGACATCCTGCGGGTGACGCTGGGCCTGGCCGAGCGGGCCGTGGAGCTGGGCGTGCCGCGCGAGTCCGTGCTGATCGACCCCGGGCACGACTTCGGCAAGAACACCCGGCACAGCCTGGAGGCGACGCGGCGGCTGGGCGAGATGGCGGACACCGGGTGGCCGGTGCTGGTCTCGCTGTCCAACAAGGACTTCGTCGGCGAGACGCTGGACCGGCCCGTCAAGGAGCGGGTGATCGGCACGCTGGCGACGACCGCCGTGTCGGCGTGGCTGGGCGCCCAGGTGTACCGGGTGCACGAGGTGGCCGAGACGCGGCAGGTCCTCGACATGGTGGCGTCCATCGCGGGCCACCGCCCGCCGGCGGTGGCCCGGCGCGGCCTGGCGTAGGCGCGGCCCCGGCCGGACGTCCGTCCGTACGGGGAGACCCGTACGTCGGTACGGAGGGACGGGGAGGGGCCCGGGCCGCGCGGCCCGGGCCCCTCCCGCCGTGCTCCCGCGCCTACCTCCCGGCCTCCTTCGAGACCAGGGCCACGGCCTCGTCCACGTCGTCCGTCAGGTGGAAGAGCAGCAGGTCCTTCTCGGACGCCTTGCCCTGCGCGATCAGGGTCTTCTCGATCCAGTCGACCAGGCCGCCCCAGTACTCCGTGCCGAAGAGGACGATCGGGAAGCGGGTCACCTTCTGGGTCTGGACGAGGGTGAGCGCCTCGAAGAGCTCGTCCAGCGTGCCCAGGCCGCCCGGCAGGACCACGAAGCCCTGCGCGTACTTGACGAACATCATCTTGCGGACGAAGAAGTAGCGGAAGTTCAGCCCGATGTCGACGTACGGGTTGAGCCCCTGCTCGAAGGGCAGCTCGATGCCCAGGCCGACGGAGACGCCCTTGGCCTCGCAGGCGCCCTTGTTGGCGGCCTCCATGGCGCCGGGGCCGCCGCCCGTGATCACCGCCCAGCCGGCCTCCACCAGGCCGCGGCCCAGCCGGACCCCGGCCTCGTACTCCGGGGAGTCGACGGGGGTGCGCGCCGAGCCGAAGACGCTGATGGCGGGCGGGAGTTCGGCGAGCGTGCCGAAGCCCTCGATGAACTCCGACTGGATGCGCAGCACCCGCCACGGGTCCGTGTGCACCCAGTCGGAGGGGCCGCCCGCGTCCAGCAGCCGCTGGTCCGTCGTGCTGGCCTGCACCTGGTCCCGCCTGCGCAGCACGGGACCCATGCGCTGCTCCTCCGGCGGCTGCTCGCCGCCCTCGGGATTGCCGGTCGCCATGTCCGCTCCCTCCGCGTCGGGGCCTCCCCTTGCGCTCATGGGGTCCCCCCGGCCGGACGGGACCGGACGGGGGGAGAGGCCGAGAGCCCTGGGAAGCTCGTTCCACCTCAGCGTAGATCCAAGCCGGTTACGGAGGGGGGACCTGTGGATGTCCGCCGTGCGCCGTCCCCCGCTCCGGCCGCCCCGCGGCCCGGCGCCCTCCCGCCGCGGCCGGGTCAGGCGGTCAGCCAGGCGCGCAGGCGCTCCTCGCAGGCGAGGACCTTCGCCGTCTCCACGCGCTCGTCGCGCTTGTGCGCCAGGTGCGGGTTGCCGGGGCCGTAGTTGACGGCCGGGACGCCGAGCGCGCTGAAGCGGGAGACGTCCGTCCAGCCGTACTTGGGCTGGGGCGTGCCGCCGACCGCCTCGATGAACGCGGCGGCCGCCGGGTGCGAGAGGCCGGGCAGCGCCGCCCCGCTGTGGTCGTCGACGACGAACTCCTCGACGCCGCAGTCCGCGAAGACCTCGCGCACGTGGGCGAGGGCCTCCTCCCCGCTGCGGTCGGGCGCGTAGCGGAAGTTGACGGTGACGGTGCAGGCGTCCGGGATGACGTTGCCGGCCACGCCGCCCTCGATGCGGACGGCGTTGAGTCCCTCGCGGTACTCCAGGCCGTCGATCACCGGGCGGCGGGGCTCGTACTCGGCCAGGCGCCGCAGGATCGGGGCGGCCGCGTGGATGGCGTTGGACCCCATCCAGCCGCGGGCCGAGTGGGCGCGCTCGCCGGCGGTCCTCAGCAGCACCCGCAGCGTGCCCTGGCAGCCGCCCTCGACCTGGCCGTCGGAGGGTTCGAGGAGGACGGCGAAGTCGCCCTCCAGCCAGTCCGGGTGGGCCTCGGCCACCTTGCCCAGGCCGTTGAGGTGCGCGGCGACCTCCTCGTTGTCGTAGAAGACGAAGGTGAGGTCGCGGTTGGGCGCGGGCACGGTGGCCGCGATCCGCAGCTGGACCGCGACGCCCGACTTCATGTCGCACGTCCCGCAGCCCCACAGCACGCCGTCCTCGTCGAGGCGGGAGGGGACGTTGTCCGCGATCGGGACGGTGTCGACGTGCCCCGCGAGGATCACCCGTTCGGTGCGGCCGAGGTCCGTGCGGGCCACGACGTTGTTGCCGTACCGGTCGACGGTCAGGTGCGGCAGGGCGCGCAGCGCGGCCTCGACCGCGTCGGCGAGCGGCTTCTCGCCGCCGCTCTCCGAGGGGAAGTCCACCAGTTGCGCGGTCAGCGCGGCGGCGTCGGACGTGAGGTCAAGCGGGGTGTCGGCCATGCGGACGACCCTAGCGCCCCGGCCCGCGCCCGCACCCCGCGGACCTGCGGGCGGGCGCCCGCGCCGCGGCCGGGGCGCGGTTGTCCACAGTCCCCGGCCCGTTCACACCGGGCTCCAGTACCTTGTTACGCGTGCCAGAGCCCCCCACCCTCTTCCGGCGCGGCCGCCTCCTGCGTCTCGGAGCCGCCGCAGTGGTCCTGCTCGCCGTCGCGGGCTACCTCGTGGTGCAGTACGTCACCGGCGGCACCGGCGCGCCGCGCTGCACCGTCGTCTCCGGCAAGGGAGACGGCGCGTCGTACGAGTTCACGGCCGAGCAGGCGGTGAACGCGGCGACGATCTCGGCCGTCGGCACCTCGCGCGGCATGCCCGAGCGCGCGGTCACCATCGCCCTGGCCACCGCGCTGCAGGAGTCGGCGCTGCGCAACATCCGGTACGGCGACCGGGACTCCCTCGGCCTGTTCCAGCAGCGGCCCTCGCAGGGCTGGGGCACGGAGAAGCAGATCATGGACCCGGCGTACGCGGCGGGCGAGTTCTACGACCACCTGGCCGAGGTGCCGGGCTACTCGCGGCTGCCCCTCACCGTCGCCGCCCAGCGGGTGCAGCGCAGCGGCTACCCGCAGGCGTACGCGAAGCACGAGCCGGACGCGACGCTGCTCGCGGCCGCGCTGACCGGCCGCGCCCCGGCCACGCTGACCTGCGAGGGGCGGCCCGCTCCCGAGCACGGCGGCCCGGACGCGGTGCGCGCCGCGCTCGTCCGCGACTTCGGGCACGACGTGCTGCAGCAGGCGGGCGCCGACGTGAGCGCCCTGTCCTCCCCCTCGCCGGCGGCCACGGCCGGCTCCGCGCGGACCGGCGCCCCGGCTCACGGCCGCACGGTGACGATCCCCGTGCCCGCGACGGCCTCCGCCACGGGCGGCGGCGCGCGGCAGCGCGGCTGGGAGCTGGCGCACTGGGCGGTGGCCAACTCCTCGGCGCTGCGCATCGAGCGCGTCGCCTACGCGGACCGGGAGTGGACCCCGCACGGCGGCTGGCGCCGCTCCGGCCGGGACGACGCGGAATCCGCCTCGGACGTCCGCATCCGCACCCGGCGGTGAGGCGGAAGCACCCGGTACCGGCTCCTCCCGTACCGGATGCCCGCGCACCGGCGTCCCGCGTCCCGGCGTGCCGCCCTACCGGCGCCGCCCCGCTCCGGCCCCCGGCGTCAACGGCGCGGTGCCGCTCGCGGCCGTCGGCGGCGCCCCCGCCGACACCGGCCAGCAGTGCGAACCGTCGCCCGCCGGAGGGGCGCGCGGCGCTCCGCCCCACCGCCTCGCACGGCGCTGCGGGCGCGCCCCCTCCGAGCCCCGCTTCCCTTGCGGGCCAAGGGTTGTAAGGGGTCACCACCTCTCTGAACCATGTCTCTTTTCACCCGTTATCCACCAGAGAAGATCATGTGACGCATTACCAACTCTTTACGTCGGCCCACCGCAACCTTCGGGGGTTTCGAGCGGTAGTCACTGCGTCCGAGCCCAAGTGATCAAGCGCCGGTCGACCGGCGGCCGGTCAGGGTTCGGCACCCCCACCGTTCTCTCCGTCGAAGGAGCATCATGTCCCTCCCCCTGACCCGCAGGATCGCCCGTGCCGCGCTGCTCGTCGCAGCGGGAGCGGCTCCCGTGGTCGGTGCGGCCGGCTCCGCGAACGCGGCCGCCCTGCCGGCGGCGCCCGACCTGGGCGGGCTGAGCGCCCTGGACACCGCCAGCGCCGGCAACACCCTCGACAGCGCCGCGCAGAACGCCACCGGCCTCGCGGGCGCCACGGGCGGCAAGGTCGTCGAGGAGGCCGTCCCGGCCGCGGGCAAGACCGGCGGCAAGGTCGTGAAGCAGGCGACCCCCGTCGCACAGAAGGCGGCCGGCGACATCGCGGGCTCCGCGGGCGACGCGCTCGGCGAGACCGCGAAGACCGCGACCGGCAGCCTGCCGTCCGACGGCCTGCCCACCGACCAGCTGCCCGTGGACTCGCTCCCCCTCGGCTGACGTCCGCGGCACGCCCCGCACGAAGGGGCCCGGGTTCCGCACCCGGGCCCCTTCGGCACGTTCACGCGCCCCGCGCGGCGCGCGTACGGCTACAGCCGCGCCACCGCGGCCTCGATCCGCTCGTCCGACGCCGTCAGCGCCACGCGCACGAACCGTTCGCCCGCCGCGCCGTAGAAGTCGCCCGGCGCGACCAGGATGCCCAGTTCGGCCAGGTGCCCCACGGTGTCCCAGCAGGACTCGTCGCGGGTGGCCCACAGGTACAGGCTGGCCTCGCTGTGCTCGATGCGGAAGCCGTGCTTCTCCAGGGCGGCGCGCAGGGCCGTGCGGCGGGCCGCGTAGCGCTCGCGCTGCTCGCGGACGTGGACGTCGTCGCCGAGGGCGGCCACCACCGCGGCCTGGGTCGGCGCGGACGTCATCATCCCGCCGTGCTTGCGGATCTGCAGCAGGTCGCCGAGGACGCGCTCGTCGCCGACGACGAAGGCCGCGCGGTAGCCCGCGAGGTTCGAGCGCTTGGAGAGCGAGTGGACCGCCACGATCCCCTCGTACGAGCCGCCGCACACGTCCGGGTGGAGCACGGAGACCGGGTCGGCCTCCCAGCCCAGCTCCAGGTAGCACTCGTCGGACAGGACCAGGACGCCGTGCTCGCGGGCCCAGGCGACGATCCGGGTCAGCTCGTCCTCGGACAGGACCCTGCCGGTCGGGTTGGACGGCGAGTTGAGCCAGAGCAGCCTCAGGCCCTCGGGGTCCAGCTCGGTCGGGTCGTCGTACGCCTCGTACTCGGCGCGGGCCAGCCGGGCGCCGACCTCGTAGGTCGGGTAGGCCAGGCGCGGGTACGCCACCCTGTCGCCGGGGCCGAGGCCCAGCTGCGTCGGCAGCCAGGCCACCAGCTCCTTGGAGCCGACGACCGGCAGGACGTTGCGGTGGGTCAGGCCGCGGGCGCCCAGCCGCCGCCCGCACCAGCCGGTGATCGCGTCACGCAGCTCGGGCGTGCCCCACACCGTGGGATAGCCGGGCGAGTCGGCGGCCGCGACGAGAGCCTTCTGGACCGGCTCGGGCACCGGGTCGACGGGCGTGCCGACGGAGAGGTCGACGATGCCGTCCGGATGCGCGGCGGCCGTCGCCTTGTAGGGCTCCAGCTTGTCCCAGGGGAAGGTGGGGAGCCTCTCGGAGACTGCGGACACGGGGTCTGGCTCACTTTCCCGTCCGCGCGGCGGGCGCGGACGCACGTGTGCGGCGCGGGGTGCGGCAAACGCCTCGGTCCCGCACGGCGGGCGGGCCGTACGGGACCGGATGGCTCCGCCCCCGGCCGGTGCCGGGGGCGCCCCAGGGGCCGCTTACTGGTTCTGCGGCGGCAGCGCTGCGACGAAGGGGTGGTCGCGCTCGATCAGTCCCAGCTTGCTGGCGCCGCCGGGCGAGCCGAGCTCGTCGAAGAACTCGACGTTCGCCTTGTAGTAGTCCTTCCACTCCTCCGGAGTGTCGTCCTCGTAGAAGATCGCCTCGACCGGGCACACCGGCTCACAGGCTCCGCAGTCGACGCATTCGTCCGGGTGGATGTACAAGGACCGCTGGCCCTCGTAGATGCAGTCGACCGGGCACTCCTCGATGCACGCCTTGTCCTTGACGTCGACACAAGGCTGCGCGATGACGTAGGTCACGCTGTCGTTCCTCCTCGATAGGGCGCTGGCGGGCCGCTTCAGGCTCCGCCGCCTGGCGCGCGGGAGCGCGGCGTCGTCGATGCCCGCACCTAGTATCTCCGTTCTTGGGCATGATCCGAACAGGAGGGGTGGACCGAGCTGTGGAAATCTCCGCAAACTTCCGGCTCGAAGTCCGCATCACCGCCTCTGACGTGGGAAAACGCGTCTCGGTGCGGCGGCTGGACGAACACGCGGCTGAGGGTGAGAAGTTCACCGACACGGTTGGCGTTCTCACATCATGGGACGACGGTGTGCTGCTGATCACACGGAAGTCCGGCGAAGCGGTCAGGATTCCGGAGTCCTCGCTGGTCGCGGGCAAGGTCGTACCGGCCGCGCCGGCCCGCCGCCGGGGCCCCTCGGCGACGTACGGGGAGCTGGCGCGGGTCGCGGCCCGGGGCTGGCGGCCGGTGGAGCGGGAGCCGCTGGGCGACTGGGAGCTGCGGGCGGCCTCGGGGTTCACGCGCCGCGCCAACTCGGTGCTGCCGCTGGGCGACCCCGGGATGCCGCTGGACGAGGCGCTGGCGGCCGTGCGTCGCTGGTACGCCGCCCGGGGGCTGCCCGCGTACCTGCAGATCGCGACGGGCGCCGAGGACACCCAGGAGCTGCTCGGCGCGGAGCTCGCGGCGCGCGGCTGGACGCGCGAGGTGACGGCCGAGCTGTGGACCGGCGCGCTCGCGCCGGTCGGGGACGCGGCCGGGGCCGCCGACGGCCCCCGGGTCGTGCTGTCCCGGTCGGCGGACGAGGCGTGGCTGGCCCGCTACCAGCGCAGGGGCGTGAGCGAGGTGGCGCTGAGGGTGCTGGGCGGCGGGCCCTCGGTGTGGTTCGCGAGCGTCCCTTCGGACACCGGGGCGCCCGCGGCGATCGGGCGCTGCGTCGTGGACGGCCGGTGGGCGGGCTTCGCGGCCGTCGAGGTCGCCCCGGAGCACCGCCGCCGCGGGCTGGCCACGGCGGTGATGGCGGCGCTGGCCCGCCGGGCCCTGGACGAGGGCGCCTCGGCGGCCTGGCTGCAGGTGAAGACGGACAACACCGGGGCCCGCGCCCTGTACCAGGGCATGGGCTTCGCCCTCCACCACGCCTACCACCACTACCGGGAGCCCGCGGGGACCGGCGCGGGCGCGGGGACCGACGCCGGTGCGGAGGCGGGCGGTGCCGGGCGCGGCGGCCGTGCGGAAGCGGACGGCGGGCGTTCGTCCGATCATGGTGAGCACCCGCGCACCGGCGCCGGGCGCCCGGTCGCGGACGCGGACTCCGCCTCCGCGGGCGCGGCCGCCGGTTCCGCGGGCGACCGGTATCGATCGGGCTGAGAGGGCACCACCCAGCTATGCGTCCCCCACACCCCCCGGACCCCGAGCGCAGCGCCGAGTGGCGGAGCCTGTTCGCCGCCGAGGCGCGCTCCCCGCGGCCCGACCTGTCGGCGCTGTGCCTGCTGGTGGCCGCCCAGGCGGACGGGTCGCTCGACGAGAGAGGGATCGACGAGGCCCAGATGGAGCTGGACCGGCTCGCCGGTCTGCTGCCGTTCCGGCCGGGCGGCCCGCGCGCCTGGGCGTCCGCGCTCGCCGGGCTGCTCGGCGAGCGCTGCGGGTTCCACGGCACGCCCGGCGACTACCAGAGGCTGGAGTCGTCCCTGCTGCACGACGTGCTGCGGCGCCGGCGCGGGCTGCCCATCCTGCTCTCCGTCGTGTGGACGGAGGTGGCGCGCAGGGCGGGGGCCCCGGTGTACGGCGTCGCGCTGCCGGGCCACTTCGTCGTGGGCTTCGGCCCGCCCGGGGACCAGGTGCTCGCCGACCCCTTCGACGGCGGCCGCGTCCTGACGGGGACCGACGCGGAGCTGCTGGTCGCCGGGGCCACCGGGGCGCCGCTCGACCCGTCGATGCTCTCCCCCGCCGACCCGCTCGACGTGATCCTGCGGATCCTGAACAACGTCCGCGCCTGGGCCACGGCCCGCCCGGAGCGCTCCGACGTCGCCCTGTGGGCCGTGGACCTCTCCCTGCTGCTCCCGTCCCACCCGGCCCGGCTGCGCTACGAGCGCGCGCAACTGCTGGTGCAGCGCGGCGACTTCCTGACCGGCGCCACCGAACTGGACGCGTACGCCGACGTGGTCGCCGCGGTGGACGAGCCCGCCGCGGACCGCGTGCGCCGCCAGGCCCACGCGGCCCGCGCGATGCTCAACTGACCCGCTCCGCAGGGAAGCCGCCGGAAAGGGACAGGGCACCGGGCCCGTGGCCCGATGCCCTGTGCGTGCCGGAGCGGCCCCGGTCAGCTGGGGTCGGTCTCGATGACGCCGACGCGGTCGGCGGGCGTCGTGCCCTTGAGCGCGGTGCGCAGCGCGCCCACCACGTCCTGGGGCGTGACGGCGGTCTTCTTGCCGTTGCCCCGCGTGATCGTCACTCCGTCGAAGGTGGCGCCGTACAGCTCCTGGAGCGCGTCGAGGTCGTAGTTCTCGACGAGCTTGCCGTCCACCGCCTTCACGCCGAGGAACTTCCACAGCGAGTTCTCGGGGCTGAACGCCACACTGTGCAGGGCGTCGGTCTGCACCGTGACCTGGGCGGACATCGCGGGCTCCGCGAACTCCTTCATCATCCGGTCGACCTCGGCCTTGGAGACCGTGGGCTGCCGCGTGGTGGTGGGCAGCTTCACCCGGCCGGACTTCCCGGTCTCCACCTGCGTGCGGTACGCCTCCTCGATCGCCTGCGTCGACCCGGCGGTGTCCAGGCCCTTGCCCGTCTTGCCGTAGACGGGGACGGCCTTGCCCGGCTCGAACTTGATGGTGCCCTCGCCCGCCGAGCCGGAGGCGCCCGCGGCGCGCTCCAGGGCGGCCTTCAGCTTCTCCTCGTCCACGGGCATGACCGGCTCGACGACCCGCTGCTGGCCGAAGAGGGAGCCGACGACGGACACGGGGTTGTAGTCGCTGCCCGCCGCCGCGCGCACCGTGGCCTGGCTGTCCAGCTGCAGGCCCGCCTGGTCCGGCTTGAGCTGCACCGACTTGCCGTCGACGGTCAGCAGCAGCGGCTGGTCCGTGCGCTTGCCGAGGGTGTCGTCGAGCTTCTTGACGGCCTCGTCGCGGGTGCCGCCGCCGATGTCGACGCCGAGGACGGTGGTGCCCTTGGGCACGTCGGAGCGGTTCATCAGCAGTCCGGCGCCGTACGCGACACCGGCGACGCCGACCACGCCGACGGCCAGGAGCACCAGCTTGCTGCGTCCCTTTTTCTTCTTCGGCGCGGGCGCCGCGGGCGCGTTCTGCGCGGCCGGCCCGGGCTGCTTCGGCGGGGTGTGCGGAATCGGTCCTTCGGTGGGCGCGCCCGTGCCGAACGGGGAGTTCTGCGCGGGCGGCACGACGGGGATGCCGCTGGTCAGCGTGTGTCCGGAGACGTTCTCGCGGGGGCCGCCGTAGCCGGGGGCGCCCGGTGCTCCCGGCCCGGGCACGGGCGCGGGCCTCTGCGGCGTGAGGATCGCGGTGTCGTCGCTCAGACCGCCGCCGGGGCCGCCGGCCGGGGCCACGGGGCCGTTCCCGCCGGCCGGCTTCACCGGGCTGTCCCCGGTGACCGGTCCGCCGGTCGGTCCCGCGGGGCCGCGCCCGCTGCCGGGCAGGTACGGCGAGCCCTCGCGGTGCTGCTCGTCGGCGTCCACGGGCGGGTACGCCGCGCCGGTGCCGGCCGCGGCGCCCAGGGCGCCGGACACGTCGAAGGAGCCGGTGCCGCCGCCGTGTCCGGGGGCCACCGGACCGGTGCCGTGGGCGCCGGGCAGCGCGCCGTTCTGGCCGCCGGGGCGCGGAGCGCCGGGGGCGCCCGGGGCCGCCGGCGCCTGCGCACCGGTGCCCTGGCCCGTACCGGCGCCTGTGCCGGGGCGGGTGCCGGGAGCGGCCGAACCGCCCGGCAGACCGGCCCCGTTGGTCCCGCCGCCGCCCGGTCCACCCTTGGGCGCACTGGGCTTGCGGGGCGCGAACCAGTCGCTGGTCTTCTCCTCGGCCGGCGCGGCGGGCGCCGCCGGCGCCGGGGCGGGGGCCGCGGCGGGAGCGGCGGCGGACGCGGGCTCCTGCGCGTCCTGGCCCGAACCGCCCGCGCCGTCCGACGAGTCGGCGACGGGCTTGCGCACGACGACCGGCGGGATGGGCCGGGACCCGGGGATGTTGATCCGGATGCGCGTCGTCAGCGTGGTCTCGGTCTTGCGCTCCTCCGGCTCCGAGCCGGCAGGGGCCGCGCCGGCACCGCCGGACGTCAGGGGGGTGCCGTAGGGCGGCGTCCCCGACGGGTACGCGGGCCCGCCGTGCCCGTTGGGCCCGGAGGACGGACTGTCAGTTTCTCGACTCAAGGCAGGTTCTCCCGGTTGGCTCCGCCGCCCGTCACGACCTCACGACTGGGGTCCCCTGCTCGAACCGAGTCGAGAGCTCGGGGAAGGCTCGGCGGCGCGCACCACCATACTGGCCACGTCGCACACGTATCCCGCGACCGTGGGGGAAACCCACACGGGACCCGCACCTGTCCGGTACGGCGAAGTGGTACGTCACTTCCCAAGTCGGACGGCGGGACCGTCCGATTGCCGCCCCGGACCGAGGGTGGCGCAGATCACAGCCACCGCCATGCCGCCGAGCAGGAAGAGGTACGAGCCCGCGCCGGCACCGAACACGAAGTCGCCCTCCGGCCGGCTGGCGGTCAGCAGGATCACGGCGGCCATCCACCCGGCGACGGGGGCGACCGCGCCGGACCTGGCGCGCAGCGCGTACGCCCCGCCCAGGAACAGGCCGGCGGAGCCCGCGAGGGCGAGCAGCAGCCCGCCGGGGAACCAGCCGCCCTGCACCAGCGCGCCGGCGACACCGGCCACGGCGCCGAGGACGAACAGCCCGAGGAGGGCGAGGACGCGTCCGGCCGACGGCGGCCGCAACGGTTGCGCCAGCATGCCTCCGGCTCCGCCGGACCGGTCCGCCGTGCTCATCGTGCACCTTCTTCCGTAGCGGCCGGCCGGGCGGGCTCCCCGCCCGCGGCGGCCCCGCCGGTCTCGTCGATCCCCGCGAACAGGTCCGTCTCCCGGCCGCCCCGCGGGCGCTCCCCGCGCACCAGCTCGTAGTACTCCGTGGTGAACAGGGGCTGGGCCAGGTCGTTGGAGAGGGCGAACCAGGGCTCGTGCACCGCGATCTGGGTGGCGTGGGCGCGCATGGCGGCGGCCTTCGCGTCCGCGAATCCGGTGCCGTCGATCTCGGTGGTCACGACCGCCTCGTCGACCACGCCGGGGACGTCGCCGACCTGGGCGGCGGCCGGGAAGGGCAGGTCGGGCAGCGCGTCGGCGAGGCGCGCGAAGCCCTCCTCGGCGACCGGGCGCGGCACCCGGTTCCAGTAGATCTTGGCGATCGTCCAGGGGGCGCCGGAGTCCGGGCGGAAGTCCGGGTCGGCGGCCAGGCCGGCGGCGCGCATGGCGACGCGGTGGGCCTGGATGTGGTCGGGGTGGCCGTAGCCGCCGTTCTCGTCGTAGGTGACGAGGACCTGCGGCCGCACCTCGCGGATCACCTCGACCAGGTGCCCGGCGGTTTCGTCGGGGTCCGCCGACCAGAAGGCGCCGGGGCGGCGGTTCTGCTCGGTGCCCATCATCCCGGAGTCGCGGTAGCGGCCGGGTCCGCCGAGGAAGCGGTGGTCGGTGACGCCCAGCTCCTTCATCGCGGCGGCGAGTTCGCCGATGCGGTGGGGGCCGAGCGCGTCCTCCCGGTCGGCCGCGAGGTGCGCGAGCGACGGCGGGATGACCTCGCCCTCCTCGCCGAGCGTGCAGGTCACGAGCGTGACCAGGGCGCCCTCGGCCGCGTACCTGGCCATGGTGACGCCGTTGTTGATCGACTCGTCGTCCGGGTGCGCGTGCACCAGCAGCAGACGCCGGGCGGGCATGTCCGTCATGGGCCCCAGCCTACGAGGCGCCCGCGATCAGCGGCTCCCCGCCCGGGCTCCGTCACCCCTCGTGCGCGCCGTCGTCCCGGTACCGCGGCAGACCGTCCGTCGGGATCGTCCACTCGCCGATGGTGACGTCCTCGCCGTAGAGGAAGTCCTTGCGGGTGGCGTAGCGGGGGCCGTCCGGGGTCGGGTGGATGTCGGTGAGGACGGCGCCGGTGCCGGTGCGGGGATCGAAGATCGCGTAGACGGGGATGCCGAGCAGCGGGTAGTCCCGCGCCTTGCCCACCCAGTCGTTGTCCGGGTTGGAGCGGGAGACGACTTCGACGGCGGCGATGAGCTCACGGGGATCGAAGGACCCCTCGGCGTCCATGTCGGCCTCGGCGATCACCATGAGGTCGGGACGGCGCATGACGCCTTCGGGCTCGTCCTCCACGTCGGGCTCGCCCGTGTGGGCCACGAGCTCTTCCGGCATCACCCTCTCCAGGCGCTTGCGGAGGCGCAGTGCCGTCAGCTCGTGGCGACGGCTGGGCGACATCATGTCGTGGACGATCCCTTCCTTGGTGATCTCGAATTTGCCCGGCAGCGTGTCGTCCGCGGACTGAACGAAGTCGCGCATGGCCCGGTAGAGGTGGGAGGCGCCCCGCTGTGCGCCGTCCGGTGCGATGGTCATGGCGCTCGCTCCTCGTCGTCTGTGCCCAGGGGCAAGGATCGTCACGTTCATGCTAGGTGGCCTCCAGGTGGTCGGGGCGGCAGTCGCGGCAGCGGCCGGGGGCGGGCGCGCGGAAGGCGCGGTCGCAGCCGTCGCAGGTCTGGAGCGGGTGCGTCGCGGGCGGCGGGACGGCCGGGGCGCGGAAGGGCGGCGGGGGCGGCAGCCGGTCGGCGAGGCGGTGCGCCAGCAGAGCGGCGGGCCGCCGCATGCCTTCCGGCGGCAGGCCGGCGGTCAGTGCATGGCGTACGGCCGCGGACCCGGCGTCGCGCTCCAGCCAGGCGGCGACGCCGGGGGCCAGGTGGGCCGTGTCGCAGGCGGAGAGGAGCAGGCGGGGGTCGTGGCGGCGCAGGTCCGCGAGGAGGCCGGCGGCCTCCTGCAGGAGCACGGGGGCGGGGTGCGCGGGCCTCGGTACGGCGGGGAGCGGCTTGCGGGGCGCGCGCTTCTCGCGCGGTTCGCTCCGTGCGTGCTCCTCCGGCCGGACCACCGCCGGACCGGGCTCAGGGGCGGGCTCAGGGGCGGGCTCGGGGGCGGGCTCGGGGGCGGCGTGGCGGCGGGCCGCGGCCGGCTGGTTGCAGGAGACCGTGCGGGTGACGATGCGGCCGCCGGGGACGCGCTCGCGGGAGCGGCGCAGGTAGCCGTGGGCCTCCAGTTCGCGCAGGGCGGCGGCGATCCGGGTCGCGCCCTCGGGGAAGCGGGCGGCGAGGCTCTTGATGTCGACGCGGGCGCCCTTGGGCAGCGACTGGAGGTGCACGCCGAGCCCGATCGCGAGCAGCGACAGTTCGTGGTGCTGGGCGAGGTGGTTGCCGATCACCGTGAAGCGGGCGGTGTGGCGGGTGTTGTCGTGGGCGAGTCCGCCGGGGCGGGGCTGCCGGTTCGGGGGCTTGTGGCCCGCGGTGGGGGACTGGACGCGCGGGGGCGCGCTAGGGTTTCGGGTATCCATCAGGAAGGTGCTTCTTCCTCGGTGGTCAGGCCCTCGCACGGGATTCGCACTCCCGGCGAGGGCCGTCGCATGTCTGGGGTCGTGTCGCGGTGAGCGTAGAGCCGCGAGGGGGCCCCGTATCCAGCCGAACTGGAGACCTTCACCCGCCCGAGTGAGCGACGCCCGGGTGTGGACGGCGGGCGGGAGGGGTGGGGTTCGGCGAGGTGCTTTCCCCGGGGTTCTCTGTCTTCTGGCCGCCCGCCGCACCGGAACCCGTGGGCGCGGGTTCCGGTGCCGGAAGGCCCAGCTCGGCCCAGACCGTCTTGCGCGGGTGGGGGCCGTCGGTGACGCCCCAGCGGTCGGCGAGGGCCTCCACGAGCAGCAGGCCGCGGCCGGACTCGGCTCCGGGACCGGCCTCGCGGCGCGCGGGCCGCCGCTCCCCGCGCGCGTCGGCGACCTCGACGCGCAGCGCGGCGCCGGTCACGGAGAGCGTGAGGCGGAAGCTGCGGCCCGGGAGGCGGCCGTGCGTGGCCGCGTTGGCCGCCAGCTCCGCCACGACGTGGTGCGCCGCCTCGCACGGCACCCCCCAGTCCCGGAGCCGGTCGGCGGCGAGCAGCCGGGCGAGGCGTGCGCCGCGCGCGGTGGCGGGGAACAGCACGCTGAAGCGGTGGGCCTGGGGGGCGTGTCGGGGCGCGGCCTGGGCGCTCTGCTGGTTCACGTCACCCAGCGTGGCGGCCGCGACCTACCGTGATGGGTGATTGCGGTGGTGCGTAGGGCCACTGTCCGGGGCTCGTCCGGTGCTGTCCGGGCTGTCGGAGCGGTTGGTCCGCATGAGGCGTGGCGGTACGGGACGGCGGTACGGAACGGAGGGGCGCGCATGGCGGTGGACGGCGAGGCGGTACGGCTCGGGGCGGAGCAGGAGCGGACGGACGAGCCGGGGTGGGAGGTGGACCCGGACGACGACTGGGCGCTCGCCGTGGTGGCCACCGTGGGGCGGCAGTTGAGACTGCGCAGGGAGGCGGCGGGGATGCGGGCCGCCGACTTCGCGACGGCGGTCGGGTACGGAGAGGACCTCGTCTACAAGATCGAGGGCGGGCGGCGGATTCCCCGGCCGGAGTATCTGGACACAGCGGACGGGGTACTGGGCGCCGGCGGGCTCGTCGCGGCGGTGAAAGAGGACGTGAAGAAGGTCCGGTACCCGAAGAAGGTGCGGGACCTGGCGCAACTGGAGGCACGGGCGGCCGAGATCGGGGTGTACGAGTGCAGCAGCATCGCGGGTTTGTTGCAGACACCTGCGTACGCACGCGCACTGTTCGAAGTGCGGCAGCCTCCGTATCCGGCGGAGGAGGTGGATCGCCTGGTGGCCGCGCGCATGGCTCGGCTTTCAGTTTTCGATCGCTCTCCAGCGCCTTCCCTCAGTTTCGTCTTGGAGGAAGCGACGCTTCGGCGCAAGGTCGGGGACACAATGGTGCGGAAACAGCAGTTCGAGCGCCTGCTGGAAGCGGGGCGTCTGAACAGCGTCACACTGCAGGTCATGCCGATGGACAGCGTGGCTCATCCGGGCATGAGCGGCAGGATCGAGTTGCTGAAGTTCGAGGACGGCACAGCGGTGGGTCGGTCGGACGGCGCATTCAACGGCCGCCCAGCCTCTGACCTGAGGCAACTACGTGTCCTCGAACTGCGGTATGGCACCATCCGGGCGCAGGCTCTTCCGCCCGGAGAGACGCTGGCCTTCATCGAGCAACTGCTTGGAGAAACATGAACCGCGAGACCTCCGCCAGGGACGTCACAGACCTGGCGTGGTTCAAGAGCAGCTACAGCAGCGGGCCCGAGGGCGACTCCTGCGTGGAGATCGCCGCCACCCCCGGCACCGTGCACGTCCGCGACTCCAAGGACGCCGAGGGGCCGCGCCTGGCCTTCGCGCCCGGCGCCTGGGCCGACTTCGTCCCGTACGCCTCCGGGACGTGACCGCGCGAGGAGCACGCCCCGTCGCCGGGGCGCGCCCTCCCTCGGGTCGGGCCGGTCGGACCGGTCAGAACTTGATGCCGCCGATCATGCCCGCGATGTTCGACGTGAGTTCGCTGATCGTCGGGGCCACGGTGGACGAGGCCAGGTAGAAGCCCAACAGCACGCAGACCAGGGCGTGTACGGCCTTCAGTCCTGATTTCTTGATCAGGATGAAGACGATGATCGCCAGCAGCACCACCGCCGAAATCGAGAGTGCCACGGCGGCTCACCTCCAAAAGATCCCTGGGACCGGGGTCGAACGACGGGGGCAGTCAATCCCTGCGACAGCCAGCGGATTTCCTACCCACACAGCGCTAGCGATCATAACTATTCGTACGCGCGCATCGATCGGCGCACGGCCGCACAAGGGGGCGCATGGCCAATATGGTCGAGGCATGACGATCGAGCCTCTCTCCTTTCCGCGCCGGTATGCGCGAACCCAGCGGTTCACCCTCGGCGCGCCCCGTGCGTTCACGGTGGCGCCGGACGGTTCCCGGGTCGTTTTCCTGCGGTCCCGTTCCGGTACGGACCGGGCGAACCTGCTGTGGGTCCTGGACCTGGCGGACGGCGGGGAGCGGCCCGCCGCCGACCCGCGGACGCTGCTCGGCGGGGCCGACGAGCGGCTGTCGGCCCGGGAGAGGGCGCGCAGGGAGCGCAGCCGCGAGGGCGGTGCCGGCATCGTCGGCTACGCCACGGACGGCGCCGTGGAACTGGCGTCCTTCGCCCTGTCGGGCCGTCTCTTCACCGCCGAGCTGCGCGCCGGGACCGCCCGTGAGCTGCACGTTCCCGGTCCGGTGATCGACCCGCGCCCCTCCCCCGACGGACGCCTGGTCGCCTATGTCTCGGGGGGTGCGCTGCGGGTCGTGAGCGCCGGGGGCGAGGGCGACCGGGCGCTCGCGGAGCCGGAGTCCCGGACGGTGACGTACGGGCTCGCGGAGTTCGTCGCGGCCGAGGAGATGGCCAGGTCGCGCGGTTTCTGGTGGTCCCCGGAGTCGGACCGGCTGCTGGTCGCGCGGGCCGACGACGCGCCCGTGGGCCGGTGGTGGATCGCCGACCCGGCGCACCCCGGGAACGCCCCCCAGGAGGTCGCGTACCCGGCGGCCGGCACGGACAACGCGGACGTGCGCCTCTTCTTCGTGGGCCTGGACGGGGCCCGTACGGAGGTCGTCTGGGACCGGACCCGTTACCCCTACCTGGCGCGGGTGCACTGGTCGGCGGCGGGCGCCCCGCTGCTGCTCGTGCAGGCCCGGGACCAGGCGAGCCAGCTCTACCTGGCCGTGGACCCCGGGACGGGGGCCACCCGGATGGTCCACGCGGACGAAGATCCACAATGGCTGGATCTTTTCCCTGGTGTGCCGTGCTGGACGCCCTCCGGACGGCTCGTGCGGATCGCCGACGAGGGCGGCGCGCGCGTCCTCGCCGTCGGTGAACGTCCTCTGACGGGCGCACAGTTGCACGTGCGTGCGATTCTCGACGTGTCGGACGACGACGTGCTCCTCTCCGCTTCGGCGGGCGGGACCGCCGCCGCCCCGGAGACCGGCGAGGTGCACGTCTACCGCGTCAACGACCTCGGGGTGGAGCGGCTGTCGCAGGAGCCCGGGGTGCACTCGGCGGTGCGCGCGGGCGGGGTGACGGTGCTCGTCTCCGCGGTGCCGGACGCGCCCGGGGCCCGCGCGCAGGTGCTGCGCGACGGCAAGACGGTGGCGACCGTGGTCTCGCACGCCGAGGACCCGGGGCTGACCCCGCGGCTGACGCTCACGGAGGCGGGCGAGCGCCGCGTCCCGTGCGCCGTCCTGCTGCCCACCGGCTACACGGAGGGGGACGGGCCGCTGCCGGTGCTCCTGGACCCGTACGGCGGCCCGCACGGGCAGCGCGTGGTGGCGGCGCACAACCCGCACCTGACCTCGCAGTGGTTCGCCGACCAGGGGTTCGCGGTGGTCGTCGCGGACGGGCGCGGCACCCCCGGCCGCTCCCCCGCCTGGGAGAAGGCGATCAAGGACGACGTGGCCGCGGTCGTCCTGGACGACCAGATCCACGCCCTGCGGGCGCTGGCCGAGCGCTTCCCGCTCGACCTGGACCGGGTCGCGATCCGCGGCTGGTCGTTCGGCGGCTACCTCGCGGGGCTCGCGGCGCTGCGCCGCCCGGACGCGGTCCACGCGGCCGTCGTGGGCGCCCCGGTCACCGACTGGCGGCTGTACGACACCCACTACACGGAGCGCTACCTGGGCGACCCGGACCGGCAGCCGGAGGTCTACTCGGCGAACTCGCTGGTCGGCGACGGCGGGCTGGTGGCCGCCGCCGGGCCGGCCCGCCCGATGCTGCTCGTGCACGGCCTGGCCGACGACAACGTGGTGGTGGCCCACTCGCTGCGGCTGTCCTCCGCGCTGCTGGCGGCGGGTCGCCCGCACGAGGTGCTGCCGCTGTCCGGGGTGACGCACATGACCCCGCAGGAGCAGGTCGCCGAGAACCTGCTGCTGCTCCAGGTCGACTTCCTGAAGCGCTCGCTGGGCGTGGACCGGCCGTAGTCCCGGGGCCGGACGTGCGACCGGCCGGGGAGACATGGCGCGCCCCGGCCGGTCTACGGCACCCGCACGGCCGTACGCTGTTCAGCGTGCCGCGTCCGTATATCGGAATCGGGTCGGTCAAGTTGCCTGCGTGTTAACGACGTTGATGCGCATTTGCCCGGCTTGTCAGGTCAGCCTGGTCGCACCGCCGCCCTCCGCAGGGGGTTCGCCGGGACCGGGGTCGCCCTTCGCGGGGGGCGCGCCGGGGCCCGTGCCGCCCTCCGGCGGCACCACCTGCTTCTCCTCCGCGAAGTGGCACGCCGAGTCGTGCGCGGCGGGCCCCTCCGCGTAGCGGAACGCGGCGGGCACCGCGAGCAGCGGCACCTCCAGGGCGCACCGCTCGCGCGCCTTCCAGCAGCGGGTGCGGAACCGGCAGCCGGAGGGCGGGTTCGCCGGGGAGGGCACATCGCCGGTGAGGATGATCCGCTCGCGGTGCCGCCGCGCCTCCGGGTCGGGTACGGGCACGGCGGAGAGCAGGGCCTGGGTGTAGGGGTGCGTCGGGTGGTCGTAGATCTCCTCGTCGCTGCCGATCTCCACGATCCTCCCGAGGTACATCACGCCGACCCGGTCGGAGATGTGCCGCACGATGGAGAGGTCGTGGGCGATGAAGACGTAGGAGAGGCCGAACTCGCCCTGGAGCCGGTCCAGCAGGTTGATCACCTGGGCCTGCACGGAGACGTCGAGGGCGGAGACCGGCTCGTCGGCGACGATGACCTCGGGGCGCAGCGCGAGGCCGCGGGCGATGCCGATGCGCTGGCGCTGGCCGCCGGAGAACTGGTGCGGGTAGCGGTTGACGTACTCGGGGTTGAGCCCGACCACGTCGAGCAGCTCCTGCACCTTGCGCCGCCGGTCGCCCTTCGGCGCCACCTCGGGGTGGATGTCGAAGGGCTCCCCGATGATGTCGCCGACGGTCATGCGCGGGTTGAGCGAGGTGTACGGGTCCTGGAAGACCATCTGGATGTTGCGGCGCACGGCCTTCAGGGCGCGCCCCGACAGCCTGGTGACGTCCTCGCCCTTGAACAGGATCGACCCCTCGGTCGGCCGCTCCAGGCTGACCAGCAGCCGGGCGAGCGTCGACTTGCCGCAGCCGGACTCGCCGACGACGCCGAGGGTCTCGCCCCGGCCCAGCTCCAGGTCGACGCCGTCGACGGCCTTGACCGCGCCCACCTGCTTCCTGAAGAGGATGCCCTGGGTGAGCGGGTAGTGCTTGACCAGGCCCCGGACCTGGAGGATCGGCTCAGCCATGCAGGCACTCCTCCCAGAAGAAACAGGCGCTGCCCCGGTCCGCGGCGACCTCGAACAGCGGGGGCACCTCGGTCCGGCAGGGGGTGTCGCGGACCATCGGGCAGCGCGGGTTGAAGGGGCAGCCGGGCGGGATGTCCGTCAGGCTGGGCGGCAGGCCCTTGATCGCGTACAGCTCCCGGCCCTTCTGGTCCAGGCGCGGGATCGACGCGAGCAGGCCCCGGGTGTAGGGGTGCGCGGGGGCCTTGTAGAGGTCGTGCACCGGCGCCGACTCCACGATGCGGCCCGCGTACATCACGGCGATGCGGTCGGCCACGTCCGCGACCACGCCGAGGTCGTGGGTGATGAGGACGAGCCCCATGTCCAGCTCGCGCTGGAGCTCCGCGAGCAGGTCCATGACCTGGGCCTGGACGGTCACGTCGAGGGCGGTGGTGGGCTCGTCGGCGATGATCAGGGACGGTTCCAGGGCCATCGCCATGGCGATCATGATGCGCTGGCGCATACCCCCGGAGAACTGGTGCGGGTAGTCGTCGACCCGCTCCCTCGCGGCGGGGATGCGCACCCGGTCCATCAGCTCGACCGCTCTCGCCCGGGCGTCCTTCCTGGACATGCCCCGGTGGACGGTGAACATCTCGGCGAGCTGGGCGCCGACCGTGAGGACCGGGTTGAGGGAGGACAGGGCGTCCTGGAAGATCATCGCCATCTCGGCGCCGCGGATCCTGCGCCGCTCCTCCTCCTTGAGCCCGAGCAGGTCCCGTCCCTTGAAGAGGATCTCGCCGCCGGTGACGCGGCCCGGCGGCGAGTCGAGGATGCCCATGACGGCCTGGGCGGTCACGGACTTGCCGGAGCCGGACTCGCCGAGCACGGCGAGCGTCTCGCCGGCGTCCACGCTCAGGTTCACCCCGTTGACGGCGTGGGCCACGCCGTCCCGGGTGCGGAACTCCACCCGCAGGTCGCGTACGTCGAGGAGCACGGGCCTCACCTCAGCTTGGGGTCGAGGGCGTCGCGCACCGCGTCGCCGAGCATGATGAACGCCAGCACGGTGACCGCCAGCGCGCCGGCCGGCCACAGCAGCGCGTGCGGCGCCTGGCGGATGTAGGCGGAGGCCGAGGAGATGTCGATGCCCCAGCTCACCGTCGGCGGCTTCAGCCCCACGCCGAGGTAGGACAGGGTCGCCTCCAGCGCGATGTACGTGCCGAGCGCGATGGTCGCCACGACGATGACCGGGGCGACGGCGTTGGGCGCGATGTGCCGCAGCAGCATCCGGGGGCTGGAGGCGCCGAGCGCGCGGGCCGCCTGCACGTAGTCGTTCTGCCTGGCGGTGATCACCGAGCCGCGGGCGATGCGGGAGATCTGCGGCCAGCCCAGCAGCACCATGAACCCGATGACCGGCCAGATCGTGCTGCTGGTCACCACGGAGAGCAGCACGAGGCCGCCGAGGACGACGGGGATGGCGAAGAAGATGTCCGTGATCCGCGACAGGATCGCGTCCCACACCCCGCCGAAGAAGCCCGCGAGCCCGCCGAGGACGGACCCGAGGACGGCGACGCCGAGGGTGGCCAGGACGCCGACCGTGACGGAGACCCGGGCGCCGTAGACGGTACGGGTGTACACGTCGCAGCCCTGGCCGTTGAAGCCGAAGGGGTGGCCCGGCTGGGAGCCCTCCTGCGCCTTGGCCAGGTCGCAGGCGAGCGGGTTGCCGGGCGCGATCGCCGAGGGCCACAGGGAGACGAAGACCAGGAAGAGGATGAGCAGGGCGGAGACCAGGAAGACCGGGTTGCGGCGCAGGTCGCGCCAGGCGTCGGACCACAGGCTGCGGGGCCGGTCCCGCGGGCCCGCGCCGTCCGGCCCCCGCGCGCCCTCCAGGGTGGCCCCCTCGCTGGTGGCGAGGTCCATGGCGCCGCCCATGCCGGTCGCGGCGACGGCGCCGTCCTCCGGGGCGCGGCCCCCGCCCGGCGGCTCCGACTGCGGCGGCCGGGGCGGCTGCGGTTCAGGCATAGCGGATCCTCGGGTCGAGTACGGCGTACAGGAGGTCCACGAGCAGGTTGGCGACCAGGAAGACCAGGACGAGGACGGTCACGAAGCCGACGACGGTCTGCGTGTTCTGCCGCAGGATGCCCTGGTAGAGCTGGAAGCCGACGCCGTGGATGTTGAAGATGCGCTCGGTGACGATCGCGCCGCCCATCAGCGCGCCCACGTCGGTGCCGATGAAGGTGACCACCGGGATGAGCGAGTTGCGCAGCAGGTGGCGGGTGACGACGCGGCGCCGGGGCAGGCCCTTGGCGATCGCGGTGCGCACGTAGTCGGCGCGGCGGTTCTCCGCGATGGAGGTCCGGGTGAGCCGGGTGACGTAGGCCAGGGAGACCGAGGCGAGCACCAGGCCGGGGACGATCAGCTCGCCGAAGGGCGCCTCCGCCGAGACCGACGGGCGGATCCAGCTCCACTGGACGCCGAGCAGCAGCTGGAGCAGCAGGCCGGTGACGAAGGTGGGGACGGAGATCACGACCAGGGTCAGGACGAGCACGGCGGTGTCGACGGGCCGGCCGCGGCGCAGCCCGGTGACGACGCCGAGCGCGATGCCGACGACGATCTCGAAGAGGACCGCGACGACGGTGAGCCGGATGGTGACGGGGAAGGCCGTCGACATCAGCTCGGTCACCTTCTGCCCGTTGAAGGCGGTGCCGAAGTCGCCGGTGAAGACGTTGCCCATGTAGGTCAGGTATTGCTGCCACACGGGCTTGTCGAGGCCGAACTCCCGGCGCAGCTGGGCGGCGGTCGCGGGGTCGCACTCCTTGTCCCCGCACAGTCCCGCGACGGGGTCGCCCATCACGTTCACCATCAGGAAGATCAGCAGGGTGGCGCCGACGAAGACCGGGATCATCTGCAGCAGGCGCCGGATCACGTAGCGTCCCATGGAAGGGCTCCGGTTCCGGGTGTCGTGGGGGCGGCCGGCGCCGGCCGGCCGCCCCCGGCGGGCTCAGCCGACCTTGATCTCGTTGTAGACGGGGACGCTGAACTGGTTGAGGGCCACGTCGGAGAGCCGGTCGGAGTAGCCGGCGCTGCCGTTCTGGTACCAGAGCGGGATGGCCGCCATCTCGTCCCGCAGGACCTCCTCGGCCTGCTGGAAGTACTGCACCGCCTTGCCCGTGTCCGTCTCGGCGTTGGCCTTGTCGACCAGGCCGTCGAACTCCTTGTCCGACCACTTGCCGTCGTTGGAGGAGGCGTTGGTGTAGTACAGCGGCTGCAGGAAGTTCTGGATCAGCGGGTAGTCCATCTGCCAGCCGGCCCGGAAGGGGCCGGACATCTTGGACTGGGTGATGCGGTTGCGGTAGTCGGCGAAGGTGCCGACGGGGCTGCCGACGCAGGCCTTGTCGTTGTCCAGCGCGTTGTTGATGGAGTTGCAGACGGCGTCGACCCACTCGCGGTGCGAACCGGTGTCGGCGTTGTACGAGATCTTGACCTGCCCGCCGGGCAGGCCGCCGCCCTCCTCGATCAGCTTCTTGGCCTGCTCGGGGTCGTACTCGCAGGCGTCGCCGCACAGCCCCTTCTCGTAGCCGCCGTCGTCGCCGAGCACCGGGGAGGTCCAGTCGGTGGCGGGCGTACGGGTCTTCTGGAAGATCGTGTCGGTGATCTGGTCGCGGTCGATCGCCATGGACAGGCCCTTGCGGACCTTCTCGCCGCCGTCCTTGTTCCAGTCGTCGTCGTAGAACGGGAAGGCCAGGGTCTGGATGATGCCGGCCGGGGTGTTGATGTACCGGTCGCCCAGGTCGCTCTTGGCGTTCTTGAGCTGGGAGGCGGGCACGTCGTCCACGAGGTCGAGGTTGCCGGCCATCAGGTCGGTGTAGGCGGTGTTGTTGTCGGTGTAGACCTTCAGGTCCACGCCGCCGTTCTCGGCCTTGTCGTCGCCGGGGTAGTCGTCCCACTTGCGCAGCGACATCTGCGAGCCCTTGGTGTACGACTCGACGGTGTACGGGCCGTTGCCGACCGGCTTCTTCAGCCAGGCGTCGTGGTCGTCGAAGAACGCCCTGGGCAGCGGCGCGAACGCGGCGTAGCCGAGGGTGTCGGGGAAGGTCGAGAACTTCTGGTCGAGCCTGATGGTGAAGGTGCGCTCGCCGGTCACCTTCAGCCCGGACATCGTGTCCGCGCTCTGCTTCCCGGACTCGGGGTGCACCTCGTCGTAGCCGTCGATGTAGGCGAAGAAGTACGCGTTCTTCTGGTTGTTCTTCAGGCTGGCGCCGTAGTTCCAGGCGTCCACGAAGGACCGGGCGGTGACCTTCTCGCCGTTGCTGAACGTCCAGCCGTCCTCGACCGTGACGGTGAAGTTCTGCGAGTCGGAGGTCTCGATCTTCTCGGCGAGCATGTCCTTCGCCTCGCCGGTCTTCGCGTCGTAGCGCTTCAGCCCGCGGAAGACCATGTCGAGGACCTTGCCGCCCTGCACCTCGTTGGTGTTGGCCGGCTCCAGCGGGTTCTGCGGGTCGCCCCAGGAGGAGCTGAGGACCCCGGAGCCGTCGCCGCCGTCGCTCCCGCCGCCCCCGCCGCAGGCCGTCGCCGCGAGGGCGACGGCCGCCGCTCCCGCGATCCATGTGGCGTGCCTGGCTCCACGCATCCGGTGCCTCCTCCTGTGCGCCGTACCGCCAGCGCCGGAGCGCTGTGCCTTCCGGCCACTATGGAGACAAAAGGGATGTAACGCACATTCACCTCGCCCGTTCGGGGGCGGGCCACCCGGATGCACGCGCGCCGCGGCCCGCGCACGCCCGGATCCCAGAGGCCGCAAACGAAGGTTCCCGGCACCGTGGAACGGTGCCGGGAACCGGTTCGCGATCGCCGCGAAAGGCGGCGTGCCCTGGTCAGGCCGCGTGGACGACGTCCTTCTCCTCGGCGAAGTGGCACGCCGACTCGTGGTTCGCCGGGGTGTCCCCGCCCTGGAAGCGCTGGGGCACCGCCAGCAGCGGCGTCTCCTCCGCGCACCGGGCCTCGGCCTTCCAGCAGCGGGTGCGGAAGCTGCAGCCGGAGGGCGGGTTGGCCGGCGAGGGCACGTCGCCGGTGAGGATGATGCGCTCCCGGTGCTCGCGGGCCTCCGGGTCCGGCTGCGGCACGGCCGACAGCAGGGCCTGGGTGTACGGGTGCGTCGGGTGGTCGTAGATCTGCTCGTCGCTGCCGATCTCCACCACCTTGCCGAGGTACATCACGCCGACCCGGTCGGAGATGTGCCGCACGATGGAGAGGTCGTGGGCGATGAAGATGTAGGAGAGGTCGAACTCGTCCTGCAGCTTCTCCATCAGGTTGATGACCTGCGCCTGCACCGACACGTCCAGGGCCGACACCGGCTCGTCGCAGATGATGACCTCGGGGTTGAGCGCGAGGCCGCGGGCGATGCCGATGCGCTGGCGCTGGCCGCCGGAGAACTGGTGCGGGTAGCGGTTGACGTACTCGGGGTTGAGCCCGACCACGTCGAGCAGCTCCTGCACCTTGCGCCGCCGGTCGCCCTTCGGCGCCACCTCGGGGTGGATGTCGAAGGGCTCCCCGATGATGTCGCCCACCGTCATACGCGGGTTCAGCGAGGTGTACGGGTCCTGGAAGACCATCTGGATGTTGCGGCGCACGGCCTTCAGGGCGCGCCCCGACAGCCTGGTGATGTCCTGGCCCTTGTAGAAGATCTCGCCCGCGGTGGCCTGCTCCAGGTTCATCAGCAGCTTGGCCACCGTGGACTTGCCGCAGCCGGACTCGCCCACGATGCCCAGGGTCTCGCCCTGGTACAGGTCGAAGGAGACGCCGTCGACGGCCTTCACCGCGCCGACCTGCCTCTTGAACAGGATGCCCTGGGTGAGCGGGAAGTGCTTCTTCAGCCCGCGGATCTGCAGGATCGGCTCGCCGCGGTCGACGGGCGCCTCGACGGCGGCGACCGCCTCCGTCTCGGAGTGGGCGTCGACGACGTCCACCTCGGAGACGTTCGGCGTGGCCTCCCGCTCGTCGTTCTTGCTGAGCTCAGCCATGGATCGTCTCCTTCCAGAAGTGGCACGCCGAGTTGCGGCCCGCCAGCGGGGTGCCGTCCGGCTCGGTGACCTCGTACAGCGGCGGGACGTCCGTACGGCACACGTCCTGGGCCTTGGGGCAGCGCGGGTTGAAGGCGCAGCCGGACGGGATGCGCAGCAGGTTGGGCGGCAGGCCCTTGATCGCGTAGAGCTCCTGCCCCTTCTGGTCCAGGCGCGGGATCGAGTCCAGCAGACCGCGCGTGTAGGGGTGCGCGGGCCGCTTGTACAGCTCGTGGACCGGGGCGCGCTCCACGATCCGGCCCGCGTACATCACGGCGATCTTGTCCGCCACGTCGGCGACCACGCCGAGGTCGTGGGTGATCAGGATCAGGCCCATGTTGTACTCGCGCTGCAGCTCCGCGAGCAGGTCCATCACCTGGGCCTGGACGGTCACGTCGAGGGCCGTGGTGGGCTCGTCGGCGATGATCAGGTCCGGCTCCAGGGCCAGCGCCATGGCGATCATGATGCGCTGGCGCATACCGCCCGAGAACTGGTGCGGGAAGTCGTCCACCCGGGCCGCGGCGGCCGGGATCTTCACCCGGTCCATCAGCTCGACGGCCTTGGCCTTGGCCTCCTTCTTGGACAGGCCCTGGTGGACCCGGAACATCTCGCCGAGCTGGTAGCCGACGCTGAGGACCGGGTTCAGCGAGCTGAGCGCGTCCTGGAAGATCATGGCGATCTTCCGGCCGCGGATCTTGCGGCGCTCCTCGGCGGACATCTTGAGCATGTCCTGGCCGCGGAAGAGGATCTCGCCCTGCGGGATCCTCGCCGGCGGCATGTCCAGGATGCCCATGATCGCCTGCGCGGTCACGGACTTGCCGGAGCCGGACTCGCCGAGCACGGCGAGCGTCTCACCGGCGTGCACGTTGTAGTTGACGCCGTTGACGGCCTTGACCACGCCCTCGCGGGTGTGGAACTCGACGTGCAGGTCGCGCACCTCGAGCAGCGGCGCGTCGCCGGAACCGCCCGGGGCGGGCACCGGGGCGGTGTCTTCGATGATGGTCACGTACGCCTCCCTCAGCGCATCTTCGGGTCGAGGGCGTTGCGGACGGCCTCACCGAGCATGATGAACGCCAGCACCGTGATGCTGAGCATGATCGACGGGTAGAGCATGATGTACTGCGCGACCCGGATCTGGTTGCCGCCGTCCGAGATGTCGTTGCCCCAGGACACGCCGTTGAGGCCGAGGCCCAGGAAGGACAGCGTGGCCTCGGCGCCGATGTAGACGCCGAGCGAGATCGTCGCGACGACGATCACCGGGGCCACCGCGTTGGGCAGCACGTGGCGGAAGAGGATGCGGGAGGTCCCGGCGCCGAGCGCCTTGGCCGCCTGCACGTAGTCCGCCTGCTTGATGGTGATCACCGAACCGCGCATCACACGCGCCGTCTGCGTCCAGCCGAGGAAGGCCAGGGCGCCGATGACGACCCAGATGGTGCGGTCGGTGAAGGAGTTCAGCATGACCATCGCGCCGAGCAGGAACGGGATGCCGAAGAACATGTCCGTCACCCGGGACAGCACGGCGTCGAGCCAGCCGCCGAAGTAACCGGAGAGCATGCCTATCAGGCCGCCGAACAGGGTCACGACCAGGGTGGTGCCGGCGCCGACGAGCAGCGAGGCGCGCGTGCCGTGGATGGCGCGGGCGTACACGCTGCGGCCCTGGCCGTCGTAGCCCAGCCAGTCGGCGGAGAAGAAGTGGCCGTAGTTCGGGTGCTGCAGGTAGTGCGTCAGGTCCTTGTCGTTGGGATCGGCGTTGGTGAACAGGCCGGGGAAGGCCGCCATGACGATCAGGAGCACGATCAGCACCGCGGAGACGACGAACACCCAGTTGCCGCGCAGGTCCTGCCAGGCGTCGCCCCACATGCTGCGGGTCTTCTCCGGCTTGGCGGCGGGCGCGTTCACGGCGGTGGCCACGACCGGGTCGTCCGCGGTCTTGGTGGTCAGCTCAGGCATAACGGATCCTCGGGTCCAGGACCGCGTACAGCAGGTCGACGATCAGGCTCATGACGAGGTAGACGAGAACGAGGATCGTCACCAGGCCGACGAGCGTGGTTCCCTCACGGCGGACGATCGACTCGTAGATGGTGCCGCCGACGCCGTGGATGTTGAAGATGCCCTCGGTCACGATGGCGCCGCCCATCAGGGCGCCGATGTCGGTACCGAGGAAGGTGACCACCGGGATGAGCGAGTTGCGCATCAGGTGGACGCTGATGATCCGGCGCCGGGGCAGGCCCTTGGCCACCGCCGTGCGCAGGTAGTCGGCGCGCATGTTCTCGGCGACCGACGTACGCGTCAGGCGGGCCACGTAGGCGAGCGAGGCGCAGGCCAGCACCAGGGCCGGCATCAGCAGCTGCATGAAGTCGGTGTCGTCGACCACCGACGGCTCCAGCCAGCCCAGCTGGAAGGCGAAGACCGTCTGGAAGATGTAGCCGAGCACGAAGACCGGCACCGAGATCAGCAGCAGCGTCAGGAAGAGGACGGCCGTGTCGGCCGCCTTGCCCGCGCGCAGGCCGGCCACGACGCCGAGCAGGATGCCGAGGGTCGCCTCGATGAGGAAGGCCAGGCCGGCCAGGCGGAGCGTGACCGGGAAGGCCTCGCCCAGGATGTCGGTGACCGGGCGGCCGCTGGCGATCTGCGTGCCGAAGTCGAAGTGCAGAACGATGTTCTGCATGTAGTCCCAGTACTGGACCAGGACGGGCTTGTCGAGGCCGTACTCGTGCCGCAGCGATTCGAGCACCGCCGGGCTCGCGCCCTTGTCGCCGAAGAGCCCCCGCACGGGGTCGCCGGGCAGGGCGTAGACCATCAGGAAAATCAGCAGGGTCGTCCCGATGAACACCGGGATCATCTGGAGCAGTCGTCGTGCGACATAGCGCCCCATGGTGCCTCCATGTCGGTTACAGCGGCAGGCCCTTTTCACCGCACGCGTACGGCTCCCCTGCGGGTCTTCCGTACGTACGCGGTGAAAAGGGCCCCCCGGCCTTCACGGCCGCCACCGTGCCGCACCCTGTGCGGGTGCGGCACGGCTCACGCTGTCGTCAGCGGTTACTTCTTGACCTCAACGCCGGTCAGGATCGGGTCGCCGTCCTGGGCGTACTTCACGCCGGAGACCTTCTCCGAGTAGCCCGCGTTGACCTTGTAGTACCAGAGCGGGATGCTCGGCATGTACTTCGGCAGTTCCTTCTCGAGCTGCTGGTAGAGCTTCTCCGACTCCTCCAGCGTCTTCGCCGAGTCCGCCTTGGCGATCAGGTCGTCGATCTCCTTGCTGGAGAAGCCGCCCTGGTTGCCGTCCGACTTGGTGCCGAACAGGTCACGGATGAAGTTGGCGTTGAAGGGGTAGTCGAGCACCCAGCCGGAGCGGTAGAGCGACTTGACTTCCTTGTTGTCGCGGGCGTTGAGGTCCGCCTGGAAGTCGGCCTTGGAGTCGCCGACGCACTCCACGCCCGTGGCCTTGGTGATGGAGCCGCAGACCGCCTCCACCCACTCCTTGTGACCGCCGTCCGCGTTGTACTGGATGGAGATCTTGTTGCCCGGGACGCCGCCGCCCTCCTTGATGAGCTGCTTGGCCTTGGCCGGGTCGTACTTGGTGACGTCGCCGGCCGCGTTCTCCTGGTAGCCCAGGACGCCCTTGGCGACCCAGCCGGTGGCGGGCTCACGGGTGCCCTGGAGCACCGTCTTGGTGATGGTGTCGCGGTCGATCGCCATGGACAGACCCTGGATGACCTTCGGGTCGACGTCCTTCCACTGCTTGGTGTAGTAGGCGACGGCGATGCTCTGGATCGAGGAGTACGACTGGTCCACCGCGCGGTCGCCGAGGTCGGCCTTGTAGACCGGCAGGTCACGCGGGGCGACCTGGCGCATCACGTCGAGGTTGCCGGACTTCAGGTCCTGGTAGGCCGTCTCGAGCTTGGAGTAGTTCTTGAAGATCACTCCGCCGTTCTTGGCCTTGTTCGGACCCTGGTAGTCGTCGTAGCGCTCGACCTCGATCTGCTTCTTGTGCTGCCAGCTGACGAACTTGTAGGGGCCGTTGCCGACCGGCTTCTCGCCCGCGGCCTTCGGGTCCTTGTAGAAGGACTCCGGCAGCGGCGAGAAGACCTCGTAACCGAGCTTGTAGACGAAGTAGGGCAGCGCCTTGCTCAGCTCGATGGTGAAGGTGGTGTCGTCGACGACCTTCAGACCGGACAGCTCGGTGGCCTTGGGCTTGCCCTTGGCCGGGGCGACCTCGTCGTAGCCCTTGATGTCGGAGAACCAGAAGCTGTTGGTCTGCTTGTTCTCCGGGTTGGCGGCCCAGTTCCAGGCCTTGACGTAGGACTCGGCGGTCACCGGGGTGCCGTCGTGGAACTTCCAGCCCGACTTCAGCTTGACCGTGAAGGTCTTGTTGTCCTCGGAGTCGACCGACTGGGCGTTCATCATGACGATTTCGCCGTCGGAGTTGTAGTCGACCAGGCCGGTGAACAGCGCCTTGGTGACGATGCTGCCGTTGGACTCCATGGTGTTGGCCGGCTGCAGCGGGTTCTGCGGCTCACCGACCTCGACCGAGAACTTCCCGTTCGGGTCGGCGGCGGCCTTGCCCCCGTCGCTGTCACTGCCACCACAGGCGGTCGCGCTCAGCGCCACAACCGCGGCTATCGCGACCCACTTGGCGCTCTTGGCACCGCGCATGGGTTCCTCCTCATGAGTCCATTGGTTCACCGCAAGAGAGGACACAGGACATTCCACCGTCATTCAGGACGGAGAAGCTGCCGGTGTCCCCTGCGCTCGTGAGTCGGCGCCGCCTGCAGCGCGGGACCCCTCGATCCGAGCTCTACGCGCCTAACTATCTGCCATGGGCAAGGGCGCGACCACACTCACAAGGTCTCGGTTCGATCACACCTGCCACCTACTTCTTCCAAAACCCGGACAAAGGGTTTGCAGAAAGATCCCTGCGAAACGGACTTGTTACACATCTATCGGTCGCAGGTGTCCGCATTCCGGACGTTCGGGAGAAGAAAACGGGTTGCGGGGACCGCGTCCGGGTGCCCCGGTCCGCCGTGCCGGCGGAAGGGACGCCCCGTCACGCGTCCGGCGGGACCCGTGACGGCCCGTTCCGCGGACCTCGCGGCGGACCGTCCCCGCGGGCCCCCCGGCGGACCGCCCGGCAGCCGGCCGGGCACGTCCGCGCGCCGGGCCCGGAACGGGCCGCGCGCCCGCGCGGGGCTCACGCGGACAGCAAGGTAGTGGCAACACGGCCGCTTCGCGGGGTCCGGTCGGCCATCAAAGGGTTTTCCCTATCCTTTGCGCCCGCCGTACGGGACCGCCCCGGCCCGGGAGGCGGCCGCCTCCCGGGCGGCCGGGGTGTCCGGAGCACCCGACGTACGCGGAACGCCCGGAGAGCCCGGGGCACATCGAGCGCACGGAACGACCGGAGCGCCCGTCCGGGGCATGCGTCCAGGACGCCGGCCCGGGGAGCCCTCGCCGCCCCTGCGCGCCGGGAACGCCCTCCTCCCGGCCCGAAGGCGTCCCCGCCGAACCCGCGCCCGAAGCGGTCCCGGACGCCCGAAACGGGCGTGGGGCACCCCGCGGCGGCGAAACCGCGGAGTGCCCCACGCCGTGCCGGTGAGGCGGCCCGGACGGACCGCCTCACCGGCCGGGACCGGCCGGATCAGCCGTGCTTGGCGCGGCTCGCGGCGCGGGCGCGCTCGCGGGCGTCCAGGTTCACCTTGCGGATGCGCACGGCCTCCGGGGTCACCTCGACGCACTCGTCGTCGCGGCAGAACTCCAGCGACTGCTCCAGGGAGAGCTTGCGCGGGGGCACGATCGACTCGGCCACGTCGGCGGTCGAGGACCGCATGTTCGTGAGCTTCTTCTCCTTGGTGATGTTCACGTCCATGTCGTCGGAGCGCGAGTTCTCACCGACGATCATGCCCTCGTACACCTCGGTGCCGGGCTCGACGAAGAGCACGCCGCGCTCCTGGAGGTTCGTCATGGCGAACGCCGTGACCGTGCCGGAGCGGTCGGCGACCAGCGAGCCGTTGTTGCGGGTCGTCAGCGTGCCGAACCAGGGCTCGTGGCCCTCGTGGATGGAGTGGGCGATGCCCGTGCCGCGGGTGCTGGTCAGGAACTCCGTACGGAAGCCGATCAGACCGCGCGAGGGGACGACGAACTCCATGCGGACCCAGCCGGAGCCGTGGTTGGACATGTTGTCCATGCGGCCCTTGCGGACACCCATGAGCTGCGTGACCGCGCCCATGTGCTCCTCGGGCACGTCGATGGTCATGCGCTCGACCGGCTCGTGGACCTTGCCGTCGATCTCCTTGGTGACCACCTGCGGCTTGCCGATGGTCAGCTCGAAGCCCTCGCGGCGCATCTGCTCGACCAGGATGGCGAGCGCGAGCTCACCGCGGCCCTGCACCTCCCAGGCGTCGGGGCGCTCGGTGTCCAGCACCCGGAGGCTGACGTTACCGATCAGCTCGCGGTCCAGGCGGTCCTTGACCTGGCGGGCGGTGACCTTGCGGTCCTTGACCGCCGCCTTGTTGTCGGCGCCCTTGCCGGTGCCGCCGCGGCCGACCAGCGGGGAGGTGTTGGTACCGATGACCATGGAGATCGCGGGCTCGTCGACCGTGATCAGCGGCAGCGCGACCGGGTTCTCCGGGTCGGCCAGGGTCTCGCCGATCATGATGTCGGGGATGCCGGCGACGGCGCAGATGTCACCCGGGCCGGCCTTCTCCGCGGGCTTGCGCGTGAGGGCCTCGGTCATCAGCAGCTCGCTGATGCGGACGTTGCTGACGGACCCGTCGCGCTTCATCCACGCGACCGTCTGGCCCTTCTTCAGCTCGCCCTGCTGCACGCGCAGCAGCGCGATGCGGCCGAGGAAGTTGTCGGCGTCCAGGTTGGTGACGTGGGCCTGGAGCGGGGCGTCCTCGTCGTAGGTCGGGGCCGGGATGTGCTCCAGGATCGTGGAGAAGAACGGCTCCAGGTTGGTGGAGTCGGAGGGGACGGTGCCGTCCTCCGGCTTGGTGAGGGACGCCACGCCGTCACGGCCGCAGGCGTAGACGATCGGGAACTCGATCTGGTCCTCGTCGGCGTCCAGGTCGAGGAAGAGGTCGTAGGTCTCGTTGACGACCTCGTCGATCCGGGCGTCCGGGCGGTCCGTCTTGTTGATGCACAGGATGACGGGCAGCCGGGCCTGCAGCGCCTTGCGCAGCACGAACCGGGTCTGCGGCAGCGGGCCCTCGGAGGCGTCGACGAGCAGTACGACACCGTCGACCATCGACAGGCCGCGCTCGACCTCGCCGCCGAAGTCGGCGTGGCCGGGGGTGTCGATGATGTTGATCGTGATGGGCTCCCCGCCGTCCTTGGGGTGATACTTCACCGCCGTGTTCTTGGCGAGGATCGTGATGCCCTTCTCACGCTCCAGGTCGTTCGAGTCCATCATGCGGTCGTCGACCGAGTCGAGCTGGTGCGCGGCGAAGGCGCCGGCCTGCTTGAGCATGGCGTCGACGATGGTCGTCTTGCCGTGGTCGACGTGGGCGACGATGGCGACGTTGCGGATGTCGTGGCGCGTGGCCATAGTGCGGCGTATCTCCCGGGGTGTGAGGACTGCCTCGCGGACGTCTGCGTCCCGCGGGCCCTGCCGGGCTGGACGTGCCACGGCCTCACCCCATGGTACGTGTCCTTCGCAGGTACGGCGGAGCGAGGGGCCGCGGGCCCCGGGGGGCGGCGGGGGCGCGGGCGCCGTCCCTGGTCCCGGACGCGCCCGGGACCAGGCGGGAAGCGGCTCTCGGGAACGCGCTGCGCATCTGGGTCCGGACCCCGGCCGGGCAAGGGGAGGGACCGCCCGGGCACACCCGGGACCGGAGACCGCGCCCACCTCCGGCCGGGCAAGGGGGAGGGGCCGCCCGGGCGCACCCGGGACCGAAGACCGCCTCCCTCCCTCGGCCGGGCAAGGGAAGGGGCCGCCCGGGCGCACCCGGGGACCGGAGATCACCCCCGGCCGCGCCGGGCCCTGGATGTGCAGGCCGTGTCCACCGGGACCGGTGCCGGCGTCGCCGGCCGCCGTCCCTTGTTCCCCCGCCGGGCCCGGGCCGTCCCGGGTCCGTGCCGGGGGACGCCCGCCGTCCGCCCCGTCACGCCCCGGGCGACGTCCTCCCCTTCTTCAGGAAGCCCAGGTCCTCGTAGACCGGCGTCTGGAAGCCGAAGGCGCCCGCGTTGGCCAGGTCGGTGCGGGCGGCCGTCAGCTGGGGGCGCTGGTAGAGGGGGACGGAGCCCGCACAGGCCCAGATGCGGGCGTCGGCCTTGCGCATCAGGTCGCGCGCCTGGTCCTCGTCCAGCTCGCCGACGGCCTGGTCGAAGAGCTGGTCGACCTCGTCGGTGCCGACCCGGGTGTAGTTCTGCTCGACGTTCAGCGAGCCGTCGGCGGCCGGCACCGGCTTGGCGTAGATCGGCCGGGCGTCGGTCGCCGGGAAGGCGGACGCGGGCCACGAGTAGAGCGCCAGGTCGTACGCGCCGGAGGCGATGTGGTCCTTGAAGAAGGAGGCGTCGTCGACCTCGGAGATCTCCGTACGGATGCCGATACGTTTCAGCATCCCCGCGATCCGGTCGCCGGCCGTCCGCAGCGACTCCGAGCCGGGCCCGGAGGGCAGCACGAACCGCAGCACCAGCGGCTTGCCGTCCTTGGCCAGCGGCCGGGCGCCGGCACCCGCCGGGGCCGCGGTGCCCCGGGGCGCGTAGGCACCCGGCGCCCCGCCCAGCCGCTGCTTGCCCTCCTGGGCCAGGTGCCGGTCCGCCCCCCGCGCCTCCGGCCCCTGTCCGTCCCGGTCGCCGTGGTACCGCCGGGCGGACGCGTCCGTGTCCAGCGCCTCGGCCTGGTCGCGCAGCGCCGCCCGCTGGGGCGCGGCGGCCGGCGCGGGCGCGAGCAGGGCGGCGGCGCTGTCACCGGGCTTGCCGTCGCCCCCGTACGCCCCCTCCCCGTACGCCGCCTCCCCGTCCGCCCCGCTCCCGCTCTCACTCCCGCCCTCGCCGACGATGTGCGCGCCGTCGTCCCCGGAGCCGTCCGCCTCCCCCGGCCCGCTCCCCTGTCCGTCCTTCCTCCCGTCCCCGCCGCCGGCCGCCTGTCCCGCCCGCTTCTCCCCCGCCGCGCCGTCCGGCACCCACCCGGCGTCCGCCAGCAGCGCCCGCGCCTGCGCGGTGTCCTCGCCGCCGAGCGCCCCGCTGCCGTCCGCGTACACGTGCTGCCCGGCGAGGGCCAGGTGGCTGTCCACCGGCACGGCGGGCAGCCCGAGCGGCTTCAGCACCGACTCGGCGAGGGCCCCGCGGTCGAGCGCGCGCGCCACGGCCCGGCGCACCCGCTCGTCGGCGAGCGGCCCGCGCGACCCGTTGAGCGCGAGCTGCGTGTACGAGGGGTCGAGGGACTTGCGGACCTCGTAGCCGCGCAGCGCCGCCTGCTGCTTCGCGTACGCGGCGGCCTCCGCGCGCGCGGTGGTCTCCTCGGCCGCCGCCTCCTCGTCGGTGCCGTGCGCGACCGCCCACGAGCGCAGCGCCGCGCCGGGGCCCGCCGCGCCGCCGGGACCGTGCGCGAGGGGACCGGAAGCTCCCTCGGCGCGGCCCGCGAGGGTGATCCGGCGGGCCTCGGCGGGGTCGACGTCGGCCAGGTCGAGGCGGCCGGCGGCCAGCGCCTCGGCCCGCTTCCCGCGCGGAACCGCGCGCAGCACCAGCTCCGAGAGCTTCGCGGGACGCCCCCACCAGCGGGGTTCGCGGCCGAGGCGCACGTCCCCCGAGGCGCGGTCGACCCTCTCGACCGTGAACGGCCCCGCGGTGGCCGCGAGCGCGTCGCGCGCCCCGTCGTTGAAGGCGTCGGGGCTGCCCATGACCTGCTTCGGGTACAGCGGCGTGAAGAGCGAGCGCCAGTCCGCGTACGGCTTGGCGAAGGTGACGCGGACCTCCAGGTCGCTCGCGCCGCGCTCGATCTTCTGGATGCGGTCGTACCCGGCGTTGCGGGCGGTCCAGTAGGCGGTGTCCCTGCCCGACAGGGCGCGCCACTGGGCGGCGAAGTCGGCGGCGCCGATCTCCCGGCCGTCGCTCCACACGGCCTGCTGGTTGAGCTTGTACAGGACGACCTGCTTGGGCTCGCGCTCCACGACCTTCGCGGACTCCAGGAAGTCGGGGTTGCGGCGCGGCCGCCCCGCCTCGTCGACGCGGTACAGCGAGGGCAGCACGGCGCCGGCGATCCGCGAGGTGGTGGCGTCGGCGTCCGCCTGGAAGGCGTTGAGGGTCTGCGGGACGGCGTCCACGGCCCAGTGCAGGGTGCCGCCGTCGGCGACGGCGTCGCGCTCCGTGGGCGCGATGTCCCGGCTCGCGGTGGGCCGCCCGCCCTCCTCCTCGGAACTGCACGCGGACAGGGCGGACACCGCGAGCACGCCCGCCGTGAGGAACGCGACCGCACGCACCACCGCGCGCGGCCCGACGCCGTCGTGGGACATCACTGCTACCTCCGGGGCTCGCCGGGCCGCTCCCGCGCGGCGGGCGAGTGCCGCGACCGGTCACGTTCGGCGGTATATGGAGCTGATCACATCTACGGCCCACTGAAGGGGAGGGTCCCCGCGCGGCCGCGGCGACACGGCGGCGCGCGGGGCGAAGGTCACCCGTGCGGCGCAACGGCCGCCGTCCGGCGCTCAGCCCGCCCGCGCCCCGGTGCCACGGGCCTTTGCGCGGACACCGCACCCTGCGCGCGACGCCACGGCCCCGTGCGCCGCCGCGGTCCGTACGCGCCGCCGCGGTCCGTACGCGACGCCGCGGACTTCTCGTGGCGCCCGCGCCGTGGCGGGCGCGGGGGGCGGGCGGGGCACGAGGGGCGTGCGCCCGGCGCACGGTGGGCGGCGGGATCCGGCAATCCCTGCACATCCCTTCCCACGGCCAGGTGTGACGCGCAACACTCGCAGGCGCATGAACGTTGCCGCCCAGGACCGCCGGGTCCCCGGAAGTGAGGGCAAGTCATGTCTCTGCACGACGACTTGACGTCCGTCCAGCGCAGCCTCGACGACCTGCTCCGCTGCGTGGGGCGTCTGGAGCAGCAGCTCGGCGGCGGGCTGGAGATGCGCCGGGTGCGCACCGACGCGGACCACCTGCGCGAGAGCGTCGCGCTGCTGCGCGAGGCCGCGCCGGGCTCGCGCCCCGCACCCCCGGCCGCCGGACAGGCGGGCCCCGCGGCGCCCCGGCGGGCCGACCTCGTCCCAATCCCCGACACCCCGTACGACAGCTCGCTGTGGACGGACTCGGACGACGAGGGGCTCGGCGCCCACCACCGGCACGCCCCCTGACCCCTACCGGAGCTCTCCTTGGCCACTGGTACGGAACCCCATCCTCCGCGCGGCGGCGTACGCACCGGTACGCGCGCCGCGATCGCCGCCCCGCACCTGCGGACCGACCGCTGGTGGCTGACGCCCGCCGCCACCGCCGCCGGACTGCTGGCCTTCGTCGTGTACTCGACCTGGCGGGCGTTCGCGAACACCGACTACTACGCCGCCCCGTACGTCTCGCCGTTCTACTCGCCGTGCCTGGCGGAGAACTGCGCGCCGATGCGGGGCGGCCCCAACTGGGAGGTCTTCGGCGCCTGGTGGGGCCTGTCCCCCGCGCTGCTGATCCTCATCTTCCCGCTCGGCTTCCGGCTGACCTGCTACTACTACCGCAAGGCCTACTACCGCGGCTTCTGGGCGAGCCCGCCGGCCTGCGCGGTGGCCGAGCCGCACGCGAAGTACACCGGCGAGACCCGCTTCCCGCTGGTCCTGCAGAACGTCCACCGGTACTTCTTCTACGCCGCCCTCCTCGTCGCCGGGATCCTCACCTACGACACCGTGCTGGCCTTCCGCGACGAGACCTACGCCTGGGGCCACATGGGCCTCGGCACCCTCGTCTTCCTGGTCAACATCGTGCTGATCTGGGCGTACACGCTCTCCTGCCACTCGTGCCGGCACATCGTCGGCGGCCGGCTGCGGCACTTCTCCCGGCACCCCGTGCGCTACCGGATGTGGGGCCTGGTCAGCAGGCTGAACGGCCGCCACGCGCTGCTCGCCTGGGCGTCCCTGGTGAGCGTGGCGCTCGCCGACTTCTACGTGTACCTGCTCGCGACGGGCGCCTTCGACGATCCGAGGTTGTTCTGATGGCTCAAGTGGAGCGGCAGCAGTGGGACGTCGTCGTGGTGGGCGCGGGGGGCGCCGGGCTGCGGGCCGCGATCGAGGCCCGCGAACGCGGCGCCCGGACGGCCGTGGTCTGCAAGTCGCTGTTCGGCAAGGCGCACACGGTGATGGCCGAGGGCGGCATCGCGGCGGCGATGGGCAACGTCAACGCGGGGGACGGCTGGCGGGTGCACTTCCGCGACACGATGCGCGGCGGCAAGTTCCTCAACCAGTGGCGGATGGCCGAGCTGCACGCGCAGGAGGCCCCCGACCGGGTGTGGGAGCTGGAGACCTGGGGCGCCCTGTTCGACCGCACGAAGGACGGGCGGATCTCGCAGCGCAACTTCGGCGGCCACGAGTACCCGCGCCTCGCGCACGTCGGCGACCGCACCGGCCTGGAGCTGATCCGCACCCTCCAGCAGAAGGTCGTCGCGCTCCAGCAGGAGGACCACCGGGAGACCGGCGACCACGAGTCCCGGCTCAAGGTGTTCCAGGAGTGCACGGTCACCCGGATCCTCAAGGACGGCGGCCGGGTATCAGGGGTGTTCGCGTACGAGCGCGAGACCGGCCGCTTCTTCGTGCTGGAGGCCCCGGCCGTGGTCGTCGCCACCGGCGGTATCGGCAAGTCCTTCAAGGTGACGTCGAACTCCTGGGAGTACACCGGCGACGGGCACGCGCTGGCGCTGCTGGCGGGCGCGCCGCTGCTGAACATGGAGTTCGTGCAGTTCCATCCCACGGGCATGGTCTGGCCGCCGTCGGTGAAGGGCATCCTCGTCACCGAGTCGGTGCGCGGGGACGGCGGGGTGCTGCGCAACTCCGAGGGCAAGCGGTTCATGTTCGACTACATCCCCGACGTCTTCAAGGAGAAGTACGCCGAGTCGGAGGACGAGGGCGACCGCTGGTACGAGGACCCGGACCGCAACCGGCGCCCGCCCGAGCTGCTCCCCCGCGACGAGGTCGCCCGCGCCATCAACGCCGAGGTCAAGGCGGGCCGCGGCTCCCCGCACGGCGGGGTGTTCCTGGACGTGTCGACGCGGATGCCCGCCGAGGTGATCCGGCGCCGGCTGCCGTCGATGTACCACCAGTTCAAGGAGCTGGCGGACGTCGACATCACGGCCGAGGCGATGGAGGTCGGCCCGACCTGCCACTACGTGATGGGCGGCATCGCGGTCGACTCCGACACCGCGGCGGCCCGCGGGGTGCCGGGCCTGTACGCGGCCGGCGAGGTGGCCGGCGGCATGCACGGCTCGAACCGGCTGGGCGGCAACTCCCTGTCCGACCTGCTGGTCTTCGGCCGCCGCGCCGGACTGTACGCCGCCGCGTACGCGGCGGGCCTCACCGCCCGGCCCGTGGCGGACGACGCGCAGGTGGACGCGGCGGCGGCCGAGGCGCTGCGGCCCTTCTCCGCCGAGGGGCAGGAGCCCGGCCGCGCGGACGGACGCCCGCCGGAGAACCCGTACACCCTGCACCAGGAGCTCCAGCAGACGATGAACGACCTGGTCGGCATCATCCGCCGGCAGCCGGAGATGGAGAAGGCCCTGGAGAAGCTCGCGGACCTGCGCGTACGGGCGCGCCGTGCGGGCGTCGAGGGGCACCGGCAGTTCAACCCCGGCTGGCACCTCGCGCTCGACCTGCGCAACATGCTGCTGGTCAGCGAGTGCGTGGCGCGGGCCGCCCTGGAGCGCACCGAGTCGCGCGGCGGCCACACCCGCGAGGACCACCCGGCGATGGACCGCGCCTGGCGCCGCGTGAACCTGCTGTGCCGGCTCGCGGACCCCACCGGCGGCCTCGCGGCGACCGACCCCGTACGCGGCCAGATCGACCTGGAGCGCGAGAACACCGAACCCGTCCGCCCCGACCTGCTCGCCCTGTTCGAGAAGGAGGAGCTGGTCAAGTACCTCGCCGAAGAGGAGCTCTACGAGTGAGCAGCTATCAGGCCCGTTTCGAGGTGTGGCGCGGGGACGCCGGGGGCGGCGGCCTGGAGGACTTCGAGGTCGAGGTGAACGACGGGGAGGTCGTCCTCGACATCGTCCACCGCATCCAGGCGACGCAGGCACCGGACCTGGCCGTCCGCTGGAACTGCAAGGCGGGCAAGTGCGGTTCCTGCTCGGCGGAGGTCAACGGGCGGCCGCGGCTGATGTGCATGACCCGCATGTCCGTCTTCGGCCGCGAGGAGACGGTCACGGTGACGCCGCTGCGCGCCTTCCCCGTGGTCCGCGACCTGGTGACGGACGTCGGCTTCAACTACGCGAAGGCGCGCGAGGTGCCCGCCTTCGTGCCTCCCCCCGGCCTCGGGCCCGGCGAGTACCGCATGATGCAGGAGGACGTGGACCGCCCGCAGGAGTTCCGCAAGTGCATCGAGTGCTTCCTGTGCCAGGACACCTGCCACGTGGTGCGCGACCACGAGGAGAACAAGCCGGCCTTCGCGGGCCCGCGCTTCCTGATGCGCGTGGCGGAGCTCGACATGCACCCCCTGGACGCCGCGGAGGAGGGCGGCCTGGACCGCAAGCGGACCGCCCAGGACGAGCACGGCCTCGGCTACTGCAACATCACCAAGTGCTGCACGGAGGTCTGCCCGGAGGGCATCCGCATCACCGACAACGCGCTGATCCCGCTGAAGGAGCGCGCGGCCGACCGCAAGTACGACCCTCTGGTGTGGCTGGGCTCGAAGATCAGGAGGCGGCCGTCGCCGTAGGCCCCGGGGCGTCCCCGCGGGCATCGGGGCCTCTCCGCAGGCCGTGAGGGGGCGGGGCGCCGAGCCGGGCGAGATACGGGGCGCCGAGCCGGACGGGATGCGGTGAGCGGTTCTGTCCGTACTTCGGTAGCGATGCCGGGTGTACGGCCATACGCTCCCTCTGTGAGTCGATCCCCCGGACGGGGCCGCCCGCGCGCCCCCTCGCCCCGCACAGGCCTGCGCGCGCGGGTGGTGCAGGGCGTGCTCGGCGGGCTGGTGGGCGCGGCCTGGCTGGCGCTGCCCTGGGTCACGGCGGGCGCCGGGAACCCGGGAGCCGCCGCCGGGACGGGGCGGGCGCCCGTCCTCCCCGCGGCCGAGGGTCCCGCCGGGGCCGACGGCGGCGAGCCGGGCACGGCCGACCTCCTCCCGCCCTTCGTCACGGCGGGCGGCGCGGGTGTGCTGGCGTCGTACGCGTGCGTACGGCGCAGAAGGCGGGCCCGGACGCGGACGGTGCCGGACGGCGCGGCGGCCGGGCGTCCGCCGCGCGACGGGCCGTGCGGCGGGCCGTACGCCGGCGGGGACGCGGGCGATCGCCTCGGGACCGGACCGGCCGCGGGCCGGCGCGGGCACCGCTGACCCCTGCCGGCCGCCGCGGGGCGTCCGCGCCGTGCCCAACCGTCCGCGCCGTGCCCGCCGGCTCAGAACAGGCTGAGCAGTGCCTCCGCCGGGTCCGCGAGGGGCGTGTCGTCGCCGGGCAGCGGGAGCTCGAACCACACCGTCTTGCCGTGCGGCGTGCGGCGGGAGCCCCAGGCCGCGCTGAGCAGCCCCACGAGCTGGAGACCTCGTCCGCCCTCGTCGGTGTCGCGGGCGCGCCGCCTGCGCGGCTGGACCAGGCCCGCGTCCCAGACCTCGCACACCATCGTGCGGTCGAGCAGCAGCCGGAGCCGGATCTCGCCCTCGCCGTACCGCAGGGCGTTGGTCACCAGCTCGCTGACCAGCAGCTCGGCGGTGTCGACGAGCGGTTCGAGGTCCCAGGCCAGGAGCTGGGACCGGGCGTACTCGCGGGCGCGGCCCACACTGCGCGGCTCGCGCGGCAGCGTCCAGTCGCCGACGGACTCGGCGGGCAGTCCCTGTACACGTGCCATCAGGAGGGCGATGTCGTCCTCGCCGTGGTGGGTGTCGAGGGTGTTGAGGACGGTGTCGCAGACGTCCTCCAGGGGACGGGCGGGGTCCCTGAGCGCCCCGATGAACGCCTGGAGCCCCTCGTCCAGCGGATGGTCGCGGGACTCCACCAGGCCGTCCGTGTAGAGCGCCAGGAGCGAGCCCTCCGGCAGCTCGACCTCGACCTCCTCGAACGGCTCGCCGCCGACGCCGAGCGGCATCCCGGGCGGTACGTCCAGCATCAGCGCGCTCTCGCCGGGCTCGACGAGGACCGGCGGGAGGTGGCCGGCGTTGGCGAAGGTGCACCGCCGGGTCACCGAGTCGTAGACCGCGTACACGCAGGTCGCTAGGTAGACCTCGGAGAGGTCGGCGTCGCGGGACTGGCGGGCGGTGCGGGTGGCCTGCTGGACGCCTCCCGGGGTGCCGAGCCCGCGCGCGATCTCGTCCAGGGCGGAGAGGACCTCGGCCGGCTCCAGGTCGAGCAGGGCCAGGGTGCGCACGGCCGTGCGGAGCTCGCCCATCGCGACGGCGGCGCGCAGGCCGCGGCCCATGACGTCGCCGACGACCAGGGCGGTGCGGTGGCCGGGGAGGGCGATGACGTCGAACCAGTCGCCGCCGACCTCGGTGGCCGCGTTGCCGGGCAGGTAGCGGCAGGCGATGTCCAGGCCGGACGCCTCCGGGTCGCCCGGCGGCAGCAGGGAGCGCTGCAGGATCAGCGCGCGCTCGTGCTCGCGCCGGTACAGCCGGGCGTTGTCGATGCAGACGGCGGCGCGCGCGGCGAGCTCGGCCGCGAGGGCGCGGTCGCGCTCCCCGAAGGGCTCGCTGCCCTTCGTACGGGAGAACTGCACGAGGCCGACGACGGTGTCGTGGGCGACCATCGGGACGGCCAGCGTGGACTGGATCAGGCCGCCGTCCCCGGCGGGGACGGTGCGGGAGCGGGCGGTGCGCAGGGCGTCCGCGTACGGCGAGTTGAACGGGTAGTGGTGGACGGCGCCGAGGTCCACGGGCGCGGGCGCGCCCTGGAAGGGGGCGTCGGCGACGGCGCTGGCGTGGGCGACGCGGCGCAGCTCGGCGCTGCCGTCCGCGAGGCCGGGCGGGGCCTCGTCGCCGGAGAGCAGCCCCTGGTAGAGATCGACGGTGGCGAAGTCGCAGAAGCCGGGGACGACCACGTCGAGGAGTTCCCGCGCGGTGGTCTCCAGGTCGAGGGTGGTGCCGATGCGGGCGCCCGCCTCGTTGAGGAGGGCGAGGTTGCGGCGGGCGTGGGCCGCCTCCCTGGCCGCGGCGCGGCGGCGGGTGATGTCGGTGCCGAGCCAGGCGACGCCGATGGGGCGGCCCGAACCGCTGTGGACGCGGTAGAGGTTGACGGACCAGTGGCGCTTCTCGTTCGATCCCGGCACCGACCCGGTGACCAGCATCTCCGTGACGGACTCGCCGGTCCTCAGCACGCGGCGCAGGGTCGCGACGACGCGCTCGGCCTCGCTGGACGTCAGGTAGTCGTGGACCGTGCGGCCGCGGTGGTCGTCGACGCTGCCGCCGAAGACGGAGGCGAACCGCTGGTTGGCGCGGCGCACCCGCAGATCGGTGTCGATCAGTACGAAGCCGAACGGGGATTGGCCGAAAATGGCCTGCGAGGCGGCGAGATCGGTCTCGATGCCGCGCAGCGTGCGCACGTCGACGACGATGCAGACCGCGGCCCGCTCGCCCTCCTCCGTCCGCGTCGGCATCACGTAGACCTCGGCGAGCCCCTCCTGACACGTGCCGGGCGGCCGGCCGCCCTCGGGCGCGGGCAGCCGGAAGGGCACGACGCCGGTCCACTCGCGGCCGTCGAGGATCTCGGCCATCTTGCGCTGGCCGCGCTCGCGCCGGTCGGGCGTGACGAACGCCTGGATCGGGTCGCGGCCCAGCACCTGCTCCGCGGGGATGCCGAAGAGCTGCTCGGCGCGCAGACTCCACTGGTCGACGAGGCCGTCGGGGCCGATCGAGAAGGAGGCGACCCTGATGTAGTCGTAGATCGAGCCGGGCGGGCTGCTCTGCCACACCGCGCCGCCCGACGTGTCCGACGCGTCCGCCGCGGGCTCGCCCGTACCGCTCACCGCGCGGCCCGCCGGGTCCTCGGACTCCGTGGCCTTCGCTGGTATCTCGCTCACGCGAACCGTCCCCTCCAGCTCACCGCGTCCGGCACCGGTCACCGGGGGCGGCTGCCCGCAGTATCCAGCACTACGGTGCCGCACAACACGGTGTTCACGATCACAGGACGATCCCGATGCTTTTCGGTCCGTCCGTGGCGACACTCTCAGTCTTCTAACCAGGCGGCACGCGGTCGAACCACGATCTTGCATCCCGGTCGGCGGCCGGAATCGTGCGAATCGCCGGAGAGTGACCCCCGGCGCACACTCCGCCCGGCCCGTCAGGCACCGTGCGCCCGGTCGGGCACGGCGAGTTCGAACCACACCGTCTTACCTGTCTCCTTGGGGCGGGCGCCCCAGGCGCGCGACGAGCACGCCACCAGATGCAGTCCCCGCCCGCTCTCGTCCTCCGGTCTCACGGGGCGTGCGCGCGGCAGGTCGGGCAGCGGGTCCGACACCTCGACGCGGAGGGCGTCGAGCGGACCGCCCGGACGGACGAGGCAGACGACCACGGGTCCGTAAGCATGCCGCAGCGCATTGGTCATCACCTCACTGACCAGCAGCTCGGCCATGTCGTCCAGCGCTTCGAGACCCCACTCGCGCAGCCTGCCGCGGACGAGCGAGCGGGCGGTGCGCACCGCCCGCGGGTCCGCCGGAAAGGTCCACTCGGCACGGTCGCCTTCCGTGTCGATCAAGTCGATCATCCCCAGCCCTGCACATATGCGGTTTCGTGCCGGTAAAGGGCCCATACCCGATATCTCGGGCGGAGTACCGCGCACGAAGGCGCACTGTCGTACAGGCGGCGTACGCCGCACACGCCTTTCCCGCCCCGTGCGCCCCCCTGGCCCCTGCTGCATCGGTACGTCGGGGCGCGGGCGGCCCGCCGCCGGTCGCCGAGAGTGAGCGCCGCCCCTGGTGGAGCGGCCCTCCGCTCGCCGCACCCCGCGCGGGCACGAGGACGGACACAGGTGCGGGGACGGCCCCGGGCGAGGGGGCGGCCACAGGCTCGGGTGCGTGCGCCCGGGGGCGCTCGGACGGACGGCCCGCGGGAATCCGGACACTCCCGGACGAACGGTCCACGGGGACCGGGGCGCGCCCAGGCGGACGGCTCGCGGGAACCCGGACTCACCCGGGCGGACGGTCCGCGGGAATCCGGGCGCACCCGGTCGAGCGGTCGAAGGGAATCCAGCCGCGCCCGGACGGACGGGCCGCGGGAATCCGGGCGCGCTCAGGCGGACGGCGCGTGGCCGTCCGGTCCGTCCCCCCATGCCGTCCGTACGACCTCCTTGACCGCCGGCACGTCCTGATCCAGCCAGTCCACGTCCCACACCTCGTGCGGCGCGAGCCAGCGCAGCGCGTCGTGGTCCTGCAGGGGCCGCGGCACACCGGTGATCAGCCGCGCCGTCCACACGTGCAGCACGTACGGCGGCCTCAGCGGCCACTCCCCCGGCACCCGCCGGACGGCCTCCGTCCCGACGCCGAGCTCCTCGCGCAGCTCGCGCACCAGTGCCCGGTCGGGGGTCTCGCCCGGCTCGACCTTGCCGCCCGGCAGCTCCCAGCGCCCGGCGAGGTCCACGGGCGCGCTGCGGCGCGCCGCGAGCAGCCGGCCGCCGTCGAGCAGGGCGGCTCCGACCACCACGATCCGTTCGGTCATACGCAGGAGCGTACGAGAGCGGCGCGGGCGGCACGCCCGGGGTGCTGCCCGCGGGCGCGTGTCCCGCGCGTTCCGCTCGTCCCGCGGGGGCCGCGCCGGCCGTGCGACGGCTGCGGGTGCGTACCCGGCAGGAGCCGCACCGTCCGCGCGGCACACGCGACCCGCGCGCTCCGTGCGAGCCGCCCGGACCGCCGCGCGAAGGACGCCGCGGCGACGCTGTCAGCCCGAGCCGTTCTGCGCGACGCGCTCGATCCAATAGAGCTGCTTGTGGCCGCGACTGTCGAGGCTGTCCGCGATCCGCTGGGCCTCCGCCCTGGTCGCGTACCGGCCCACGCGGTAGCGGTTGCCGTTGTCGTCCTGGCGTATGACAAGCCAGGGAAGTGTGATCGTGCCGTCGTTCATCGCGCCCCTCCACCCCCCGCTCCCGGCCCGCGCTGTACCCCGCACCCTCGGGAAACCGCAATCCGCATATGCCTGAGCCTACGCCCAACCTTCACTCACCGAATACGAATTTTTACGAAGCGGCACGCAACTGGCCAAGACACGGGGGGCGCATCGCCGCGATGCGCCCCCCGTGCGACCACACGACCTTCATCGAACACACGAGCGAGCAGAGCAGGACAGGCCAGAAGTCGGCCGGAATCGATCGGTGGCCGGAAAGGGGATGCGCGGGCGGGAAGGGGACGCCGGGACCGGAAGGGGACACGGGGGCGGGAAGGGGTACGCAGGGGGCGAAGGGAACCGCCGCGTACGGCTACTTCACCGAGAGGTGGTAGGCGACCCGGTACCGGTCCGCCGGGACGACCACGTCGGCCGTCTCCACCGGGCGCCCGGACGCGTAGAACGTCCGCTGGATCACGAGCACCGCGTGACCGGGCACGCCGCCCAGGGCGAGCAGCTCCTCGGCGAGGCCGGGGCGGGCGCCGACCTCCTCCGTCACGTTGTCCACGACCACGTCGATGGCGGCCATGCGCTCGACCACGCCCATGCCGCCGAGCGGCCCCTCCTCGGGCAGCATCACCGGCGTACGGCCCGTGAGGGCGAGCGGCTCCCAGGACGTGGAGAGCATCATCGGCTCGCCCGCGTCCCGGTAGAGGTACCTCGTGCGCATCACCCGGTCGCCCGGCCGGACGGCGAGGCGCTCGGCGATCTCGGCGCTCGCCTCGCCCTGCTCGCTGCGCGACTCCCAGGTGCCGCGGGCGGCGATGTCGGCCTGCTCCTGGCGGAAGGGCGTCGAGCCGCTGTCCGGCCGGTACCCGGAGCGGGCGATGCGGCGCGGCTCCGGGCGCTCGCGCACGTACGTGCCGGACCCGGAGCGGCCCTCGACGAGCCCCTCGGCCATCAGCACCTTGCGCGCCTCCAGGGCGACGGTGTCCGAGACGCCGTACTCCTCGCGGATGCGGGCCTGTGACGGGAGCCGGGTGTGCGGCGGCAGCGAACCGTCGACGATCTTCCTTCGAAGATCACCCGCCACGCGCAGATACGCAGGCTGCTCACCGAATGACACGGGCCGCTCCCCCATCAGCTTGTACAGACGGCAACAGCGTGGCAACTGACGGTTGGACCGAGCAAGCAAAGGCCACAGAATCACCCGATGTGATGACGTAGGGCCGATGATGCCTTTACGCAGGGACGTTCTCCCGTTATAAGCGGCGTCACACCTCCTTGCCGGTGTCCTCGCCGCTGCCGCCGGGGCTCTCGCCCGTCCCGCCCGGGCCGTCGCCGTACGCCGGGGGCGTGGCGGCGAGCCCGAGGGCCTTGCGTGCCGTGACCGCCGAGTCGGCGTCGAGGAACCGCATGCCCTCGTCGTAGTGCTCGTAGAAGGCGTCGGCGTCCGGGGCGCCGGCGGCCGCCTCCCACTTCTTCCGGGCCGCGTCCAGGTCCTCCAGCCGCGCGTCGACCGGCCCGTCCGCGTCTGCGGACCAGTCGTGCGCGCGCAGCATCTCCGCCTGCCGGGTCAGGGCCGTGGAGACGTCGCCGGCCCACTCCTGGTGCCCCGCGAGGTCGTCCTCGGCGTAGGCCTCCGCGGGCGCCGACTCCAGCGCCTCGTCGAGGATGTGCTCCGCCCGCAGATAGGTGAGCTGGTCAGCCGTCAGGTCCGCGTCGTCCCGGCGCAGCGAGCCGGTCAGGGTGCCCTTCTCGTCCACGTTGCCGAACAGGCAGGTGACCTCCCGGTCGCCGAAGCGCCAGCTGTCCCGCGTCGGCGTGAGGTAGTAGACGTCGACGTCGGAGGGCACCGTCCAGGAGTCCATCACGTACGCGTGGCGGAGCGGGTAGCACTTGCCGTCGGCGGCCTCCGTGACCTCGTCGTCCCCGGGGTAGGCGCCCGCCGGCAGGGTGAAGGTCGCGAACACCTCGCCGTCGTGCTCGCCGGCGCACGGCACCTCGTCGATGTCGTACGCCATGCCCTCCAGGCCGCCGGGCGTGACGAAGCAGTCGCCCGCGTCGAGGGAGTGGGCGGAGCCGCCGCGCGCCCCCTCCTCGACGCCCTCCCAGAAGGCCCGCGCCACGCCGGTGACCAGCGCGAGCGCGAGGAGGACGGTGCCGACGCCGGACAGGACCATGCCGGCGATCGCCATGCCCTTGCCGCGCTCGCCCCGCTTGCGGATCTGCACGAGCGCGGCGATGCCGAAGGCGAGGCCGAACAGCGGCAGGCAGCACAGGGCGCCCAGCACGAGCGCGGTGATCGCGAGCCCGTTGACGGGGGCGGGGCGGTTGTAGGGGGAGTAGCCCTGGCCCCAGGACTGGTAGGGGTACGCGGCGTACGGCCCCGGTCCCGGCACTGGTCCCGGTCCCGGCCCGGGCACCTGCGGAAACCCGCCCGGCGGCACCGGCCCGCCCGGATACCCGGCCGGAGGGCCGTACGGTCCCTGCGGCGGGCCGGGCGGAGCGTACGGCCCCTGGGTGTGGTCCGGCCCGGAGGGCTGAGGCTGGTCCGGCCCTGGGGGCTGGGGTCTGTCCACGGGTGGGGTGCTCCTCGTCCGGACGCTTCGGCGCATCCGTACAGAACTGATGTACGACAGGCGCATGGTATGCGCCGGGCCGAGGGGACGGAGCGCGCAGGGGGACATGCAGGGGACGGAACGCGCGGAGAGACACGCAGAGGGCGGAGCGCGCCGGGAGACACGCAGGGGACGCGGTACGCGAGGGAGTACGCGGGACGGGACGCGCTGGCGCGCGGGGAAGGCGGACGCGCGGGAGTCGAGGGGCGCGCGGGGATGGCGAGCGCACCGGGACACGGGCGCGAGGGGGAGGCAGGTGCACGGGGGAGGCAGGTGCACGGGGACACGGGCGCACGGAGGACGCGGACGCGCGGGAGATCGCGGGCGCACGGGGGACACAGACGCGTGCCGCCCGCCGCGAGGGGCCCGTCCACTCCTGCGACCTTGCCTTTTGACACTCTGTCAGCGCACGGCGCCTCTACGCTGCGCATATGACACCTCTGCCGGATTGCTTCTGCCCCGCGGACGGCACGCGCGTCCCGACGGATTCGTTCGCCTGGTGCTGCCCCGTCTGCCGGGGACCTCTCGACCTCGACTTCGCGCCGACCCCCGCACCGCTGAAATCCCTGGCGGGACGGGTGAACTCGTTGTGGAGGTACGCGGAGACGCTGCCGCTGTCCGCCCCCTCGGTGAGCCTCGGCGAGGGCCGTACGCCGCTCGTCCCGCTCAAGGACGGCCTGTCGGCCAAGCTCGACTTCCTGCTGCCGACGCTCTCCTTCAAGGACCGCGGGGCCGTCCTGCTCGCGGAACTGGCGCTGCGGCTGGGGCCCCGCCGGGTGATCGCCGACAGCAGCGGCAACGCGGGGACGGCGATCGCCGCGTACTGCGCGCGGGCCGGACTCCCCTGCACGGTTTTCGTCCCGGAGGGCACGTCGCCGAAGAAGCTGGAGCAGATCACCGCCCACGGGGCCCGCGTCGAGGTGGTCCCGGGCGGCCGGGAGGCGGCGGCCGGGGCGGCCCGGGCGGCGGCGGAGGAGACCGGCACGTTCTACGCCAGCCACGTCTTCAACCCCTACTTCCTGCACGGCACGAAGACGTACGTGCACGAGCTCTGGGAGGACCTCGGCGGACGGCTGCCCGAGGTCGTCGTGGTGCCCGTCGGCAACGGCACGCTGCTGCTGGGCGCCTCCCTCGCGGTGTCGGAGCTGCACACGGCCGGTCTCATCGACCGGCGCCCCGCGCTGTACGCGGTGCAGGCCGCGGCGGTCGCGCCGCTGGCGCACGCCTGGGACGAGGGCGCCGCCGACCTGGTCGGGGACACCCCGGCGGCGGCCACCCTCGCGGAGGGCATCGCGATCCCGCACCCGCCCCGGGCCCGGCAGATCCTGCGGGCGGTGCGCGACTCCGGCGGCGGCTTCCTGACAGTCACCGAGGACCAGATCGTCCACGCCCAGCGCGACCTGGCGTCCCAGGGGCTGTACGTCGAGACGACGGGAGCGGCCTGCTGGGCGGCCGTACGGGACGGCGCGCTCGGGGAGCGCACGGCCGTGGTCCCGCTGTGCGGCGCGGGCGCGAAGACGGGCACGGCGAGACCGTAGAGGCGGCGGCCCCGCCGGGTCCCCTCCGGACCGCCCTCGCCCCGGACGGGCCGGCCTCCGCCGCGCAAGCGATCCGGTCCCGCCGCCGCTGCCGCTGCGGAAGCGGGCCGGTCCCGTCGCGGATGACCCGGCGCCGCTCTGCGGTAGCGGTCCCGTACGGAGGCCGCCGGGCACGACCGGAGGCGCGCGCACGACGGACGGGGCCGTCCGGCAAGGGACGGCCCCGTCCGTCGTGCGCCGCGGCGGTCCGCCGCGTCACACGTTGAAGCGGAACTCCACCACGTCCCCGTCGCGCATGACGTAGTCCTTGCCCTCCATCCGGGCCTTGCCCTTGGCGCGGGCCTCGGCGACCGAGCCGGCCTCGACCAGGTCGTCGAAGGAGATGACCTCCGCCTTGATGAAGCCCTTCTGGAAGTCGGTGTGGATCACACCGGCGGCCTCGGGGGCGGTGGCGCCCTTCTTGATCGTCCAGGCGCGGGACTCCTTCGGGCCCGCCGTCAGGTACGTCTGCAGGCCCAGCGTGTCGAAGCCGACGCGGGCCAGCGTGGCCAGGCCCGGCTCCTCCGCGCCGACCGACTGCAGCAGCTCCAGCGCGTCCTCCTCGTCCAGCTCGGCGAGGTCGGCCTCCAGCTTGGCGTTGAGGAAGATCGCCTCGGCCGGGGCGACCAGCGCGCGCTGCCGCGCCTTGAACTCCTCGTCCGTCAGCTCGTCCTCGTCCACGTTGAAGACGTACAGGAACGGCTTCGTGGTCAGCAGGTGCAGGTCGTGCAGCAGCTCGGCCTTCTCCGAGCCCTGGACGATGCCGGCCGAGAAGAGGGTGTCGCCCTTCTCCAGGATGGCCTTCGCCGTCTCCACGGCGGCCACCTTCGGCGCCACGTCCTTCTTGATCCGCGACTCCTTCTGGAGGCGGGGCAGCACCTTCTCGATGGTCTGCAGGTCCGCGAGGATCAGCTCGGTGTTGATCGTCTCGATGTCGTCCTTGGGCGAGACCTTGCCGTCGACGTGCACGACGTTCTCGTCCTGGAAGGCGCGGATGACCTGGCAGATCGCGTCGGACTCGCGGATGTTCGCGAGGAACTTGTTGCCCAGGCCCTCGCCCTCGGAGGCGCCGCGCACGATGCCCGCGATGTCGACGAAGTCCACGGTCGCCGGGAGCACCCGCTGCGAGGAGAAGATCTCCGCCAGCTTGTCCAGACGGGCGTCGGGGACACCGACCACGCCGACGTTCGGCTCGATCGTGGCGAACGGGTAGTTGGCCGCCAGCACGTCGTTCTTGGTCAGGGCGTTGAACAGGGTCGACTTGCCGACATTGGGCAGACCGACGATTCCGATCGTGAGCGACACGTTGCGACTTCCCGTACGTGAGGATGGGGACTGGGCTGCGAGGGCCCGGGTCCTTCGTGAGCGATGCGCGGGCCGATCCACCAGTCTACGGCGTGCGCCCCTCTCACTCCGGCGGCGTATCGAACGCATGGCCAAGGTCGGTCAAAGGGCGTGTCAGGTAAGCAGCTCCCCACATGATCCGACCTAAGTTGGTGCGGTGGAGCAACACAGGACGCGTCCCCCTCAGCCCCGGCCGCGACGTGACACGCCTCTCCCCCCGCAGGCCGGGCGGGGTGGAGCCCGATCCGCCCGGCAGGGCGGGCCGTCCGCCCCGCGCGGCGGGCCCTCCGTCCGGCGGGACAAAACGTCCGCGCGCCGGACGGCACCACCGATCGCGCAGGCGGTGCGACGGCTGCCGAACCCCCGCCTGACCGGGCTCGGCAGCGGGCTGTTCTGCGTGGCGTCGATGTTCGCGCTCGCCTATCTGGACCTGCTGCTCTTCGACGCGTCGCTGACGGTGTACGGGGTGCTGTTCCTGCCCGTGTGCGTGCTCACGGCGGTGTGGGTGCGGCGGGCCGACCTCGTCACCGCGCCCGTGGCCGTGCCCATCGCCTTCGCGTTCGGGGCGCTGCCCCTCGCCGAGGGCGACGGCTTCGGGGACCGGCTGATGGGCCTGGTCACGGCGCTGGCCATGCACGCGGGCTGGCTGTACGGCGGCACGCTGGCCGCCGGCGTCATCGCGACCGTCCGCAAGATCAGGCTGATGGGCCGCAAGTCCGCGGCGCGCAGGACCCAGGCCGCCGCGCACCCCGCGACCCGGCCCGGCACGGCGCCGGCCCGGTCGGCCACGGCACCGGCCAGACGCCGCACGGCCTGAGCACGGGCGTCCCGCGGCGGAGCGCCGGCCCGCCGCGGCGGGCCGGCGGGACGGGGTGCCCCCGCCCCGCCGGGATCAGCCCTTCTTCGCCGCCCTCATGGCCGCGCCCACGATGCCCGCGTTGTTCTGGAGCTGGGCCGGGACCAGCTCCGCCTTGATGTCCTTGATCAGCGGCAGGAACTTGTGGGCCTTGCGGCTGACGCCGCCGCCGATGATGAACAGCTCCGGCGAGAACAGCATCTCCACGTGGGCGAGGTACTTCTGCACGCGCTTGGCCCAGTGCTCCCAGCTGAGGTCCTGGTCCTCCTTGACCTTCGTCGACGCGTGCTTCTCCGCGTCGTGGCCGTTCAGCTCCAGGTGGCCCAGTTCGGTGTTGGGGACGAGGACGCCGTCCGTGAAGACCGCGCTGCCGATGCCCGTGCCGAAGGTGAGCAGGACGACCGTGCCCCCGCGGCCGCGCCCCGCGCCGAACTCCATCTCGGCGACGCCCGCCGCGTCCGCGTCGTTCACCACGGTCACCGGCATCCCGCCGAGCCGCTCGCCGAGCAGGGCGCGGGCGTCCACGTCGACCCAGCTCTTGTCCACGTTGGCGGCCGTGCGGATGGTCGAGCCGCCGGTGACCACGCCGGGGAAGGTCAGGCCGACCGGGCCGCTCCAGCCGAAGTGGCCAACGACCTCCTTGACGCAGTCGGCCACCGCGTCGGGCGTACTGGGGTGCGGGGTGAGCACCTTGAAGCGCTCGTCCGCCAGCTCCCCCCGGTCCAGGTCCACGGGAGCGCCCTTGATCCCTGATCCGCCGATGTCCACACCGAAGATCTGCATGGACCTACGGTACGTCGTGCAACGCGGCGTCACGCGTCCCCCGTACGAGGCGGGACGGCCTGCCCGGTGTCACAGCGGCCGGGCCCCGCCGGCCGCTGCCGCCCTCCTCCGGTACCAGTGACACCACCGGTACCGGCAGTGGTACCGGTGCCGCGCCGCTCTACTCCGCCGCGGGCGCCGGCCGCCCGGTGCGCTCGGCCACCAGGGCCGCCGCCTCCGCGCGCAGGTCGCGGCGCAGCTCCTTCGGCAGCGAGAAGGTGATGGACTCCTCGGCCGCCTTGACGATCTCGACGTCCTCGAAGCCGCGCTCCGTCAGGTACTCCAGGACCTGCTCGACCAGGACCTCCGGCACGGAGGCGCCGGAGGTGACGCCGACCGTGGAGACGCCGTCCAGCCAGGTCTCGTCGATCTCGCTCGCGAAGTCCACGAGGTACGCCTCGCGCGCACCCGCGAGCTTGGCGACCTCGACGAGCCGCTTGGAGTTGGAGGAGTTGCGCGAGCCGACCACGATGACCAGGTCCGCCTCGGCGCCCATCTGCTTCACGGCGAGCTGGCGGTTCTGCGTGGCGTAGCAGATGTCGTCGCTGGGCGGCGAGACGAGCAGCGGGAACTTGTCCTTGAGGGCGTCGACCGTCTCCATGGTCTCGTCGACCGAGAGGGTGGTCTGGGAGAGCCAGACGACCTTGGAGGGGTCGCGCACCTCGACCTTCGCGACGTCCTCGGGACCGTCGACGAGCGTGATGTGCTCGGGGGCCTCTCCGGAGGTGCCGATGACCTCCTCGTGGCCCTCGTGCCCGATCAGGAGGATGTCGTAGTCGTCCTTGGCGTACCGGATCGCTTCCTTGTGGACCTTGGTCACCAGCGGGCAGGTCGCGTCGATCGTGGCGAGCCGGCCCGCGGCCGCCTCCTCGTGGACCGTCGGGGCGACGCCGTGCGCCGAGAACATCACGATGGACCCCTCGGGCACCTCCGCCGTCTGCTCGACGAAGATCGCGCCCTTCTTCTCCAGCGTCTGCACGACGTACTTGTTGTGGACGATCTCGTGGCGGACATAGATCGGGGCCCCGTACTGCTCCAGGGCCTTCTCGACGGCGATCACTGCACGGTCCACGCCCGCGCAGTAGCCGCGCGGGGCGGCGAGGAGGACACGGCGGCCGGTCGAAGCAGTCATGGGACCCATCGTAAGGCCGCGCTCGGCAGGTCGAAGATCACCCCATTGGGGAGACTGGGAGCGCGGAGGGGCGCGAGGAGCAGAAGGGGCGGGAACGGCGCGACCAGGGAGGCAGAGGCATGTCCGAGAGGGAGACCGCCGCGCGGGAGGACGCCGGAGGCGACGGGGCCGCCGGCACCGGGGGCGGCCGGGACGGACGGCTGCGGCGCAGCCTGGGCTTCCGCGACCTCGTGGTGTACGGGCTGCTGTTCATCGCCCCCATGGCGCCGGTCGGCGTCTTCGGGACGCTGGACGCCAGGTCGCACGGGGCGGTCGCGCTGGTCTACGTCGTGGCGACGGTCGCGATGGCGTTCACCGCGTTCAGCTACGCCCAGATGGTGAGGGTGGTCCCCCAGGCGGGCTCGGTGTTCGCCTATGCGCGCGCGGGACTCGGGGAAGGGGCGGGCTTCGTCGCCGGCTGGATGGCCATGCTGGACTACCTGCTGATCCCGGCGGTGGCGTACCTCTTCTCCGGGATCGCGATGAACGCCCTGGTGCCGGAGGTGTCGCGCTGGGTGTGGACCGCGCTGGCCGTCGTCGTCACCACGCTGCTGAACCTGTGGGGCGTGCGCGCGGCGGCCCGGGTCGGCTTCCTCGTCCTCGCGATGGAGATCGTGGTGCTCCTGGTGTTCGTCGTGGCGGCGGTCGTGGTCCTCGCGCGCGACGGGGCGGAGCGCGGCTGGCTGTCGCCGCTGACGGGCGACGGCTCGCAGGGCGGCTTCGCGCTGTCCGCGGTGATCGGCGCCGTCTCGGTGGCGGTGCTGTCCTACCTGGGCTTCGACGCGATCGCGTCCTTCGCCGAGGAGGTCACCGGGGGCTCGGCGAAGGTGGCGCGGGCGGTGCTGTTCTGCCTGGCGCTCGCCGGGATGCTGTTCGTCGCGCAGACGTACCTGGCCGCGCTGCTGGAACCGCTGCCGTCGGCGCGCCTCGCCGCCGAACCGGCCCTCCAGGGGTCGGCCTTCTACGACGCCGTGGACGCCTCGGTCGGCACCTGGCTGCACGACCTGGTGGCCGCCGGCAAGGCGGTGGGCGCGGCCTTCGCGGCGCTGGCCGGGCAGGCGGCGGCCGGACGGCTGCTGTTCGCGATGGCCCGCGACCGGCGGCTGCCGCGCGCGCTGGCGCGGACGGACGGCGGGGTGCCGCGGCGCGCGCTGCTGTGCGCGGCGGTGATCACGCTGGTCGCCGCGGTCTGGGCGGCCCGCCGCGACGACGGGATGGATCACCTGGTGTCGGTGGTCGACATCGGCGCCCTGACGGCCTTCACGCTGCTGCACGCGAGCGTGGTGAGCTGGTTCGCCGTGCGGCGGCGCGGAGCCCTCGTCCGGTGGCGGCACGTCCTGCTGCCGGCCGTCGGCGCGGCGATCACCGTCGCCGTGATCGTCGAGGCGTCGGCCACCGCCCAGGTGGTGGGCGTGGTGTGGCTGGGGGTGGGACTGGCGGTCCTCGCGGTCCAGGGCTCGGCGCGGAGCGCGGACGGAACGCGGCCTTAGCGACCCGTCGGCCCGGAGCGCGGGGCACGGACGGAACGCGGCCCCGGCGACCCGCCCGCCCGGGCGCGGGCGCCCACGGTGCGGGCGGCGTCCGCGTCTCCGGCGCGGGCGGCGTCCGCGCCGAAGGATGCGGGGGCGCGCGGGCGGCACGGCCGTCCGCGCCGGCCCGGCTGTCGGTCCCGGCCGTTACGCTCGCACGCATGGCACTGACTACGTCCGCGGACGCCCCGCTGCCCGTCGGCGAGGTCTCGCGGCTCATCGGGGGCTGGATCGACCGGCTCGGCGCCGTCTGGGTCGAGGGGCAGATCACCCAGTTGTCGCGGCGTCCGGGCGCGGGCGTCGTCTTCATGACGCTGCGCGACCCGTCGCACGACATCTCCGTGAGCGTCACCTGCTACCGGCAGGTCTTCGACGCGGTCGCGGACGTGGTGAGCGAAGGCGCGCGCGTGGTCGTGCACGCCAAGCCGGAGTGGTACGCGCCGCGCGGCCAGCTCTCGCTGCGCGCCGCCTCGATCCGCCCGGTGGGCGTCGGCGAGCTGCTCGCGCGCCTGGAGCAGCTGAAGAAGTCGCTGGCCGCGGAGGGCCTCTTCGCCCCCGAGCGCAAGAAGCCGCTGCCCTTCCTGCCGCAGCTGATCGGCCTGGTCTGCGGACGCGCCTCGGCCGCCGAGCGGGACGTGCTGGAGAACGCGCGGCACCGCTGGCCCGCCGTCCGCTTCGAGGTGCGCAACGTCCCGGTGCAGGGCGTGCACGCCGTGCCCCAGGTCGTCCAGGCCGTGAAGGAGCTGGACGCCCTCGACGAGGTCGACGTGATCATCGTGGCGCGCGGCGGCGGCAGCGTGGAGGACCTGCTGCCGTTCTCGGACGAGCAGCTGGTGCGCGCGGTCGCCTCCTGCCGTACGCCGGTGGTGTCCGCGATCGGCCACGAGCCGGACAACCCGCTCCTGGACCACGTGGCCGACCTGCGCGCCTCCACCCCGACCGACGCCGCCAAGAAGGTCGTCCCGGACGTGGGCGAGGAGTACGAGCGGGTGCGCTGGCTGCGGGACCGGGCCCGGCGCAGCGTGGCGGCGTACCTGGACCGCGAGGAGCGGGGGCTCGCGCAGGCGCTGGCCCGGCCCTCGCTGGAGGACCCGTACCGCATGGTCCGCGAGCGCGAGGAGCGGGTCGGCGCGCTGCTGGACCGCGGCCGCCGCTCCCTGCGGCACCAGCTGGAGCGCGCCGACTCGGAGCTGACCCACACGCACGCGCGCGTGGTGGCCCTCTCCCCCGCCGCGACGCTCCGGCGCGGCTACGCGGTGCTGCAGAAGGCCGACGGCGGCGTGGTCCGCGCCGCCGGCGAGGTGACGGCGGACGAGGCGCTGCGCGCGCGGGTCGCCGAGGGCGAGTTCACCGTACGAGTCGACTCTTGATGATGGGCAGGACGGTCGCATGACGAGCAGGACGGACGAGGCGCTCGGGTACGAGCAGGCCCGGGACGAACTCATCGAGGTCGTACGCCGCCTGGAGGCCGGCGGTACGACGCTCGAGGAGTCCCTGGCGCTCTGGGAGCGCGGCGAGGAGCTGGCGAAGGTGTGCCGGCGCTGGCTGGACGGCGCCCGCGCGCGGCTGGACGCGGCCCTGGCCGAGGACGCGGAGGACGCCGGGGACGCGGACGTGGAGGAGGACGCCGGCACGGAGTGAGCCGCGTCCGGACCGGAGCGAACCGGACCGGACCGGACGAGCCCGTCCGGCTCCGAGCGCCCGCCCCGGCGGCGACCGGCACGGCCCCGATCGCCCGGGGTGCCCGGCACGGCCCCTCATCGGCGGGATGCAGCCGCATACGGGAAGGAGGGCCCCCGGCGCCGTGCCGGGGGCCCTCCTCCGTGTCGTCCGTGCCGCCGCGCGGCCGGGGCTCAGACCGTGGTGACGACCTGGTCGAGCTCCAGGCGCGGGGAGCGCGGGTACCAGGCGTCCTCGCCCGGCCTGCCGATGTTGACGATCATCAGCGGGGTGTGGTCGTCGTCGAGGAACTCCTTGCGGACGCCCTCGAAGTCGAAGCCCGTCATCGGACCGGCGGCCAGACCGGCGGCGCGGACGCCGATGATGAAGTAGCCGGCCTGGAGGGCGGCGTTCAGCGCGGCGGCGTTCTCACGCACCGTGCGCTCCGAGAAGAAGGCGTCCTTGGCCTGCGGGAAGTGCGGGAAGAGCTGCGGCAGCTCCTCGTGGAACTCGTTGTCGGCGGAGAGGATCGCCACGAGCGGGGCGGTCGCCGTCTTCGCCGCGTTGCCCTCGGCCATGTGCTTCACCAGGCGCTCGCGGGCCTCGGCCGAGCGGACCAGGGTGATGCGCAGCGGGGACTGGTTGAACGCGGTCGGGCCGTACTTGACCAGGTCGTAGATCGCCTGCACCTGCTCGTCGGTCACCGGCTCGTCGGTGAAGGTGTTCGCGGTGCGGGCCTCACGGAACAGGAGGTCCTGGGCGGCGGGGTCGAGAACGAGGGACATGGTCAACCTTCGGTACGTGCGTCCGGTCCGGCGAGAACCGGCTGGCACGCACAACTATAGGGCCACAGGTTTAAGGTTCAACCAAATCGGGGTGGCGGTGATTCATTTCACGCCGCGTGTTCCCCGTTGCGACGGCGCGCCGGTTTCCTTCGCGGCGGAGGAGACACCTCTCGTCGCGACGGGAGGACGCCCCCGGTCCGCGGCAGAACGGCCGGAGGGCCGCGAAAGCAGGACGGCCGCGCCCCCGGAACGGGAGTCCGCGGCCCGCCGGACGGGCCGGCCCGCTCAGGACGTCCTGAGCGCCTCCGCCATCTTCGTCAGCCGGTCGAACGACGCCGTGCCGGTCACCACGGTCGTCGACCCCTTCTCGCGCAGGACCAGCGCGTCGTACCTCTCGCCCTCGTAGCGCTTCCAGACCCGGTCGCCCACGCGCTGCTCGACGTCCGTCTCCTCGGCGCCCTGGCTGGCGTCGCTGATGAAGGCCGAGGCCTTCTCCGTGGACTGCTCGACCCCCACGTACGCGCCGTCGGGATCGTGGAAGCCGAGGTGCCAGGCCTCGTTCTCGGCGCCCCGGAAGCGGACGGAGGTCGCCTTCCACGTGTCGGGCAGGCCCTCCGGCGCCGCGACGGGGTAGGAGGCCGCGCGCCGGGCCGTGAGCAGCTCGACGCTGTAGTCCACCCGCTTGAGCGGGGGCTCGGTGTCGTCGTGCGGGACGAAGACGTAGATCACGCCCGCCGCGATGAGGATCAGGCCCAGGGACAGGATCAGGTCCCGGACCGACTGCTTGCCTTTCATGCCTGCCACACCCCCATCGTCGCAGGTGTACTGGCCTGCTCATCCGTGGGGTCCCCTGCTCATTCTGCCTGCCTGGCGATAGAGTCGGGGCCATACCCTCATCCGGCCGTCGTCGTATCAGGAAGGTGCGCTCCGATGACCGAGCATCATCATCTGCCGTCCGAACTCGAGGTCCCCTCCGAGGCCCCCGACCGCAACCTCGCCCTGGAACTGGTCCGCGTCACCGAGGCCGCGGCGATGGCCGCCGGCCGCTGGGTGGGCCGCGGGGACAAGAACGGCGCCGACGGCGCGGCGGTCCGCGCCATGCGCACCCTCGTCTCGACCGTGTCGATGAACGGCGTGGTCGTCATCGGCGAGGGCGAGAAGGACGAGGCCCCGATGCTCTTCAACGGAGAGCACGTCGGCGACGGGACCGGCCCCGAGTGCGACATCGCGGTGGACCCGATCGACGGCACGTCGCTCACCGCGAAGGGCATGTCGAACGCGATCGCCGTACTGGCCGCCGCCGACCGCGGCACCATGTTCGACCCGTCCGCGGTGTTCTACATGGACAAGCTGGTCACGGGCCCCGAGGCCGCCGACTTCGTGGACATCGACGCCCCGGTGTCGGTCAACATCCGCCGGGTCGCCAAGGCCAAGCGCTCCACTCCCGAGGACGTCACGGTCGTCATCCTGGACCGGCCGCGCCACGAGGGCCTGATCCAGGAGGTCCGGGAGACCGGCGCGCGCATCAAGCTGATCTCGGACGGCGACGTCGCGGGCTCGGTCCTGGCGGTGCGCGAGGGCACGGGCGTGGACCTGATGCTGGGCATCGGCGGCACGCCCGAGGGCATCATCTCGGCCTGCGCGATGAAGTGCCTGGGCGGCACCATCCAGGGCAAGCTGTGGCCGAAGGACGACGAGGAGCGGCAGCGCGCGATCGACGCGGGCCACGACCTCGACCGGGTGCTGTTCACCGACGACCTGGTCTCCGGCGACAACGTCTTCTTCGTCGCGACCGGCATCACCGACGGCGAGCTGCTGCGCGGTGTGCGCTACCGGTCCGAGACGGCCACGACCGACTCGCTGGTGATGCGCTCCAAGTCCGGCACGATCCGGCAGATCAAGTCCGAGCACCGGCTGTCGAAGCTGCGCGCGTACAGCGCCATCGACTTCGACCGCGCGAAGTAGGAGCGGCACCGCCCGAAGCGGAAGCGGCACCGCCCGAACCAGGAGCGATACCGCCCGGAGCGGGAGCGGCCGCCCCGGCCGGCCGGTCCGGGGCGGCGCACGGCGAAGGGGCACCCCCGGTGCGGAGGGGGTGCCCCTTCGGCGTGCCGGTCAGCCGGCGGCCGCTATCTGGCCGGCGGGGCGGGCCGCCTTCTTCAGTTCGAGGTCGCGGCGGCGGCGCCGGGCGAGGACCACCCGGCGCTCGGCCGCGGTGAGGCCGCCCCACACGCCGTACGGTTCGGGCTGCAGCAGCGCGTGCTCGCGGCACTCGACCATCACGGGACAGCGTCCGCAGACCCGCTTCGCCGCCTCCTCGCGGGAGAGCCGCGCCGCGGTCGGTTCCTTGGAGGGCGCGAAGAACAGGCCCGCCTCGTCACGGCGGCACACGGCCTCCGTGTGCCACGGCGCGTCCTGATCCCTCTCACGCACCGGCACCCGCTGGGGCGGAAGGGCAGCGACCTGCAGGGGCTGATGCGGCGGTTGTAGCACGGTCTACTCCTGACGACGGCTTCGCGAGCGAGAGACGACGCAGCAAGCCTTACCCGCTGTACGCGCGCCTATGCACTGAGTCCCGGTCCCCGGCAGGGCGCGGACCGGGCGCCCCGGCACGAACGGAACAAGTCGCTCCGCGATCCGTCGCGTTCGCGACCGTCAACGGCCGAGGTGTTTGCGCAGACGGTCGTGGACGAGGTCCTGCACCCTGTCCCGGAGGTCCTCGATCAGCCGGCCCCGCTTGGGCTTGGCCGTGACGCTCCCCAGCACGGCGAGGCCGTCGACGCGCACCACCGGCGCGTCCGGCTCGGCCGACTCCAGGGAGGTGATCTCGAAGGCGCCGAGCACACCGCCGCCGTCGCCGTGCAGCGACACGTTCTCCGGGACGCGGATCTGCACGTCGCCGAAGATCGAGAAGACCTTGATCATGACGTGTTGGTACTCGAACAGGGCCTCACTGAGGTCCAACTCGACGCTGCCGAAGACCGCGTACACGTGCGTACGGCGGCCGACGCGGCGGCGGCCCCTGCGCACCGCGGCGCTGAAGACCGCCACCACGTTGTCGTCGGGCTCCAGGGGGACGGCCCCGGCCGCGGGGCGGGCGGACGGCGGGGCGTACACCCCCTCCGGGCGGCGCCGGTGGGCGCCGGGCAGGTCGCGGACGAGCGGCTCCAGCTCGCCGACGGTCTTGGCGCGGTAGACCTCCTCGACCCGCTCGGCGTGCTCCTCGGGGGTCAGCCGCCCCTCGGCCAGGGCCTCGCGCAGGACGTCCGCGAAACGGTCGCGGTCGGCGTCGGACGCGCGCAGGTCAGAGGCGCGCGGATCGGCAGGGGTCCGCGGGCCGGGCTCGGTGCGCTTGTGAAGGTCCACCGCAGCAGCGTACCGAAACGCGATAGATCGCGACTACCCCCTCGCGAGACCTGTGGACGGCGGATGCGCGCGCCGACTGAGCCTTACCTCACAAACACACAGGACATCGCGGGTCCTACGCTGGTGGACGCTGCCAATGGAGGCCAGCCGCCGGCGAGTGAGCCAAAGAGGCGCGCCCGTGCCGGAGCCGTCTGTCGAGTGAGGAATGGGCGAGATGCCTGAGTTCGCGTACACCGATCTGCTCCCCCAGGGAGAGGACACCACGCCGTACCGGCTGGTGACCTCCGAGGGCGTCTCCACCTTCGAGGCCGGCGGGCGCACGTTCCTCAAGGTCGAGCCCGAGGCGCTGCGCAAGCTCGCCGAGGAGGCGATCCACGACATCCAGCACTACCTGCGCCCGGCCCACCTCGCGCAGCTGCGCCGCATCGTCGACGACCCCGAGGCGTCGAACAACGACAAGTTCGTGGCGCTCGACCTGCTGAAGAACGCCAACATCGCCGCCGCGGGCGTGCTGCCCATGTGCCAGGACACCGGCACGGCGATCGTCATGGGCAAGCGCGGCCAGAACGTCCTCACCGAGGGCGGCGACGAGGAGGCGCTGAGCCGCGGCATCTACGACGCGTACAAGAACCTGAACCTGCGCTACTCGCAGATGGCCCCGCTGACCATGTGGGAGGAGAAGAACACCGGCTCCAACCTCCCCGCCCAGATCGAGCTGTACGCCACCGACGGCGGCGCCTACAAGTTCCTCTTCATGGCCAAGGGCGGCGGCTCGGCCAACAAGTCCTTCCTCTACCAGGAGACGAAGGCCGTCCTGAACGAGACCTCCATGATGAAGTTCCTGGAGGAGAAGATCCGCTCCCTCGGCACGGCCGCCTGCCCGCCGTACCACCTGGCGATCGTCGTCGGCGGCACCTCCGCGGAGTTCGCCCTGAAGACCGCCAAGTACGCCTCCGCGCACTACCTGGACGAGCTGCCCGCCGAGGGCTCCGAGCTGGGCCACGGCTTCCGCGACAAGGAGCTGGAGGAGAAGGTCTTCGAGCTCACGCAGAAGATCGGCATCGGCGCGCAGTTCGGCGGCAAGTACTTCTGCCACGACGTCCGCGTGGTGCGCCTGCCCCGGCACGGCGCGTCCTGCCCGGTCGCCATCGCCGTCTCCTGCTCCGCCGACCGCCAGGCCGTCGCCAAGATCACCGCGGAGGGCGTCTTCCTGGAGCAGCTGGAGACCGACCCGGCGCGCTTCCTGCCGGACACGACGGACGAGCAGCTGGAGTCCGAGGGCGACGTCGTGAAGATCGACCTCAACCAGCCGATGGACGCCATCCTGGCGGAGCTGACCAAGTACCCGGTCAAGACCCGCCTGTCGCTGTCCGGCCCGCTGGTCGTGGCCCGCGACATCGCGCACGCCAAGATCAAGGAGCGGCTGGACGCGGGCGAGGAGATGCCGCAGTACCTGAAGGACCACCCGGTGTACTACGCCGGCCCCGCGAAGACCCCCGAGGGCTACGCGTCCGGCTCCTTCGGCCCGACCACGGCCGGCCGCATGGACTCCTACGTCGAGCAGTTCCAGGCGGCGGGCGGCTCCAAGGTGATGCTGGCCAAGGGCAACCGCTCGCAGCAGGTCACCGACGCCTGCGGCGCCCACGGCGGCTTCTACCTGGGCTCCATCGGCGGCCCCGCCGCGCGCCTGGCGCAGGACTGCATCAAGAAGGTCGAGGTCGTCGAGTACGAGGAGCTCGGCATGGAGGCCGTCTGGAAGATCGAGGTCGAGGACTTCCCGGCGTTCATCGTGGTCGACGACAAGGGCAACGACTTCTTCAAGGACCCGGCCCCGGCGCCGACCTTCACGTCCATCCCCGTGCGCGGCCCCGGCCTGGGCTGACCCGTACGCGTACCCGACCGGGACGGCGGCCCGCCCGCCGTCCCGGCGGCCCGCCCGCGTCGCTCGGACGGGTGACGTCCGGAACATCCGGACGGCCCCGCACGCTGAACAGGACATGAGCGACGACTACCGCATCGAGCACGACTCCATGGGAGAGGTCCGCGTCCCCGCCGACGCCAAGTGGCGGGCCCAGACCCAGCGCGCCGTGGAGAACTTCCCGATCTCCGGACAGCACCTGGAGCGGGCGCACATCGAGGCGCTGGCCCGCATCAAGGCGGCCGCGGCCAAGGTCAACGCCGAGCTGGGCGTGCTCGACCAGGACGTGGCCGACGCCATCCAGGAGGCGGCCGCCGAGGTCGCCGAGGGGCGCTGGGACGCGCACTTCCCGGTCGACGTCTTCCAGACCGGCTCCGGCACCTCGTCCAACATGAACACCAACGAGGTCGTCGCCACGCTCGCCACCGAGCGCCTGGGCCGCCCGGTCCACCCGAACGACCACGTCAACGCCTCCCAGTCGTCGAACGACGTCTTCCCGTCGTCGATCCACATCGCGGCGACCGCCGCCGTCACCGGGGACCTGATCCCGGCCCTGGAGCACCTCGCCGCCGCGCTGGAGCGCAAGTCCGAGGAGTTCGCCGACGTGGTGAAGTCCGGGCGCACGCACCTGATGGACGCCACGCCCGTGACCCTGGGCCAGGAGTTCGGCGGGTACGCGGCCCAGGTGCGCTACGGCGTCGAGCGGCTCAGGGCCTCCCTGCCGCGCCTGGCGGAGCTGCCGCTGGGCGGCACGGCCGTCGGCACCGGCATCAACACCCCGCGCGGCTTCTCCGCCGCCGTCATCGCCGAGGTCGCCCGCACCACCGGGCTGCCGCTGACCGAGGCCCGCGACCACTTCGAGGCGCAGGGCGCGCGCGACGGCGTCGTCGAGACCAGCGGGCAGCTGCGCACGATCGCGGTCGGCCTCACGAAGATCGCCAACGACCTGCGCTGGATGTCCTCCGGGCCGCGCACGGGGCTCGCCGAGATCGCCCTGCCCGACCTGCAGCCCGGCTCCTCGATCATGCCGGGCAAGGTGAACCCGGTCATCCCCGAGGCCGTGCTGATGGTCGCGGCGCAGGTGATCGGCAACGACACGACGGTCACCACCGCGGGCGCCGCCGGCAACTTCGAGCTGAACGTGATGCTCCCGGTGATCGCCAAGAACGTGCTGGAGTCGGTCCGGCTGCTGGCGAACGCCTCCCGGCTGCTCGCCGACCGCACCGTCGACGGCATCACCGCCGACCGCGAGCGGGCCCGCGAGTACGCCGAGTCGTCCCCGTCCGTCGTGACGCCGCTGAACAAGTACATCGGGTACGAGGAGGCGGCGAAGGTCGCCAAGAGGTCGCTCGCCGAGCGGAAGACGATCCGCGAGGTCGTCCTGGAGTCCGGCTACGTGGACCGCGGCGACCTCACCCTGGAGCAGCTGGACGAGGCCCTGGACGTGCTGCGCATGACGCGGCCCTGAGACCGGCGGAGCCGCCGCGGCACAGACCGGCGGAGCCGCCGCGGCACGTCCCACGGGCCGAACCGTGACGCGTGCCGCAGCGGCGTATGCCCAGGACACCTACTATCTGGCCATGACAGAGGACGGAGCGGTGACACGAGTGGAAGCGGGCGGCCCCGGCGCGCACTGGGCCCCCGGGACGCAGATCCTGTGGCGGTACCGGGAGAACGGCGGCCCGCGGTTCCACATAGCGCGCCCCGTCACGGTCGTCGAGGACACCGAGGACCTGCTCGCCGTGTGGATGGCGCCGGGCACCGAGTGCGTGCGGCCGGTGCTCGCCGACGGCACGCCGGTCCACGCCGAGCCGCTGGAGTCGCGCTACACCAAGCCGCGCACGGTGCGGCGCGACCGCTGGTTCGGCACGGGCGTGCTGAAGCTGGCGCGGCCCGGCGAGCCGTGGTCGGTGTGGCTGTTCTGGGAGCCCGGCTGGCGCTTCAAGAACTGGTACGTCAACCTGGAGGAACCGCTGGTCCGCTGGTCCGGCGGCGTCGACTCCGAGGACCACTTCCTCGACATCTGCGTCTACCCGGACCGCAGTTGGGAGTGGCGTGACGAGGACGAGTTCGCGCAGGCCCAGCGGGCCGGTCTGATGGACGCGCGGCAGGCGGAGGGGGTGCGGCTCGCGGGGCGGTCGGCGGTGGAGTCGATCCGCGCCTGGGAGGCGCCGTTCTCGGCCGGCTGGCAGCACTGGCGGCCCGATCCGTCCTGGCCGGTGCCGCCGCTGCCGGACGACTGGAACCGCACCGCGGCGCATTTGACCACATGAGACCCTTGTAGTGTCCCCCTGGTGCAACCGTAGGATCGTCCTCCGCAACGATGTCAGAACCGGTGCGCAGCACCGGCGTTGAGGCGTGGTGGCCGTGTGGCGGACGGAACGCGCACCGGAAGTCCACAGCACATCTGCACCGGGTCTGACCCGACGTCACCGAGGGGCGGCAGGACGTGAGCGAGGGGTACGAGGGCTACAGCGGTACGGCTCGAAGAGGGCCGGCCGGGCCGCCCGCGCCGGTGGCCGGGCCCGGCTCCGATCGCACGGAGGTTCCGTTCCCGGCACGGCCATTGCGGGTATCCGGTCTTCTGCGGGCCGAACTGCACGCACGGCGCGCGGCCCCGGACGGATGGATTCGACAGGCGTGACGGAGCACCCCATCTCCCACGAGAACGGCCGGTCCGACGCTGCCCGGTCCCCCGCCCCCGCGGATCCGCGCGGGGCGCTCCTGCGCGGCCGGGAGACGGCGCAGCCGCCGGGCCTCGCGGCGCCGGCGCCCGGGGGCGGACCGGAGCCGTGCCCCCCGGCGGGCACCGACCGGGCGGCCGGCCTCCCCCGCGCGTGCGCGGACGCCTCCGCTGCGGCCGGCGACCCCGGCTCCGAGCACTCCCAGCCCGCGGCGGGCGAGCCGGGCACGCACCGCCCGCGGCCCGTGCCCGAGGACGTCGCCCCGGCCGGGCCCGGCGGCGCCCCCACGGCCGCCGGGTCCGGCGGCGCGGACCGCCGCACCGGCCGGGGCCCCGCGCCCGGCACCCCGATGCCGATGCGCCGCGACGGCGACCGGCTCCGCTTCGTCGGCGCCGCGACCCGCCGCATCGCGCGCGGCATCGACCTGGACGAGATCGTGATGGGGCTGTGCCGGGCGACCGTGCCGACCTTCTCGGACGCGATCCTGGTCTATCTGCGCGACCCGCTGCCGGTCGGCGACGAGCGGCCCTCGGGCCCGGTCGTGCTGCGGCTGCGGCGCACCGACCACATCCCGGAGGACCGTGACACCGACGGGTTCCTGCTGCCCGCGACGCAGCCGGTGGAGCCCGACCTCGGGGCCACCACCGAGCTGTGCGAGGTGCGGCCCGGCGGCGCGCTGGCCGAGGTGCTGCGCGGCGTACGGCCCGTGTTCGCGGACGCGCCCGCCGCCCGGGCGGCGCTGCCCGAGCTGATCGGCGCCGACCTGCCGGTGCCCGGCGGGCAGCGCGCGATCCTGGCCCCGCTGCGCGGCCGCCGGCGCGTCATCGGCGCGGCCCTCTTCCTGCGCGGCCCCGAGCGGCCCGCGTTCGAGACGGACGACCTGCTGGTCGCGGCCCAGCTCGCCACGCACAGCGCGCTCGGCATCGACAAGGCGGTGCTGTACGGCCGCGAGGCGTACATCGCCGACGAGCTGCAGCGCACGATGCTGCCCGAGACGCTGCCGCGCCCCACCGGCGTGCGGCTGGCGAGCCGCTATCTGCCGGCCGCCGAGACGGCCCGGGTGGGCGGCGACTGGTACGACGCGATCCCGCTGCCGGGCAGCCGGGTCGCCCTCGTCGTCGGCGACGTCATGGGCCACTCCATGACCTCGGCCGCGATCATGGGGCAGCTGCGCACCACCGCGCAGACCCTGGCCGGACTCGACCTGCCGCCGCAGGAGGTGCTGCACCACCTCGACGAGCAGGCCCAGCGCCTGGGCAGCGACCGCATGGCGACCTGCCTGTACGCCGTCTACGACCCGGTCTCGCACCGCATCACCATCGCCAACGCCGGGCATCCGCCGCCGGTGCTGCTCCACCTGGGCGGGCGCGCCGAGGTGCTGCGCGTGCCGCCGGGCGCCCCCATCGGGGTCGGCGGGGTGGACTTCGAGGCGGTCGAGCTGGACGCCCCGGCCGGGGCCACGCTGCTGCTCTACACCGACGGTCTGGTGGAGTCGCGGCTGCGCGACGTGTGGACCGGCATAGAGCAACTGCGCGAGCGGCTGTCCGCGACCGCGCAGCTGACCGGCCCCGACCACCCGCCGCCCCTTGAGGCTTTGTGCGACGAGGTGCTCGACATGCTCGGCCCGGGCGACCGGGACGACGACATCGCGCTGCTCGCCGCCCGCTTCGACGGGATCGCGCCCAGCGACGTGGCGTACTGGTTCCTGGAGCCGGAGGACTCCGCGCCCGGCCGGGCCCGGCGGCTGGCCCGCCGCGCCCTGGCCCGCTGGGACATGGAGGAGCTGACCGACGCCGTCGAGCTGCTGGTCAGCGAGGTCGTGACCAACGCCGTGCGGTACGCGACACGGCCGGTGACGCTGCGGCTGCTGCGCACCGAGGTGCTGCGCTGCGAGGTCGGCGACGACGTGCCGCAGCTGCCGCGGCTGCGCCAGGCGCGCGCCACGGACGAGGGCGGGCGCGGCCTGTACCTGGTGAACCGGCTGGCCAGACGGTGGGGCGCGACGCGGCTGAGCACGGGCAAGGTGGTCTGGTTCGAGCTGAACCGGGGCTGAGGGAGCGCCCGCCGGGAGGGCCCGCGTCCGCTTCCGGGGGGCGTCGCCCGCCCCGTCCCGGACCGCGCGCCGCGGTACCGGCGCGCCGCCGGCAAGGACCCGGGCGGCCGGATCGCGACCGGGGCCGACGGCTTTCGGCGGCATCCGGCGGCATCACGGACGAGGGCGTCCGGGACCGAGCGGTCCCGGGCGCCCTCGCCGGTGCGGCGTGCGCCGCCCGGTCACTCGTCCTCGTCGTCCCACTCCTCGTCTTCCGGGTCCACGGGGCGGCCCGAGAACGACGGGCCGGGCGACGTGCTCGGGCTGCTGGAGGAGGTCGCCTCGTCCGTGGGCTCCTCGGTGGGCTCCGTGGGCTCCTGGGACGTCGGCTCCTCGCTCGTCGGCGGGGCCGACGTGGGCTCCTCCGACGTGGGCGTCCCGGTCGGCTCCTGGGTGACGGTGGGCGTCTCGACCGGCTGGACGGCCGCGCCCTGGACGGTGTCCAGGTCGAACTCGCTGACGCCGTCCGTCACGCCGAAGGTGTAGTCCGCCCAGATCTGGGCCGGGTAGCCGCCGCCGTTGATGCGCCCGCTGCCCGGGATCAGCCCCGTGGCCCCCGTCAGCGAGACCTGGTCGCCGGTCTTGGCGTCCTCGCCGAACAGGCCGACCGAGGTGACCAGGTCCGGCGTGTAACCGGTGAACCAGGCCGACTTGTTCTCGTCGGACGTACCGGTCTTGCCGGCGACCTGCTGCCCGCCGCGGGCGGGGTTGTCGCGCACCGAGGTCTGCGCCGTGCCGTCGTCGACCACGCCGGTGAGGACCGAGGTGACCGTGTCGGCGGCCTCGCGGCTGATGACCTGCTCGCCGACCGGGTCGGGCAGCTCGACCTCCAGGTCCTTGTGCTCGGCCGCCTTCAGCATCGCCGGGGTGACCTTCTTGCCGTGGTTGTCGAGGGTCGCGTAGACGCCGGCCATCTCCAGCGGGCTCGCGCCCATGGAGCCGAGCGTCTGCGCGGGCACCGCCTGCACGCCCTCGGTCTCCATGCCCAGCCTGCCGGCGACCTCCATGACCTTCTCCATGCCCACGTCCACGCCCATCTGCGCGAAGACGGAGTTGACGGACTTGTTCATGGCCGTCTGGACGGTGATGTCGCCGTAGTTCTGGTCGTCCTCGTTCGGCGGGGCGAAGCCGACCTCGCGGCCGCCGTCCACGACCGGGCGCTCGCTGTCGCCGTCGTAGACCGTGCTCGCCGTGATCGGCTCGCCGTCCTGGGTCTCGGCGCCCTCGTCCACGGCCGCGGCCAGGACCACCGGCTTGAAGGTGGAGGCGGCCTGGTAGTCGTCGCGGGTGGCGTTGTTGTAGAAGTGCTTCAGGTAGTCCGTGCCGCCGTACATCGCCAGCACCCGGCCCGTCTCCGGGTCGACGGAGACGGCGCCGGCCTGGACGTCGGCGTCGACGTCCCGCTTCTTCGGGTCGAGCTTGCTGGTGAGCGTGCGCTTGACGGACTTCTCCAGCGCGGCCTGCTTCTTCTTGTCGATGTTGAGCGTGAGGGTCCAGCCGCCCGCCTCGACCATCGCCTCGGCGTCCTCCGTGTCGGAGGCGCTGCCCTGGGCGACGAGCTGCTTCTGCAGGGCGGCGTTCGCCGCGTTCACCAGGTAGCCGGTCTGGCCCTCGAGGCCCGGCGCGCCCTGGGGGTCCTCCGGTACGGGGAACGTCATCTCCCCGCGTTCGGAGGCGCTCAGCCAGTCCTCCTCGACCATGTTGTCGAGGACGTAGTTCCAGCGCTCCTCGACCAGCTTCTTGCCGGTGTCCGACGCCACCGCCCAGTCGTACTGGCTCGGGGCCTGGAGCAGCGCGGCCAGGTAGGCGCCCTGCTCCACCGACAGGTCCTTGGCGTCGACCCGGTAGTAGGCCTGGGCCGCGGCCTGGATGCCGTAGGCGCCGCGCCCGTAGTAGCTGGTGTTGATGTAGCCCGCGAGGATGTCGTCCTTGGACTTCTCGCGGTCCACCTTCAAGGAGATGACCAGCTCCTTCAGCTTGCGCGTGACGGTCTGGTCCTGGTCGAGGTAGTAGTTCTTGACGTACTGCTGGGTGATCGTCGAGCCGCCCTGCTTGCCCTTGCCGGACAGGGTGTTCAGCAGGCCGCGGGCCGTGCCCCTGAAGTCGACGCCGGCGTCCTTGTAGAAGGTCTTGTTCTCGGCGGCCACGAAGGTCCGCTGGACCTCCTTGGGCACCTCGTCGAGGTCGACGATCTCGCGGTTGAGCTTGCCCGTGCGGGCGAGGATCGTGCCGTCGCCGTACTTGTAGACGTTGCTCTGGATCTTCGCCGCCGCGTTGCCCTCGGGCACGCCGACGACGAGGTAGAGCACCACGAAGGCGGCCATGCCCAGCAGGCAGAGGCCGAAGAACGTACCGAGGATCTTCTTCACGGTGAACAGGCGGCGTATGCCGCGCCCCTTCCCTGCGGACGAGCTCTTCAACGCCGCGCGGCGGCCACTGCGCTGCCGCGCCCGTCTCTCTTCCGCTCGTCCCATGGGTCCGCTCCGCTCGTTCTCGTCGGCGCGCGGGGGGCGCGCCCGCCTTCGGCACTCCGTACTCGTGTGTCACACAGGTTCGTCGGTCGGGTCAGCTAGGAAAGCTAACACCGCCGCTTATGCCGCAGGCCGGTCGAACCCGCATTTTCCGGACGTGAGAATCAGCACCCACCCCTACGGGAACCGACGAGCCGGGGCTTGCCAGGGTTGCCCGATGCGTTAAAGTGATATCACTTAGCTAGTGAAGAGCTAGAAGAATCAACAGCCCCGGACACGGCCGGCCTCCCGGTCCGGACCGGTTCGGGCGGAAACGGGGATCCACCATGTCCGTGCACGACTCCACCTCACAGGACGTTCCGCCGCGCGAGTCCTCGGCCGGCATCGACGTGCCGGAGATGCCCGCACCGCGCGTGCGCGAGTTCGCCGCCCACAGCATCGGCGGCGGGCTGGCCCTGCTGCTGGGCCTCGTCGGACTGCTGGCCGGCGCCGGCATGATCGCGGCCGCCACCGCCGTCTCCGCGACCGGCGTGAAGGCGCTGCTGACCGTCCTCGGCATCCTCGTCGCGCTGGCGGCCTTCATCGCCATGTGCGGGCTGAACACGGTCGCGCCGGGCGAGGCCCGCGTCGTCCAGCTCTTCGGCCGCTACCGGGGCACGATCCGGCAGGACGGCCTGCGCTGGGTGAACCCCCTCACCTCGCGCACGAAGATCTCGACGCGGGTGCGCAACCACGAGACGGCCGTCCTGAAGGTCAACGACGCCTACGGCAACCCGATCGAGCTGGCCGCGGTCGTGGTGTGGAAGGTCGAGGACACCGCACAGGCGACCTTCGAGGTGGACGACTTCCTGGAGTTCGTCTCCACGCAGACCGAGGCGGCCGTGCGGCACATCGCGATCGAGTACCCCTACGACGCGCACGACGAGGAGGGCCTGTCGCTGCGCGGCAACGCGGAGGAGATCACCGAGAAGCTCGCCGTCGAGCTGCACGCGCGCGTCGAGGCCGCCGGCGTGCAGATCATCGAGTCGCGCTTCACGCACCTGGCGTACGCTCCCGAGATCGCCTCGGCGATGCTCCAGCGGCAGCAGGCGGGCGCGGTCGTGGCGGCGCGGCGCCAGATCGTGGACGGCGCCGTCGGCATGGTCGAGGCGGCGCTCGCCCGGCTCACCGAGCGGGACATCGTCGAGCTGGACTCGGAGCGGAAGGCGGCCATGGTGTCGAATCTGATGGTGGTGCTGTGCGGTGACCGCGCCGCCCAGCCGGTCCTGAACACGGGCTCTCTCTACCAGTGACCGAGCCCGAGGAGGCCCCGCGCGGCCGGCGGCCGCAGCAGCGCAAGCAGGTGCTGCTGCGTCTCGACCCGCTCGTCTACGAGGCGCTGGCCCGCTGGGCGGGGGACGAGTTGCGGTCCGCCAACGCGCAGATCGAGTTCCTGCTGCGGCGCGCGCTCGCGGAGTCGGGCCGGCTGCCCGGCGGCGCGGGCCCGATCCCCCGCCGGGGGCGCCCGCCGGTGGGGGAGGACCCCGAGGGGTAGCCCGCCGGGGCCCGGGCAGGGGCGGCCCGCCGGGCGCGGGGCGTTGCCCGTACCGGCCGTGCGCGCACGGAGCGGGGCCGCCGCGCCGTCACGGCCTCGCGTCGGCCTCCGGCGCGGGGGAGGGCTCGGCGGCGGCCGCGGCGGACGGCGGCACGATCGCGTCGGCCGTCGCCGTGGCGCCGTGCGGCCGCGGCGACTGCAGCAGCGCCGTCCGGTGGGAGTACGCGTGCAGATAGCCGACCACGGTGTTGGTCACGGCGACCAGCGGCACGGCCACCACGGCGCCGCCGATGCCCGCGACCATCCCGCCCGCCGAGACCGCGAGGACGACGGCCAGCGGGTGCACCCGCACGGCCCGGCCCAGGATGAACGGCTGCAGGATGTGGCCCTCGATCTGCTGCACCGCGAGCACCACCGCGAGCGTGAAGACCGCGGTGAAGACGCCCTGGGTCACCAGCGCCACGAGTACGGCGAGGGCGCCGGACACCACCGCGCCGACCAGCGGGACGAACGCGAACAGGAAGATGAGGACGGCCAGCGGCACGGCCATCGGCACGTCGAGGAAGTAGATGCCGAGGCCGATGAAGACGGCGTCGATGAGGGCCACTATCACCGTGCCGCGCACGTACGCGGTCAGCGTCCGCCACGCCCGCGGGCCCGCGCCGGCGACGCCGGGCCGGGCGGCGGCGGGGACGAGCTTGAGGGTCCACTGCCAGATGCGCTTGCCGTCGTAGAGCAGGAACAGCGTCGAGAACATCGCCAGCAGGATGCCGGTGAGCGCCTCGACGACGACCGTGACGCCCGCCAGGCCCGCGGAGGTGATCTGGTCGGTGTTGGCGCCGACCGCGTCGCGCAGGTTGTTGGCGATCTCGTTGATCTGCTTGTCCGTGACGTGGAACGGGCTGTTGAGGAGCCATCCGCGCAGCTCCTCGATGCCGTTCTGGACCTGGCCGGAGAGGTTGTCGAGGTTCTCCATGATCTGCCAGGTCACGAACCAGCCCATCAGGCCGATCACGACGAAGCCGAGGATCGCGGTGAGCGCGGTGGCCAGGCCGCGCGGCACTCCGTGGCGCGCGAGCCGGGCCACGGTGGGCTGCAGCAGCGCGGTGACGAGCAGCGCGCACACGAAGGCGAGCACGACGAGCTGGACGGCGCTGATGACCCGCATCAGCACCCAGACGGTGCCCGCGAGGACGAGCAGCCGCCAGCCGGCCTCGGCCGCGACCCGGACGCCCCACGGCACGGCCTGGGCGGGGTCGGGGCGGGCGCCCACGGCGGGCGCGTACGCGGGCGGCGCGGGAACCTGGTCGGGGGACGCGTGCGGATGGCCGGGACCGTGGCCGTCGTCCTCCTCGGCCTCCGCCTCCGCCCGGCGCTCGTCCAACCGCTTCCCCACCTCGGTCAGCCGGGCACCGAACCGGCCGATCCACCCTGGCACTCGCGACATGATCCGTCCTCTTCCCCCGTTGCGCCCCACCACTCCCCTCCCCCGGGAGCCGAGCTCTGCGGCTCCGACCGTACATGGCCGAAGCCCCTCACCCTAGGACGGTGAGGGGCTTCGCGCGGTTGAGCGGGCGCCGAGCGGGATCCGGCTCAGTACCAGTGGTTGGCCTGCCAGAACGCCCAGGCCTCGCAGGGGCTGCCGTAGCGGCCGTCCATGTAGCTGAGGCCCCACTTGATCTGGGTGGCGGGGTTGGTCTGCCAGTCGGAGCCGGCCGACGAGTACTTGGAGGCGGGGAGCGCCTGGAAGAGACCGTAGGCGCCGGAGGAGGCGTTGACCGCCTTGTAGTTCCAGCTGGACTCGTGGTTCACGATGTTGCTGAAGCACTGGAACTGGGCGCTCGGGACCATCTGACGGGCCATCGCCTGGATCTGCGCGACGCTGTAGGAGCTCTGGACCGAGAAGCTGGTCGCGTCACGGGTCGCCGAGCGGCTGGCCTTGGTCTCGGCCTCTTCCTTCTCGCGCTCCTTCGCCTTGCGCTCGGCCTCCTCGGCGGCCTTCTGCTTGGCGATGGCGTCCTCGGCCGCCTGCTTGCGCGCGGCCTCCTCGGCGTCCTTCTTGGCGCTGGCGTCGGCGGCGATGGCCTGGGCGTCCGCCTGCTGCGTCAGCGAGGCGGTCTGCACCTGGGCCTGCTGGCCCGCCGGGATGTCGGCGAGCAGGGTCGCCTCGTTCGCCAGTGCCTCGGCGTCGTTCGACGGCTGTCCGGTGCTGCCCGAGGCAACGCCGGTGATGGCGCCGACAGTGGTGACCGCGGTGGCCGAGGCCACTGCGAATCCCCGGACCGAAATCCGGCTCACACGGTTTCCTTCCAGCATCGCCCGCTACAGGTGACCCTCGCGGACGCGATCGTGCCCCTTGACGCTGGCCTCCACCTGACGGGTCACAGGAGGCACGGGCCCGGTGGGCGACTTCCGCGGGGGAAGAGGCTCGTGGTGCTCGGGCGGCATGCGACGGCTCTATGGAGTTCTGATGCTTGTGCTGCGCTGTACCGCTGGGGGTACGGCTGTGTCGCATGCGGGGCCTGACAGGAACGAGACTCTGCCGTAGCGGGACACCGTGAAGCAATTCTGCGTTGCGTGTGAAAGCTCACACCTCGTTTCTCCCTCAACTTTTCCGGAAAGGCGCGCGCAGCGAAGCGCCGTCCGGCTAGGCTCTTCGCCTTTTGCCGGACGGCGCCGACGGACGGGCCGTCACTCTCCTCGTGAGCGCCGGACGGAAGCCGCTAGATCTGCCCGTCCTCCAGCATTTCGGTCACCAGGGCCGCGATCTGCGACCGCTCGGACCGGTTGAGCGTGACGTGCGCGAAGAGGGGGTGCCCCTTCAGCTTCTCCACCACGGCCACCACGCCGTCGTACCGGCCCACCCGCAGGTTGTCCCGCTGCGCCACGTCGTGGGTGAGGACCACCCGGGAGTTGGAGCCGATCCGGGACAGCACGGTCAGCAGGACGTTCCGCTCCAGCGACTGGGCCTCGTCCACGATCACGAACGCGTCGTGCAGGGACCGGCCGCGGATGTGCGTGAGCGGCAGCACCTCCAGCATCCCGCGGGCGGTGACCTCCTCGATGACCTCGCGACTGGTGATCGCGGACAGCGTGTCGAAGACCGCCTGCGCCCAGGGGCTCATCTTCTCGGCCTCGGTACCGGGCAGATAGCCCAGCTCCTGTCCGCCCACCGCGTACAGCGGCCGGAAGACCATCACCTTCTCGTGCTGGCGCCGCTCCAGGACGGCCTCCAGACCGGCGCAGAGCGCGAGCGCGGACTTGCCGGTGCCGGCCCGGCCGCCCATCGACACGATCCCGACGTCCGGGTCGAGCAGCAGGTCGAGCGCGATGCGCTGCTCGGCGCTGCGGCCCTTGACGCCGAACGCCTCCCGGTCGCCGCGCACCAGCCGGACGTCGCCCTCGGGCGTGACGCGGCCCAGGGCCCTGCCTCGCTCGGACTGGATCGTCAGGCCCGTGTGCACGGGCAGGTCGGCGGCCTCGGGGACGTGGACGTGCCCCTCCTCGAAGAGGACGTCGACCTGTTCGCCCGGCAGGGTCAGTTCGGACATGCCGGTCCAGCCGGAGGAGTCCGTGATGGCGAGCTCGGCGCGGTACTCCTCGGCGAGCAGGCCCACCGAGGACGCCTTGATCCGCAGGGGCAGGTCCTTCGACACGACCGTGACGTCGAACCCCTCGGCCTGCAGGTTGCGGGCGACCGCGAGGATGCGGGAGTCGTTGTCCCCCAGGCGGTAGCCGCTGGGCAGCACGCTGGGGTCCGAGTGGTTGAGCTCGACACGCACGGTCCCGCCGAGATCGCCGATCGGGATGGGGGTGTCCAGGCGGCCGTAGCGGACCCGGTAGTCGTCGAGCAGGCGCAGGGCCTGCCGGGCGAAGTAGCCGAGTTCGGGATGGTGCCGCTTGGCCTCCAGCTCCGTGACCACGACGATCGGGAGCACGACCTCGTGCTCGTCGAAGCGGTTGAGGGCGCCTGGATCGGCCAGCAGGACGCTGGTGTCGAGAACATAGGTGCGCCGGTCTGACTTGTGGCGCTTTGTGCTGGTCACCACGGAAGGACGTACCCCCTCGGATGAGGTCGGGGAGCGACGGAAGGAACTGGACCGGTTCTCGGGCCCCGCTGCGCGGGCCGAGCGCCGGCCCTCCGTCTCGTCCGTGCGGACCGCACGATCGGGCTGGTGCAAAGGGCCTCCCGGGCGGACGGCCCCGTGCCGTCCGCTGAGATACGACACCCGTGGGTCGGGTGTCGACCTGGAGGGTTCATTCCCTCGAACACGCGCTGCCATGCCGAGGCACAGGACGGCGCGTTCGTTAACTCCTGATGACGCGCGTCCCTCCGGGAACCTCCCGGAACGGGGGGTCAGCCCCCGTAACGCCGGTGGCGGGCGGCGTAGTCGCGCATCGCGCGCAGGAAGTCGACCTTGCGGAAGGCCGGCCAGAAGACCTCGCAGAAGTAGTACTCCGAATGGGCGGTCTGCCACAGCATGAAGCCGGACAGCCGCTGCTCGCCGCTGGTGCGGATGACGAGGTCGGGGTCGGGCTGCTCGCGGGTGTAGAGGTGCTTGCCGATGAGGTCCACGTCGACCGCCTCGGCCAGGTCCTCCAGCGAGGTCCCCCTGTCGGCGGCCTCGAGGACCATGGAGCGCACGGCGTCGGCGATCTCCTGGCGGCCTCCGTAGCCGATGGCGACGTTGACCAGTATCCCGTCGACGTGCGCGGTGGACTCCTCGGCCTCCTTCAGCACGGTCTGCATCCCCGCGGGCAGCAGGTCCATGGTGCCCACGTGGTGCACGCGCCAGCGGCCGTCGGCGGCCAGGGAGGTGACGACGTTCTCGATGATGCCGAGGAGCGGGACGAGCTCCTCCTGCGGCCGGTCGAAGTTGTCCGTGGACAGCAGCCAGAGGGTGACGACCTCGACGTCGGTCTCCGCGCACCAGCCGAGGAACTCCTCGATCTTGTCCGCCCCGGCCCGGTGGCCCTGGGCGGTGGTGCTGCCGGCCGCCTTCGCCCAGCGCCGGTTGCCGTCCATGATCACGCCGATGTGCTTGGGCACCTGGGCGTGGTCGAGGTGGCCCTCCACCCTGCGTGCATAGAACCTGACCAGCAGACGGCGCAGGTTGTCGCGCAGGTTCACGTGTAGTCAGCCCCTCCGTGCGGATTCGGACAGGCGCGGCCCGAACGGCCGCGGGGGCGCGGGAGCGTTTCCTCGCCCGGCGCCGCCCCTGTCCGTATGGCGGTCCCCAGGGGGCGAAGCCTACCCCCGTGCGCCCCGGCACCCCGAAAAGGGGTGCCGGGCACCTGACATAGGTTCACTTCCATGAACGACACCTCTGTGTACCGCGCCTCCGCGGACCGCTACGACGCGATGGAGTACCGGCGCAGCGGCCGCAGCGGGCTGAAGCTGCCGGCCGTCTCGCTCGGCCTGTGGCACAACTTCGGCGACGACCGCGCGCTCTCCTCCCAGCGGGCCATCCTGCGCCGCGCCTTCGACCTCGGCGTCACCCACTTCGACCTGGCCAACAACTACGGGCCGCCGCCCGGCTCCGCCGAGCTGAACTTCGGCAAGCTGCTGCGGCAGGACTTCGCGCCGTACCGGGACGAGCTGGTCCTGTCGACCAAGGCCGGCTACCGGATGCACCCCGGCCCGTACGGGGAGTGGGGCTCGCGCAAGTACCTGCTGTCCTCCCTGGACGCCTCGCTGAAGCGGATGGGCGTCGACTACGTGGACATCTTCTACTCGCACCGCTTCGACCCGGACACCCCGCTGGAGGAGACGATGGGCGCGCTGGCGTCCGCCGTGCGGCAGGGCAAGGCGCTGTACGTGGGGGTCTCCTCCTACACGAGCGAGCAGACCGCGCAGGCGGTGCGGCTGCTGGAGGAGATGGGCGTGCGCCCGCTCATCCACCAGCCCTCGTACTCGATGATCAACCGCTGGACCGAGGACGACGGGCTGCTGGACACGCTGGAGGCGGCCGGCATGGGCTGCATCTCCTTCGCGCCGCTGGCCCAGGGCCTGCTCACCTCGAAGTACCTGAAGGGCATCCCGGAGGGCTCGCGGGCCGCGCAGGGCAAGTCCCTGGACCCGGGCCTCGCGGCCGACGCCGACGTGGTGCGCCGGCTCGCCGGGCTGAACGAGATCGCGGCCGGCCGCGGCCAGTCGCTCGCCCAGCTGGCGCTGACCTGGGTGCTGCGCGACCCGCGTATGACCTCGGCGCTGATCGGCGCGTCCAGCGTCGCCCAGCTGGAGGAGAACGTGGCGGCGCTCTCGGCGCCGAGGCTCACGGAGGAGGAGCTGAAGGAGATCGACCGGTACGCCGTGTCGACACCGGGGACGAACATCTGGGCCAACCGCCGCTGACCCGCTCCGCGCGCCCGGCCCGCCCGGTTCCGTCCGGTCCGCCGGGCGGGCCGGGACGGGTCCGGACGGGCCGTCCGGGCGCGGACGAAAAAACGGGCCGGTCCGTGGGGGGGAGACGGACCGGCCCGAGGGGGGGTTTCCACCATAACCCTTCGTAAGTGATGCTGCGTGCATCGGCGCCCCGGAATTACTCTCCGGAGTCACCCGACGACGGCGGGCTGAGACTTCCAGACCCTTCACCGCGTCGCGATCATGGCCAGAAAAGGGCCATATCCACAGGAAACGACGCCAGAAACATGAGATTCGTTCACTTCTGCCGGTTTCCTGTGAGGTCCGCGACATGGCATCGCCGATGCCCTCCACACGGGGGACGCACGCACACGGGCTTGACGCCGGCGCTAACTTCGCAGCCATGGCCATGCTTGTGGTTCCCGGGTACGCCGGGCCGGTGCCGCTGGAGATCGCGAAGTCCGGCCGGGCCCGGCGGCGCGGGCTGCTCGGACGGGACGGCGTCGACGGGGCGCTCCTGCTGTCCCCCGCGCACGCGGTGCACACGCTGGGGATGCGGTTCGCGGTCGACGTGGCCCACCTGGACCGCGCCTTCCAGGTCCTGGACGTGCGGACGATGCGGCCCGGCCGGATCGGGCTGCCGCGCCCGCGGGCCCGGCACGTCCTGGAGGCGGAGGCCGGGACGATGGCGCGCTGGGGCCTCGAACGGGGTGTACGGGTCACCGTGCTCGGCCGTTGAGCCGTCCCCGGAGTCTTCGGCGGGGCACCGCGCAGCCCCCTCCACTGCGCGGTACCGCCCGCGCAGCTTTGCTCACGCGAATCACCTTGGCCCTGAACTTATGTCAGGCCGCCTTCCGGAAGCGAGCGGTTCGCGGTAACGATGTGGAAACTCTGTGCGCGTCACGCCACAGGCTTCTCACGCGTGTCCGTGGACCCCCGGCGGCGGAACCGGTCACGGCACCGCGTACGGCGCCACGGCGCCGACGCACCGGTCCGGCGCCAAGGCACGGCCGACGGCGGCCGCCCCGCCGCCTTCATCGCCTCACGGCCTCACCGGCTCTACCGGCTCTGCCCCTGGCTCTGCTCCGTGCCGGAGTCCGGCCCGGAGCCGCGCGGGAAGGACACCTCCACCCGGCGGTTCTTGCGGCGGCCCTGCTCAGAGGAGTTGTCGGCGATCGGGTAGTCCTCGCTGTAGCCGCGCACCTCGAAGGTGACATCGCCGCCGAGGCCCGCGGCGAGCTGGTCGTGGACCGCCTCCGCGCGCTTCTTGGAGAGGGTCAGGCCGTGCGCGTACGAGCCCAGGTCGTCGGTGAAGCCGAAGACGCGGACGTTGGTCGCGTTCTGCGCCTCGATCTCCTCCGCGATCGCCGCGATGCGCGCCTTCGCCTCCGGGTTCAGCTTCGAGCTGTCCTTGGGGAACAGCACCTCCGCCTGGAGCGCGAACTTCACGTCCTGGTTGGTGTCCTCGCGCCGCTCCTCGCCGCCGAGGTCCTCCACCACCGACTTGATGTCCAGCACCTTCGCGGGCGCGAGCGTCGCCCCGTCGGCGAGCTGCAGCCCGGGGCTGTTGGCGTCGACCTCGGGGGGCGGGGAGGTGGTGGTACTGCCCGGCGGCGCACTCGGTTCGCCGTCGTCGGCGTATGCCGGGACGCCGAGGACCAGCGTCAGGACGGCGAGGGCGGTGACGGTGGTCACGGCGGGGCGGGTGGTGGAGGACATGGTCACTCGCCCTCGGAGATCTCGATGGAGGCGGGCGGCATGGAGCCGACCTGGAAGTCGACCTGGGTCGTCCCCTCGGGCGGGGCGGGGAACTGGGCATACCAGTCCGCCGATGCACCAGGGCTGATCTGACCACTGAATTTGGTGCACAGGCACCGACCGGACGTGTCCCGGAGAATGAGGTACTTCTTCTTACCCTTGTTGTCGACCAGGCTGGCCCCGGACAACGAACCTCCGTTGGACCGCAGTTCCCTCTCGTCACTGGCCCAATTCGCGCCCAACCATGAGCGGTTGCCGTCGTTCCTCACACTGCCGGAGACGGTAATGAATCCTCCGGCCTCGCGTTTGGCGGATGTGACGGTGACCGTGATGTCGCCGTCCTTCGCAGTCGCAAGCGGCTCGGAGGATGTGGAGGACGATTCCTCATTGCCCTTCCCGTCGCTCTTCTCGCTGCTTTCCTCAGCACTCGCCGAATTCGACGGTGCGGAGGATTTACCGTCGTCATCGCTTCCACCGCAGCCGGCCACCGTGAAGACCAGCCCAGTCGCGATCGCCACCGCGGTCAGTACCGTGCGGCCTTTCATGGTGTGCCGAACGTTCATCAGCACGGCTTCCTTTCACTCGGCCAGATGCACAGAGAACAGCACGGATGCGTCAGGTAGGTCATCGAGTTCGAAATTTTCAGGGTCGATGTCCACGATCTCGCCGTCGCAATCCAGTTCAACGGCTTTCTCGGGACCCACATCCGGACCGATATCGCAGCGCGGTTGGATGACCGCCGTGGCATGCGCGTTCGCATGCATGCCTTCAGTTCCCGGGATGACCGATTCGCCCACCGTGTAGTTGGTCCGCACGGCCACTTCGTAACCGGGATAGCCGTTCACCTCGGTGGGCACGGCCCCGCCCTGCAGCGTGGCGTCGTTCTCGGCGGCCAACTGCTGCGCAGCGGCTGTGGCTCCGGCGCCCTGTGCAAGATCACCATCCAGCCAGTCCAGCCAGTCCTCGTCCTGGCCCATCGCCTCGACGAGACCGTCCAGCAGTTCGTCCCTGGCGTCCTGCGCGGCCGCCAGCGCCGCGGCGTCCGCCGCGGACTGGGCGCCGTTCCGCGCGGACGCCGCCTGGGCGAAGGCGAAGAAGGCGAACGCGGCGAAGAGCAGAATCCCCGTCAGCCAGATGTAGATCGGGAGAGTCTGCCCTTTGTCGCTGTGCAGACAGCTACCGCTCAGCCACCGCCGATAACGTCGTTCACCGCATCGCCGATCGCCCCGGAGATCAGACCGTCCAACCCCAGTTGATCGATGAGCGTAAAGATCCCCGCGATCAGGATCATCAGGCCCGCGTACTCCACGAACCCGGCCCCGGCGTCCCGCTCCCGGCCCCGCATGCGGGCGGAGACCGTCCGTGCCCAGGTGCCGAGCGCGCGCTCCGCCTCGACCGTCGCCTTCAGCGTCCAGTCCTTCGCCGCCATGGCATCTTCCCTCCCCGCCGCTTTCTCCGTTCCCGGCACCGTACGTGAACCCACGCCTACGGCGAGTGGGCCCAGGGGCCCAACTTCGCTGGTCCGGGCTCATGCGTCCCACCCCCTGCGTGCGGTCCCGAGCCAGCGGGCGATCGCTTCGCTCCGCGTCGTGGCGTGCAGTTTCGCGAAGATGCGATTGATGTGGTTCTTCACCGTCTTCTCGCTGATGAAGCAGGCGGCGGCGATCTGCCGGTTGTTCATGCCGGACGCGATGTGATTCATGACCTCCACCTCCCGGGCACTCAGGCCGAATTCCAGCGAGTCGCGGGCGCGGCGGCGTGATACCGCCGGACGCGCGGGACGAGCCGTCGACGACTGTCCCACAAGTGGTTGCATTTGCGAAGTCTCTTCGTGGGCTTCGTAGGAAACACCGAATGCATCCGACACCTCCGCGGCGGACGGTGTGAAGACGGCCCTTCCGTGGCTGGAGTCGCGCACGGCGGCCAGGAGCTGCTCGGCGGTGAACTCGCCGTGCACGAGGTAGCCGACCGCGCCGCGGCGCAGCGCCTCGGCCACGACCTCGGGTTCGCTGCTGTACGTCAGCATCATCACCGGCGCCAGCCGGACGAGTCCGGGCAGGACCGACAGGCCGTCCGTGCCGGGCATGCGGACGTCCAGCAGGACGACGTCCGGGAGGAGGCGGAGGGCGGCGGCGAGCGCCTCCGCCCCGTCCGCCGCCTCGGCGACGACCCGTACACCGGGATGGCCGCCGAGCAGCGCGGCGAGCCCGGCGCGGACGACCGGGTTGTCGTCGGCCACGAGCACCCGCAGCGGCGGGCCGGAACGCGCCTGGTCAGACATGTGCGGTCGCCTCCTCGGAAGCGTCGGGAGCGGTCGGGGCGAGCACGGCGAGGGGCAGGGCGAGCGCGACCTCGGTACCGCCGTCCGCGGCGCGGCGCAGGTCGAGGCGCGCGCCGAGGGCGGCGGCGCGTTCGGCCATGCCGAGCAGACCGAAGTGGCCGGATCCCGCCAGCAGCCGGGGGTCGTGCAGCGGCAGTCCGGGCGGCGGGCCCGTGCCGTCGTCCCGGACGGCCACCCGGAGCACGCCCTCGTCCGCGCCGAGGGCGATGTCCACGCGGGACGCCCGCGCGTGGCGGTGGGTGTTCTCCAGCGCCTCCGAGACGATCGACAGGATGTGGTGGGTCGCCCGGTCGGGCAGGTCCCGCGGGACCCGCGGAGAGGAGCTCAGGCGGGTCGTGAGCCCCGTACGGGACTCGAAGTCCCGCGCCCGGTCCGCCAGTTCGGCGGGCAGGTCCCCGTGCGGCGCCGTCAGGTCCGTGTGGCGGCGCAGATCCGTCAGCAGGTGCCGGGACTCGGCGGCGGCGCGGCGGGCCGCGCCCGCGACGGTGGCCGCCTGCGCCTTCAGCACGGCCGGGTCCGCGCGGTCCGCCGAGGCGGCGAGCGCGTCCGCCGCGAGGGCCAGCCCGTGCAGGGTCTTGGCCACGGAGTCGTGCAGCTCGCGGGCGAGGTGGGCGCGCTCGGAGGCGACGGCGTCCGCCACGGCGAGGCGCGAGGTGGCCTCCGCGAGCGCCTGGCTCGCCGTACCGAAGCGGAACATCAGGTTGCGCAGGGTCACGCCGATGACGCCCGCGGCGACGCAGAACCCGGCGATCAGCAGCGTGCTGGCGCCGGTGCCCGGCCGGTGCTCCCAGGTCCGGTACACCGTGAGCAGGACGACGAGCTGGACGCCGGTGAAGACGCCGGAGCCGCGCCAGCCGTAGAGGAGCCCGGAGAGCAGCGGGGTGCAGACGGCCGCGTACGCCAGGGGGGACGCCGGGGAGGCGGTGAGCAGCAGGACCGCGCCGAAGACGACGTCCACCGCCATCAGGGAGGGGTGCGCGAGGAGCCGGGGCGCGAGCCGCTCCCAGTCCCTGAGCATGGCGTACGAGCCCATGACGCCGAGGACGGCGGCGGCCAGGACGGCGTGGCGGGGCGCTCCCGGCGCGGTGTTGGCGGTGGCGAAGGGCGCGCCGACGGCGAGCAGGGCGAGGCGTACGGCGAATGCCTGGCGGCACAGCGCCTGGAGGGCGTTGAGCTGGAGGCGGACGCCGCCGGGGGCGGGGGCGTCGTCGGCCAGGTAGCCGGCGGCCCCGAGGAGGCGCCCGCGCCGCAGGCCCGTGAACCGCAGGCCCGTACGGCGCGGTCGTCCCGTACGGGGTGCCCCCGTACCGCGCGATCCCCTCGGACGCATCGTCATCGCCCCAGGACCGAGCCGAAGTCGGTGCCCGAGCCGAGGAACATGCCCGTGGCGATGAGGATCATGGTGGCCGGCAGCATGAAGACCAGCGTCACCATGGTCGCCTTGGGGACGGTCCTGGCGGCGCGGCGGCGCGAGTTCTGGGCGTCGGTCCTGCGCATGTCGGTGGCCAGCTGGATGAGGGTCTCGGCGATGGGCGAGCCCAGCTCCTCGCCCTGCTGGAGCGCCGAGACGAACTGGGCCACCTGCTCGGAGGAGTTGCGCTTGCGCAGCTCGTCGAAGGCCTGGCGGCGGCTGACGCCCATGTCCATCTGGCGCAGGGTGATGCGCAGCTCGTCGGCCCACGGCCCCTCGTAGCGCTCGGCGACCCGGTCCAGGGCCTGGCGGAAGCCGAGTCCGGCCGAGACCACGACGGCGAGGACGTCCAGGAAGTCGGGGAGCGTGCGGTCGATGACCTCCCTGCGCTCGCGGATCGCCTGCCAGATCAGCGCGTCGGCGGCGAACAGGCCGAAGGCGAGGGTGAGGACGGCGAAGAGGGTCTGCCCGTTGGTGAGGAAGACCAGGCCGAGGACGACGCCGAAGACCCCGTACACCGCGCGGCGGGCCGCGTACCGGTCGAGCGTGAGGCCGCCGGGGTTGCCCGCCATGTCGATGCGGCGGCGCTTGGCGTCGACCCGGCGCGGGCCCATCAGGCGCAGGACGAGCGGGGCGAACCGCATGCCGAGGCGGTCGACGGCCGAGTCCGCCGTGGAGACGCGGCTGGAACCCACCTCCAGGGCGAGCGCGAGGTCGCCGGGGAGCTTGGCCTCGGCGCGGTACATCCGCACGCCGAGGAGGACTCCGGCGACGGAGAGGCCCATGGCGGCGGCCAGGATCAGCGCGAGCATCCCAGTGACCTCCCCTTCACACTTCGATCTTGCCGAGGCGGCGGATGACGAAGAAGCCGACCGTGTAGAGGCCGAGCGAGACCAGCACCAGGACCTGGCCGACGGGCGAGCCGGTGACACGGGCCAGAGCCCCCTCGTTCGAGGAGTTGATCAGCAGCAGCGAGCCGAGGCCGAGCAGCGGGACCGTGAAGGCGGTCGCGTTGACCTCGGAGAGCATGGTGCGCACCTCGCGCCGGGTCTCCTTGCGGTCCTCCAGGGTCTGGGTGAGGTTGCGCAGCGAGTTCACCACCGAGCCGCCGGCCTTGTTGGACAGCACGAGGGTGGTGACGAGGACGACCAGCTCGCGGGAGGGGAGGCGTTCGGCCAGCTCGCCGAGGGTGTCGTCGATCGTGCGGCCGAGGGAGAGCTGGTCGGCGACGCGGGCCAGCTCCTCGCCGGCCGGTGCCTCCAGCTCCTCGGCCGCCATCGCAAGGGCCGTGCGCAGCGCGAGGCCCGCGGCGGTGGCGTTGGCGATGAGCCGGGCCACGTCGGGCAGCTGGTTGATGAACGCCTCGATGCGCTTCTGCCGCTGCCAGTTGAGGAATATCGCGGCGCCCCAGACGCCGATCAGCGCGGCGATCGGCCCGAAGAAGGGCGCGAGCGCCGCCGCCGCGATCAGCCACAGCGCGACGACCAGGGCCAGGACGTACGCGAAGAACTCCCCGGCGCTCAGGTCGAGTCCCGTCGCGGACAGCCTGAGGTGGATCGTGCGGCCGAGCCGGGTGCGGCGCAGCCGGCGGTCGAGGGCGGCGAAGCGGCGCGCGCGTCCGGCGGCGGTGCGCAGCGGGCCGCCGGAGAGCCGGTCGACCAGGTCCCGGCGCTGGGCGCGCCCGGCCGCGTACAGGTGGACGCCCGCGACGGCGAGGGCGCAGCACAGCACGGTGGCGCCGAGGGCGAGCAGGGCACGGTCGTTCACGGCTCGCTCCTTGCGACGGTGGGGACACGGGGCACGGCGGTGGGCATGCGGACCGCGGCGGCGGGGGCGCGGGCCCCGGCAGTGGGAACACGGGCCGCGGCGGCCGGGGCGCGGGCCACAAGAGGGGGCACGGGGGCCGCGGCGGTGGGAAAACGGGGCGTACGCGTCCGGCTCATCCGATGGCCTGCCGGGTGTGCACGGGGTCGAGGACCTCGGTGACGCCGAAGGCGGGCGGCAGCGGCTCGCCCGCGCCGTACAGCTTCTCGGCGACCGGGCGCGGCAGCGGCAGGTGCTCGAAGTGGCCGTGGACGACGCGGTCGGGGCCGACGGGCCGGGGCACGAAGCGGGAGACGGTCGCGATGCGGAACCGCTCCCGGCCGTGCGAGACCAGCACCGCGATCTCGCCGATCCGGCGGGAGCCGTCGCTGTGCCGGACGAGCTGCACGACGACGTCGACGGCCGAGTTGATCTGGTCCTTCAGGGCCTCGAAGGGGATCTGCACCTCGGACATCGAGCCGAGGGTCTGCAGCCGCATGAGGGCGTCCTCGGCGCTGTTGGCGTGCACGGTGGCGAGGGAGCCGTCGTGGCCGGTCGACATGGCCTGGAGCATGTCGAGGGTCTCGCCGCCGCGGACCTCGCCGACGATGATGCGGTCGGGGCGCATGCGCAGCGAGTTGCGCACCAGGTCGCGGATGGTGATGTGGCCCTTGCCCTCCACGTTGGGCGGCCGCGACTCCAGCCGGATCACGTGCTCCTGCTGGAGCTGGAGCTCGGCGGAGTCCTCGATGGTGATGATGCGCTCGTGGGACGGGATCAGCCCGGACAGGGCGTTGAGCAGGGTCGTCTTGCCGGTGCCCGTACCGCCGCTGACGATGACGTTGAAGCGGGCCCGCACGAACGCGGCGAGCAGCATCAGCATCTGCTCGTCCAGCGAGCCGAGCCCGATCAGCTCGGGCAGCGTGTACGCGCGCGGGAAGCGGCGGATCGTGAGGGTGGGGCCGGTCAGGGCGAGCGGCGGGATGATGACGTTGACGCGCTCGCCGGTGGGCAGGCGGGCGTCGACCATCGGGTTCGACTCGTCGACGCGGCGGTTGACGGTGGAGACGATGCGCTCGATGGTCTGCATCAGCTGCTCGGCGGAGGCGAAGCGCAGGGGCAGCTGCTCCACGCGGCCCGCGCGCTCGACGAAGATCGAGTCGGGGCCGTTGACCATGATCTCGGTGATCGACGCGTCGGCGAGGAGCGGCTCCAGGACGCCGAGCCCCAGGGCCTCGTCGACGACCCGCCGGATCAGCTGGGACCGCTCGGCGGAGGAGAGCACCGGGCCCTCGCGGCTGATGATGTGGCCGAGGACGCGCTCCAGGCGGACGCGGCGCTCGGCCGCCGCCAGGCTGGACATCTCGGCGAGGTCGATCTCCTCCAGGAGCTTGGCGCGGTAGACCGCGACGAGGTGTCCGTCCTCGCGGCCCGAGCCGCCGCCGTCCTCGGGGACGGCGATACGGGATCGCAGGCTCATGGTCGTCGGCTCCTCTCCGGGTCGGGGTTCCTACGGTGGTCGGTGGGCGCACGGCCGCGGAGGCCGTGCGGTCAGTCGTCGGTGTCGTCGGGCATGGTGGCGCTGCGCTCCAGGGTCCAGGGGCCGCCCAGGAACGGAACGAGGGAGGGCACCTGGACCTGGACGGTGGCTCTGGTGCTGTCCGAGGCGCCCGCGCCGATGCCGACCTGCGGTTTCAGCCAGCCGCTGACGGACGCCCGCCCGGCCGCCGCGCCGTCGCCGCCCTCCTGCGAGGCGACGCGGGCCGCGGCACGGGCTCCGGACCCGGCCTGGTTGGCGGCGTACCCGACGAGCCCCAGCTGGATGGCCGCCATCCCGATGACCAGCAGGACCGGCAGGAACCCGGCGAACTCCAGCATGGAGACGCCCCGGTCGCCGCGGGGGCGCCGGGTCGCTGCCCCCGCCGTCCGGACGGCTCGGCGCGGCGTACGGCCACAGGCACGGTCGCGGCCGCAGCCGTGGCCGTGGCCGTGGCCGTGGCCATGACCGGAGGATTCCGTACGTGACCGCGGGCGCCCCGCGGCGCGGCCCGCCGGCCACCCCGCACGTGTCACCCGTACCGCACGCACCGCCCACACCGTGCGCACCGCGCGTCCCGTCATTCCTCCTCCCCCTCGCGCGCCGCCCCCGCCTCCGCGTGGACGGTCCAGCCCGCGTCGAAGCCCGGGAAGAACAGGGGCACCTGGGCCTCGACCGTCGCCTTCACGACCGGGCCCTGCGCCCCGCAGGAGATCGCGGCGTCCTGCCAGGCGGGCGGCAGGTGGGCGCTGCCCTTCTCCTGGCAGGCGCCGCCGTCCCCGCCGCCGGTGGACGCGGCCGCCGCGGCGGCGCGCGCGGCCTCGTCCGCCGCGTTGCCCGCGAGCGAGTACGTGTAGCCGTACAGCACGCACTGCCACAGGATCGCCGTCACGACGAGGAGCAGCGGGAACATCCCGGCGAACTCCAGGGTCACCGCGCCTCTGTCGCCGCCCCGGCGGCGCAGGGACAGCGCGCCCCGGTCGGACGCCGCCCGGCGCCGGCGGCCGCTCTCCTTGGGCGGCGCGACCAGTTCGACCTCCGCCGCCAGCGCCCACAGGGCCTGCTTCACCGTCGAGCGGCTGTCGAGGTCCTGCAGGCGGCCCGCGTCCACGACGGACTGGAGTTCCTTGAAGGCGGCCGGGACGGCGGAGCGGGCCACGCGCGTGCCGGTGACGCGTTCGACGAGGGACGGCTGGATCTCCGTGCCGCGCGCGTGGCGGTTGACGACCGTGAGGGTCTCCTCCGCCTTGCGGATCTGCAGCCGGTCCCACAGCCGCACCATGCGCTTGGCGGCGCGGACCGCGACGACGTCCGGGGTGACCAGCAGCAGCGCGTGGTCGGCCAGCTCCACGGCGGCGGCGTTCGCGGCGTTCATCTGGGCGCCGCAGTCGACGACCACGACCTCGTACCGGGAGCGCAGGGCGGCGAGGACCTGCCGGGCCACCCGGTCGGTGACCTCCTCGCCGCGCTCCCCCTCGCCGGGCGCGAGCAGCAGCCCGAGCCCGGTGTCGTGGGTGTAGACGGCGTCCTGGAGCACCCGGGCGTTGATGTCGGCGATGGCCGCGAGGTCGGCCACCGACCGGCGGAACTGCACGTCCAGGTACGAGGCCACGTCCCCGGACTGCAGGTCCAGGTCGAGCAGGGCGACGCTGCGGCCGGAGGCCCGGGCGGCGAGGGCGAGCTGGACGGCGGCGACCGTGGCGCCCACGCCGCCCTTCGCGCCGGTCACGGTGACGACGGTGCCGCCGGGGCCCGCGTACAGCTCGGGCGCGCCGCTGCCCAGGTGCCGGCGCATGCCCGTGGACCAGGCGGCGGCCGTCTGGACGCGCTCGGCCAGGGCGTCGTAGCCGAGCGGCATGCCGACGATGCCGCGGGCGCCGGAGTCCATCGCGGCCGTGAGGACGCCGGTGCCGGTGTCCGCGGTGACCAGCACGACGCCGACCGCCGGGAAGCGCAGGACCAGGTCGCGGATCAGTTCGAGGGCCGGCACCGGCCCGATCCGCTCGTGGACCAGGACCACCTCGGGCAGTTCCTCCAGCGACTCGGCGGCGAGCCGGGCGAGGGTGTCGAGGAGTGCGGTGGAGTCCGTCACGGGCGGCGCGGGCTCGGCGTCGGCGAGCTGGCTCAGCAGGGTGGTGAGGGCGCGGGCCGCGTCGATGTCGCCGACGGCGGGCAGGATGCGGATGGTCATCGGCGGGACCTCGCGGTGCGGCGGCCGTACGGCCGGGAGGACCGGGACGGCCCGGGCGAGGACCCGTACGGCCGGGACGCCCCGGGGGACCGGGACGGCCGGGAGACCCCGGAGGTTCCGGGGGACCGGGACGGCTCCACGGCGGTCCCGCCTCGTGCCGCCCCCGCGACGGACCCGTGGCGCGCGGTTTCGGGCGCTGACCTCATGCGCGGCCTCCTACTTGTCCTCGTCGAGGGTGTACGTGCGGTCGCGGGGCGGGACGGTCGCGTCGGAGCCGCCCGCGACCAGGGCCAGCCGGACGTGCGTGGCGAACGACTCGGCGTACGCGACCCGCTGGGCGTCGGCGGTGTCCAGGGCGAAGGTGATGGGCACCGCCTCGGTGGCGGTGCGGCGGCGGTCGTCGCTGGACTGGCCGGGTTCGAGGGCGGTGAGCTCGCCCACGTCGATGACGCGGGCGTTCTCGACGATGACCTTGGACTGGTCGCGGCCGTTGTCGTTCTCGGCCTTGAAGGTGGCGTAGATGTTGACCCGCGCGCCCGGATCGATCTTGCCGGCCACACCGGTCGCCGCGTCGATCATGATCGCGATCTCCTGCTGCCCCACCTCCAGCGCGGGCCGGTCGACGATCATGTCCCGCTGGAGCAGGGAACCTTTCTCCAGGCGGGTGACCGCGATCTTGCCGCGTATCTCGGAGAGGCGCGTGACCGCCGTCGAGGACAGCCACCGCTCGGGCATGGAGACCTTCTCGAACTGGCCGGCCGACAGCTCCTTGTAGGGCGCGACGTCGCTCTTCAGACGGTACGCCGTGACCTCCGGGCCGACCTTCGAGTTCACGTCGCGGACCACCGACAGCACCCCGGCGAAGGCGGCGAGGGCGCACAGGGCGGAGAGGACCAGCAGGAGGACGCCGCGGCGCTGGCGGGAGTTCACTGGATCTCACCTCGTGGGGGCGTGCCGGGGACCGGGCGGAGCTGCTGTTCCTGCCGGGGGGCCGGGGGTCGTGGCCCGGGGTGGTGCGGCATGACGCGGACAACCTCGTTCGGAGCGGGGACGACGGGCGGGGCGGGTCGTGCTGGCCGTGCGGGGTGGTGCCGGTGTGCGGTGGGACGAGCAGGCGGTGCGGGTCGGCGGGGCCGGGTGCCCGAGGGGCTAGGTGGCGCCCCGGGGCAGGGCGCGCACCGGGGAGACTGCCCGCGCGGTGGGCGTCGGAAGCTCCGGTGGCGGCGGCAGTGACGCGGCGCAGAAGGCGCAGCGGTCACCGATGAGTTCGAGCCCGCACCAGTGGCACTCCTCGCGCCGCACGGACGACACCAGCTGGTAGAGCACGGAGACGTCGTACAGCCCCGCGGCGAACTCGGCGAGCCTGGCCGTGCTCCACCAGCGCGCGGACTCGGCGGGCAGCGGGACCGACGCGACGCCCTGCACGCGCCAGGCCGGGGCGAGCGTCGCGGTGAGCCAGTCGGTGGGCAGCTGCCCGGCGGCGACGAGCAGCCGGGTGCCGAACTCGGGCCCGGCGGGCGGGTCCTGCTGCCCCACCCGTACGAGCTGGGGGCTCGGGGTGGCCAGGACGGCGAACTGGCTGCCCGGCATCCACGACTTGGTGTGGGACTTCAGCGACACCGGGACCCGGTCGAGCCGGGCGACGGAGCCGAGCAGGGCGCCGGCGTAGATGTAGTGGGCGAGCAGCCGCGCGGACGAGGCGAGCACGCCGGGGCTGAAGTCGCAGACGGAGAGCTGGCGCAGCTGCTGCGCGAGCAGGGCGAGGCCGAGCGGCGGCAGGTCGACGCCGAGCAGCGCGATGCGGTCGCTCTCCAGGACGGAGCGCACGGCGTGCAGCCGGCGGACGGCCGGGGTCGCGGCGGAGGCCGGGTAGAGGGCGATCACGTACTCGTGCTGCTCGATCAGCGTGTGCATCCCGGTGAGCGAGCTCTCCAGGGACTCCAGGGGCTGGACGGCGGCGGGCGGCGTCTGCCGGTCGTGCGGCGGAAGCACCAGATCGGGACTGGTGACGGCTATCGCGGTCGGCACGCTGCACACCACCCCGTTCACCGCGGCGGGTGGCCGGCCACCGCCGCGGATCGCCCCTGTCGGTCGCGGACCGCCTCAGAACGTCACTGTGGGGTCCTCCTGCATCTGCACCATATCCACGGCATGCCCCGCTCAACACCGAATCCGGAAGAACGACTCACTGCAAGTGAGAGCATGATCAACACAGCGTGAGCCATTTCGGCTCCAACTCCAGTTCGAATTCCGGGTTTTGGCGGGGCCGGAGGTCTTGACAACCGAATTGGTCTGGACCAAATCTGTACCCCGGGCGGCGACGGTCACCGTCCTTCCGCACCCGGACGACGGCCGCCGCCGTCCCCTTCTCTCTCCTCCCCTCCCTTCCCCTCCACACCTCTTCCTCCTTCTCCCCCTCCTCCCCCACTCCTCCCGGAGGTCCCAGTGGACCGCGTGTCACCCATGCCCCCGCACCCCCTCCGCAGACGGGGCCGCACCCTGGCCGGCGCCCTCGCCGCCGTGCTGTCCGCCTCCGCCCTCTCCCTCACCGGCCTGGCGGGCCAGGCCGCGGCCGCCGACGTCGACAACGCCGCGAACGGTGGCTACGAGTCCGGCCTCACCGGCTGGACGTGCTCCGCCGGCAGCGGCACCACCGTCTCCTCCCCCGTGCACGGCGGCTCGGCCGCGCTCAGGGCCACGCCGGGCGGCCAGGACAACGCCCGCTGCAGCCAGACGGTGCGGGTCGCGCCGAACTCCACGTACACGCTGAGCGCGTGGGTCCAGGGCGGCTACGCCTACCTGGGCGCCACCGGCACCGGGACGACGGACGTGTCCACCTGGACCCCCGACTCCTCCTCCTGGAAGCAGCTGCGCACGACCTTCACCACGGGCGCGAACACGACCTCGGTGACGGTCTACACGCACGGCTGGTACGGGCAGGCCGCGTACTTCGCCGACGACCTCTCGGTGGTCGGCCCGTCCGGCGGCGGCACCGGCACCCCCGCCCCCACGGTCCCCTCCGCGCCCGCCGGCCTGACCGCGCCCGCCAGGACCTCCACGTCCATATCCCTGGCGTGGAACGCGGTGTCCGGCGCGACCGGCTACAACGTCTACCGCGACGGCACGAAGGTGCAGGCGGTGACCGGCACCTCGGCGACGGTCACCGGACTGACGGCGTCCACCTCGTACTCCTTCCAGGTCACCGCCACGAACGCGGCCGGCGAGTCCGCGAAGTCGGCGGCCGTGACCGCCACGACCTCGTCCGCGGGCACCGGCGGCGACGGCACCGCCCTGCCCAAGCACGCGGTGACCGGGTACTGGCAGAACTTCAACAACGGCGCGGCCGTGCAGAAGCTGTCCGACGTCCAGTCCCAGTACGACATCATCGCGGTGGCCTTCGCCGACGCGACGTCGACGCCGGGCGCGGTGTCCTTCACCCTGGACTCGGCGGGCCTGAACGGCTACACCGTCGACCAGTTCAAGGCGGACATCAAGGCCAAGCAGGCGGCCGGCAAGAAGGTGATCATCTCGGTCGGCGGCGAGAAGGGCACGGTCGCGGTCAACAGCTCCGCGTCCGCGACCGCCTTCGCCGACTCGGTGTACTCCCTGATCCGGACCTACGGCTTCGACGGCGTGGACATCGACCTGGAGAACGGCCTGAACTCGACGTACATGTCGCAGGCCCTGCGCACCCTCTCCGCGAAGGTGGGCCCGTCCCTGGTCATCACGATGGCCCCGCAGACCATCGACATGCAGTCGACGTCGAACGAGTACTTCAAGACGGCCCTGAACATCAAGGACATCCTGACCGTCGTCAACATGCAGTACTACAACAGCGGTTCGATGCTCGGCTGCGACGGCAAGGTGTACAGCCAGGGCTCGGTGGACTTCCTCACGGCCCTCGCCTGCATCCAGCTGGAGGGCGGCCTGGCCCCGTCCCAGGTGGGCCTCGGCCTGCCGGCCTCCACCCGCGGCGCGGGCAGCGGCTACGTCTCCCCGACGATCGTGAACAACGCCCTCGACTGCCTGACCAAGGGCACGAACTGCGGCTCCTTCAAGCCGTCGCGGACGTATCCGGACCTGCGCGGCGCGATGACGTGGTCCACGAACTGGGACGCGACGGCGGGCAACGCGTGGTCGAACGCGGTGGGCCCGCACGTGCACGGCCTCGGCTGAACCGCCCGCCCCGAACGACCCGGCCCCCGGCGCCCTCACGGCGCCGGGGGCCGGTCGGCGTTCCCGCGGGCGGCCGGGGCACGGCGCCCGGCGGACCCGGGCGTGCGGTCCGGCGGCCGGGGGGCCGCACGCTCGTCCGCGGCACCGGGGCAGGCGGGCCGGCCGCCCGCCGCGAGCGGGTCCGGGGGCGGTGAAACATTTCCGGGGGGCCGCCGCATCAAGAGGGTGAGGGCGGCACCGGGAACACGGGGGACGGCATGGGACAGGATCGCGCGAACGGCTACGCGGAGTTCGCGAGGGCGCGCACGGGGCACCTCTACCGGTCCGCCTGCCTGCTCACCGGCGGGGACACCCATCTCGCCGAGGACCTCGTGCAGGAGACGCTCGGGCGGCTGTACGTGAAGTGGGGGCGGGTGTCGCGGGCGGACAACCCGGCCGCGTACGCGCAGACCGTGCTCACCCGGACGTTCCTCGCCCACCGGCGGCTGCGCAGCAGTGCGGAGCGGGCCACCGACGCCCTCCCCGACGTCCCCGACCGGCGCGGCGCGGACGCCGACGCGTCCCTGCGGCTCACCCTCGTCGAGGCGCTGGGCCGGCTGCCCGCCAAGGACCGGGCGGTGGTGGTGCTCCGCTACTGGGAGGACCGCTCCGTGGAGGAGACCGCCGCCGCGATGAACGCCAGCTCGGCCGCCGTGCGCACCCGCTGCGTCCGCGCCCTCGCCCGGCTGCGGCTCCTGCTCGGCGAGGAGCTGGGCGAGTACGCGGCCTCCTGAGCCGTCCGTCCGCGTCCCGCCGTACCCCGGCCGCGGCGGTCCGGCGCAGCGGCCCGGCCGTCCGGCCCCACGCCCCCCGACCACCCTCTTCCGAAACGGTGATGTGCCATGCCCGTCGAAACACGCGAAGACCCCTTCGAGGACCGGCTCGGCGACGCCCTGCGGCGGGCCGGCGGCTCCTTCGAGACGGACCGGGCCGCCCTGGCCGCCGGCGGCGCGGCCCGGGGGCACCGGGCGCTGCGGCGGCGCCGGGCCGCCGTCCTCACGGGCGGCGTCGCCGGCGTCGCGCTCCTGGGCGTGGGCGGCGCCCTGCTCGTGCCCGCGGGCTCGGGGGACGACGGGCAGCGGTCCGTGGCGGCCCGGCAGGCCACCCCCTCGCCCGGCCGGGAACCCGCCGCGGTGTCCGGGGCCGACCTGCTCCGCACGCTCAAGGGGCTGCTGCCCGAGGGCGGGGTCAGCGGGGAGCACGCGCGGGGCACGGACGAGGGGCTCACGCCGTACGCGCACGTCGTGTACGACGACGGCGAGGGCGGCGCGGCGGTGGAGGTGAGCCTCGGGCGGACCGAAGAGGCCGCCGCGTGCCCGGACCGGGTGTTCACCCCGTACGACTCCTGCGAGGAGGAGAAGCTGGACGACGGCTCGGCGCTGGTGCTCTTCCGGGGGTACGAGTACGCGGACCGCCGCGAGGACACCAAGCGCTGGTACGCGGAGCTCGTCACCCCGCAGGGGCAGCAGGTCACCGTGACCGAGTGGAACGCCGAGGAGGAGAAGGGCGCGCCGGTCAGCAGGGAGGAGCCGCCGCTGACGACCGCGCAGCTGGCGGAGATCGCCGCGGCGCCGGAGTGGCGCGAGGCCGTCGACGCCGTCCCGGGCCCCGGGGCGTCGGCTCCCGCGGGCACCGGCTCCGAGGCGCCTTCGGCCGCCGAGGGCACCGGCGTCCGGAAGACGCTCGCCGGGCTGATGCCCCGGGGTGTGAAGGTGGTCGCGGACGGGGGCCAGGCGCCCGAATACGCCTACGTGGTGGTCGACGACGGCAAGGGCGAGAGCTTCGTGCAGGTCAACGTGCAGCCCGACATCACGGAAACCCTGCCGCCCAACACGCGGAGCGTGGCGGACCAGCTCTTCGGGAGTGGTGCCGAGACCCTGCCGGACGGTACGAAGCTGACCACGCAGCAGGGACCCGGCGACGACAAGGGCCTGGGGCTGGTCATGTGGACCGTCGACACCATGCGTACGGACGGTCTGCGGGTCGTGGTCAGCGCCTTCAACTCCGGTTCGCAGGTCACCGGCCCGACCCGGGACACCCCCGCCCTCGGCATGGACGACCTGCGGAGGATCGCCACCAGCAAGGAGTGGGACCGGCTCCGCTAGTGCCGTGACCGGAAAGGTCTGCCGTGGGCTCGCGGCGTCCGGTGCGGTGCATCGCAAGGCGGAGGACCACCCTCGTACCGGGCGTACCCGGGTGGCTCCGACAACGCGGCGTGGGGGTCCCCCCTGCTCGAAGAGCCAGGGGGAGTGCCGTGCCGGGCGTCGTGAGCCGGTGCACCTTTCCGGTCACGGCACTAGAAGCCGCCGCTAGAAGAACTCCGACCACGGCTGGTCCCAGACCTGCTTCACGCACAGGACGACGAACAGCACGCCCGCGACCGCCAGCATGGCGTTGCTCAGGACGCCGTTGCGCCATTCCCGGGGGGTGCGCGGGGAGTTGAGGAGCCACAGGAGGGTCAGGGCCAGGAACGGCATGAACGCCGCGCCCAGGACGCCGTAGAGGATGACCAGGCGGAAGGGCTGGCCCTGGAAGAGCAGGACCATCGGCGGGAAGGTCAGCCACAGCAGGTACGCGCGGAACGCCCAGGAGCGCTCCCGCCGGCCGGAGGCGACCTCCTCGGCCGAGGCTCCCCCGGCCGGCGCGGCGCTCCCGTCCCCGGTCCGCCCGCGCCCCCGGTAGCGGGCCACGAAGTCCGCCCACATCAGGCTCACCCCGTGCCAGACCCCGATCAGCGACGTGAAGGAGGTGGCGAAGAAGCCGATCAGGAAGAACCTGGCCGTCGCCGTGCCGTACTCGTCCTCCAGGATGTCGCCGAGCTGGATCAGGCCCTTGTCGCCGCTCGCGATGGCCACGTTCGCCGAGTGGAGCAGCTCCGCGCCGACGAACAGCATGGCGATCACGAAGACGCCCGTCGTGATGTAGGCGACGCGGTTGTCGAGCCGCATCACCTTCATCCAGCCGGTGTCGGTCCAGCCCTTGGCGTTGACCCAGTAGCCGTACGCGGCCAGCGTGATCGTGCCGCCGACGCCGCCGATCAGGCCCAGGGTGTTGAGGACCGAGTCCTTCTCGTCGGGGAGGACCGGCAGGAGGCCCGCGAAGGCGTCGGCCAGGTTCGGGGTGACGCGGACCGCCAGGTAGACGGTGACGACGAACATGACGCCCACGAGGACCGTCATGACCTTCTCGAAGACCGCGTACTGGTTGAACCAGACGAAGACCAGGCCGACCAGGCCGCACAGGATGCCCCACCACTCCAGGCCCATGACGTCCGGGAAGAGCGCCTGCAGCGGCAGCGCGCTGGACGACATCGCCGCCGCGCCGTACACGAAGCCCCAGACCACCGCGTAGACGACGAAGAAGTACGTGGTCCAGCGGCCCAGGCTCGCCCAGCCGTCGAAGAGCGTGCGGCCGGTGGACAGGTGCCAGCGGCCGGCCGCCTCGGCGAGCGAGATCTTCACGACGCAGCCGATCACGGCGGCCCACAGGAGGGTGTAGCCGAAGTTGCTGCCCGCGACGAGCGTCGCCACCAGGTCGCCCGCGCCGACGCCCGTGGCGGCGACGACGACGCCCGGACCGATGTACTTCCAGCCGGCTTTCCGGGGGGAGGCCGCGGTCCCTCCCGTCGCGCTCCCTCCCGCCGCCGTCCCGGTGCCCTCGGGGCCGTCCGCCGTCCCGCCCGCACCGGTCGCAGTTCCGTCCGTGCCGCCCGCCCGGTCTCCAGTCGTCTCCGCCATGCGGATCAAGAAAGCGTAAAGCGCGCGGGCGCACAAGAGGGCGTGCGGCGACCGGCACGCGATGTCCACAGGTCCGGACGGCGGCACTTCGGTGCCCCTTGCTTTCCGGTCAGTTCACGGCGTCCGTGGCCTCCGCTCGCCCCTTTTCCTTGACCCGTACATGACCCTCGCGCACGATGAGCGCCACCCGCACCGGACCCGACGACCCCGCGGGGCCGGCGGCTCCGCACATGTTTCGCCCCGCACGTCGCACGGAAAGACCACCCCCCGCTCCACTCCGCCTCCGGAGATCCCGGACGCCCTGGAGAACGTAGGAGAACCCCATGCGACTCCGCATCCGCGGCAGGGCCGGCACCGCCCTGGCCGGACTGCTGGCCCTGGCCCTCGCGGGCCCTCTCGCCGCCACGGCGACCGACGCGGGCGCCACGAGCGCGAAGCGCCCGGCCGCCTCGGCGGACGACATCCGCCAGTACGAGATCCGGCTGCGCTCCGGCCCCGCCTCCCGTACGGCGATCCAGCGGGCCGGCGTCACCGTCGACGAGGCCGACGAGGAGACCGTCGTCGTGTCCGGACGGGCCGCCCAGATCGAGGAGCTGCGGCGGCTCGGGTACGAGGTGAGCCCGCTGGGCGCCGCGCCCGACCGGTCCGCGGGCGAGGACGGCACGCGCCTCTTCGACTTCCCCTCGGCCGACTCGCGCTACCACAACCACGCCGAGACGACGGCCGAGATCGACCAGCGCGTCGCCGCCCACCCGGCCATCATGAGCAAGCGCGTGATCGGCAAGTCGTACCAGGGCCGGGACATCGTCGCGATCAAGATCAGCGACAACGTGGGGACCGACGAGTCCGAGCCCGAGGTCATGTTCACCCACCACCAGCACGCCCGCGAGCACCTCACCGTGGAGATGGCGCTGTACCTGATCCGCGAGCTGGGCGCCGGTTACGGCTCCGACTCGCGCGTCACGAACATGGTGGACAACCGCGAGATCTGGATCGTCCCCGACCTCAACCCGGACGGCGGCGAGTACGACATCGCCACCGGCTCCTACCGCTCGTGGCGCAAGAACCGCCAGCCCAACAGCGGTTCGTCGTACGTCGGCACCGACCTCAACCGCAACTGGGGCTACAAGTGGGGCTGCTGCGGCGGGTCCTCCGGGTCGACGTCCTCGGAGACCTACCGCGGCTCCGCGGCCGAGTCCGCGCCCGAGACCAAGGTCGTCGCCGACTTCGTGCGCAGCCGGGTCGTGGGCGGGAAGCAGCAGATCAGGGCGAGCATCGACTTCCACACCTACAGCGAGCTGGTGCTCTGGCCGTTCGGCCACACCTACTCCGACACCACCACCGGCATGACGGCCGACGACCGCAACGCCTTCGCCGCGGTCGGGCAGAAGATGGCCGCCAGCAACGGCTACACCCCCCAGCAGTCCAGCGACCTCTACATCACGGACGGCACGATCGACGACTGGCTGTGGGGCAGCCAGAGGATCTTCGCCTACACCTTCGAGATGTACCCGTCGTCCGGCTCGGGCGGCGGCTTCTACCCGCCCGACGAGGTCATCGAGCGGGAGACCGCCCGCAACCGCGACGCGGTGCTCCAGCTGCTGGAGAACGCCGATTGCATGTACCGCTCGATCGGCAAGCAGGCGCAGTACTGCGCGCAGCCGTAGCGGTCCGGCGGAGGGGAGGCCGGGAACCGCGCGGTTCCCGGCCTCTACGGCCGTGCCCTACGCGACGGTCCCCTCGGCGGGCTCGTCCTCGGAGTCCGAGGACTTCGCGGACTCCGCCCGGTCCGCGGGCTCCGGCGCCTCCGCCTCGTCACCGCCGTCGTCGAAGTAGGCGTCCAGGACCTCGTCCAGGCTCGCCTCCCACTCCTTGTGGCGGGCCCTGGCCGTGGCCTCGATCTCGATCGGGTACCAGCGGCGGTCCGGCGTGTGCACCGTCAGCGTGAACCGCCTGCCGAAGCGCGGCGACTCGGTCTCGACCGCGCCGATCTCGTCCCAGCGGAACTCGCACTCCTGGTCGTCCAGGCGCAGGCGTACGCCGTCGCGGTCGGCGCGGACCGAGGCGCGGCGGTCGGATGCCTCGAAGACCGGGCCGTCGTCGTCGGAGACGGCCCCGTCCTCGTCCTCGCTCTCCTCCTCTGCGTCCGCGCCGGGCACCGTGCCGGTGTCAGTGCCGGCGGCGGCCGCAGGGACGGCGGTGCCGGTGCCGCCGGCCTCCGCGGACGCGTCCGCGGCGGGGGAGGACTTCTCGGGCGTCTCCTCCGTCCCGGCCGTCTCCGCCGCCACCGCGTCCTCGGGCTCGGCGGCCTCCTTCTCGGCGGGGCGCGGGCCCGTGATGCCGGGGATGAACGCCGGGTCGGCCGCGGCGCCCTGCAGGGGCTGGATGTTGGGTCCTATGCGCTGCTCCACGGCGGCAGTATGGACGACGCGCCTGTGGCCCCGCCAAGCAACCCCCGCATCCCGTGCGGAAAAAGAGCGCGTCCGTCGCGTACGTCCCGTACGGCACCGGCGGCGCGGACGTCCCGCACGGCACGGCCGCCCCGTACGAAGGTGTACGGGGCGGCCGTCCCGCCGGGCGCGGCGCGCGTCACACGAAGACGCTCAGCACCGCCGCCACCGCGAACCCGACCACCGACAGCACCGACTCCAGCACCGTCCAGGACTTCAGGGTGTCGCGCTCGCTGATGCCGAAGTACTTGGCGACCATCCAGAAGCCGCCGTCGTTGACGTGCGAGGCGAAGATGGAGCCGGCCGAGATCGCCATGATGACCAGGGCGACGAAGGCCTGCGAGTGGTCGCCCTCGGACAGCAGCGGGGCCACGATGCCCGCCGTCGTGACGATCGCGACCGTCGCCGAGCCCTGGGCGACGCGCAGGACGACCGAGATCAGGTACGACAGGACGACCACCGGCAGGCCGACGTCGTTGAAGGTGTCGGAGAGGGCCTGGGCGACGCCGCTGCCCTTGAGGACCGCACCGAAGATCCCGCCCGCGCCGACGACCAGCAGGATGTTGCCGACCGGCTTCAGGGACGCCGTGGACACCGTCTCCAGCGACTTGCGGGACCAGCCGCGGCGGATGCCGAGCAGGTAGTACGCGAGCAGCAGCGCGATCGTCAGGGCGACGAAGGGGTGGCCGAAGAACTCGATCACCGAGCGGCCGGTGCTGGGGTCGAAGACGATCGAGGAGAAGGTCGCGAGGAGGATCAGGACCAGCGGCGTGCCGATGATGGCGAAGACCGTGGTGAGGGGGACGGGCTTCTCGGCCGGGGTGACGCCCGCGGCGCGCTGGTCGGCGGCGAGCGCGGCCTTGGCCTCGTCGGCGGCCTCGACCATGTCCTGCGGGACGGGCACGAAGAGGCGCCTGCCGATCCAGGCGGACCACGCCCAGGCGGCGAGCACGGCGGGGATGCCGCAGACGACGCCCATGAGGATGACCCAGCCGAGGTCGACCTTCAGCAGTCCGGCGGCGGCGACCGGGCCGGGGTGCGGCGGCAGGAACGCGTGCGTCATCGACAGGCCGGCCAGCAGCGGCATGCAGTACAGCAGGATCGACTTGCCGCCCCTCTTGGCGGCGGCGTAGACGATCGGCGCGAGGACGAAGATGCCGACGTCGAAGAAGACGGGGATGCCGAAGATCAGGCCGGTCAGGCCCATGGCGAGCGGGGCGCGCTTCTCGCCGAAGAGGTTCAGCAGCCGGGAGGCGAGGACCTCGGCGCCGCCGGAGACCTCCAGGACGGCGCCCAGCATGGTGCCCAGGCCGATGATGATCGCCACGTGGCCGAGGGTGCCGCCCATGCCGGACTCGATGAGGGAGACGGCGTCGGAGCGCTGGACGGTGCCGAAGAGTTCGGTGACGGAGAGGCCGGCCGCGAGGCCGACGGCTATGGAGACGGCGAGGAGGGCCACGAAGGGCTGGAGTCTCGCCTTGATGATCAGGAAGAGCAGCAGCACGATGCCGAGTGCGGCGACGGTCAGCAGACCGGCGGTGCCGGGGATCAGCGCGAGCAGGCCGCCGGTGTGCGCCGGTCCGGCGGCGGGCGGGGTCGCGGCGAGCGGGGACATGGGTGGTGACCTCGTACTTCCATGAAGCTTTCGGGGCAGGGGGGATCGCGGCGCGGCGCTCCGGGGAACCGGGGAGCGCCGCGCCGTGACGGTGTGCGGGTGCGCGGGACGCGCGGCGTGCGGCACCTTCAGGGGGTGGGCGCGTGCGCTGCGCGGAGCACCGGGCGCCGGGCGCGGGGTGCGGGGTGCGGGGTGCGGGGTGCGGGGTGCGGGGTGCGTCGAGGGGCCGTACGGCGTACGGAGGGCGTACGGGGCACGGGGGCCGTACGCGCTCCGCGCGTGCGTACGGCGGGGCGGGCCGGGGCCGTGCCTCAGCCGAGGACGGCGAGGGCGTCGATCTCGATGAGGAGGCCCGCGGGCAGGCCGACGTAGACGGTCGTGCGGGCGGCGGGCGGAGCGGTGAGGTTCTGCTCCTCGAAGTACTGGTTGTAGATCTCGTTCATCTCGGCGAAGTGGTCGACGTCCGTGAGGTAGACGCGGATCATCATCACGTCGTCCCAGGTCGCGCCGCCCTCCTCCAGGATCGCCTTGACGTTGTCGAGGGTCTGGAGGGTCTGCTCGCGCAGGGTCGGGCCCACCGGCGTCGGGGGCTTGCCCTCCTCGGCGGGCAGGAAGCCGACCTGGCCGGCGACCTGGAGGATGTTGCCCTTGCGCACCCCGTGCGAGAACTTCGCCGGCGGCGTGGTGTGCGTCTTCGGGGTGAGCGCGGTCTTGTCGGTCATGCGGTGTCCTTTGCCGGTGTCTTGCCTGAGTACTCGCGGCTGATGGCGTCGGCGGTGCGGCGCACCAGCGGGAGCAGGGTGAGGAGTTCGTCGGCGGTGACGACGACGTTCGGTGCGGAGACCGACATCGCGGCGACGACGCGTCCGTCGGCGCCGCGGATGGGGGCGCCGACGCAGTTGATGGACTCCTCGTGGCCGCCGAGGTCGGTGGCCCAGCCCTGTTCACGCACCGTCGCCAGCTCCTTGAGGAAGGCGGCGGCGCCGGGGGTCGAACGGGGCGTGTACAGGGGGTAGTCGAGCTTCTCCGCGAGGGCGCGGCGCTCGGTCTCGGGCAGGTCGGCCAGGAGCAGCTTGGCCACGGCCGCGACGGTGATGGCGACGGGCTTGCCGATGCGGGAGTACATCCGCACCGGGTAGCGGCTCTCGACCTTGTCGATGTAGAGGACCTCGCCCTCCTCGTACACGGCGAGGTGCACGGTGTGGCCGCACTGCTCGTTCAGGCGGGCGAGGTGGGGGTGGGCGATCTCGCGCACGTCGAGGTTCTCCACGGCCTCCTGGGCGAGCGCGAAGAGCCGGGCGCCGAGGCGGTAGCGCTGGTCGGACTGGCGGTAGACGAGGCCGTGCTCGTTCAGGGTGCGCAGCAGCCGGAGGGCGGTGGACTTGTGCACGCCCAGCCGGTCGGCGACCCGGCCGAGGTCGGCGGGTCCCTCGGCGAGCAGCGGCAGGATGCTCAGTGCGCGGTCGACGGTCTGGCTCATGGGGTGCGTACCTCCTCCGGGGCCCGCTCAGCGGCTTGCGTCCAGCCGGGGCCGAGTCGAAGTGTCCCCCACGCGTCGTCGTCGAGGGCGGCCAGGCGGTCGGCGTGGCCGCGGGAGGGCGGGACGGCGAGGTCGCCGGGGACGGTGAGGGCGGCGGCGGCCATGAGGTGCCCGTGCCGGGCGCGGTCCCGTACGGGCAGTCCGCGCAGGGTGGCGGAGAGGAACCCGGCGGCGAAGGCGTCGCCGGCCCCTACGGCCGCGACGACGTCCACGCGCAGGGCGGGCACGAAGGTGACGACGTCGCCGCCGCCGGCGGCGCGCGACGCGCCGGCATCAGCGCCGGCACCGGCGTCGGTGCGGGCGAACACCGTCACCCCCGACCCGCCCTGCTTGACCACCAGGACCTCCGGTTCCGGCAGGGCCGCGCGGATCGCGTCGGGGCCGTCCAGGCCCCACGCCTCGCGTGCCTCGTCGTCGCCGACGAAGACGACGTCCGCGCCGCGCGCGAGGTCGAGCAGGACCGCCGGCCCCCCGGCGCCTGCGGTGCGCCACAGGCCGGGGCGGTGGTTGACGTCGAAGGAGACCAGCGGGCGGTCCACGCCGCGCGCGGTCAGCAGGCGCAGCAGGTCCAGGCAGCCCTCGGACAGGGCGGCGGTGATGCCCGACAGGTGCAGGACGCGGCCGGAGCGCACGGCGGCCAGGTCGACGGTGTCCGGCGCCATCGCGGAGGCCGCGGAGCCCGCGCGGTAGTACGCCACCTCGTGCGCGTCGGTGGCCCGGTCGCCGGCGGTACGGAAGTAGACGCCGGTGGGGCGGTCCGGGTCCCGGCGGACGGCGGAGGTGTCGACGCCGTACGCCGCGATCGCCGCCACCAGGTGGTCACCGAAGGCGTCGGCGCCGACGCGGCCGACCCAGCGCACGGAGTGCCCGGCGGCGGCGAGGCCGCAGGCGACGTTGGACTCGGCGCCGCCGATGCCCCGGTCGAAGGAGGGCACGTCGGCGAGGCGGCCCGGCCGGGTGGGCAGGAACGCGACCATGGACTCCCCGAGCGCGACCACGTCCACGACGGCCCCGCCCGCGTCCCCGACGGGCCCGCTCACGTCCGCGACAGGCCCGCCCGCGTCCCCGACAAACCCGCTCACGTCCGCGACGGCCCCGGCCGCGTCCGCGACGGCCCCGGCCGCGTGCGCGGCGGCCGTGGCCGCGGCGGCCGCGCACGCGGGCTCCGCGGCGGGCGCGGCGCGGTCGTACGCGGGGGATGCGGGTCCGTCGGGGGTCACGATGGCTTCGGCTCCTGACTGCTCTCGCGGGTCCCGGCGGCTCCGTTGACCCGGCGTCGGGCGAGATGTTAGACAGCTCCGAGCGACATACGCAATGGTCGTTGCACATTACGCAACGCCCCTTCATCTGGGAGGCTGCATGGCCGTCGACACCCCCGCCGAAGCCCACGGAGCGCACGGGGCGCGCGAAGCGCTCGCCGCCCTGGCCGAGGAGCGCGTCGACCACCGCTTCAAGGGCCTCCCGCCGGACGCCGACGGCCTCACCGTGGGCGAGCTGGCCGCCCAGCGGCGCAACCTTTTCACCGGCGGCTTCACCACCCCGGTGCTCTCCTTGTCCGCCGAGCGCCTGAAGCACAACCTGCGGCTGATGGAGGAGTACGCGGCCCGGCACGGCCTCGCCTTCGCGCCGCACGGCAAGACCTCGATGGCGCCCCAGCTCTTCCACCGCCAGATCGAGCACGGCGCGTGGGGCATCACCCTGGCCGTGCCGCACCAGGTGCGGGTGGCGCGGGCCTTCGGGGTCCAGCGGGTCTTCCTGGCCAACGAGCTGGTGGACGCGGCCGCCCTGAAGTGGGTCGCGGCCGAGCTGGACGCCGACCCCTCCTTCCGGTTCGTGTGCTACGCCGACTCCGTGCGCGGCGTGGAGCTGATGGACGCCGCGCTGCGGGGCGCCGGCGCCGGCCGCCCGGTGGACGTCGTGGTCGAGCTGGCCGCGGGCGAGGGCGCGCGCACCGGCGTCCGTACGGAGGAGGAGTGCGCGGCGGTCGCGGACGCCGTCGCCGCCGCGGGCACGCTGCGGCTCGCGGGCGTCGCCGGCTACGAGGGCGAGGTGCCGCGGGCGGACCCCGAGCGCGTGCGCGCCTGGCTGCGCCGGCTGACCGCGCTCGCCGCCGCCTTCGACGCGGCGGGCCGCTTCGCGGGCACGGGCCTTGAGGAGATCGTGGTGAGCGCGGGCGGCAGCGCCTGGTTCGACGCGGTCGCCGACGTCTTCGCCGAGATCCCCGTCCTCTCCCTCCCCGTGCTGAAGCTGCTGCGCTCGGGCGCCTACGTCTCGCACGACGACGGCCACTACCGCGAGCTGACCCCGTTCAACCGCGTCCCCGAGGAGGGCGCCCTTGAGCCCGCGTTCCGGCTGTGGACGCAGGTCGTCTCCCGGCCCTGCGCGCGGCAGGCGTTCGCCAACGCGGGCAAGCGGGACGCGGCGTACGACCTGGACCTCCCCGAGGCGCAGGTGGTGCGGCGCGGCGACGCCGAGCGGCCCGCGACCGGGATCGCGGTCACCGCCCTGTCCGACCAGCACGCCTGGCTGGGCACGGACCCGGAGGCGGACCTGGAGGTGGGCGACTGGCTCGGCCTCGGCCTGTCCCACCCGTGCACGTCCTTCGACAAGTGGGAGCTGATCCCGGTGGCCGAGGCGGACGGCACGGTCGTCGACTACGTCCGCACCTTCTTCTAGGAGCAGGGGGAACCGTCCATGCTGGATCTCGTCATCCGTGACGCCGAGGTCGTCGACGGCTCCGGCGGGCCCTCCTACCGCGCCGACGTCGGCGTCGAGGGCGGCCGGATCACCACGGTCCTCAAGGAGGGCGCGGCAGCCGGCTGCCTGCGGCCCGTCGCGCGCCGCGTCCTGGACGCCGAGGGGCTCGCCCTCGCGCCCGGCTTCGTCGACATGCACGCCCACAGCGACCTGGCGCTGCTGCGCGACCCCGACCACAGCGCCAAGCTCGCGCAGGGCGTGACGCTGGAGGTGATCGGGCAGGACGGGCTGTCGTACGCGCCGGTCGACGACCGCACGCTGGCCGAGGTCCGCGCGGCGATCACCGGCTGGAACGGCGACGGCTCGGACATCGACTTCACCTGGCGGTCCGTGGGCGGATACCTGGACCGCCTGGACCACGGCTTCGGCGGCGAGGGCATCGCGCTGAACGCCGCGTACCTGATCCCGCAGGGCACCGTGCGGATGCTCGCCGTCGGCTGGGAGGACCGCGAGGCCACGCCGGCCGAACTGGACCGGATGCGGGAGCTGGTGGCCGACGGGATGCGCGAGGGCGCGGTCGGCATGTCCTCCGGGCTCACCTACACGCCCGGCATGTACGCGAAGGACGCCGAGCTGACCGAGCTGTGCCGGGTCGTCGCCGCGCACGGCGGCTACTACTGCCCGCACCACCGCTCGTACGGGGCCGGGGCCCTGGAGGCGTACCGGGAGATGGTCGAGCTGACCCGGCGGGCGGGCTGCCCGCTGCACCTGGCGCACGCCACCATGAACTTCGGCGTGAACAAGGGGAAGGCCCCCGAGCTGCTCGCGCTCCTCGACGAGGCGCTGGACGCGGGGGCCGACATCAGCCTCGACACCTACCCCTACACGCCCGGCTGCACCACGCTCGTGGCGATGCTGCCGAGCTGGGCGGGCGAGGGCGGGCCCGAGGCGGTGCTCGCGCGGCTGGCCGACGAGGGGACGGCCGAGCGCATCCGCCACCACATGGAGGTCGTCGGCTCGGACGGCTGCCACGGCGTGCCCATCGAGTGGGACACCATCGAGATCTCGGGCGTGACCGACCCCGTGCTCTCCCCGTACGTCGGCCGGACCGTGCGGGAGTCGGCGGACGCGCGCGGCGAGACGCCCTGGGAGACCGCCCGCAGGCTGCTGGTCGAGGACCGGCTCGGGCCGACGATCCTCCAGCACGTCGGCCACGAGGAGAACGTGCGGGCGATCATGCGCCACCGGGTGCACACCGGCGGCTCCGACGGCATCCTGCGCGGCGAGAAGCCGCACCCGCGGGCGTACGGGACGTTCCCGCACTACCTCGGCCACTACGTGCGGGAACTGGGCGTGCTGTCCCTGGAGGAGTGCGTCGCGCACCTCACCGCGCGCCCGGCGGCGCGGCTGCGGCTGCCGGACCGGGGCCTGGTGCGCGAGGGGTACCGCGCGGACCTGGTGCTGTTCGACCCGGCGACGGTGGCGGCGGGCTCGACGTTCGAGGCGCCGCGCACGCCGCCGACGGGCATCCCGTACGTGGTGGTCGGCGGCCGCCTCGCGATCGAGGACGGCCGGCGCACGGACGTCCTGGCGGGACGGGCGGTCCGCCGCACGGCCTGAGACCGCACGGCCTCGGACCGCGGGGCCCGGGACCGCGGGGCCCGGGACCGCGGGGCTCGGGGCCGCGGGGCTCGGGGCCGCGGGGCTCGGGGCCGCGGGGCTCGGGGCCGCGGGGGAGCGGGGACCGGAAGCACCCGTCCGCTCCCCGCTCCCCGCTCCCCCGCTCCCCGCCCCTTCGCTACGGCTTGGGCAGGGCGCACCCGGACCGGCTCAGGTCGACCTTGTTGTCGGTCCCGACGCAGGGCACGATCCCGTACGTCTGCTGGGCGTAGTTGATGCCCCGCCGGACGGTGACGGTGCCGTCGGCCGCCACCTCGCAGGGGTTGTTGACGGTGCAGCGCCCGCCGTCCTCGTTGCCGGTGTTGTTGACGGCGACGACCCTGCCGGTGGCGGTGTTCACGACGGGCGAGCCGGACGTGCCGCCGACCGTGTCGCAGGCGGCGGTGTAGCGGACGGAGTCCTTCCAGGTCCACTCGCCTTCCTTGAGGCGGTACGCGAAGCCGTCGACGGCGCAGGTGTAGATCCGCTTCCAGTACCCGGAGACCACGCTGATCGGGGTGCCCGCCGCCGGGCGCGCGGCGTCCAGTTGCAGGGCCTCGATGCCGTACGAGGCCCTGATCTGCTGGTAGGTGCTGGTCAACTGGTAGAGCGAGACGTCGGTGTCGGTCATCGTGGCGTACGCGACCTTGCTCGCGCGCAGGGTGGCCACGCGGGTGCCCGCGGCGTTCAGCAGCCCGAAGGTGCGGCTGGAGGGCTGGTCGACGATCACCTGGCCGGCCGCGGGGAGGCCGGTCTCCAGGCAGTGCCCGTTGGAGAGCACGAGGGCCGGGTCGTCGTCCTGCGTGGCGGGCAGGCGCACGACGGAGCCGGAGCAGTTGCTGAGCGCGACCGTGCCGGCGAAGCCGGTGGCCTGTGCCGCGGGCGCGGGGGCCGCGACGGCCGCGGGCGCGCCCGCTCCGGCGAGGGCCAGGGCCGCGCACACGGCGAGGAGAGGCTTCTTCATGTGGGGGTCCCCTCGGGGCGAGTCGCACGACCGGAGATCTTCCGGCCGTGGTGCCGCTTGCCAGGCGGACCGCCCGTCACGCGGATCACCCGCCGCGCGGACCGCTTGTCATGGGCATTGTGACGGGAGGCGCGGGCGGCAACAAGACGGCCCCGCGGTCCCCGCCGCCCCTCCCGTACGGCCGTCCGGACCGTCCCACGTGGCGGAAAACACGGCGCGGTCGGCGTTACGCGGTCGTAAGCTCACGAACATGCAGGTGATCCAGTCGACGAAGCTCGCCAACGTCTGTTACGAAATCCGGGGCCCGGTCCTCGAGGAGGCGATGCGGCTGGAAGCGGCGGGCCATCGCATCCTCAAGCTGAACACCGGCAACCCCGCCGCGTTCGGCTTCGACTGCCCGCCGGAGATCCTGGAGGACATCCTCCGCAACGTCTCCTCGGCGCACGGCTACGGGGACGCCAAGGGGCTGCTGGCCGCCCGCCGCGCGGTGGTGATGCACAACCAGACCCTCGGCATCGAGACGGACGTCGAGCACGTCTACATCGGCAACGGCGTCTCCGAGCTGATCGTGATGGCGATGCAGGGCCTGCTCGACGACGGCGACGAGGTGCTCGTCCCGGCCCCGGACTACCCGCTGTGGACGGCGGCCGTCTCGCTGTCCGGCGGCACGGCCGTGCACTACCGCTGCGACGAGCAGTCCGACTGGATGCCGGACCTCGCCGACGTGGAGCGGAAGGTCACCGACCGCACCAAGGCGATCGTCATCATCAACCCGAACAACCCGACCGGCGCGGTCTACGACGAGACCGTGCTGCGCGGCCTGACCGACATCGCCCGCCGCCACAACCTCCTCGTCTGCTCCGACGAGATCTACGACAAGATCCTCTACGACGGCGCCACGCACACGCCGACCGCCGCCGTCGCCCCCGACCTGCTCACCCTCACCTTCAACGGCATGTCGAAGGCGTACCGCGTCGCCGGCTACCGGGTGGGCTGGATGTCGATCTCCGGGCCGCGCGCGCACGCCGAGTCCTACATCGAGGGCCTGACGATCCTGGCGAACATGCGGCTGTGCGCCAACATGCCGGGGCAGCACGGTGTGGTCGCCGCCCTCAGCGGCCGGCAGTCGATCGACGACCTGGTGCTGCCGGGCGGGCGGCTGCGCGAGCAGCGGGACACGGCGCACGAACTGCTCACCCAGATCCCGGGCGTGACCTGCGTGAAGCCGAAGGGCGCGCTGTATCTCTTCCCGCGCCTCGACCCGAAGGTCTTCAAGGTCAAGGACGACCGGCAGATGGTCCTCGACCTGCTGCGCAAGGAGAAGATCATGGTCGTTCAGGGCACGGGCTTCAACTGGCCCGAGCCCGACCACTTCCGCGTGGTGACCCTGCCGACGGCCCGGGACCTGCGGGACGCGGTGACCCGGATCGGCTCGTTCCTGGACGGCTACAGCCAGCCGTGAGCGCGGCGGCCGCGGGGCCGCACCCGGGCGCGCCCCCTCCCCCGGGAGGGGGCGCGCGGCGTTCCGGCGGGCCGGCCGGCCGCCACGGGCCGCGTGTCCGCCGGCGGCCGGGGCACACGTCCGTCACCGGCGCGTCCGCGCGCCCCGGTCACCGTCCGTACGTTCGTGATCCACTTCTGCGAACCTGCTCAACTTTAGACCGAATCCAAGCTAAGATGGTTTCCTGTTACAGCACAGGAGGCCGTCCCATGTACGAACCGATCCGCAGCAAGTCGGTCCACACGATGGCCGGCCCCACCCCCGACATCCCCCACCGGTCGCGCGAGGAGGAGCTGGACATCCAGCTCGCCGGGCACTTCTCGGCCCTGCTCGCGGTGACCGACGAACTGCGCGCGCTGGCGCCGTCCGCGGATCTGGACGGTGCGGCCGAGCGGCTCGCCGAGCAGGTGGCACGGTTGCGGGGTGGGCGGCCGCCCGTCCGTTCGTCGGTGGCCGCCGCGATCCACGAGCCGCACCTCGCGGCCCTGCACCAGCGGGCGCACGCGCTCGCCGGGCGGGCCCTGGTGGTGGCCGCGTCCCGGGCCGACACCGCCGCGGCGATCCTCGCGGCGCGCCGGATGGACGCGCACGCGGCGGCGGCGAGCGCCGAGCAGCGCGCACTCGCCACCCACTGAGAAAGGACCCCTCACGGGGCCCTCCGATACGGCCCCGGTCCGCGCGCACCCGCAGCGACGCGCGGACCGGGCGCCACCAACGGCACCGGGGAACGGACCGGGGGCCCCGCACCCCGTTGTGCGGGACCCCCGGTCCTTCCACCGTTCCGCGCGCGGCGCCACCGCACCGGCCGGGACGACAGGACAGGTCAGGGCAGTCCTTACCGGTCGCGGGCCGGCCCTTCGGGCACACGGCCGAAGGTCCGGGGGCATCGCCGCGGACGTCCCGGGCGCACGGTTTCGTGCCCGTGCGTCCGGGAAGCACGTCAGCCCAGGCGCCGCACCAGCGCGTGGTACTCGTCCCACAGCTCCTTCGGCGTGTGGTCGCCGAAGGTGTCGAGGTGCCCGGGGATCAGCGACGCCTCCTCGCGCCACACGTCCTCGTCGACGGTGAGCAGGAAGTCCAGCTCCTCCTGGGACAGGTCGAGTCCCTCGGTGTCCAGCGCGCCCTTGGCCGGCAGCACGCCGATCGGGGTCCGGACGCCCTCGGCGCGGCCGTCGAGGCGGTCCACGATCCACTTCAGGACGCGGCTGTTCTCACCGAAGCCCGGCCAGACGAACTTCCCGTCGTCGTCCTTGCGGAACCAGTTGACGTAGTAGATCTTCGGCAGCTTCGCCCGGTCCTTGTCCTTGGCGACGTCGATCCAGTGGCCCATGTAGTCGCCCATGTTGTAGCCGCAGAACGGCAGCATGGCGAACGGGTCGCGGCGCAGCTCGCCGACCCTGCCCTCGGCCGCGGCGGTCTTCTCGGAGGCGACGTTGGCGCCGAGGAAGACGCCGTGGTTCCAGTCGAAGGACTCCGTCACCAGCGGCACCGCGGTGGCGCGGCGGCCGCCGAAGAGGATCGCGGAGATCGGCACGCCCCTGGGGTCCTCCCACTCGGGCGCGATGATCGGGCACTGGGCGGCGGGGACCGTGAAGCGGGCGTTCGGGTGGGCGGCCGGGGTGCCCGACTCCGGCGTCCAGTCGTTGCCCTTCCAGTCGGTCAGGTGGGCGGGCGGCTCCTCGGTCATGCCCTCCCACCACACGTCGTCGTCGTCGGTGAGGGCCACGTTGGTGAAGACGGCGTTGCCCCACAGGGTCTTCATCGCGTTGGCGTTGGTGTGCTCGCCGGTGCCGGGCGCGACGCCGAAGAAGCCGGCCTCGGGGTTGATCGCGTACAGCCGGCCGTCCTCGCCGAACCGCATCCAGGCGATGTCGTCGCCGATGGTCTCGACCGTCCAGCCCGAGATCGTGGGCTCCAGCATGGCGAGGTTGGTCTTGCCGCAGGCGCTCGGGAAGGCCGCGGCGACGTACTTCGGCTCCCCCTGCGGGGGCGTCAGCTTCAGGATCAGCATGTGCTCGGCGAGCCAGCCCTCGTCGCGCGCCATCACCGAGGCGATGCGCAGGGCGTAGCACTTCTTGCCGAGCAGGGCGTTGCCGCCGTAGCCCGAGCCGTAGGACCAGATCTCGCGGGACTCCGGGAAGTGCGAGATGTACTTCGTGGTGTTGCACGGCCACGGGACGTCCGCCTCGCCCTCCTGCAGCGGGGCGCCGAGCGTGTGGACGGCCTTCACGAAGAAGCCCTCGGAGCCGAGCTCGTCGAGGACCGGCTGTCCCATCCGGGTCATCGTGCGCATGGACACGGCGACGTACGCCGAGTCGGTGATCTCCACGCCGACGGCGGAGAGGTCGGAGCCGAGCGGGCCCATGCAGAAGGGCACGACGTACATGGTCCGGCCGCGCATCGAGCCCCGGAAGATGCCGCCGCGGCCGTCCTTGCCCTCGAAGAGCTCCCGCATCTCGGCGGGGGCCGTCCAGTGGTTGGTGGGGCCCGCGTCCTCCTCCTTCTCGGAGCAGATGAAGGTGCGGTCCTCGACGCGTGCGACGTCGGACGGGTCGGAGACCGCGTAGTAGGAGTCGGGGCGCTTGATCGGGTCGAGCTTCCTGAAGGTGCCCTTGCGGACGAGCTCCCCGCACAGGCGCTCGTACTCCGCTTCGGATCCGTCACACCAGACCACGTTGTCCGGCTGCGTCAGTTCGGCGATCTCGTTGACCCACGAGATCAGTTCCTGGTGCTGGGTGGGGACGGGTGAGGGAGCCGCGATGTCGCGCGCCACGATTGCTCCTAAGTGAGGGGTTTGTTGTCGAATGCCCCTTGGGGGCTGCGGCCCGGATGCTTCACGTGGTGGTGCTATGGCGCTCATCCGGTGCCGACCGCACTCATTTGATCATCCGATGCTTCCGCGCATATGTCCAGAGGGCCTCACACTTGAGCGCGACGTGAGGAGCGCCACTCGGCGTCGTCCCGATTTCGCCGCAGCCCTTCCCCACCTGCGCACACGGCGTGGGATCATGGCCGGAAGGCTTCTGTCGGCTTCCTCGGACTGACGCGTAACTTACGGTTCCGTAGGTACGATGCCCCGCATGACTGCGTCCGTCCCCGACGCGCGTACGGAACCGTCGGCCGCCGGCCACAGCTCCGTCGTGCCCTCACCGCCGCACCCGATCAAGCCGAAGCTCCGGGGCTGGCTGCACGCCGGCATGTTCCCGGCCGTCCTCGTCGCCGGACTGGTGCTCACCGCGCTCGCGGACTCCACCCGCGGGCGGATCGCCTGCGGAATCTACGCCCTGACCGCCTGTCTGCTGTTCGGCGTCAGCGCGCTCTACCACCGGGGCAACTGGGGCCCCCGCGCCGGCGGCGTGCTGCGCAGGCTCGATCACGCCAACATCTTCCTGATCATCGCGGGCACCTACACCCCGCTCACGATGCTGCTGCTGCCGGACGCCAAGGGACAGTGGCTGCTGTGGGGCATCTGGGCGGCGGCCGCCGCGGGCATCGTCTTCCGGGTGTTCTGGGTCGGCGCCCCGCGCTGGCTCTACACGCCCTGCTACATCGCGATGGGCTGGGCCGCGGTCTTCTTCCTGCCCGACTTCCTGCGCGCGGGCGGCCTCGCCGTGCTCGTCCTGGTCGTCGCGGGCGGCCTGCTCTACAGCGCGGGCGGCGTCATCTACGGCATCAAGCGCCCCAACCCCTCACCCCGCTGGTTCGGCTTCCACGAGGTCTTCCACTCCCTCACCCTGGCCGCGTTCGTCGTGCACTACGTCGGCATCTCCCTGGTGGCCTACCAGCACGGATGACCCCCTGCCGGTCCGTGAGGCACCCCGTTCCCCGGCGGCCGCGGCTCCTGGAAGCCGCGGCCGCTTCCGTGCGCCGTCCGGGACCCGGCCGGCGGACCGTCCGGTTCCGGACACGCTCCCGAACGGCGGACCGTCCCGTTCCGGACATGGTCCCGGCGGCGCGGGGTGCCCGACGACGAGGGCATGACCGCCGCACGTTCCCCCGGACCCGCGGCAGCTCGCGGGCGGGGCGCCGCCCCCGGCGCCCCGCCCGGCCCGCGCGAGCGCAAGAGGGTCAGGACCCGGGCGGCGATCCGCGGGGCGACGTACGCGCTGGCCGAGGAGGAGGGCTACGAGGCCACGACCGTCGAGCGGATCGCCGGGCGCGCCGAGGTGTCGCCGTCCACGGTCCCGCGCCACTTCCCGGTCAAGGAGGACATCGTCCTCACGGACGCGTCCGGCCCGCTGCCGGCGGACGGGCCGCGGACCCGGCCCGCCGGCGAACCGCTGCCCGATCTCGTCGACCGCGCGCCGGCCGTCCTCGACCATGGTCCGCCGACCGGGAAACCGCAGGCCCGCGGCGGGTCCCCCGTGACATCCTGACCCGGTGAACGGACCGGAGATCCTCATCGAATTCGCCCCCGGCCTGGGGGTGTTCGTCCCGCACACCCGCCGCTCGGGACCCACCAGGGCCGCCACCGACGGCGTCTCCACGCTCGGCCACGTCGTGGAGTCCCTCGGCGTGCCGCTGACGGAGGTGGGCGGGCTCCTCGTGGACGGCCGCCCGGTGCCCGTCTCGCACGTGCCGGCGGCGGGCGAGTCCGTCGAGGTGCGGGCGGTGGAGCGCCCCCAGTCCGTGCCCGGCGCCCCGCTCCGCTTCCTCCTCGACGTCCACCTCGGCACCCTCGCGCGCCGGCTGCGGCTGCTCGGCGTGGACGCGGCGTACGAGTCGACCGACATCGGCGACCCGGCGCTCGCGGCCCGCTCCGCGGCCGAGAAGCGCGTCATGCTCAGCCGCGACCGCGGCCTGCTGCGCCGCCGCGAGCTGTGGGCGGGCGCCTTCGTCTACAGCACACGCCCGGACGAGCAGCTCGACGACGTCCTGGCCCGGTTCGAGCCCGGACTGCGGCCCTGGAGCCGCTGCACCGCCTGCAACGGCCTGCTCGAGGAAGCCACCAAGGAGGAGGTCGCCGACCAGCTGGAGGGCGGCACGCAACGCTCGTACGACGTCTTCGCCCGGTGCCGGGAGTGCGGCCGGGCGTACTGGCGGGGCGCCCACCACGAGCAGCTGGAGGCGATCGTGGAGCGGGCGCTGGGCGGGCGCACCCGGGAGGGGTGACGCCCGCCCGCGACGGCGGCGGCCTCAGCGGCGCCGGACGTCGCCCTTCCCGCAGGCCGCGCCGTCCCGGTCCGGGTCCAGACGCAACGGGTCGTCCTTGCCGTTGACCTTCAGTCGGCCGTAGCCGTGCTCCTCCAGCCAGGCGCAGCGGGCGGCCGTCGTCCTTCCCACCTCGTCCGGGAACACGGTCGGGACGCAGACGTTGGCGGAGCCGTAGTGGCGGTCGCAGCCGGAGACCGCCGGACCCACCTTCTGCGACGTCCGCTTCCTGCCCGCCTCCCTGACGTCGCCGCCGAGGTCGTCGGCGAAGGAGTGCACGTGCGCCGAGGCGGTGTCGGCGGAGAGCGCGGCCGGGCCCTGGAGGTGCACCCACTTCGCCACCGACGGCACGCCGCCTGCGTCGACCGCGAAGAGCATGTACCAGCCGGGCGGGGCGAGGTCGGGGTTGCTCGTCACGTTCAGGTCGACGTTGTCGCCGTCCACGCTCAGCGGCAGGTCCACGAACCGCTGGTTGGGGTCCGAGGAGTGCGTGACCGCCGCCGGGCGGATCAGCTCGGCCCTGGCGATGGGCCGGTCCACGGTGATGCGCTGCGTGTCGCCGTACTCCCAGTGGTCGTCGATCAGCGACGTGATCGTCGGGCGCTCGCCCTTGAGGAGGTACGGGGGCGTGTAGATCGACACGTCGTGGTTCCAGGAGCCGTTGCCCGGGTTGTCGCCGGTGGCCATCACCCGGCCGTCCGGGAGCAGGAACGCGGACGAGTGGTAGCCGCGCGCCTCCGGGTCGGCGGCCACCGGGTCGAAGGTTCCGGTCGCCGGGTCGAAGAGCGAGGACTCGTACACGGGGTCGGCGCGGTTGTGCAGGGCGCCGCCCGTCTCCAGGACCTTGCCGTCGGGCAGCAGCACGGTGGAGACGTACATCTTGCCCTGGCCGCCGGTCTGCGGCACGGGCCCGGCGCCGAGGTCGACCGTGCCCTGCGGCAGCGGCGGCCCGGCCACGTACGAGGGGTCGGCGGCCTTCAGGTCGATGATGTCGGTGAGCCGGCCCGCGTCCGGGTTGGAGTCGATGTTGCCGCCGCCGACGGTGAGCACCTTCTGGTCCTGGGCGGGCGGCAGCAGCACGCTCGCGGACTGGTCGCGCTCGTCCTTGTCCCGCAGCCCCGGCACCTCGGTGACGGTGTTGGCGCCGTAGTCGTAGATCGCCGAGCCCGTGCCGGGGATGTTGTTGCCGAAGACGTGGCTGCCGGAGTAGAAGAGGCGGCCGTCCTGCATCAGGATCATCGACGGGTACAGACCCCAGTACGACCAGGTCTGGTTGACCTTCCACAGCGGCTGCCACCGCTGCTCGGCCTGCGACCACAGCTCGGCGGTGACCGAGCCGGTGGAGTCCTCGCGCAGCCCGCCGAAGGAGATCACGTCGCCGTTGCCGAGGATCGTCGCCGACGGGTACCAGTGCCCGTCGTTCATGTCGTTCGTCTTGCTGTAGGTCTCGGTCTCCGGATCGAAGATGTACGAGTCCTTGTAGCCCTGGTAGCCGATCGTGCCGTCGGCGGACGGGTAGCCCTTGTTGCCGCTCATCACCAGCACGCGCCCGTCCTGGAGCTGGACGTGCCCGGCGCAGAACATGTCCTTGGGCGTGGGGATCTGCTTGTACGTGCCGTTCTCGGGGTCGTAGACCGCGCTCGTGAACGTGCCCGCCTCGAACATCTCCTCGCTGTTGCCGGAGCCGGCGATCAGCAGCACCTTGCCGTTGTGCAGGACGACCGAGTGCATCGAGCGGACCGGGTTCCGCGTGGGCAGCACGTCCCAGCGGCCGTCCGCGCACTCCTCGGCCGTGCCCGTGCACACCGGGTCGGGGACGGGGTCGGCGACCTGCTCCATCCTGTAGTCGTCGGTGGTCACCGAGCCCGTGCCGTAGACCGAGACGCCCCAGCTGATTCGGTCGGTGCCGGCCGGGACCTCGGGTGTGCGCACGGTCGCCTCGGCCCAGCCGGCGCTGAGCTCCAGCGTCTTGAGGTCGGTCCAGTACTGCCAGCCGGCCGTCGCGTCGTGCCGGAACAGCGTGACCGAGGCGTCGGGGGTCGTCGACCTGTACCAGAGGCCGAGGTCGTACTGCCGGCCCGCGGTGACGGCCGGCGCGCACGCGGCGGACTCGGTGATCAGCGCCTTGCGGTCGCCGTCGACGCGGCGGGTCAGCTCCACCTTCATGGCCCTGGCGCCGGAGTGGGCGTCGGCGACGGTGGAGAAGGTGAAGTCGTTGTCGCCCCAGCCGGACTTCTCCCAGCAGGCCGGCATGGAGTCGGCGCCGGCCGTCTCGAAGCCCGGGTTCCTGATCAGGTTGGCGGCGGCCGCGGGCTGCGGGGCGGTGAGCAGCAGCCCGGAGGCGAGCGCCGTCACGGTCAGCAGCGAGGTGGTCCGCCGGGGCGTCGTACGTCGTCTCACGGTGTGCCGGAAGGGTGCGGTCACGCGGTGCTCCTTGCTGTGCGGCTCCTGCGCGGGAGGTAGACCAGCGCCTCGGTTCCGACGAAGCGCAGGACGAAGGTGGTGACCAGGGCCACCGCGGTGGCGGACAGCGTGCCCATGCCGAGGCGGTGCACGAACAGCGCGATCAGCGGGATGCGCAGCACCAGGTCGGCGTTGGCGAGCAGCGCGAACCGGCCCGCCCGGTCCCACCAGCGCCGGTGCGCGCGCCGGTCGTGGAACAGCAGGCGCTCGACGAGCAGGAAGTTCCAGGCGACGCCGAGCTGGTTGGCGGCGATCTCCGCCGGTACGTAGTGCAGGCCGAGCGCGGTCAGGACGTACAGGCCGAGCAGGTTCGGCACGAACCCGCTGGCGCCGATCAGCCCGAAGGCCACCATGCGGGCGGCCGGGGAGGAGGTGCGCAGCCCGACGAGGTGGCGCAGGAAGCGCCTGCCCTCGGCGGCGGTCGACTTGGACTCGCCCGCGTGGCGGTCCTGGAAGACGAAGGGCACCTCGGCGACCCGGTTCGGCCGCCCGCGGACGGCGAGTTCGAGCAGGATCTTGTAGCCGAGGGGCCGCAGCGTCTCGGGCGCGACGGAGCGGCGGCGGACCGCGAAGAAGCCGCTCATCGGGTCGCTGATGCCGTGCAGCCGGCGCGGGAAGAGGGACTTGGTCAGCCAGGTGGCGGCGCGCGAGACGGCGACGCGGTAGCCGCCGGCGAGGCCCGCCCGGCTGCCGCCCCTGGTGTAGCGGGAGGCCACGACCAGCGCGGCGGGCGTGCGCTCACCGGCCGCGACCAGTTCGGGGACGAGGGAGGGCGGGTGCTGCAGGTCGCCGTCCATGACGACCACCCAGTCGCAGCCGGCCGCCTTGATGCCCTCCACGACCGCGCCGCCCAGGCCGCCCTCGGGCTCCTCGCGGTGCAGCACGGTGACGGGGAACGGGCAGTCCTGCGCCGCCCGGTGGATGACGTCGGGGGTGTCGTCGGTGGAGTCGTCGACGAAGACCACCTCGCACGGCAGCCGGGACGGCACGGACTCGGTGATCCGGCGCAGCAGCTCCGCCACGTTCTCCGACTCGTTGAAGGTCGGGACGACGATGGTGACGGCGCCCGGCTCGGCGACCTCGGCGGCGCGGACGGCCGGCTCGCCCAGCTCCCCGGTGCTCTCGGAACTCATCGGGCGTCCCCCCTGCTCGCGCCGACGGCGGCGTCCGCCGTGACCTGCCGGATCTCGATGCGGGCCGGTCCCTCGCCGAAGGAGGCGACGGTCCGGGAGTGCTCCAGCGCGTCCCTGACGGTGGGCAGGTCGACGGCGTCCCGCCGCACCGTCGGGGAGGCGACGACGTAGTCGAGGTCGCGCCAGCCGCGCGGCATCGTCTCGGTGACGGCCGGGTCGAGGTCGGCCTTGTAGAACCAGATCGCGCCGGGGCCCGGTTCGTACCCGGCGTGCACGAGGTCGAGCCAGAGCGCGTCGTCGACGAGCACCCGCTGGTCCGCGCGGTCCTCGACCTCGGTGGCGAGCCAGCGGGCGGCGCCCCGGTAGGGCGCGTTGGCGTCGGCGGTCACGGCGGTGCGGTCGCCGTCGTACCAGCGCGGCACGACGTACACGGCGGCCGCGGCGGCGAGCAGCGCGGCGGCCACGACGCGGATCCCGGTGACGTACCGGCGCTCGCCCTCGCGGCGGCCCCGGCGCAGCACCGCGTGGGCGACGCTCGCGGCGGCCCCGGCCAGCACCAGCGCGAGGAAGGGCAGCGCCTGGATGATGTACATCGCGGGCAGGTAGCCGGACGGGCGCAGCGCGACCAGGGCGAGGATGCCGACGGCGAGCGCCGGTCCGGCCAGCGCCCGCGCGGTCACCGACCAGCGCCACACGGCCAGGAGCAGCACGGCGCCCGCGAGGCCGCCGAGCGGCAGGACCCGGTCGTAGTAGAGCCAGGACTGCAGCACGCCGTACGAGCCCGAGCCCTCGTCGAGGACGAACCCGGAGCCCGGGCGGCTCATCTGGTACGTGATGCCCTCCCACAGCGACACATGGCCGCCGCCCGGCAGCAGCTCGCCCTTGAGCAGCGCGAACAGCGGGTACGAGACGCCGATCAGGGCGCAGGCCGTGATCGCGCCGGTGAGGGCGAACTTGCGGGTGTCGCGGTGGCTGTGGCGCCACATGGTGACGAGCAGGGCGGGCAGGACGACGAGCATCGTCTCCTTGGTGAGCACGGCCGTGGCGGCGGCGATGCCCGCGCCGAAGTGGTGCCACAGGTGGCGGCTGGGCGAGGCGGCCAGGCAGAACGCCAGCAGCGTCCACATCACCGCGAGGTTGTCGAGGAAGATCTCGCGCTGCAGGACGACCGACAGCGGCGAGAGCCCGAAGAGCGCCATGGCCAGGCCCGCGGCCCAGCGGGGCAGCGCCAGGCGCCGCGCGAGCACGTAGAGCAGGACCGCACTGGCGGCGGAGACCAGCAGCATCGCGATCCGCATCGGGCCGACGGTCATCGACTCGGGGCTGACCAGCGAGGGGACCCAGGTGAGCAGGGCGATCTGGATCCAGCCCAGCGGCGGGTGGTCGTACCAGTAGGTGTAGTGGGCCAGGCCCTCGCCCTGCTGCACGGCCCAGGCCTGGGCGAGGTAGGTGCCCTCGTCGTCGCTGAGGGTCGGGTAGTGGGTGATGTTCCAGCCCTGGACGGCGACGACCGCCACGAGCAGCAGCCCGCAGAGCACCTGGTCGGAGCGGGACGAGCGGAGCCCCGGAGGTCTCGTCCGGCGGCCGGGACGGTCCGTGCGGGCAGGGGGTGTCTGCGCGGCGGCCGGGGCGGTGGCCGTCGCGGGAAGTGTGGAGGTCACGCGGGGACGTCCTCTCGGGTCACTTCGGTGAGGTGCGCGCCGACATGCGAGGTCAGCTCCCAGTCGCTGCGGCCCCGCTGCTCCCGCCACACGGCGCGGATCGCCGCGCCCGCGAGGAGCACCTGGTAGAAGGGCCCGCCGACGACGAGCTTGAGGTAGTGGACGGGCCGGACGCGCAGGCCGTACTGCCTGCCGAAGTCGTGCAGTCCGACGACCTCGAAGACGAAGGTGACCAGGGCGGTGACGGCCGGCAGGAAGGTGACGAAGGCGACGCCGACCGGTACGTCCAGGAACAGCGCGATGGCCGCGTTGAGCGGGATGAGCACGCCGGAGGCCGCCTGCAGGAACGGTGTCATCAGCGTGTAGCGGGCGAGCAGCCGCTGGCCGAACCCGGGCAGCCGCTTCCAGTCCCCCTTGCGGTAGACCTGCAGGAAGCCCTGGTTCCACCGGGTGCGCTGCTTGAGCAGGGAGACCAGGCTGCCCGGGGTCTCCTCGCGGGTGACCATGTCGGAGTCGTAGGCGACGACGACCCTCTTGCCGGCGCTGGAGAGGCGGACCCCCAGGTCGCAGTCCTCGGCGAGGCAGTCGGGGTCCCAGCCCTTGGCGTCGCGCAGCACCTCGGTGCGGACGAAGACGGTGTTGCCGCCGAGCGGGATGAACCCCTTCTGGGCGTGCAGGTGGAGCCGGGAGCGGAACCAGAAGAAGTACTCCAGGCAGTTGCGCAGGCTGTACCAGCTGGAGTGGAAGTTGATGAGCTGGACGCCGCCCTGGACGACGTCGGCGCCGGTGGCGCGGAAGGCGTGGTCGACGTGGGCGAGGAGGTCGGGATGGACCTGGTCCTCGGCGTCGAAGACTCCGACGACGTCGCCGCGGCAGTACGGCAGCGCCGTGTTCATGGCCTTCGGCTTGTTCTTCTTCTCGTGGGTGTCGACGACGACGCGCACGCGCGGGTCGCGGTCCGCCGCCGCGCAGGCCACCTCGGTGGTCTCCGGGTCGTCGTGCCCGACGATGACGATGATCTCGAAGTCGGTGTGGCGCGACTGCAGCAGCCGCTGGATCGTGTGGTCCAGCACGGCCTGTTCGTGCCGGGCCGGTAGGAGGAGCGAGAAGGACAGGCCCTCTCCGCCCTCCGGTCTTCCGAATCTCGTGGAGGCCAGCACCTCGGGCGTACGCCACGCGTGCATCTGCCACCACAGGGTGAAGGCCGCCATCCAGAACAGTGCGAGTGAGACGGCCGCGATGAAGACAGACGTCAGCAAAAGATCCCCCCAGATCCCCAAGTCCCCCCGAGACGGCGGGCGTTCGCTCACGCCGTCTCGCAGGAGAGACTAAGGGGGAACTGTGAAGTCCGGGAGGTCTTCCGATAAAGAGCGTGTTTCGTAACGCTCGGGATGCTAGTGGGACGTATCACTCCGCATCCCGTCCGAACCGCACGTTTCAGCCGTTCAGGGCCTCCTTGAGGGCGTCCGCGTCGGTCGTCGGGGCGTCGCAGGTGAAGTTGCGGCAGACGTACGCGGCCGGGCGGCCGCCGACCAGGGGGCGGTCGGCGAGCAGCGGCAGCTCGTCGCTGCCGGGGGCGCCGGCGGCGACGACCGCGCCGGGCGCGGTGCCGAGCAGGGCGGTGCGGTGCAGCTCCCGGGTCGCGGGGTCGTCGGCCGGGCCCACGACCGCGACCTCGCGCGGGCCGTCGAGCAGCGCCTCGGCGGTCGCCAGGCCCCAGCCGACGAAGCGCGGGACGCGCGGGCCGAGCGCCCCGACCACGCCGAGCGCCCGTTCGGCGGCGGTGCGGTGGCGCTCCGAGCCGGTGTGGGCGGCGTAGGCGAGCAGGGCGCCCGCGGCCGCGTTCCAGCCGGAGGGGGTGGCGTTGTCCGTCGGGTCCTGCGGGCGGCGGATCAGCCGCTCGGCGTCGGCCGCGGTGTCGTACAGGGCGCCCGACCCCTCGTCCGCGAACCGGGCGAGGACCTGGTCGAGCAGGAGGCCCGCGAACTCCAGCCAGACGCCCTCGCCGGTCACGGCGGCCAGCGCGAGGAAGCCCTCGGAGACGTCGGCGTAGTCCTCCAGGACGCCCGCGTTGGTCCCGGCCCGCCCGTCCTTGGAGGTGCGGGCGAGGCGGCCGTGCTCGTCCAGGTGCAGCCGGACGAGGAGGTCGGCGGCGGCGGTCGCGGCCTCGACGAGGTCGGGCCGGCCGAAGTAGGCGCCGGTCTCGGCCAGGGCGGCGACCGCGAGGCCGTTCCAGGCGGCGACCACCTTGTCGTCGCGGCCGGGGGCGGGCCGCCGCGCGCGGGCCGCGAGCAGCCGCTCCCGGACGGAGGCGATCCGCCCGGCGTCGAACACGCCTTCGTCCTGCGGCAGTTGCAGGACGGACGCGCCGTGCTCGAAGGTGCCCTCCTCGGTCACGCCGAAGTGGGCGGCGGCCAGCTCCGCGTCGGCGTCCCCGAGCACCTCGCGCAGCTGCTGCGGGGTCCACACGTAGTAGGCGCCCTCGACGTGCCTGCCCGTGCCGCCCTCCCGTCGCCCACCACCGCCCTTCTGCGGACGGGCTTCGCCCGGCACCTCCTCCTCGCTGTCCGCGTCGAGCGCCGAGGCGAACCCGCCCTCGTCCGTGCGCAGCTCGCGCACCATGAAGTCGGCGGTCTCCAGGGCCACGCGCCGCGCGAGCTCGGAGCCGGTGGCCCGCCACAGGTGGGCGTACACGCGCAGCAGCAGCGCGTTGTCGTAGAGCATCTTCTCGAAGTGCGGCACCACCCACTCCCGGTCCACGGAGTAGCGGGCGAAGCCTCCGCCGAGCTGGTCGTAGAGGCCGCCGCGGGCCATCCGCTCCGCGGTGTCGGAGGCCATCTGCAGGGCGCCCTCGGAACCGGTGCGGGCGTGGTGGCGCAGCAGGAACTCCAGCACCATCGACGGCGGGAACTTCGGCGCGCCGCCGAAGCCCCCGTACGAGGCGTCGTACTCGCGGGTGAGGCCGAGCAGGGCCTGGGCCAGCTCCTCCTCGCCGGGGACCTGCGTGCCGCCGAACGCCGGCTCCCGCCCGGCGAGGTCGCGGGTGATCTTCCCGGCCACGTCGGCGACCTCGTCGTACCGGTCCGTCCAGGCGTTCCGCACGCCTTCGAGGACCTGCCGGAAGGAGGGCATGCCGTGGCGGGGCTCGGGCGGGAAGTAGGTGCCGAAGTAGAACGGCTCGGCGTCCGGGGTGAGGAAGACGGTCATGGGCCAGCCGCCGTGTCCTGTGGCCGCCTGCACGGCCTCCATGTACACGGCGTCGACGTCGGGGCGCTCCTCGCGGTCGACCTTGACGCTGACGAAGTGCTCGTTCAGGTAGGCGGCCGTCTCCTCGTCCTCGAAGGACTCGTGCGCCATGACGTGGCACCAGTGGCAGGAGCTGTACCCGACGCTGAGCAGCACGGGCACCCCCCGTTCGCGTGCCTCCTCGAAGGCCCCGGCCGACCAGGGCCACCAGTCGACGGGGTTGTCGGCGTGCTGGAGCAGGTAGGGGGACGTCTCACGGGCCAGTCGGTTCGGCATGGGGTCCATCCTGCCGCAGTACCCCGATCCGGCCACGCACCACGGGGCGGGGCGGTCCGTCCGGTGTCCGCGCGCGGGGCCGCCGGGGTCACGGCACCGTTCGCCTCCCCCGGTCCGCCGCCGCGGCGGCGTTCCCCGCGGGGGCGCGTCCGGCTCCTCCCGTTCCGCAGCGACTCGAGTGCTCCCGGCTCTCTCGCGCGAGCCGGGCGCGAGCAGGACACTGGAGGGCCGGGAGAGCCGATACCGGCAGAGGGGGGCGTGACATGCGGGACAGCCACCGGGCGGAAGCCGAACGGCTGTTGGCACGGGCCGTGGAGGAGGAGGTGCGGCGCTCGGGCGGCCGCACCGACGGGAGCGTGCTGCTGTCGCGGGCGCGCGCCGCGCTGGACGCGATGGCGCGGACGGCCGCGGAGGAGTACGAGGCGTACACGAAGGCGCTGGACGAGACGGAGGCGGACCGGCTGACGTTCGGCCGGCGCTACGCGCGCGAGGGCGCGGGGACCCCCCTGCTGGTGGCGGCCGTCGCGGCGGTCGCCGCGGCGGTGGCGGACCTGTCGTTCGGCACGGGCGCGGGCACCGCGCTGGGCACCGGCGCGGTCGTGGCGGTCGCCGGCGCGGCGGCGACCGTGGCGAAGGTGACGGCGTCGCACCTGCCGGCCGCGAGCCGCCGGGCCGGGGCGCTGGGCCAGCCGGGCGGCCCCGAGCAGCTGCGGCTGCAGTGGCTGACCGCCCTGGAGGTGCGCGGCATCCGCCCGTTCCTCGACCAGCAGCGGGTGCTGTCCTCGGCCGCCGGCGCGAAGAAGGGCTCGCCGCAGCTGCGGCGCACGGACAAGAGCGCGGCCGCCCGCCGCCGCAACGTCCTGGAGCGCTCCTTCGACCACCTGCCCCGCGCCGAGGGCCCCTTCGCGGGCCGCAGGCAGCAGATGGCGCGGATCGCGCAGTGGGTGCACGCGGGCCGCGCGAGCACGGAGACGAGGCCGACGGTGATCGTGCTGCACGGCGCGCCCGGATCGGGCCGCACCACGCTGGCCGTGCACGCGGCGCACGCGCTGAGGGACCAGTTCCGCGGCGCCTGCGTGGTCGACCTGCGCGGCGACAGCCCCGGGGAGCGGCCGCTGTCCACCCGCGACGCGCTGCTGCACCTGCTGAACCGGCTCGGCGCCGCCCGCGAGCAGCTGCTGTTCCGCGAGCGCTCCTCCCAGGAGCAGCAGGTGCGCCGGCTGAGCGAGCTGTACCACCAGCACCTGACGGGCCTGCCCGTCGCGATCGTCCTCGACGACGCCTCCGATCCCGAGCAGGTGCGCACGCTGGTGCCCGAGCGCTCCGACAGCGTCGTCCTGGTCACCGCCCGCCGCCCGCTGGAGCTCCCCGGGGACCTGCCCGCCCGGGTGCACCAGCTGCCGGTGGAGGCGCTGGACCAGGCCGGCGCGGAGGAGCTGCTGGCCGCGGCCGCCCAGGACGCCTCCGACCCCTACGACGCCGAGGCCTCCGACCGCGTCCGGGAGCTGTGCGGCGGACTGCCGCTGGCCCTGCGGATCGCGGGCTCCTCGCTCGGGCCGCGCACGCCCCGGCAGCTGGCCGCCGACCTCGCGGCGTACGGCCCGGTCGACCCGGTCGAGCGGGTCCTGTGGCTGCGCTACACCGACCAGTCCGAGCCCGCGCGCCGGCTGCTGCGCCGACTGGCCCTGGCGGGGCGGGCCTCGCTCGGCAAGGCCGCGGCGGCGGCCCTGCTGGCGGCGGACGAACCGGAGGCCGCCCGCCACCTGGAGGCGCTGTCCCGGGCCGGTCTGGTCGGCCACGTCCGCGGCAGCCGCTACCGCCTGCACGACCTCGTACGGGCCTTCGCGCACGCCCGGCTGCTGGACGAGGAGGAGGCCGCCGAGCGCGCGGCCGCGCAGGAGCGGCTCATCGTGGACTACGCCGAACTGGCCGACTCGGTGATCCGGCTGGTGGACGGCAGGACCTCGACGCGCGCGGACCGGTTCGGGCCGCACGGCTTCACGTCCCTGGACGCGGCGCTGCGCTGGCTCGACGACGAGTCGAGCTTCATCACGGCCACCCTGCGGCACGCGGAGGGCGTGGACCAGGCGGCGGTGCTGAACCTGCTCGGCGCGCTGTGCGACTACTGCCTGCTACGCGGCGACCTGTACCGCCTCGGCGAGATCAGCGAGCTGGCCCAGGCTGTGGACCAGGGACTGCTCATGCGGTCGGTGCAGTGGCGCACCGGCATCGCCGCCCGTCACCTGGGCGAGCTGGACAAGGCCCGTACGACGCTCTCCTCCGTGGTCGACCTCTACTTCGAGACGCGCCACGACGCGGGCGCGGCCCGCGCGCTGGGCTCGCTCGGCATCACCCTGCACCACCAGGGCAACCTCACCGAGGCGGCGGCCAAGCTCCGCGAGGCCCTCGACCTGCAGGCCTCCCCGGAACTGGCCGGTGACCGCGCCTGGACGATGCACGCGCTGGCCGCCGTGGAGCGCGACCGGGCCCGGCTCGCCGAGGCCCTCGAACTGCTCACGGAGTCCCTGGAGCTGCACCGCGCGAGCGAGTCCGTGCACGGCGAGGCGTGGGCGCACTACCAGCTCGGCCAGCTGCGGCTGCGCACCGGCGAGGTGGCGCGGGCCGAGGAGGAGCTGCGTGCGGCGCTCGACCTGTACGGCCGCACCCGCGACGCGCGCGGCGAGGCGTGGGCCATGACGCAGCTGGCGCGGGCCCGGCTCGTCGACGGCGACGGGTCCGCCGCGGTCGACGCGCTGAACCGGGCCGCCACCCGCCACCGCGACAACGAGGACGCGCGCGGCGAGGCGTGGACGGTGTACTACCTGGGGCAGGCGCTGGAGGAGACCGGCGACCTGGACCGGGCGGTGCGGGAGCTGGAGCGCTCACGCACGATGTTCTCGCGGATGCGGGACGTGTACGGGCTGGCCTGCGCCCGGCACCACTCGGCCCGGGTGACCCGCGACCAGCGGGCGGCCCGGACGGGCTCGCTGCGCAACTCCGGCTTCGCCCGGCAGCTGCTGGTGGACGCCCGCGCCGACTTCCAGCGCATCGGGGTGGCCCACGGCGAGGCGTGGACGTGCCTGGAACTGGCTGTGGTGGACGCGGGCAACGCCCGCACCGGGGCGGCCCTCGCCCTGTGCGACGAGGCGGCGGCCCTGTTCGCCTCCTACGGCGACCGCCGCGGCGAGGACTGGGCGCGCTTCCTGCGCTGCACCCTGCTGCCGTACGCCTCCCCCGGCGGCGTGGAGGTCGGCACCGCGGTGGCCCAGGAGGAGCTGGCCCAGCTGCTGCGCACCGGGAACCCGGTCAGGGACGGGCGCCTCGACGACTACGCGGAGGCCTACCAGCTGCTGCTGGAGCGGGGCGTGAGCCTGGAGTCGGGCTGGCAGGCGTGGCGCCTGGGCATGGTCCCCAGCCGCCACGCCCGCGAGATCATGGGGGTGCCGGTCACGGCCCGGTCGGCGTAGGCCCGGCCGGGGAGGGCGGCCATGGCGGAGGCCCGGCCGGCCGGTCGCCGGAGCGGCGGCCCGGGCGGGCCGCCGCCGGTCGTACGCGCGGCCGGCGGGTTACGCGGCGGTCCGCGTACGCGTACGCGTCAGGACTCCACGGCATCCGGGTGCCGTGGAGTCGTGGTGCGAGCCCGTCCGGCCCGCGCGCGGTCAGCCCGCCGCGGACGAGGCCGGACCCTGCTTGCGGTCCGTGCGGGAGCCGTCCTCGTCGGAGGCCTCCTTGAAGTCGACCTTGCCCATGTGGCGGTTCATCGACTTCATCAGGCCCCACACCGCCACGGCCATCACCGCGAAGACGATGAAGCCCAGGACGCCAGGGGTGACCTTGTTCTCGTCCACCTCCTTGGCGAGGGAGACGAAGTGCGTCATTGCCAGGCTTGCGCTTGCGCTCATGTCATCCATTGTCCCGGATGCCCGCGAAGAGGTCGTCCTCGGGGATGGAGGTGTCGACGAGGGACTTCGCGAGCTCGTAGTCCTCGGTCGGCCAGACCGCCTTCTGGATCTCCATCGGGACCCGGAACCAGCCGCCGTCGGGGTCGATCTGCGTGGCGTGCGCGATCAGCGCCTTGTCGCGGATCTCGTAGAAGTCGGCGCAGGGCACGTGCGTGGTGAGCGTGCGCTCCACGCGCTCGGACTCGTCCCAGCGCTTGAGCCAGTCCCCGTACGGCGACTCCAGGCCGCGCTCCAGCATGGCGTGGTGCAGCGCCTCGGTGCGCGGGCGGTTGAAGCCCTGGTTGTAGTAGACCTTCAGCGGCTGGAAGGCCGGGCCGAACTCCTGCTCCGGGTACTTCTCGGTGTCCGCCGCACCCTCGAACGCCACCATCGTGATCTTGTGGGTCATGATGTGGTCGGGGTGCGGGTAGCCGCCGTTCTCGTCGTAGGTGGTGATCACCTGCGGGCGGAAGGAACGGATCCTGCGGACCAGCTCGCCGGCCGCCTTGTCGACGTCCTCCAGCGCGAAGCAGCCCTCGGGCAGCGGCGGCAGCGGGTCGCCCTCGGGCAGCCCGGAGTCGACGAAGCCGAGCCAGTCCTGCTTGACGCCGAGGATCTCGCGCGCCTCGTCCATCTCCTTCTTGCGTACCTCGTGGATGTGCTCCTCGACGTACTTGTCGCCCTGCAGCTTCGGGTTGAGGATGGAGCCGCGCTCCCCGCCCGTGCAGGTCACCACCAGCACGTCCACCCCCTCGGACACGTACTTCGCCATGGTGGCCGCGCCCTTGCTCGACTCGTCGTCGGGGTGGGCGTGGACGGCCATCAGTCGCAGCTGGTCAGTCAAGACTCGATCCTCATAAGTCGGCGCCCCGTGTCGTACGGTGCGGTGTGACGCTTCTATAGTGACCGATTTGGGGGACGGAAAATTCCGGGGTCCACGACCGCTTTCTCCCCGCGGGACGGCGGTCCCGGCCCCCTGTCGAGAGGACGCCCATGAGCACGGTGAGCACGCGGCCGCCCGAGGGCCGCTACGGCCGCACCGCGGACGAGCGCGCCGACCGCACGCTCAAGGTGGTCGGCGGCGTCCTGGGCGTGGCCCTGCTGGTGCTGATCGGCTGGTTCGCCTACCACTACGTCGGCGGGAACAGGATCAGCGCCCAGGTCATCAGCTTCAGCACCTCGGACTCCTCGGTCGACGTGCACCTGGAGGTGCGCAAGGACGCCGACGCCGACGGCTACTGCACGCTGCGCTCGCAGGCCGAGGACGGCGCCGAGGTGGGCCGCGCCGACTTCCGCTTCGACCAGGACACCACCCGCATCGACAAGGTGGTCACCCTCCGTACGACGTCGCGGGGCACCTCGGCGGAGCTGCTCGGCTGCCACGCCGACTGACCCGCGCCGCCGGGCACCGCGTCCGCGGCCCGGCGGGCGACCGTCCGGGCCGGTGGCCGTCCGGGCCTGCGGCCGGGCGCGAGCCCGGAGAAGGGCGCCGTGCCGGACGGGTCGCGCCCCCCTGGGCCCCGGCCGCACCGGGCCGCCGGCCACCTGGTCCGAAGACGGCACCTACCTCGACTTACGTAACTTCGAGGGCTTATGTCCTCCCCCTTCGGCCATCCAATTGTTAGGCTCGTGGTTTCGCCCACCCATGGGAGAACATTCTTCTGGGTAGGGCGATGCTTTGTATTCCCAGTACCGACGAGGAGCACCTGTGACCCAGACCAGCGAGAACGTCACCTGGCTGACCCAGGAGGCGTACAACAAGCTCAAGGATGAGCTTGAGTACCTGTCTGGTCCCGCACGCGCCGAGATCTCAGCCAAGATCGCGGCCGCGCGCGAGGAGGGCGACCTGCGCGAGAACGGCGGGTACCACGCGGCCAAGGAGGAGCAGGGCAAGCAGGAGCTCCGCGTGCGCCAGCTGACCCAGCTCCTGGAGAACGCCAAGGTGGGCGAGGCCCCGGCGGCGGACGGTGCGGTGGCGCCCGGCATGGTCGTGACCATCGCCTTCGACGGTGACGAGGACGACACGCTGACCTTCCTGCTCGCCTCGCGCGAGTACGCGAGCTCCGACATCGAGACGTACTCGCCGCAGTCCCCGCTGGGCTCCGGCGTGAACGGCAAGAAGGTCGGCGAGGACGCGCAGTACGAGCTCCCGAACGGCAAGCTGGCCTCGGTGAAGATCCTGAAGGCTGAGCCGTACAACGGCTGAGCGGGCACGGTGACGGACCCATGGCCCCCGGCGCGAGGCGCCGGGGGCCTCGTCATGCCGCCGAGCGGTACTTGCGCACGGCGAGGGTGCGGAACACCAGGATGATCACCACCGAGTAGATCAGCGACGCCCACACCGGATGGGCCATCGGCCAGGCGTCGGACTGCGAGACCCCGGGGTTGCCGAAGAGTATGCGGCAGGCCTGCACGACGGCGCTGAACGGGTTCCACTCGGCGATGTGCCGCAGCCAGGGCGTCATGTTGCCCGCGTCCACGAACGCGTTCGAGATGAACGTGACCGGGAAGAGCCAGATCAGCCCGCCGGAGGTGGCCGCCTCGGGGGTGCGCACGGACAGGCCGATCAGGGCGCCGATCCAGGTGAACGCGTAGCCGACCAGGAGCAGCAGGGCGAAGGCGGCGACGACCTTCCCGGCGTTCGTGTCGCCGTGGGACCCGACGCGCCAGCCGACCAGCAGCGCCACCACGGCCAGCACCAGCAGGGTCAGCGCGGTCTGCACGAGGTCGGCGAGCGTCCGGCCGGTGAGGACCGCGCCGCGCGCCATGGGCAGGGAGCGGAAGCGGTCGACGAGCCCCTTGTGCATGTCGTCGGCGATGCCCGCGCCGGCGCCCGCGGTGGCGAAGGTGACCGTCTGGGCGAAGACGCCGGCGATCAGGAAGTTGCGGTAGTCGGCGGCGCTCGTGCTGCCGCCGATCTGCATCGAGCCGCCGAAGACGTAGCTGAACAGCACCACGAACATGACCGGCTGGAGGAGGCCGAAGAGGATCACCTCCGGGATGCGCGACATCCTGATCAGGTTGCGCTGGGCGACGACGAGGGAGTCGCGCACGGACTGCACCAGGGCGTTCCCCGGCGGTGCGGTGGGTACGGGGTGGATCACGGAACTCACTGGGCGGCCTCCTTCGTGCGGCGGCCCCGCACTCCGGCGGCCGCTCTGTCGTCCTGCCCGCTCCCGCCGGCTCCGGCGGTCCTGCCGCTCCCGCCGGTCGCGTCGTCCCTCCCGGTCCCGTCGTCCTCCCCGGTCCCGTCCCGCGTCTCGGCGGCGTGGCCCGTGAGCGAGATGAACACGTCGTCGAGGGTGGGGCGGCGCAGGCCGATGTCGTCGATCTCGATGCCGCGGGCGTCCAGCTCCCGGATGACCTCCGCGAGCAGCCTGGCGCCGCCGGTGACGGGCACCGTGAGGCGGCGCGTGTGCTCGTCGACGCCGGTGTCGCCCGTGCCGAAGCCGCGCAGGACCCCGGCGGCGGCCGCGACGTGCCCCCGGTCGTGCACGACGACCTCCACGCGCTCGCCGCCGGTGCGCGCCTTGAGCTCGTCGGAGGTGCCGCGCGCGATGACGCGGCCGTGGTCGACGACGCAGATGTCGTGGGCGAGGTGGTCGGCCTCCTCCAGGTACTGCGTGGTCAGCAGCAGGGTCGTGCCGCCGGAGACGAGCTGCTTGATGACCTCCCACAGCTGCTGCCGGTTGCGCGGGTCCAGACCGGTGGTCGGCTCGTCCATGAACATGACCGGCGGCGAGACGACGAGCGCGGCGGCGAGGTCGAGGCGCCGGCGCATGCCGCCCGAGTAGGTCCTGGCGGGCCGGTCGGCCGCGTCCGCGAGCCCGAACTGCTCCAGCAGCTCCACGGCCCGCGCCTTCGCGTCCCTCCCCCTCATCTGGTACAGCCGGCCGACCATCTGGAGGTTCTCGCGGCCGGTGAGGTACTCGTCGACCGCCGCGAACTGGCCGGACAGGCCGATCGAGCGCCGTACCTCGTTCGGCTTCTCCAGTACGTCGATGCCCGCGACGACCGCCCTGCCCCGGTCCGGGCGCAGCAGGGTGGTCAGACAGCGGACCGCGGTGGTCTTCCCCGCGCCGTTCGGCCCCAGCAGGCCGAGGACGGTCCCCTCCGGGACGTCGAGGTCGACGCCGTCCAGGGCTCTTACCTTGCCGAAGGTCTTCACCAGGCCTTCGGCGTAGATGGCGCCCGGCATGAGATCCCCCAAGAGATGGTCGAGTGGTGGTCGTCCGACGGAAAGAGCTGCGCGAAGAGCTAAGTTTCACCCGGTTTGACCGTCGCCGCGACCCGTTTCGCTCCGCGATTCCCCCTCGGCCCGCCCTGGTCCGCGGCGGACCGGAGTACGGCGGTCCCACATCACAAGACACACCGTAACGCGATGTATCGCGTCTCCTCAACCGGTTATCCCCCGCGGACGAGGCCCACGGGAGCGCGGCCGGATCCCCGCGCCCCCGCGCTTCCACGGGCGCCCCTCTCCCGCCGTCGCCACCGCCCCGGTCCCGCCCCGGCCGGGTCGGTCGAGTCGGCCGATCGGCCAGTCGATCGGACGGCCGAGTCGGTCGGGTCAGCCGGTCGGGTCAGTCGATGACCGTGTACCCCGCCTCGCGCAGCGCCAGGTTGACCTCGGCGCAGTGCGCCGGCCCCTTCGTCTCCAGGTGCAGCTCGACCTCCGCCTCCGTGAGTTCGAGCCGCGGGTCGGTGCGGATGTGGCTCACGTCGAGGACGTTGGCGTCGACGACCGTCAGCACGCCGAGCAGCCGGGCGAGGGCACCGGGGCGGTCGGTCAGCCGCAGCCGCACCGCCAGGTAGCGGCCGCCCGCGGCCATGCCGTGCCGCAGGATGCGCTGCATCAGCAGCGGGTCGACGTTGCCGCCGGACAACACCGCGACGACCGGTCCCTCGAACGTGTCCGGCTCGCTCAGCAGCGCCGCGACCGGGCTCGCGCCGGCCGGCTCCACGACCAGCTTCGCTCGCTCCAGGCACAGCAGCAGCGCGCTGGACAGGGCGTCCTCGGACACCGTGCGCACCTCGTCCACGAGGTCGCCGATGATCCCGAACGGCACGTCGCCGGGCCGCCCGACCTTGATGCCGTCGGCCATGGTCGCCGGGTTGCCGATCGACACCGGGCGCCCGGCCGCCAGCGAGGGCGGGTACGCCGCCGCGCCGGCGGCCTGCACGCCGACGACCCGCACGTCCGGCCGCAGCGCCTTCACCGCGACCGCGACGCCCGCCGCGAGACCGCCGCCGCCGATGCCCACGACGACCGTGCGCACCTCCGGGCACTGCTCCAGGACCTCCAGGCCGACCGTGCCCTGGCCGGCGATGATGTCGGGGTGGTCGAAGGGGTGGATGAAGACGGCTCCGGTCCCGGCCGCGTACTCCTGGGCCGCCGCCAGGGTCTCGTCGACCACCGTGCCGTGCGTGCGCACCTCCGCGCCGTAGTGCCGGGTCGCCGCCACCTTGGGCAGCGGGGCGCCGGTCGGCATGAAGACCGTGGAGCGCACCCCGAGCAGGGAGGAGGCGAGCGCGACGCCCTGCGCGTGGTTCCCGGCGCTCGCCGCGACCACGCCGGCCGCCCGCTCCTCCGGCATCAGCCCCGCGATCCGCACGTACGCGCCCCGCAGCTTGAAGGAGCCCGTCCGCTGGAGGTTCTCGCACTTGAAGTGCACGGGCGCGCCCACGAGGCGCGACAGGTACCTGCTGCCCTCCATCGCCGTCACCCTGGACACGCCCGCGAGCATCTTCTGGGCGCCACGCACGTCGTCGAGGGTGACGGACGGCAGCGAGTCGGCCGTGCTGTAGCTCATGTACTCCAGTCTCGCAGTTCACGCCGTGCCCCACTGGGGTGATCGCCGCACGAGACCGGTTTACGCAGCCCCGGTACGACCTCCGCTCCGTCCGCGTACCCTGTCCCCCAACCCAGCCCCACGTATGAAGTGAGCCCCCGGCCATGCCCACAACACCTGAAATGTCGATGGACATGACGACCGTCGGTGACACCGGTCTTCTCGAAACGCTCCAGCACGAGGTGGCGTTGTTCGCGCGCCGTGCCGAACAGACCCGGCTCGGCGGTGTCGGGCAGGTGCGCAACTCCATGGACCGCGCCGCGTACCTGCTGCTCAACCGCCTCGACAAGGAAGGCCCGATGGGCGTCAAGGCGCTCGCCGCGAGCATGGGCATCGACTCGTCGACGGTCACCCGGCAGGTCGCCCCGCTCGTCGACACCGGGCTCGTCAAGCGCACCTCCCACCCGGAGGACGGCCGTGCGGTGGTGCTCCAGCTGTCGCCGCGCGGCCAGGCCCGCCTGGACGAGGTCCGCACGTCGCGGCGGCAGCTGATGGCCGAACTGACCCGGAACTGGGAGCCGGAGGAGCGTGAGGCGTTCTGCACGCTCCTGTCGCGCTTCAACACCGCGCTCTCCGACCGCATGAGCGCGCCGGCCCCGGAGACGCCGCCGACGGCCTGAGCACCGCCGTCGCCACCCGCAGCAGCGCCGCCTCGCCGGCCGCCGTTCGGGCGCAGCACCGCCTCGCCATGGCGCGGCACCGCCGTCGTCACCCGGGGCAGCGCCGCCTCGCCGGCCGCCATCTGGCGCAGCACCGCCGTCGTCGTCCCGGGCGGTGCCGCCGGTGGTCCGGGCGACGGCTCGTCCCCGTCCCGGCCGCCCCTGTTCCGGTGACGGTTCCGGTGACGCCCGGACCCGGGTCCCGTGCCGCCCGGTCCCGCCCGTCCCGGCCCGGCCGGCGTCCGGTCCGGTCCGGTGCACGCCGGTTCGCGCCCGGCCTCTTGACCGGCGGGCCCCGCCTGGCCTCATATGAGATCGGGTCCCCGTCGTCCGCGGCCGCCGCCGCTGCCGGCGGCAGGGCTCCCTTTCCCTCGGGCGGGCTCAGGCGGGAGGCGCGGTGCGAGAACGGCAGGCGTTCCGGGGCGCCCGCCGTGCCCGGGAGTTCGAGGCGTTCGTCGCGGGCGCGGCAGGGCGGCTGCTGCACGCCGCCACGCTGCTGACCGCGGAGTCCCCCGGCGACAACCCGCGCGCGCGTCGCCTGCTGGCCCTCAGCCTCGCCCACACGTACGCCTCCTGGCACCGGCTGCGCGGCGAGGACCCCTACGACCACGCCCGGCGGCAGCTCGCGGTGCGCTTCGCGCACGGCTTCCAGTACCACCGCGACGGCCTCGCCCCCGCCCTCCTGCGGCAGCGCGCCCGCCCGGCGGCCGCGGACGGCGGCGTCCTGTGCGCCCTCACGCCCCAGCAGCGGCTCGTCCTCGTCCTGCGCCTGTACGAGGGCGTGGCCGAGGAGCAGACGGCGGCGCTGCTCGGGCTGCCCGCGGAGCGCGTACGGGCGATCTGCGCGCGGGCGACGACGGCCCTGCTGCGCCCGCCGCGGGGTCCGGCCCGCACGGTGGCGGAGGCGGCGCCCTCATGACGCGGCCGATACGCAAGGAGGACATGGTCCGGCGGCTGCTGGAGGAGGGCCCCGCGCCGTCCGTGCCTCCGGAGCTGTACGCGGACACGGTGCGGCGCGGCGACCGCATGCTAAGGCGCAGGACGGCCGCGCGGCGGCTGCTGTGGCTGCTGCTGGTGGCCGCGGCCACGGCCTTCCTGGTGTGGGCGTCCGTGGCGCGGCCGTGGGTGCAGCCGCCGTCCGACACGACTCCGCCGCTGACGGGCTGGTGACCGGCCGGGGCCGGAGGGCTCCGGAGCACTCGGCCGGGAACCCGACGGCCCGGGACCCGGCGGCCCCGGAGCACTCGGCCCGGGGGCCCGCCGGCCCCGGATCGCTCAGCCCAGGGCCTGCTGGAGGTCCTGGAGGAGGTCGTCGACGTTCTCGATGCCCACGGAGAGGCGCACGAGGTCGGCGGGGACCTCCAGGGCGGAGCCGGCCGCGGAGGCGTGCGTCATGCGCCCGGGGTGCTCGATCAGGGACTCGACGCCGCCCAGGGACTCGCCCAGGGTGAACACCCCGGTGCGGTTGCAGACCTCGACGGCCGCCTCCTCGCCGCCCTCGACGCGGAAGGAGACCATGCCGCCGAACGCCCGCATCTGCTTCGCGGCGGTCTCGTGGCCGGGGTGGTCCGGCAGGCCCGGGTACAGCACGTGCGTCACGCGCGGGTGCCGGGTCAGCATCTCGGCGACCCGGCCGGCGTTCTCGCTGTGCCGGTCCATGCGCACCGGCAGCGTCTTGATGCCGCGCAGCACCAGCCAGGAGTCGAAGGGGCCGGCGACGGCGCCCATCGCGTTCTGGTGGTACGCCAGCTCCTCGCCGAGCCCCTCGTCGGCCACGACGAGCGCGCCGCCGACGACGTCGGAGTGGCCGCCCATGTACTTGGTGAGCGAGTGCACGACGACGTCGGCGCCGAGCGCCAGCGGCTGCTGGAGGTAGGGGCTGGCGAAGGTGTTGTCGACGACGAGCTTCACGCCCGCCTCGCGCGCGACCTGCGCGACCGCGGCGACGTCGGTGATGCCGAGCAGCGGGTTGGAGGGGGTCTCCACCCAGACGACCTTCGTCTTCTCGGTGATGGCGGCCCGCACCGCGGCCGGGTCGCTCGTGTCGGCCACGGACCAGGCGACGCCCCACCGCGAGACGACCTGCGCGAAGAGGCGGAACGTGCCGCCGTACGCGTCGTTGGGGATGACCACGTGGTCGCCGGGGGCCAGCAGCGTACGCAACAGGCAGTCCTCGGCGGCCAGCCCGGACGCGAACGCGAGGCCGCGGCGGCCGCCCTCCAGGGCCGCGAGGTTCTCTTCCAGGGCGGTCCGGGTCGGGTTGGCGCTGCGGCTGTACTCGTAGCCGCCGCGCAGGCCTCCGACGCCGTCCTGCTTGTAGGTCGAGACCTGGTAGATCGGCGGGACGACCGCGCCGGTGAGGGGATCGGCGGTGTTGCCCGCGTGGATCGCCACGGTCTCGAAGTGCTGACTGATGTGCCTGTCGCTCATGGACACCGAGCGTAGTGCGCCGCCGCGCCCTGCGGCGGCCACGCCGGGGCGCGACGGCGCACATGGCGGAGAACGGCCGCCGCGGGCGCGCGAGGCGGACGGAGCCCGGACCGCGGCGCGGACGGAACCCGGCCCTCCGTACGGACGGAACCCTGGGCCCGGTACGGACGGAATTCCGGGCCCGGTACTGGCGGAACCTCCGGCTCCGGTGGGGCGGAGCCCCCCGGACCGGCCCGGAAACAGCTTTCTCCCTCACCAGGTTGGCCAATTGTCCGACCGGTCTGGTTCGCTTGTGGCATGGAGATTCTCTGGGTCCTGATGGCGCTGGTCATGCTGGGCTTCGTCATCGGGCCGATCATGATGCGCAGGCGCGCCGGCATCCAGCAGGTCGCGCCCGGCCACCCGGACGGCGCGGACCCGGCGACCTACGGCTTCGCGCGCCAGGAGGAGCTGGACGTCCGCATGCCCGGCTCCGACGAGGACCTGCTGCAGGTCCTGGACCTGGTGCAGCGCACGCAGGACTACCGCGCGGCGGCGCAGCTGCTCGCCGGGACGGAGACGGACGGGGAGGTGCGCTGGCAGCGCGTGCAGGCGTTCGCGGGCGCGGCGTCGCTGGAGCTGCAGCAGCGCCCCGGCGGCGTGGGCGACACGCCGGGCGGGCAGTGGCTGCGGGTGTGGCGGACCGAGGCGCCCAAGGACGCGGGCGGGGCCGCGGTGCACGCGGAGTTCCTGGTCCAGCAGGCGTGGCGGACGGCGACGCCCGGGACGGACGCGTTCCGGATCATCATGGAGGAGGCCCGGGAGGCGTGCGCGGACGCGGCGCTGCTGGCCCCCGGCGACCCGATCCCGTACATCGTCGAGCTGTCGGTGGGCCGTGGGCTCGGCTACGGGCGGGCCGAGTTCGAGAAGCTCTGGCTGAAGATCCTGGACCGGGCGCCCGCGCACATGGGAGCGCATCTGGCGGCCCTGCACTACTGGTGCGAGAAGTGGCACGGCTCGCGGGAGGAGGCGTACTCCTTCGCGGAGGCCGCGGCCGCCCGGGCGCCCCGCGGCTCACTGCTCGCCGCGATGCCGCTCTTCGCGGTCTTCGAGCACCTCCCCGAGGTGAACCTGGTCCGCGGCTTCTACGAGAGCGAGGTCGTCACCAAGGCGGTGCACGGCGCGCTGTACGCGGTGCACTCGGCCCGCCCGGACGACCCGATGCTGGCCCACGTGCGGCACCTGCTGGTGTTCTTCCTGGTGCGCGGCGAGCGCTGGGCCGAGGCGATGAGCCAGCTGGTGCACGTCGACGGCCACGTCGGCGCGCTGCCCTGGACCCTGACCGCGGACCCGGCCGCCGAGTACGCGGTGTACCGGGCGCTGGCGGTGGCCGGCTACGAGGCCAACGGCGGCAGCCCGGCGACGCTGCTGCACTGAGCCGCCGTGCTCCCGGCGGACCCCTCCGCCGGGAGTGCCTGGGACCCCTCCGCCGGAAGTCCCTGGGCTCCCTCCGTCCGCCGGAGTCCCGGGGAACCGCCCGGCCCTCCCCCTCCCGCCCTCTCCCCGGCCGGTCCCCGGCCGGTCCGGAATGACGGCCCCTGACCAGGCGTTGTGGTGCTCGGATCCCACTCCTTCGGACACCGTGGAGACCGCATGTTCCTGTACAGCCGCACGCCGCAGCTGCCCACCCCCGAACAGGCCCTGCGCGGTCGCCCCGAGCCGTCGTACACGGTCCCCGAGCGCCACACCGTCCTCGGCACCCCGCTCCAGGGCCCCTACCCGCAGGGCCTGGAGATCGCCGACTTCGCCCTGGGCTGCTTCTGGGGTGCCGAGCGCACGTTCTGGCGGCTCTCCGAGGGCGTGTACACCACCCTGGTCGGCTACCAGGGCGGCCACACCGAGAACCCCACGTACGAGGAGGTGTGCTCGGGCCTGACCGGCCACACCGAGGCGGTGCGGGTGGTCCACGACCCGGAGCGGATCTCCTACGAGGAGCTGCTGCGGGTCTTCTGGGAGTCCCACGACCCCACGCAGGGCTTCCGCCAGGGCAACGACGTGGGCACGCAGTACCGCTCGGCGATCCACACCCACACCCCGGAGCAGGCCGCCGCGGCCGAGGCGTCCCGCGAGGCCTACCAGAAGGTGCTCACGGCCGCGGGCCACCGCACGATCACGACGGAGATCCTCCCGGCCGAGGGCCGCCGCTTCCACCCGGCCGAGGGCTACCACCAGCAGTACCTGGACAAGAACCCGGCGGGCTACTGCGGCATCGGCGGCACGGGCGTGTCCTGCCCGGTCGGCGTCGCCGGGGCCGAGGGCTGACGCCCCGCCCCGCGCACGGCGGCGCTCCTCCGGGTCCCCGCGCCGCGCACCGGTGAGGAACCGGCGCACGGCGCGCTCCCCCGACGCGTACGGGTCCGTTCACGCGCACGGGCCCGCCACCGCCGGCGGGGGCGGTGGCGGGCCCGTGCGTTCCCGTCCCCGTCCGGGCCCGGCGGGACGGGAGGCGGGTCCGACGGCTCAGATCGTCGCGGCGTCGATCACGAAGCGGTAGCGGACGTCGCTCGCCAGCACCCGCTCGTACGCCTCGTTGATCTCGGACGCGGAGATCAGCTCGATCTCGGCGCCGATCCCGTGCTCCGCGCAGAAGTCCAGCATCTCCTGGGTCTCCCGGATGCCGCCGATCATGGAACCGGCGAGGGTCTTGCGGCCGCCGATCACGGAGAAGAGGTTGAGCGAGATGGGCTCCTCGGGGGCGCCCACGTTCACCAGCGCGCCGTCCGTCTTCAGCAGGGACAGGTACGCGCCGAAGTCCAGCGGCGCCGACACCGTCGACAGGATGAGGTCGAAGGAGCCGCGCAGCTTCTCGAAGGTCTCCGGGTCGCTGGTGGCGTAGTAGTGGTCGGCGCCCAGCTTCAGGCCGTCGTCCTTCTTGCGCAGGGACTGCGACAGCACCGTCACCTCGGCGCCGAGCGCGTGCGCGATCTTGACGCCCATGTGGCCGAGGCCGCCCATGCCGAGGACGGCGACCTTCTTGCCGGGACCGGCGTTCCAGTGCTTCAGCGGGGAGTACGTGGTGATGCCGGCGCACAGCAGCGGCGCGGCGACGTCGAGGGACAGCCCGTCCGGGATGCGGAGGGCGAAGTCCTGGTCGACGACGATGTGCGTCGAGTAGCCGCCGTAGGTCACCTCGCCGTCCCTGCCGACGGCGCCGTACGTCTGCACGTTGCCCTTGGCGCAGTACTGCTCCAGACCGGCCTTGCAGTTGTCGCACTCGCGGCAGGAGTCGACCATGCAGCCGACGCCCGCGTGGTCGCCGACCTCGAACTTGGTGACACCGGAGCCGACCTCGGTGACGACACCGGCGATCTCGTGCCCCGGCACCATCGGGAAGATCGCCTCGCCCCAGCCCTCACGGGCCATGTGGATGTCCGAGTGGCAGATGCCCGCGAACCTGATCTCGATGAGGACGTCGTTCTCCCCGACCTCGCGGCGCTCGATGGTGGTGCGCTCCAGAGGGGCCTTGCCTGCGGGGGCGGCGTACGCGGCGACGGTGGTCATGCCTCTTCCAATCCTGCCGAGGAGTCGTGGACCGGCCGGACGTTCCGTCCGGCACTTGTGCCACTCTGCCTCCTCCTGTGACATCCACCCAGGTCACAGCTTTGCGTACGTCCAGTGGTCCTACTACTGGCGGGGTCAGGCTGACGTGCGTACGACCGGGGATACTGGGTCTATGGACCAGCAGCATCCTCTCGCCACGGACTCCTCGGACGGAACCGGGGAGGCCGGCCGCGCGCTGGACCGGCGTGCGGAGCTGAGCGAGTTCCTGCGCACCCGCCGGGCGCGGCTGAAGCCGGAGGACGTGGGGCTGCCGGACTTCGGGCGGCACCGCCGGGTGCCGGGGCTGCGGCGCGAGGAGCTGGCGCAGCTGGCCGGGGTCTCCGTCGCGTACTACACCCGGCTGGAACAGGGCAACGGGCGCAACGTGTCGGCCGAGGTGCTCGACTCCATCGCCCGCGCGCTGCGCCTGAGCGACGCCGAGCACGCGCACCTGACGCATCTGGCGAGGCCGCGGCCGCAGCGCAGGAAGCACGCGTACCGGGCGCAGCAGGTGCGGCCGTCCCTGCGGCAGCTGCTCGACACCTTCGAGGGCACCCCCGCGTACGTCACCGGGCGGCGTACGCAGATCCTGGCCTGGAACCGGATGGCCGCCGCCCTGTTCGGCGACTGGTCCGAGCTGCCGGCGCAGGAGCGCAACTGGGCGCGCCTGGTGTTCCTGCGGCCCGACTACCGCCAGTTGTTCGCCGACTGGGAGTCCAAGGCCACGGACATCGTCGGCATGCTGCGGATGAACGCGGGCCGCCACCCGGACGACCCCCAGCTGTCGGCGCTGGTGGGCGAGTTGTCGGTGAAGAGCCCGGAGTTCCGGCAGCTGTGGGCACGGCACGACGTCAAGGAGAAGTCCCACGGTGTGAAGGCGCTGCGCCATCCGCTGGTGGGCGACCTGACGCTGAACTTCGAGTCGTTCCAGCCGCCGGCCGAGCCGGAGCAGATGCTCATCACGTACCACGCGGAGGCCGGTACGCCGTCCGCGGAGGCGCTGCGCCTGCTGGCGAGCTGGGGCGCGGACGCGACCCGCGCGGGGACGGGCACGGCGCCGGCCTGAGGACGCGCGGGCGGCGGCCGCGCAGCCGTCGCCGCAGCCGCAGCCGACGCCGCGTCCGGTGCGCCGGACCGCCCCTCACGTCTCCTTCGGCCGCTGCGGCCCCGCCGGGCCCGCCGCGTCCGACGCGGAGAAGTGCGCGACGCGCCGCGTGGTCCGCTCGACGTGGGCGAGGAACGCCGCCCGGAACTCGGCGTCCGCCGGCAGGCCGGCCTCGTCCGCCGCGTCCTGGAGCAGGTTCACCCAGCGGCGCCGCTGCGGCTCGGTGAGGGTGCGGCCGAGGTGGCGGGCGATCACGTGGTCGGGCCCGCCGGGCTGCTCGAGGTCCGCGACCGGTCCGCCGGCCGCCTCGCCGAGCCGGAGCGCGATCTGCTCCGCCTGCTCGGGCAGGAGGCCCGCGAAGACCGGCGCCAGGACGTCGTCCTTCAGGGCCCTGTCGTGGAAGACCTCGACGAGCCGGGCGAGGGCCTCGGGGCCGCCCGCGCGCTCGTGGAGGGCCGGCACGGCGCCGCCCGTGCCGCGCACCGTGGTCGGCGTGTAGTGGCGCATCTCCTCGATGCGGCCGGTGAACGGCTCGACCTCGGCGAGGAAGTCGGGGAACAGCTCCGAGGTGCGGAACCCCTCGACGTACTCCTCGGCCGAGGTCCACACGATGCGCAGCACGAAGTGCTCGAAGTCCTCCTCCCAGCGCGTCAGCTCGTACTCGACGCACTGCGGGGCCGCCGCCAGGTGCGCGACGGCACGGGTGTAGGCGGCCAGGAACTCGGCCGACTGCTCCTCGGGGATCCGGTAGCGGATGTACTCCACGGTTCGCACGGTCATACGCCCATACGAACACGGACGGCCCGCCGGAGAAAGAATCTCCGGCGGGCCGCCCCGGCGCGTCAGCGCTCGGCGAACCGGTTCAGCGGGCCGAGGGCTCACTTCCCGTAGTACGCGTTGTAGATCGACACCACCGACTCGTTGCCCTTCTTGTCGGTGATTTTGGCGCGGTAGGAGATCGCCTTGCCCTTGGCCGGGTTCTTGTAGGTGACCTTGCCGCTCTTGACGGTGAGCTTGGTCCACTTCTTGCCGCCGTCGTACGACACGTACACCGACAGCGACTTCAGGTTCTTGCCGGCGGCCGTGCCCTGGACGGTGACCGGGACGGTGACCTTCTTCCCGGCCGTCGCGCGGTTGGTGTCGTCGAGCGACGGGCTGAAGCGGGCCACGGAGGCGGGCAGCTTCACGCCGTCGGTGCCGGGCTTCTTGGAGCGGAACGTCCAGCTCGCGTCGATGCGGGTGGAGGCCGCGGCGATCCTGGAGCTGCGCTCGACCGACGTGGTCAGCTTGTACGCGGCGTCCCCGGACGGGACCGTGAACTCCTCCCCGAACAGCGGGTCCTTGTTGGTGCCGACCTTCTTGCCGTTGCGGTAGAGGGTGGTGCTGACCGAGGTGAAGTCGGACGAACCCGCGTGCTTGCTGCCGTCGGCGAACAGCGGCAGCGAGCCGTAGAGCGTGTTGCCCTCGCGGAAGAGGCCGTGGTCCGCGCCCAGCGCCGGGCCGAAGACCGCCTTGTTGAAGGTCTTCGTGTACTTCTTGCCCGCCTTGAAGGTCTGCGGGTCACCGAGCGAGTAGTAGGCCTCGGGGACCGGGAGGCCCTGGTCGTCCTTCTTGCCCGAGTACTGCGTGAAGTCGAACGTCCACCGGACCTTGTCGGACGTCGAGAGGTACAGCGTGCGCGAGCTCCGCAGCTTCTGCTCCACGGCGGAGCCGAAGACGGCGTTCTCGGGGAGGACGCCGATGACGTCGAGGCCGCCGGTCTTGCCCGCCGCCCCGGACGCGAGGTCGTTGCGCACCGTGGCGAACTCGCCCGCCTTGTAGTGGCGGACCTTGTCCGGCACGATCTTCTTGACCTCGGCGGTGGTGGCCACGTCGTACTCGGCGGAGCCGCCCTTGGTCCACTGGCCGCCCCACGTCTGCTGCAGACCGCTCGCCTCCGGGCCGAGGTGGGCCATGCGCACGTTGGCGAAGGTGTCGAGGCCGACACTGATGGCGATGCCCGCTGCGTCGTAGACGTAGTCGATCGACGCGGACACCTGCTTGGCCTTCTTGTCCGGCACCGTGATGTCGGCCGCCTTCGTCCTACGGGCGTCGAGCGTCACGGTCGTGTTCTTCGTGACGGCCAGCTTCGGCTGGACCAGCCAGTCGATGCCGCCCTTGAAGGTCTCCAGGTCCTTGGCGATCCAGGAGTCCAGCAGGTACGTGCCCTTGGGCACCCGCAGGGTCGCCGTGCCGGAGCCGGTGGCCGGGACGGTGTAGCCGCGGTCCGCTCCGAGCCCCGAGTAACCGTCCAGCGTGGTGTTGTGGACGTCCGTCGGCCTGCCGTCCCTGCCGATGTGCTCGAAGGTGACGTCGTACGACTCCACCTCGCGCTGCACGGCGGCCGCGGTGCGCACCGTCCGGCCGCCGCCCGTGGCGGTCACGTACGCGGAGTACGCGCCGTCGACGGTGCCGCCCAGCCTGGTGTCGGCGGTCAGGTCGACGGAGGCGGTGCCGCCCGCCGGGACCGTCACCGTGTCCGCGCCGAGCGTGAAGAACCCGGCGGGAGCCGCCTGGCCCTTGGGGCCCGTGCCCGCGACCGACAGCGTGAGGGTGACGTCCTCCTCTCCGAGGTTCCTGTACGTCACCCCCTTGGTCACCGGGGTGTCGTCGGTGTGCGGCCACTGCTGGGTGCCGAAGCTCACCGACACCGGGTCGGCGATCACCGTCTGCTCGAGCGCCCTGTCCACCTGGATACGGCCGGTGCCCTGCTGGAACGGGGTGTACGCGCCGCCCTTGGCGGACGCCGTGAGGGCGCCCTTGAGCTCGGCGTACGTCCACTCCGGGTGCCGCTGCTTCAGGATCGCCGCCGCGCCCGCGACGTGCGGGGTCGCCATCGACGTGCCGTCGATCGTCACATAGCCGGCCGGGCTCTCGCCGACCTCCCGCGCGATGACGCTGCCCTTGGCGGAGGCCGCGGTGATGGCCACACCCGGCGCCGTCACGTCGGGCTTGATCTGGCCGTCCGCGCCGGGACCACGGCTGGAGAAGTCCGCGAGCTTGTCGTTGTCGTCGACGGCGCCGACCGTGAGCGCGGCGGCCGCGCTGCCCGGGGAGCCGACGGTCTGCTCACCGAACTCGCCCTCGTTGCCCGCGGCGACCGCGAAGAGCACGCCCGTCTCGGCGGAGAGCTTGTCGATCTGCGCTTCCAGCGGGTCGGTCCCGGGCGTGTCGAGGCCGCCCAGGCTGAGGTTCACCACGTCGGCGCCCTGCGCGGCGGCCCACTCCATGCCGGCGAGGATGCCGGAGTCCTCGCCGTAGCCGGAGTCGTCGAGGACCTTGCCGTTGAGCAGCTCGGCCCCCGGGGCGACGCCCTTGTACGTACCGCCCGACTTCGCGCCCGTGCCCGCCGCGATGGAGGCGACGTGCGTGCCGTGGCCGTAGGCGTCGTTCGTGCCCTTGGCGGCGGAGAAGTTCTTCGCCGCGACGACCTGGCCCTTGAGGTCGTCGTGCGTCGCGTCGATGCCGGTGTCCAGGACGGCGATCCTGACACCCTTGCCGTCGTAGCCGGCCTTCCACGCCGTGGGCGCGCCGATCTGCGGTACGGACTTGTCCAGGCTCACCCTGCGGATGCCGTCGAGCCAGATGCCCGCGATGCCGGAGGCGGTGGTGCCGTCGGTGTCGGTCACCGCGTTCCACAGCTCGTGCGCGTCGCCCTTCGGGGTCTGGACCGCGTCCGCGTTCAGGGCCTTCAGGGTGCGGCGGACCTGGGTGCCGCCCGCGTCGCGGACGTCCTCGCGGGCTCCGGCGGCGGCGCCCTTGTAACCGACGATCACCTTCAGGCCCTTCTTCTGGGCCTTGCGGGTCACGGACTTGTTCAGCACCGTGATGTCGAACAGCCGCTGGTCGAGCTTGCCGGTGGCGATCAGGCGGGCCGCGTCGGCGGGCACCACGAGGGTGTGGCCGTCGGCCCTGCGTATCCGGAAGGGTATCCCCTCCCGGCCCTTCGCCCGCTGCACGCCCACGGGGCGGCCTTTCCCGTCGACGACGACGCGGTCACCCGTGATCAGGGTGATGCGGTGGTTCCCGGCGGTGGTGCCGGCCGTACCGGCGCCGTTCGCGAGCCGGGCTCCGGCCGACGCCGGGCTGGTCAGGCCCGCCGTCAGCGCCACGGCGGCCGCGGTGGCCACTGCGGCAGCGCATGCTCTCTTCACTTGTCTGCGCAAAACTCCCCCTGGAGCTGAAGTCCGGACGAACGAGACCGCCCGTCCGGCCAGGGGGAATCCCCGCACGCAGCCGTACGCACCCCCCGGTGCACGCAGTATGCCGGGGAGGTGATCGCGTGCTCAATAGTGTGACGTGTGTGAAGAGTTGACTGATTAGCTACGCAACCGATCGGAAATCACCGAATCGTCAGGCGCTGACCGCATCGCCCCGGGCAGGCATCTGCCCTTGTACGCCGCCTCCGGACGCATCACGCCCCCGCGTTCTCCTTCACCGTGATCCTCCCCTTGCGGATGGTCACGAGGCGCGGGGCCTTTTCGGCCAGGGACGAGTCGTGGGTGACCATCACGAAAGTGAGCCCGTGCTCCTTCCACAGGCCCTCCAGCACGTCCATGATCTCGTCGCGCGTGGACTCGTCGAGGTTGCCGGTGGGTTCGTCGGCGAGCAGCACCTTCGGCTGCTTGACCAGCGCGCGGGCGATCGCGACGCGCTGCTGCTGCCCGCCGGACAGCTCCGACGGGAGGTGGCCGAGCCGCTCGCCGAGACCGACCGACCTCAGCGCCTCGGCGGCCCGCTCCCGCCGCTCCCCCGCCTTCAGCCGCAGCGGCACGAGCGCGGTCTCGACGTTCTCCTGGGCGGTGAGCGTGGGGATGAGGTTGAAGCTCTGGAAGACGAAGCCGATCTTCTCGCTGCGCACCTGGGTGAGCTTCGCCTCGGAGAGCTTCGCCAGGTCCGTGCCGTCGAGGCCGATGCTGCCGGCGGTCGGCCGGTCGAGTCCGCCGAGCATCTGCAGCAGGGTGGACTTGCCGCCGCCGGTGGGGCCCTGGATGACGAGCCGGTCGCCGTCCGGGATGGTCAGGTCGACGCCGGCGAGCGCGTCGACGGTGGCCTTGCCCCGTGTGTAGCGCTTGGTGACGCCTCTGAGTTCGTACATGGTGCAGCTCCTGGGACTGGGATACGGGAGGGGGGCCGGACTGCCGGACTACTCGACGCGGCGCAGGGCGTCCGCGGGCCGCAGCCGGGAGGCGCGCCAGCCGCCGAACGCGCCCGCGATCAGGCCGCCGGCGACCGCGAGGCCGACCGCGACGGCGATGGTGGTGAGGCCGACGGGCGCGGTCAGCGCGACCTCCAGGGCCTGGGACGCCTGCCGGCCGGGGCCGCCGCCGCCCATGAAGCCACCGCCCCCGCCGGGACCGCCCGCGCCGCCGCCACCGCCGGTGGCGCCGACCTGCGCCTGCAGCGTGGGGCTGATCGCGGTGACGGCGTACGCGCCGGCCAGACCGAGGGCGATGCCGAGGACGCCGCCGACCAGTCCGTTGACGACGGCCTCGCCGACGACCTGCCGGGTCACGCGGCCGGAGCGCCAGCCGAGCGCCTTGAGGGTGCCGAACTCGCGCACGCGGCGCGAGACCGCCGAGGAGGTCAGCAGCCCGGCGACCAGGAAGGCGGCCGCGAGGACCACGGCGGACAGCCACTTGCCGACGTCGGAGGCGAGGTCGGAGGCGGTCGACAGGGAGCCGGAGACCGTGTCGGCGAGGTCGGCGGAGGTGGTGACGGTCGTCCCCGGGATGTTCTCCTGGATGGTCGACTTCACCGCGTCGATCCGCTGCGAGTCGGACGCCCTGACGTAGATCGTGGTGACCTCGTCCTGGGAGTCGCTCAGCGTCTGGGCCTGCTCCAGCGGGAGGTAGAGGTCGGCCGCCGCGTCCCCGCTGTCGGGCGTCGCGATGCCGACGACCTCGAACTTCGTGCCCTTGACGGTGACGCTGTCGCCGAGGTCGAGCTTCTTCTCCTTCGCGTAGGAGGCGTCGGCGACGACGACCTTCGCGTCCGTCTCGGAGGTCTTGAAGGTACGGCCCTCGGTGATCTTCGAGGAGGTCAGCGGGCCCAGGGCGGGCTCGGTGACGTCCGTGCCGTAGACCGTGTAGCTGTCGACGTCGAAGTCGGCGCCGCCGCCCTGGACCCGGCCCTGCGGCTGGCCGCCGGACCCACCGCCGCCCGGACCGCCCTGCCGGCCGGAGCCCTGGTCCTGCTGGAGCTCGCCGCGCCGGAACTGCCCGCTGACCTTCACCACGTTCAGGCTCAGCCCGCCGACGGCGTCCGCGACGCCCTTCTGGCCGCCGACCTTCGTCACCGTGCCCGCCGCCAGGGTCTGGAAGCCCTGCACCATGACGCGGTCGCTGCTCTGCTCCTCGTCGGAGTCGCCGTCGCGGGCGTCGAACTCGAAGCGCGGCCCCCGCCGCTCCCCCTCCTGAGGCGCCTGGGCCGCCTTGGTGACGGTCATGTCGGTGCCGAGCCCGTACAGCGACTGCAGGACCTTGCCCTGTGCCTTCTCCATGCCGGACGACACGGAGGTGACCACGATGACCAGCGCGATGCCCAGCGCGAGGCCGGAGGCGACGACGAGCGCCGCCTTCCTGCGGCGGCGCAGCTCGCGCCTCAGATAGGTGAAGAACATGGCGGCAAGGTAGGGACGGCGCGTGATGAAGACGTAAGGCCGGCATAAGAGAACGATGAGAAGCCTGTGGCCGCGCCGGGCCGGCGCTCCGGCCCCGGGAACGCCGACGGCGCCGGTCCCCCTCCGGAGGGGGACCGGCGCCGTCGTACGAGGTGCCGGCCGGGAGGCGCGCGGCGTCAGACCGCCGAGCCCTGCTTCCAGGTGGCCCAGTCCATGTTCCAGCCGTTGAGGCCGTTGTCCGGGGCGATGGTCTTGTCGCCGGTGTTCTTGACGACGACCACGTCGCCGATCAGCGAGTTGTTGTAGAACCAGGCGGCCGCGGTGTTCGGGTCGTTCGCGCCCTTGGTGTCGGACAGGCCGACACAGCCGTGGCTGGTGTTCACCGAGCCGAAGATGGACTTCGCGCCCCAGTAGTTGCCGTGGATGAAGGTGCCGGAGGTGGACAGGCGCATGGCGTGCGGCACGTCCTTGATGTCGTACTCGCCCTCGCCGTCGTCGTCGGTGAAGCCGACGGTCGCGCCGTTCATCCGGGTCTCCTTGAACTTCTCGGAGATCACCATCTGGCCCTCGTACGTCTTGTTCTCCGGCGAGCCCGCGGAGATCGGGATGGTCTTGACGACCTTGCCGTCGCGCATGACCTTCATCTGCTTGGTCTGGGCGTCGACGACGGAGACCTGGTTGCGGCCGATCGTGAAGCTGACGGTCTTCTGCTGCACGCCATAGACGCCGTCCGCGCCCTCGACGCCGTCGAGGGACAGCTTCAGGGTGACCTTGGAGCCGCCCTTCCAGTACTCCTCGGGCCGGAAGTCCAGGCGGTTGGCGCTGAACCAGTGGCCGACGACCTCCTGGCCGGAGCTGGAGGTCACGGTGACGCCCTTCTGCACCGCGGCCTTGTTGGTGATCGCCTTGTCGAAGTTGATCGAGACCGGCATGCCGACGCCGACGGTGGAGCCGTCCTCGGGCGTGAAGTTGCCGATGAAGCTGTTGGCCGGGGAGACCGTGGTGAACGAGGCGTTCTCGTGGGCCTTGCGGCCCTCCGAGTCCGCGGCCACCGCCGAGATCCTGTACGTGGTGGCGCGCTCCAGCTGCCCGCTGGGCGCCCAGCTCTTCTTGTCGGCCGATATCTCCCCGGGCACGGCCTGCCCGTCCGCGGTCTTCATCGTGACGTCCGTGAGGGTGCCCTTGGCCACGGTCACCTTGGCGGCGTTGTTGATGGAGGCGTTGTCGGAGCCGTCGCCGGGAGTGATCTTGATCTGGGCCTCGGAGCTCTTCTCGGCGGCCGCCTCGTCGGCCTTCGCCTGAGAGGTGGTCCCCCCGCCCGAGTCGCCGTCGGCCTCGCTTCCGCTGCACGCAGAGAGCACCAGTACACCGCCGAGCAGGGCGGACGCGGCCGCCAGGCCCCTGCGCCGCCTACTGTCCGTCATCACACGCTTCTCCATCGTTGCCGAATCCCCAAAACCCCGAGAGTCCCCGTTAAGACTTCAACGCTACGACCGGTTCGTCCCGTTCCACATCCATCGCATGTGTGGGGCACGCCACGTCCCGCGGCGCATGGTGCGTACATCGGTCACCGCGCCTGCTGAGACGACGAAACCCCGGGGGCCGGTTGCCGCCCGGGGTCAAGTTTTCCCCAAGCGCGTCAGCGCACTCCGGCCTCCTCGCCGTCGCGATCGCCGTCACCGTCGTAGCCGCTGTCGTCATCATCGTCGTCGAGGTCCCATTCGAGCGAATCCGGATCGTGGTCGACCTCCTCGCTGCTCCACGACGCCTGCGCGAGGTCGATCCCGGGCACCGCGCTGACCAGGTCGAACGGATCGACGAGATAGGCGAGGGCCTCGGCCGTGTCCTCCGTCACCGCGCTCTCGGCGTGCGCGCGCTCGCCGGCCGGCAGGTCGCCCGCGGCGGCGGAGTCGGCGATTCTGCCCAGCGCGGCCCCGGTGAGGGCCTCGGCGTCAGTGATCTCCAGCACGAGGTCGACGCGAAGCCGGACAAAGGATGATGTCTCAGGAGTGCTCATGGGACGGAGCGTACGGCCCCGGACGCCCACGACTTTCCCGCGACCCGCGCCTTTCATTAGCATCCCCTCATACGGCCAATTCGCCAGCGCCACAAGGGGATCGATATTCAGTGTCCGCCGCTCGTCGCTCGTTGCTGACCGCCACCGCAGCAGGGACCCTGCTGGGCGCGCTGTGGTTCGTCCCGTCCGCGAACGCGACGGTGGACCGGACCGCCCCGGAGGACGTCCTCCGCACCACCGCGACGACGACGTCCACGCGGGCCGGGGCGGACGCGGGGACCGCGGCGTCCACCACGGCGGACGGCACGGCGGACACCACCGCGGTCTCGTCCGTCGCGCGGACCTCTCAGACCTCCCGGGCTTCTCGGACCTCACAGACCTCGTCGACGGACTCCGCGGACGGCGCCCGGCTCGCCGACACCGGCAGCTTCGACACGACGCCGTACGTGGCCGGCGGCACGCTGCTGCTGGGCCTGGGAGCGGGTTTCGTCGTGTACTCGGTGCGGCGGGAGCGCGCGACGGCCTGAGGCCGCACCCGCCCCCGCCCCGACCGCTCCGGCGGCCGCCGCGTCACCTCAGCGGCCCCGTCACCGCCTCCACCGCCGCCAGCAGCCCGCCGGTGCGGACGAAGGCGTCCGCGGCCTCCAGGTCCGGGGCCAGGTAGCGGTCGGGCCCCGGGCCCGCGACCCCCGCCGCGCGGGCCGCGTCGACGACCGCGCGGGTGGCCGGCGCCGGGGTCAGCCCCTCGCGCAGCTCGACCGCGCGCGTGGCGGCGTACAGCTCGACCGCCAGCACGCGCGAGAGGTCGCCGACCGCCGTGCGCAGCTTGCGCGCCGCCGACCAGCCCATGGAGACGTGGTCCTCCTGCATCGCCGAGGACGGGATGGAGTCGGCCGAGGCGGGCACGGCCAGCCGCTTCATCTCGCTCACCAGCGCCGCCTGCGTGTACTGGGCGATCATCAGGCCCGAGTCCACGCCCGCGTCGTCCGCGAGGAACGGCGGCAGCCCGTGGCTGCGGTTCTTGTCGAGCAGCCGGTCGGTGCGGCGCTCGGCGATCGAGGCGAGGTCCGCCGCCGCGATGGCCAGGAAGTCCAGCACGTACGCGACGGGCGCCCCGTGGAAGTTGCCGTTCGACTCCACGCGGCCGTCGGGCAGGACCACCGGGTTGTCGACGGCGGCGGCCAGTTCGCGCTCGGCGACCAGCCGGGCGTGGGCGAGCGTGTCCCGGCCCGCACCCGCGACCTGCGGCGCGCAGCGCACCGAGTACGCGTCCTGCACGCGCGGCGCGTCGTCCTGGTGATGTCCCGTCAGCCCCGAGCCCTTCAGCACGGCGAGCATGTTGGCGGCGGACGCGGCCTGGCCGGGGTGCGGGCGGATCGCGTGCAGCTCGGGTGCCAGCACCTTGTCCGTGCCGAGCAGCGCCTCCAGGGACAGGGCCGCCGTGACGTCCGCCGACCTGTAGAGGACGTCGAGGTCCGCGAGGGCCATGACCAGCATGCCGAGCATGCCGTCGGTGCCGTTGAGGAGCGCGAGGCCCTCCTTCTCGCGCAGTTCCACGGGGGCGATCCCGTGCGCGGCGAGGAGTTCGGCGGCCGGGCGCACCATGCCGTCGGGTCCCTCCGCCTCGCCCTCGCCCATCAGCGTCAGGGCGCAGTGGGACAGCGGGGCGAGGTCCCCGGAGCAGCCCAGCGAGCCGTACTCGTGCACGACCGGGGTGATGCCGGCGTTCAGGACGTCCGCCATGGCCTGCGCGACGGAGGGCCGGACGCCCGTGCGGCCCGAGCACACCGTCTTCAGGCGCAGGAACATCAGGGCGCGGACGACCTCGCGCTCCACGCGGGGGCCCATGCCGGCGGCGTGCGAGCGGACGATGTTGCGCTGCAGCCGCGCCCGCAGTTCGGGGCCGATGTGCCGGGTCGCGAGGGCGCCGAAGCCGGTGGAGACGCCGTACACCGGGTCCGGCTTGGCCGCGAGCGCGTCCACGGTCTCGCGGGCCGCGGTGAGGGCGGTCACCGCCTCGCCGGAGAGTTCGACGCGGGCACCGCCCCGCGCCACGGCGAGCACGTCGGACGCGGTGGCCCCGGAGGTCCCCACCACCACAGTGTGCATATTCATATTCAGGAGCCTACGCAGTGAATCTACGGATGTCACGGGCGGAATACGGAACGGACCCTTACGCCCGGACGACCGCCGTCCGCGGCCGGAGAGGCGTACGGCCGGATGTGCGGCCGGAGCCGTCCGCGGCCGCGGCGGGCGCGCGGCCGGACGCATGACCGGACGCACGACCGGGCGTACGGCTAGGAGCGGCGGCCTCTGAAGCGCCGCCGCTCGCCCGCCCCTTCGGGGGGCGGGGCGTCGGCCAGCCGTACGACCGGGTCCTCCGGACCCTCACCCTCGCGCCCGGCGACCACCGGCTTCCCGGCGCGGACGGCCTTGGCGCGGTACTGCGCCGCGTCCGCGAGCCGGAACAGCCGGCGCGCCGAGAGCACCGGCCCGATCGGGTCCTGGGTCGAGGCGACCCCGCAGGCCACGCCCTCACCGAGCTCCAACTCGGCCGCCCGGCGGCACAGTTCGTCGGCCACCCGGACCACGGCGTCGGCGTCCGGACCCACCGCGAGCAGGCAGAACTCGTCGCCGCCGAGCCGGGCGGCGAGCGCGCCCGGGAGCATCGCGCCGCACAGCGAGAGCACCGAGCCGAACCGTTCGAGGAGCCGGTCGCCCACCGCGTGCCCCCGGGTGTCGTTGACCTTCTTGAGCCCGTTGACGTCGCAGACCACCAGGCTGACCACGGCCCCCTCCCCGCGGTGGCGCTCGACCGCCTCCTCCAGGCAGACGTCCACGGCACGGCGGTTGGCGAGCCCCGTGAGCGCGTCGGTGAAGGCCAGGCGGCGGGCCTCCTCCAGGCGCTCGGTCTGGGCTATCCCGGCGGCGACGACCGAGGCGAGGACGGTGGCGAAGTCGGCGTCGGCGCGGTCGAAGACGGGCTCGCCCGGCGGCCGGGCCACGTACAGCTCGCCCCAGGCGCGGCCGTGCAGCACGACCGGGGCGACGACGCAGCAGCCGCGGCCGCGCCGGCGCAGGGCCGCGACGCGCTGGTGGCAGTACCCGGCCCGCCCGGTCGCGGTGCCGCTCGCGGTCTCGACCCAGGCGTTGGGCCCCCCGCCCCCGGCCCAGCGCTCGTGCAGGAACTCGGTGATCTCCGGGAACTGGTGGACCGGGTAGGCCTCGCCGGTCGGGAACTCCTCCTCGTCCGGCGTCAGCTCCCCCACGTTCGCGAGGACCCGCAGCCGGCCGCACTCGCGCTCCCACACCGAGAGCGCCGCGAAGTTTCCGCCCAGCGCGTCCCGGGCCCCCAGCGCGGCCGCCCGCCAGGACTCGCGCGGAGAGTGCGCCGCCGCCATGCCCTGCGCCAGCGCCACCACGGCCCGAAGGCGTCTGTCCTCACCCATCGTCCCAGGTTAGGTAGTTTTGCCACTCTTTGGGACATCGAGGCGGCGAACAGGGGGCCGCGGGCATGGAAGCGGCACACGGGGGAATACGGGCACGTCACAGCGGCCGGAACACGGTCACGAAGCCCCCGTGCGCGCCTCTGTCCGTGCGCACCCGCACTCGTACGCACCCAGGGTCCGCGCCCACACGCGCCCTGTCCGCGTCCGTGCCGACACAGGCACCCGCACCCGCACCCGCACCCGTGCCTACGCCTACGCCACGGACGGCTCTCCGCCCGGCTTCGCTACTCCCCAGGCCACTGCGGCTTCCGCTTCTCGTTGAAGGCCGCGACGCCCTCGGCGCGGTCGCCGGAGAACGCCACCGAGCGCCAGGCCGCGTCCTCCACCTCCAGACCGGTCCGCAGGTCGAGCCCGTGACCCAGGCGCAGGGCCCGCTTGGCGGCGCGCAGGCCGACCGGCGAGTTCCCGGCGATGCGTGCGGCCAGGGCCAGCGCCTCCTCCCGGTCCCGTCCCTCGTCCACCAGCTCGTCGACGAGCCCCAGCTCGCGTGCCTCGGCCGCCTCGACGCGGCGCGCCGAGAAGATCAGCTCGGCCGCGCGCGCCGCACCGACCCGGCGCGGCAGCAGCTGCGTGCCGCCGCCGCCGGGGATCACGCCGACGGACACCTCGGGCAGCCCCACGACGGCCGTACGGTCGGCCACGATCAGGTCGCAGGAGAGCGCGAGCTCGAAGCCGCCGCCCAGCGCGAAGCCGTGCACGGCGGCGACCGTCGGCACGGGCAGCTCCAGGACGCCGGTGTACGCGGCCCGCGCGGTCGGGCGCTGCCGCACCAGCTCCGCGTCGGTGAGGGAGTTGCGCTCCTTCAGATCGGCGCCGACGCAGAAGGCGCGCTCGTGGGTGGAGGTGAGGACGACCGCGCGCACGTCGCGGTCGGCGGCCAGGGCCTCGCAGGCGGCGGCGATCGAGCGGGCCATCTCCGTGGACACCGCGTTCATGGCCTTGGGCCGGTCGAGGACGAACTCCGCGACGTGCCCGTGCCGCCGTACGACGACGTGCTCCCCGAACCGCCGCCCGGCTTCCTGCTCGGCCATGACACCCTCCTTGTTAACGCGGGTTAACTCCTGTCGTCCAGATCATCGCACCGGGCGCGGCCCGGGAAAAGGCCGGGCGGGAGCACCGCTCCCGGCGCCTGCGTCCATTCCCCGTTCGAGTGAACCGCGCCCGGCCCCGGCCCGCGCCGGACCAGCGCGTGCATAGCCTGCCCAGGCGTGAGCGCGCCGGGGGGCGCCGCCCGCGGCGGGGAGGGATCACCATGGCGAGTACACCGGCGGAAGCGACGGGAGCAGGGGCCGCGGCGTCCGCGGGACCTGCGGGGTCCGCGGGGTCCGAGGAGTCCTCGGGGTCCGCGTCCCGGGAGCGCGGGGCGGCGGACGGCACGGAGAGGACACCGCCGGAAGCGACGCGAGCAGGGGCCACGGCACCCGTGAGGACCGCGGAGGCCACGGGGCCCGCGGAAGCCACGGGACCCGCGAGAACCGCGGAAACCGTACGCCCGTCACGCGAACCGGCGGACGGCGCGGAGAAGACGCCCGCCGAGGGGACGGAGACGGAGTCCACGGGAACCGCAGGAGCCGAGGGAGCCGCGGGTCCCGCGAAGGCCGCGCGGCGGACGCACGGGCCGGCGAAGGGCGCGGAGGGGACTCCGCCGAAGGCGGGGGCGGCAGGGGCCGCCCGGTCCCCGAAGGTCACGCTTCCCCCGCGGCCCGCGAGAACCGCACCCCGGACGACCGAGCCGACCACGGGCGCGCAGAGGACGCCGCCGAAGGCGGAAGCAGCGGGAACCACCCGGTCCCCGAAGGTCACGCTCCCCGCGCAGCCCGCGAGAACCGCACCCCGGACGACCGGCCCGGCGACGGGCGCGGAGAAGGCGCCACCGGCGGCGGCAGCTCCAGGAGCCACCCTGTCCGTCAAGGTCGTACTCCCCGCACGGCCCGCGAGGACCGCGCCCCGGACGCCCGGGCCGCCGGAAGCGGACAGCGCGGAGGGAGCCGCGAGGAAGGCCGCGAAGGAGGAGGCGGAGAGGACGCCCGCCACGGCTACCACCCCAGCCACGGCTGCCACCCCCGCCACCACGACCGTCACCGCCCCCGCCGGCACGGCCGCGACCACGTCCGCCCCTGCCACCGCGGCCTCGACCGCGTCCATGACGGCGGTCGCCTCCGGGTGGCTCCGGCGGGTGCGCGGCCGGCACCGGCGGCCGCGTCCGCGGCGCGTGCTGCTCGCTGCCGGAGGGCTCGCGCTGGCCGCCGGGGCGCTGAGCCTGATGCATCCGGCGGCGGAGTCGCCGGGCGGCGGCGCGGCGGCCGCCCGGGGCCCGGCCGGCCCGGTGCACACGGCACCGGGCCCGGACGGCGACAGCGCGGCGGCGGCCACCGGGAGCACATTCCCGTCGGCTCCCGCCGACGGCACGTCCCGTACGCCCCCACCGGCGGCGGACGGCGAGGGCCGTGGCACGGCCGCGTCCTCTGGCCCCTCGGCGGCGACCGCCTCCAAGGCGCCCGTCCCGACCTCGGCGGACGAGCCGGCGGACCCTCCCGCCAAGGCGTCCGCCCGGCCCCCGGCGGACCGGGGGACGACGACCCCGGCTCCTCCCGCGCACACCCCCGCCCGGCCGACGCCGCGCCCGCCCGCGGCCACCCGGCCGCCGGCCGCGACCACCGCCCCGGCCCCGAGCCGTACGCCCGGGGTCCCGGCGCCCTCCCCGTCCCGCCCCGGCTCCGGTCTGTGCGTGCCGATCCTCGACCTGTGCGTGGACCTCTTCGGCGGTGGACGGCGCTGAGCGGCCGGAGCGCGACGCCACCGGGCGGCCGGAGCGCGCCCGCCGGTGGCGCGGCGGTGCGGGACGCCCCGACGGGCGGTCACGGCCCCGGCCAGGAACCTCCGCGAACGGCACCGGCCCGCCCAGGGCTCCCGGCGCGTCGGCGGGAGGCGTCACCGCTCCGCGCGGCCGCGTCCCGCTCAGGACTCCCGGCGCGTCAGCAGCCAGGGCTCGACCACGCCCAGGCCGCGGACCGGGCGCTGCCACATCGGCTGGAGGGCGAAACGGTACGTCGGGGGCTCCTCGCCCTCCTTCTCCGCCGCGGCGGCCTCCTCCGCCGCCTCCGTCTCCGAGACGGGTGCCTCACCGGTGCGGATCAGCTCCTCGGCGAAGGCGCCGTCCACCAGGACCGCGTCGCGAGGAGCTATGGAGGTGAGCCGGGAGGCCAGGTTCACGGTGGTGCCGAAGACGTCGCCCATGCGGGTCGTCACCGTGCCGAACGCCATGCCGACGCGCAGCTCCGGCATGGTCTCGTCGTTGGCCATCGTCTCGATGAGGCGCAGGGCGATCTCCGCGGCCACGCCGGCGTCGTCCGCCGCGTACAGCACCTCGTCGCCCAGGGTCTTGATCAGCCGGCCGCCGTGCGCGGCGACCAGGTCCGCGGCCGTGGTCTCGAAGGCCTCGACGAGCTCGCCGAGTTCCTCCTCCTCCATGCGGCGGGTCAGCCGGGTGAAGCCGACGAGGTCGGCGAAGCCCACGGCCAGGCGCCGGTCGACCATCTCCTCGTCGTCCCCGGCCTGCACGACGCGGCCGGTCGCGGCGGCGAGCTGGCGCCGCCACACGTAGACGAGGAACTCCTCCAGCTCCGGCAGCAGCAGCTCGATCAGGGGGTACGTCACCTCGGTGCGCGTCATCCCCGGCTCGGGCGGCTCGGTGAGGCCCTCCAGGAAGGAGTCGATCTGCCATTCGGCGAGGCGGGCCGTGGTCTGGCCGGTGGAGCGGGCGACCTGGACGGCCATGGCCTCGCTGAGCAGCCCGGCCTCGACGAGGCCGGCCAGGCGCCGCAGTGCGAGGACGTCCGCCTCGGTCAGGGCTCTGGCCTGGCCGATGTCGGCGAAGCCCATCGCCCGCCAGAAGCGGGACGCCAGCTCCATGGAGACACCGGCGCTGCGGGCGGCCTGGAAGGGGGTGTAGCGGCGCTCGGCCCCGAGGATGAGCTGTTCGAGGCGCAGGGCGAGCGGGTTCTCGCCGGACTGGGCGTCGGGCGCGTCCACCCGGGGGTGCGCCGCCGTCCGCTCGCTCCGCGTGGCCGACGAGTCGGCGGGGGAACCGGCGGTGCGCCCCGGATCACCCTCGGGGGCGGATCCTGCGCCCGTGCCGGAGCCCGAGTCGTCGACGGTCACGCCTGCTGCCCTTCCGATCTGCCACGGTCAGGTATCGACCGGCCTCAACTCTACGGCAGGTGTGCTGTGGCTCACTCCCGAGTCGTCCGGCGCGGCCGCGTCCCGTTCCTCATCAACGGCCACGGGTACCCCTTCGGCCACCCGGCTCACGTGTCCCCTCCGCCGCCTCACGCGTCCTCCGCGGGCCGCAGGTGCACGATGTCGCCCGCGCCGACCGGCTCCTGCACGCCCTTCTCCGTGGCGAGCACGAGGCGGCCGTCGCCGTCCACCGCGACCGCCTCGCCGGTGACGGACCGGTCGCCGGGCAGTTCGGCGCGGACGGTGCGGCCGAGCGTGGCGCAGCCGGCGGCGTACGTCTCCAGCAGTCCCGACTCCCCGGGGTCGCCGCCCGCGGCACGCCAGTCGCCGTACCACTGCTCCAGGGAGCGCAGGACGGCCCGCAGCAGCGGGTCGCGGTCCGTGGTGGCCGCGCCCGCGAGGGCGAGGGACCCGGCGGTGGGGACGGGCAGTTCGTCCGCGCGCAGGGTGACGTTGACGCCGATGCCGATCACGACGCCGTCCGCCCCGGCCCGCTCGGCGAGGATGCCGCCCGCCTTGCGCTCCTCGCCGTCCACCGTGACGAGCAGGTCGTTGGGCCACTTCAGGGCCGTGTCGACGCCCGCGACGCGGGACAGCGCGGTCGCCGTGGCGACGCCGGCGAGCAGCGGCAGCCAGCCGTACCGCTGCACGGGGACGCCGGTGGGGGTGAGCAGCACGGAGAAGAAGAGGCCGGAGCGGGCGGGCGCCGTCCACCGCCGGTCGAGGCGGCCGCGCCCGGCGTCCTGCGCCTCGGCGACCAGGACCGCGCCCTCGGCCGCCTCGCCCGCGGCGGCGCGGGCCACGAGGTCGGTGTTGGTCGAGCCGGTGCGGCGCACCACCTCGACCTCCCGCCACAGACTGCCGCCGCGCACCAGCGCGCGCCGCAGGGACGCGGCGCTCAGCGGCGGCCGCTCCAGGTCCGACCAGGGTCCGTCATGGGCGTCTGAATGATCTCGCGGCGTCATGCAACCCACCCTAGGTGTGGGAAACGCCGCACTGCCGACCGGCGGACGCCCCATTACCCTACGAGTCAGTAGCAATGAGTCACCAGCCAGGCCGAAAACCGCGACCGCCCTCCCCGGTTCCCCGCCGGGTTCACGGGCACGAACCCCCGTACGCCCCTTCACGTCCCCTTTGAGCAGGTAGGGAGCCGCATCCCGATGTCCGAGCAGGAACAGCCGCAACAGGCCGACATCCACACCACCGCGGGAAAGATCGCGGATCTGCGGCGGCGCATCGGGGAGGCGACGCACGCCGGCTCCCAGCGCGCCGTGGAGAAGCAGCACGCCAAGGGGAAGCTGACGGCCCGTGAGCGCATCGGGCTGCTGCTGGACGAGGGCTCCTTCGTGGAGCTGGACGAGTTCGCGCGGCACCGCTCGACCGACTTCGGCCTGGAGAGCAACCGCCCGTACGGCGACGGCGTCGTCACCGGCTACGGCACGGTCGACGGCCGCCCCGTGGCCGTCTTCTCGCAGGACTTCACCGTCTTCGGCGGCGCCCTCGGCGAGGTCTTCGGCCAGAAGATCATGAAGGTGATGGACTTCGCGCTGAAGACCGGCTGCCCGGTCGTCGGCATCAACGACTCCGGTGGCGCCCGCATCCAGGAGGGCGTGGCCTCGCTCGGCATGTACGGCGAGATCTTCCGCCGCAACACCCACGCCTCCGGTGTGATCCCGCAGATCAGCCTGGTCGTCGGCCCGTGCGCGGGCGGCGCGGTCTACTCCCCGGCGATCACCGACTTCACGGTGATGGTCGACCGGACCTCGCACATGTTCATCACCGGGCCCGACGTCATCAAGACCGTCACCGGCGAGGACGTCGGCTTCGAGGAGCTGGGCGGGGCCCGCACCCACAACACCGCCTCGGGCGTGGCCCACCACATGGCGGGCGACGAGAAGGACGCCGTCGAGTACGTCAAGCAGCTCCTGTCGTACCTGCCCTCGAACAACCTCAGCGAGCCGCCCGTCTTCCCCGAGGAGGCGGACCTGGCGCTCACGGACGAGGACCGCGAGCTGGACACGCTGATCCCGGACAGCGCGAACCAGCCGTACGACATGCACACGGTGATCGAGCACGTCCTGGACGACGCCGAGTTCTTCGAGACGCAGGCCCTGTTCGCGCCGAACATCCTCACCGGCTTCGGCCGCGTCGAGGGCCACCCGGTGGGCATCGTGGCCAACCAGCCGCTCCAGCTCGCCGGCTGCCTGGACATCGACGCCTCCGAGAAGGCCGCGCGCTTCGTGCGCACCTGCGACGCCTTCAACGTGCCCGTGCTCACCTTCGTCGACGTCCCCGGCTTCCTGCCCGGCGTCGGCCAGGAGCACGAGGGCATCATCCGCCGCGGCGCCAAGCTCATCTACGCGTACGCGGAGGCGACGGTCCCGCTGATCACCGTCATCACCCGCAAGGCGTTCGGCGGCGCCTACGACGTCATGGGCTCCAAGCACCTGGGCGCGGACCTGAACCTGGCCTGGCCGACCGCGCAGATCGCGGTGATGGGCGCGCAGGGCGCGGTGAACATCCTGCACCGCCGCACGATCGCCGAGGCCGAGGCGAACGGCGAGGACGTCGAGGCGGTCAGGGCCCGGCTCGTCCAGGAGTACGAGGACACGCTCCTCAACCCCTACGCGGCGGCCGAGCGCGGCTACGTCGACGCGGTGGTCCTGCCCTCCGACACCCGGGCCCACGTGGTCCGCGGCCTGCGCCAGCTGCGCACCAAGCGGGAGAACCTGCCCCCGAAGAAGCACGGCAACATCCCCCTCTAGCCCTGGGAGCGGACATGACGATCAAGGTCGTACGGGGCAATCCGACCCCGGAGGAGCTGGCCGCCGCCCTGGCGGTGGTCAGGGCGCGCGCCGCGGCGGCGGAGGCGTCCGCCCCGTCCGGCGCGCCCGAGGAGCCGCGCGCGGACGCCTGGGCCGACCCCGCGCGGGTGGCCCGCGGCCGGCTGCCCGTCCCGGGCCCGCGCGCGTGGGGCCGCACGTACTGGCCCGCCTGACCCCGGTTCCGGCGGGCCGGCCCGGACGCCCGGGACGGTCCGCCGGAGGAGTTGAGTACGCGTACTCAGGCGCCCGGAGCTGCGGGGACGCACGATCGGTTGCATGCTGTGGTCCGACCCCGAGAACGAACCCCCGAAGGAACTGCGCGACATGCAGGACATGCTGCGCCGCCTCGGTGTTCTCGTGGCCCTGGCCATGGTGCTCGTGATGATCGTGATCGGCACCCGGTGAGCGGCGCCGATACGCTGACCGCATGACCGATCAGCGCCGCAGACTCGTGCTCGCCTCGCAGTCCCCCGCCCGCCTCGGACTGCTCCGCCAGGCCGGCCTCGCCCCCGAGGTGATCGTGAGCGGGTTCGACGAGGACGCCGTGACCGCCCCCACCCCGGCCGAGCTGGCGCTCGCGCTGGCCGAGGCGAAGGCGTCCGTCGTCGCGGCCCGGCCCGAGGCCGCGGGCGCCCTGGTGGTCGGCTGCGACTCCGTCCTCGACCTGGACGGGCAGGCGCTCGGCAAACCCGCGGACGCCGAGGAGGCCACGGCGCGCTGGAAGGCGATGCGCGGCCGCGCGGGCACGCTGCAGACCGGGCACTGCGTGTACGACACGACGGCCGGGCGCTTCGTCTCGGCGGTCGGCTCCACCGTGGTCCGCTTCGGCGAGCCGACCGACGAGGAGATCGCCGCCTACGTCGCCTCGGGCGAGCCCCTCCACGTCGCGGGCGCGTTCACCCTGGACGGCCGCTCCGCCCCGTTCGTCGACGGCATCGACGGCGACTCGGGCAACGTCATCGGCCTCTCGCTGCCGCTGCTGCGCCGCCTGCTCGCGGATCTGGGCGTCGGCATCACGGAGTTGTGGGCGCCCCGGGACTGAGCCGGCGCCGGAACCGGGCCCGCCGCCGCGCGCCCGGGCGGGACCGGGGCCGCCGCGCGCCCGGCCCGCGTCCCCGGACCCCCGCCGAGCACGCGGCACCCCGGTAGGCCGTAGGGGCTCCGGTAGGGGCTCTAGGGGGCCGCAGGGGCGGGCGGCCGTGCCGGACCGCCGCTGCCGCCCTCCTTGCCTCCGCTGCCGGCCTCCGTGCCGCCGGGCCCCGGCTCCGCGCCACCGGGCCCCGTGGCGGCTCCGGCGCCCTCGCGGCGGTCGTAGCCCAGCAGCAGGAGGAGCAGCATCCCCAGCACGACCATCATGAACGCGAACGCGCCCCAGCCCACCAGGCCCACGCAGAACGCGCCGAGCAGGGCGTGCACCACCGCGGCGCTGATCAGCAGGATGCGGCCGACGCCCGCCGGGGGCCGGTCGCGCTGGGCGACGCGCAGGGCCACGACCGCGCAGAACGCGAAGTACAGACCGAAGACGATCCCCGCGGCCTTCGACGAGACGGACATCGCGTGCGGGTCGAGGCCCGCGAGGGACATGTCCTGCCGGTCGACGACGACCCCCAGGAGCCAGTTGAGCAGGGCGACCCCGACCCCCTCCAGGAGGAGCACGATCGCCGCCGCCCACGCCACCGGTCTGCGTACCACCGGTCCCACCCACCTTCGGCCGTGTTACCCCAAGTACGTTCGAGACATCGTGAACGCTACTAACGGGTAAACCCCGGGACAAGGGACCCGGCGGGGGCAAAGAATCATTGGGCCATTCGTAGGGACTCCACAAAGAAACCGGGTGGGCCGCAGCACGCTCTCACAGAGACCTTGAGCACACCGGAGGACTAGGGTTCTCCCCAGGACCCCTGCGTACCCTGGTGCGACAAGGGATTTCGCGGTCGAGCGGGCCTCGAATCACGCTCCGTGTGGGCAAGCTCACCATTGAGGACGGGTCGAAACGTCGTGTCGGCCCTCCCTAAACTCAGCTTGTTTCAAGGAGAGGGAGCCAACGTGCGCAAGGTGCTGATCGCCAACCGCGGTGAGATCGCTGTCCGTGTCGCCCGGGCGTGCCGGGACGCCGGGATCGCGAGCGTTGCCGTGTACGCCGACCCGGACCGGGACGCCCTGCACGTCCGTGCGGCGGACGAGGCGTTCGCACTGGGCGGGGACACCCCGGCCACCAGTTACCTGGACATCGCCAAGGTGCTCCAGGCGGCGAAGGACTCCGGGGCGGACGCGGTCCACCCCGGCTACGGCTTCCTCTCGGAGAACGCCGAGTTCGCGCAGGCGGTGCTGGACGCGGGCCTGATCTGGATCGGCCCGCCGCCGGCCGCGATCCGCGACCTGGGCGACAAGGTGGCCGCCCGGCACATCGCGCAGCGCGCGGGCGCCCCGCTGGTCGCGGGCACGCCGGACCCGGTCTCGGGCGCGGAGGAGGTCGTCGCCTTCGCGAAGGAGCACGGCCTGCCGATCGCCATCAAGGCCGCCTTCGGCGGCGGCGGCCGCGGCCTGAAGGTCGCCCGCACCCTCGAAGAGGTCCCCGAGCTGTACGACTCGGCCGTGCGCGAGGCGGTGGCCGCCTTCGGCCGCGGCGAGTGCTTCGTCGAGCGCTACCTGGACAAGCCGCGGCACGTGGAGACCCAGTGCCTGGCCGACACCCACGGCAACGTGGTGGTCGTCTCCACCCGCGACTGCTCCCTGCAGCGCCGCCACCAGAAGCTGGTGGAGGAGGCCCCGGCGCCGTTCCTGTCCGAGGCCCAGCTGGAGCAGCTCTACTCGTCCTCCAAGGCGATCCTGAAGGAGGCCGGCTACGTCGGCGCCGGCACGGTGGAGTTCCTCGTCGGCGCGGACGGCACGATCTCCTTCCTGGAGGTCAACACCCGGCTGCAGGTGGAGCACCCGGTCACCGAGGAGGTCTCCGGCATCGACCTGGTGCGGGAGATGTTCCGCATCGCCGACGGCGAGGAGCTGGGCTACGACGACCCGCCGCTGCGCGGCCACTCCTTCGAGTTCCGCATCAACGGCGAGGACCCGGGCCGTAACTTCCTGCCCGCCCCCGGCACGGTCACCCGCTTCGAGGCGCCCTCGGGTCCGGGCGTGCGCCTGGACGCGGGCGTGGAGTCCGGCTCGGTCATCGGCCCGGCCTGGGACTCGCTGCTGGCCAAGCTGATCGTCACCGGCGCCACCCGCGAGCAGGCGCTGCAGCGCGCCTCGCGGGCCCTCGAGGAGTTCCGGGTCGAGGGCATGGCCACCGCCATCCCCTTCCACCGCACGGTGGTCAAGGACCCGGCGTTCGCGCCCGAGCTGACCGGCTCGACGGACCCGTTCACGGTGCACACCCGGTGGATCGAGACCGAGTTCGTCAACGACATCAAGCCCTTCGCCGCCCCCGCCGAGGGCGAGGCCGAGGAGGACGTCACCCGCGAGACGGTCGTCGTCGAGGTCGGCGGCAAGCGCCTGGAGGTCTCCCTGCCCGCCTCGCTGGGCATGTCCCTGGCCCGCACCGGCCTCGCGGCGGGCGCCAAGCCCAAGCGGCGCGCGGCGAAGAAGTCCGGCCCCGCGGCCTCCGGCGACACCCTCGCCTCCCCGATGCAGGGCACGATCGTCAAGGTCGCCGTCGAGGAGGGCCAGGAGGTGAAGGAGGGCGACCTGATCGTCGTCCTGGAGGCCATGAAGATGGAGCAGCCGCTCAACGCCCACCGCGCGGGCACCGTCAAGGGCCTGGCCGCCGAGGTCGGCGCCTCCATCACCTCCGGCGCCCCGATCTGCGAGATCAAGGACTGACCGCGGCCCACGCCGTTCGGAGCGGTTCACCGACGGCCCCCGGCACCCGCCGGGGGCCGTCGGCGTGCCCGCCGCGCCCCGCACAGCCGCTCACCGGCCCTGGTCCCCCGCTCCTCTGGAACCGGGCGAGGACACCGACGCCCGCCGCGCACCGGGTGCGGGCGGGCGCGTCGGAGGCTCTCCGTTCCCTCGTGGCGGCCAGTGCCGTGACCGGAAAGGTCTGCCGTGGGCTCGCGGCGTCCGGTGCGGTGCGTCGCAAGGCGGAGGACCACCCTCGTAGCGGGCGTACCCGGGTGGCTCCGGCAGCGCGGCGTGGGGTCCCCCTGCTCGAAGAGCCAGGGGGAGTGCCGCGCCGGACGCCGCGAGCCGGTGGACCCTTCCGGTCACGGCACTAGCGGCGCCGCAGGTCGGCCACGCGGGCCCGCTCCCGCTCGTTCTGCTGCTGCTCGCCCAGCACCGAGGCGGCGCTGCGCAGCTGCGGTCCGCCGGCCGGCATCTGGCCCCGGCGCGGACCGGGCAGCGGCACGTCCCGGCGCGGCTGCTGCCGTCCCGCCGGGGCCGCGTCGCCGCCGCCCGCCGAGGACCCGGCCACCGCGATCTGCACACCCTGATCGGCCAGGGCCTGCAGCTCGGTGGCGGCGCGGTCGTCGTGGGCCGGGGGCTCGTCGGTCACCAGCCGGGTGATGACGTCCGTGGGCACCGTCTGGAACATGGTGTCCGTGCCGAGCTTGGTGTGGTCGGCGAGCACGACCACCTCGGCGGCCGCCTGCACGAGCGCCCGGTCGACGCTGGCCGACAGCATGTTGGAGGTGGACAGGCCGCGCTCGGCGGTCAGCCCGCTGCCGGACAGGAAGGCCCGGGAGACCCGCAGCCCCTGGAGCGACTGCTCGGCACCGCTGCCCACCAGGGCGTAGTTGGAACCGCGCAGGGTGCCGCCGGTCATCACGACCTCCACGCGGTTGGCATGGGCCAGCGCCTGGGCCACCAGGAGGGAGTTGGTGACGACGGTCAGCCCGGGCACCCGCGCGAGCCGGCGCGCCAGCTCTTGCGTCGTGGTGCCCGCACCCACCACGATGGCCTCGCCCTCTTCGACGAAGCTCGCGGCGAGGTCGGCGATGGCCGTCTTCTCGGCGGTCGCGAGATGTGACTTCTGCGGAAAGCCGGACTCCCGCGTGAACCCGCCCGGCAGTACCGCACCGCCGTGCCGGCGGTCGAGGAGTCCTTCTGCCTCCAGTGCGCGCACGTCCCGCCGTACGGTCACTTCGGAGGTCTGGACGACGCGGGCGAGCTCACGGAGCGACACGGCACCGTTCGCTCGCACCATTTCGAGGATCAATTGGCGACGTTCTGCAGCGAACACGAAACTGACAGTAACGCCAACGACCGGATGCTTTCAGCAGTTTGCGCCGAATAACAGAAGTTGTTCGCACAGAAGCATGGGAAGTGGTATACGCCCCTACCCCACGGGTAGGCCTTACGGTTGACCGGCCGCTTCCCGGTGACCGAGAGTCGCCGGTCCCCCGGGGGCACCGGCGCTCCCGTCAGCTCCCGCCCTCGGTCTTCCTCGTGTGCAACTGCCGGGCCACCTCGGCGATCGAGCCGGACAGCGACGGATAGACCGTGAACGCGTTGGCGATCTGCTCGACCGTCAGATTGTTGTCGACCGCGATCGAAATCGGGTGGATCAGTTCCGAGGCGCGCGGCGCCACGACAACGCCGCCGACGACGATACCGGTGCCCGGACGGCAGAAGATCTTGACGAAGCCGTCCCGGATGCCCTGCATCTTGGCGCGCGGGTTGCGCAGCAGCGGCAGCTTCACGACCTTGGCCTCGATCTTGCCGGCGTCCACGTCGGCCTGCGAGTAGCCGACGGTGGCGATCTCGGGGTCGGTGAAGACGTTCGAGGAGACCGTCTTCAGGTTCAGCGGGGCCACCGCGTCGCCGAGGAAGTGGTACATGGCGATGCGGCCCTGCATCGCGGCGACCGAGGCGAGCGCGAAGACGCCGGTGACGTCGCCGGCCGCGTACACGCCGGGGGCCGTCGTGCGGGAGACCTTGTCGGTCCAGATGTGGCCGGACTCCCGGAGCTTGACCCCGGCCTCCTCCAGGCCCATGCCGCTGGAGTTCGGGATGGCGCCGACCGCCATCAGGCAGTGCGTGCCGGAGATGACGCGGCCGTCGGAGAGCGTGACCTCGACCCGGTCGCCCACGCGCTTGGCGGACTGCGCGCGCGAGCGGGCCATCACGTTCATGCCGCGCCGCCGGAAGACGTCCTCCAGGACCGCGGCGGCGTCCGGGTCCTCGCCCGGCAGCACGCGGTCGCGGCTGGAGACCAGCGTCACACGGGAGCCGAGCGCCTGGTACGCGCCCGCGAACTCGGCGCCGGTGACGCCGGAGCCGACGACGATGAGTTCCTCGGGCAGTTCGTCGAGGTCGTAGACCTGCGTCCAGTTGAGGATGCGCTCGCCGTCGGGCTGCGCGTCGGGCAGCTCGCGCGGGTGGCCGCCGGTGGCGATCAGCACGGCGTCGGCGGTCAGCGCCTCCTCGGTGCCGTCCGCGGCCCGCACGACCACCTTGCGGGAGCCGTCCATGGCCTGCTGGCCCTCCAGGCGGCCGCGGCCGCGCAGCACCCGGGCGCCGGCCCGGGTCACGGAGGCCGTGATGTCGTGCGACTGGGCGAGCGCGAGGCGCTTCACACGCCGGTTGACCTTGCCGAGGTCCACGCCCACGACCCGCGCGGGCGTGTCGATGTGCGGGGTGTCGTCGGCCACGATGATCCCGAGCTCCTCGTAGGAGGAGTCGAAGGTCGTCATCACCTCGGCCGTGGCGATGAGGGTCTTCGACGGCACGCAGTCGGTGAGCACCGACGCGCCGCCGAGGCCGTCGCAGTCGACGACGGTCACCTCCGCGCCGAGCTGGGCGGCCACCAGCGCCGCCTCGTATCCGCCGGGTCCGCCACCGATGATCACGATCCGAGTCACGTACTCCATTGTCCCGCACGCGCCAAGGTGCTTCTCCCCGGGGGCGGGGGCGGCGTCCGCCGGGAGGGTTCTCCCTGGCCACCGGGGACGGCACGGCTCCCACGAACGCCGTACGTCCGTTCCCGCCCCGAAGTGACACACGCCACTGCTGCCGTAGTCTCGACCCATGTCGCTCTACGCCGCGTACGCCGGCAATCTCGACGCGCGGCTGATGTCCCGCCGCGCCCCGCACTCCCCGCTGCGCGCCACCGGCTGGCTCAGCGGCTGGCGGCTGACCTTCGGCGGCGAGCACATGGGCTGGGAGGGCGCACTGGCGACCGTCGTCGAGGAACCGCTCTCGGAGGTCTTCGTCGCGCTGTACGAGCTCGCGCCGCCCGACGAGGACTCCCTGGACCGCTGGGAGGGCGTCGGCCTCGGCATGTACCGGCGCATGCGGGTGCGGGTGCAGACCCTGGAGGGCGAGGAGCCGGCCTGGCTGTACGTGCTCAACGGCTACGAGGGCGGGCTGCCCTCCGCCCGCTACCTCGGCGAGCTGGCGGACGCCGCCGAGTCGGCGGGCGCCCCCCACGACTACGTCATGGAGCTGCGCAAACGCCCCTGCTGAGCGCTACGACGGAAGACACCGTTCCGGCCATGGGCGGAACTCGCGGAAGACACCGACGCGCCACGCGCAGGGGGCACGAACCGGCCACGGACAGGGAGGCGGTCCCGGCCGCGCACGGGACATCGCCCCGGCCACGCGTGGCAACGTCGCCCCGCCCCCACGGGACGCCGGCTCGGCCGCGCGGGGGAACGTCGGCCCGGCAGCGGCCGTGTCGCTCCCCGAATCAGGTGCCACAGCGGCCCCGGAGGCCTCTCTGACAACGATGGCAACCCGTGACCTGTCTTCATCTACGCGCGTAGGCCGCGACCGGCTACCCTCGTGCGCGTGAACGCATCTCTTCTTCCGGACGACATCCAGGGCGACCCCTACGCCGCCGCCGACGCCGCCGCCTCGCGCCTGCGCGACCTCACGGGCGCCGACACCCACGACGTCGCCCTCGTGATGGGCTCCGGCTGGGCCCCGGCCGTCGACGCGCTCGGCGAGCCCGAGGCCGAGCTCCAGGTCACCGAGCTGCCCGGCTTCCCGCCGCCGGCGGTCGAGGGCCACGGCGGCAAGATCCGCTCCTACCGGATCGGCGACCGCCGCGCGCTCGTCTTCCTGGGCCGCACGCACTACTACGAGGGACGCGGTGTCGCCGCGGTCGCGCACGGCGTGCGCACCGCCGTGGCCGCCGGCTGCAAGACGATCGTGCTGACCAACGGCTGCGGCGGCCTGCGCGCGGGCATGCGCCCCGGCCAGCCGGTGCTGATCAGCGACCACATCAACCTCACGGCGACGTCCCCGATCGTCGGCGCGAACTTCGTCGACCTGACCGACCTGTACTCGCCGCGCCTGCGCGCGCTGTGCAAGGAGGTCGACCCGACCCTGGAGGAGGGCGTGTACGCCCAGTTCCCCGGGCCGCACTACGAGACGCCCGCCGAGATCCGCATGGCCCGCACCATCGGCGCCGACCTGGTCGGCATGTCCACGGTCCTGGAGGCCATCGCGGCCCGCGAGGCGGGCGCCGAGGTCCTCGGCATCTCCCTGGTCACCAATCTCGCCGCCGGCATGACGGGCGAGCCCCTCAACCACGAGGAGGTCCTGCAGGCGGGCCGCGACTCGGCGACGCGCATGGGCTCCCTGCTGGTCCAGGTGCTGAACAAGATCTGACCCGCCCGGGGGTGCGACGCCGGCCCCGGCGGACCGGCGGCCGCGTACGGCGGGAAGGGGGCGTGTCGGGGGGTGTCCGCGCGCAGCGGCCGGCGTCCGCCGCCGCCCGCCCTCCCAGGGCCGTACGGCTCCCGCCGGACCGAGCACGGACACCCCCCGGCGCGCACCCGCCCCCTCGCCGCGGCGGGCGTCCCGGCCACGACGGCACGGAACGAACGCACGACCCGACCGGCGAGGGCCCCCGAGACGCACCCGGCGGCCACCCCGGACCACGACGGCACGGAACGAACGCACGACCCGACCGGCGAGGGTCCCCGAGACGCACCCGCCTCCGACCGGGCACCCTGGAGGAGCCCGGCGGAGCGACCCACCCCGTACGAACAAGAGAGGCTGGACCCGACGTGCAGGACGAACTGATCGCGCGGGCGAAGACATGGCTCGCCGAGGACCCGGACGCGGAGACCCGCGAGGAGCTCGCCGCACTGCTCGACGCCGGTGACACCGCCGAGCTCGCCGCGCGCTTCTCCGGCACGCTCCGGTTCGGCACCGCGGGCCTGCGCGGCGAGCTGGGCGCGGGCCCGATGCGGATGAACCGGGCCGTGGTGGTCAGGGCGGCCGCCGGCCTCGCCGCGTACCTCAAGGACCGGGGGCAGGGCGACGGACTCGTCGTCATCGGGTACGACGCCCGCCACAAGTCGGCGGACTTCGCCCGCGACACCGCCGCCGTGATGACCGGCGCCGGCCTGCGCGCGGCCGTGCTCCCCCGCCCCCTCCCCACCCCCGTCCTGGCCTTCGCCGTCCGGCACCTGGGCGCGGTCGCGGGCGTCGAGGTGACCGCGAGCCACAACCCGCCGCGCGACAACGGCTACAAGGTGTACCTCGGCGACGGCTCCCAGATCGTGCCGCCGGCCGACGCGGAGATCGCCGCCCTGATCGACGCGGTCGCGAGCCTGCACGACGTCCCGCGCCCGGACTCCGGCTGGGAGGTCCTCGGCGACGACGTCCTGGAGGCCTACCTGGAGCGCACCGGCGCCGCGCTGTCGGCCGGCTCCGCGCGCACCGCCCGTACGGTCTACACCCCGATGCACGGCGTCGGCAGGGACACCCTCCTGGCGGCGTTCGCCCGCGCGGGCTTCCCCGAGCCGGTGCTGGTCGCCGAGCAGGCCGAGCCCGACCCGGACTTCCCGACGGTCGCCTTCCCCAACCCGGAGGAGCCGGGCGCGATGGACCTGGCGTTCGCCGCGGCCCGCGCGGCGGAGCCGGACCTGGTGATCGCCAACGACCCCGACGCCGACCGCTGCGCCGTGGCCGTGAAGGACGGCGGCGACTGGCGCATGCTGCGCGGTGACGAGGTGGGCGCGCTGCTCGCGGCGCATCTGGTGGACCGCGGGGCGCGCGGCACGTTCGCCGAGTCCATCGTCTCCTCCTCGCTCCTCGGCCGGATCGCCGAGAAGGCGGGCCTGCCGTACGAGGAGACGCTGACCGGCTTCAAGTGGATCGCCCGCGTCGACGGCCTGCGCTACGGCTACGAGGAGGCGCTCGGCTACTGCGTCGACCCCGAGGGCGTGCGGGACAAGGACGGCATCACGGCCGCCCTCCTCGTCACGGAGCTCGCCTCCGAGCTGAAGGAGCGGGGGCGCACGCTGCTCGACCTGCTCGACGACCTCGCCGTGGAGCACGGCCTGCACGCCACGGACCAGCTGTCGGCGCGGGTCGCGGACCTGTCCCTGATCGCGGACGCGATGCGCCGGCTGCGCGAGCAGCCCCCGGCGAGCCTCGCGGGCCTGCCGGTCACGAGGACCGAGGACCTGTCGCAGGGGACGGACACGCTGCCGCCCACCGACGGCCTGCGCTACACGCTGGACGGCGCCCGCGTCATCGTCCGCCCCAGCGGCACCGAGCCGAAGCTCAAGTGCTACCTGGAGGCCGTGGTCCCGGTCGGCTCCCCCGGGGAACTGCCGGCGGCCCGCGCCAAGGCCCGCGAGGTGCTGGAGTCCCTCAAGCGGGACGTGGCCGCGGCGGCGGGCATCTGACCAACGACCGCAGGACGGCACAGGCACGGACGGCACAGGCGCCCGCGCAAGACAGCACAGGCACGGACGGCACAGGCGCCCACGCAAGACGGCACAGGCACGGACGCCCGCGCAAGACGGCACGGACGAACGAGCGAAGGCGCCCGGCCGTCCTGACGCCGGGCGCCTGCCGGCCCACCGCGCTCCCGGTGGGCCGAGGGCCTCAGCCCACCGCCAGCAGGATCGCGAGCAGCACCGCCCCGGCCGCCGCGGGCGCCAGCACCTCGTACGCCCAGCGCACCGACACCTCGCCCCGCGAGCCCGGCGCCTGCGCCCGGGCCTCGAACAGCTCGCGCAGCTCGTCCATGACCTGGTCGGTCTGCGCGCGCACGGGCGCGTCCGGGAGCACGGGGCCGGCGCCGCCCCGCCCGGACTCGGCACGGGCCTGGCGGCGGGCGGCGCGCTTGCGGGCGCGCAGCGAGACGGGCACGGCCCACAGCTGGAACTTGGTGCCCGCCGTGTCGGTCACCTCGTTGGAGTAACCCGACCGCAGCGAGGCGACCGTGCCCCAGGGCAGCACGATCACGCGGAAGGGGTTCCGGACGCGCAGCCGGTCGTCGTCGGCGAAGACGGCGGGGCGCAGGGTGAAGGCGACGATCAGCGGAACCGACAGCAGCAGCGCGGCGAGCGCGATCCACGGCGTGCGGCCCTCGCCGGCGATCAGCGCGTCGATCCCCAGCCAGCCGAAGATCGCGAGCAGCAGGACGCCGCCGGCGATCCCGCCGGCCGAGCGGTAGATCCGGTCCTTGGACTCGGGTTCCGGGGCGTCCGGCGCGGGTGACTGGTGGTCCGGGGTCGTCATGGTCCCGATTGTGCCCGACGCCCGGCGGCCGCCACGTACATGGCCTCCCGCCCCAGGGGCCCCTCGCGTCCCGGAACGCGAGGGGGTGACAGCCGCTACGCGCGTAGATATGCTCCCCTCGTGACCATGCCCACCTCTGCACCCAACGCCGCGCACCCGCCCACCGCCCCGCGCGCGGGCGGCAGCCCCCTCGGCGACGTGACCGCGTCCGACAGCTCGCTGCGTCGCTTCCTCCACGGGCTGCCCGGCGTCGACGCGGTCGGCCTGGAGGCGCGCGCCGCCGCGCTCGGCACCCGCTCGATCAAGACCACCGCGAAGGCGTACGCGCTGGACCTCGCCATCTCCATGGTCGACCTGACGACCCTGGAGGGCGCGGACACCCCGGGCAAGGTCCGGGCGCTCGGCGCCAAGGCCGTCCACCCCGACCCGACGGACCGCACGGCGCCCACGACGGCCGCCGTCTGCGTCTACCCCGACATGGTGGCCGCCGCCAAGGAGGCCGTCGCCGGCTCCGGCGTGCTGGTCGCCTCCGTGGCCACCGCCTTCCCGGCGGGCCGCGCCGCGCTGGGGGTGAAGCTCGCCGACGTGCGCGACGCCGTCGCCGCGGGCGCCGACGAGATCGACATGGTCATCGACCGCGGCGCGTTCCTCGCGGGCCGCTACCTGAAGGTGTACGAGGAGATCGTCGCCGTGAAGGAGGCCTCGGGCGCCGCCCGGCTGAAGGTCATCTTCGAGACCGGCGAGCTGTCGACGTACGACAACATCCGGCGCGCGAGCTGGCTCGGCATGCTGGCGGGCGCCGACTTCATCAAGACCTCGACCGGCAAGGTGGGGGTGAACGCGACCCCCGCGAACACCCTGCTGATGCTGGAGGCGGTGCGGGACTTCCGGGCGCAGACCGGGGTCCAGGTCGGCGTGAAGCCCGCGGGCGGCATCCGCACCGCCAAGGACGCCTTGAAGTTCCTGGTCCTGGTCAACGAGACCGCGGGCGGGGACTGGCTGGACAACCACTGGTTCCGCTTCGGCGCGTCCTCGCTCCTGAACGATCTGCTGATGCAGCGTCAGAAGCTCGCCACCGGCCGGTACTCCGGCCCCGACTACGTGACGGTGGACTGACACCCATGAGCATGGAAAAGCCGGCATCGGCATTCGAGTACGCCCCCGCGCCCGAGTCGCGCGCGGTCGTCGACATCGCGCCGTCCTACGGTCTGTTCATCGACGGCGAGTTCACCGAGGCCGCGGACGGCCGGGTGTTCAAGACGGTCGCCCCGGCCACCGAGGAGGTGCTGTCCGAGGTCGCGCAGGCCGGTGAGGCCGACGTCGACCGCGCGGTGCGGGCCGCCCGCCGGGCCTTCGCCTCGTGGTCGGCGCTGCCGGGCTCCGAGCGCGCCAAGTACCTCTTCCGCATCGCCCGCATCGTCCAGGAGCGCAGCCGCGAGCTGGCCGTCCTGGAGACGCTGGACAACGGCAAGCCGATCAAGGAGACCCGCGACAGCGACCTGCCGCTGGTCGCCGCGCACTTCTTCTACTACGCGGGCTGGGCCGACAAGCTGGAGCACGCGGGGTTCGGCCGGAGGACGACAAACGGGCACAGTGGCGCGAGCCCGCGCCCGCTCGGCGTCGCGGGCCAGGTCATCCCCTGGAACTTCCCCCTCCTCATGCTGGCCTGGAAGATCGCCCCGGCCCTCGCGACCGGCAACACGGTCGTCCTGAAGCCCGCCGAGACGACCCCCCTCTCCGCTCTCTTCTTCGCGGACGTCTGCCGCCAGGCGGGCCTGCCCAAGGGCGTCGTGAACATCGTGCCCGGCTACGGGGACGCGGGCGCGGCGCTCGTCGCCCACCCGGACGTGGACAAGGTCGCCTTCACCGGCTCCACGGCGGTCGGCAAGGAGATCGCCCGCACGGTCGCGGGCACCCGCAAGAAGCTCACCCTCGAACTCGGCGGCAAGGGCGCGAACATCGTCTTCGACGACGCCCCGCTCGACCAGGCCGTCGAGGGCATCGTGAACGGCATCTTCTTCAACCAGGGCCAGGTCTGCTGCGCGGGCTCCCGGCTGCTGGTGCAGGAGTCGGTCCAGGACGAGCTCCTCGACGCGCTCAAGCGCAGGCTGACCACCCTGCGCCTGGGCGACCCGCTCGACAAGAACACCGACATCGGCGCGATCAACTCCGCCGAGCAGCTGGCCCGCATCACCGCGCTGGCCGAGCGCGGCGAGGCCGAGGGCGCCGAGCGCTGGTCCCCCGCCTGCGAGCTGCCGTCCACCGGCTACTGGTTCGCCCCGACGCTGTTCACGGGCGTCACGCAGGCGCACACCGTCGCCCGCGAGGAGATCTTCGGCCCGGTCCTGTCGGTGCTGACCTTCCGCACGCCCGACGAGGCGGTCGCCAAGGCGAACAACACCCCGTACGGCCTCTCCGCCGGCATCTGGTCGGAGAAGGGCTCCCGCGTCCTGGCGGTCGCGAACAGGCTGCGCGCCGGTGTCGTCTGGTCCAACACGTTCAACAAGTTCGACCCCACCTCGCCGTTCGGCGGCTACAAGGAGTCGGGCTCCGGCCGCGAGGGCGGCCGCCACGGCCTGGAGGCGTACCTCGATGTCTGACAAGCCCGAGAAGACCGGGAAGACCGGGAAGACCGCGAAGGCCGGGAAGGGCGAGCGGCCCGGAGAGCCCGAAGGCACCGCGGGCGCCGCACCGCGCCTGTCGGTCTTCAAGACATACAAGCTGTACGTCGGCGGGAAGTTCCCGCGTTCCGAGAGCGGCCGGGTGTACGAGGTGACCGACTCGCAGGGCACATGGCTGGCCAACGCGCCCCTCTCCTCCCGCAAGGACGCCCGGGACGCGGTCGTCGCCGCGCGGAAGGCGTTCGGCGGCTGGTCGGGCGCGACCGCGTACAACCGCGGGCAGGTCCTCTACCGCGTCGCCGAGATGCTGGAGGGCCGCAGGGAGCAGTTCGTCCGGGAGGTGGCGGAGGCCGAGGGCCTGTCGCAGGCCGAGGCCGCCGCCCAGGTCGACGCGGCGGTCGACCGCTGGGTCTGGTACGCGGGCTGGACCGACAAGATCGCCCAGGTCGTCGGCGGCGCCAACCCGGTCGCGGGCCCGTACTTCAACCTCTCCACCCCGGAGCCGACGGGCGTGGTGGCCGTGCTCGCGCCCCAGGAGTCGTCGTTCCTGGGCCTGGTGTCGGTGATCGCCCCGGTGATCGCCACCGGCAACACGGCGGTCGTGATCGCCTCCGAGCGGTTCCCGCTCCCGGCCCTGTCGCTCGGCGAGGTACTGGCCACCTCCGACGTGCCCGGCGGCGTCGTCAACATCCTGTCCGGCCGGACCGCCGAGATCGCCGCTCCGCTGGCCGCGCACCAGGACGTCAACGCCATCGACCTCGCGGGAGCCGACGAGGCCCTGGCGAAGGAGCTGGAGATCGCCGCCGCGGACAACCTGAAGCGCGTCCTGCGTCCACAGCCTGTGGACGACGGCGGCTGGTCCGCGACCCCGGGCACCGAGCGCCTGACCGCCTTCCTGGAGACGAAGACGGTCTGGCACACGACCGGCGCCCTGGGCGCGTCCGGCTCGTCGTACTGAGGACCCGCGCACCCGGAGCCCGGCGCCCCGCCGGGACCCGTCGCGGCCAGGACCCGTCACGGCTGGGACCCATCGCGCCGGGGACGTCCTCGCGCGCACCGAGGGGCCGTGCCTCCCGCCCGTCCGGGAAGCGCGGCCCCTCGCGCGTTCCGGCCACCCGCCCGGACGTGCGCCGTCGCGCCCCGGACGGCGGCCGTCAGCCCAGCGCCCCCGCGGCCTGTCCCACCACCGGGACGCCGCCGAGCGACTCGGCCTGGGCCAGCGGTGCCGTCAGCATGGTCGTCGACACCGGCTGGAAGTCGGCGACCTGCGTGCCGATCCCGTTGTCCAGCGGGTCGGTGCCCGTGCCGGCCAGCGGGTTGGGCTTCAGGCCCGCGACCGGGCCGGTGACGTACCCGACGGTCCCGGTCAGCGCCTTGAGTCCGGCCTCGGGGTCGATCTTCCCCAGGGAACTGGCCGAGGAGGTCTCGACGTGCGGGAGGACGGCCGCGGAGGCGGTGGCGGCGCCCGCGCCGACCGCGCCGGCCGCGGTCGTGAGCGCCAGGCCCGCGCGCACCAGCGCGCGCCGGGCGGCGGTCGGGGTCTGAGCGGACGGGTGTCGTGCCATCGGGGTGCCACCTCTGCTGCGTAAAGTAATCAATTGGACACTCAAGGTAGTTGAAGTGTGACACACGCTCCAAAGCCGACCCGCGGGGTCCACGCCGGGGCCGCATGCCTCACACTGGTGTTCCGTGAGTTCTCCTTCCCCGCTGTCCGCCCGCGTCGTACTGCTGTGCGGACCCTCCGGCTCCGGAAAGTCCCTCGTCGCCGCCCGCTCGGGTCTGCCCGTGCTGCGCCTTGACGACTTCTACAAGGAAGGGACCGACCCGACGCTGCCGCTGGTGGCGGGGAGTTCCGACATCGACTGGGACCACCCGCTGTCCTGGGACGAGGACCGCGCGGTCGCGGCCATCGCCGACCTGTGCCGCACCGGCCGTGCCCGGGTGCCGCGGTACGACCTCGCGCTGAGCGCCCGTACCGGCGAGGACACCGTCGAGACCGGATCGGCGCCGGTGTTCATCGCGGAGGGCGTGTTCGCCGCCGACGTCGTCGAGCGGTGCCGGGAGCTCGGCCTGCTCGCGGACGCCCTGTGCCTGAACCGGGGCGCGGTGCGGACGTTCCGCCGCCGGTTCCTGCGGGACCTGCGGGAGGGCCGCAAGTCGGTGCCGTTCCTGCTGCGCCGCGGCTGGCGGCTGATGCGCGCCGAGCGGTCCATCGTGGCCCGCCAGACGGCCCTGGGCGCCCGCGCCTGCGACAAGGACGAGGCCCTGGCCCGGCTCGCGTCGGCGGCCGCCGCGGCGGACCGGTCCGGGGCGGCGGTGCCGTCCCCCCGTGCGGCGGCGGCCGACGACGCCCTGCCCCTCGTGCCGTAGGGCACGCGCCGCCGGGCCACCTCACGGCGGCGCGCAAGCCCGTGCACACGGAGAAGCGGGACTGGACGGACCCCCCGGCCCTCCAGTCCCGCTCCCTTTCCCCCGTGGCACCCCCGTACCCCGTGTTCCCCCGTGACCCCCGTGGTCCCCCTCCTGTGGTGCTCCCCCGTGGTGCACCGTCCGCCGCTTCCCCCCGGAAGGGGCGGACGCCCCCGTGTTCCCCCTCCTCGCCTCCGCGGGCGCCCGTCAGGCGACGAGCTCCTCGAAGGACTCCTCCTGGTCACGGCCGAAGCTGAGGACCTCGTCCTCGCGCAGCCGGCGCAGCGAGCGCCAGATGCTGGACTTCACCGTGCCGACGCTGATGTCGAGGATCTCCGCGATCTCCGGGTCCGTGCGGCCCTCGTAGTAGCGCAGGACCAGCATGGTGCGCTGGAGTTCGGGCAGCCGGGCGAGCGCCTGCCACAGGACCGCGCGCAGTTCGGTGCCGCGCATCGCGTCCGTGTCGCCGGCCGTCTCCGGCAGCTCCTCGGTCGGGTACTCGTTCAGCTTGCGGCGGCGCCACGCGCTGATGTGCAGGTTGGTCATGGTGCGGCGGAGGTAGCCCCCGACCGCGGCCTTGTCGCTGATCCGGTCCCAGGCCCGGTAGGTCGAGAACAGCGCGCTCTGCAGCAGGTCCTCGGCCTCGAAGCGGTCCCCGGTCAGGTGGTAGGCGGTGGCGTACAGGGAGGCGCGGCGCTCCTGGACGTAGGCGGTGAACTCCGCCTCCGACACCGAGCGCTCCCCCGAGCCCTCCCCGTACGCGGCTCCCCCGTGAGCTCCCCCGTCGGGACTTCCCCCCGTGAACGCGTCAACCACCGTCATGTACGCGGTGTGCTGACGCCCGGTGCCGCGAGCGCACCCCCGCCCGCTCACGACACCGGACTTCTCCGGGCTCCGCGTGACGTCGTGGAGACGCGTGACCACTGCGCGGGTGCTGGTGCCGTGCAGCGTGTTCATGGTGCGCCCCCTTGTCGTGGAGTCCTGGCCGGCCGGTGCTTCCCGACCCGTGCCGAAAAGCTTGCCGGGGCGACTTCATGACGGTGTCCGCCGACTGTCACAGACCTGTCACAGGGCCCACCCCCGGGCGTGGCACAGCGTGTCCACAGGAACGGGCCGCGTCCCGCCCCCGGAAGCACCCGCGCGGCGGCTCCCGGGGGCGGGGAGATGCGCGGGACCCGTACAGGAGTCGAAACAGTCCCCTGGCATGGGCCAGAATGACGTCCGTGCCTTCCCTGTTGCTGATCGAGGACGACGACGCCATCCGTACGGCCCTGGAGCTGTCCCTGACACGCCAGGGACACCGGGTCGCCACCGCTGCCACCGGTGAGGACGGTCTGAAGCTGCTGCGCGAGCAGCGGCCGGACCTGATCGTGCTGGACGTGATGCTGCCGGGCATCGACGGGTTCGAGGTGTGCCGGCGCATCCGCCGCACGGACCAGCTGCCGATCATCCTGCTGACCGCGCGCAGCGACGACATCGACGTCGTGGTCGGCCTGGAGTCGGGCGCCGACGACTACGTGGTCAAGCCGGTGCAGGGCCGGGTCCTGGACGCCCGGATCCGCGCCGTGCTGCGGCGCGGCGAGCGCGAGGCGAACGACTCGGCGACCTTCGGCAGCCTGGTCATCGACCGGGCCGCGATGACGGTCACCAAGAACGGCGAGGACCTGCAGCTCACGCCGACCGAGCTGCGCCTGCTGCTGGAGCTCAGCCGCCGCCCCGGACAGGCGCTCTCCCGCCAGCAGCTGCTGCGCCTGGTGTGGGAGCACGACTACCTCGGCGACTCGCGGCTGGTCGACGCCTGCGTGCAGCGGCTGCGCGCGAAGGTGGAGGACGTACCGTCCTCGCCGACGCTGATCCGCACGGTGCGCGGCGTGGGCTACCGGCTGGACGCCCCGGCGTGAGAGAGGCGCGTACGGCCATGGGAGCGGTGGGGACGGACGGCGCGCGGGCGCGCCGCGGCACGGCGGAAGCGGACGGTCGGACGCGGTGAGCCGACCGCAGCAGGCGCGCCGCGGCTGGACCGCGGCGCGCAGAAGGATCATGTCGGGACTGCGGTTCACGAGTCTGCGGCTGCGGCTGGCCGTGGTGTTCGGCCTCGTCGCGCTGACCGCCGCGGTGTCCGCCTCGGGCATCGCGTACTGGCTCAACCGCGAGGCGGTGCTCACCCGCACCCAGGACGCGGTGCTGCGCGACTTCCAGCAGGAGATGCAGAACCGCGCGAGCGCGCTGCGGCTGCACCCGACGCAGGACGAACTGCAGCGCACGGCCGGGCAGATGGCCGACGGCGGCCAGGGCTTCAGCGTGCTGCTGGTCGCGCAGGACGAGCGGGGCGGGACCGTCGTCGGCAATTCCGACCTCGACAGCTTCTCCCTGGACGACGTGCCGCGCTCGCTGCGCGCGGCCGTCGGCAGGAAGCAGCCGCTGACGTCGACCAACAAGTCCCCCTACCACCTGTACTGGCAGCGGGTCGTCGTCGACGACACCCCGTACCTCGTGGGCGGCGCCCAGGTGATCGGCGGCGGCCCGACCGGCTACCTGCTCAAGTCCCTGGAGCCGGAGGCCAAGGACCTCAACTCGCTGGCCTGGTCGCTGGGGATCGCCACGGGCCTCGCGCTGATCGGCGCGGCGCTGCTCGCGCAGGCGGCCGCGACGACGGTCCTGAAGCCGGTGCACCGCCTGGGGGCGGCGGCCCGGCGGCTCGGCGAGGGCAAGCTGGACACCCGGCTCAGGGTGTCGGGCACGGACGAACTCGCGGACCTGTCGCGGACGTTCAACCGCGCCGCGGCGGCGCTGGAGAAGCGGGTCGCCGACATGAGCGCGCGCGACGAGGCCTCCCGGCGCTTCGTCGCGGACATGTCCCACGAGCTGCGCACCCCGCTGACCGCGATCACGGCCGTGACGGAGGTCCTGGAGGAGGAGCTCGACGCGGAGACCGGCAGCGTCGACCCGATGATCGAGCCGGCCGTACGGCTCGTCGTCAGCGAGACCCGCCGCCTGAACGACCTGGTGGAGAACCTGATGGAGGTCACCCGCTTCGACGCGGGGACCGCCCGCCTCGTCCTGGACGACGTCGACATCGCCGACCAGATCACCGCCTGCATCGACGCGCGCGCCTGGCTGGACGCGGTGGAGCTGGACGCCGAGCGCGGCATCACGGCCCGCCTGGACCCGCGCCGCCTGGACGTGATCCTGGCCAACCTGATCGGCAACGCGCTCAAGCACGGCGGCTCCCCGGTCCGCGTCGCGGTCCGCGAGGAGGACGAGGACCTGCTGATCGAGGTGCGGGACAACGGCCCCGGCATCCCCGAGGACGTCCTGCCGCACGTCTTCGACCGCTTCTACAAGGCGAGCGCCTCCCGGCCCCGCTCGGAGGGCAGCGGCCTCGGCCTGTCCATCGCCCTGGCGAACGCGCACATCCACGGCGGCGAGATCACCGCCGGCAACGCGCCCGGCGGCGGTGCGGTGTTCTGCCTGCGGCTGCCCCGGGACGCGTCCGCGCTGACGGAGGAGGCGGGGAACGGCGGGAGCGGCGGCGGTGCCGGGCCGGACCGGCCGTCGGACACGAAGGACGGGCACCGGGAGCGCGGGGACGGCGCGCCGGACGCCGAAGGCGCCGAGGGTGCCGAAGGGGAGGCACGATGACCGCACGCAGCGCACGGGGCCCGCGTACCGTGCTCACCGCACGCGGGGACCGGACCGCCCGGACGGCCTCCGGGCGCGCCGCGCAGGCCGTACGGGCGCGCGGTGCCGTGCGCCGGACGCGGGGCGCGCTGCTCGCCGTACCGCTGCTGGCCCTGGCGCTCGCGGGGTGCGGGATCCGGCCGACCGAGGTGCCGACCGACTTCGGCGCCGCGCCCTCCCGGCTGCCCTGCGCGCTCACCGGCACGGGCGTCGCCACGCAGTCCTCGGCCGGCATCCCCGTCCAGGTGTTCCTGCTGTGCTCCTCGCAGCTGGTGGCGGTGGACCGGACCGTGCGCACGGCGGCGGGCGACGCGGCGACCGAACGGGTGCGCGCCGCGCAGGCCCTGCTCGACGACCTCGCCTCGCCCCCGACGGCCGCCGAGAGGCAGGCGGGCTACACCACGGACGTCCGGCGCGGCGTGAAGGTCTCCGGACCGCGTCCGGGCGACCCGGAGGGGACGCTCCGGCTGGACGTGCCGCCCGCCGACCTCACCCCGTACGCGCTCGCCCAGGTCGTCTGCACCCTCGCCGGCTCGACGGACGACTCCGACGACGGCACGGCCGTCCTGGGAGGGCCGGGCGACGAGGCGCCGCTGCGCTACGGGTGCACCCCGGAGGTGCGGTCCCGGCCCGGCACCGAGGCACCGCCCACGACGGCGGCCGACGGCAGCTGAGCCCCGGGCGCGCTCCGGTGGTGTGGCACACGCCTCACCACCGCGGCACGCGCCCGGCGGCGACACGGAACCGATCCCGCCGGGCGCCGCGTCTTGGGGGGCGTGCAGCGTCAAGGCTCCAACGGCGGCAGGGCCGCGATCCGTTTCCGTGCGGCAGGGGGTGTCCTCCTCGTCGCGCACCTCGCGCTCGTCGCCTGGCTCACGCTGCGTCCGCTGGACGTGCCGTGGGTGGCCCCCGCGAACCTGCGTCCGTTCGCCGGCATCCGGGCGGACGTCGCGCTGGGCCCGGCGGCGGCGGTCCGGAACATCGGCGGCGGCCTGCTGCTGCTCGCCCCGCTGGGCGTCCTGCTCCCGCTGGCCGCCGGCCGGCTGACCGTCTCCCCGCTGCTGTCGCTGCTGCGGACGGTCACCGCCGGGGCCCTGCTCTCGCTGGCCATCGAACTGCTGCAGACCGGGGTGCCGGGTCAGGTCGTGGACGTCGACTCGCTGCTGCTCAACACGGTGGGCGTGGCGATCGCCCATCTCGCCGTCGTCCCCGCGGCGCGGGCCGGGCTCCGTCGCCGGGCGGAGCGTCGGCACCGGACCGGCCCCCGCCCGGAGGACGCGGCTCAGGGGCGGACCCCGACGATTCCCAGGGTCGGGATCGCCCCGTAGAGCGACGCTTTGCCCGCTTCCCGTCCGTAGCGTGGGTACCAGTACGGGGCAGACCACACGGGGGAGCCCCTGCCGTCGCTCACGAAGGAGCCGTCATGACCGCTCTTGCCCGCCCCACCAACGGCCGCATGATCGGCGGAGTGTGCGCAGCGCTGGCACGGCGCTTCGGGACCTCCGCCACCACGATGCGGGTGATCTTCCTGCTGTCCTGCCTCCTGCCGGGGCCCCAGTTCGTGCTCTACATCGCCCTGTGGGTGCTGCTGCCGTCCGAGGGCAAGGGCCGCACGGCCTGGTGACGCCGGCCGCCGGCCGCGGTGGCCGGCGGGCGCGGACCGCCTCGGCCGGACGCCCGGGGGCCGCACGCGATGGACGCGAACGCCGATGGGGCGCACCCCGGTCCGGGGTGCGCCCCATCGGGCGTGCGGGTGCGGGTCAGCCCAGCGGGATGCCGTTGACCGGCAGGCCGTGCGTGGGCAGGCCCTCCAGCGGCAGTCCGCCGAGCAGCCCGGCGACCGGCCCGGTCGGGCCCTTCTTGGCGACGCTCTCGAGGACGGGCCGGGCAGTGGTCAGACCGTTGCTCAGCACCTCCTGGCCCCGGCTCACGGCGCCCCCGGCCGGCAGCGTCTCGACGACACCGTTCACGGGCAGCGACTCGGCGACGTTGCCGAGGGCGGGGCCGGTGTCCGGGAGGGCCGGCGCCGCCTCGGCGGCACCCGCGCCCACGGCGGCGAAGGCGGCGCCGAGAGCGGCGACACCGAGGGTCTTGGCAGCAGACTGCTTCATCTTCGTCCTTGCGTGACGGGGATTCGAGCGGTGCGAAACCGTAAACACGCGCTCATGCGCCCTGCAAACATCGGACCATCGGCCGATTGGGCGCTCCAGCCATTCCGCCGTTGCGTCGACTCACTCCGCCTTCTCAGCGAAACCGCTGGTGGAAGCGGTCTACTGGAACAGCCGTTCGGACTTCAGGGCGGCGTATCCGGGCTTGACGACGTCGTTGATCATGGCCAGTCGTTCATCGAAAGGGATGAACGCTGATTTCATCGCATTGACCGTGAACCACTGGAGGTCGTCGAGCGAATAGCCGAATGCACCGACAAGATGCTCGAATTCACGGCTCATGCCGGTGCCGGACATCAGCCGGTTGTCGGTGTTCACGGTGACCCGGAAGTGCAGCCGCCGCAGCAGGCCGATGGGGTGCGAGGCGTACGAGTCGGCGGCGCCCGTCTGGAGGTTGGAGCTCGGGCACAGCTCCAGCGGTACGCGCTTGTCGCGCACGTACGAGGCGAGGCGCCCGAGCTCCACGGTGCCGTCCTCGCCGACGTGGATGTCGTCGATGATGCGCACCCCGTGGCCGAGCCGGTCGGCGCCGCACCACTGGAGGGCCTGCCAGATCGAGGGCAGCCCGAAGGCCTCGCCCGCGTGGATCGTGAATCGGTTGTTCTCCCGCTTCAGGTACTCGAAGGCGTCGAGGTGCCGGGTGGGCGGGTGGCCGGCCTCGGCGCCCGCGATGTCGAAGCCGACGACGCCCAGGTCGCGGTAGGAGTTGGCGAGTTCGGCGATCTCCAGGGCGCGGGCCGCGTGCCGCATGGCGGTGAGCAGGGCGCCCACCCGGATGCGGTGGCCGTTCCCGCGGGCGCGCCGCTCGCCCTCCCGGAAGCCCTCGTTGACGGCCTCGACGACCTCGTGGAGCGCGAGTCCGCCCTCCAGGTGCTGCTCCGGGGCGTAGCGGACCTCGGCGTACACGACGCCGTCCGCGGCGAGGTCCTCGGCGCACTCGGCGGCGACCCGGACCAGCGCCTCCCGGGTCTGCATCACGGCGCAGGTGTGCGCGAACGTCTCCAGGTACCGCTCCAGGGAGCCGGAGTCGGCGGCCTCGCGGAACCAGCGGCCGAGTTTGTCCGGATCGGTGTCGGGCAGGCCCTCGTAGCCCGTCCCGCGGGCGAGGTCGACGATCGTGCCGGGGCGCAGGCCGCCGTCGAGGTGGTCGTGCAGCAGGACCTTCGGCGCCCGGCGGATCTGGTCCTCGCTGGGGGTGTTCGGGTGCTGGCTCGTCATTTCCGCACTGTACTGCCTACGCGCGTAGAGGACGTGGGGAACGGCGAAGGACCCGCCGTGGTGATCGTCGATACCCAAAGGTGACCGCGTGGACGGGTGGCGTACACCGACGCTTCTGACACTGTTCTGTCATGGCACAGCAAGCGACGCCGGTCCGCAGGGCCCGGCTGGGACGGGCGCTCGGTCAGCAGCCGACGGCGGTGAACGGCGTGGTGCTGCTGCTGCCCGGCGGCTGCGAGGACTCCGTGCGCCGTCCGTCACCGTGGTGGGCGGCCGCCTCCGTGCGCGGCCTCGGGCGCCGCCTCGCGCGCGCGGGGCGTACGGAGGGCCTGGCCACGCACGTGGTGCACTACCACTGCCGGGGCTGGAACGGCAGCGACGCGCAGCTCGCGCGGGACGCCTCCTGGGCGGCCGACGAGGTGGTGCGCCGCTACGGCGACGTCCCCGTGTGCCTGGCCGGGGTGGACATGGGCGGCCGTGCCGCGCTGCACGCCGGCGGCCACGAAGCCGTCGAGTCCGTGCTGGCGCTGGCCCCGTGGCTGCCCGAGGAGGACGTGGCGGTGCCGCCCGAACCGGTGAAGCAGCTCGCCGGACGGCACGTGATGATCGTGCACGGCACCAACGACGAGCGCACGGACCCGGAGCTGTCGTTCCGGCTCGCGGCGCGGGCGAAGAAGGCCAACCGCGACGTCTGCCGCTTCGAGGTGCACTCCGACGGGCACGGGCTGCACCAGCACCGCTCCGAAGTCCTGGCACTGGCCGAGGACTTCGTGAGGGGCACGCTGTTCGGGCACGGCTTCTCCCGGCCCGTGCAGGACGCGTTCGCCGCGCCGCCGCCGCTGGGACTGCGGATGCCGCTGGCGGCGGGGTTCGGCAGGTCCCTGCGCCACTGAGCCGGCCGCCGCCGGGGCCGCTCAGTCCGGCAGCAGCCGGCCGCGCCGGGAGAGCAGGAACTTCTTGAAGGCCGCCACGGGCGGGGTGTCGGGGTGGCCGTCGAGCCAGGCGAGGCCGATCTCGCGCACCGCGCGCGGGGCGGTGACCGTCAGCTCGGCCACGCCCGGGCGGGGCACGGCGGGCGGCGGCAGCAGGGCGACGCCGAGGCCCGCGGCGACGAGCCCGCGCAGCGTCTCCGCCTCCTCGCCCTCGAAGGCGACGCGCGGCCTGAAGCCCGCCTCCTTGCACAGGTCGTCGGTGATGCGGCGCAGCCCGTAGCCGGGCTCCAGGGTCACGAACGCCTCGTCGGCGGCCTCGGCGAGGCGCACCCGCCGGCGCCGGGCGAGCCGGTGGTCGGCGGGCACGACCAGGCGCAGCTTCTGCTCGTCGAGGCGGCGGCCCACCAGGTCGGGGGCGTCGGGCACGGGCGAGGTCAGGCACAGGTCCAGCTCGCCCGCGCGCAGCCGCTCGATCATGGCCTCCCCGTAGTTCTGCACGAGGCTGAAGCGCACCTTCGGATGGTCGGCGCGGAAGGCGCGCAGCAGTGCGGGCACGGTCTCGGAGCCCATGGTGTGCAGGAAACCGAAGGCGACCTTGCCGGAGGCGGCGTCGGCGTCGGCGCGCACCTCGTCGGCGGCGCGCTCGACCTCGGCGAGGGCGCGCTCCACGGAGGCCAGGAAGGTCCGTCCCGCGGGCGTGAGCGCCAGGCTGCGGCCGCGGCGCGCGAACAGGTCGACGCCCAGGTCCTGTTCGAGGCGGACCAGCGCGCGCGACAGGGTGGACTGCGGGACCTGCAGCTCCCGCGCGGCCCGGGTGACGTGCTCGGTGCGGGCGACGGCGGCGAAGTGCGCGAGGCGCGGCGCCAGCATCGCGACGATGTCTTCTGTGTCACTGGACGGTGACATGCGCGCTCCTGACCTCAACTGATGCTGTACGGGAACGATTATGGCGAATCCGTGCATTGGACGGATCAGTGAGCGGGTGCCTACGTTCGGGGCATGCCTTCCGCCAGTACCGAGGCGTCCACCACCGTGGACGCCGCCGCCGTCCCCGCCGCCGACTCCCCTTCCGCACCCGGCTCCCGCGCCGCGGCCGGCGCGCCCGCCGGCCGACCGGTCCGGGAGGGCACCGGACCGGCCCCCGACGACACCCGGCTGGCCCCGGGCGACCCCGGCTACCGCCGGGTGAGCCTCGCCCTCTTCCTCGCGGGCGTCGCCACCTTCGCCCTGCTGTACTCGACCCAGGCGCTGCTGCCGCTGATCTCCCGTGACCTCGGGGCGAGCGCGAGCGCGGCGAGCTGGACGGTGTCGGCGGCGACCGGCGCGCTGGCGCTGTGCGTGCTGCCGCTGAGCGCGCTGTCGGAGCGGTTCGGACGGCGTACGGTCATGACGGCGTCGCTGGTGGTCGCGGTGGGCGTCGGCCTCCTCGTGCCGTTCGCCCCGTCGGTGGGCGCGCTGATCGCGCTGCGGGCGGTGCAGGGCGCCGCGCTGGCCGGGCTGCCGGCCTCGGCCACGGCGTTCCTCGCGGAGGAGGTCAGGCCCAAGGCGCTGGTCGCGGCGATCGGGCTGTTCGTCGCGGGCAACAGCATCGGCGGCATGAGCGGCCGCATCGTCACGGGCTGGGTCGCGCAGGAGTGGGGCTGGCGCGCGGCGGTCGGCGTGATCGGCGTGATCGCGGTGGCCTGCGCGGTGGCGTTCCGCCTGCTGCTCCCGGCGCCCCGCCACTTCACCCCCGGCACGCTGCACCCCAGGGCCCTGGCCCGTACGGTCCGCGGCCACCTCGCCGACCCGCTGCTGCGCCGGCTGTACGCGATCGGCGGGCTGTTCATGTCCGTCTTCGGCGGCGTCTACACGGTGATCGGCTACCGGCTCACGGACGCGCCGTTCTCGCTGCCGCAGGGCGTCATCGGCTCGATCTTCCTGGTCTACCTGGTCGGCACGGTCTCGTCGGCCACCGCGGGGAAGCTCGTGGACCGCCTGGGGCGGCGCGGCGCGCTGTACCTGGCGGCCGCCACCACGACGGCCGGCCTGCTGGTCTCCCTGGCGGACTCGCTGGTCACGGTCCTGCTCGGCCTGGTGCTGATCACCGCGGGCTTCTTCGCGGGGCACTCGGTGGCCTCCTCCTCGGTCAGCCACACCGCCAAGAGGGGCCGGGCCCAGGCGTCGGCGCTCTACCAGTCGGCGTACTACCTGGGCTCCAGCGCGGGCAGCGCGCTCGGCGCGGTCGCCTTCCACGCGGTCGGCTGGTCCGGCACGGTGGGCCTGGGGCTGCTGGCCGTGGCGGGCGTCGCCGTCATCACCCTCGCCGGCACCCGGGCGGCTCGCGCCGAACGCCTCACCACCACTGCCTGACCTGCCCCTTCACCCACTCCGCGGACCGTTGTCAGTGGGCTGCTGTAGCTTCCGCAGTGCTGGCGCCGCAAAGGTGCGACGACGGAAGACGGCCACAGGGGTGGGTGGACCATGAGCGACGCGACGACGGCGGATCTCGACGTCCGGTTGGAGAAGCACCGCACCGAGCTGACGGGGTACTGCTACCGCATGCTCGGCTCGTCCTTCGAGGCGGAGGACGCGGTGCAGGACACGCTGGTGCGCGCCTGGCGGGGCTACGCCTCGTTCGAGGGCCGCTCGTCGATGCGCTCGTGGCTGTACCGCATCGCGACGAACGTCTGCCTGGACATGCTGACCGCGGGCAACAAGCGCGCCCGCCCCATGGACCTGACGGCGTCCACACCGCTGGCCCAGGCGGCGCTCACCCCCCGCGCGGACACCGTGTGGCTGGAGCCGGTGCCGGACGCCCGGGTGCTGCCGGCGACCGACGACCCGGCGGAGGCGGCCGTGGCCAAGGAGTCCGTACGACTGGCCTTCATGGCGGCGCTGCAGGAGCTGCCGCCCAAGCAGCGGGCCGTGCTGATCCTGCGCGAGGTGCTGGCCTGGCGGGCCAGTGAGGTCGCCGAGCTGCTCGACACCTCGGTCGCGTCGGTCAACAGCGCGCTCCAGCGGGCCCGCGCCACCCTCGCCGACAGCGCGCGCACCGGGGCGGACGCGGCGGTCTCGGACCCGCTGGACGAGGAGCAGCAAAAGCTCCTGGAGCGCTACGTGGCCGCGTTCGAGGGCTACGACATGGCGGCGCTGACCGCCCTGCTGCACGAGGACGCCGTCATGACGATGCCGCCGTTCGACCTGTGGCTGACCGGCCCGCGGGACATCACGGGCTTCATGTCGACGCTGGGCGCCGCGTGCGCCCACTCGCGCCTGGTGCCGGTCGAGGTGAACGGCCTGCCGGGCTTCGCCCACTACAAGCCCGACCCGGACGCGGGCGGGTACATGCCCTGGGCGGTGCAGGCGCTGGAGATCTCAGCCGGCCGGATCACCGGGCTGCACTGCTTCCTCGACACCAAGCGGTGGTTCCCGCTGTTCGGGCAGCCCCTCCACCTCGAAGCGGAGTCCGACGGCGTCGAGGAGCGCCCGTAGGGCGGGGTCGGGGCCGCGCAGCCTGAGGCGTCCGCCGGCCCGGCGCGCGGTGAGCGCCAGCCGGGCCAGCAGGTCGACCGCGGCCAGGCCCGGCGGGCCGAGGGCGGCCACGTCGCAGACCAGAAGGCCGGTCCCGGCGGCCGCGAGCCGGGCGCGCGCGGCGTCGCACAGTCCCGGCACCTGCTCACGGGTGAGCGGGCCGGAGAGCATGAGTACGGCGGGTGTCATGGCAGCGTCCACGAGCGGTAGACCGGCGGCCGCCCCGTAACTCATCGTCGGTGCCGTCCCGTGACGCGTCGCCGGTCCCGTGCGTGCCGTGTCCGTCCGGACTTCCGCCGTCCGAGATCACATTGACCTGGACACGCCCGCCCCAGAGGGTTGGGTGTATGCCACACGAACCAGCGCCCGCCCAGGTGGCGGCCCCGCTCCCCCTTCCTTCCGCCCCCCTTCCCGTACCGCCCGTGCGGACGGTCCGGCCCGGCGGCGGATCCGGGGAGGTGCCGTGCAAGGGGTGCTGACCGGCTTCGCCGTCATCGCCGTCGTCATCGGCGTCGGCTACCTGATCGGCCGCCGGGGCCACCTCGGGGAGCACGGCCGCGAGGTGCTGACCAAACTGGCGTTCCACGTGGCCTCGCCGGCGCTGCTGTTCACCACGCTCGCCGGCGCCGACCTCTCGGTGATCTTCTCCAGCCGGCTGCTGATCACGGCGATCAGCACGGCGGCCGTCGCGGGGGTCTTCGTCGCGGTGGGCGCCGCGCGCCACTGGGGCGCGGGCCGCACCACGATCGGCGCGCTCTGCTCCAGTTACGTCAACGCGGGCAACCTCGGCATCCCGATCGCCGTGTACGTCCTGGGCGACGCCTCGCTGGTCGCGCCGGTCCTGCTGTTCCAGCAGATCGTGGTGACGCCGATCGCGCTGACGGTCCTCGACCTGTCGCGGCCCGGCGAGAAGGCGTCCCTGTGGCGGCGGGTGACGGCGCCGGTCCGCAACCCCATCGCGGTCGGCTCGCTCTCCGGCGTCGCCGTCTCCGCGACCGGCCTGACCGTGCCGGGCCCGGTCCTGGACCCGCTGACGCTGATCGGCAACATGTCGGTGCCCGCGGTGCTGCTGGCCTTCGGCATCTCGCTGTGCGGCAGCACCATGCCGGGCCGGGGCCCGGACCGCAGGCCGGTGCTGCTGTCCGTCGTCCTCAAGGCGATGGGCCAGCCGCTGGTCGCCTGGGCGCTGGCGGCGGGCGTCTTCGGCCTGCGCGGCGCCCCGCTCCTCGACGTGGTGGTGACCTCGGCCCTCCCCGCCGCCCAGAACCTCTACACGTACGCCTCCCGCTACCGCGTCGGCGAGGTCCTGGCCCGCGAGTCGATCCTGCTGTCCACGGTCCTGTCGGTACCGGCGCTGGTGGTGATCGCGGCGCTGCTGGGGTGAGGCCCGGGCGGCCGGGGCTCAGCCGACCGGGAACTCCGAGGTGCCGAGCGCCGGGCCGAAGGGGTCCGGCAGCTCGGCGGTCCCGCCGGACTGCACGACGCAGAGCACCTGGTGGACGTCGCCCTCGGGCTCGCCGTGGAGCGGCACCGCGGGACCGCCCGGTCGGGCTCCTCGCTCACGACGAGGACGTCCATGACGGTCTCCAGTCGGTCCGCCGTCGACTGCACCATGCCGAACGGGACCGGCGGAGGTCCGCCGATCCCGTTCACCCGTACGGGGAACCCGCAGGTCAGGCGATACGTTCCAGTACGACCGGGGAGGGCGTGAACGCCGTGCCGGGCGCCGCCACGTCGTACGCGGACCCCAGCGCCTCCAGGGCGTACGCGAAACGCTCCGGCGTGTCCGTGTGCAGGGTCAGCAGAGGCTGCCCCTCCGTCACCGCGTCGCCCGGCTTCGCGTGCAGTTCGACGCCCGCGGCGGCCTGCACCGGGTCCTCCTTGCGGGCGCGGCCCGCGCCCAGGCGCCAGGCGGCCAGACCGACGTCGTACGCGTCCAGGCGCGTGAGCACGCCCGTCGACGGGGCCTTGACCACGTGCTGCTCGCGGGAGGTGGGGAGCGGGGCGTCCGGGTCGCCGCCCTGGGCCGCGATCATGCGGCGCCAGACGTCCATCGCCGAGCCGTCCGCGAGGGCCTTCGCCGGGTCGGCGTCCTTCAGGCCCGCCGCGTCGAGCATCTCGCGGGCCAGGGCGAGGGTCAGCTCGACGACGTCGGCCGGGCCGCCGCCGGCCAGCACCTCCAGCGACTCGCGGACTTCGAGGGCGTTGCCCGCGGTCAGGCCGAGCGGGGTCGACATGTCGGTGAGCAGCGCGACGGTCCGCACGCCGTGGTCCGTGCCGAGGCCGACCATCGTGGAGGCCAGCTCACGCGCGTCCTCGATCGTCTTCATGAAGGCGCCCGTGCCGACCTTCACGTCCAGGACCAGCGAGCCCGTGCCCTCGGCGATCTTCTTGGACATGATCGAGGAGGCGATCAGCGGGATGGCCTCCACCGTGCCGGTCACGTCGCGCAGCGCGTAGAGCTTCTTGTCGGCGGGCGCGAGGCCGTCGCCGGCCGCGCAGATGACCGAGCCGACGGAGTCCAGGACGGAGAGCATCTCCTCGTTGGACAGCAGCGCGCGCCAGCCGGGGATCGACTCCAGCTTGTCCAGGGTGCCGCCGGTGTGGCCGAGGCCGCGGCCCGAGAGCTGCGGGACGGCCGCGCCGCAGGCCGCGACGAGGGGCGCCAGCGGGAGCGTGATCTTGTCGCCGACGCCGCCCGTGGAGTGCTTGTCGGCGGTCGGCCGGGACAGCGAGGCGAAGTCCATGCGCTCGCCCGAGGCGATCATCGCGGCGGTCCAGCGGGCGATCTCGCGCCGGTTCATGCCGTTCAGGAGGATGGCCATGGCCAGCGCGGACATCTGTTCGTCGGCGACGGCGCCGCGCGTGTAGGCGTCGATCACCCAGTCGATCTGCTCGTCGGTGAGTTCACCGCGGTCCCGCTTGGTGCGGATGACGGAGATGACGTCCATGGCGTTCCTTCCGGCTGCTGCCTGCGTATGCCTGTGTACGCGCGCGACTCTACGCGCATAGAGAGGGGAATGGGCCGCGGCCCCGCCGACCGGGGTCGGAGGGGCCGCGGAGGTGTGGTGCGCGAGGTGGTCCGTCATCCGAGGTGCTGCGGCCCGAAGGCCTGCGGCAGCATCTCGGACAGCGGCAGGAGGCCGGCCGGCGTCTCCAGGACCAGGTCGGGTCCACCGAACTCGAACAGCAGCTGGCGGCAGCGCCCGCACGGCACGAGCACCTCGCCCTTGCCGTCCACGCACGTGAAGTGCGTGAGCCGGCCGCCGCCGGTGTTCTGCAGCTCGGAGACCAGGCCGCACTCGGCGCACAGGCCGAGGCCGTAGCTGGCGTTCTCGACGTTGCAGCCGGAGACGATCCGGCCGTCGTCGACCAGGGCCGCGACGCCGACCGGGTAGCCGGAGTACGGGGCGTACGCCCGGGACATGGCGTCCCGGGCCACCGCGCGCAGCTTCTCCCAGTCCACGCCGGCGGAGGTGTCCGTCACTTGCCCTGCCCCTTCCGGTACGGCAGGCCGCCCGCCTTCGGCGCCCGCAGCCGCTGCGCGGAGAACGCGAGGACGACCAGCGTGATGACGTACGGCGTGGCGGAGACGACCTGGTTGGGCACCTCGTTGGTGCCCGCGTACCAGGCGAAGACCAGCACGCCGACGACGAAGGTGACCGCGGCCTGGACGTACTTCTTCCGGATCGCCGTCCAGACGGCGCCGATGACCAGCAGGATCGCGCCGAGCAGCAGCAGCGCGTGGACGTTCTCGGAGCCGCCGCGCAGGTTGAGGCTGTCGGTGTAGCCGAACAGGCCGGCGCCGATGGCGAGGCCGCCCGGCATCCAGTTGCCGAAGATCATCGCGGCGAGACCGATGTAGCCGCGGCCGCTGGTCTGGCCCTCCAGGTAGAAGGGGTTGGCGACGATGGAGAGGAAGACGCCGCCGAGACCGGCCAGACCGCCGGAGATGATCACGGCCAGGTACTTGTACTTGTAGACGTTCACGCCGAGGGACTCGGCCGCGACCGGGTTCTCGCCGCAGGAGCGCAGGCGCAGGCCGAAGGAGGTGCGCCACAGGATCCACCAGGTGGCCGGGATCAGCGCGACGGCGATCAGGGTCAGCCAGGAGACGTTGGTGACCAGGCCGCCGAGCAGGCCCGCGAGGTCCGAGACGAGGAACCAGCCGTGGGCGTTGAGGTCGCTCAGCGCGGACGACAGCCCCGGCACCGTGAAGTCGCCGAGGGAGTCCACCGGCGGGGACTGCTTGGCCGTGCCGCCTTCCACGCCCTCGAAGGCGAGCGGGGCGAGGTAGCGGGTGGCGCCGAGGGCGAGGATGTTGATCGCCACACCGGAGACGATGTGGTTCACGTTGAAGGTGACGGTGACGATCGCGTGCAGCAGACCGCCGATCGCGCCGCCGACGATGCCGAGCACGACACCGGTCCACGGGCCCCACTGGTAGCCGGCCCAGGCGCCGAACCAGGTGCCGAGGATCAGCATGCCCTCGAGGCCGATGTTGACGACGCCCGCGCGCTCGGCCCACAGACCGCCGAGGCCGGCGAGCCCGATCGGGACGGCCAGTTCGAGGGCGGTGGACATCTGGCTGACGTTGGTGATGCCGTCGGCGCCGGTGATGATGCGGACGAGCGAGGTCAGAGCCAGCCCGCCCGCGATGATCAGCAGCACGGCGGGCAGTGACAGCCGGCGGCCGGCGGGGGCCGCGGACGACTCCCGCGTGGGCTGGTTGAGGTCGGTAGTCGTGGTCATCGGCCCGCCACCTCCTGCTTCTCGGTCTTGTTGGCGGAGGGGGAGGCGGAGGCGCCGAGGACGTGGCCCGCCGCGAGCTCCGCGCCGACCCGGCGCTGCTGGCGGCGCAGGCCCCACTCGCGGACGGCCTCGTAGGAGACGACGACCGCGAGGACGATCAGGCCCTGCATGATGACCGCGATCTCCTTGTCGTACCCGTGGAAGTCCAGCTCGGGCGAGGCCTTGTCGAGCCAGGCCCACAGCAGGGCGGCGAAGGCGATACCGGTGGGGCTGTTGCGGCCGAGCAGGGCGATGCCGATGCCCAGGAAGCCGATGCCGGTCGGGAAGTTCAGGCTGTACGTGTGGGTGTCGCCGAGCAGGATCGGCAGGCCCGCGAGGCCCGAGATCGCGCCGGAGAGCAGCATCGCCGTGAGCACCATGCGCTTGGGGTTCACACCGCTGGCCGCGGCGGCGGACTCCGAGGCGCCGGAGGCGCGCAGGTCGAAGCCGAAGCGGGTGCGGTTGAGGACGACCCAGTAGCCGATGCCGAGCAGGACGGCGATGATCACGAAGCCGTAGACCTCACCGGCCGCGCCCATGTCGATGCCGGGCAGCCACCCGGACTCGTGCATCTCGCCGGTGGTGTTGTTGTTGCCGACCTTGACGCCGAAGACGGTGGGCAGCCAGAGGTAGCCGATGACGGCGGTCGCGATCGAGTTGAGCATGATCGTCGCGACGACCTCGCTGACGCCGCGGGTGACCTTCAGGACACCGGCGATGCCCGACCAGAACGCGCCGGTGAGCAGCGCGGTCAGGATCAGCAGCGGGAGCTGCAGGGCGGCCGGCAGCGCCACGTGGGCGCCGACGACCGCGGCCACCATGGCGGCGAGCTGGTACTGGCCGTCCACGCCGATGTTGAACAGGTTCATCCGGAAGCCGATGGCCACCGCCAGCGCCGCGATGTAGTACATCGAGGCCTGGTTGATGATCAGGACCTGGATGTCGGAGTACGTGGCCTGCTGGAACATCAGGGTGTAGGGCTCGACCGGGTTCTTGCCCGAGGCGATCAGCACGATCGAGGTCAGGGCGAAGGCCACGGCGAGCGCGATGACCGGCCCGGCCACCGCGAGGAGCACGCGCTCCTTGTCGAACTTCTTCATCAGCGGGCCTCGTCTTCCGGGGCGTCTGCGTCGGCCTGCGGGGCGGCCTCCGCCGGGGTGGTCTTCGCGCCCTTGGCCGGGCTCTCCGGCGTCTCCTCGTGCTCCAGGTGCCCGGTGGCGGCACCGGTCATCGCCGAGCCGAGCTCCTCCGGGGTGATCGTGGCGGGGTCGGCGTCCGCGACCAGCCTGCCGTTGTAGATCACACGGAGCGTGTCGGAGAGGCCGATCAGCTCGTCCAGGTCGGCGGAGATCAGGAGCACGGCCAGACCCTCGCGGCGGGCCTCGCGGATCTGGTCCCAGATCTGGGCCTGCGCGCCGACGTCCACGCCGCGGGTGGGGTGGGCGGCGATGAGGAAGCGCGGCTTGTGGCTCATCTCGCGGCCGACGATCAGCTTCTGCTGGTTGCCGCCGGACAGCGAGGCGGCGGTGACGTCGATGCCGGGGGTGCGGACGTCGTACTCCTCGACGATGCGCCGCGTGTCCTCCTGGGCCGCCTTCGGGTCCAGCCAGAAGCCCTTGGCGTTGGGCTTCTCGGTGACGTGGCCGAGGATGCGGTTCTCCCACAGGGGGGCCTCGAGGAGCAGGCCGTGGCGGTGGCGGTCCTCGGGGATGTAGCCGACGCCCTCCTCGCGGCGCTTGCGCGTGGGCCAGGCGGTGATCTCCTCGGCCTCCAGCGCGATGGTGCCGGAGTCGGCGTGCTTGAGGCCGATGAGCGCGTCGATGAGCTCGGTCTGGCCGTTGCCCTCGACACCGGCGAGGCCCAGGACCTCGCCCGCGTGGATGGTGAAGGTGATGTCGTCGAGCAGCGCCTTGCCGCCGGCGGCCTCCAGGCGCAGGTCCTTCACGGTGAGGACCGGGCGGTCGGTGACCGTGGACTCGCTGGTCTCCGGCGTCGGCAGCTCGCTGCCCACCATCAGCTCGGCGAGCTGGCGGGGCGTGGTCTCGGAGGGGACGGCCGTGCCGACCGTCGTACCGCGCCGGACGACCGTGATGTCGTCGGCGACCGACAGCACCTCGCCCAGCTTGTGGGAGATGAAGATGACCGAGAGGCCCTCGGACTTCAGCTCGCGCAGGTTCTCGAAGAGGGCGTCGACCTCCTGCGGCACGAGCACGGCCGTGGGCTCGTCGAGGATGAGGGTTCTCGCGCCGCGGTAGAGGACCTTGAGGATCTCCACGCGCTGGCGGTCGGCGACACCGAGGTCCTCGACCAGGACGTCGGGGCGCACTCCGAGGCCGTACCGGTCGGAGATCTCCGCGATCCTGCGCCGGGCCCGGCCGCCGATGCCGTACAGCTTCTCGCTGCCCAGCGCCACGTTCTCCAGCACCGTGAGGTTGTCGGCGAGCATGAAGTGCTGGTGGACCATGCCGATGCCGCGGGCGATGGCGTCGGCGGGCGAGGAGAAGGAGACCTGCTCGCCGTCGACCTTGATGGTGCCCTCGTCCGGCTTCTGCATGCCGTAGAGGATCTTCATCAGCGTCGACTTGCCGGCGCCGTTCTCGCCGACGAGGGCGTGGACGGTGCCCTTGCGGACGGTGAGGCGGATGTCGTGGTTGGCCACGACGCCCGGGAAGCGTTTGGTGATCCCGGCGAGCTCGACGGCGGTCGCCTGACCGCTGACCGCCGCGCCGGCCGGAGGGCTGCTGGACGCGTTGATAACGCACTCTCCTAGGGAAAGGGGGTCGTCTACGCGCGTAGCGCCCCTACGGCAAACAAAGCGGGGCGCCCCACCGCCGAACGGGGGACGGGAAGCCGGCCTTCCCGTCCCCCGTCGAGCGGTCGCAACCCCGTGGTGATCGGCTGCTCGTGCTCCTGCTGCGTCAGCTGGACTTGACCTTGATCTCGCCGCTGATGATCTTCTCCTTGGCCGTCTCGATGGCCTTCTGGAGCTCGGCGTCGTCCTTGAACTTCGGGTTCGAGTCCGCGAGGCCGACCTCACCGCTCTTCAGATCGCCCCTGACGATACCGCCCTCGGGCTTGCCGTCCTCGACCGCCTTGGCAAGCGTGTACACCGCCTTGGCGACGTCCTTCGTGGCCGAGGTGAGGATGGAGTCCTTGTACGCGGCGAGCGCCTTCTGCCGGTACTGGTCGGAGTCGACGCCGATCGCCCAGACCTTGTTGGCGGAGGCCGCCTCGATCACGCCCTGGCCGGACAGGCCGGCGGCGGCGTAGATCACGTCGGCCTTCTTCTCGATCTGGCCCTCGGCGGCGGCCTTGCCCTTGTCGGGGCTGGAGAAGCCGCCCTCCTCCGCGGTCTGGGTCAGGTACTGGGAAATGACCTTGACCTTGGAGTCCGTGTCCTTGACGCCCTGCTCGAAGCCGGCCTGGAACTTGTGGATCAGCGGGTTGTCCACGCCGCCCACGAAGCCCACGGTGTTCGTCTCGGTGCTCTTCGCGGCGGCGACACCGGCGAGGTAGGAGGCCTCCTGCTCGGCGAAGACCAGGTCGGCGACGTTGTCCGCCTCGACGGTGGAGTCGTCGACGATGCCGAAGGTGGTGTCCGGGTACTTCTCCGCGGCCGCCTTGACGGCGGGCGCGTAGGCGTAGCCGACCCCGATGATGGGGTTGTAGCCCTGCTTGGCCAGCGAGACAAGGCGCTGGGTCTTGTCGGCGTCCGTCTCGCCGTCGGTGGGCTCGACGTCGGCCGTCTCGTACTTGAACTCCTTCTTCGCCTGCTCCAGGCCCGCGTACGCGGCGTCGTTGAAGGACTGGTCGCCCTTGCCGCCGACGTCGTAGGCGATGGCGAGGCCCTTGTCGCCCTTGGACTCCGAGGAGGACGAGCTCTCGGTGGAGGTGCCGCCGCAGGCCGAGAGGGCGAGGGCGAGGGAAGCGGTCGCTGCGCCCGCGACCGTAAGGCGGGAAACCCGGCGCATGGTGTTGCTCCTGTCGTACGAGCGCCTGGCGGGGATCGGGGGCGGCGCTCTGGCTCCGCGGCAGATTAACGCGCGTAGACCGACGAGAAAACCCCTTCTGTCCACCTTGTTATACAGACTGACCGCCTCGTTATGAGGCCGTCGCCGAGGGCGGTCGCACGGCTCCGGAGGGTGGCTCTCCGGCCGGTCGCGCGGGGAGGCGGGCGGGATGTGCGCCCGCCTCCCCGAAAGGGCGCCGGCTACTCGGTCCTCACCTTGATCGACCCGTCGATGATGCCCTCCTTGGCCTTCGCCACGGCGTCCGAGAGCCCGGCGATCTTCGCGAACCCGGGGTTGCTCTCGGACAGGCCCACGCCGTCGGCCTCGAGGTCGAAGGTCTGCGTGCCGGTCAGCGGCTTGCCGTCCTCGACGGACTTGGCGAGCGCGTACACCGAACCACCGACGTCCTTGAGTGCCGAGGTCAGGATGTAGTCCTTGTACTTGGCGAGGGCTCCCTGCTTGTACTGGTCCGAGTCGACGCCGATCGCCCACTTCTTCTCGGTGGCGGCGGCCTCGATGACACCCTGCCCGGAGAGCCCGGCGGCCTGGTAGATGACGTCGGCGTTCTTCTCCAGCTGCGCCTCGGCGGCGGCCTTGCCCTTGTCCGGGCTGGAGAAGCCGCCCTCCTCCGCGGTCTGGGTCAGATACTGGGAGAGGACCTTCACCTTCGGGTTCGTGTCCTTGACGCCCTGCTCGAAGCCCGCCTCGAACTTGTGGATCAGCGGGACGTCCACCCCGCCCACGAAGCCCACGGTATTGGACTTCGTCGCCTTGGCGGCGGCGACGCCGGCGAGGTACGAGGCCTCGTTCTCGGCGAAGACCAGGGAGGCCACGTTGTCGCCCTCGACGACCGAGTCCACGATGCCGAAGGTGGTCTTCGGGTACTTCTTGGCGACCTCCTCCATCGCGGGGCCGTACGCGAAGCCGACCCCGATGATGGGGTTGTGGCCCTGCTTGGCCAGGGAGGTCAGACGCTGCACCTTGTCGGCGTCCGTCTCGCCCTCGGTGGGCTCGATGTCGGCGGTGGCGTAGCCGAACTCGCTCTTCGCCTTCTTCAGGCCCGCGTACGCGGCGTCGTTGAAGGACTGGTCGCCCCGGCCGCCGATGTCGTACGCGATGGCGAGTCCCTTCTCCTTCCCGCCGCCCTCGTCCTCGTTCCCGGCCTCGCTGCTGGTGCCGCCGCAGGCCGCGGTGGCGAGCGCGAGCGACGCGACCCCCACCGCGACGCGGGTCAGTCCGGATGTCCGACGCATGGTGAAGTTCCCCATTCTTCAAAGCTCCGCAGTGGGCGCTGAGTTCGGCGCACATTAACGCGCGTAGAAAGGGCGGGGAACGGGGTACCGCCGTGCTGTTATCCATTCGTGCTGGTGGCCGGTCGCGTTCGTGCCGCGCCGGTTACGGGCGGGTGACGCAAGGGGACGAAGGGGTACCGGCCGGGCATCGGCCGGCACCCCGTCCCGGTCAGACGCCGGCGTCCAGCAGGGCCGCCGCGGTGAACAGCTCGACGCCCGCCGTGATGGCCGACTCGTCGGCGTCGAAGTCGCCCTGGTGCAGATCGCGGACGACGTGGTCGCCGGGCCTGCGGACGCCGAGGCGGGCCATCGAGCCGGGGACGTGCTCCAGGTACCAGGAGAAGTCCTCGCCGCCCAGGCTCTGCTCGGTGTCCTCCACGGACTCCGCGCCCCGGCGGGCGGTCATCGCCTCGCGCAGCAGCTCGGTGACGGCCGCGTCGTTGACGACCGGCGGGACGCCGCGGATGTAGTTGATCTGCGACTTGGCGCGGTGCAGGGTGGCGACCTCGTCGATCGCGGCGTGCACGATGTCGGGCGCGGCGCGCCAGGCGGCCAGGTCCAGGCAGCGGACGGTGCCGGCCAGCTCGGCGTGTTGCGGGACCACGTTGCACGCGTGCCCGGACTCGATGCGGCCCCAGGTCACCGAGAGGCCCGAGCGGGCGTCGACGCGCCGCGCGACCACGGCCGGCACGTCCACGGCGACCCGGGCGACGGCGGTCACCAGGTCGGTGGTGAGGTGCGGGCGCGCGGTGTGGCCGCCGGGCCCGTCGAGCGCCACCTCCAGGCGGTCGCAGGCGGAGGTGATGGCGCCGTGCCGCAGGCCGACCCGGCCCGCCTCGACCTTCGGGTCGCAGTGCACGGCGACGATCCTGCCGACGCCGTCGAGCCCGCCGGACTCGACGACCTCCTGCGCCCCGCCCGGCAGTACCTCCTCGGCGGGCTGGAAGATCAGCCGCACGGCACGCCGGAGCAGGCCCTGGCGGTGCAGGTCGGCGAGGACGAGGCCCGCGCCGAGGACGACGGTGGTGTGCACGTCGTGGCCGCAGGCGTGGGCGCGGTCGGGGACGGTCGACCGGTAGGGGCAGTCGGCCTTCGTGTCCGGGATGGGCAGCGCGTCGATGTCGGCGCGCAGCGCCAGCATCGGACGGGCCGGGTCCGGCTCGCCGATGTCGCAGACGAGGCCGGTACCGGTGCGCAGCACGCGGGGCGCGAGGCCGGCCTGCTCCAGGCGGGCCTTGATCGCGGCGGTGGTGCGGAACTCCTGGTTGCCCAGTTCGGGGTGCATGTGCAGATCGCGGCGGAAGGCGATCAGCTCGGCACGCAGGGCCTCGGGCAGCGTGCCGGGAAGCGCGGCTTCCCCGTGGGTGTCGGCCTCGGACTCTAGGGACATCAGTTGGTTCACCCTCTGAAGGGTAGGACGACGTGGCGGCCGACTGACGGACGATCAACAAAAATTCAACCCGTTCGGGGAAGAAAACTTGTCCGCGTGGCGCATAACTTTCGGGCAGGACGGGTAAACTCGCCCGGCTTTCCGGGCAAGCCCGCAGAGACGGTCGGCGGTGACCGCTCGCCCTCCGTGGAAGAACCCCGAGGATGGAGGGTTCATTCCCGTCCGGAACCTGTGCGTCCATGACAGGAACTCCTACGCATACCACGGCGCCGCACACGCCCGCGGTTCCGTTCACCTGCCGGACAGGAGTCCGATAACGGCCTGAAAGCGCCGGAGCGGGACGTCCCGGACACTCCCGGACGTCCCGCTCCGTCACCCCGTCCTCAGCCGGCGACCGCCGACAGCCGGTGGACGTCCCGAGCCGTACCCGTCACTCCGGAGAGGAAGCCCTGGGCGCGGGGAGAGGCGTGTGCGGTGAGCCACGTGGGGTCTATGTCACAGACCGCCACCCGGACCTCCGTGCCGGCCAGGGCCAGCGGGAGGGTGTGGACCACGGTCGAGGGGAAGCTGAGGACCGTCCGGCCGATGGGCCCGCGGCGGGCGATCAGCTCCAGCGGGAGGTCGGGGCGGACGATCTCCAGCCCGACCTCGGTGGCCAGACGGTGCAGCTTCTCGGTGCTCTCGCGGCGGTGCGCGAAGTAGCGGGCGGCGCGGTGGGCCCGCGCCAGGCCCCTGACCGCCTCCAGGTAGCGGTCGGCGTCCACGACCCCGGTCTCCACCAGGGAGGTGCCGACGAGGTCCGCGCCCGCGGTGACGCGGGGCGGGCCGAAGCGGGCGCGGGTCCAGGCGAAGTCGTTCACCGAGACCCGGACGCCCTCGGGGGCCTCGGTGATCGGCATCGAGGAGAAGACCTCCACCCGCCGCCGCTCCCCCGGGGTGAGCCGGCGCCGCGCCGAGGCCGAGACCGGCGCGAACACCAGGTCGCGGGGGCCGGGGCGGCCGCCGCGCCGGTGCCAGCGCACCAGCCGCTCGCCGCGCGCCAGCTGGGAGACGAACTCCATCGTCGCCGTGCCGTCGTCCACGACCACCAGGTCGCGGGCGCGCGCGATGGTGAGCAGCAGCTGGACGTAGCGGGAGAAGGGGTCCCCCAGGACGATCCGGCGGGCCCTGCGCAGTAGCGGGGCCAGGGAGCCGATCGTCCGGAACGGTGCCGCGGCACCGCCGCGCGCCTCCTCCCAGCGGACCTCGTGCCCCTCCTGGCGGGCCAGCTCCGCCATGCGGCGCAGCTGGCCCCGCGTCATCGGGTCGACGGGCGACAGCACGACGAGGGCGAGTCCCGCGCCGGGTCCCGGCGCCGCGCCGGCCGGGGCGCGCCCCGGCCCGCCGGCGGCCGGGGCCGGACCGGTCCCGAGCGCGTGCAGGTGCGCCCACTCCAGGACGTTGAGGAGCTGCACCGGGCTCTCGACGAAGGCCAGGGTGTCGGGTGACTGGGGGCCGGCGGACCCGGCGCGGGGACTCATCGACGTTCTGCCGTCGCTTCCCTTGGGGTGGGCGGGAGGGGGATCAGACCGTGACCGGCTCGCCCGCCGCCGCGGCGATCTCCGCCTCGGCGACGACGCCCTGGACGCGGCGCAGCTTCTTCATCGGGCCGAGCTCGGACTCGTAGACCTTCTTGACGCCGTCGCCGAGGGACTCCTCGATGATGCGGATGTCGCGGACGAGGCGCGCGAGGCCCTGCGGCTCCACGGAGGCGGCCTGGTCCGAGCCCCACATGGCGCGGTCGAGGGTGATGTGACGCTCGACGAAGGTGGCGCCGAGGGCGACCGCGGCGAGCGTGGTCTGCAGGCCGGTCTCGTGGCCGGAGTAGCCGATCGGGACGTTCGGGTACTCGGCCTGGAGGGTGTTGATGACGCGCAGGTTCAGCTCCTCCGCCTTCGCCGGGTAGGTCGAGGTGGCGTGGCAGAGCAGGATGTTGTCGCTGCCCAGGACCTCGACGGCGTGGCGGATCTGCTTCGGCGTCGACATGCCGGTGGAGAGGATGACCGTGCGGCCGGTGGCGCGCAGGGCGCGCAGCAGCTCGTCGTCGGTCAGGGAGGCGGAGGCCACCTTGTGGGCCGGGACGTCGAACTTCTCCAGGAAGGCGACGGCCTCGGTGTCCCACGGGGAGGCGAACCAGTCGATGCCCTTGCTCTTGGCGTACTCGTCGATCTGGCGGTACTCGTCCTCACCGAACTCCACGCGGTGGCGGTAGTCGATGTAGGTCATGCGGCCCCAGGGGGTGTCGCGCTCGATGTCCCACTGGTCGCGCGGGGTGCAGATCTCCGGGGTGCGCTTCTGGAACTTCACGGCGTCGCAGCCGGCCTCGGCGGCCGCGTCGATCAGCTTGAACGCGTTCTCGAGCTCGCCGTTGTGGTTGATGCCGATCTCGCCGACGACGTAGACGGGCTGCCCCGGGCCGGCGGTCTTCGAGCCGAACTTGCGCAGGCGGGAGTTGGTGCTCATGGAAGAGAAGTTCCTTACTTGTCGAGAGGGTCGAGGGAGGGGCCGAGGATCCAGCCGGCGATCTCCCGGATCGCGCCGTCGCCACCGGGGACGGTGGTGACCGCGCGTGCGGCGCCGCGCACGACGTCGTGGGCGCTCGCGACCGCCACGGGCCAGCCGACGAGGCCGAAGCACGGGAGGTCGTTGACGTCGTTGCCGACGTAGAGCACGCGCTCAGGCGCGATGCCCTGCTCCTCGCACCACTGCTTGAGTGCGAGGTCCTTCCGGTCGATGCCGTGCAGCACGGGGACCTTCAGCTTCCGTGCGCGGGCGGCGACGACCGGGTTCTGCTCCGTGGACAGGATCAGCAGCGGCAGGCCGCTCCTGCGGAGGGCCGCGATGCCGAGTCCGTCCCCGCGGTGCACGGAGACGAACTCGCGTCCGTCGGAGTCGATCAGCACCCGGTCGTCGGTCTGGGTGCCGTCGAAGTCGAGGACCACCGCGTCGACGTCGTCGGCGGTGGGGAGCGGACCCGTGGGGGTCCGCGCGGAGTCGGGGTCTTCGGGGAGGTCCGCGTCGAAGAGGGGCGCGAGGGCCCGGGCGCGGGCGAGGTCGTGCGGGTCGTCGATCTCCAGGACCCGTGCGGGGTCGGTGCGCACGAGGTCCGTGCGGCCGAAGAAGCGGTGCCCGTGGGCGCGGAAGCCCGCGGCGTCCATCGCGTAGGCGGCGCCGGTCTCCAGCAGGTCCTGGGGGCGGTCCTGGCGGCGGGGCCGGAAGGACTTGTCGTGGTTGACGCCGTAGCCGCCCTCCGCGGCGGTGACCCCGGTGACGGTGGTGGCGCCGCCGTTGGCCCGCGCGGTGGCGCCGGCGCCCGCGACCGCCGGGTCGTCGGCCGCGTCGCGCCAGACGAAGCCGTGGAAGGGCGCCACGGTCAGGGCCGTGTCCGCGCCGTTCTCCGCCACCGCGCCGGCGACGCCGTCGATGTCCTCTCGGGCGAGGAACGGGCTCGTGCACTGCACCAGGAGGACGACGTCCACCTCGGCGCCGTGCAGGGCCTCGTGGGCGTCCATGGCGTGCAGGACGGCGGCCTCGGAGGTGGCGGTGTCGCCGGCGATGGCGGCGGGGCGCAGCACCACCTCGGCGCCGGCCGCTCTCGCCACGGCGGCGATCTCCTGGTCGTCGGTGGACACGACGACGTCCGTGACCAGGCGGGACGTGCGGCAGGCGCGCACGGCGCGGGCGACCAGCGGCACGCCGCCGACGGGGGCGAGGTTCTTCGCGGGGACGCCCTTGGAGCCGCCGCGGGCGGGGATCACCGCGAGCACGCGGCGCACCGCGGCCGGCCGGCCGGCCTCCGGTGCTTCCGGCTGGGACATGGGCTGTACTCCTTGGGAGGGGATGAAGGCGTGCGCGGCGGCGCCGTCCGCGTCGGAGGCGCTCACAGCTCGCCCATCCGGCGGATCACGGGCGCCACGCGCTGGACGCCGTGCCGGTAGGCGCCGCGCGCCGCCCGGCGCACGATCTGCCGGACCGGGCCCGGTTCGCGCTCGGCGTCGGGCGCGCCGGGCAGCGGGCTGCCGTCGGGCGCGAGGTGGTGGCGGGCGAGGACGCCGGGCAGGTAGCCGGGCGCGGTGACGGGCGTGTAGTAGGGGGCGAGCGGGGGCAGCCGGTCCGCGCCGAGCAGGGCGGCGATGCGCTCCCGCGCCGCGTCGAAGGCGGTCTCGTAGCCTCCCTCGGCCGCGACGCCCTGCCGGGCGACCCACTCCTCGTCGGGCTCCGGCAGGTGCCCGGCGTCGAGCTGGTCCCAGGAGGCCAGGCACCCGGAGCCGACGAAGTGGTGGTTGCCGAGCGCCTCGCGCACGCCCAGGTCGGTCAGCAGGACCGTGGGCACGCGCCGGTGCAGGGCCTCGAGGGCGGCCGTCGAGCTGACCGTGACCAGCAGGTCGGTGCGGTCCAGGACCTCGCCCATGTGGCCGTACACGAGCCGGAAGTTGGCCGGCGGGTCCAGGCGCTGCACCAGCTTCTGGTACGGCAGCTCCTCGATGTGCGTGGTGTGCTCGCCCGGCTTGGAGCGCAGCTTGAGCAGCACCTCGCGCCCGGGGTGCAGCTTCGCGTGCCGGACGAGCCGCTCCAGCAGGTACGTGCGGTCCCTGCGGTTGTCCGGGACGGAGGGCTGGGCGGCGAAGACGACCGTGTACGGGTCGTGCTTCTCGTACGGGGCGCCGCCGAGGAAGGGCAGCGCCACCTCGGTGACCGACGCGGCGTCGGCGCCCACGCCCTCGTACACGGCGCGGAAGCGCTCGGCGTCCTGGCGGGAGTTGGCGAGGACGAGGTCCGCGCCGTGCCGCAGCAGCAGGCCGTCGGCGAGCTTCTCGTAGACGACGCCGACGTAGCCGGTGACGACCACGGGCCGCCGGGTGCGGCCCCGCCAGACGTGGGCCAGGCCGTGCAGCATCGCCTGGACCCCGCCGCCGACGAGGGCGAGCACGACGACGTCGTACGCCGCGTCCCCGTCGCCCTGCGCGTCCCCGTCGCCCTGCGCGCCCATGGCGCGCAGGAACTCGGCGGCGGTCACCTCGCGCAGGGAGTCCGCGCGGACGCCGACCTCGTCGAGCTGACGGGCGGTGGGGGTGGCACGGCCCCGCAGCAGGAAACCGTCGAGACGGACGTCCGGACCGTCCGATGCGATGCGGTGCGCGGTGAGCGCGCCCCACTTCCACCGGGTGTCGGAGTCCGCGAGGACGGCGACCCGCAGGGACCTCGTCGTTCTTTCTGGCACGTCGAAAAAGCTAGGAAGGCATTCCGATGTGCGGCCCAACCCGAATGCAACAAACGGTTAACAGCACGTCGACGAATGGGAAATCGGCTCGGGAACGGCCCCGGAAAAGAACCGGTTCACTGTTCCGCCACGCGTCGTTCACCTGCTATCCCACTACGGGTAAAGACGAATGCCGGGCCGCCGCCTAACGTCACGTCCGTGGTCAAGCTCTCCGTCATCGTGCCGTTCTACAACGTGCAGCAATACGCGCCCGACACCCTGAAGAGCCTGCGCGCCAACGCGCGCGAGGACTTCGAGTTCATTCTCGTCGACGACTGCTCGCGCGACGGGACACCGGACGTGCTCGCGCGCGCGGAGCGCGAGCTCCCGGGCGCCGTGCTGATCAGACACGAGCAGAACGGAGGGCTGGCGACCGCGCGCAACACCGGCATCGACGCCGCGCGCGGCGAGTACCTGACGTTCCTCGACGGCGACGACTGGCTCGCGCCCGGGTACTACGAGCGGCTCCTCGCCTCCATCGAGGACCTGGGCTGCGATTTCGTCCGCACCGACCATGTGCAGTGCACGGCGCGGGCGCGCTCGGTCCACCGGGTGCCGCACGGCCGGCGGGGCGTCGTCATGGACCCGCGCGACGCCATCCTGCCCGCCGACCGCTCCACCTCCGTCGACTACGCCTACGCCTGGGCGGGGATCTACCACCGCCGACTGCTGGACCGCGGGCTGCTGCACTTCACCGACGGGCTGCGCACCGCCGAGGACCGGCCGTGGATCTGGCGGCTGCACCGCGAGGCCGACTCCTTCGCCACGGTGGGACTGCTCGGGGTGTTCTACCGGCGCGGGGTCGCCTCCTCGCTCACCCAGATCGGCGATGTGCGGCAACTCGATTTCATCCGGGCATTCGACCAGGTGATCGAGGAGACCGCCGCGGACCGGGACGCGGACAAACTGCTGCCGAAAGCCGTGCGCACGTACTGTGCGATTATTTCCCATCACCTGGGATCCATCGAAAGGTTCGAGCCCGCCGTGGCACGGAAATTGAAGTCGATGAGTACCGTCGCGCTGCGCCGCATGCCGCAGGACGTCCTGGACGAGGCCCTCGATTCCATGGACGTCCAGCGCGCGACCCGGCTGCGCCGGCTGCGCCGCCGTCCGGCCGGGGCGGGGGCGGCCGCGTGACCACCCAGATCTTCCTCGCCTCGACGCTGTACGGGACGGCCACGCTCGCCGCCGCCCTGGACTGCGACCTCTTCCGCCCCGCGGACCGGCGCGTCCTGCTGGTCTCCAACAACGCGGCCACGCCGGAGACCACGCCGCCGCTGGACGGGATGCCCGGCTTCGAGCGGCTGCGCGACCGGTTCGACGACGTGATCTCGTGGAACGAGACCATCTCGCCCTTCCACCCGGGCGGCTGGGCGCCGCGCCCGGACGACGTGCCGCTGTGGGAGCGCCATCTGCGCCTCGCCTGGCGCCTGGGCGACGACGACGTCGAACTGGCCGTGGAGTCCATCCAGGTCAACCCTGCCCTCGGCATCGCGCAGATCTTCATGGGCGCCCCGGTGACGGTGTACGCGGACGGCCTGATGAGCTACGGCCCCACCCGCAGCAAGATCGACCCGCTGGTCGGCACCCGCGTGGACCGCCTGCTCCACCTGGACCTGGTGCCGGGCCTGAGGCCGCTGCTGCTCACGGAGTTCGGCGTCGGGCCGGAGGTCGTGCCGACGGACGCCTTCGTGAAGGTGCTGGGCGACCTGGCCGACACCGGCGGGGCGCTGCCCGCCGTCGAGGCGCCCGCGCTGCTGCTCGGCCAGTACCTCTCCGCCCTCGGCATCCTCACCGCCGAGGAGGAGGAGGACCTGCACGTGCGGATGGTCCGGGGCGCCGTCCTGCTCGGCCACACCCGCCTGGTGTTCAAGCCGCACCCGACGGCCCCCGCGCGCTGGTCGCGCACGCTGGAGAAGGAGGCCGAGAAGATCGGCGCCGAGCTGACGGTCCTGGACACCCCGGTCCTCGCCGAGGTGCTGTACCAGCGGATGCGTCCCGCGCTCGTCGTCGGCTGCTTCTCCACCGCCCTGCTCACGGCCTCCGCGCTGTACGGCCTGCCGGTCGCCCGGATCGGCACCGGACCGCTGCTGGACCGGCTCACCCCGTACGAGAACAGCAACCGCGTCCCCGTCACGATCGTCGACGCGCTGCTGCCGGAGCTGACCGACCGGGAGGCGGTCGCCGCACAGCGCCCCGGTCTGTCCACGGAGGACCTGACCGAGCTGGTGCGGACCGTGGGCTACGCGATGCAGCCCAAGATCTACCCGGGCCTGCGCCCGGCCGCCGAGCGGTACCTGACCCGGCGTCTGGACGACCACACCTGGCGGTACTTCAAGCGGCGGCGGCTCACCTCGCTCGCCCTGCCCGGCGCCGTACCGCCGCAGCTCGCCTTCATCCCGCGCAACGCGACCGTGCGCCGCGTGGCCCGCCGGGCGCGCTCGCTGAAGCGGGCGACCCTCGGATGAGTGCGATAGAGATCGTTCCGGCGAAGCCCGAGCCCGGAGCCGGCACCGGGACCGGGACCGGAGCCGACGTCCCGCCGCCGTCGGGCCCCCGCAAGCACGCGCCGCGCCTGCGCGCGCTCGACGGACTGCGCCTGGTCGCCGCCCTGATGGTCGCCGCGTACCACTACGGCGGCCGCGACGGCGAGATCGCCGAGGCGTGGGGCACCTCGCCGAGGCTCCAGTTCCCCACGCTGCACGAGTGGTTCGCCTACGGCTGTCTCGGCGTGCAGGTCTTCTTCGTCATCAGCGGCTTCGTGATCTGCATGAGCGGCTGGGGGCGCACCCTGCGGTCGTTCTTCGCCTCGCGCGCCTCGCGCCTGCTGCCCTCCTACTGGGCCGCGATCGTCCTGGTGACGGCCGTCTTCGCACTGCCGGCGGTGGCGTACGAGGCGGTGTCGCCGAGCGACGCCCTGGTGAACCTGACGATGATGCAGCAGCCGCTGGGCGTGGACCGGGTCCTCGGCGTGTGCTGGACGCTGTGGGCGGAGGTCCGCTTCTACGCGCTGTTCGCGCTGTGCATCGTGCTGCCGGGCGCCTCCCGGCAGCGGGTCGTGCTGTTCTGCGCGGGCTGGACGCTCGCGGCGGCGCTCGCCGAGGCGGCGGACGAGCCGCTGCTCGACCTGGTCCTGATGCCCGAGTACGCGCCGTTCTTCATCAGCGGCATCGGCCTCTACCTCGTGCACCGCGACCGCCGCGACCCGTACGCCTGGGGCATCGTGGGCGTCAACTGGCTGATCGGCCAGCACTACGCGGTGGACCGGCTGTGGCACGCGCCGAACCCGGAGTTCTTCTCCTACCGCACCTCGTTCGGCATCGTGCTGGTCGTCACCCTCGGCCACCTGGCCGTCGCCGCGATCGCGCTCGGCTGGCTCAGCTGGGCGAACTGGCGCTGGCTGACGGTCGCGGGCGCGCTGACCTACCCCTTCTACCTGGTCCACGAGCACCTGGGCTGGGTCGCCGTCGAGGCGTACCACCGGCACCTGGGCATCCCGTCGTACGCCACCTTCCCGCTGACGGTGGCGACGATGCTGGTCCTGGCCTGGCTGCTGAACCGCTGCGTGGAGGACCGGCTGGCGCCCCGGCTGCGCAAGGCGCTGTCGGCGCCGCGCTGAACCCCGGGCGGGATCCCTCGGGCGCACCGCCGGCCTCGTCCACGAGGCCGGCGGCCCCGGCCGTACGTCTCACGTGACGCCGTAGCGCGCCGCGATCCCCTCCACCACCAGCGCGAGCCCCTCCTCGAAGTGCTCGTCGTAGTTCTCGAAGATCTCCGGTCCCGCGGCCGCGGTCAGGGGGAAGTCGGCCAGCAGCCGGGCGCGCTCGGCCACGTCGAAGCCCGCGCGGCGCTCGCCCGGCAGCGGCTGCACGCCCTGCTCCTCGGTGACGAAGCCGAGTGTGAACAGGTACGCCGTGGTGGTCGCGCGCACGGCCTGCGCGAGCGTGAAGCCCGCCGCCGTGAAGGCGCGCAGGTTGTCCTCCATCGCGGCCCCGTGCTCGGCGCCCGTGAAGCGGGAGCCGCTGAAGACCTTGGCGCCGTCGCGGTAGTCCAGCAGGGCGGTGCGCAGCCCGCGGCTGGACACCAGCAGCCGCTCGCGCCAGGTCGCGCCGTGCGGAAGCGTCACGCCGGCCGCCATCCGGCGGTACATCTCCGTCGCCATCTCGTCGAGCAGCGCCTGCTTGTCCTTGAAGTGCCAGTACAGGGCCGGGGCCTTGACGTCCAGCTCCTTGGCGATGGCGCGCAGGGTGAGCCCGTCCAGGCCCACCTCGTTCAGCAGCCGCAGCGCCGTGTCGGCCACGCGCCCGCGGTCCAGTCGCGCCGTCTTCCGTCCGGTCGGTTCCATGCTCACGCTTGACAATTTAACAGCGTTAAGTCCACGCTCGGGAACGACGGCACTTAACAGCGTTAAGGAGGCTCCCGTGAGCGATGCGGCACGCACGGGGACGACGGAGACGGACGTACTGATCGTGGGGGCGGGGCCGACCGGGCTCGCGCTCGGTGTCGACCTCGCCCGGCGCGGGGTGCGGGCGCTGGTCGTGGAGCGGTCCGGGGCCCTCTTCCCCGGCTCGCGCGGCAAGGGGATCCAGCCGCGCACGATGGAGGTCCTCGACGACCTCGGCGTACGGGAGGCCGTGCGCGCGGCGGGCGGCCCGTACCCGGTCGGGATGGTCTGGGAGGACGGGGAGCGCAAGGGCGAGCACCGGATGTTCGACGAGACGGAGCCGACCGAGAGCGAGCCGTTCACGCGGCCGTGGATGCTGCCGCAGTGGCGCACGCAGGAGATCCTCTTCGCGCGCCTCACCGAACTGGGCGGCTCGGTCGCCTTCGGGCGGGAGCTGGTGGGGATCGCGCAGGACGGCGACGGGGTGACCGCGCGGTTCGCCGCGGGCGGGCCGGTCCGCGCCCGCTACGCCGTCGCCGCCGACGGCGGCCGCTCGGCCGTGCGGCGCGCCCTCGGCGTCGGCATGACCGGCGAGACGGTGGACCCGCGTCCGGTGCTGGTCGCCGACGTCCGCCTCCGGGGCCTGGACCGCGACAACTGGCACATGTTCCCGCCGCGCGACGGGCACGGGCACCTGGCGCTCTGCCCGCTGCCGCACATCGAGGACTTCCAGCTCGCGGCGCAGTTCCCGGCGGGCACGGCCGTGGACACGAGCCCGGACGCCGTGCGCGCGGTGATCGCCGCCCGCACCCACCTCGGCGCGGACGACGTCACCGAGGTGCGCTGGGCCTCGGACTTCCGGCCGCGGGCCGCACTGGCCGACCGGTTCCGCGCGGGCCGGGTGTTCCTCGCGGGCGACGCCGCGCACGTGCACTCGCCGGCCGGCGGGCAGGGCCTCAACACCAGCGTGCAGGACGCGTACAACCTCGGCTGGAAGCTGGGCGCGGTGCTGCGCGGCGGGGCCCCGGACCCGCTCCTCGACACCTACGAGGAGGAGCGGCGGCCGGTGGCGGCGCACATGCTGGGCCTGTCCACCGGCGTCCACCGCGGCGAGGTCCGCCGGGGCGCGGCGACGCAGCAGCTGGGACTCGGCTACCGCGGCTCCTCGCTCACGGCCGAGACCCGCGCGGACCTGCCGGACGGGGCCCTGCGGGCCGGCGACCGCGCGCCGCTGGGGAACCCCGGCGGGATCTCCCTGCTCGACGCGTTCCGCGGGCCCCACTGGACGCTGCTCACGGTCGGCACGGACCCCGGTGCCGGTGCGGACGCGGCCGAAGGCACCGAGTCGCCCGGAACCGGCCCGGCCGTCGTGCGCACCGTCCGCGTCCCGGCGTACGCGCCCTACGGCACGGGGGTGTTCCTCGTCCGGCCCGACGGGTACGTGGCGTGGTCCGGGGACGGTGTCGAGGGCGCCGTCGCCCATCTGACGCGGACGCTCGGCGCGGACGCGGCCCTCCCGCGGGCGCTCGGCGCGGGAGCGGCCGCGCGGTGACGGCCTAGGCGCTCGCCAGCGAGAGCTTGACCGCGAAGCCGAGGAAGAGGACGCCGGCCGCCGACGTGGCGCCCGCCGAGAGCCGCCTGCGGCGCCGGAAGGCGGCGGCCAGCCTCGTGCCGCTGAAGATCAGCGCCGACAGGTACAGGAAGCTGAACAGCTGCGCGAAGGCGCCGAGCACGACGAAGGACAGCGCCGGGTGGGCGTACCCGGGGTCGACGAACTGCACGAAGAAGGCGACGAAGAACAGGATCGCCTTCGGATTGAACAGGCTGATGACCAGCGCCTTGCGCAGCGGCCGCTCGTCGGCGGCCGTGGCGGCGGGCGCCTCCGGGTCCCGCGCCGCCCGCTCGCCGCGCGTGCGCCACAGGCTCCACGCGGCGCGCATCATGCCGACGGCGAGCCAGGTCAGATAGCCGGCGCCCGCGTACTTCACGATGCCGAACAGCACGGCGTTGGCCTGGAGCAGCGAGGCGACGCCGGCCGCCGACAGCGTCATCAGCACCGTGTCCCCGCACCACACGCCGGCGGCGGCCCGGTAACCGGCCCGCACCCCGCGGCGCGCGGCCACGGACAGCACGTACAGCGAGTTGGGCCCGGGCAGCAGCACGATCAGGACGAGGCCCGCGAGGTAGGTGGGGAGGTCGATGACGCCGAACATGGCAGGAGTGTCGCACGCGGGCGCGGCACTCCGGTTCCGGGCTCCGGATCCTGGATTCCGCATTCCGCGGGACGGGCCGCCGGCCGTCCGGGGACATGCTGTCGGCCGCCCGGAAGACGGGCGGCCGGCCGTCGCGGCCGAGGAGGGCGTCGGCGGAGAGGCCGGGAGCGGCGCCGACGCACCCGGGGCCCGCTGCCCGCTCCCCGCAGGAGTGACCGGGGGCGGGGGTGCCCCGCCCCCGGTCACTCCTGCGGAGTGGGAACGCGGCTCAGAAGGCGTCGCTCGGCACGTAGGTGCCCCAGACCTCGCGCAGGGCGTTGCACACCTCGCCGACCGTGGCGCGGGCGCGCAGGGCGTCCTTCATC